>NZ_PEDL01000009.1 GCF_002735925.1 Sporanaerobium hydrogeniformans | reverse complement strand
GTATTAGCGTTCGTTTCCGAACGTTATCCCCCTCTATAGGGCAGGTTACCCACGCGTTACTCACCCGTCCGCCACTAAGCTTTGGGAGCAAGCTCCCTTGGCTTCGTTCGACTTGCATGTGTTAAGCACGCCGCCAGCGTTCATCCTGAGCCAGGATCAAACTCTCATAAAAAAGTTTGTCCATGCAACCTAGGTTGCTGACTTATTACTTAGTACTTTATAGTACTCGTTGAACTTACAAGTAAGTTCATGAATCGACTGGTTTTATGGTTACTATTTTGTTTTCAATGTTCATCACCGTGCTCTTCAGCACTTTTACTATTATACTTGAGTGTTTTACTTATGTCAAGTACTTTTTAAAATTTATTTTACTTTTCTTTTTAGGTAAAATATAGCGGAGAAGGAGGGATTCGAACCCTCGCGCCGGTTACCCGACCTATACCCTTAGCAGGGGCACCTCTTCGGCCAACTTGAGTACTTCTCCGAATTAAAAAGTATTTATTTTTTCACCACTCAAGGCAAAATCTATAATATCAACTTTTAATCTTTATGTCAAGCCTTTTTATACATATCTTTTTTTTACCTTAAGTTTTAATTTGTTTTAACCTTTAAATCCTTTTATTTATCAAGACTTTGAATACTTTTTATACTCTATTTAAAATGTCCCTACACATAAAGTGTAAGGACATTATTTGTTGGAATACTTTTATATAGCTTGTTGTTTTACACACCTTAATAGCTATGGTATCTTAATAGCTCTCTTGTTATTTGCACATAATCAATTAATCTATTAATTTTATTTTTAAAAGCTATTGTTACCTGTGTAGCTCAACATTTTCTACTTTATTATAACATTCTTCTTTATGCTTTACAATCTCATTTATACAATAGTTCATCCCTATCTAAGAATTGTGATAGCTTGATTCCCCATTTGCTCCCAAGCCTTTATAAACTTTTCCCTATTCACCGCTTTATTACCCTTGGCATCTAATGGATCATTAATATAAATATACTGTAAATCATATCCTGTAATAACTACCGAATGTAGGCTTGACGTAGTCTTAACTATTCCTGTCGGTGTATGCCAAATATTAAAGAATTTTTCTTCTAAAGGTTCATATGTAGCATTTATTATTACCCATATAGGATACCCCTTGGAAAGAAAATATAAGACATCATTAAATTCCATACCTGTTATGTCTAATGCCTTATTAGGGAGATACTCATTAATAAGCTCTGTAATAGGTCCATGATATACTCCATATCCATTATTATTAATGTTATACATATCTCCTACAAACCCTTCATAAGGATTTCCATAATAAATTCTTCCCTCTGTATCTTTACTATATGGTGTTGTATCTTTCTTTACTTTTTTAGCTAACTCCATTTTACTAATATCTTTATTATAGTATGAAAATAACATAGCTAATGAAGTAACTTCACATCCCCTTGGAAGTTCAGGATATTGCCTAATATGTTTTACATTCAGTTGAATACTATTTGGTATTTCTGCATCCTTCTCCCATAAAGGTTCTTTATCGTTATTATAAAATATTTTTGACTCTTCATTCTTTACAGCATAACTAAAAGCACTATTAAAACTTGGAAAATCATGAATTCCTATATCGGTAATAATCAGAAAAGGGTCAAGGGTGCTATATATCCATTTTTGACTTTCTTTTTCAACTACTATACTTCTTTGTATTTCTTTAGCTTGTGTTATTGCTTCTTCTTTACTTGCTGTTTCACTTACTAATTCCCCAGATTTTTTTATTTGATATTTATTTTCCAATGATTTAACGTTTATAAAAGTAGGCAGAGCCCCTGTATTGTTTATAATTAAATAATACCCAGTTACTCCACCTATTATAAATACTATTATTATAAATGTCGCTACAATTAATCGCTTCATTTATTTTTACTCATTTTCCTCTATCTTATCTTCAATAAATTCTTCGTTAACCTTTTCCATACAAACTACTTGTACACCATCGGAAACATTAATCAATTTCACTCCTTGTGCATTTCTTCCTATCGAAGAAATCTGAGAAACCTGGATACGAATAATAATACCTTGTGAAGTAATAAGAAGTAATTCATCATCTTCTTTTACAGAAGCCACACCAATAATATTACCTGTCTTTTCCGTAATTTTATTAATTTTTAAACCTTTTCCACCACGCTTTTGAGCTCTAAAAGCTTCTAATTGTGTTCTTTTACCTAGTCCATTCTCTGTGGCTGTTAAGATTTGTTCTCCTTCTTGCGGTACTGTCGCACCAATAACTTCATCATCTTCTGATAAATTAATGGCCCTTACACCTCTAGCCGTTCTTCCCATAGGCCTTACATCTGTTCCATCAAATAAAATACCTTGTCCCATTTTACTTGCTACTAAAATAGCATCTTTAGAACTGGTTTTGTGTACTGCTACAAGCTCATCTTCTTCCCCTAAGCTAAGTGCAATAAGCCCACCTTTTCTGATATTCCTAAAGTCTTTAAGAGGTGTTTTCTTGATTTGACCCTTTTTAGTTACCATCGTTAAAAACATATCTTCCTCAAATTCTTTAACTGGAAATACCGCGGTTATTTTTTCCTCTTTGTCAAGCTCTAATAAGTTAATAACTGCTGTTCCTCTAGCAGTTCTTCCTGCTTCAGGTATTTTATACCCTTTTATTCTGTACGCTTTACCTTTATTTGTAAAAAACATAATATAATTAAAATTCGTTGTTACAAACAATTGTCTAATATAATCGTCCTCTATTGTGTTAACACCTATAATTCCTTTACCACCTCTATTTTGATTCTTATAGGTATCTAAAGGAATTCTCTTAATATATCCTAATTGAGTAACAGTAACCACGATATTCTCTTCATCAATAAGGTCTTCTATATCATATTCATCCTCATCAATAGTAATATCTGTTCTTCTTCCATCACCATATTTTTGTTTAACTTCAATAATTTCTTCTTTAATAACACTTAATAGTTTATATTCACTTTCAAGAATTGATTTCAAGTAAGCTATCTTAGTCATCAATTCACTGTATTCTTCTTCAATCTTTTCTCTCTCTAATCCTGTTAAAGCACGAAGTCTCATTTCAACAATAGCTTGAGCTTGAATCTCTGTTAACTCTATTGCCTCCATAATCTTATCTTTTGCTTCTTGAACAGTTTTAGATGAACGTATAAGAGATACAATAAGATCTATATTATCCAGTGCTTTGCGTAAACCTTCTAATATATGCGCTCTAGCTTCTGCCTTATTTAAATCAAACTTTGTTCTTCTTGTTACAACTTCTTTTTGATGTTTAAGGTACTCTTCAAGTATTTGTTTTAAGTTAAGTACTTTAGGTTTATTTTCTACAAGAGCTAACATATTGATGCTAAAGGTATCTTGTAATTGAGTATATTTATAGAGCTGATTGAGTACGATGGTTGGATTAGCATCCCTTCTAAGCTCTATGATAATAGACATACCATTTCTATCTGATTCATCCCTAATATCTGTAATACCGTCTACTTTCTTTTCCTTAACTAACTCAGCCATTTTTTCAATAAGACGCGCTTTGTTTACCATATAGGGAATTTCAGTTACAACAATACGAGATTTTCCATTATTCATGGATTCTATCTCTGCCTTTGCCTTTACCTTAACTTTCCCTCGACCTGTACGATAAGCTTGATCAATACCATATCTACCACAAATTGTTGCACCTGTAGGAAAGTCTGGTCCTTGAATAATTGCCATAAGCTCTTGTATTTCTGTTTCACGTACTTCTTGCTCCTCATTTTCACCCATATAATTATCAATCATCTTAATAACACCATTGATAACCTCCGACAAATTATGAGGCGGCATATTGGTAGCCATACCTACAGCAATACCAGATGAGCCATTTACCAATAAGTTAGGAAATCGAGAAGGTAATACACAAGGTTCCTTTGCAGACTCGTCAAAGTTTGGTCTAAAATCAACAGTATCCTTATCTATATCCGCTAACATAAAATTAGTAATCTTACTCATTTTTGCTTCTGTATAACGCATAGCAGCAGCACTATCCCCATCAATTGAACCAAAATTACCCTGTCCATCTACAAGAGGATACCTAGTCGAGAAATCTTGTGCCATACGTACCATTGCATCATAAATAGAAGAATCACCATGGGGATGATATTTACCCATAGTGTCTCCGACAATACGTGCTGACTTTCTATATTGTTTATCTGACCATAAGTTTAATTCACTCATAGCATATAAAATACGCCTATGAACAGGCTTTAAGCCATCGCGCACATCTGGAAGAGCACGAGACACAATAACACTCATAGCATAGTCAATATAGCAATTCTGCATTTCATCCTGTATATCTCTATGAATAATTCTGTCATAACTTACATCATTTGTATCCATTCATTATTCTCCTTGCTCTTTTTAAATATCTAAATAAGTTACCCTATGCGCATGCTCATTTATAAATTGTCTTCTTGGTTCTACATCATCACCCATTAGTTTTGTAAATATTTCATCCGCTGCTGCTGCATCATCGATACTCACTTTAACAAGTACACGAGATTCAGGATCCATAGTAGTTTCCCAAAGCTGCTCAGGATTCATCTCTCCTAAACCTTTATAACGTTGCATACGACTAATTCCAGTTCTACCTATTTCTTCTAATACTTTTTCGAGCTCTTTATCATCAAATACATAATATTTTTTCTTATTTTTCTCCACCAAATAAAGAGGTGGTTGTGCAATATAAACATGGTCTTGTTCAATAAGTTCTCTAAAGTAACGGTATAAAAATGTCAACAAAAGTGTTCGAATATGTGCTCCATCGACATCAGCATCAGTCATGAGGATAATTTTACCATATCTTAACTTAGATATATCAAAATCATCACTAATCCCAGCCCCAAAAGCAGTAATCATATTACGTATTTCTTGATTTTCAAGCATCTTATCAATTCTAACTTTTTCTACGTTAAGGATTTTACCTCTAAGAGGTAAAATTGCTTGAGTCTTAGGTGAACGTGCACTTTTAGCTGAACCACCTGCCGAATCTCCTTCGACAATATATATTTCACATTTAGAAGCATCCTTCTCTGAGCAGTCCGCAAGTTTACCAGGTAACGCATTACCTTCTAGCGCACTCTTACGACGGGTTAAATCTCTTGCTTTTCGTGCAGCATCCCTTGCTCTTGCAGCCATAATACCTTTTTGTACAACAATCTTACCTACATTAGGATTTTGTTCTAAAAAATAAGTAAGTTGGTCTCCAAATACAGATTGTACAGCTCCTGCTGCCTCACTATTGCCTAATTTAGTCTTTGTTTGCCCTTCAAATTGTGGTTCCCCTATTTTAATACTAACTATGGCTGTCATACCCTCACGAATATCCTCACCACTTAGATTCTTATCTGCATCTTTTAAAAGTCCCATTTTACGTGCATAATCATTTAATGTTTTTGTAACAGCTGTTTTAAAACCAGATAAATGGGTTCCACCCTCAGTTGTATTAATATTATTTACAAAGCTAAAAATATTTTCTACATAGGCATCATTATGTTGAAAAGCAACTTCTACAGAAATACCATCCTTTTCACCTTCGCAATAAAAAACTTCATCATAGATAGGGGTTTTATGTTTATTTAAGTGTCCTACAAATTCTTTAATACCACCCTCATAATGAAAAACTTTCTTCTTTTCTTCATTTTCTCTTAAGTCTATAAGCTGTATTTTAAGTGCCTTAGTTAAGAATGCTGTTTCTTTGAGACGTTGCTCTAGCATTTTAAAGTCAAAAATCACTTCTTCAAAAATCTCTTCATCTGGCTTAAAATGTACAAAAGTACCTGTCTTATCTGTACTACCTATAACAGTTAGAGGTTGTATTACTTCCCCTCTTGAGAATCTTTCTTGGTATATTTTACCTTCAGTATAAACCTCTACAACTAGCCATTCAGATAAAGCATTAACAACTGAAGCTCCTACCCCATGTAGACCACCGGATACCTTATACCCTCCACCACCAAACTTACCACCAGCATGAAGGATCGTAAATACAACTTCAACGGTAGATATACCTTTTTGTGGATGTATGCCTACTGGAATACCACGTCCATTATCTAGGACTGATATGGTATTGTCAGGATGAATAGATACTATAATAGTATCACATGCACCTGCTAATGCTTCATCAACTGCATTATCTACTATCTCATATACTAGATGGTGAAGACCTTTTGAAGAAGTACTGCCTATATACATACCAGGCCTTTTTCGTACTGCCTGCAGCCCCTCTAATATTTGTATTTGATTTTCATTATACGTTGCTGCCATAACTAAGATCTCACTCCTTTTATTTTTTACATACACTAACTCAAATTTATTACAAACTTATTTTTATAAAAATAAGCATATTAATCCAACATTTATTATACATCAAAATACTAACAAAGGCAAATTTACCTATATTTTAAAATATTCTGTCTAAAAATCTTTACTTATAACTTTTCCTTCTTTTACGTAATATAGTTTTCCAATTTTTTGTGTATTCCATACACTTTGTTCTATACCTGTACAAGTAATAAAAGTCTGAATATTTTTTGTGTACTTAAACAAATAGACTTGCCTATGGTCATCTAGTTCTGATAATACATCATCTAATAATAGAACAGGATTTTCTCCTATATGTTGCTTCATGATATTTAGTTCTGCTAATTTCATAGATAATACAACCGTCCGTTGCTGACCTTGTGAACCGTACATCTTAACATCCATACCATTTATCATAAATTTTAAATCATCACGATGAGGCCCTATAGAAGTATTTTGATAAAGAATATCCTTTTCTCTATACTTTAACATCTTATTACTATAATCAGTAGCACTTACATTAGGCTCATAAATAACCTCTAAGCTTTCTTTCCCACCTGAAATATCAAAATGTATTTTATTAGCTATTTTATTTAGCTCCTCTATGAACTTCTCTCTCTTATCTATAACATCTAAAGCATATTGTTCTAACTGAATATCCCAAATATCAATCATTGATGTATCCTTTGTCATATAATATTGTTTTAGTGTCAAATTTCTCTGTTTTAAAACCTTATGATACTGTCTCAATGCATAATAATACATCTTATCAATTTGGCATAATTCTATATCTATAAACCTTCTTCTTTCCTTAGGGCTATTTTTTATAAGCTGCAAATCTTCTGGCGAAAACATTACAATATTTAAACACCCAAAGAGTTCTCCAAGTTTAGCTATAGGTAACTTATTAATTGCTACAGCCTTTGTATTTTGATTAAGATGAAAATCTATTATATCCTCAACATAATTTTTCTGTAAACGTATCCTTACATGTGCAGCTTCCGTTCCCCATTTAATGATTTCTTTCTCTTTATGTGTTCGATGAGAACGTGCTGTAGCACATAGATAAATAGCCTCTAAAATATTAGTTTTACCTTGAGCATTATCCCCTTTAAATATATTAATCCCTTTATCTAATTTTATATCCAAGTCCCCATAATTTCTAAAATCCGTTAAGGATAGCTCTTTAATATACATAAAAGTGCTCCTTTTCTATTTAACACAAACTACTTCTCCGTCAAATTCTACTTGATCACCTGGTCTAATTTTCTTCCCTCTTTGAGTACATATTTCACCATTAACTAATACAAGTTCTTGAGCAATTAAACCTTTAGCTTCTCCTCCACTTTGCACTAAGTTAGCAAATTTCATAAGCTGGTCTAACTTTATAAATTCTGTATTAATCTTAATTTCTTTCATTTCTATTTCTCCTTAGTTTTAAATTCAATCAACAAATCGCTCTATAATTCAATCCTGAATAGTAGAGCGATTAAAAAACTTATTATGCATTAACACGTATAGGTAATATTAAGTATTTATAATGTTCACCTTCTTGAGGCTTAATAATACATGGTGTTAAAGAAGATATAAAGTTAATATAAACCTTATCTTCATCAATAACTTTAAGAGCATCTATAAGATATCTTGGATTAAAGGCAATAATAAGTTCTTTACCTTCAAGAATAACATCTATTTCTTCTCTAGCTGTGCCTAATTCTGTATTAGAGGTAATGATCATTTTATCACCATCTATTTGAATTTTTATAGGATTCTTCTTCCCTTCACGAGAAATAAGAGCTGCACGCTCAATGCACATTAAAAAATTCTTTCGATCTATTAGTATTTTTGTTTCGTAATCAGAAGAAAAAACCTGTTCATATTTTAAAAACTCTCCTTCTAGTAAACGTGAAACTACCTTGCTATCTCCTAGATCAAAAAGAACATGCTTATCACCAAAATAAATATTTAGTTCCTCAGTTTCCTCACTTGATAAAATCTTGTTAATTTCAGTGAGTGTCTTTCCTGGGATGACAACTTCTATACTTTCATTCTCATTTGAGAGTGGGGTCTCTCTATAAGAAATACGATAGCCATCTACAGAAACAATATTTAAGCGCCCTTCTTTAATTTGCAACATTTCACCTGTTAGTATTGGTCTTGTTTCATCTTGAGCTACAGAAAAAATAGTTTGACGAATCATATCTTTTAAAGTAAGCTGCTTAATCCTACAGCTGTGTAACTTTTGAACAGCTGGAAGCTCAGGAAAGTCTTTACCTGATTGACCTGCAATTTGGAATTTTGATTTTTCACTTATAATTTTAGTCATATAAGTATCATCACATGAAATTTCAATCATTTCACCTGGCATTTTTCTGATAATTTCAGAAAATATTCTTGCTTCTAAAGCTACAAAACCTTCTTCTGTTACTTCTGCATCGATAGTACTTTCTATACCTAGTTCAAGGTTATTACCTGTAAGTGTTAGTTTACCGCCATGAGCTTGAAGTAATATACATTCAAGTATGGGTAAAGTTGTTTTAGTTGAACATGCTTTTAGTACATTATTGATACTTGTTAATAAAAGATCTTGCCTACAATTTATATGCATGTGGATATCTCCTTTCTGTAAAAACATGATAATAATTAAAGTTAAATTAGCAATTATAGTAGTAAGTGCTGTGGGTATTGGGGATAACACCTTAAAACCTAATAAAGAGTAAAAAAATAACATGTATATAGACTTGTGGATTTGTTTAGTAAAAGGATTAGGTTTATCCACAACATTAACAATGATAAATTTTTAAAAAAATAATCCACAAGTAGTTAACTTTAAGTTCACATGAATATACACATAGTTATTTAGAAGTTATTTTTGATTCAAGTTCATTAATAATCTGAGAAAGTTCAATATCTGTTTGCAAATCCTTAGATATCTTTTCAAAACCATGAATAATAGTGGTATGATCTCTACCACCAAATCTCTCACCTATTTTAGGTAATGATAAATCAGTAAGCTTTCTACATAAGTACATAGCAATTTGTCTAGGATAGGCAATACTACGTGTACGTTTAGAAGAACGAAGCTCCTCTGGTTTTAAATGAAAATAAGCTGCTACTGTATCTTGAATATAGTCAGCCGTAATTATTTTAGGCTTGTCCTTAGAAATAAGGTCTTTAAGAGCTTCATTAGCTAGCTCTACTGTGATTGGCTTATTTGTAAGAGAAGAGAATGCAAGAATACGATTAAGAGCACCTTCTAATTCACGAATATTAGATATAACGGTTTTAGCTATGAAAAGAAGAACTTCTTCAGGAACAGAAAGACTTTCTATTTCTGCCTTTTTACGTAAGATAGCAATTCTGGTTTCTAGGTCTGGACTTTGAATGTCTGCGATAAGTCCCCATTCAAAACGTGAACGTAAGCGATCCTCCAATGTTTCAATTTCCTTAGGAGGGCGATCACTAGAGATAATAATTTGTTTATTTGCTTCATGAAGTGTGTTAAAAGTATGGAAGAATTCTTCTTGGGTACGTTCCTTACCTGCAATAAATTGAATATCATCAATTAAGAGGACGTCAATATTTCTATACTTATTTCTAAAGCTTTCGTTTTTATCATCACGAATAGAATTGATTAATTCATTGGTAAACTTTTCAGATGAAGCATAAATAACCTTAGCATTTGGGTTTTGATCTAATATATAGTGAGCAATTGAATGCATAAGGTGTGTTTTGCCTAAACCTACTCCACCATATAAAAATAAAGGGTTATAAGCTCTGGCAGGGGCTTCTGCAACTGCCAGAGCAGCAGCATGAGCCATTCTATTACTATTGCCAACTACAAAACTATCAAATACATATCTAGGGTTAAGATTACTAGGAATATTAAGCGGATCTTGTAATTGATCTGATTTTTTTATATTTTTTTTCTCAATAGTAGTTTGTTCATTAGGAAGTACAAACTTAATGCTGTATTCTTTATTTAAAATTTGCATAGCACTATTTTTGATAAGTTCTAAATATCTTGTATTAAGAATCTCTTTAGTAAACTCATTTTTTACACCTATTGTAAGGGTAGTACTGTCCATATCAATAAGTGCGGTTTCTTTAAACCAGGTATTGAAACTTACGCTAGATGTTTCTAATTCAATGATATTGAGAATAGCTTCCCAGTGTTTATCATACAGCGATACCATTATTTATCCTCCTAAGTAAACAATTTATTAACAAGTTATTCAAGTATGTTCAATATGTGAATAATTTAATCAACAGACATAGTAAAAAGTGAATATATTTTGAGATAAAAATAAAACGTAAACAAGTTGTGGATAAAGTTATAAAGACCTTAAAAATCTGAAATAAATATGGAAATAAGCAAAAAAAGAAGAAAAAATATAAGTTATACACAAGGTTATCAACAGAATGTGAATAACTTATTATAATTAACAACTTATCTACAGATAGTTTTATAATAGCAAATTACCTGTGGAAAAGCAACCGTTATGAAAAAATATCCACAGGTTATAAAGATAAAAAAAATGTGGATAAATTTGTGTAATAAGTATATATTTTTAGTAATTTCTTTAATATAAATTTGAGAAGTACTTTGTAAAATTCCAATATTTATATAGAAGATAAATATCAACTAATACTTGACGACTATTCATAAATCTTCTATACTATGCATAGTGCTTATTTATTTTTTTAGTTGTGTGTAAATATTTATTTTTCAAATGACGGAGTAGTTCATAGTAACTCTTTTGTCATTTATTGTGTGCATATTGTGTAACTACTTTATTAATTAAGGAGGCGCACACTATGAAAATGACTTTCCAACCAAAGAAACGTCAAAGAAGTAAAGAACATGGTTTTCGTAAAAGAATGAGAACTAAAAATGGTAGAGCGGTACTCGCTAGAAGAAGAGCAAAAGGTAGAAAAAAATTAACAGCATAGAACAAGGCCGCATTAGTGGCCTTGTTTTGCCTTATATAAATTTAGGAGTATAGTTAATGAAGTATACAGAATCGCTGAAAAAAAATTTCGAATTTAGGGTAGTATATAAAAAAGGAAGATCTTTTGCTAATAGGTACTTAGTTCTTTATAAATATAGAAATAATAAGGGAATAAATAGATTAGGTATTTCTGTAAGTAAAAAAGTTGGAAATAGTGTAGTACGTAGTCGTGTAACACGTTTAGTACGAGAAAGCTATCGTTTAAATGAAGAAATTATAAATAAGGATGGATGGGATTTTGTTATAGTAGCACGAAGTGCTGCTAATGGGGCTACTTATCAGGAAATTTCTTCATCTCTTTTATGTTTATTAAAACAACATAAAGCTATTTTATAATTTAATCTAATATTTTATAATATAAGTAGTCTATGATATGATATAATCTGCTGTAGAGAGGATATGTAACATGAAGGATATGCCCAAGATAGTGGCACTTAAGCTTATAAGGTTTTATCAAAAAGCAATTTCACCTATGCTTGGACAAAACTGTAGATTTATTCCCACATGTTCTCAATATACTTATGAAGCAATTCAGATTCATGGCTTTTTTAAGGGTACTTTACTAGGGGTCATACGTATTTCTAAATGTCATCCATTTCATAAGGTAATGTATGACCCTGTGCCTGAAAAAAAGTGTAGATAAATACTCAATATAATTTAGGAGGAGAATAATGGGAATTATCAACAATTTTTTTGGTGTAATTCTAAACTTCATATTTGATGGAGTGGCAGCAATTTCACCTGTGTACACACTAGGTATTGCTATTATCATTTTTACATTAGTTGCAAGGCTATTGTTAACACCATTTCAATTATCATCTCAACGTACATCCAGGGGGATGAGTAGGCTTCAACCAGAGATGCAAAAGCTTCAAAAAAAATATCAAAATAAAAAAGATCAGGCTTCGCAAATGGAATATAGTAAAGAAATGCAAGCCTTATATAAAAAGTATAAAATTAATCCTCTTGCAGGGTGTTTACCATTACTTATTCAGTTTCCAATTATTATGGCACTTTTTAATGTATTACGTGAACCGGCTAAATACATTACCAAACTAGGTAATGAATATACTTTTATTGCTCAGACGATTAAAGAGCATGTAGGTAATTATCCAACTTTATTAGAAGGATTTAAGGAATCTGTTCAAGTGACCTCACGTATGGAGTATGATTTAGGACAAGTTGATGGGTTATCTCAATTTTTAAGTCATCTTAATACTAACCAGTGGAATGAATTTTTGAGCAATGTTGGTTCTACAGCACAACCTATCATTGAAAAGGCTTTAGAAGTAAAACAAAATTATGAAAGCTTTTTAGGAGTAAACCTAGTAGATACTCCTGATCTTTTAATAAGAGGGGGAATGTGGTTAGCTGTTTTAGTACCTATTATTGCAGGTGCTTCAACTTATATTTTCTCTAAAATTACAATGGCTAGTAGTATGGCTAGTCAACAGGCTGCTGCTAATAGTAATGCTCAAGGAAATTCTACAGAATCAATGATGAAAGTAATGAATATAATGATGCCAGTTATGACAGGGTTCTTTGCCTATACAATGCCAATTGGTTTAGCTCTCTATTGGATTGCTGGTAATGTCATTATGGTGGGGCAACAGTGGGTAGTTAATAAAATTGTTTTAAAACAAGAGGAAAAGTTAGAAGAACAACTTAGAAAAGAACGTGAAGCAGCATTAGTTGATCAAAAAATCATAAAGAAAAAAGTAGTTAAAAAGGTTCCAGTTGAAAAAACAGCAGTACAATCAGAGGTACAAGAAACAACACATAAAGTAGTGAGAACTAAAAAAGTAATAAAAAAAAGTACCTGTACAAAAGCAAGATAAAAGCGAATAATAAACAGTAAATGTAGACAGTAAGGAATCAGATCAAAAGGAATAACTATACCAAAACCTGGGGGTGTTGATATGAATTTTGTTGAAAAAGTAGGGAAAACTATTGAAGATGCAGTTACTGAAGCATGTATTGAATTAGGTGCTAGTAGAGATGAAGTTGAAGTTGAAGTAATATCAAAAGGTTCAAAAGGATTGCTAGGTTTCGGAGCTAAAGAAGCTAAAGTAAGAGTTTCTATTAAAGAGAAAGTTAAAGAAGAACCTATTAAATTACAAGTTAAATTTGAGAAAGAAGTACCTAAAGAAGTAGAAAATACAAAAAAAGAGCTCCCAAATAAAGAAGTGAAAAAGGAAGTAAAAAAAGAACTTAAAAAGGATTCAGAAGACTTTGTAGTAGTAACACCTGAAGAATTAGAAGAGGTAACAGGTCTCGCTATGAGTTTTTTAGAAAAACTTCTTAAAGAAATGTCTATAGATGCAACAATGACTAGTAAGGTTGTAAATAACAACAGAATTAGTATCAGTATTTCAGGTAATAATATGGGGATCATAATAGGGAAGAGAGGGGAAACCCTTGATGCTATTCAATATATTGTAAATATCGTTGCTAATAAGCAGAGACAAGAATATATTAAAATAATGATTGATACAGAAAACTATAGAGAAAGACGAGAGGAAACCCTTCGTAAGTTGGCTTATAAATTAAGTAAAAAAGTGCAGCAAACAAGAAAACCTATTATTTTAGAGCCTATGAATCCATATGATAGAAGAATTATTCATTCTGCGCTACAAGATAGTAGGTTTGTAAAAACTCATAGTGAAGGTAAAGAGCCGTTTAGAAGGGTCGTAATTAGTCCAGCATACCAAAATAAATCATATAGATAAAACCCAGTTTCATTACTGGGTTTTTTTTAAAGAAAGGATGAAAAATAATGCTATTTCAAGATACTATAGCAGCTATCTCAACACCTATCGGAGTAGGTGGAATTGGAATCATTCGAGTTAGTGGGAGAGATAGTGTTACAATAGTAGATAAAGTCTTTAGAGCTGCTAATAAAAAATTATTGATAGATACACACACTCATACTATTAATTATGGACATATAATTAATGATAATGGTGAAATATTAGATGAAGTACTTGTAATGCTGATGAAGGGGCCTAGGACGTTTACGAGAGAAGATGTAGTTGAAATAAATTGTCATGGTGGCCCTGTGCCTCTTAATACTGTCCTAATGGAACTTATTAAAAATGGTGCAAGACTTGCTGAGAATGGTGAATTTACTAAAAGGGCATTTTTAAATGGACGTATAGATTTAGCACAGGTAGAAGCAATTATGGATATTATTGAGGCTAAGACAGAACTCTCTCTTTCGCAGGCTGTAGGTCAGTTAGAAGGACGTTTATCTAAAAAAATAAGGGAATATCAAGAGAGATTAATACAAGTGATTGCCCGTATAGAAGTATCTATAGACTATCCTGAATATGATCAAGATGAACCTATAACAGATGACTTTGAAATGGAATTAAGAGATTTAGTACAAGAGTTTAATGAGTTACTTGCTACAGCTGATACGGGTAAGATGATTAGGGAAGGTGTGAAAACAGCTATTGTGGGAAGACCTAATGTAGGAAAATCCTCTTTACTAAATGCATTACTTGAAGAAAATAAAGCTATAGTAACAGATATTCCAGGTACAACAAGGGATATTGTGGAGGCGTATCTCAATATAGATGGTATCCCTTTCTTATTATTAGATACCGCAGGGATTAGAGAAACCGAAGATGTGGTTGAAAAAATAGGGGTTGAGAAATCTAAAAGTTCTATTGAAGCAGCAGATATAGTGCTTATGCTAATAGATAGCCATAGTGGGATAACAGATAAAGATATAGAGATTTTAGAACAAGTAAGAGGGAAGAAAATAATTTATGTTTGTACAAAAAATGACTTAGGCAATACTATTTCCCGAGAAATAGTAGAGGAATATTTAAGATATGGTGAAGTAATTAATATTTCTTCTAAGACACAGTATGGATTAGTTGAATTGAAAAATAGTATGAAACAGTTTGTGATAAAAGGAAGTACTTCTATTAATGGAGAGGTGACTTTATCCAACAACAGACAAAAAGAAGCACTTGTTAAAGCTATTAAAAGCTTAAATAAAGTAATTGAGGCAATTGAAATAGGTCTTCCAGAAGATTGCTTAGCAATTGATCTTCATGATGCCTATGGTCATTTAGGGATGATTATAGGAGAAGCATTAAAAGATGAAATAATTAATCAGTTATTTAGTAGATTTTGTTTAGGAAAGTAGGCGATAAATATGGCTTATATTGCAGAAAAAATAGATATTGCAGTAATAGGAGGGGGGCATGCTGGCTCAGAAGCAGCTCTTGCAGCAGCTAGAATGGGCTGTAAGACAATAATGTTTACGATGTCTCTAGATAGCATTGCAATGATGCCTTGTAACCCTAATATAGGAGGGACTTCAAAAGGTCATCTAGTGAGAGAGATTGATGCACTAGGTGGGGAAATGGGAAAGAATATAGATAAAACCTATATTCAATCTCGTATGCTAAATACAGCCAAAGGACCAGCTGTACATTCACTAAGAGCTCAAGCAGATAAGGTGAAATATAGTAAGTCAATGAAGCATGTTTTAGAAAATACCCCTAACTTATCAATAAGGCAACAAGAGATTGTAGATATAAAAATAGAAAACAATAAAGTAAAAGGTGTTATTACTAATACAGGTGCATTTTATGAGTGTAAAGGGATTGTGTTAGCAGGTGGGACTTATATTCGTTCAAGATGTTTAACAGGTGAGTGTATTGAATATACAGGTCCTAATGGATTAAAAACATCTAACGCACTTAGTGAAGCTTTAAAAAATCATAATATAGAGTTAAGAAGATTTAAGACAGGTACACCAGCTCGTGTAGATGCAAGAACGATTGATTTTAGTCAAATGGAACCTCAACATGGTGATGAAGCCATCGTTCCTTTTTCTTTTGAAAATAAAGAACAGGATATTAAAAGAAAGCAGTTTCCTTGCTATTTAGCTTATACAACAGAAGAAACTCACCAAATTATTCGGGATAACTTACATCTTTCACCACTATATGCTGGAGTTATAGAGGGAACAGGTCCTAGATATTGTCCATCTATTGAAGATAAGGTGGTAAGATTTTCAGATAAACCACGTCATCAAATTTTTATTGAACCTGAAGGAGAGGATACAACCGAAATGTACGTTCAAGGGATGAGTTCTTCCTTACCAGAAGAAGTTCAACTTAGGATGTTACGTTCTATTAAAGGAATGGAAAAGGTAGAAGTTATGAGAACAGGTTATGCAATAGAGTATGATTGTATTAATCCACTTCAACTTAAACATTCTCTTGAATTCAAAGAAATAGAAGGCTTCTTTAGTGCTGGACAAATGAATGGAAGTTCAGGTTATGAAGAAGCAGCAGCACAAGGTCTAATAGCTGGTATTAATGCAGTTCTTAAAATTAAAGGTAAAGAACCTTTAGTTATTGACCGATCAGAAGGGTATATAGGTGTCCTAATAGATGACTTAGTAACCAAAGGAACAAAAGAGCCTTATCGTATGATGACATCTCGTGCAGAGTATAGACTTCTTTTAAGACAGGATAACGCAGATTTAAGATTAACTGAAAAAGGTTATGAAGTTGGACTTATAGATCAGGAAAGATATAATAAATTTATTGAAAAACGTATAGCTATTCAAGAAGAGCTTGAAAGATTAAAGACAGTATATGTAGGCACAAGTGAAGCTGTTCAACAAATACTTGAAGCTAAAGGAAGCACACTTCTACGATCTGGAATAGCTTTATCGGAATTATTAAAAAGGCCTGAATTAGAATATAGCGATTTTGCTCAAGTGGATGCCCAAAGACCTAACCTAGAAAGTGATATTATTAATCAAGTTATGATTGAATTAAAATATGAAGGCTATATTTCAAGACAGCTTAAACAAGTTGAACAGTTTAAGCGATTGGAACGTAAACTAATTCCTCAAGATATTAATTACAATGATGTTTCTAGTTTAAGATTAGAGGCTAAACAAAAACTTGAGCAGATTAGACCTGTATCTATAGGACAAGCTTCTCGTATATCAGGAGTATCCCCAGCAGATATTTCTATGTTATTGGTTTATTTAGAACAGAGAAGAAGAGATAAAAAAGATGATGTAGCATCGAAAGAGGATTAAAAGATGAACGAAAGAGAATTATTAGCACAAGGAGCTTTATTACTAGGTATAGAATTAGATCAAAAGCAAATCAATCAATTACTTCGATATAAAGAGCTTCTTTTAGAGTGGAATCAAAAACTAAATCTTACGGCTATTACAGATGATAGAGAGATTATTACAAAACATTTTTTAGATTGCCTAACAGTGAATAAAGCCACAAATATGAAAGATATAAAAACACTGATTGATATAGGAACAGGGGCAGGCTTTCCTGGGTTAGTTATAAAAATAGTATATCCTCATATAGATATTATTTTAGTAGATGCCCTTAATAAGCGCTTAAATTTCTTAAATGAAGTCATAAGAGAGTTAAAATTAGAGAAAATAAGTTGTGTACATTCGAGAGCAGAAGATCTAGGCAAAAAAGAAGAATACAGAGAAGCTTTTGATATGTGTGCATCTAGAGCGGTAGCTAATTTAGCAGTTTTAAGTGAGTACACCCTTCCTTTTGTAAAGCAAGGAGGATACCTTCTTGCTTTAAAGGGGCAAAAGTTAGATGAAGAGCTTGAACAAGGCTCAAAAGCCATTCAAATATTAGGGGGGAAATTAGAAGAGATAGTGGATGCAACTGTTCCTTTTACAGAACTTAATCATCGAATAGCTAAAATTATTAAAGTGAATAAAACAGCTAAAAAATATCCTAGAAAAGCAGGAGAACCTACAAAAAATCCATTAGGTGTATGAAAAGTTTGAATTATTAATAATTTTTGTGCATTATAGTTTTTAGAGGCAATATATGGTATAATTAAGTTTAGCGAAAATCGTTGAATTAGAGGGGAGCAGTAAAAAATGCAAAAAGAATTAAAAATAGAATTAGTTCCTGTTGACCTTGTTAAACCTAATCCATATCAACCTAGGAAAGTATTTTCAGAGACAGCATTACAAGAGCTAGCTAATTCTATTTTAGAGCATGGACTTATGCAACCAATTACTGTGAGAGCCATAGGTAACTTTTATGAATTAATTGCTGGTGAAAGAAGATTAAAAGCATCTAAATTAGCAGGACTCCTAACCATTCCAGCTGTTATTATAGAAGTAACAACTAAAGATAGTGCAGTTCTAGCATTGATAGAGAATTTGCAGAGAGAAAATCTTAATTTCTTAGAAGAAAGTCAAGCCTATTATAATATTATGCAGGATTATGGGTATACTCAACAAGAGTTAGCTAATACTCTTGGTAAAAACCAATCTACTGTTGCCAACAAATTAAGAATTTTAAAGTTATCTTCCATTGTTCAAAAATTATTAGTTGAAAATAATTTAACAGAAAGACATGCTAGAGCTTTATTAAAGCTGCCAAATGAAGAAATGCATTTAGTGGCTTTAGAGAAAATTATAAAACAGGACTTAAATGTTAAGCGAACAGAGCAGCTTATAGAACAGATGTTGGTTGATTTAACAAAAGAAGAGATGATTAAACATAAGTCGAATCAAAAAGTTAAATCATATATAAAAGATATTAGACTTGTGACAAATACCATTACACAGGCCGTAGATATGATCCAAAAGGCCGGGATAGATGCTAAATATACAATGAAAGAACAACAAGATGGTTATGAAATAAGGATTAAGATTCCTATAAACCAATAAAAGGCAGCTAAGTTTATTTAGCTGCTTTTTATAATGGGTAGAGAATGATTAGAGTGAAAGAACCAAGGAAATAATGATTATAAGTGATAAGCAATAAAAGGAACAGATAGAAATCACAACTTGCTATAGTAGTAATAATTATGTACAATATGAATAGATTTGCAAATGAAGGAGAATAGAAAATGAATAATTTCAAGATAGAGATTGCAAAGTTACTTAGTAATAAAATTGATTATTTAAATCAAGATGAGATATATAATATGCTAGAGATTCCAACAAATACTGAAATGGGAGATTTTGCATTTCCATGTTTCAAGTTAGCAAAAGAGCTTAGAAAGGCACCACCTATTATCGCTAAAGAGATTAAGGAAAGTTTAGGAGAGAGTGAAATAGTTGAACGTACTGAGAATGTTAATGCTTATGTAAACTTCTTTTTAAACAAAATGGCTTTAGTAAAGTCTATTTTAAGTGATGTACTAGAACAAAAAGAGTACTATGGCATAAGTCAAACAAAAGAGCTTGGAAATATAGTTATCGATTATTCTTCACCTAATATTGCTAAACCTTTTCATGTAGGTCATCTTCGTTCTACGGTTATAGGTAATAGCTTATATCGTATTTACGAAGCTTTAGGCTATAAATGTGTGGGTGTGAATCATTTAGGGGATTGGGGTACTCAGTTTGGTAAGCTAATAGTGGCCTATAAAAAATACTCTAGTAAAGAAGATGTTGAAGAGAAAGGTATTTCGGAACTTTTAAGAATCTATGTTTTGTTCCATGATGAAGCAAAAAAATATCCAGAAATGGAGCAAGAGGCTAGAGATTATTTTACAAAAATGGAAAATGGTGATGAGGAAGCACTTGCTCTTTGGAACTGGTTTAAAAGTGTTAGCTTAAAAGAATTTGAACGTGTATATGATATGCTAGGTGTTAAGTTTGATAGTTATAACGGTGAGGCTTTCTATAATGATAAAATGAGTGTAGTTGTTAAAGAGCTTGAGGACAAAGGATTAATTGAAATAAGTGAAGGTGCTAAAATAGTTCGTTTAGATGAAGAAAATATGCCTCCATGTTTGATTACAAAAAATGATGGTAGTTCACTCTATGCGACACGTGATATTACAGCAGCTAAATACCGTAAAGAAACGTATGACTTTAAAAAATGTATCATTGTTACTGCTTTGCAGCAAAACTTGCACTTTGCACAATTTTTTAAGGTAATTGAGAAAATGGGATATGAATGGTCAAAAAACCTTGTACATGTGCCATTTGGTATGGTAAGTATGGAAGGAGGAAAGCTCTCTACTCGTTCAGGAAATGTTGTTTTCTTGGAGGATATTCTTAATGAATCAATACAAAAGACTAAGAAAATTATTGAAGAGAAGAATCCAGATTTACTTAATAAAGATGAAATTGCAAAACAAGTAGGTATTGGAGCTGTTATATTTGATGATATGTATAACAATATTATAAAAGATATTCAATTTTCATGGGAACGTGTGTTAAATTTTGATGGAGAGACAGGCCCATACGTACAATATACTCATGCAAGGGCATGTAGTGTACTAAAGAAGGCTAATATTAATTTAAATCAAATTCCTCAATTGGATATAGATTATAGTATTATATCAGACGAAGCATCTATAGGTGTTATTAAAGAACTAGCAGTATTTGAGCAGACAATAAGAGAGGCAGCACATAAGTATGAACCTTCTTATATCGCACGTTATGCAGTAGATTTAGCACAAGCTTTCAATAAATTTTACCATGACAATGCTATTTTAGTAGAAGATCATAAGGTGAGAGATTCTCGACTTGCTATTGTGGTGGCAGTAAAATATGTAATTAAAAATGCATTATTCTTATTAGGGATTGAAGCACCTAGTCAGATGTAAAATAGGTTTAAAATGAGTCATTCTAAAGTATTTAATAGAGAAGGTATATGATAAATAAATCCAGCTCTATAGTTAAGGAATACTTTAGAGAGCTCATTTTATTTTTTTGTTAATATGTTACAATTTAAACTGCAAATTAGATTGAAATTGTATATATAATATATTGATTTAATAAGTAGAGTAGAATAAAATACTAATCATAAACACATAATGTATTTATGTGAAATAGGTAAAATAATATTATTATATTGATGTATAGGGGATTTAAAGATGAATAAAAATGCTGTGTTATTATATAATGCCTATTCTGGACACCAAGAAGTAGTATCAAACTTAGATTACATTACAGCACGCATACAGGATATGGGGTGCAATTTGCAAATTTTTCGTAGTCAGGGAAAAGGTTCAATGGAAAAGTATATAATGGAAAAAATAGACTCTGATACTACTGAAATGATAATTGTTTCAGGAGGAGATGGAACTATTAATGAATGTGTTCAAGGTATGATTAGAAAGAAACTTACTCATATTCCATTAGGTATTTTACCTTTAGGAACTGCTAATGATTTTGCAAATTCTTTAGGAATACCTAGTAAGCTTTCACAAGCCTTAGACATTATAGCAAATAGATATTATGATTTAGTAGATATAGGAAATGTAAATGATAATTATTTTGTGAATGTATGTAACATGGGAGCATTTAGTCAAGTTTCACATGAAGTGGATACAGAACTTAAAAATAAATTTGGTAAATTAGCCTATTATGTAAAAGGTTTTGATGTAATTCAAAATTATCAAGATATGGATCTAGAACTAATTACTGAAGACAAATGCTATAGTGGTAAGTTTTTTTTAGTTCTTATATTTAATGGCAAAGGGGCAGGAGGTTTTATGAAGTTAGCAAAGGATGCTAGTCTTTTTGATGGCCTTTTTGATGTGGTATGTTTTAAAAATTTAGCTTTTCAAGATATGCCTCTTTTATTTTTAAAAGTTTTACAGGGAGAGCATTTTGATAATCCTAATGTTCTTTATTTCCAAACAAAATCATTAACCATTAATAGTCAGCAGAATATACAGTATTGTACGGATGTAGATGGAGAGAAAGGACCTTTACTGCCTTTAAATATATCTGTTATACCACAAGCTATGAAAATATTTATGCCATCTACTTCTAGATAATACTAGTTTAGAAATCTAATTCTATTCAGCACCTTAAGCGTGAAGCATGAGGTGCTTTTTAATGTTCCACGTGAAACATTAAAAGGAATAATAAAAATGTTCCACGTGGAACATTAAAAATAAGACGATTTATTGTTAAAACATTTGAGATTAAGAGGATAAAATGGTTTATATAAAAATATAGATATGATATACTTTTATTAAAAAGGTTTAAAAGGAGAATGTTGATGGGAAAAATAATTGCAGTTGTTAATCAAAAAGGAGGAGTCGGCAAAACAACCACCGTTATAAACTTAGCAGCAGCATTAGTAGAAGCCAATTATAAAGTACTTATTGTTGATATAGATCCTCAAGGAAATGCAACTAGTGGATGTGGACTTCAAAAAAGTCAGCAAGAAACCATATATGATATACTCATTAATGAATCAGATATTAAAAAGGTAATAAAAACCTCACCTAATGAAAAAATAGATATTATTGCTTCCAACATGAATTTAGCAGGAACAGAGGTGGAGTTAGTTAATACTAAAAAAAGAGAGTTCATACTTAAGGAGCAATTGGATAAGGTAAAAGATAAATATGACTATGTATTTATTGATTGTCCACCAGCAGTTAATATACTCACTATTAATGCACTAACGGCGGCTAATACTGTTTTAATTCCTATGCAATGTGAATATTATGCTTTGGAAGGACTGTCACAACTTGTTCAAACTATAGGATTGGTTAAAAAAAGTACAAATCCTAAACTCGTTTTAGAAGGCATACTCTTTACTATGTATGATACACGTACTAATCTATCTAATCAAGTAGTGAAAGAGGTAGAAACTCACTTTAGCAATCATGTTTATAAAACTAAAATAACAAGAAGTGTACGATTAAGTGAAGCTCCAAGTTTTGGGATGTCATGTATTAGTTATGATGGAAGGTCAAAGGGGGCAGAACAGTATAGACAACTTAGTAAAGAGTTTATAGAAAGGAATAGCTAAAAATGAAACAAAGAGGATTAGGAAAAGGATTAAATGCACTTTTATCAGATGAAGCATTAAATGTAGGAGGAGATAATCATGTGGGCGTTCAAATGGTTAATATAAATGATATAGAGACAAATTTTGATCAGCCGCGCAAAAAATTTAATCAAGAAGAACTTCAAGAATTAAGTCTTTCTATAAGACAACATGGTATTTTACAACCTCTTATTGTTAGAAAAAAAGACAATAAATATGAGATTGTAGCAGGTGAAAGACGATATAGGGCAGCTAGAATGGCTGAATTAAATGAAATACCTATTATAGTAAAAGAATTTGATGACAAACAAACATTAGAGATAGCACTTATAGAAAACATCCAGAGACAAGATTTAAACGCAATGGAACTTGCGTGTGCTTATAATTTATTAATGGAAAGATTTGATTTGAATCAAGATGAAGTAGCAGATCGAGTGGGGAAAAGCAGGCCTTCAGTAACTAATATTCTAAGATTAATGAATCTAACACCTTATGCACAAGAAAAATTAAGAGAAAATCTGATTAGTTTTGGCCATGCAAGGGCAATACTTTCAATAAAAGATATAAAGGTTCAAAAGCAACTTGTAGATTATATTATAGGAAAGAAATTAAGTGTACGAGAAACAGAAAAATATGTACAAGGTTTGCTAAACGAAAAGGAAGGTAAAAAAGAGAAAAAAGAAGCTTATAATCCTTTTTATAGGGAGATTCAAGAGAATTTGCAAAAGAGTTTAGGGACAAAAGTAACTATTTCAATGGGGGCAAAAAAAGGAAAAATAGAAATAGAGTATTATTCAGATGATGAATTAGAAAGAATTATTAGCTTAATGCATGTAAATAAATAAAGATAAGAAGGTTAAAAAATGCAACAGATAATGGAAATATTAAATAGCAATATACTTTATATTGTGGCAGGATTAGCGTTAGCAATAGTAATTATGTTTATTATGTTAATTACTTATATGGTAAAATTAAAAAAGATTCAACATCGTTATGAGAAATTTATGTCTAAGGAAGAAGTAGATTTAGAAGAATTACTCGTCCAATATACCAAGAAATTAAATATACTCCTTCAGAATGAAAAGGAAATGATGGATACCATTAAAAAAATAGAAGAAGATATGAAGTTTTGTATAAAAAAAGTAGGAGTAGTAAGATATAATGCTATTGCGCATATGGGAGCAGATTTATCTTTTGCTATTGCCTTATTAGATAGTAAAAACAATGGGTTTGTACTAAATGGAATCTATAGTAGAGATGGCTCTTACACGTATGCAAAACCTCTTCAAGATGGAAAAAGTACTTATAATTTATCTGATGAGGAAAAAGAAGCTATTAATAAAGCCCTTAATCAAAAAAGTATGTAGCCTATAAAGCTACATACTTTTTTATTAAAATATAAAAATTTAAGAGGGTGATAAGATGAATAATCTAAAAAAAGTAGTTAATATCTTTTATAACAAGCAATTTATGTTATTTATCTTAATAGGAGGTATTAACTCAATAGTAACTATAATAGTATCCTATATATATTCTTTACTATTTGAGGAAGTATTTAGCTTTATATTAGGATATACGACAGGAACATTTATTTCTTATATCTTAAACAGCTATATTACCTTTAAAGACGAGCTAGGAATAAAAAAATATGTAAAGTTTTTAATCTCTTGTATACCGAACTTCATTACACAACTAATAATTGTCTGGTTAGTTGTAGAAATATTTAGTTGGCATAAGATGATAGGCTATATACTAGCTGCTGCTATAGGGATGCCCATTACATTTATTCTTTTAAAGTTATATGTATTTATTAAAAAAAATGAGTAGTAGGACTATTTAATATCATCAAGTAAAGATTGAATTTGTTCTAAGTTAATACTCCAACTAATAGTATCTGGATTAATAATAATTCCAGCATAATTTTTGGAGCGTAAGATAAAACGCCAGAGCCATTCAGCAGGGACTGTGAGTGTATGGATAGGAGCCTTATACCAATCTTTAAGAGCTTTATCATCAGTAAAGATAGGTAGAAACACCTCGCGATTTTCATTATAGCAAATAAGAAGTTGAAATTCATCGCCTAGAGTAAGGGTTAAGGTATTATTATGTGATGCAGTATCAGGAATAATAGCTATTAAGTAGCTCATTTTATTAAGATAAGCTCCTAGCACATTTTGAGTTTCTTCTGAAGGTAATTGCAAATAAGCTTCAAGATATTTATAAAAATTTTCATTAGTAAGAGAAGTATTTAGTTCCAAAGAGATAGAGGGAGAAGTAGAGCTTGTATTAGGTTTGTGATGGGGGTTAAGATCATAAAAGTTAGGCATTAAAAAACCTCCTTAGTTAATAGCGATATATAATGATGATAGCACACTTTAATAGCTCTTAAAATAGTCAAATAAAGATTAAATAGTTTATTTATAATAAATCAGGAAGGATTTCATAGCCTTCCTTTTTTAATGCTAAGATAGCAGGATTTATTACATTTTCCTTAACAAGAATATAATCTGTATCGAAAGTAGAAAGAGCAAATAAGCTGATATTTGCTTTACATAAAGTAGTGGTTAAGTCCGATAAAATCCCCACTAATGAGAAGTCAAGGGGGCCTAAAACCTTAAGTATGCGCCAATCTTTTTCATATTGAACATTAGGATAGTCAGTTAAAGCTGAAGAATTGATAACAAATGAAAGTTCATCAGAAGTTTTAGTAAAAGAAAAGAAATGAGAATGCTCAATAAGATATTGTAAATCAGAAAGAGGGTAGTTTTTACACACGGAATAAGAACCCTCAAGAAGTTGTAGGGTAAGTTTAAAGTTTGACATAGGAACCTCCAATAGAAATTTTAATTTATTATAGCATTTAAATTTTAAAAAGAATATTGAAAAATGTATTGACAAGAAAATAAAAAAGAAATATTATTGTATTAGTAGATTAATACATTAACATAATAATACATTGGTAATCAATATAAATCTTATCCTAAAAGAAAAAATTAAAAGATTCTAAGGTTATAGAGATTTTAAAAGGAGGGGAAACAGTGATAACAAGAATGAATTATTCTTCAAATCAAAACTTACTTTTAGATAAAATATTTATAGGATGTATTAAGGATATTAAGTTAGTTGAGGCAAAAAAAGCTATTCAAAAGGTTACAAGCCAGCTTATTGTATCAGGATATAGCAAAGAAGAATTAAGAGAGTGTATAGATATGTTGACAACTAATAATAAGTAAAGGAGAAAAGGTATGGCATGGCAATTTGATAATAGCAAACCTATTTATATTCAATTAGTAGAGGCATTAAAATTACAAATTATTTCAGGCACTATTCCAATAGGAAGTAAACTCATATCTGTAAGAGACATGGCAGAAGAGGCAGGTGTAAACCCCAACACCATGCAAAGAGCACTAGCAGAATTAGAGAGGGAGAATTTAGTCTTTAGTCAAAGAACAACAGGTAGATTTGTGACAGAAGATGAGAATTTAGTAAAAGAGTTAAGAAGAACATTTGCAATGGAGAAAATAAATGAGTTAACTACAACATTATTACAAATGGGCTATAGTAAAAATGAGCTTATTGAGCTCATTCATTCCTATTTAAATAAGGAGGAGTAAATATGGAAACGATATTAGAATTAAAAAATGTGAAAAAATTTTATGGTAAAAAAGAAGCTTTAAAGGAAATCAATTTATCTATTCCAGAAGGAAAAATAATAGGGCTATTAGGACCTAACGGTAGTGGCAAAAGTACGATGATTAAATTGATTAATGGGCTTTTAGAGCCTACAAATGGTGAAGTGTTAATAAGGGGAAACAAACCTGGCATAGAAAGCAAAAAGATTATTGCATACCTACCTGAACGAACGTATCTTAACGATTGGATGAGTGTAGAACAACTTCTAAATTTTTTTCAAGATTTCTATAGTGATTTTGATTATAATAAAGCACTTAATATGCTTCATAGCTTACAGATTAATGAATCGGATAAACTTAAGACTATGTCAAAGGGAACAAAGGAAAAAGTACAACTTATTTTAGTTATGTCAAGAAAGGCTGACTTATATATACTAGATGAGCCTATTGGAGGAGTAGACCCTGCAGCAAGAGACTATATTCTTAAAACGATTATTAAAAATTATTCAGAAACTAGTTCCATTTTATTAGCGACTCATCTAATTCAGGAAATAGAAAACATCTGTGATAATGTTATCTTTTTATCTCAAGGGAAGATTGTATTAGAGGGAAGTGTGGATGAGATTAGAGAGGAAAAAGGTAAATCAATAGATGCTTTATTTAGGGAGGTATTTATATGTTAGGTAAATTATTAAAATATGAAGCAAAAGCAACCGCGAGGACATTCATTCCTATTTATATAGCATTATTAATTGTATCAGCTATTAATAGAGTATTTAGAATGAATAACATTGAAATGGGATTTACTTTAAGTGTTTTAGTGATTGTAGGATTATTTATTGCATTAGGTGTGATTACACTTATTATGATTATTCAGCGTTTCAGCAAAAACTTATTATCAGATGAAGGATATTTGATGTTTACGTTACCTGTAAAAATAAGTGATTTGATTTTGTCAAAACTTATTATTAGCTTTTTATGGACGGTGATAAGTGGAATTGTTGCAATTTTAGCGATCCTCATTTTATTAGGTGATGCAACGTTTTTTAGTCAAATAAAAGAGCTTATTACAGTTGCAAATTGGAACTACTTTTTAGAAGGCATAAGACAAGAGTTTGGAGGAAATCCTATCTTTTTTATTGTGGAAGTACCTATTATATCTCTTTGTATGTATATTAATACAGTATTGATGATTTATTTATCTATATCAGTAGGGCAACTCCCTATATTTAATAAACACAGAGTTCTATTTTCATTTATTACTTATTTTATAATTACTACAGTAGGGCAATGGGCTATTATGATTATAGGAAATATTATAGATTATAGTGGTTTTAGTATATCTAGCAACATGGGACTTAACTTAATAACAATAGGTTGCATAGCAGTTGATATAGCATTATTTATGATTATTAATTTTATCCTTAAAAAGCATCTTAATTTAGAATAAATGAGAGTTTAAGAAGAGTAAGGTTTAAGATATCCTCTTAGAGTGCCGAAATTATTATATGTAGAATATTATAAATTTAGGAACATTTATTAGGGGGATTAGGATGGACATAAAAAAGATTGCTATTGTTTCTGATATTCATGCCCATCAGGGTGCCTTGGAAGCATTTTTAAAATATATAGAGACAGAGAAAGTAGATTTTATATTTAATTTAGGAGATTTTGTAAGTGAGGGAAAAGAACCTTGTCAGGTCTTTGATCAAGTAATGAATAATAGGCGCTTTATAAATATCAGTGGGTTCGATGAAGAAGAATTATTAAATACACTAGAAGATAATAAGAAGAGTGATGGAAAACAGAAACTTAAAAACATATTAGGGGAAAAAAGATTAAAGCGTTTAAAAGAATTACCAAGATATAGGGAAGTAAAAATAGGTAATAAAAGAATGCTTTTCATACATCGAAATGGAGCTAGTCAAATAGCACAACAGGTAGCGCACGGTAAGGAGAAGCAATTAGAGGAATATGATTATATTTTTTATGGTGGAAGTCATAAACAAGAGTTTACCCATATAAAAGATCCTTTTATAAAAAATAAAATCATTGATCCTGGTAGTCTTGCTTCATTAAATGAAGGATTAGGATACTTTGTAGTGATGGACTTAAGCACAAATAATAGAGATCTTATTTTTAAAAACATTGAATTAAAGAAGGAAATTTGTAAATCTAATCAAAAGTCTAAGGAAATATTTATGCACGTTTATCAAGATAAATATAATGCTAGAGGAGAAAAAGTATTACCTCCAGATATTATAGAGGCTATATTAAAAATTGCTGTTAAACAGAGTCGTTTTATTTCTATAGGATGTTGGGATTATGAAAAAAAGTTAATTAAAGAGCTTTTATGGCATTTAAAGTGCCGAGAATTTAAGAAATGTATAAATAGTGGTCAAGAATGGTATATGGGTGAGATTAATGAAGAAGTCATAAAACTTTTAATAGAAAAGAATAGGGATATAGTTAATCGATTTAAATGGTTAGAAGTCTCTTTTTATGATAAATACAATGCCAAAACACCTATTTATAGCATTCACCATTATGGGAGTGAATGTTTTTTAAGAAGGCTTATGGAAGAAGAGCAAAGACAATTAGAAAATCTACTAAAGGAAATGAATATTTCCTATAGTATTGATGCAAATAGAACGATTACTAATAAAAAACAAGAAATCTCATGTAAATAAAATTTATTTATGTGAGATTTCTTGTCAAAAAATTTTGCTTCATGTTGACTTTTCAAGTTGAATATAATAAGATGAAGATTATAATAATGAACTGGATGAAGCTTTACAGAAGAGAGGCCAAATGGTCCACCGAAGGAGTAACACTCTCAGGTACTTTTTAGAAAGTATGACTGTATAGCAGACAGGACTCTGGAGAGACCCAAGTTGTGGGCGCCGAAGGGGCAAAAGCATTTGCTTAATCTCTCAGGCAAAAGGACAGAGACATTTACATAGTTAATCTTCATAGACGTATAGTTTAATTGACTTAATGTATAAGATTAAGGTTATTAAAGTATACATAATCTAGAAGGGTTAGTTAACCTGCCTAGAAGAAGTTACTTGTATTTGCATAGTCTTATAAACTTAGGGAAACTCCTCTTACTTTAATTTTATTAAAAGAAAGGGAGTATTTTTTATGGATTTATTGGCTATTTTAGGAGGAATTAATGATTTTATATGGGGGCCGCCACTCATTATACTTTTAATGGCTACAGGAGTATATCTTACGGTAAGGTTGGGTTTAATACAGATTATTAAACTACCCACAGCATTTAAGCTTATTTTTAAAGCAGAGAATAAAGGAGCAGGAGATATTAATAGTTTTGGTGCACTATGTACAGCACTAGCAGCTACAGTAGGAACAGGTAATATAGTTGGAGTTGCAACCGCTATTGGAGCAGGTGGACCAGGAGCATTGTTTTGGATGTGGTTAGCAGCATTCTTTGGAATGGCAACTAAGTATTCAGAAGGTGTACTAGCTATTAAATACAGGACGAAAGATGCAAATGGTCAAATATCTGGAGGACCTATGTACTATATAGAAAATGGACTAGGTAAAAAGTTTAAACCTTTAGCTGTTTTCTTTGCAATAAGTGGAATTTTGGTAGCACTTTTAGGGATTGGAACTTTTTCACAGGTTAATGCGATTACTTCAAGTATTCAATCTACAGTTGGATTAGATGGACGTATTACAAGTTTAGTAATGGCTGTATTAGTAGCTATCATTGTATTTGGGGGGATCAAGAGTATATCTAAAGTAGCAGAGAAGGTTGTTCCCTTTATGGCAATTGTTTATATTATCTTTTCAGTTATTATTATTGGTGCACATTATGAAGCTATTATTCCAGCTTTTAACTCAGTTTTTAAAGGGGCTTTTTCGGCAAGTGCTGCTATCGGAGGATTTGCAGGAGCAACAGTGGCTAAAGCAATTCAATCAGGTATTGCAAGAGGTATCTTTTCTAATGAATCAGGTTTGGGAAGTGCCCCTATTGCAGCAGCAGCAGCTAAGACAGAATGGCCAGCTGAGCAAGGGCTTATTTCTATGACTGGAACTTTTATTGATACGATTATTATTTGCACACTCACAGGTTTAAGTATTATTGTAACTGGAGCATGGTGCGATGGAACTAAAGGTGCAGTAGTAACGCAACAAGCCTTTGCAAGTGTTATGCCTACGCTTGGACCTATTTTAGTAACTTTTTGTCTTGTGCTTTTTGCCTTTACAACCATTTTAGGCTGGTGCTATTATGGGGAAAGATGTCTAGAATATTTAGCAGGTGTAAAAGTTATTACTGGGTATAGAATGCTCTTTACTCTAATGATTGCATTAGGAGGATTTTTAGAACTAGATGTGATCTGGAGTTTAGCAGATATTGTAAATGGGCTTATGGCATTTCCTAACCTAGTAGCATTATTAGGACTATCTGGTGTAGTAATAAATGAAACAAAAAAATATATGAAACATATAGAAAAAAATCAATAAAACATATAAAAGGAGGGAAAGTTCCTACAAAAGAGCTTTCCCCCTTTAGGTATAAAAAATAAGATAAAGCAGTAATGACTTCAAAATAAAGAAGTTATTACTGCTTTTAGTTCCCAAAAAATGTAAAACATGTTATTATATTTATAATAAATAATTTAAAGAATATTTAATCTGAATAGAGTTTTCCAGATTATCTTTGTTTGAATAAAGTTCAGATAGGATAAGTAGGTCTACAAATACTTAGACAAAAGGGGAGGATAACATGCCTAGAAAAAAAGAGATTGATAAAAGAGAGATACTAAAAACAGTAGAAGGACAATTTAGCGTAGAGGAAAGCTATTTTTCTTTAGATATGAAAAAGATAGCTAAGATGTGCGATATGTCTATAGGGACACTTTATAAATACTATCCTACAAAGGATGATTTAGTAAATGATTTACTTATAAGGCAGTTAAAGAAGGAATTAGCTTATACGGATATCCTAAGAGGAAGATATGAAGAGGTGAGTAGAGCGCTTTCACTTTTACAAAATAATATTTATTTATCTAGCCAGTATTATGAAGGTGCAATATTTTATGTTTATTTAAAAGATCGGTTTTCTAAATTTGGAGAGTACTTTAATGAATTGTATAAATATGTTTATATGCTACTTAATGAAGCAGGGGGAAAAGGACAAATAAAAAGGAATATAGATAAAAAAGAAATAAGTCATCTTATTGTATGGAATATTTTAATAGGGTGTTTACCCCATACAACAAAGGAGCAGGCAACAAAGCATTATTTAACCTTTATAGATAGCCTTGGTATATTTCAAAGTCAGCAAGAGGCAATAGCTGTATAAATAAAAAAGGTACTAAGCTACTTAAGCCAAGCAAATGGTAAGTAGAGTTTAGTACCTTTTTAGTTTTAACCCATTATTCAAACAGAGTTCAAGGTGATAAATTTGAAATCAGCAACAGGATAGGAGATGTGCCTTTACCACCTAGATTGACAAGTAAAATTAAGAAGTGCTATACTAGAAAAAGCAATCGATTGCAAAAAAAGAGGATTGGTGGAGATATGGTTGATATATTAATAAGGGCAATGCTATTTATTATAATAATTATAATAGGATATGGACTTAAGAGAGTAGGTATTTTTAAGAAAGAAGATTTTAGTACTATTTCAAAAATAGTATTGAATCTAACCCTACCTTGTGCGATTATAGTAAATTTTTCAAATCTAGTAATGGAAAAGAGTTTAATGATTATGATTGTTATTGGATTTTTATGTAATGTTATATTAATAGTAGTAGGCTATATATTAGCAATAGGAAAAAGTAATGAAGAGAGATCATTTAATATGATAAATTTAGGTGGATATAACATAGGAAGCTTTACAATTCCCTTTGCTCAAGCCTTTTTAGGTCCAGTAGGAATAGTAGCAATATGCCTGTTTGATGCAGGAAATGCTATTATGGCTACCGGGGGAACTTATGCTGTAGCGTCTTCATTAGATAAAAGTAATGGAGAAAAAATGACCATAAGCGCTATATTAAAAAAACTTATGAGTTCTCCACCTTTAGTATGTTATATAGTGATGCTTATACTTGCTTTTTTAAAGAAGGATCTTCCCACACCCGTATTAGATTTAGTAGGATTAATTGGAGCTGCTAATGCATTTTTGTCAATGTTTATGATAGGAATAGGATTTCAACTTAATTTTAAAAAGAGCCAAGTGATACAAAGTACTAAGATTATACTATCTAGATATATAGTAGCAGCAATATTAGCAGTAATAGTATATAATGTTTTGCCATTTGACATGGAGATACGTAAGGCAATAGTATTGGTAGTTTTTAGCCCTATTTCAGCTGTTAGTACAGCATTTACAGAAAAAATAGGAGGAGATATAGGCCTTTCAAGCACGATTAATTCATTATCTATTATTATGGGCTTAGTATTTATTACAAGTATACTAGTATTAATATAGAAAAAAATGGTATTATAATGTAATAGAATTTAATTAATTTACTTATACCATAAGTAGTATTTATAGATGAGATAGGATATTACTTATATAGGAAAGGAGGAGCGTATGACTATTTATGATATAGCAGAAAAAGCTGGAGTATCAGCTAGTACTGTATCTAGGATTATTAATAATAAGCCTGGAGTCAAAGCAGAAACTAGAGAAAAAATCAAAAAATTATTAGAAGAATATAATTATACTCCAGATGAAAATGCAAGAGGATTAGTAAAAAAGGCAACAAAACTTATTGGAATATTATTGGCAGATATTAGAAATGACCACCATTCAGCCTTAGCATATGTTGTAGAAAGAAAGTTAAGGGAGTATGGTTATTGCAGTATTATATTGAATGCAGGATATGAGCCTGAAATGATGGTAGAAAGTATACAAGTTTTAGAACAGAGAAAGGTAGAGGGGATTATTTTAGTTGGCTCTACTTTTCAAAATGCTGTAGTTGAAAAAAAATTAAAGGAAAGCATGCTCAATATTCCAGTTGTATTAGCCAACGGACATTTAGATTTACCAAACGTATATGGGATATTGGTGGATGAAATAAGTGGAGTAAGGCAGTTAGTAGAACTTTTATATGCTAAAGGGAAAAGGAATATTGCCTTTATTGCAAGCTTAGGGACGTTAAGTAGTTATAGAAAGCTACAGGGTTATGAAGAAGGTTTAAAAAAATACAATCTTCTAGAACAAAAAGTTATAATTGAAGTAGGGATGGAAAAAGAAGCAGGTTATACAGGTTGCAAAAAATTACTGGAAAGATATCCTTATATAGACGGTATAATTTGTGCTGAGGATTTAATGGCAGTAGGTGCAATACGTTTTTTAAATGAGTCAAATATTAAGATTCCAGAGCAGATAGCCGTATCAGGTATCAATAATTCAATATATGGAGAAAGCTGCTATCCAAGTATTACAACATTAGATAATAAGATGCCAGAAACAGGATTAATGGCAGCAGAAACGTTAATAGAAAGCCTTAATGGAATAGATAGACCTCATAAGATTATGTTATTTCCTACCATTATTGAAAGAGAAAGCACATAATATATTGTATAGCAAGCGATTGCAAAGAAAAGATTATAAAATAGAAATAAGATAGTATAAGTTAATTTTAAAAGCAAGATAAAAGCATAATATATAAAAAAAATATAATAGAAAAACTAAAAATAAGCTTTAAAATTTGTTTTATATGCACAAATTTTAAAGCTTATTTTTGTTGTTTAATAATAATTTACAAAGATTGCATTTTGCAATCGATTGTGATAATATAGTATTACAATCGATTGCAAAACAAGGAGGATATTTGAGTGAGGGTTCCATATGAAATGATGTTAAAGGAATTTCAAAGAGTTTTAATAAAAAAAGGTGTGGATGAAAAAACAGCTTTTGATGCAGCTACAAACTTTGCTCAAACAAGTTTGGATGGGGTGTACTCTCACGGGATAAATAGGTTTGCAAGAGTGATCTCTTATATTGATAAGGGTGCTATTGACCCAAAGGCCCAGCCAGTATGTGAAATGAAATGTGGAACGATGGAGAGATGGAATGGTAATCTTGCCCTAGGAAATACAAATGCTTTAAAAGCTATGGACAGGGCATGTGAATTAGCCAAGGAGTACGGTGTGGGAATTGTAGCACTTAGAAATACCAATCATTGGATGCGAGGAGGTGCTTTTGGCAGACAAGCAGCAGATAATGGATGTATTGGAATATGTTGGACAAACACTATGCCCAATATGCCAGCATATGGTGCAAAGGATAGAAGATTAGGAAACAACCCTTTTATTATGGCAGTTCCAAGGAGTAATGGAGAGCATGTAGTCATTGACTGTGCACTTTCTCAATTTTCTTATGGCAAGATTGAAGAACATAGGTTAAAGGGAAAACCGCTTCCAGTACCTGGAGGATATGATTCAGAAGATAATCTTACCACAGATGCTGCTGAAATTGAAAAGACATGGAGAGTACTTCCAATTGGTTTTTGGAAAGGAAGTGGTTTATCCATTGTACTAGATATGGTTGCAGCTATTTTATCAGGAGGCAATGCGGTAGGAGATATTGGAAAGAATGTAGGAGAAGAAGTAGGCTTATCCCAAGTTCTGATGGCTATTGATCCAACAAAGTTAAGCAGCACAACAGAAATAGATGCTATAGTTGATAAAATTGTAGAGGATATAAAAGGGTCAGAGCCAATAAAAGAAAATGGTGTTATTTCTTATCCTGGAGAATCTTCATTAAGAACAAGAAAAGATAATTTAGAAAATGGGATTCCAGTTATAGAAGAAATTTGGAATTCAATTCAAAAAATGTAGGCAGAGGAGAAAACACATGATATTTTCATCTATTCACTCAAAAGAGGATTGCTCAAAGTATCCTAAAGCAATTCAGAAAGCAATTCAATATCTTAAGGATAATGATTTTAATAAGATGGAAACGGGTATTTATGAAATAGATGGCAAAAAGATGTATGCACAGGTTTTTGATGCAACACCAAAGCCATTAGATGAAATTAGACCCGAAGTACATGAAAAATATATTGATGTTCAATACTTAGCTTCAGGAAAAGAAGGTATCGGATTTTGTATTGATACAGGAGAGTTTGAAGTTGATGAAAGAATTGAAGAAAGAGACTTAATATTTTATAAGAACATAAAAGACGAGGGATATATTACTGCAACACCAGGATGTTATAGTATATTTTTCCCACAAGATGTACATAGGCCATCAATTTTAATAGAAAATTATGCATTAGTTCGTAAGGTAGTAGTAAAGGTAAGTTTAGAATTATTATAAAATATAGTAATTAAAATAAGGAGGCTTTTATCTATGAAAAAGAAAATCGCATTATTAATGGCAGGAATGTTAACATTGGCAACTTTAACTGGTTGCGGAGGAGGAAAAAGTCCAGCAGCAAGTACTCCAAAAGCAGAAACTGAAGTAGCAGAAGGCGCTGCAGCAGTCAAACCAGAAATAAATTTAATAGTAGCCCATAATCAAACTTCACTAGAAAATCCATATGCATTTGGGATCAAAAAGTTTAAAGAAGTAGCTGAAGAAGTTTCAGGTGGAAAAATCTCTGTAACACTTCATAATGGTACATTAGGTGAAAATGAATCAGAATTAATAGAGAAATTAACAATGGGTGCTGCATCTATGGTAGTAGCTTCTCCAGGATTTATGACAGCAATAGGCGTTCCAGAAGTAGATATGTTTTCATTATTATATTTATTTGATAGCTTCGACCATTGGGAAAAGGCAGTAGATGGTGAGTTTGGTAATGCAATGAAAAATGTTATAGCCGAAAAAACAGGGAATCAGTTTAGGGTTATGGGATATTGGTCTTCGGGTGTGCGTGATGTTTATGGTAAAAAAGCAATTAAGACACCAGCAGATGCAAAAGGGTTAACAATTCGTACACAGTCTTCAAGCGTACAACAAGAATTTTGGTCAAAGGTTGGTGCCGTACCAACATCTGTAGCTTGGGGGGAATTATATCAAGCATTACAACAAAATGTTGTAGATTCGGCAGAAAATGACTATACAAGTTTTATGCTAAAAGAGCATCATAAAACAGATAATGGCAAATATGTAAGCGAGACACATCATGACTATACAACCAGGCTCTTATTAATGGATGGTAATTTTTACGATAGCTTAACAGAAGAGCAAAAGGGATGGATTGACACAGCTTGTGTAGCTGCTACAGAAGAGGAAAGAAGCATTGTTTATAAGATGGCAGAAACATCTAAAGAAAAAGTTATAGCAGATGGTGCAAGTGTTACAGAAAATGCAGATATGGATATAGAAGCATTTAAAGCAATAGCAATTCCAATTCAAGAGAAATTTGTTACTGATAATAAAATGGAAAATTATTTAGAATTAATCCGTACAACAAAATAATTTATAAACAACAGTAAAGGAGAATTACTATGAAAAAAGTTATAGATCAATTGCAAAGATTGCAATTGCTAGTTGGAACAGTTTTTCTAACTATCTTCCTTATAACTGTGGTATTTCAGGTGTTTTCAAGACGAGCAGGCATTACTGCTCCTTGGACAGAAGAGATAGCTATGTATTCCTTTATATGGGCGGTGTTTATGGGAGCAGGGGCTATGGTTTATGAGAAGAGACACTTTGCATTCACTTCAGTAAGTGATGCACTTAAAAATGAAAAGATAAAAAGATTATTATCTATTGCTATATCCAGTATAATGTTAGTATTTGCCTTACTAATGATTAAATATGGTTATGAAACAACAAAACAGTTTTGGAACTATAAGTGGGTTAATATTCCCGCTTTAAAGAGGGGGCCAACCTGGTTATGTTTACCTCTTTGTGGTATAACAAGCACGATTTATCTTATATATCTTATCATAGATGACATAAAACATATTGTGAAAGGAGACTTTAAATAATGGCAGCACTCTTAGTTATTTTATTTATCGTATTTGTTGCAATCGGTGTACCCATATCGTTTGCGTTAGGAATAGTCTCCTTTGTGGGTATTGCAGGCTTAGCAGAAATACCAAATGCAGTTGTATTTACCAAAATGTTTAATGGTATGAATAGCTTTACATTATTAGCAGTACCATTATTTATACTTGCTGCGAATCTTATGAATGAGGGATCAATTACAGACAAACTTATAAAATGTTGTAATGCCTTAGTTGGTCATTTTCGTGGTGGACTTGCCTATTCTAATATACTAGTGTCCATGATTTTTGCAGGGATATCTGGTTCTTCACAGGCAGATACAGCAGGTGTTGGAAAGGTATTCATACCTGCAATGGAGGAACAAGGTTATGACAAGGGAACATCAGTGGGTGTTACTGCAGCCTCCTCAACATTAGGATCTATTATCCCACCAAGTATTACAATGGTAGTCTATGCAGGAATTGCGAATGTAGCTACAGGAGCACTGTTTATGACGGGACTTATACCAGGTATTCTACTTGGACTTGCAATGATGCTAGTTGTTAAATATTATTCAAAAAGAAAAAATTTCCCAACAAGTGAAAGAGTTCCTTTTAAAGAAGTAATGAGATTAACCTTTGAGTCACTACCAGCTTTACTTACGCCTATTATTTTAATTGGTGGGATTGTTCTAGGGATATTTACACCTACAGAATCAGCTGCAATCGCATGTATCTATGCATTAGTAATTGGAATATTCTTTTATAAAACGATTAAGATTAAAGCATTACCAAGAATTTTAATGGAAACATTAAAATTATCTTCTCTTTCATTATTTGCACTTGCGACTGCAAATGCTCTTGGTGAATTATTAAGTTATTACCAGTTAAATGTGTATGTACAACAATTCTTTACTTCAATACCAGGAGGGGCATTTGTTTTCTTATTAGTTATAGTTGCATTCTTTCTGTTTATTGGAACCTTTATGGATGCTGTACCGGCAATGATTTTATTTGTACCTATTATTTTGCCATCAGCAACGGCACTTGGTATTAGTCCGATTATACTTGGGTTAATTATTGTAATAACACTAGCATTGGGATTAGTAACACCTCCTTATGGATTGTGTCTATTAATAGCATCCTCTATTAGTGGGATTACTATAGAGGAATCGTTCAAGGGGACTTTACCCTATTTCTTATCATCTATTGTTGTGCTATTTCTAATGCTTTTAGCACCCAATCTTTGGTTACAAATTCCAAAGTTCTTATTTCCAGCCTTATTTTAGGCAAATACAAAAAAGGAAGTTAAAGTATGAAAATTGTTATAATTGGTTCAGGAGCAATGGGATCCTTATATGGAGGGTACCTTTCACAAAGTAACGAGGTTTATTTAATCGATAATGATCCTGAAAAAGTAGATATAATTAATAAAAATGGCATAAAAATAAAAGAAAAGGATGGGGATAAATTATTTTATCCCCAAGCATTAATAGATTCTTCAACTATAGGAACAGCTGATTTAATTATTTTATTTGTAAAAGCCTTGTTTTCGAGAAGTGCTTTAGAAAGTAACAAATCCTTAATTGGAAAGGACACCTATGTTTTGACCCTGCAAAATGGTTCTGGTCATGAAGAGATATTAAAAGAATTTGTTTCAGAAGATCGTATCATTATAGGGACTACCCAACATAATGCCTCTATTATAGAAAAGGGTTATATCAATCATGGTGGTAGTGGAAAAACCAATATAGGTATGCTTACAAAAGAAACGAATCAATTGATGCCTATAAAAGAAACTTTTGAAGCTTGTGGCTTTGCTACAGATATCAGTAGTAACATCCAAAAGATAATATGGGATAAGCTGTTTACAAATGTTTCGGCAAGTGTATTAACTGGTGTACTTCAAGTGAAGTTAGGTTACCTTATTGACAATGAGCACGGATTATTTTTGGTAAAACAATTGGTAAGAGAAGCTGTACAAGTTGCTAATGGTGATGGAATGGGGTTTGATGAGTATGAAGTACTAGAAAAAGTAAAAGAGGTACTTATAAATGCCCATGAAGGCTATACATCTATATATGCAGATATTAGAGATAAAAGAAAAACAGAAGTAGATACAATAAGTGGCTTTGTAGTACGTGCATCAAAGAGAAATGGCGTACCTGCTCCAACCCATGAATTTATTGTAGAATTAGTTCATGCACTAGAGGAAAAAAACTAGGAGGTTGATTTCATGTGTACATATAATTTAGGCAAACTAAAAGTTGTAGATTTAACAAAAGTATTAGATCCACAAACAGAATCAAGAAGGTGCCACTTATGGCGTTTTAATACAGGCGGGCCTATTCCAGACTTCCATACTATTATGGATTTAACAAGTCACTTAGGTACTCATGTGGAATGCCCTTATCATCATAATGATGATTGGACAGATGTTCAAGGACTTCCTCTTACAAGCTTTATGGGACGTGGTATTTATGTGAATATCGAACATTTAGCTCCAAATAGTCACATTATGCCAGAGGATTTAGAAAAAGTTTGTGGGGATAGAATTAAAGAAGGAGATGTAGTTATACTAGATTCTCCATATCGTATACCACCATTTACACCACTAACGAATACACCTGATGATAAACGTCTTTTTATTTGTCGTGAAGCAGCAGAGTGGTTTAAAGAGAAAAAGGTAAAATGTGTTGGATTTGGAGATGGTGTATCTATCGAAAATAACTATGAAGATGTATGTGCTTTCCATGATGTATTAATGGAAGTGGATATTATATTCTTAGAAGTATTACAGAACCTTGAAAAATTAACGAGTGATACTTTCTTCATCTCTTATACACCACTTCCAATCAAAGGATTGGATTCATGCCCTGTTCGTGTATACGCAATAGAAGGATTGGCAGAATTTATGTAATATGGAACTTAAAAAGAGGGAAAGCATGTGGAATTTATTCTCACCATGTTTTCTCTCTTTTTAGATTTTATACTATTTATAAAGATAAGGTTTTAAATCGTTCCATTGCTTCAAGGGTGGCTTCTTTGCTACCGAAAGCAGTAAGACGGAAGTAGCCTTCACCATTATGACCAAAGCCTGCACCCGGTGTACCAACTACAGCAATTTCATTTAATAAATAATCAAAGAAATCCCAAGATTTCATACCATTTGGGCATTTAAGCCAAATATAAGGTGAGTTATCACCTCCTACGAACTCAATTCCTTTTTCTTTCATAGTGGAGGCAATAAGTTGTGCATTTTCCATGTAATAAGTAATATTTTTCTGGATTTGTGCTTGACCTTCTGGAGAGAAGACGGCAGCAGCACCTTTTTGAATGATATAAGGTACACCATTAAACTTAGTTGTTTGCCTACGCAGCCAAAGCTTATTAAGTGAGGTTTCATCAGTTTCTAAGTTTATACCGAGAAGGTTTTTAGGGACGATGGTATAACCACAACGTGTACCTGTAAAGCCAGCAGTCTTTGAAAGGCTACAGAATTCAATAGCACAGGTTTTAGCTCCTTCAATCTCAAAAATACTCCTTGGGAGAGATGGATCTTGAATAAAGCATTCGTAAGCTGCATCAAAGAGGATGACAGCATCTGTATGATTCGCATAATCTACCCATGCTTTCAGCTGCTCTTTATTATAAACAGAGCCTGTTGGATTATTAGGTGAACAGAGATAAATAATGTCTGGTGAAGCATCCTGTGAAGGAGGCATAGGTAAGAAATTATTTTTAGCATGAGAATCTAGAAACTCTATCTGACGTCCAGACATAATATTAGTATCTACGTAAACGGGATAAACAGGATCAGGAATCATTACAACATTAGCGTTACTAAAGATATCTGTAATATTTCCTATATCACTTTTAGCACCATCACTAATAAAAATCTCATCTGTAGAGAGGTTAACACCTCGAGAAGCATAGTATTTTTGAATCGCTTCATGTAGGAAGTCATAGCCTTGCTCGGGGCCATAACCTTTAAAGGTTTCTTTTTGCCCCATTTCCTCTACTGCTTCATGCATGGCAGCAAGAACAGCAGGAACAAGAGGTAAGGTCACATCACCTATTCCCATACGAATAAGTTTTTTATCAGGATGAGTACTTGTAAATTCATTTATTTTTTTAGCAATTGTTGAAAATAAATAACTGTCTTTTAATTCTAAGTAATGATCATTTATAAATGCCATTGTTAATCCTCCTAGTACTCTATAATACCTTCAAAGACCTTAGTAGCAGAGCCTTTCATTAGAACTCTGCCATCTTCTTTGTAGGTGATTTTTAATTCCCCACCTCTTAGTTTTACAGTTATTTCTTCACCTTGAGTGCAGTAACCATTTACAATAGCGGCGACAGCTGTCGCACAAGCGCCCGTACCACAAGCCCAGGTTTCACCAGAACCTCTTTCCCATACACGCATCTTAAGTGTATTTGCGTTTATTATTTGTACAAACTCTGTATTTATTCTTTCAGGGAAGAGTGGATGCTTTTCAAACTTAGGACCGATTTTTTCGAGTTCTAAGTAGTCTATATCTTCACAAAAGATAACTGCATGAGGATTTCCCATAGAAACACCTGTTACTCCGTAAATAATACCATCTATCTCTAAGGGATGATTAATAAAGAAGTTTAACTGAGAAGCAATAGGGATTTCTTTAGGATTTAAAATAGCTTTACCCATATCGACTTCTACAGAGGTGACCTCTTCATCCTCTACAGTAAGGGTGAGGTATTTAATACCACTAAGTGTTTCAAGGGAGATTTGCTTTTTAGTGGTATAACCTGTTTCATAAACATATTTGCCTACACAGCGTGCAGCATTACCACACATTTTACCTTCAGAGCCATCTGCATTAAACATACGCATTTTAAAATCAGCAATTTCGGAAGGTAAAATGATGACTAGACCGTCTGAGCCTATACCAAAATGGCGATCACTAATAAATACTGAAAAAACATGGGGATCTAAAAGGGTTTGTTTGAAACCATCCACATAAACATAATCATTTCCAATACCGTGCATTTTTGTAAAATTAATTTGCATTTGCCTACACCTCTAATCATACTTCATAAGTCTTGAGAATGTTATCTGCTATAGTCCTAGGAGATACCCTAAGGTCCATAGCTTGTTTTTGAATATACCTATGAGCTTGCTTTTCATCAAAGCCTAAATATCTAATGAGAGAGAATTTGGCTCGTTCGATTACCTTAATATCATCCATCTTTTTTTTAAGAGCTTTATTTTGCTCCCTAAGAGTAGAGATAATTTGTTTGGAGTTAAGAACAAAGGGAATGGATTGGAGTAAAACCTGCTTGTTAATTGGCTTACCTACTACAAAGGCTCCTGTTATAGAGACTTTCTCTTGAACTTGTTCCATAATATCGGACTTTACAAGTAGGAGTATAGCAGATAAAGACTTTTCTGCTAGGTCCAAAACTAACTCTGTACCAAATTCATCACTAAGTGGCGTATTAATAATAGTTAGATCAAAATCTGTATAATCAATTTTTCGCCGGGCTTCATTGGCAGATGAGACATGTTCATAGCCAGAGGGAAGAAGCGGCGCAATGATATCATACAAGGCATCTGAAGACTCTTTTTGGGTAGATACGATTAATATCTTTTCCACGCTTCCTACTCCTTTTTATAATCATTTTATACTCCATAAGATTAAAGATAGGTTCTAACTTCCCAATCGTGGATGGTTTGATTATATATATTCCATTCCTGTGTTTTTGATACAAGGTAGTTATTGAAGAGGTGTTCTCCTAAAATACTTTTAACAAATTCACTACCTTGCATGATATGAAGCGCTTCATTTAAAGTTTGTGGTAGTAAATCAATAGTGTAATGTTTTAATTCTTCTTCTGTAAGGGTATAAGCATTTTGTGTTAAAGCGGGCATTAACTCAAGCTTTTTCTCCACTCCATCAAGACCAGCTGACAAAATGAGTGCAAGAGTAAGATAAGGATTGCAGGTTGAGTCAGGGCTACGTAGTTCGATACGATTGTAGCCTTTAGTTGTATAGGGGACACGAATGAGACAAGAACGGTTTTTATAAGACCAAGCGATATGCTTAGGCGCTTCAAACTCAGAACTTAATCTTTTATAAGAATTAACAATAGGATTAGTAACGGCACAAATTTCTTTAATGTGAGAAAGAATGCCTGCAATAAAGTATTTAGCCACAAGAGGGAGCTCATTTCCAATTTGGGTATTGAAAATATTTTCTCCATCTTTAAATAAGGACATATTGATGTGCATACCTGAACCACTTGTTAAAGAGAGTGGCTTAGGCATAAAAGAAGCATAGAGTCCATTACGTCCAGCGATAGTTTTAACAACAGACTTAAAAGATAAAATATTATCAGCTGATTGAATGACATTATCGTATTTAAAGTCTATCTCATGTTGACCATAGGCTGATTCGTGATGAGAAGATTCGATCTCAAACCCCATTTGTTCAAGGGTCAAGCAAATTTCACGTCTTGTGTTTTCGCCTTGGTCCATAGGAGCAGAATCGAAGTACGTTGCCCTATCACTTGGATTGAGAGTAGGTTTACCTTCCTGATCTGTTTTAAATAAAAAGAATTCACATTCTGCACCAACATTAAATATATAGCCCATATTTTTAGCACGTTCAAAGGTGCGACGGAGAATATAACGGCTATCTCCTAGAAAAGGATTGCCATCTCCTGTTTTAATATCACAAAATAGTCGAGCTACTCGTGCATGCTGAGGACGCCAAGGTAAGATGCATAATGTAGTAGGATCAGGAAATAAAAAGAGTTCAGAATCTTCAATAACTCCAAAACCATCAATGGAAGAGGCATCAAAAGCGATGCCTTCTTCAAAGGCTTTTGGAAGTTGTTTTGAAGGAATAGAAATATTTTTCATATGCCCAAACATATCACAAAATTGAAGTTTTACAAACTTTACATCATTTTCTTCTACAAATCTCAAAGCACCTAATTTATTAAAGGACATAGAGTATCCTCCCATCATCATATATTATTCACAGTTTAAGCCTATTAATTGTGTGTGTAAAGCTGTTTGTAAGGATTTTTAGAATTTGCAGTTAATTTATAAAATCTATCTTTTAAAATGCTTTCACTATTAATAGTAAAATATTCACCAAATTCATCAATATATTCTTTAATAAAAATTAAATCTTCTACAGTTGCTTCATGAGCAGAAACTTGAGCTGGTAAATCACTAGGAAGGTTATTAGAACGTATGTAAATGGCTCCACCATGCATACCCGTACCACAAAAGCTTCCAACAGGAATTTCATTTTCGTGATTTAAACCTAAGACAATGATTAAACCACCTGCTTGATATTCTCCTAAGAAATCACCTACTTTACCCCCAATAACAATAACAGGTTGACAGTCCTTATATTCCTTCATATGGATACCCGTGCGGTAACCACTATCACCTTGTACATAGATTTTTCCACCACGCATACCATAACCAGTTGTATCTCCACAATTACCATGGATAATAATACTACCCGAATCCATTGTGTCACCAGTAGCATCCTGGGCATTACCAAATACGTTAAGGGTACTACTAGCTAGATAAGCACCTAGAGCATTGCCTGGTACACCATGAATATCAATTTGTTTTCCGGTTACACCAGTGCCAATATATCTATGACCTAAGCAGTTAATAATTTCGATAGAACAATCATTACTTGCTTTTATTTGTTCATTTAATGCACGAAAATGAAGAGTACTTGCGTTAATTTTCATTATGAACACCTCCAAGCTTTTCAAGTCTCCTTGCCTTATCAAAAAGCATCATTTGTGGTTTAGAATGAAGAAGCTCTAAATCTAACTTTGAAACCGATACTTGTTCTTTGATAAGAGAAGTATAAATACCTGCACGTTTAACATCACCAATCATCATATAACCTTTAAGTACATTATCTTTAAAAACGAGTTTTTTAAAGGATTCATTAGAATGAGTTACAACAGCTTCCCCATCATAAGTACCTGCCGTAATCATATGAAGTCCAAAGAAACCAATGGCATTCATTGGAATGGCATGAGTATAAGTTTTTTGTCCACCAGCCATACAAATCCCAGCAACCTCACCTTGCATATAAGCATTAGGAAGAAGAGCTAAGATCTTTTGTTCACCGGTTGTAATATCCATACTTTCTGTACAATCACCAGCCGCATAGATATTAGCATCAGAAGTTTTACAGCTTTCATCTAAGAGGATCCCCCTATTTACAGCAAGGCCTGCTTCCTTAGCAAGCTCTACATTAGGGCGTACACCTACTGCTACAATAACAAGGTCAAAATCAAGGGTCTCACCACTTGATAATGTGGCTGTGTCTGAGGAAAAGCTATCTACTCTATTGTTAAGGATAAAGCGGATATCTTTTTGTTCCATATGTTTTTGGATAATTTGAGCAGCTTCACTGTCTAAGATACTAGGAAGGATGCGATCAGCTAAATCTACAACGGTAATGTCAGAAGTTGTTTTAGTAATACCCTCAGCTGCTTTTAAACCAATTAAACCAGCACCAATAATAAGCACCTTACTATCTGGTTTAAGTATGGCTTTAATGGCTTTAGCATCATCATAAGTCATAAATGAGAATTTATTTTTAACTTGTTCAAGTCCAGGAACTGGAGGCATAAGGGGGCGAGATCCAGTAGCGATAAGTAATTTATCATATTCTATAAAACTTGTATCTTGGAGTTGGACTACTTGAGCTTCAATGTCGATAGCTGTAACCTTAGTCCCTAATAAGAGTTTACAATTGTTTTTTTCATAAAAATTTTGAGGTCTATAAAACATCTTTTCGTCAGAAAGCTTACCTTCTAACCAATAAGAGATAAGGGGTCTACCATAGGTATGGTGAGGCTCATCTGAGATGATAGTAATAGGATTTGTTGAATCTACTTGTCTAATTCCTTCTACAGCGCCAATAGCAGCAGAAGAGTTACCAATAATTAAATAGTTCATAGTCTAACTCCTTTCTTCAAAAACAATAGCTGCATTTGGACATCCTTGCACACAAGCAGGTGTACCTGAGTTGGAAGCACATAAGTCACATTTTTTTATAACCTTTTCATGATCTGTTACAATGCAGCCATAAGGACAAGAAAGTACACAAGTATAACAACCTACGCATTTAGTATCATCTACTAAGATAATACCGTTTTGAATAGATAAGGCACCAGAAATACAGCCCTTTACGCAAAGGGGATCATCACAATGTCTACACTGAACAGCAAAATTGATGGCAGAGCCTTCTTCAACTACAATACGAGGAGTTGTTTTTTTACCCTTATTAAAAGCTTTAATCATATTACTTTCACCACTATTTGCAAAGCTGCAATAATATTCACAAAGGTGGCAGCCAAGGCACCAATCCTCATTTACATATACTTTTTTCATGATAGTTTCCTCCTATTCACCAGCATGGGCTATGCCTAAGATTTCTAATTCTTTTTCAGAAAGACCAATACCGCGAAGCATAAGTCTATTTCCACGAAGTGCTTCGATAGAGTTAATACCCATACCACCCATCATTTCTTTAACTTCGTGATCCCACGCATGAATAAGATTGACAAGGCGTTCATAACCTATTTCAGGATTCAAACGTTTGACAAGATCAGGGCGCTGCGTAGCAATACCCCAATTGCATTTCGCACCATGACAGCTACGACAGAGATGACAACCAAGGGCTAGAAGAGCAGCAGTACCAAGATAAATGGCATCTGCACCTAAAGCAATTGCTTTTACTGCATCACTAGCAGAGCGTATACTTCCACCTACAACAATAGAAACTTCATTACGAATACCTTCATCACGAAGACGGGCATCAACTGCTGCAAGAGCAAGCTCAATGGGGATACCTACATTATCACGAATACGTGTTGGTGCTGCACCGGTACCACCACGATAACCATCAATAGAGATAATATCTGCACCAGATCGTGCAATACCAGAGGCAATAGCGGCCACATTATGAACAGCAGCAATTTTAACAATAACAGGTTTTTCATAATGAGTAGCTTCTTTTAATGAGAAAATAAGTTGTCTAAGGTCTTCAATAGAGTAAATATCATGATGAGGAGCAGGAGAGATGGCATCTGTTCCCTGGGGAATCATACGTGTTTTAGAAACATCCTCTCCAACTTTTATACCAGGAAGGTGACCACCGATACCAGGCTTTGCACCTTGCCCCATTTTAATTTCAATAGCAGCACCTGCTTCTAAATATTTCTTATGTACACCAAAACGCCCAGAGGCTACTTGTACGATCGTATGTTCTCCATACTTATAGAAATCTTCATGAAGTCCACCTTCACCCGTATTGTAAAAGGTACCTAACTCTGTTGCAGCCCTAGCTAAGCTTTCATGAGCATTTTTACTAATAGAACCATAAGACATAGCAGAAAACATAAAAGGCACTTCAAGTTTAAGATGAGGGTAACTTTCAGATAAGAGATTACCTTCTTTATCAAATTTAACTGTTTGAGGCTTTTTGCCTAAGAAGGTTTGCGTTTCCATAGGTTCTCTTAATGGGTCGATAGAAGGGTTAGTTACTTGACTTGCATTAATGAGGATTTTATCCCAATAAACAGGATAAGGTTGTGGGTTTCCCATACTAGAAAGGAGCACACCACCCGTTGCTGCCTGCCTATAAGCTTCTGTTATAAGTACTTGAGGCCAATTGGCATTTTCTTTGAAAACATTGTTTGTTTTAACTATTTTAAGAGCACGAGTAGGGCAAAGTGATACACAACGTTGGCAGTTTACACAGTTTTTTTCATCAGCTACCATGCAATCTAACTCTTCGTCATAAGCATGAACTTCGTTGGCACATTGTCTTGCACATACTTTACATGTAATACATCTTTTTTCATTTCTTATAATTTCATAATCAGGATAAAGGAAATCAATCATTATTTGTCACCACCTTTATTTAATGTCACGATAATAGGTTCTCCACCTTTTGGATACCAAATGCGATCAACTTCAGGACAGATGGCACGAATGGCACACTCTTCACTAGCTATATAAACGGTATCCCCTTTTTCAGCGGCAACCATAGAACGAAGTTTAAGGCGGTCGTTAAGAGCCATAAGACCTCCTTCAAAACCGAGAATAATAGAGAAGGGTCCGGTGATTAAGAGGCTTGCAAACATATTGCGAAGGTGAATGTATTTTGCTTTTTCTTTTTCTGGCAGCGTATCAATTTTACTCCAAAAAGGTGCAGCAATTACCTTACAGACATCTTCTAAAGAAAGTTCATGTTTACGATTTAAAAGGTCAATAATATAAGTAATAACTTCTGTATCTGTTAAAAGTGTACATTTATAACCAAACATTTCAACGAAGCGCCTATTGGCATCATAAGAAGAAATCTCCCCATTATGTACAATAGTATAGTCAAGAAGAGCAAAGGGATGAGCACCTCCCCACCAGCCAGGTGTATTAGTTGGATACCTACCGTGAGCTGTCCAAGCATAACCTGCATATTCATCAAGGCGATAGAATTCACCTACATCTTCAGGAAAGCCTACAGCTTTAAAAACGCCCATATTCTTTCCACTTGAGAAAACATAGGCACCATCAATTTTAATATTGATATTAATAACAGACTGAACGATATATTCCTTTTCATCTAGTTGACTAGCAGCTAATTTAGTAGGTAAAGGATTAAGGAAATAGCGCCAGATAAGAGGTTCATGAGTAATGTTCTTATGCTTCCTAGTAGGGATACGACTTAAGTTAACAATATCAAAATGTTTCTCCAAAAATCTCTCAGTCTCTTCGCGAGATTGACTGTTTTCATAGAAAACATGGAAAGCATATAAATCTTTGTATTCAGGATAGATACCATAACCAGCAAAACCACCGCCTAAGCCATTTGAACGATCGTGCATGTAAGAGATAGACTTTACAATTTCACCACCATTCACACGCTTACCACTACGATTAATAAAGCCAGAGATAGCACATCCTGAAGGAATACGAATTTCACCTTCACGTTTTAGCATATAGATCTCCTCCATAAAAATTAATTAAAAAATACTCCAAAATAAAAGTTGAAACAAAAAAGGCGCACTTTGAGTGCAATTTACACTCAAAGAACGCCTTTGTTCTCCTATATAATTACTAATAACATTTTTCACTATAAAAGTCAACTAATTTGCAAGAATGAGCGTATAATAATTCATTATTTTAAATAGACAAACAACATATAAATATAGAAACATAAGGAATAAGTCTTGCAAGAATAGGTAATCTAAAAATTTATAAGTACAAAGATATCCTATTATTTGACAGAGAGAGGTAAATAACCCTCAATTAAAAAATAATAATATTTTGATAATATTTTTAAAATACCTCTTGAATTTCAAAAATAGTCATTGTATAATCTAACACAAAGAGAATAAAAATTAGCAAAGGGGCTAACTAAAGTAACACTTAGGTGTTATTAGGTTAGCCTCTTTTTATTTTCTAAAGCTATAGATTATTGGAGTAATCTATAAAATTTTAATAAAGAGTAGGTGATGAGGATGCTAGATACAGCTTTAATTACTTATTTAGCAGAGCTTTCTAAAATAGAGGTAGAGGAAGCAAGTAGGCCAAAGCTTGTAGCTGAGATGAGTGCTATTGTAGAGCTTATGGATACGATGAATGACCTGATTTTAGAAGAAGATTTTCAAAAGGTAGGTGAGGGAGTACACCTTAACAACTTAAGAACAGATGTATGTAAAGCTTCTTATGAGCGTGAAAAACTTCTTCAAAATGCGCTTTATAAGAAGGATGGTTTTTTCGTAGTACCTAAGATAATGGAATAGTGAGTGAGGAGGAAAATGATGGAGCTATGTGATAGAAATATTGCTGAGTTAAGAACGTTACTAGATAGTAAAGAATTATCTTCTGTAGAGCTTACTAGGTATTATTTAAATCGAATTGAGAAAATAGATGCACAAATAGACAGTTATATTACAGTATGCGCTGATGAAGCTATCCAAGCTGCTAAAAAAGCAGATGAGAGAATCGCTAAAGGTCAGGCAAAAGCCCTTACAGGTATCCCAATAAGTATTAAAGATAATATGTGTATAGAGGGTATACGTACAACTTGTGGTTCAAAAATGTTAGAAAGCTTTATTCCCCCTTACAGTGCAACTGTTATCCATAAGCTTTTAAATGAGCAAGCAGTTATCCTTGGAAAAACAAGTATGGATGAGTTTGCTATGGGGGGCTCTACTCAAACTTCATATTATAAAAAGACTAAAAATCCTCATGATTTAACAAGAGTGCCAGGAGGTTCTTCAGGGGGAAGCGCAGCGGCTGTAGCGGCTAGGTTATCAGCAATATCCCTTGGTTCAGATACAGGTGGTTCCATTAGGCAACCTGCAGCTTTCTGTGGGATTACAGGTATGAAGCCTACCTATGGAAGTGTTTCACGGTTTGGTCTTATAGCCTTTGGTAGTTCACTTGACCAAATAGGACCTATGGCACATAGTGCAAAAGAATGTGCAACAATCTTAAATACAATAGGTGGTTATGATTGTAATGATGGAACCTCTTCACGTCAAGAAATAGATTTTGAAAGTTTATTAGGTAAAGATATTAAAGGAATGATTGTTGCCCTTCCAAAGGAGTTCTTTGAAGAGGGTATTGATAAAGAAGTCAGAGAATCAGTGCTTGCAGCAGCTAAAAAATATGAAGAAATGGGGGTTTGTATTGAAGAGGTTTCTATGCCAAGCCTTAAATATGCTATAGCAGCCTATTACTTACTTTCCTCAGCTGAAGCAAGCTCCAACCTTTCACGTTATGATGGTATTAAATTTGGATACTGCATGCCTCATGCTAAAACCTATAAAGAACGTATTGAACGTACACGTAGGGAAGGTTTTGGAGATGAGGTAAAGAGAAGAATTTTATTAGGAACTTATGCACTTTCTAGTGGCTATTATGATGCCTATTACAAGAAAGCTCTTTATATAAGAGAAAAAATTAAAGAAGAATACAACAAAATTTTTGAGCGCTGTGATGTAATGCTTACACCTACAGCTCCTACAGTTGCTTTTAAAAGAGGAGCTATTGAAAATGATCCTGTAAAGATGTATCTAGCAGATATCTGTACTGTTACAGTAAATATTGCAGGTCTTCCAGGTATTTCAACAACCTGTGGTTATGACAAAGATAATATGCCAATTGGTATGTCTATTATAGGTAAAGCTTTTGATGATGCAAAGGTAATTCAAGTAGCAGATGCATTTGAGAAAGATTTTATTAGGAAAGCTCCTAGTTTATAAGAAAGGGTAGGTGAATAAAATGTCAAGTTACATTCCAGTTATAGGACTTGAAATACATGCCCAACTTCTTACACAAACAAAAATATTTTGTAGCTGTGAGGTAGACTTTGGGGGTGAACAAAATACACGCTGTTGTCCAGTATGTGCAGGTTTTCCAGGGACATTACCGGTTCTTAATCAAGAGGTAGTAAAATGTGCGATTAAAGCAGGTTTAGCACTAGGGTGTGAAATAAACCGTTATTCTAAAATAGATAGAAAGAATTACTTTTATCCCGATCTTCCTAAGGCTTATCAAATTTCACAATTTGATTCACCTGTATGCCTTTCAGGAAAGGTAAAGATAGAGGGTGATAAAGGTGAAAAAGAGATACGTATTCATCATGCACATATTGAAGAAGATGCAGGTAAACTGATTCATGATGATATTGAAAATACCAGTCTTGCAGATTATAACCGGTGTGGCGTTCCTTTGTTAGAAATCGTATCAGAGCCAGATATGTCTTCAGCCGAGGAGGCAAGAGCTTATATCGAAAAGGTATCAGGACTCCTTCAATATGCAGGTGTAAGTCTTTGTAGGATGGAAGAAGGTTCTTTAAGAGCAGATGTTAATATCTCTCTTAAACATGCAGATGCTAAAGAATTAGGTACAAAGGTAGAAATCAAAAATCTTAATTCAATGAAATCTATTGTAAGAGCCATTGATTATGAAATTGAAAGACAAACTAAGCTCTTAACAACAGGTGAACCTATTGTTCAGGAAACAAGAAAATTTAATGATAATCGTGGCGTGACAGTTTCTATGCGTTCTAAAGAAGATGCACATGATTATAGATATTTCAAAGAACCAGATATTATTCCGGTTATTATTACAGAGGAAGATATTGAAAAGCTTTCCAAAGAAATGCCTGTACTCATTGATGAGAGAATGCAGCTTTACACAAAGGAATATGGCTTAAATAAAGCGGATGCTCAAATAGTAGTGAATGAGAAAGGGATCTCAGATTTTTATAATGATGTAGTTATGATTTATCCCAATTATAAAGCGGTAGCTAACTTTATAGTAGTAGAAATCCTTCGCTATGTGAATGAGGGAGAAATACAAAGCAATCATCTTCCCTTTTCAGCAGAAGCCTTTGCTACTTTAGTAAAAATGTCAGAAGAGGATATTGTAAATAAAAATAATGCAAAAGCTATATTAAAGCTGATGATAGAAAGTCAAAAAGGGCCTATGGAAATAGCAAAGGAACAAGGCTACCTCATGAATGATAATACAGATGAGATCAAAGAAGTGGTAAGCAGTGTAGTTAGTGAATTTACGGAAGAGGTAACAGGTTATCTAGCAGGCAAAGAAAAGTTATTTGGTTTCCTTATGGGACAATGTAGTAAGAGGCTTGCAGGTAGGGCAAACCCTAAGACTATTAAAGAAATCCTTGAAGGCGAACTTACTAAGTTAAGGTAAGAAAGGGGAGTAGTCTATGTTAACTATGGATGGAGTAAAACGCATTAAATGGATCAATATAGAAGAAATAAAGAGGCAAGTAGATAGTGTTGTTACGATAGATGCCTGTATTCATAAAATAAGGTCTATGAGTGAGTTTGCATTTATTATCCTCCGAACAGGTAGATATCTTATACAAGGAATTTATGAAAAAGACCGATGTGGGGATAGTATAGAGCAATTAAAAGTAGGATGTTATGTAAAAGTAAAGGGACATGTTAGAGAGGATGAAAGAGCTATACTAGGTTTTGAGATCTTACTGACAGAAATAAAAATCTTAAGTAGTCCTCAAGGGGAATATCCCCTTAATGTAAGTCATAAAAAACTAGGCTGTGGTTTAGAGGCTAATTTAGATAATCGCTCCGTTGCCCTTCGTAATCCTTATGAGAGAGCTATCTTTAAAATACAAGAGGGGGTAGTATCTGGGTTTAGGGAGTTTATGCTTAAGGAAGGCTTTACCCAAGTGTTTACACCTAAAATAGTAGCAGCTGGTGCAGAGGGTGGAGCAAATATTTTTAAATTAGATTATTTTAACCAAGAAGCCTATTTGGCGCAGAGCCCACAATTTTATAAACAAACATGTGTAGCATTTTTTGATCGTGTATTTGAAATAGCACCTGTATATAGGGCAGAAAAGCACAATACTTCAAGGCATTTAAATGAATATATTGGTCTTGATTTTGAAATGGGCTATATAGAGAGTATGTATGATGTCATGGAGATGGAAACAGCCATGCTGAAATACACCCTAGAATACCTTTATACACATTACAAAGAGTACCTTGAAATACTAGGTGTTACCCTCCCAGTAGTAGACACTATTCCTTCACTAACCTTTATGGAAGCACTAGAAGTGCTAAAAGGTAAAGGTGGTAAAAATAAATATGACCTAGAACCAGAAGATGAGGTATTTCTTTATGAGTATGCCAAAGAAAACTGGGGAAGTGAGTTTATATTTATTACACATTTTCCAGCCTCAAAAAGACCCTTTTATGCTATGAATGATAAGGAAGATCCAAGGTTTGCACTAAGCTTTGATTTACTTTTTAGAGGGCTAGAAATTACAACAGGGGGACAACGGATTCATGATTATAACGAGCAAGTAGCTAAAATGAAGGAAATGGGCATGCATCCAGAGGAGTTTTATCATTATTTAAACATTCATAAATATGGTATGCCACCTCATGGGGGACTTGGAATAGGGCTTGAGAGGCTTGTCATGAAGCTCTTAGATTTGCAAAATATAAGGCAGGCAAGTATGTTTCCAAGGGATGTTCATCGACTAGAGCCTTAAGGTAAATCCTTTAAGTTAATAAATAAAAAATAAAGAGTATAAATTGAGGAGGAATTTAGTATGACAGCAGTATCAGAAATATTTGGATGTAATGTATTTAATGAAACAGTAATGCAAACAAGATTACCTAAAAACATCTTTAAATCTCTTAAGAAAACAATGGCAGAAGGCACAGAGCTTGAACCAGAGGTAGCAGAAGTAGTAGCCAGTGCAATGAAAGACTGGGCAATTGAAAAAGGTGCCACACACTTCACTCACTGGTTTCAACCTATGACAGGTATTACAGCAGAAAAGCATGACGCCTTTATTTCACCAACAGCAGATGGCAAAATCATTATGGAGTTTTCAGGTAAGGAACTAATTAAGGGAGAGCCAGATGCATCTTCTTTCCCTTCAGGAGGCCTTCGCGCAACCTTCGAAGCAAGAGGATATACAACTTGGGATCCAACTGCTTATGCCTTTGTAAAAGATGGTACACTTTATATTCCAACAGCCTTCTGCTCTTACAGTGGTGAAGTGCTTGATAAAAAAACACCCTTACTTCGTTCGATGGAAGCTATTAATGTTCAAGCAATCCGTATTTTAAGTCAGTTAGGAAAAAGTGTAACAAGGGTAACTACCACGGTAGGGCCTGAACAAGAATACTTTTTAGTAGATAAAGAAATGTATAAAAAACGTAAAGATCTTATTTTAACAGGTAGAACACTTTTTGGGGCGAAACCTCCAAAAGGGCAAGAATTAGAAGATCACTACTTTGGAAATATCCGTACAAGGGTTTCAGAATACATGAAAGACTTAGACGAAGAATTATGGAAGTTGGGTATTTTGGCTAAAACAAAGCACAACGAAGTGGCTCCTGCACAGCATGAGCTAGCTCCAATTTTCGGAACAACAAACCTTGCAACAGATCATAATCAATTAACAATGGAGCTTATGAAAAAGGTAGCAGAAAGACATGGTCTTGTATGTTTACTTCATGAGAAACCTTTTGCAGGCGTAAATGGTTCTGGTAAACACAATAACTGGTCTATTTCTACCAATACAGGTGAAAACCTCCTTGAACCAGGCAAATCACCAAGGGAAAATACACAATTCTTATTATTTTTAGCTGCTGTTATTAAGGCTGTTGATGAATATGCAGACCTTCTTCGTGTAGCGGTAGCAAGTGCAGGAAATGATCATCGTTTAGGAGCCAACGAAGCACCTCCAGCTATTGTTTCTATGTTTTTAGGTGATGAGCTCACACACATTTTAGAATGCATCGAAAGAGGTGAAATAGCTGAAGAGACCGCCAAATGTTTTATGGAAACAGGTGTCACAGCACTTCCTAGGTTTGCAAAGGATACAACAGACCGTAATAGGACCTCTCCATTTGCTTTTACAGGTAATAAATTTGAGTTTAGGATGTTAGGTTCTGCAGCGTCTATTGCAGGTGCCAATATTGTTTTAAATACCATTGTAGCAGAGGAATTAGAGCAATTTGCAAATCGCTTAGAAGCAGTAGCTGATATCCAAGCAGAAGTGATGGAAATTATAAAAGAAACAGTTAAAAATCATAAACGTATTATCTTTAATGGTAATAACTACAGTGAGGAATGGGTAAAAGAAGCAACTAAACGTGGGCTTCACAACCTTAAGACAACTGTTGAAGCACTTCCAACTTTTGCTTATGAAAAAAGTATTAATCTCTTTGTTAAACATGGTATCTTTACTAAGGCAGAAGTTGAATCACGTTGTGAAATCATGCTTGAAGGCTACTCAAAAACAATTAATATAGAAGCTCTTACTATGTTAGATATGGTGAAGAGGGAAATTTTACCAGTAGTTCTTAGTTACTCAAAAGAAATATTTGAGACCCTTAAAGTGAAGCAAGAGCTTGGTTTTAATATGAGTGTAGAAAAGGAGCAAGCTTATGCTACAAAGCTTTCGAATTTAACCGAATCCTTAATGAGTAAAATTGATGAACTTGACAAGCTTGTACTTGAAACAAAGAATTACTCAGATGTGCTAGATGCTGCTAAATTTTACAGAGAGTATATCTTTGAAGCGATGCAAACTTTAAGAGTTGTAGCAGATGAACTTGAAACGATGATTCCTGCTGAGAAATGGCCATTTCCAACATACGTAGACCTACTCTTCTACGTATAATCACATAGATACTCCAAAAAAAAGACGCCGCTACTCCCGGCGTCTTTTTTTGATTGATTATCAAGTGAATGCCTAATAATTAAGCAACAGATTTTTTCATAGCTCCATAAATAGGGGTTGAAATAAGGATAACAGAAAGGATAAGGGTAATAATTAATTCAGGAATAATGTAAGAAGCATTATAGCCTAAAGAGTAGAGTACAGCACTTGTACCTTCTGGAGCAGAATCTGCAAAAAAGATGATACCAGATAAGAAGTGCATGAGTCCTCTGCCTAAAAGTGCGATAGAAACCGCTAAAACGGTACGTAGTTCTTTTGCTTTAATTGCGCTTGGTGCCATACCAGCAAGCCCCAAGAAACCAAAGGCTAAGGGGTAATCAAAGAGGAGCTGTGCCCAGTTCAGTACCCAAGCGTCTTGAATAAGCTGAAGAAAGCCATAGGCTACACCTGTTACAATGCCCGCTATAGGACCAAATACCATGGAATATAAGATAATAGGGAACATACTTGCTAAAGTAATAGAACCTCCTTGAGGCATTTTATAGAGGCGAATATAGGAGAGAATGAAAGAAAGCGCAATACACATACCACCATAAACAACTTTCTTTGTAGTTAAAGTGGAAGATTGTTTTGCCTCTTTTTTAGAAGTCCAAACAAGACCTAATAAGGAAAACAATACGATGACACCCAAAATAGTCCATACAAGAGGACTGATTTCTAAAAGCTTTGTAAAAATATGAGACATAAAAAAACCCCTTTCAAAGATTATTTTTCTTCGCTAGAAGGTATCTATGCACAAAAATAAAAAGCCACACGAATGTGTGACTCATACTATTTTCGGAGCACATTCGCTTCCTTGCAGCAGCATTATCTGTAAGCAAGTTATAAGGGTCTGTACGATATGTACACTCTCAGCTAAAAGCTCCCCTAGCAAAAGAATATTTGATTATCAAAATTATTATAGTATAGCCTCTAGAGGTTGTCAAACTTTTAAGTTTTACTAGGTTAAATATTTGAAATGTTGTGATGTTAAATGCAAAGTGATAGAATAGGATAAGAATTCAAGTTTACCAATAGTCTATAGGAATCAAGTAGGGGGAGCGTATGAAAAAAGAGTTAAAATTAATAATTATTAAGGTTATAACCCTTTTAAGTGGGATGTTGTTAGTAATAACTACAGTTGTTCCTTTTTTATTAAAGAAGTACTTTATGTTTAAGTTAATTAAAGAAAATTTTGGAGCGGCAAGTGTTGGTATCATAGGAGGGGCAGATGGACCAACAGCTATTTTTGTAGGGACTAAACTTAATCTAGGTTCTTTAATAGGAATAGTTATTTTATTAGGACTTACTATTATAGGGAGCATCATTTTATGGAGAAATAAGAAATGAAAAAGAAGGACGCAAGAGAAGTTTGTGGTGAGATGCTAAGGTTATCTTGACAAGGCTTAGGGTTTTGATTATGCTTATAGGTAAATAGAATAAGTAAATTAGCTGAGAAGAGAAATCAGTATAAAACTAGCTTTTAATTATATAAAGAGAGGAAGCTCACCGGGTGAAAGGCTTCTAAAGCTAAGCTATATTGTCCAAGCTCGGAGCTCTGCGCAAAAACATAAACGCAGCGGGAACTCCCGTTATAGAGTAACTAAGATAACATAAGCAGGTCTTGTGTTAATTAGGGTGGTACCGCCGAGATTACATGGCCCCTATGCATTGATGCATAGGGGTTTTTTTGACTATAAAGGCTATTTTAAAGAAGAGGATGAAAAGATTATGTTAATGAGCAAACTATTAGGTGAACGCTTTAAAGAAAAACCAGGAGATGCAACGAGTATTAGTCACATCTATTTATTACGTGGAGGATATGTACGTCAAGTAACGAATGGTATTTATTCTTTATTACCTCCAGCTAAAAGGGTAGTAGCTAAAATTGAGAACATTATCAGGGAAGAAATGGATAAAATTGATGGACAAGAGGTTCTGTTTCCAGTGGCTCTTCCAGGAGAATTATGGCAAGAATCAGGACGCTTTGAAGGAGTAGGCAGTGAATTGGTCCGTTTTAAGGATCGAGCAGGTAAAGATATGGTATTAGGTATGACACATGAGGAAGCAGCTGTGCATTTAGCACGTACAGAAGCCAAGTCCTATAGTCAATATCCCTTCATGATTTATCAAATCCAAACTAAATTTAGAGATGAACCTAGAGCAAGAGGTGGGCTTATTCGTGTAAGAGAGTTTACTATGAAGGATGCGTATTCTTTCCATACTTCTCAAGAAGACTTAGAAAGTTACTATGAGGAATGTCTGCAAGCTTATCATACCATCTTTAGAAGGGCGGGTGTGCCAGAAGTCATCTGTGTGAAATCAGACACAGGAATGATGGGAGGAAAGGTTGCTCACGAATTTATGCTTCTTACAGATATTGGAGAAGATACGATTGTAGTATGTGACAGCTGTGATTACCAATCTAATATGGAGGTAGCTACTTCTAAATTACCAGTTGCCACAACTATAGAGGGACAAATAGAAGAAGTATATACACCTAATGCCCATACGATTGAACAAGTAGCAAATTTACTGGGTGTAACAAATGACCAAACGTTAAAAGCGTGTGTATTTGAAGTAGAAGGGCAAAAAGAACCTCTTATTGTATTTATTAGAGGAGACCTGCAAGTAAATGAGTCGAAGCTACAAAAAGTAGTTAAAGCACAAATTCGACCTTTTGAACGTTATGAAGATACTCCTAACCTTTGCTATGGCTTCATGGGGCCTTATCATTTAAAAGCAGATGGGGCAACTCTTATTTTTGATGAATCTCTTAGAAATGAGAAAAATCTCGTAGTAGGAGGAAACAAGGTAGATTATCATATCAAAGGCATTAGTATGGAGAGAGATATTAAGCCAGAAGCTTATTATGATATTGCACAAGTTAATGAAGGACATGAGTGCCCACATTGTCAGGGCAAATTACAATTTAAACGTGGTGTAGAAGTGGGGAATATTTTCCAACTTGGTACACGTTATTCAGAGAGTATGCATATGACTTATACCGACTCAGACGGTAAGTCAAAAACACCTATTATGGGTTGTTATGGCATTGGAGTAGGTCGATTACTGGCTTGTATTATTGAAGCACGACATGATGAATGGGGTCCCATTTGGCCAATATCAGTAGCACCATGGCAAGTGCATATCTGTGCTCTTAAGAGTAAATCTCTAGATACAAATGCTATTGGACTTGATCTTTATAGCAAGTTAAATAAGCAGTTTGAAGTCTTAATGGATGACCGAAATGTAGCACCAGGCGTTCAATTTGCAGATGCAGACCTTCTTGGTATACCTGTGCGTATAGTGATCGGAGAAAAAAATCTTAAAGAAGGCAAAGTAGAACTTGTAACAAGAGATAAGTCAGTTAAGAAACTTGTACCTGTTGCAGGTATTGAGCAAGAAGTAACAAGTCTTATAGAACAACTATTAAAATCAAACCTCTAATCATTTCCCCGTAGGGGCGGATTCCATATCCGCCCGAGACTCCATATCCACCTGGGATTCCATATCCAACCGGAATCTCATATCCGTTTTAAAACTTATATCCATCCACACTCTACTCTACTTCTTTAACTATGCCAAAGGCTATTTTATATTTGGATAGAGGAGAAAGTTTTTGGAGATAAGGTGTTGAGGGACGATGAGGAAAGAGGAGGGACGATATGGAATCGTCCCCTACGAGGGTGTGGGGATGTTTATAATAAAAATAATATGTTTAAATAAAAGGAGAAGAAGAAATGGCAGGAAAACAAAAGTTTGTATCTGAGATTACAGATATGGATAAGGATTTTGCACAGTGGTATACCGATGTGGTTAAAAAAGCAGAGCTTGTGGACTATGCAAGTGTAAAAGGTTGCATGATTATTAAACCTTATGGCTATGCCATTTGGGAACTTATACAACAACAATTAGACAAACGTTTTAAAGAAACAGGACATGTTAATGTCTATATGCCTATGTTTATCCCAGAAAGCTTATTAGAAAAAGAAAAGGATCACGTAGAGGGTTTTGCACCAGAAGTAGCATGGGTAACACATGGTGGGAAAGAGCAGCTTGCAGAGAGACTTTGCGTACGTCCTACTTCAGAAACCTTATTCTGTGATCACTATGCAAAGGAAATTCAATCTCATAGAGACTTACCTAAGCTTTATAATCAATGGTGTTCGGTTGTACGTTGGGAAAAAACAACGCGTCCTTTCCTTCGTACTACTGAATTCTTATGGCAAGAAGGTCATACGGCTCATGCAACAGCAGAAGAAGCAGAAGAAGAAACAGTACGCATGCTTAATGTCTACTCTGAGTTTTGTGAAAATGTCCTTGCTATTCCTGTAGTAAAAGGTCAAAAGACAGAAAAAGAAAAATTCGCTGGTGCAAAGGCAACTTATACTATAGAAAGTTTGATGCACGATGGTAAAGCCCTTCAATCAGGTACAAGTCACAATTTTGGTGATGGCTTTGCAAAGGCTTTTGGCATTCAATACACAGATAAAAATAACCAATTACAATATGTCCATCAAACCTCATGGGGGATGACCACACGCCTTATCGGAGCACTGATTATGGTACACGGTGATAATAGTGGGCTTGTATTACCACCTGCTATTGCCCCTGTCCAAGTGATGATTATCCCAGTGGCACAACATAAAGAAGGTGTGCTTGATAAAGCTTATGAACTTAAGGCAAAGCTTCAAGAGGTTGGCAGAATAAAAGTAGATGACAGTGACAAATCACCAGGTTGGAAGTTTAGTGAGCATGAAATGAAAGGCGTTCCAGTACGTTTAGAAATAGGACCAAAGGATATTGAAGCAAATCAAGCGGTTCTTGCAAGACGCGATACAGGTGAAAAGGTGGTAGTATCTCTTGATCATATTCAAGAAGAAGTAACAAAGTTACTTACAGCTATGCAAAAAGAAATGTTAGAGAAAGCCAGAAACCATAGAGAAGCACACACTTACTCTGCGACTACTATGGAAGAGTTTACAAAAACAGTAGAAGAAACACCAGGGTTTGTAAAAGCAATGTGGTGTGGCGATGAAGCATGTGAAAACAAAATTAAAGAAGAAACAGGTGCAACGTCACGTTGTATGCCGTTTGAACAAGAAGAAATTGCTAAGACGTGTATCTGTTGTGGTAAGCCCGCTAAGAAGATGGTTTATTGGGGTAAAGCCTACTAAAAAATATTTTAAATAAAAGTGAGTACGGTATAAAAGCTGTACTCACTTTTTGCTTAGAATTGAATAATTCTAAAACCCTCTGCTTAATCTATAGGTAATAGTAAATGCTATTATGTAAAAAGAAAAGAGGGACGTTATGAATAGAAAAAGGCGTAAGAAAAATAACTACCCATGGTTATTAATGGGAATAACAGCAGGTATGGGTCTGGCTATATGGAAGATCAATGGAAAAAAAGCATGTGTAGCTAGTAGAAAGGAGCAAGTCCAAAAAAGGCTTCCCTCCATGAAAAGCAAAGACAGACATGTTTATTTTATAGGAGGTGGTCTAGGCTCTTTAGCTGGAGCAGCTTACTTAATAAGAGATTGTCATTTTAAAGGAGAAAACATTCATGTTATTGAAGGCCTTAAAATTTTAGGAGGCAGTAATGATGGTGGAGGAAATGCTCAAAATGGTTTTGTATGTCGAGGGGGGCGAATGCTCAATGAGGAAACCTATGAAAACTTTTGGGAGCTTTTCAGAAGTATCCCTTCTTTAGAGGTTCCTAATAAAAGTGTAACAGAAGAGATTTTAAACTTTGACCATCTTCATCCAACACATGCACAAGCCCGATTAATTGATAAGCAGGGAAATATTTTAGATGTAAGGAGTATGGGTTTTAATACGGCGGACCGTCTTGCTTTAGGAAAACTCATGCTTACCCCAGAAGAAAAGTTAGATAATATGACAATTGAAGAATGGTTTATAAATACACCTCACTTCTTTGAAACAAATTTTTGGTATATGTGGCAAACGACCTTTGCTTTTCAAAAATGGTCTAGTTTATTTGAATTTAAACGTTATATGGAACGTATGATCTTCGAATTTTCTCGTATTGAAACGTTAGAGGGTGTAACACGCACACCTTATAATCAATATGAATCTGTGATCTTACCGCTTAAAGCCTATCTAAAAAGTGCAGGTGTAGACTTTAAAATAAATGCAAGGGTTTTTGATTTAGATTTTGCACCAGAAGAGCAGATTACAGTAACAGGTATTCATTTGGAGGATAAGGAAGGTCAAAAAAAGCTTATCCCTTTAAGGCCACAAGATGTATGTATTATGACAAATGGCTGTATGACGGATAATGCAAGTTTAGGTGATTTTTATATGGCACCTCAATATAAGCCAGAAAAACCAATGTCTGCAGAGCTTTGGGAAAATATAGCTAAGAAAAAGACAGGCTTAGGAAATCCTGCTCCATTCTTTCATCATCCAGAAGAAACCAATTGGGAAAGCTTTACGGTGACTTGTAAAGGAAACAAGCTACTTAAGCTTATTGAACGATTTTCAGGAAACATTCCAGGCAGTGGGGCACTTATGACTTTTAAAGATTCCAACTGGTTAATGAGCATTGTAGTAGCAGCTCAACCTCATTTTAAAAATCAACCAATGGATACCACTATATTTTGGGGATATGGACTTTATACGGATCGTATTGGTAATTATATAAGAAAGCCTATGCGAAATTGCACAGGAGAAGAGATTCTCATTGAGCTTATTCATCATTTGCATATGGAAAAAGATAAGAATGAGATATTAGAATCTATTATTAATGTGATTCCTTGCATGATGCCTTATATTGATGCACAATTTCAACCACGAAAGATGAGCGACAGACCTAAGGTTGTACCAGAGGGTTCTACTAACTTTGCAATGGTTAGTCAATTTGTGGAGATTCCAGAAGACATGGTATTTACAGAGGAATATTCTGTAAGGGCAGCACGTATAGCTATTTATACTTTATTTGGCATACAGGATAAGGAGATTTGTCCAGTTACGCCCTATAAAAAGGATCCTCGTATCTTATTAAAGGCTTTAAAAACTGCCTACAGATAGTAAATTTTATAAAAGTGTATTTATAGATTGAACAAGTAATAGTATAATAAGCTAAAGATAAGGCTAGGAGGTAAGGTAATGAAGAGACCAGATTATATATCTTGGGATGATTACTTCATGGGAATGGCTTTATTGGCAGCTAAAAGGAGTAAAGACCCTAGTACTCAGGTAGGTGCTTGTATTGTAAGTGGTGAAGAGTGCGTTGGACAGCGTCCTAATACAATACTAAGCTTAGGCTATAATGGTTTTCCGATTGGATGCAAGGATGATCACTTCCCATGGGATAGAGAGGGTAATTTTTTAGATACAAAATATCCTTTTGTTGTACATGCAGAATTAAATGCTATACTTAATGCACAAGGTAAATCTTTAGTAGGTGCAAAGCTTTATGTTGCACTTTTCCCTTGTAATGAATGTTGTAAAGCGATTATTCAATCTGGTATTAACGAAGTTATTTATTTATCGGATAAATATGCCCAGACAGATGTAGTTAAGGCTTCTAAGAAAATGTTTGAAGCAGCAGGGGTAAAGCTTACTAGGTTAGAGACACAAACTTCTAAGATTGTTTTAGATTTTAATGTAGAAATGATTTAAAAAAATGCTTTCCTAATGTACTTCTTGTAATAGAACAAGTAATGGGTACAGGGAAAGCATTTTTTTGATGAAAGCTATTTACTTTTTTTACTTTTAGCGGTCGTTTTAGAATTTTTACTTGTTTTATCCACTTTGGTTGTTTTTGTTGGTTTGCTAGCTTGTTTTTTGGCAGCCATTTAACGTCACCTCCTTTCTTATTTGCTATAAAAATTCACCCTTTTTTAGGAGTAAAGTAACTTTGGGCAGCAGAGTAACCTGCTTGATAAAGAAAATTGTAGGTAGGGTCACCTACTGAAACATTGAAATTTAGAGAAGAGGTATGACCTGTGTTTATATCAATGCTTCTCCTCATACATTCTGGGTCACGGCGATAGTAATCCATTTGCAAGGTAGTGGTAGAAGAAAGAATATGACTTATAAAATCAATAAGGTTTTGTATAGGTTCAGGTATAAGTGGGCTTGTAAACATACAGCCTAATGTTTGCTGGGCAAGAGAAATTTTATCAAATAATTCAATAGGGTATACGGCTAATAATCCACCATCTGAAAAGACAAGGGGATTATTTTTTTGAGCAGTAGTGAGAGCAGTTGTTTTGATGGCTTCAAAAAAGATAGGAACGGACATAGAGATGCGCACAGCTTCTGCAACTTCTACATAAGGTGTTGAGTCAGCAGAAAAAACAACAGAAGTTTGATTAGAGACATCTGTTCCTAATAGATAGAGATCCAAAAAAGGTCTATTATTTTTGTGTATAGAGGTATTTTGAAAATCAGCAAAGGTGTAAGGGGGTTGTTTTTTGGAAATATCAAATTGCATGGCGATTTGTGTTTGGAGCCAGTTATAGATGTAGGTAGAGGAATACCAGCCATATTGCTTAATTAAACGATAAACACAATCAATATTTCCAAATACTTTATTAAGTTGTTTTTTGATAGTGGGAGAGAGTGTACGCTGAGTAAAGACTTCATCCTGTCCAGGAACCTTACTGTAATCTAGAGAATCCGCAATTATTCTAAGCTCACTAAAGGGAAGATTAAAACTTGTTAAGCAGGCAGTAATAGCTCCTGCGGAAGTTCCTGCTATACGTTCTACATTCTCCATCAGATTTTCACTGTAAAGATAGTCTAATACCCCGAGATAAGCTATCCCCCAGACACCTCCACCACTAAAAACTAAATTAGTAAAAGAAGTATCCATAGTGGCACCTCATTTCGTTTTTAACAATATATTCTCTAGGCTTATGAGATATGTTTAAGGTGTTATGAAAAATAAGTAAATAGAGGGGGGAATGTCTATTTTGGATGAGCTTATCATATACTACTACAAAGCCCATTTTTGAATCATCATAGTATCCTAAGGGCTTTTAAGTGGAGGTGAGAAAAGATGTATGACGTTGTAATTGTAGGAGCAGGAGTAGTAGGATGTGCAATTGCAAGAGAAGTATCGCGGTATAAGTTAAAGACTATCGTAGTAGAAAAAGAGAATGATGTATGTTGTGGCACGAGCAAGGCAAATAGTGCAATCATTCATGCAGGCTTTGATGCTAAACCAGATACGTTAAAGGGGAAGCTTAATGCAAAAGCTAATTTGATGTATGATGAATTAGCTAAAGATTTAGATTTTCCATTTAAGAGAAATGGTTCATTAGTTTTGTGCTTTAAAGAAGAGGATAAACCAGCCCTTCAAGAGTTAAAGGAAAGAGGAGAAGCTAATGGTGTACCTGATATGCAAATTCTATCAGGAGATGAAGTAAGAAAGATGGAACCGCAATTAACAGATGAAGTAGTAGCAGCACTTTATGCCCCTACTGGTGGGATTGTTTGTCCTTTTAATTTAACTATTGCTTTGGCAGAGAATGCCCATATGAATGGAGTAGAATTTGCATTTAATGAAGAAGTAAAAGAAATAGTTAAAGGAGAAGGCTTTTTTATTGTCAAAACAGGTAATAAAGAATATGAAACACAACTTGTTGTCAATGCAGCAGGCGTTTATAGTGATGTGATAAATAATAAGGTAAGTGAAGAGAAGTTTACGATTATTCCTAGACGTGGAGAGTACAACTTATTTGATAGATATATTGGAGACATGGTGACATGTACGTTGTTTCAGCTTCCCACGAAATTAGGTAAAGGGATATTGGTTTCCCCTACTGTTCATGGCAACCTAATTGTAGGACCTAATGCAGTAGATCAAGAAGACAAAGACAATATCGATACCACTAAAGAAGGCTTAGAGGATATCATGGCAAAAGCGTTATTAAGTGTGAGGACAATTCCTTTAGGTAATGTGATTACCTCCTTTACAGGGTTAAGAGCCCGAACAGATAAAGATGACTTTATATTAGGTGAAGTAAAGGATGTACCAGGATTTATTAATGCAGCGAGTATTGAGTCTCCGGGGCTTACTTGTGCACCTCTTATTGGAAAATATATAGCAGAGAGTATAAAGGAAATACTTGAAGCAGAAATAAACCCTTATTTTAATCCTAAGCGTAAGGGAATTGTTTGCTTCAGTGAGCAAGATGAAGATACTAAACGAGCACTTATTAAAGAAAATCCTTTATATGGGCAAATTGTTTGTAGATGTGAGAGCGTCACACAAGCACAAATAGTAGATGCGATTACAAGACCGCTAGGTGCAAAAGATACAGATGGCATCAAAAGGCGTACACGTGCTGGTATGGGAAGATGCCAAGGAGGTTTTTGCCTAGTGAGAAATATGGAACTTTTAGAGCAAGAATTAGGAGTGCATTTTACTGAAGTTACTAAATTTGGTAAGGCATCGAGCTTTGTGGTGGGCATTGATAAAGAGGATTTGTAGAGGAGGTGCAAAATGGAAGCTTATGATTTGATTATTATAGGTGGTGGGCCAGCTGGTTTAGGGGCAGCATTAGAAGCTAAGAGGCAAGGAATCACTAACCTACTTGTTATTGATAGAGAGCCTAGGTTAGGTGGCATACTGATGCAATGTATTCACAATGGTTTTGGGCTACATACCTTTAAAGAAGAACTTACCGGACCAGAGTATGCAGAACGCTTTATAGAGGAAGTCGTAAAAGAAAAAATTCCCTATTGGTTAAATACGATGGTTTTAGATATCACAGAAGATAAAAAGGTATATGCCTTAAATGCAGAAAAAGGTTTAGTGGAGCTTCAGGCTAAAGCAATTATTTTAGCAATGGGGTGTAGAGAAAGGCCTAGAGGAGCTTTAATGATTCCTGGTGCACGTTGCAGTGGGATTTTAACAGCAGGGGCAGCACAAAAATTAGTTAATATGAAGGGTTATATGCCTGGAAGAAAAGTAGTTGTACTCGGTTCAGGAGATATAGGACTTATTATGGCAAGACGTATGACTTTAGAAGGAGCTAAGGTAGAAGCAGTAGTAGAGCTCTTGCCTTATTCCAGTGGTTTAAAGCGAAATATTGTACAGTGTCTAGAGGATTATGGTATTCCACTTAAGCTCAGTCATACTGTTATAAAAATCCATGGAAAAGATCGTTTACAAGGTGTAACGATCGCACAGGTAGATGATAAGCGTCAACCTATTATGGATACTCAGCGATATATCCCTTGTGATACCTTATTACTTTCTGTTGGGCTCTTACCAGAAAATGAACTTTCTCGTAAGGCAGGAGTGGAGTTATCTTCCATAACATGGGGGCCCATAGTTGGACCACATTTAGAAACCAATATACCTGGGATTTTTGCCTGTGGTAATGTATTGCACGTGCACGATTTAGTGGATAATGTGACTCTTGAAAGTTATGAAGCGGCTAAACATGCAGCCGAGTTTATAAAAGGGGAGCAGGTAAAGGGGGAAGCAGTACTTGTCACTGCTACGGAAGGTGTACGTTATACAGTCCCCCAATTTGTAGAGAACGAGCCCAAGGCACCTATTACTATGCGTTTTAGAGTGGATAATGTTTACCGTAATAAATATCTAGCAGTTTATTTTGATGAAGAACGAATCGTACACAAGAAAAAGCGTATTTTAACACCTGGAGAAATGGAAGAGCTCACATTTTCAACTGAGCTATTTAAAAAGCATCCCAAGCTTACATCCATTACCTTTAAAGTAGAAAGGAGCTAAGTATGATGCAAAGAGAAATAACATGTATAGGTTGTCCTATGGGATGTAACCTTATTGTGCAAATAGAAAATGGGGAAGTAGTAAATGTATCAGGTAATAGCTGCAAAATAGGTATTGATCATGCTAAAAAAGAATGTACCAACCCTACACGTATTGTGACAACGACCTTTCCTGTTTTAAATGGTATTTATCCACGAGTAGCAGTTAAAACAGCTGAAGCTATTCCAAAATATAAGATAGAAGAATGTATGAAGGCTTTAAAGGATGTAGCGGTTACTGCACCTATTAGTAGAGGGGATATTTTATTTAGGAATATCGTACAGACAGGCATCAACATAGTAGCAACTCAGTCAGTAGCTAAAAAATAAGTATTTTATAGAAGTTAGTTATAAAGCTGTCCTTCTAAGGCATACAATTTATTAAAGGGGGGATGTTATGATGTCAAAGTACATTATGGCACTAGATCAAGGAACAACAAGTTCAAGATGTATCTTATTCAACGAAAAAGGGCTTATTGAGAGTGTAGCACAAAAAGAGTTTACTCAAATTTATCCTAAAGCTGGTTGGGTAGAACATGATGCTTTAGAAATTTGGGAAACACAGCTAGGAGTAGCAAAAGAAGCTATGTCAAAGCTTAACTTAAAAGCTGAAGATATTGCAGCAATAGGTATCACGAATCAGAGAGAGACAACAGTGGTATGGGATAAAGTAACAGGAAAACCTATTTATAATGCGATTGTATGGCAATGTCGTAGAACTTCTAATTTCTGTGATGAGCTTAAAGCAGAAGGCTTTGATAAGGTTATTAAGGAAAAAACAGGACTTATTGTAGATGCCTACTTCTCTGGAACCAAAGTAAAATGGATTTTGGATAATGTAGAAGGAGCAAGAGAAAGGGCAGAAAAAGGCGAACTTATTTTTGGAACCATTGATTCTTGGCTTATTTGGAATCTAACAAAAGGTAAAGTACATGTTACGGACTATTCGAATGCATCACGAACCATGCTCTATAATATCCATGCACTGGAATGGGATAAAGAGATTTTAGAAAGGCTAAATATTCCAGAGTGTATGCTTCCTACAGTAAAACCTTCTAGCTGTATCTATGGTAAAACTGAAAGTAGCTTATTGGATGGAGAAATCTCTATCGGTGGGGCTGCTGGCGACCAGCAAGCAGCATTATTTGGGCAGGTTTGCTACAATCCTGGTACTGCAAAGAACACATATGGTACAGGATGCTTTATGCTTATGAATACAGGAGAAAAAGCAATTGATTCACAAAATGGTCTTCTTACCACCATTGCTTGGGGAGTAGATGGCAAGGTAGAATATGCCCTTGAAGGTAGTATTTTTGTGGCAGGTGCTGCTATTCAGTGGTTAAGAGATGAACTTCAAATTATTGAAAAAGCATCAGAAACAGAAGCTTATGCACAAGAAGTAGAAGATACAAATGGTGTTTACGTTGTACCAGCTTTTGTAGGCTTGGGAGCGCCCTATTGGGATCAGTATGCAAGAGGAACCATCGTAGGTCTTACACGTGGTGCTAAAAAAGCACATTTTATAAGAGCTACGTTAGAGTCTCTCGCTTATCAAACCTATGATGTACTTAAGGCAATGCAAGAAGACTCAGGAATTGAATTAAAGGCACTACGCGTAGATGGTGGAGCTTGTGCAAATAATTTCTTAATGCAATTCCAGTCTGATATTTTAGGTACTGAGGTATTTAGACCAGAGGTTATTGAGACTACAGCACTTGGTGCAGCTTACCTTGCAGGTCTAGCAGTAGGCTACTGGGGAGATAAAGAAGAAGTAGGTAAGAACTGGGCACTTTCTAGAAGTTTTGCACCTAGCATGAGTGCTGAAAAACGTGAAGCGCTTTTAGCTGGCTGGCATGAGGCTGTAAAACGCTCAATGAAATGGGAGAAATAGATAAAGAAGGTTTAACATTTCAATAAATAGGGGGAGTTTATATGTCAACATTTATCGCTGAGCTTTTAGGAACAATGATTCTTATACTTTTAGGAGATGGCGTTGTAGCAAACGTATGTCTTAGCAAAACAAAGGGTAATAATAGTGGATGGATCGTTATTACTACAGGTTGGGCTCTTGCAGTAGCCATCCCAGTATTTATTTTCGGAACAATTAGTGGTGCACACTTTAATCCTGCTGTGACATTAGGTATGGCAGCTATTGGTAAGTTGCCTTGGGCACAGGTAGCACCTTATATTATTGCTCAAATGATAGGAGCAATACTTGGTGCATGTCTTGTTTATCTTGCTTTCTTGCCACATTTTAAAGAAGAAACCAATGCAGCTAATATCCTTGGTACCTTTGCAACGGGACCCGCTATTCGTTCAACAGTAGGTAACTTCTTAACAGAATTCATTGCTACCTTCTGTTTATTATTCTTTATCCTTGGTATTGCCAATACACCTATGGCAGATGGGATTAGTCCTATTGCAGTAGGTATGGTTATCTGGGTAATTGGTCTTACTCTTGGCGGACCTACAGGTTATGCCATTAACCCTGCTAGAGATTTAGGACCTCGTATTGCTCATGCATTCTTACCTATTCCTAATAAAGGAAGCTCTGACTGGGGCTATGCATGGATTCCAGTTGTAGCACCTATTTGTGGTGGTGTAGTGGCTTGTTTAACTTATGCAGCTATTTTCTAAGAAGAAGCTTACAGATAGAAAGATAGATTAACTGAAAACAGAGATTAGAAAAGGTAGCTATATTCTGACGTGTAAACTTAAGAGGGGTATAGCTACTTTTTGATAGAAGAGGGGGAAAAGAAAATGAAAAAAATTATAAATGAAGCAAGTCATGTAGTGAATGAAATGTTAGAGGGAATGGTAGCTGCTTATCCACAGGAATTAAGACGTCTTGAAGGGTATGATGTAGTAGTGAGAAATACACTTCATCAGGCAAAGGTGGCTTTAGTAAGTGGGGGAGGAAGTGGACATGAACCTGCTCATGGAGGTTACGTAGGACGAGGTATGCTTGATGCAGCGGTAGCAGGTGCTGTTTTTACTTCACCAACACCTGACCAAGTATACGAAGCTATTAAAGCAGTAGATACAGGCAAGGGTGTACTTTTAATTATCAAAAACTATACAGGAGATGTACTTAATTTTGAAATGGCAGCAGATATGGCAGCAGAGGATGGCATTAAGGTAGATAAAGTCATTGTAAATGATGATGTTGCAGTAGAAAATAGTACATGGACTACTGGTAGACGTGGTATTGCAGGTACTCTCTTTGTACATAAGATAGCAGGAGCTAAAGCAGAACAAGGTGCCTGCCTTGAAGCAGTTAAGAAAGTAGCCGAAAAAGTTATTGCAAACGTAAGAACAATGGGAATGGCCCTTACACCTTGTACTGTTCCAGAGGCAGGCAAACCTAGCTTTGATATCGGAGAGAATGAAGTAGAAATAGGCCTTGGTATCCATGGTGAACCAGGTACACATAGAGAGATACTTAGAAAAGCAGATGAGATAGTGGAACATCTGATGGATAAAATTTTAGCAGATTTATCACTTAATCAGCAGGATGAGGTAGCCGTTATGGTTAATGGCTTAGGAGGTACACCTCTTATGGAACTTTTTATTGCTAATCGCAAAGTGGATCAAATTCTTAAAGAAAAAGGAATAAGCATAGGGAAGACTTTTGTAGGTAACTACATGACTTCCATTGAAATGGCTGGCTTCTCTATTTCAATTCTTAAGCTAGATGAGGAGCTTAAGTCACTTCTTCTAGAGCCTGCATCTACTCCAGCTTTTAAAAATTAAGATAAAAATCCACATCTTATTAGAAAAAAGGGGTTATATCGTGGATAACTAAATAGTAAAACAGAAAAATTGTGGATAAAAGACCTAATAAATGTAGATTTCTTAAGAAGTCAGCGTTTATTAGGTCTTATTTTATACATATGCATACTAGTTTTTTTCTTAGAGTATGAATTTTAAGTGAGCTGCTCGGTCATAAATCACCATTTTTTCATAAGTAATCACTCCTTCAGTAGTTTAATTCAAGTATATTTCCTAATGCAATTTATTGGGAAACCAATGCACTGTCTTATTTGCAAAACTTACTAAAGCTAACATAACGGGTACTTCTACAAGCACGCCTACTATCGTTGCAAGAGCTACTGGACTTGTTGCTCCAAATAGAGAAATGGCTACAGCTACTGATAGCTCAAAAAAGTTAGATGCACCAATCATCCCCGCAGGTGCTGCTATGTTATGTGGCAGTTTCAAAAGCTTACATGCTAAATAGGCTATAAAGAAAATAAATACAGTTTGAATAACTAATGGCACGGCAATAAGAATAATGTGCAATGGGTTACTAAGAATGACATCTCCTTGGAATGAGAAGATGATAATAAGTGTTAACAATAAACCGATTATGGTTATGTTATTAAACTTAGGAATAAACGTATTTGTAAAATAGTAGTCACCTTTTTGCTTTGTTATAAGTGTCCTTGTTAAAACGCCCCCAGCAAGAGGAATGACTACAAATAATATAACGGATAAAAGAAGAGTATCCCATGGAATAGATACGCCGCTTACTCCTAATAAAAAGGCTACAATAGGGGTAAATGCAATTAATATAATTAAGTCATTTGTTGCTACCTGTACTACTGTGTAGGCTGGATTTCCTTTTGTTAAATGACTCCACACAAAAACCATTGCTGTACATGGTGCTGCCCCAAGCAGTATTGCACCTGCGAGATAGTCTTTTGCAAGTTCCACGGGTATAAAGTTTTTAAATAGTACATAAAAGAAAAACCAGGCAATACCAAACATTGTAAAGGGCTTAATCAGCCAGTTAGTAGCCCAGGTAACAAATAACCCTTTCGGATTCTTTCCTACATTTTTTATACTTTTGAAATCAACCTTCATCATCATTGGATAAATCATAAGCCATATTAAAATGGCAATTGGAATAGAAACGTTAGCGTATTCAAATTGTCCTAGAAAGTCTGGTATAGCAGGTATAAATTTACCAATGAGGATGCCTACCACCATACATAAAATAACCCAAATGGTTAAATATCTTTCAAAAAAGCCTATCCCTGTATTTTTTTCTTCACTCATTTTTTACCCTCCTTATTTTTTACACTGACACAAATCTTGAAACTTGGATTTTTGTAGATTAATACTATCCATTTGATAAGATGGAAGTCTTTTAACTTCCTGACATAAGTAATCATATAAGTATTTGTGATTGTTTATAAAATCGTCATTAATCATGTAATAAGTCCATTGTGCTTTTTTGTAACTACTAAGTATTCCAGCACTTTTAAGTATTGTTAGATGTCTAGAAACATTAGATTGTGTAAGCACTAGACAGTTTTCAATTTCACACACACATAACTTACCTTTCAAAACCTGAGCAAGAATACGCAACCTTGTTTCATCTGCAAGTGCTTTTAATAGCTCAACCAACTAATCACCTCCTTTGCAATATGCGTATATTAACATATACTCATATATCTATATTATTCTTGTTCAGCCAATATATTACAAAAATATTCGTTCTTTCATTATTTACATTTATAGATTTCTTCACATTTGCTAGTTGAATGTACTTTTGTTATTTTATCTAGTATCATTTTGGCAGTAGTTACTCCACTATCACAAATAAAGTAATATGTCCACTTTCCTTCTTTCCTTGACTCTACAATACCGCTTTCTACTAGTATCTTCATATGGTGAGAAAGTGTAGATTGAGAAATATGGAGATTTTCTAATAATACACATGCACATTTTTCGCCAGTTTGTAAGCTCTCAAGAATATTAAACCTACTTTCATCACAAAAAGCTTTAAATATTTTTGCATTATCTGAGTATTTTGTTGTCATTTAATTCACCTCATATCTATTTTTATCGATATGTTTAAAGTATAATTATCATATTCATAAATGTCAATATAATTAATTTATTTGTTTCTTAATGATGTTAAAAGTATAAGGTGCAAAATGTGAGCTATAAATTTTTAAAAGAACCTTAAACCGAATGAACTTGGTTTAAGGTTCTTTTAAGATTTAAAGTAAAACTTTAGAGCTTAGAAAATGAACTCACTTGAAGAGTGGCATTAAATACTTCATCTAATGGATCACCAATACTTGCTTGAATAGCAGCAATGATGGCACCTTCTACGAGGCTTGCATGAGATATTTTAACACGTTGCTTAAGGGCTTCATCTTCTAATAAATCAATTGCTATTTGCGTACTCAGGATACTACTCCCCATATCTCCTAATACGAGTACACCGTCACCTGTATCAGCTACTAGAAGTGCTTCCATAATGCGTAGTGCATCTGTACCAATGGAGCCATCTTCAAGTCCGCCAGCAGGGATGATATGTAAAGCTTTATCAGCCATTTCATAAGCAAGTTCCACCACTCCTTCAGCAAGCATACGACTATGGGAAACAATTACAAGACCTACCATATAGTTATTCACCTATCCCTTTCTATTAATGACTTCGCGTATGGCTTCTAGGATAATTAGTACAGAAGTAGCACCGGGGTCTTGATGTCCTATACTTCTAGCACCAAGATAACTTGCACGACCTTTTTTAGCAGCAATAGATTTTGTATATTCTACACCTAGTTTTGCAGCAGCTATTGCTTGATCCATACACTCAAGACAAGATGCATTTTGACTAAGAGCAAAGACAAAAGCATCACAGGCAGGCTCAAGGGCATCTACCATTGTTTTATCACCTTTTACTGCCTTACCTCGCTCCTTGATACCTGTTAGGCTAGCTGTAAGGATCTTTCCAAGCACAGGAGCTGTAAGAGTAGTAATATCTTTTAGGGCAGCTGAAGCCTTAAGAAAGGCACTACCATATAAGGGACCTGAGGCACCTCCTACTGTAGAAAGGAGTGTCATTCCTACCTTTTTGAGAGTACTGCTTATATCAAGGTCATCATCTAGGCTGATTTTGGTTAAGACAGCAGTAAAGCCTCTTGTCATATTAATACCATGATCGCCATCTCCAATCTCCCTATCTAAATCAGTTAAAAAATCTTTATTTTGTTCTATTTTTTCTGTTATTTTTTTGATTGTTGCATACACCAAGCTATCCAAAAGTTTCCCTCCCTAAAGAATAATGAATAGGTTCTTAATAGGATTTGAGTTCACCAAATCCAGAGCGTATAAGCTCTATAAGTGAAGAAAGAGCGTCTTCTTCATCTGGTCCTTCAGCCATGACAGTAATTTCTGTACCTTGCCGAATACCTAGTCCTAAAAGAGCTATTAAGGATTTAGCAGAGCCTTGTTGATTATCTTTTGAGATAATGATGTGTGACTTGAATTGAGCTGCTGTTTTGATGAGCTGAGCTGCAGGACGTGCATGAAGACCAGTTGGATTTAAAACAATAACTTTTTCTGAAACCATATCATTCCCCTTTCTATAAAGAAACATCCCTATATATCAGCATACGCATAACAGGAGTGAATTATGTTTAAGAAAAAGGACATAAAAAGTATATCCTAAAAATAGATACCTTTTTATGTCCTTTTAAAATAATTAAGAATAGTGTTTTTTATTATTTGTGTGTAAGGTAACCTTCTTCTTTAAGAAGCTCTGCGATAAGGACAGCCCCACCAGCAGCACCTCTTAAAGTATTGTGTGAAAGACCTACAAATTTATAATCATAAAGAGAATCTTCTCTTAAGCGACCAACGCTGATACCCATTCCATTTTCAAGGTCACGGTCCATGTTTGTTTGAGGTCTATTATCTTCCTCAAAGTAAGTGATGAATTGTTTTGGAGCACTTGGAAGGTTAAGTGTTTGTGGTTTACCTTGATAATTTTTCCAAGCTTCTAAGATTTGCTCTTTCGAAGGTTTCTTTTTAAAAGAAACAAATACAGTTGCTAGATGACCATCTGTTACTGGAACACGGATACATTGTGTAGTGATAACAGGAGCTTGTGCTTTTACAATTTCATCATTTTCGATAGTTCCCCAAATTCTGAGAGGTTCTTGTTCACTTTTTTCTTCTTCTCCACCAATATATGGGATAACATTATCAATCATCTCTGGCCATTCTTTGAAGGTTTTACCTGCACCCGAAATCGCTTGGTAAGTAGAAGCCACAACCGTGGTTGGTTCAAACTCCATAAGTGCAGATAACATAGGTACATAGCTTTGGATAGAGCAGTTTGGTTTTACTGCAATGAAACCTCTTGTTGTACCAAGACGTTTTCTTTGAGAAGCAATAATAGCTAAGTGACCATCATTAATTTCTGGGATAACCATAGGGACATCTGGAGTCCATCTATGCGCAGAGTTATTTGAAACAACAGGTGTTTCTGCTTTAGCATAAGCTTCTTCTAATGCTTTAATTTCCTCTTTTTTCATATCAACTGCGCAGAATACAAAATCCGCTTCAGCTGCAACTTCTTCTACATGAGCAGCATCTTTTACGATAAGTGATTTAATTGCTTCAGGAATAGGAGTACTCATTTTCCATCTATTATTTACTGCTTCTTCATATGTTTTACCAGCAGAACTTTTACTAGCAGCAATGACCGTTACTTCAAAAAAGGGATGATTATCTAATAAAGTTATAAAACGTTGCCCTACCATACCTGTACCGCCTACGATACCAACTCTTAGTTTATTGTTCATATTAACCACCTTTGCAATTTTAGGATATATAATTATTTTATTTTACTCACTAAATAACAAAAAATCAATATAGTAAAGATTTTTTTGATAATATATCTAAATAAGTAGCAAATTTTTATAAATTCATGGTTGTTTTTATTTGAATAAAATTAACTGAACTATTTGGGGGCAAGTACATAATATATAGAAGGGAGCAAGAGGGAAGAGGGGAGAGGAATGTGAAGAGAAAAAAGAAAGAGAAATTAAAGCTATTAGATGATCAAGTAGTGTCTATGGATTTAAGAAATGCTATCCAGAAGGGTCAATTTAAGCTTTACTACCAACCTAAGATAGACAGTAGCAGTAGGCAGCTTGTTGGGGCAGAAGCTCTTATTAGATGGGAGCATCCTGTAGAGGGACTTATATTGCCGGGGAAATTTATTCCTTTGGCTGAAGAAACAGGATTCATCACTGAAATTGGTAAATGGGTATTACAAGAGGCTTGTCAGCAAATAAAGGATTGGCAAAATAAATATCATCAAGCGATTCATCTATCTATCAATCTTTCGGCTATAGAATTCTATCAAAGTAATATTGTAGACATCATTAAGGATACTATTCAGAAAATAGGAATAGAAGCACACTTACTACAAATAGAACTCACAGAAAGTATGGTGCTTATAGATATAGAACAGGTCATTGTTAAGATGCAGGCTTTGCAAAAGCTAGGTATAAAAATAGGGTTAGATGATTTTGGAACAGGTTATTCTTCTTTAAGCCATCTTCAAGCCCTTCCTATTAATGTACTTAAATTAGATAGGAGTTTTATTACTAACATAGAAAAAGAGGAAATAACAAGAAATATTGTCCAGACAATTATTACTTTAGCTAAGCTATTAAATTTAGAAGTTATAGCTGAAGGTGTAGAAAAGATAGAGCAAGTAGAACGATTGCAAAAAATGGGATGTACACTTATTCAAGGCTATTATTATGGAGAACCCTTATCAAAGATAGATTTTGAAAGAGTTTATCTAGATAGATGAGGGACCATTCCTACTATATTAATAGCATAGGGGAAATAGCTACCCCAAAAGCCCCAAAAGAGGCAGGAAGAATGGAAGCTTCCTGCCTCTTTTTAAAAAGGGTTCTAAGAGCCTATTATTTGTCATAAAGGTATTGCCTAGTAAGGGGGAGTGCATTATTGATTCCTTTTGTGAAAAGAATCTGATGTAAGTCAATAATGCCATTATTAAAGCTTGCTGCGCAGCCACAAAGATAGATACGCCACATACGAATAAAGCGCTCATCAAATAATTGTTCAATCTTAGGGAGATTTCCTTCAAAACGGTTATACCAACAGAGCAGTGTTTTAACATAGTGTGGGCGAAGATTTTCTACATCCTGCACATGATAATTAAAGTTAGCAGATAAGTGGATGATCTCACGAAGAGAAGGAATAACCCCGCCAGGAAAGATGTATTTTTTAATCCAAGGGTCACCGGAGGACTCTTGAAGAGAGCTTATGAAATGAAGGAGAAAAAGGCCACTATCTTTTAAAATAGCATTTATATTTTTAAAATAGAGGGGATAATTTTCACGTCCTACATGTTCGAGCATACCGATGCTTACTATTCGGTCAAAGGAGAGGTTAGACTTTTCTAGTTCCCTATAGCCCATCAGTTTCACTTCAAGGTAATCTTCTAGTCCTTCTTCAATAATACGTTTTTGGAAAGTAGTATATTGCTCTTCACTTAAAGTAATGCCTAGGCCATGGATTTTATATTTTTTAGCAGCAGTAATAAGCAGATAGCCCCAACCACAACCGATGTCTAGTAAGTCCATGCCAGGCTTAAGGTTGAGCTTTTTTAAAATATAGTCAATTTTATTAAGTTGAGCCTGATAAAGAGAATCTGTGAGGGATTGATAATAGGCACAGGAATAACTAAGGGTTTCATCTAGCCAAAGTTTATAAAAATCATTGCCTAGGTCATAATGAGAACAAACCTCTTTTTTTTGATTTTTAGTGGAATGAGGGGGGTAAAGTAGTTTCTTGAGAGCCTGCTCATCTTTATTAAATTGAGAACGGTATTTTAGGAATTCATTAAGCGTTTGGTATAAATCACCTTCTATTTCAATAATACCATCTATATAAGCTTCACCTAGAGCTAAAGTAGTACTTTTAAGTAGGTCTTTATAGCTAATAGAATCCTTCATGGTAATTTTAAACTGAGAAGGTAATTCTCCAACATGAAATTCCTCGCCTGTTTCAAAGGTTAGGTCAAAAGAACTTTGGTCAAAACGTTCTAAGTATTTTTTTACGAATAGCTTTTGTAAACGCACTCTAATCACTCCTTATAGTAGGAGTATAACCAAGGAAAAGATAGACTAATCGCTACTTAATTTTCTTCTGCAACAAATTGAAAGGTTTTAATGATAAGAGGCATGTGTATTTTATCAGACCAAACAACTACATAGGGGTAGGGAATGCCATCACTGATTAGAGGTTTCTTATACTCTACAATAAGGGCTGCTTCTCTATCACTTAAGGGTGCAAGCTGGTCAGAAGAAGGATAAATAAGTCTAGCAGGTTGCCCATCGACCCTGAGTTTTAGAACCCGTGGTGTACTTCCATAAGGTTTATAAGGTAAATTAATTTCATCTTGGACGACCTTATCAATAGAGCCTTCTGCAGAAGCGAGGTCACTTACTTCGAAAAAGCCTGTTTTCCCTTCATATTTATCAGCATATCGAGGGTTTTTAACCCAGGTATTGGGGTATTTAAAAGAGACGCGATACTTAGTGCTAACGAAGTTATTAAAAGGAGGAAAATCTGGTAGAACAAATTCTTGGGGAAAGTTAGCAGCATCTATCATTTCATTATCATTAGTAGATTCATTGCGCGGATAAGCATCTAAAGCTTTTGGAGCATATGAATTATAGGTAAGAAGCCCTAAGGCTAATAGTGGGAGCATATTCATGATAACTACCTCGCTTAAAAAAGTTTTATTATATCATATTAATTATTTAGGAGAGGAGTTACTAAAAATGTAAATTAAGTAAAAAAGATGCAAAGGATAAAATGCTAACCCGATTATAAGTTGACAAAAAAGAAAAATACTCTTAAAATTTAAATGTGCATATGCACATTTAAATATAAGGAGATAAAAATGGCAAGGGAAATCAAAGTAAAAAGAGTATGTGAAGAGCCGCCTAATAGAGTATTTAAACCTGAAAAGCCTTGTAGTAAGTATACGACTCTTAATATAGAACAATTTGAAGCGATGCGGCTTTGCGACTTAGAAGGTTTAGACCAAGATGAAGCAGCTAAGCGTATGAATATTTCAAGAGGCACCTTGCAAAGAGTGCTTTATGCAGCGAGAAAACAAGTAGCTGAGGCACTTGTGAGTGGCAACGGCATCACTATAGACGGTGGCAATTATGAAATAGCAAGAGAATGTTGCAAAGCAAAGAAGCAGTGCAAAGCATGTAGATTTCTAAATAATACAAAAGGAGACGATAAAAATGAGTGAAAGTCAAAGTTGTTCACATGAGTGTGGTAGTTGTAAGGAAAGCTGTAGTGATAGAAAACCAACGAGTTTTATAGAAAGTCCACATCCTATGAGTCAGATTAAAAAGGTCATTGGAGTTGTAAGTGGTAAGGGAGGCGTAGGAAAATCCTTAGTAACCTCAATGTTAGGAACACTTATGAATCGCAAGGGGTATCAAACAGCTATTTTAGATGCAGATATTACAGGACCTTCCATCCCTAAAGTTTTTGGCATCACAGAAAAGGCAGCAGGAAATGAAATGGGCATCTTTCCAGCTGTTACAAAGAAAGGGTTAAAGCTGATGTCTGTTAACCTATTATTAGAGAATGATAGTGACCCTGTTGTATGGCGTGGTCCAGTGATTTCAGGAACTGTAAAGCAATTTTGGACAGATGTAATTTGGGAGGATGTAGACTACATGTTTATAGACATGCCTCCAGGAACAGGGGATGTGCCGCTTACGGTATTTCAAACCATTCCTTTAGATGGTATTATTATCGTGGCTTCTCCACAAGAATTAGTTTCTATGATTGTAGCTAAGGCAGTTAATATGGCAAAGATGATGCATATTCCTATCATAGGTCTTGTTGAAAATATGAGCTATGTGGCATGTCCAGACTGCGATAAGAAAATCTATGTATTTGGAGAAAGTCATATTGAAGAAATAGCTAAAGAGTACGAACTGGAGGTATTAGCTAAGCTTCCACTTGACCCTAAGGTAGCACAGCTTTGTGATAGTGGTAAAATAGAAGAAGTAGAAGGTAACTGGCTAGACCAAGCAGTAAACAAGATAGAAGCACTTTAATAAGATGAATTAATAAAAGTATAATATTTTAAGAAGAAGTTAATAAATTCAAGTTGAATTAAAGAGTAAACAATAAAGATAATTTAAGGAAACATAAACTAAATACAGAAAAAGTAAGGGTGGAAACCGACATTGGTTTCCACCCTTACTTTTTCTGTATACTACTATAAGTTTCTCTAACCTTTGGATTTCTTCTTTGGTAGCAGAACAAGTATGTTTTTTTAAATTCCAAGTAGTTGCCGTTTCTTGGCGTCAAACTCCTGTTGGGAAATGATGCCGTCCTCCATGAGTGTCTTGTATTTCTTAATTTCCTCGATGGCGTCGGCAGAGGGAGTCATGGGAGTATGTACCGTCCCAGTTGCCGCTGTGCCAGGACTGACAAACTGCTCGGTTGCGCTCGGAAAGGCCACCGTCTTGAGTGCAGTCACCAACTTTTCAATTTCTTCCATGCTACGTTGGTAAGAGCGGAGGTAATCGTTCACATCCGGGTGGGTATTATTAAATCGGGGGCCATCCATGTCACATTTGATCACCGTCCAGTAAGGGTGATCGAAATACAGCTCCACATTAAATGCCTGAAAGGGTTCAGGAATATCAAAATACTGCATGGTTGTCGAACCGTTTGCCTTACCGTCATCCAACCTATCAAGGGTACGAGCCATCTGCCTGTTCATCATGAACTGGGAAATTTGGGGTGCCATGGTCATGGCACGCTCAGGTACGGTGCTGATATAGCGGCGTATGCCCTCGGCTGAGCCTTCGAATAGAGGAACATTGTCCTCTTTGATGGTAAAAGATTTTAATTGACTGCCTTCAAACACCGTTTTATCTAGATTTTTGCTCATGCAGAAAAGCTTGTTTAGGTAATCAAAGATGATTTTGGTATCCCAAACACCAAAATCTATCTGTTCAGAAATCACAAACTGATCTTTCAGCAACTGGTTTTGATCATAAAACATTAAATATTCCTTGAATTCCTGCATTGTTAGATTAATTGCTTTGTCGCTTTCCATATCCATTTTGTTGTAGCAAGCATTGCAGATGTATTCACCCTCTATTTTCGCTGGTAAGAGCCAGGAAATCTTGCCTCCACAGATGGGGCAAGGGGGTTTTTTAGAAAATAAGCCCATATTCATTCCTCCCTATATTATTAATCATTATCGCGTTCCGCCACCTGAACCTCCGCCTATGGAGCCACCACCTCCACCAAGGGAAGCAAATCCGCCTCCGCCGCTACTGCGCTTTTCCTGTTCGCGTTGCTCTTCGGCTTTCTTCATATTGCTATAAAGTAAAAAGTGGTAGGAGTAGGCGGTAACCATATTTTGGTTGTAATCCGTCAGCTCGGAAGAAAGCTCTGGATAGAGTGCTTTCATTTGCTCTGCTACCTGATCGGCTATACCAAAGAGCATGGCATAGGACATCAGCTCTTGCCAAATCGGCATTTCCTTGACACTCCGCTCTGCAACCAGTGAAAAATCCTCCAGATAGCGTTTAAGTCCCATGAGCTCACCCAGTTCCTGTTCACCACTTGGCGTTAGATCGGTTAGCTTAACAGGAACATTCCACCTTTTTAAACAGTGTTTTTGACTCAAATAGGTTCTGCCTGCACTGTCATGCTTTTCTATATAGGCACGAAGCAGTGTATCATTTCGATTTGCAAAGCGTTCCAGTTCCTTCACCTGCAAGGTGGCATCTGAACCAGCTGCACTCTCTAGTACCGTATAAAGGTACTCATCATATTCGTTCATTTGTTGATGATGGCTGCCCATGAGCCGCAGGCTGACTGTTTCTTTGGTTTTGCCCATAAAGCCGACATCTTGAGTTTCCACAGGGGACAGGCAGCCCAGCTGGATCAGTCTTAGTATCCCTGTAGCGAGTATAGCGCCATCCTCACACACATCAAACATTCTTCCTAAAGCATAGGTGGCACTCAGTCTGCCCTCATTGGGAATATCCCTAAAATATCCAAACCGCTTGGAAAATCGTTGGCGTTTTTTTTGTGCCATTTTCTTTTTCAACTTGTGAATCCAAATAATCAGAGCAATGGGAAGTCCGATAGAAAGTAGTGTCACCATAAGTGCTGTAAATGTAGATACTTCCTCGCCACTGTCCCCGATGTTATCGTAGTCACTGCCCTCAAAAGCTTTTGCTCGCACTTCCTCAAAGCTCCCTCCCTCTTGCCGTGAGGGGGAAAGGATTCCCTTATTCAGAGAAAACAGTACCGTCACATAGTTTTCGGCCGTGAGGGGGGCAGTTGTGTAGGCAAGGATACCCCCATCTACAAACTCTATATTCCCCTCAAAGCCAAAGCACCATACGTCGGCGGTTTCATCAGTGATGGGTGTGCCGTCCGCTAAGTGAATTCGAACCGTTACATCGGTAGGGGTTGTATTCATTCTATCGTTTACGAAGCGGAAATTTACCCCGTCTTTGTCGGTATACCCACCCACCGCATTGTCTAACTTATATTGAGCGCTATAGCGATTGTGCCCATACTTACTGATGCCAAAGCAGATTTCATATCCGCTGTCTGTAACATGAATGCCGCATTTTCCTGCCTTTTCTTCAAAGCTCCAGTCAATGTTCCAATCCGGTACGGTATCATAGCTACCGTTTTGGTCGGAGACTGTAAGCTCGCTAATCGTTAAGTAGTCAGGCGCATTCATGGGAATGTAGTTTTCTGTTCCTTCATCAAAGCTCCCTTCCCAATTTTGCGTGATGTGCATAGAGCCATCCTCGTAAATGATAGCCTGAATATCTATACTATCTATCTGATTTGCAGCATAAGTAGAAAGCGGGAACGCTAGTAACAAAATAATGCATAGTATTAGGCCGTATACTTTTTTGCGCATAGGGCACCTCATTTCATGCTAGGCATATCCGTCTTGCCAGCCTGCTCCTCCAAATAGTCTCTTTGCTGAAAGCCTAACATCCCAGCAATGAGGGTGGTGGGGAACATTCGGATTTCACGATTCAGTTTGGTCACGCTGTCGTTGTAAATGAGGCGACTGGTGCGTACCATGTTCTCAAAGGTTTGTACTGCGTCCATGGTTTTGATATAGGTTTGATTTGCCAGGAGCTCAGGGTACTGCTCCGTCACCATGGCAATCCTGCCCAAGGCTTCGGAAATAACCCCTTCTTGATGAAGTACATCATTCGGTGTGGATTTTGCTGTAATCACACTTCTTCTAGATTTAATGGTTTCGATTAGCGTTTCACTTTCGTGCTTGGCGTAGCCTTTTGTCAAATCTAAAAGAGCTGTCAGGGCGTCAAAACGGCTTGATAGCTGCACTCCGATCTGACTCATGGCATTACTGATATTCTCATCTAGCACGACCAGTTTGCGCTGTGTGGAGATTGTCCATAGAACAATGATTCCAGTAATTGCAATAATTACAATAAAAGTTGGTAACATAGTCATTTCCTCCATTCATATGTGGGTAGTGTACAGGGAACATTCCCTTGTATTCAATCTAGCAGAAATTCCTCTCAAAAACCGTTCGCTACATGAAACATGATTTTTAAGACATGAATCATAGTTTCGGCAATTCAATCTTTATGTTAAACTTATTTTGAAGAAATAGAATTATAAAAAATGGAGGAATGCTTATGGTGCAGATTGCGGTGTGTGATGATAATATTGACGAGCTATCTAATATGGTAAAGCTCATAAACTTATATAGGGCATCAAAAAATTTTAGCTACGAATACGCCGTCTTTCCAAACGGCTTTGAGCTGATTTCGGCTTTAGAAAAAGGAAAGCGGTTTGATATATACTGTCTGGATATTATTATGCCGGGCTTTATGGGGATTGATGTCGCAAAGGAGATCCGCACGTTTGACAAAACCGCTCCGATTTTATTCTTTACCTCATCACCCGAATTTGCTTTGGAGAGCTATTCAGTGAAAGCTATTAACTATGTACTAAAGCCAATCTCAAAAGAAAAACTATTCATCACCTTTGATGAAGTGCTAGAGCAGATAAAAATGGAAAAAGACGGAGATGCCATTATCGTAAAGAGTAATGAGGGTATTCAAAAAATACTGATCTCCAAGTTGGTTTTTGCTGAGGTCATCGGCAGAAATGTGCTCTATCACCTACGCTCCGGAAAGGTCATCGAATGTACAGAAGCCTTTTCCTCTGTCTGCGATAATCTTCTGAAATATGGGTGTTTTATGAAACCCCACCGCTCCTATCTTGTAAATATGCAGTACGTGGATACCATCGAAAACCATCAGATAACTTTACAGACCCTTTCCACTATCCCTGTTGCACAGGGCAAGGCGAAAGAGGTTAAGATGCAATATCTGAATTATCAAATGGAAGGGGAATAAGCGAATGGAGAGAGGTGCTTTAAAATGATAGTAACAGTGATAGGACTCTTACGATTTGGATTTTCTCTGGTCTTTGGTATAGCGGTGACCGTTCTTTTTGCAGGAATAGAACCCACAAGGAAAAACAGGCTAGTCGCTGGCTTGCTCTGTGTCATTTTTCTTTTCGTTCAAACCATCAGTTGGAGGCTTTTGGGCTTGGATTTGACATCAAAGCTGTATCCGCTGATTATTCACCTGCCGCTCATAGTGATATTTTCCCTATATTATAAACGTCCGTGGCTCATATCCACCGTCAGCGTGCTTTCTGGTTATCTTTGCTGTCAAGCGCCACGCTGGGTTGGTTTCATGGGGGGAGCTGCCTTAGACAGTAGTCTCGCGGATCACGTTATTTATATTGGGGCGGTGTTTCTGTTTTACTATTTCCTAAAAAGGTATGTGGCAGGGTCCGTTCGGCAGCTTATGGAGGTGTCCACTAGATCTTGCTTATTTTTAGGAGGGGTGCCACTTTTTTACTACCTGTTCGACTACACGACCACCATCTACACCGATGTGCTTTACCGCGGTACGAAATGGGCGGTGCAGTTCATGCCCTCAACAGTCTCTGTTTTCTATTTTGTGTTTGTTATCCTTTATTACGCTGAGACGCAAAAACAAGTAACTCTCCAAAGAGAACGGGATATGCTGGATGCGCAGTTTAGACTGGCACAGACAGAGTTTGCTTCTCTGCGGCAGTTGCAGCAAAATGCCGCATCCTATCGGCACGATATGCGCCACCATTTCGCTCTTTTACAAGGACTGGCATCTAAGGAACACATAGAAGAAATCAAAAAATATCTACAGACTGCCCAGTCCGACATGGATGCCATCACGCCTTTGCGCTTTTGCGAGAACGAAACCGTCAATCTGATTTTGTCCGCCTTTAATACCAAGGCAAAACAATCAGAAATCCTATTGAGGATAGATGCGAAGCTGCCTGACTCGCTGCCCTTTAGCGACACCGAGCTTTGTTCGCTTCTTTCAAACGCCTTGGAAAATGCTATACAAGCTTCACAGCAGATACCTGACAGCAACAAACGGATCATCCAACTGCGTATGTATTCTAAGAATACGAAGCTGTGCATTGACATTCGCAACACCTATCAGTTGGACCCGATATTTCATCAGGGCCTGCCTGTATCAAAAGAGAAGGGGCATGGCTTTGGCACAAAAAGCATGGTGCATATTGTGGAAAAGCATGGTGGCGTATTTCAATTTTCAGTCAAGGATGGTTGGTTTATATTTCAGGCAACTACATAATCTCTTAATGAATTTGTCCGCCAAATTCTTAATCTGTGGCATAAAAAAGCAATCGGCAGACAGTGAAAATGCACTGTCTGCCGATTGCCTTGCCAATAGTTACTTTTTAAATAACAAGCTCTTTACACGCCCCACGAATGATTAAACGAAGTGCCTCGTCAAAGTACTTATCATCTACTAATTTTGTATGAAAGAGCATACAGATAATGCCGTGAGTCACAGCAGAAATAAGGTCTGCATTGCAGGAAAGCTTAATATTGGCCTTTTCAATTAAGTTGTAAATGCCTTCTGAATCACGATTCAAATGCTCTTCTAGTAAATGAGGAGGAAGCTTGCGAATAAGATAGTTCATTTCCGTTTCCAGAACCTCCATAATGGCATAGGATTTTGCTAATTTACAGGCCTGAAAGAAAGCCTCTTCTAAGCGTTCTGCATCTGATAGGTCTGTACGAGTACAGAGTATATGCAAAGCTTTAGCGTAAATGACTTCATGAAATTCTTCAATGACCTCAAAGAAAAGTTCTTCTTTTGTAGTATAAAATTTATAAAAAGCACCCTTAGAGATATTGGCACCAAGGGCGAGCTGTTCAACCGTTGTTTTTTTGATGCCATACTTACTCATATATTCTAATGCACAAGCTTTTAAGGCTTTACGAATCATTTCTTTTTCATGTTCACTAAAGGCTGTTGCCATAGGTCTTCCCCCTTTTGTATTATATGGTTATTTCATAATATAACATGTTTATCTAAGTATTATAATAGCGATTATTTAAGGTGTTAAGGTAACATCAACAGATAATCCAGGCTTTAAGTAGTCTAGACCATCCTGCACCTCGATAGTTGCTTCTACTACAGTATCACCATCTTTTACAACAGCACGCTCAGAAATTTGAGCCACTATACCAAAAAGTGTAGGTAATTTCTCATGATCATCTGCAAGAATAATAGTAACATCAGCACCTACCTGTATGTTGGAAAGAGATTCTTCAGGAATATCTGCAAGGATATAAAGGCTATCTTGTGACATGGTTTTGAGAAGAGGAGTAGGACTAAAGCCTTCTGTGCCAGTGATATAAGAGCCTTTCGAGCACTGAATGTCATAAACAATTAAATGATCATTAGGTGCAACTACGTCACTTCCCTTTAAATAATCTTGTTTAAGCTTTTGTTTCATGTTATCAAGGACGAGTTTGTCAGCTTCTATTTTGAGTTCTAGCATTTCGATACGGGTACGTTTTTCAATATCAGTATTAGAGGAAAGTATCTGGGTACTTTTAAGCTGGCTATTAAGAGTAGCCACTTCTAGTTCTAAGGTAGATTTGATTTTGTTCATAGCAAGCTTGGTATTTTCTAATTCTTGAAGTTTGGCTTCATAAGTTTGTTTGCTTATTTCTAACTCGTGTGAAGCGAGACTATGGGCATCAAAGAGACTTAAGTTGGTTTCATAGAGCTGTTTAGCAAGAGCTACCTCTTTTTCTAAGGAAGGAAGCATGTTTTTAAGAGAAAGCAGGTCGGGGTCTGTCCCCTCTTTAATATAGCCTTCCTTTAGTTTGAGTTGGTCTTTAATGGCAGAGAGCCCAGCATATTGGGCATTATCATTGCCTAATAATTGTTTGAGATTTACCTCATTTATTTCTAATTCTTTTTCTTTGGTGGCGATTTGGAGTTTATAGTCCTCTATGTCTAGAGAGACGAGAGGGGTACCTTTTTGAACCTTCTGCCCATCTTCTACATGAAGAGCAATTACCTTAGCAGGAAAATCTAATAAAATTTCTTCCTTTGTATGAGCTTTTACTTCTCCATAAAAAACGAGGCTACTAGGGGCACTCTTAGTAGTGACTGCTTGGCTAGATATAGCTTGCTCACTAGAACAAGCTGTTAAGAGTAATACGCTAAAGCTAAGTATACTTATTTTAGATCCTTTCATGCTTAAATCCTCCCTTATTCTCTGTTTTTGAGTGCCTCTGTTAAAGCAATCCTATTAACACTTTTCTTAAGAAGCAGCTTGGCCCCGAGATAACTTAAAGCTAAAATCCCTAAGCAAATACCCATGGAACGCAAGGTGATGACAGGCATAAAATAGTGTTGCATATCCTGAAAAATATTAGTAAAAAAGTAGTTGGTAAGGAGATAGCCACTAGGTAAGGCAACTAAAAAGCTAATGAATAAAAATATAAAATTACCTTTTAAGTAAAGCTTACTGACTTCTTGGTCGTTATAACCAAATATTTTAACCATAGAAATATTAATCTTGCTTTTATCAATAATCATGTGTAGTAACAGATAAACAACGGTAATAAGGATCCCTATACCACAGATAATGAGAATAATGATCATAACATTCATCATATCCATCATATTTGTTACAGAAGTAATGGTTTCGGAGTGACTTATTTTAGAAGCGAGCTTTTTACTAGGAATATTTAAGGGAGCATGTGTAAATAGGGCATTATAGCTTTGCTCATGCAGGTTAAAAATCTGGTTGAAGCTCCACATGCTTGTAAAAAGATAGGGGCCATAATCATAAGGAGCGATACCAACAATAGATACGATATATTCTTTAGCTTTCATTTCATCCTTCAATGTGATGAAAGAGCCTACTTCAATTTTGTACTTATTTTTAAATGAAGAAGTCATAAGTACTTCATTACCCTGTAAGGTGTTTAATGCTGGTATATTGAAAAAATCACTATTTGGTATAATACCTTGGATAGGGACAGATTTTTCTTTACCATTTATACTAAACTTTACATTTTTTAGACTAGTGAGTTCACCATGTTTGCTATATTTATTAAGATCTTTAGGATTTATAAAGGTATAAAGTGAGTCATAAGGCAGGTTGTTTTTTAAATCATTAATATACCCTTTTATAGAATCATTAAAATAAAAAGCAGTAAAGAGTATGAAAACACCAATAAAACCACCTAGTATAAGTGCAAGCATACTGGTCCATTCTCTTGCCATATCTTTTATACGAAAACGGCTTAAAAAAGAAAGTTTTTTAAGGGTTAGCTTTTTTTCTAAAAAAGAAACATTATTTTTAGAAAATTGACCTCTAAGGAGGGAAAGAGGTGTCTTGCTAAGTGCGTTAGAGATGGAAAGATAAGTAATTAAAACAGTGAGTATAAACGGTAGTATAATACCAAAGAACATAAGCTGAGAGCTATTTTGGAGAGGTACATAGGGCATAGTATACTGGACTTCCATAAAACGGATAAGTACTTCAGAAAGGATAATACCACAGCTATATCCAACAAAGAGGCCTATAATAATAAGAAGAGACGGAAGAAGCATATAGTAAGAGAGCAGTTCAGTTTTATTAAAGCCTTGAGCATAAAGAATACCAATCGTTTGACTTTCAGCAGTAATATTATTTTTTATAGAGATAGAGATGATAAAGGCAACCACCATGATGAGCATAGTACCGATGACTATTCCCATTTGTTTAGGACCTTCTGCATCATTAAAGACAGTATTAAGTCGAGGATTATCCTTACGAAGCACAAATTCTAAGAGCTCTGTATTTTTTTCTAAATATTTTTTTAAGTTATTTAACTCTCCTTCTTGACTTTTGATGCTATAAGTAGTTGTAATGGATCTATTCGACTCAAGTTTTTTGTAAGCCTCATTGGTAATATAACCAACACCAAAGGTATTGGGTGCGTTGAGCATATCGTTTTTATTTTTTAGAGTATAAACGTAGTCAGGGGAGATGCCATAACCAACTATATGGAACGGGATATCAAGAAGGATTATATAATCACCAACTTGGTAGCCATTAGCTGCAGCAAACTTGGGGTCTAACCAGATATCATTTTTTTCACTTAAAGGAGCACCTTGGATAAGAGTGGGTTGGTTGAGCACTTTATCTTGGATAATAAGACGAACAACTCTCTTATTTTCTTTAGTAATAGAGGACTTATCTAAATTTGCATCCAAGGATTTAGACTTCTCAATAAGAACCTTAAAATGACTCTCAAGATAAGCTTCCTTTCGTTTGCTGATTTCACCCTGCAAAGTAAACTGAGCATCTTCTGCTAAGTGAGTATCATAGAAATGATTAACGGCTTTAATATAACTACCCATAGAACGATTAAAACCAATAATAACTGTAATACTGAGGATGATGAGCAAAATAAAGCTTATATTTTTAACCTTATTATGACTTAAATCACGAAGGAGTCTTTTTAAATTCATAGATTTCACCTACTCTTATAAATATACTTACCAATCAATGTCCTTAGCGTGCTTACGGTGAGTATTAAGTGTGTTATGGGTAATGCGACCATCCTTGATTCGAATGATACGGTGAGACATATCCTTAATGGCATCATTGTGTGTAATCATAAGCATTGTTGTATTGTAAGTTTTGTTGATTTCTTCAAAAAGCTCTAAAACCTCTTTAGAGGTTTTATAATCGAGGGCACCTGTAGGCTCATCACAAAGAAGGAGTTTAGGGTTTTTAACTAAAGCTCTAGCAACAGCTACCCGTTGTTGTTGACCACCAGAAAGCTGAGAAGGGAATTTATGACTTTCTGCATGAAGACCTACTTTATCAATGAGAGTATCAATAGCTAGAGGGTTTTTACCTAAATGAGCACATATCTCAATGTTTTCACGAACAGTGAGATTAGGAATAAGATTATAAAATTGAAAGACAAAGCCTACAAAGTTTCTACGATAAATACCAAGCTGTTTACTTGATAAGTTGCAAATTTCATTCCCTTCGATTTTAATACTGCCAGAGGTTGCTTTCTCTAAGCCACCAATAAGATTCAGTAGGGTAGATTTTCCTGAACCAGAAGGGCCTAATATTACTACGATTTCACCAGCTTCCATTTTAAGGGTAGCTTGATTTACAGCAAAAAATGCATTTTCACCAGTTTGATAGCTCTTTACTAAATCTTGAACCTCTAAAAACATACCATCCCTCCCTTATTTAAAAAATTAAACAATTCATATAAAATGTATGACTAAAAATATATTAATAGTCATAAATAAAATATTAAGGTTTTGAGGAATAATTGTCAATATATTTTTTAAATTTTTAATAGTAAAATATAAAGCTGTAAATAATGATTAGAAAATTAAAAAAGACTACAAAAAATAATAAGAGAGTACAAGAATCCTCTCTAAAAATAGTGTATACTCATTGGTAACACATTAAATAAGGAGATGGTAGGATGACAAAAGTAAAAATTAATCCGGGTATTTGTGGATTGATAACGACTGTAACAGCTCTATCTGAGGACCAACAAGAGGTAACTGTACAAGTAAAATCTGGCTGCGCAAGTATTAATAAGATGTTTGCGGAGTTAGGAAATACATTTGATGCCTTTGAAGTATGCCTCGCAAAACCTGGTACAGGGGAATTTTATGAGTATGCATCTAAAAATTTTCCTGGACATGCATCTTGCCCTGCTTTAGCAGGAATTATTAAATGCATGGAAGTAGAATGTAAATTAGCATTACCAAAGACTGCAAGTATTGAATTTGAATAAAAAATAGTAGCAGAATCTTACAAGAGGAAATCTTGGGAGAGGAGCTACTATTTTTTTTATTGAAAAGGGCATATAATGATACTCATAAAATAAGTTATGTGACTTAATTACAGAACAAGAAGAAATTTATACATATAATTAAGTTATAAAGGAAAACTTTATAAGGAGTTAAAATAGAGATAGGCAAGGAGTTGTTAAAGATGAAATTATTTGAAGCCCTATGGGGCAATCGTGATATAAAAGAGATCAGCCCACAAGATGCATATCAAAATTTACAAAGAAATAAAGAGATTGTTCTTTTAGATGTAAGAGAAAAAGAAGAGTTTGCTCTTTCACATATTAAACACGCAAAAAATCTATCAGTTAATAGGCTTAAACAAGAAATAGAACAAGTAGTCCCTCATAAAGATACTACACTTTACGTATATTGTTTAAGTGGAGGAAGAAGTGCAAGAGCTTGTAGTTTATTAACTCAAATGGGCTATACAGATGTCTATAATTTAGGTGGGATAGCTTCATGGCCCTATGAAATTGAAAAAGGGAATAAATAGAGGAATAAATAGAACAAGGAAAGAGAGGAATGAATCATGCAAAAGGTAGTGATTGTAGGAGGGGTAGCAGCAGGAGCATCTGCTGCTGCTCGTTTAAGACGTCTGAGTGAAAAGGTAGAAATCGTTTTATTTGAAAAAGGAGAACATATTTCTTTTGCTAATTGTGGCTTGCCCTATTATATAGGAGATGTGATTCAAGAAAGGGAAAAGTTATTAGTAGCTACACCTACTCTTATGAAGGAGCGATTTGGTATTGACGTAAGGGTTCAAAGTGAAGTCGTGAGTGTAGATCCAGTAGCTAAAAAAGTTAAAGTACGTACGCATGATGGACAGTTTTATGAAGAGGATTTTGAGGGACTTGTTTTAGCACCAGGAGCAAAGCCCATACAGCCAGCTATTCCCGGTATTGTAAATGAAAAGATTCTATCTCTTAGAAATATAAGTGATACAGATAAAATAAAGGAAGCTACTAAGGAAGCTGCATCTATTATTGTTATAGGTGGAGGCTATATTGGTGTTGAATTAGCAGAGAATCTAAGGCATCTTGAAAAGAAAGTCACCCTTATTGAAGCAGCTCCCCATATTCTAGCCCCTTTTGACGAGGATATAGTAGTAAGTGCAGAAAGAAAGTTACGTGAAAACGGAGTTCACCTTATTTTAAATAATGGGGTTAAAGCTTTTCATGAAGAAGCACATCAAGTTAAAGTGGAACTTCAAGATGGAAGCTATGAGCTGGCAGACTTTGTAGTAACAGCAATAGGAGTAACACCCGATACATCTTTTTTAAAGGATTCAGGTATTCATTTAGGTAGTAGGGGTCACATCCTTACTAATGAGCATATGGAAACAAATATGAAGGGGATTTATGCAGGTGGTGATGCAGTAGAGGTGATCGATTTTGTAACAGGGCAAGAAACAGCTATTCCTTTAGCTGGACCTGCTAATAAGCAAGGACGCATTATCGCTGATAATTTAGCAGGTATACCGAGTACTTATAAAAACACACAAGGAACATCTGTTATAAAAGTTTTTGATCTTACCTTTGCAGCAACAGGTAATAATGAGAGGCAGTTAGATAAACTAGGTATCGAGCATCATGCTATCATCTTGCATCCTAATAATCATGCAGGTTATTATCCAGGAGCTACAGCCATTACCCTTAAACTCATCTTTGATGCTACAGGTGTTATTTTAGGCGCACAAGCCTTTGGGTATGAGGGAGTAGAAAAACGTATCGATGTTCTTGCTACAACCCTTCGATTAGGAGGAACTGTTTATGATTTAACAGAGCTAGAGCTTTGCTATGCACCACCTTTTGGATCGGCTAAAGATCCGGTTAACTTTGCTGGATATGTGGCAGAAAACATTTTAGCTGGAAGAAGCGAAGAGATACATCCACGTGAATTATATACGCTTCAGGATAAACCTCAAGTAGTTGTTTTAGATGTACGTACAACAGGTGAAAGAGCAAGAGGAAAGGTGCTTCATTCGGTGCACATTAATGTCAATGAACTTCGAACACGTTTAAGTGAATTAGACCCACAAAAGGAATACTGGATATACTGTGCTGTAGGCATAAGGGCTTATATAGCAGAAAGGATCCTTAAACAAAATGGCTTTAAATGTAAAAACATTACAGGGGGTTATAAAACATTAGAAGCATTGGGATTTATAGAAAAATAGGATAGTTAAACATTATCCTCTTGAAGAAAAGAAAAAGATTGTGATATACTATAAGAAAAAGAAGGATGTGAGAACGTCCTTCTTTATACGATTCTAGTTGCTTAGGCAACTGGCAGAACTCTTTTAGTATTGCTTATAAAGACAGTAGCACACCATTTGCGGGTAAGGGGGCTACTGTTTTTTTATGAAATTTTTATAAGTACTACTATAAATGTAAATAGTAATAATACAATCAAAATGGGGATTGGTAAAAGGAGAGGCTATGAAGCTATTAGAAGAGTTAAAGAAGGACTATGCTTTTTTAAACACCTTATCTGAAGAGGTACAACATATCATTGAACAAAGCCTTTGTGAAAGAAAGTATAAAGCCGGTTATAAACTGATTAACAGTGAGCAGGTTTGCTGTGGATTTTCTTTTATTTTACAGGGAACACTTCGGGTATACCGTATCAATGAAGAAGGACGGGAAGTCACTCTCTATCGCCTTAAAAAAGGAGATAGTTGTTTTATGACCATACTCTGCGCTTTAACACATCAACCAACCTTTGCTTTTGCTGAGGTAGAGGAGGAGGCTATCTTAGCTATTGTTCCTATATCTATTTTTGAACACTATTTATTAAATGATGTTAATTATTTAAAATATAGTTTTCAGAATCTATATGGTAAGTTTGATAGCGTTGTAAATACTTTAGAAAAGATTACTTTTGATAGCATTGAAAAACGCATTTTAGATTATTTAGATGCCTATAAAGAACATTCAAAAACAAATATTATTTATACAACCCATGAAAAGTTAGCCATTGATATAGGCTCTTCAAGAGAAGTGGTTAGCCGAATACTTAAAGGCTTTGAGAAGAAGGGAATTGTTGCCTTAGAAAGAGGTAAAATTCGTATCTTATAAATTCAAAAGAAAGAGATGAACCTATGAAAGCACCATCATTTAATGAGTATAATTTATCCCAAGACCTTTTAAAGGCCATTGAGCTTTTAAACTATAAAGAACCAACTCCTGTTCAAGAACAAACCCTACCTCATGTATTAGAAGGGAAGGATATTATTGTTAAGTCGAGGACAGGAAGTGGGAAAACAGCTAGCTTTGCAATCCCTATTTGTGAAAGGATAAATTGGGAGGAAAATAAACCACAGGCATTAATACTTACGCCTACACGGGAGTTAGCAACACAAGTGAGTGAAGACTTTTTTCATATTGGACGTTTTAAGCGTATTAAGGTAGTAGCCCTTTACGGCAAGGCACCTTTTCACCTCCAAGCTAAGCAAATGAAACAAAAAACCCATGTAGTGGTAGGCACACCAGGGCGTACCTTAGACCATCTAGAAAAAGGCACATGGGATACTTCAGAAATTCAGTACTTGGTCATTGATGAAGCAGATGAAATGCTTCGTATGGGTTTTATGGAGGAAGTACAAAGCATTATTAATCAATTACCAAAAGAGAGAGTAACCTTACTTTTTTCGGCTACACTTCCAAAAGATATAAAGGACCTTAGTAGAGCATATATGAAAGAACCAACTCTTATAGAGATAGAGGCAGCTAGTGTGGCATCTGATCAAGTAGCACAATATCGTTATGACATTTTGGAAGAGGAAAAAATAAACTTACTTGAGCAACTTACTATTTTAGAAAATCCTGAAAGCTGTATGATTTTTTGCAATACTCAAGTACAGGTAGATGCAGTTTATGAGGACTTAATAAGTAAGGGGTATAGGGTTCAAAAAATTCATGGTGGAATGGAGCAAAAGGAACGCTTTCAAGTGATGGAGGATTTTAGAAAAGGTTCTTTTCGTTATTTAGTAGCAACAGATGTAGCAGCTAGAGGGATTGATATTGACCATGTAACACATGTAGTGAACTATGATTTGCCAGAGGATAAAGAAAGTTATGTTCATCGTATTGGTCGTACAGGACGTGGTAATAAAAAAGGAAAAGCTATTACTTTTGTAAGTCCAAGAGATCACTACTATTTAAAGAATATAGAAGAGTACGTTGGCTATTCTATTTCGCAGGGAACTTTCCCCGATCAAGAAGAAGTAGAAAAGCAAAGGCAAGATTTTAAACTTAAGATGTATACGAGGCTAGAACATGTAGAGGAAAAGGGTACGAAACTTAATGAGGAAATCATGAAGCTGCACATTAATGCGGGTAAAAAAACAAAGATGCGTCCAGTAGATATTGTAGGTACTCTTTGTAATTTACCAGGGATAACAGCTCAAGATATAGGGATTATTAATATTTTAGATGTATCCACCTTTGTGGAAATCCTTAACAATAAGGGGGATAAGGTCCTAAGGACGCTTCAAACAACACCTATAAAAGGACGGCTGCGTCGCGTGACAAAAGCAGATAGGTAGTCTTTAGAGTATCAAAAAAGATACTACATTACGAAAAAGTGCCTTCTTGTGAACAAAAAAGACTTTCGTTAAACTAAGAATGAATAAAAAATCCCTGAATGAAGCAATGGATGAGGACCTATAAGTAAATAATAAAAGAGTATGGTTCGAATGGCGTTTCAAGATAGAGACTAGGGTATAATGTAATAAGTTTGGAGGAGGTTCACTATGAACATGGAAGATATGGTTTGCACTTGCTTTGGCATTACTGTGCAAGATATAAAAGATGCTATCGATAATGGCGCCACCACATTAGAAGAGGTACAAGAAGTAACAAGAGTAGGTATGGCTTGTGGCTCTTGCATAGATGAAGTGATAGAAGTAATCGAAACTTTAACGGCTCAAAAATAAATTAAATACTTAATTAGGTAGAATAAATATAGTTATGAAACAAAAATCGGTAGACTCACTTAAGTGAGTCTATCGATTTTTGTATTTTATGGCATAATCTTCTCTGTTTTGTACAAAGAAGTTCTAAGTTTCTTTAGTAGCAATTAAAATCCATACAAACTTATTTTTTTGGACGAACTGAATACTAAAACCTTGATTTTTAAAGAGCTTTTCAAGCACTTGGTGTGTGGTATAGAATTCTGTTTTTAAATCACGAGTAAGCGATTTATAACCTTTGGCTTCAGCCTCTTGTAAGAGAGATTTTTGTGCTTCGACAGAGGCATAGGTAGTATCGGCAAAGATAACTTTACCATGGTTTTTAAGCTTGCTAGCAAAGAGTTTAATAGCAGCCCCCTTCTCTTGATCAGATAGATGATGGAAGGCATAGCTACTGATAATGGCATCTACTTGTTCATCTGAGTGAGGTAGGTTGAGGAAGGTACCCTCTAGGAAGGTAATAGAGGGGTATTTTGCCTTAGCGATTTGACGCATGCGTTCATTAGGTTCAATGCCTAATACCCTATAACCTGCAAGAGCTGCTTGATGAGCAAGATTACCTGTTCCTGAACCAAGGTCTAAGACCAAAGCCCCTTCTGGCTTATGAATGGCAGCGACAGTATCCTTAAGAATACTATCGTAATTTTCGAAAACTTCTAGGTATTCTCCTGTAGAAGCCATAATAGTGCCGTCATAAGCATCTGCCCAGTTATCAAATAAAGCTTTAAAGCGAAAGTCAGAAAGGCGAAGATCAAAGTCGTAGAGGTTTTGGCTAAAGTAGCGATCGCTTCTATCTGGAAGGACTGTAACAATGTTAACAGTTTTTTGAGCTTTATAGGCTTGCTTAATGGAAGCAGCAACGGCAGCACCGGAGGATGCTCCTACTAAAACACCTTCTTTTTTACCAAGGAGCTGAACATAATAAGAGGCCTCTTCATCAGAAATTTTTTCTACCTCATCAATAACGGAAGGGTCAAAGATACTAGGTATGAAGTGATTACCAATACCTTCGATGTGATAGCTTCCTTCTTCACCACCACCTAGGATAGAGCCTACAGGGTCTGCAAGTACTACTTTAATCTTTGGATTCTGAGCTTTAAGATAGGTGGCAATACCCATAACCGTTCCACCAGAACCAGCACCAGCTACAAGGATGTCAATTTGTCCATCTAAAGCCTCATAGATTTCTCTGCCTGTTTTGAAGTGAGCATAAATATTATGTCTATTTTCAAACTGGCTAGGGGTGAAGGAAGAAGGGATAGTATCTGCTAGTTCTTTAGCTTTGCGAATAGCACCTTCGATCCCTTCCTCAGTAGGGGTAATAATAATCTCTGCACCCAAAGCTTTCATAAGAATTTGCTTTTCAAGAGCAAATTTAGCAGGTACAACGAGCTTCACTTCATAGCCCTTTTCAAAGGCTGCCATGGCAAGGCCAATTCCCATATTACCAGCAGTTGCTTCAATAATGGTATAACCAGGTAGAAGCTTTCCTTCCTTTTCAGCAGCTTCAAGTATTTCAAGACCTACTCGGTCTTTCACACTACCACCAGGATTTAAATATTCTAATTTAGCAAAGATATTGGCCTCTATTTCTGGAGCAAGATGGTTTAACTTAAGTAAAGGGGTATTGCCAATTAAATCCCGGATATCATTTATATAATGCATTTTAAAGCCTCCTTATATTTTTATTTAGATATATCCAAGTGCCTGCTTGAGGTCATTAATGATATCTTCACTATCCTCAATACCAACAGATAGGCGAAGTAAACTATCCTTAATTCCTAGCTTTTCACGTTGCTTTTTAGGGATAGAGGCATGTGTCATAGCAGCGGGAAGACAAATAAGGCTTTCGATACCACCTAGACTTTCAGCTAAAGCAATCATTTGGACCTTTTCCACTAGTTTGGCTGCTCTTTCTGGTGTATCTAATTCAAAGGAAAGCATAGCTCCTATATGAGGATAATAGACCTTTTTTACCTCAGGTAAAGTATTTAAAAAATCAGCAACTTTCTTGGCATTTTCCTGAGCCTTATCTAGACGAACAGCAAGTGTCTTAATACCTCGCATGAGAAGCCAACTATCTTGTGGTCCTAATATAGCACCTACTGCATTTTGCAAAAAATGGAGGCGTTCTTTAAGTTCAGGTGTAGTTACAACTACTAGACCAGCAACCAAATCACTATGCCCCCCGAGATATTTGGTGGCACTATGAACGACAACATCAATGCCGTGCTCAATAGGACGTTGTAAATAAGGGGTTAAAAATGTATTATCTACTACGGATAAAAGTTGATATTTTTTTGCAAGAGCAGCAAGAGCAGATAAGTCTGTTAATTTCATTAAAGGATTAGTAGGTGTTTCAATAAAAATTGCTTTTGTTTGAAGAGTAATGGCTTTTTCCACTTCTTCTAAGTTAGAAGTGTCTACTAAAGAATAAGTAAGACCCAATGGAGCAAAAACCTTATCCACCACTCTGAAAGTTCCTCCATAGACATTATCGGATAAAAGAATATGGTCACCTGTTTGGAAGAGCATAAGCACAGTAGATAAGGCTGCTAGACCGGAAGCAAAGGCAAAGCCAGCAACACCCCCTTCTAACTCAGTGATGAGTGCTTCTAGAGCTTCACGTGTAGGGTTACCTGTTCGAGAGTATTCATAGCCTTTGTGTTGACCAATAGCTGATTGCCTATAGGTTGAAGTTTGATAAATAGGAATACTTACGGCACCTGTTGCCGCGTCTTCTGATATACCACCGTGTATGACTTTTGAATTAAAATGCATATTTATACCTCCTTTAAGGTTTAGACAAAATAGAAAGAAAATTTCTTTGAATTAAATCAAAGTATACAACAAATATAATACCAAGTAAATAGGTTTATTTACTTGGTATTATATTTTTGTTCTCATGATTTCATGCAAGTCCAATTTAAATATAAGATTAAAAAAACAAAAAAGACTGTTCAAGAACAAACAGTCTTCTTACAAAAAATTAAGAGGGGGATGGAAAATAAAAGCTATTTAAAAGCTCTGCACAGGTAATAAGAACGGAACTAGTAACAACATCTGATGCTTCATGAGTTGGACGAAAATGTAGAGGTGTAAAAGTTTGCAAGGTTTCTAAGAGAAGGGAAAAACAAGGTTCCTCCTTATCCCAAGTGATAACAAAGCTATCTTGTAAGTTGGCAGTCGGATCTTTAGCTAATCCTGTATAGGTATAAGCTGCTCGTATACTTGTTGCTTTAGAAGGAGATAAAAAGTAAGAACTAAAAGCAAACATGGGTCCTTGTGAGGCTGCTACAAGGCGTGAAATAAGCATATTTAATCGAGAGAGGGCTTCACTAACTGCCTTATTTTGATTAGAAAATAAAATAACATCATTGTTAGCAGTTTGAGTATTTTTTTGATGAATTGTACCATTGGAGAGTGTATCTGTCTTATTCGTAGCTTCTGCAGTAGATTTACTATCTGTATCCACACAGCCTTTTGTTTCGTTGCGACAAACACTAAGATTTAGGGAACGAGTACCGGTGAGGGGAAAAGAAGTAGATGGCGTGATAAGGACATAGTTAGAACTATTGCGAGCTTCTGTAAAGCCAGTGGTACAGGTACAAGAAGAACCATTAGCTTTGGAAATAGTGTTAGAACGATGTAAAGCAATACTTTTAGAAGTGTTACAAGAAAAACTATAATTAGTCTGAGAGAATGAAGAAAGTGTTTGAGATAAGGTTTCTAATTGTTCAATCAGACATTTGATTTCGCAGTAAGTAAAAGGAATAGCTAAGAAAAAAGCTAGAAATTCCTCCTGTTTCATAAGCGATAAAAACTTTTCATTAATAGGTGAATGTGTACTATCTGTAGTATTGGGGATAACCAAGCTACAGCTCAGTGTATCGTAAAGGTTAGGATTAAACCATTTTTTTAAAAGAAGCTTACTATCTTGAGGAGATAGCTGATAAAACACGGCACCAGGAAAGGTGCTTAAAAGTCCATTTGTAAGTAGTTTAACAGAACTAGAAGTGTCACTTATTGTTTTTAGACCTATATAAAATTGAAGGGCATTAGAAGAAGATTCTAAGATGTATCCAAAGACATCTTTTAGATTTCCTAGAGCATTTAGGATAAAGGTAAAAAAGGAAGGATTTATAGACTTCGGGAGGAGCTCAATTTTAAATAGTGTAATAGGATAAGAGCAATTTGGAGGAGGACAAGCACAAAAGTTAGGGAGACAATTTAAATACTCTTGTTGTACCCATTTTTTATATTGGCAGAGTGCTTCTGATAGTAGGTTATCATTTCTAGGATCCTCCATAGTGATAGCTCCTTTTTGCTTGGTGTTATTACTCTATGCAACAAAGAGGTAGACCTATTACTAAAAATAATAAGCAAAATATAAAAAATATATTGACAAAGTAATGTAATGGAAATACAATACTAAACATATAGTAATACTAGGAAATTAAAAACGTTTTAAATTCTTATCCAGAGAGGCGGAGGGACTGGCCCAATGACGCCCGGCAACCAGGATAACTTAGTTATTCAAGGTGCTAATTCCTACAAACCATAAGGTTTGAAAGATAAGAGAGTAGCCATAGATTTTCTGCAAAACTACTTTCTTATACAAAGAAGTAGTTTTTTATTTTGTTTAAAGGAGGAGAGCAGATGGAAGAGGTGTTTATCGAAATAAAGGATTTACACAAAACCTTTTATAGCACAAATCAAAATATAGAGGTTTTAAAAGGGATCAATTTAAAAATAACTAAAGGCGATATTTTTGGGATAGTTGGTTTTAGTGGGGCAGGTAAATCTACTTTAGTTAGGTGTCTTAATCGTCTAGAGGAACCAGATAAAGGAAGCATTAGAATAGGTCAGCAAGAGATGACAAAGCTCACTAAAAGAGAACTTAATATCCAAAGGCAGAAGATAGGTATGATTTTCCAGAGCTTTAACTTATTTGAATCTAAAACAGTCTATCAAAATGTAGCCTATCCTTTAAAGCTTTCCCAGTATGAAAAAAGGCAAATGAAAGAAAGGGTTAAAGAAATCCTTGAACTAGTGGGTCTGAGTGATAAAATACATGCTTACCCTGGGCAGCTTTCAGGGGGACAAAAGCAAAGAGTAGGGATTGCTCGGGCGCTTGCTAATAATCCAGATGTACTTTTAAGTGATGAAGCGACCAGTGCATTAGATCCTCAAACAACGGTATCTGTACTAGATTTATTAAAGGAAATTAATCAAAAATTAGGGATAACTATTATTCTTATTACGCATGAATTGGAGGCAATTAAGTACATTTGCAACAACATGGCTATTCTAGAGCAGGGTGAGATAACAGAGCAAGGTACAGTAAGAGAGGTTTTTCTAAATCCTCATAGTCATACAGGTAAGCTTTTTATAAAGATTCATTCTGAGTTCCAACAGAAGCAGTGGGTGGAAGAAGGTGAGGGAATATGAGTTTATATAAATATTCCTTTTGGGAAGTCTTTAAAAACGCTTTTACAAAACCAGTATGGGAGACGCTGTGGCCAGCTATTGGAGATACACTTTACATGGTGGCAATATCCACACTCTTTACACTCATTATTGGCGTTCTTTTAGGACTAATCTTAGTACTTACAAGTCCAGAAGGTTTGAATCCCATTGGGTGGCTCAATAAAGGCTTGGGAATAGTGATTAATTGTTTACGTTCGTTGCCTCAGATGATTGTTATTATACTAATGCTTCCTATTGCAAGGATTTTAGTAGGTAAAGCTTATGGTTCTAATGCTTGTATTATTGCACTGGTAGCAAGCTGTGTACCCATGTTTGCCAGACTAGTTGAAAGTAGCCTTTTAGAAGTCACTAAAGGAAAGATTGAAGCAGCAAAAGCAATGGGAGCAGGAAACCTTCGAATTTTACTGTCGGTTATGTTACCAGAGGCATTTCCTTCACTAATAAGAGCCTTTACCGTCGCTGTTATTGCAGTGATTTCTATGACAGCCCTAGCAGGTAACTTTGGTGCAGGAGGAATTGGAGACATTGCTGTAAGGTTTGGCTTTAACCGATTTCAACACGATGTACTACTTGCAACAGTGTTGGTACTTATCCTAATTGTTCAAGTGGTGCAAGGGGTAGGTGATTTTGTTTCTAAACTATTTTTAAAGAAATGGTATTTAATAGGTGAAGTTCAAAGAAAAAATAAATCTGGTCTTAAGAAATGGCTAACGTCAGTTTTAAAGGTAAATACAGATATAAGTGAATAGATAAAAATTTTAAAATTTAAAAATCAAAATAAAAGGAGAGATGAGATATGAAGAAAAATGTATGGGTTACATTAGTAAGCTTAGGATTAATTGGAGCATTAGTAGGTTGCAATGGGGTAGGTCAAAAAGAAACGGCTACTTCAAGCCCTATCCCACAGGTACAGAAGCAGGAAGAAGCAAAGTCAGTGGAGGCAAAAGGAAGTAAGCTCATTGGTTTAGCAGACCTCGTACCTCATAATGATTTGATGAATGAGGTTAAACCTATTCTAAAAGAAAAGGGGATCGAGGTAGAAATTGTTTCAACAGCTTCAGATGCCACTTGGTTAGATAAGCTAAATAATGGAGAAGTAGACTTTGCCTTTTTTGCTCACTGGCCTTATGTAGAAGAATATAACGAGACTAATGGTGCAAAGATTGCTAATGTAGGAAACATCCATGTAGAACCTATTGCAGCTTACTCGGTTAAGTACACCAAAACAGAAGAAATACCTGAGCATGCCAAGTTTATTATCCCTAATGATGCAACCAACGCATACCGTGCTTTAAAAATTATAGAGCAAGCAGGTTTTATTAAGTTAGATCCGAATTTAAAAGAGCTTAAGGCTTCTGTTAAAGATATCATAGAGTACATTAAGCCCATTGAAATTGTAGAGATTGACTCCATTCAAATTATAGGCTTAGCACAAGACTTTGATGTGTATATCACCAACACCAACAAAGCACTTGAAGCAGGTGTAGATACGACTAAATACCTTTTTAGAGAAGCAGCAGATTCACCTTATGCAAACATTGTGGCGGTTAAGGAAGAAAAGAAGGATGATCCCGCCATTAAAGCTTTAGTAGAGGCACTTCGTAGTGATGCGATTCAAACCTTTATCGAAGAGAAATACAATGGGGCTGTTATTCCAGCTAAATAAATAGTGAAAAGCAACGAAGCTCTACCATTGATAAAGGTAGGTAGGGCTTCAAGGTTGCAAAAGGATATAAAAAATAAAACAAGAAAATGAGACGAAATAGGGAGGAAAATAAAAATGCCAAAAGAGACATTAAGACAGGTAGCGATTTATGGAAAGGGAGGAATCGGTAAATCCACTACCACGCAAAATTTGACTGCTGGGCTTGCAGAATTAGGTAAAGAAATTATGGTAGTAGGTTGTGACCCAAAAGCGGATTCTACAAGACTTTTACTAGGGGGTCTAGCTCAGAAAACAGTGCTAGATACGATTCGAGATGAAGGAGAGGACATTGAACTTACTACTATTTTAAAGAACGGCTTTAAAGGGATTCGTTGTGTAGAATCAGGTGGTCCTGAGCCTGGAGTAGGCTGTGCAGGACGTGGTATCATCACTTCTATTGGTACACTTGAAAGGTTAGAAGCTTATGCCGAGGACTTAGACTATGTGTTTTATGATGTATTAGGTGATGTAGTATGTGGTGGTTTTGCAATGCCCATTCGTGAAGGGAAAGCTAAAGAAATTTATATTGTAGCTTCGGGTGAAATGATGTCACTTTATGCAGCCAATAACATCTCCAAAGGAATTCAAAAGTATGCTAACAAAGGTGGGGCAAGATTGGGAGGCATTATTTGTAATAGTAGAAATGTAGATAGAGAGCTAGATTTGCTGAGAGCCTTCTCTAAGGAGTTAGGAACCCAACTTATTCACTTTGTACCACGAGATAATGTGGTACAGCGAGCAGAAATACGTAGAAAAACAGTTATTGAATATGACCCACAAGCGGCTCAAGCACAAGAGTATCGAGATTTAGCAAAACATATAGATGAGAATGATATGTTTGTCATTCCAAAGCCTATGGCATCAGAGCGCTTAGAAGAAATTCTTATCGAATATGGCTTAATGGATGGTCTTGTAGATGACTATAAGATATAGGAGGAGAAAACATGGCCTACAGAGTAGCATTTGCAAGTAGTGATGGCATTGTGGTTAATCAGCACTTTGGGCGAACACCCCAATTTCAAGTTTATGAGATTAAAAGTGCAGAGCAAGTGACGTTCATAGAAGAAAGAAGTAATACACCGTCTTGCCAAGAGTTTGAACATAGTATAGAAGCCTTGGAAAAGACTATTGGGATAATTAGTGATTGTAAATTTGTATTTGTTTCAAGGATAGGGCCAGGAGCCTATGATGAACTCCGAAGGCATGGGATAGAAGCCTATGAAATGTCTAGGGAGGTACAAGAAATATTAGAGAATCTAAAAAGGACAAATAGAAAATAACTTTTAATAAAGAAGAATCCTAGATAGAAAGTGAGGGATAGAGATGACTCAAATAGGAGGTCATAAGCACGCTAATCAGTTTGATCATTTAGTAAAAAATCATCCCTGCTTAAGCAAGGAGGCACACCACAAGAGTGGAAGGATCCATTTACCTGTAAGTCCAAGTTGTAATATTCAATGCCGATTTTGCAAAAGAGGATTTAATAAAGGAGAAATCAGGCCAGGAGTAAGTTCTCTTCTTCTTAAGCCTGAAGAGACGCCAGCTATAGTAGATAAAGCCTTGACACTTTGTCCTGAGCTAAAAGTAGTAGGGATAGCAGGGCCAGGAGATACATTAGCTACAGATTACGCTTTAGAGACATTTGCCATTATGAAAAAGACATATCCTGAGCTTATTAGCTGCTTAAGCACTAATGGCTTAAAGCTATATGATAAGGTAGAGAGGCTTAAAGAAGTAGGTGTGGAGACTATTACAGTAACGGTAAATGCTGTAGAACCAGATATTTTAAGCCAAATAATTGCTTATGTCATTGATGAAAAGGGTAAAAAACTGACTGGGCTTCAAGGGGCAAACAAGCTTATTGAAGCGCAACTAAAAGGCATCAAAAAGGCCGTAGAACTAGGGATATTGGTTAAAATTAATACAGTACTTATCCCTGGTATTAATGATGAACATGTGAAGGAGATTGCCAAGGTCACTAAGGAACTAGGTGCATCCCTTTTAAATATTATTCCCCTCATTCCTCAACACGAACTAGCTGATATTAAGGCACCCAGTTGTATGCTATTAGAACGGGTGAGAAAGGAAGCTAGCGAGTATTTAGAGGTATTTAGACACTGCAAACACTGTAGGGCAGATGCATGTGGCATACCAGGCAAAGGACAAAGCTTACATAAGGAACTCTATGATAAAGAGGTGGTAGAAACCTTTTCGCATGGCTAAAAGCCAAAGGTTTTTGTTAAAAAAAGAGGTTTAAGGCTGAGAATAAGAAGATAGATGGAGGAGAAAATGAGTAAATTAAATTTAGATTTACCAGAGGTAGCCATTCGTGAAACCAGGCTAGGATCTATCACGGGTTATTGCGGAAGTGCAAAGGAACTAGTAGGTCATGCGAGATGCGGTAAGCTGAAGGAGGGAAATCATCAGTTTAACCAAACAATAGGGTGTTCAGTCGCACAAGCGATTTGTACGGTAGTTATGATTCAAGATGCAGCAGTTATTAGTCATGGGCCTATAGGGTGCTTAGGCTGTTTACACGAATTTGACTTTACGTATCAGCAAAATGGTGATTTAAGAGGAGTAGCAAACCCTACTCAACGTAAGCTTTTTTCAACGGATATAGAGGAAAAGGATACGATTTATGGAGGAAGTCAAAAGCTACGAACAGCTATTAAAGAGGTTTATGAAAAGGTCGACCCTAAAGTGATTTTTGTGGCAACCACTTGTGCAGTAGGGATTATCGGAGATGATGTAGAATCTATTACCGATGAAATGGCAGATGAATTAGGCATCCCTGTTATCGGGATTTACTGTGAGGGTTTTCGCTCTAAGATTTGGACGACAGGCTTTGATGCCGGCTACCATGCCATTGCTAGAAAGCTGATAAAAGCTCCTGAGAAAAAACAAGAGGATAGGGTCAATGTCATTAACTTTTGGGGTTCAGACGTCTTTGGAAAATGGTTTAAAGAATTAGGACTTAAGCCTAATTATGTAACACCTTATTCTACAGTGGAACAGCTTAGCAGAAGCTCAGAAGCAATAGCTAGTGTGCAGATTTGTGCCACATTAGGCTCTTATCTAGGAGCAGCTCTAGAACAAAAGTATGGGGTGCCAGAGATTAAAACCTCAGCTCCTTACGGTATTCCTCAAACAGATAGATGGTTCCGTGAATTAGGAAAAATAACGCATAAAGAAGCAGAGGTAGAAGACTTCCTCAAGATACAAAAAGAAGAATGGCTTCCTCAGATTGCAAAGATAAGAAAAAAATTAGAAGGTAAGACAGCCTATGTAACAGGAGGAGCTTCTCATGGGCATTCTCTTGTTGCTATTTTAAGTGAATTAGGAATGAAAGCAGTAGGTGCAGCCATTTTTCACCATGATCCACTCTATGACAATGAGTCAGTGGAGGCGGATGCTCTTGCTCATGTAGTAGAGGACTATGGTGACGTACCACATTATAATGTATGTAACAAGCAAGAGTATCAATTGGTGAATTCCTTAAATAAGGTAAGGCCAGATGTTCTTCTTGCTCGTCATGGTGGGATGACTTTATGGGGGGCTAAGTTGGGTATTCCTTCCTTGCTAATAGGGGATGAACACTATTCTATGGGTTATGAAGGCATTGTACGTTATGGTAAAAGACTTATAGAAGTGATAGAAAATGATGAATTTGTAAAGAATTTTTCTAAACATGCTATGAATCCCTATACCAAATGGTGGTTAGAACAAGAATCGGGTAAGCTTTTAGGAGGAAAACAAAATGGCTAATACAATAGAGCAACAACGTATCACCTGTGCTATTGGAGCATTGCAGACCGTTACGGCTATAGAGAAAGCTGTACCTATTTTGCACGCTGGTCCAGGGTGTGGCATGATGGTGAGTCGTTTTTTTGAAAGAGCAACAGGTTATGCAGGAGGAAATACAGCACCTTGTACGAACTTCTCGGAGAAAGAGGTCGTATTTGGTGGACTTGATAAACTAAGAGAAAATATCAAAAATACGTACAGAGTATTAGATACAGACCTTCAAGTGGTACTCACGGGCTGTACAGCTGCTATTGTAGGAGATGACATTGAATCTGTAGTAAGTGAGTTTGCAGAAGAAGATAAGCCTATCGTTCAAGTAGAAACAGCGGGATTTACTTCAAGTAATATCGTGGCACACAGCAAAGTAGTGAATGCTATTATTGATCAATTTGTAGATAAGTTTTATGATAGAAAGAAAGTAAAGAATAAAAAATTAGTTAATTTATTTGCCTCTATTCCTTATCAAGATCAGTTTTGGAAGGGTAATTTATTTGAATTTAAGTATTTACTAGAGGGGCTTGGATTAGAAGTCAATATTTTATTTGGACCTTACTCTAATGGGGTGGCTGAATGGAAGACTATTCCTGAAGCTAATTTCAATATTCTTGTATCGCCTTGGTTTGGTAAGGAGATTGTCAAGAATCTGGAGAAAAAGTACCAACAACCCTATTATGAATTTCCTTTTTTACCTATTGGGGCTAATGAAACTACTCGCTTTTTACAAGAACTTTTAGCATTTGCTAATGAGAAAGGTGCAGACTTAGACGAGGTGAAAGCTTTAGCATTTATTAAAAGAGAAGAAAAGGCCTACTATGCAGAAATCGATAGTTTGGCAACCTTCCTTACAGAGTTCCGTTATGGGCTCCCTAGTTTTGCACATATTATAGGTGATTCCAGTTATGTATTAGGTTTGTCTAAATTTTTACTTCATGAGGTAGGCATCGTACCTAAAGAGGTTTTTGTTACGGATAAAACACCTAAGTCACAGCAAGGCTATATCGAAGAGATCTTAAAGTCTACTTCTGATAAAAAGGAAATCCCTCTCTACTTTACGCCAAGTGGTGGTGAGGCACAGGAGAAAATTAGAGAAATCCAACATCCAGGAAGAGGCCTTATCTTAGGCGCAGGTTGGGATAAATATTTAGCTAAAGAAAAAGATTATGATTTCTTATCCATTGAAAATCCATCACCTTATCGTTTGGTACTCACAACAGGTTATGTAGGGTTTAAAGGAGGATTAAGACTCATTGAAGACATTTATGATGTAGTCTTAAGTAGCTACAATTAACTAAATAGCTTATCTTTTGAAGGTGAGAACAATCCCTCTTCTTAGGAAGGGGGATTGTTTGTTAAATAGGAGGCATACAAGATGAAATATAATTTTGATGAGCTTATTAATCGGTCACATACTAACTCTATTAAGTATGATTTTATAGAAGAAAATGGAAAGCCCGTAGATATTTTACCCCTATGGGTTGCAGATATGGATTTTCAAACCTTGCCAGAGATACGTGAAGCACTAATAAAGGTAAGCGAACATGGTATTTATGGTTACTCAGAACAAAAAAATGATTACTTTCTAGCAGTAGCGAGTTGGTATGAAAGGCGCTTTGGATGGAAGGTAGAACCTTCTTGGCTTGTTAAAACGCCAGGAGTTGTTTATGCTATTGCGGTAGCTATTAGAGCACTCACACAAGAAAATGATGCAGTGATGATTCAAGAGCCTGTTTATTACCCTTTTGCTAAAACTATTAAGGCTAATAATAGAAGACTTATTAAAAATGAATTGATTTATAGAAATAATAAATATACGATGGATTTTGAGACTTTGGAAAAACAAATTATTACTAATAAGGTAAAACTTTTAGTGCTTTGTAGTCCTCACAATCCAGTAGGTAGAGTATGGACGAAGGAGGAGCTTAGTAGATTAGGAGATATTTGCATCAAACATAATGTTTATATCGTAGCAGACGAAATTCACTCTGATTTTGTATATGAAGGTCATGAACATAGTATTTTTGCTAATATTAAGCCAGAGTATGCACAGCATACTATAACGTGTACAGCGCCCAGTAAAACATTTAATTTGGCAGGTTTACAAGTATCCAATATTTTTATACAAGATAAAATGCTTAGAGAGCAATTTAAGAAAGAATTACAAAAAAATGCTTATAGTCAACTTAATATAATGGGGCTTAAAGCTTGTGAGGTAGCTTATACCTATGGAGAAGAATGGTTAGAGGAGTTAAAAAGATACCTTTTTGAGAACCTTGCCTTTGTGAGGTGTTTTTTAGAGAGACGACTTCCAGAGCTTAAATTAGTAGAGCCAGAAGGGACTTATTTAGTGTGGATTGATTGTAATGGCTTAGGGTTAAACCCAAAGGTGAGGCAAGATTTAATAGTAAATAAGGCAAAACTTTGGTTAGATGAAGGTGCACTCTTTGGTAAATCAGGAGAAGATTTTGAACGTATAAATATTGCTTGTCCCCGCCAAATACTAGAGAAAGCTCTTATCCAGTTGGAGGGGGCTATATTACAAGTAAGAAATAAAACCTAGTATACCTATAAAAATATTTATTTTTTTCTAAAAAGTATTGACATAGTAAAGTTATAGGAATACAATGAATTAAATAAATCGAAAAACTTATCCAGAGAGGTGGAGGGACTGGCCCCATGAAACCCAGCAACCAGCAGTAAATGCAAGGTGCTAATTCCAGCAGGAAATCCTGAGAGATAAGGTTTGCTTGTAAATAGAGCACCCTCTTCTTAGGAAGAGGGTTTTTGTTATCTAAAGAGAGAATGGATAGGGTGGATTTATAAAAATAATCACATTAATGAGGAGGAATTTTAAAATGGCAGATTACAAATTTAATACACTACAAGTTCACGGCGGTCAAGAAGTAGATCCTACTACTAAATCAAGGGCAGTACCTATTTATCAAACGACATCTTATGTATTTGATGATGCTCAGCATGGTGCAGATCTTTTTGGGCTTAAGACACCAGGTAATATTTATACGCGTATTATGAATCCAACGACAGATGTTTTTGAAAAGCGTATAGCTCTTCTTGAAGGTGGTAAAGCAGCTCTTGCTGTAGCATCTGGTTCTGCAGCCATTACTTATGCAATTATCAATATTGCAGGTGCAGGAGATGAAATTGTAGCAGCGAATACCTTATACGGTGGTACACACAATCTTTTTGCCCATACTTTGACCAAATATGGTATTACTACTCATTTTGCAAATCCTGATAGCATAGAAGACTTTGAAGGTAAGATTAATGATAAAACAAAAGCCTTATATATAGAAACGATTGGTAACCCACGCACCAATGTAGCAGATATCGAAGCCATTGCCACTTTAGCACATCACTATAAATTGCCACTTATTGTAGACAATACCTTTGGTACACCTTATCTTGTAAGACCTATTGAGTTTGGTGCAGATATTGTTGTACATTCTGCAACTAAATTTATTGGTGGCCACGGCACAAGCATCGGTGGTATTATCGTAGATGGGGGGAACTTTGATTGGGCAGCAAGCGGGAGATTTCCAGATTTTACAGCTCCAGATCCAAGCTATCATGGACTTGTACCAGCAGAAGCCTTTGGTGAGTTAGCTTTTATTTTAAGAGCACGTGTAAACTTACTTCGTGACACAGGAGCAACGCTTAGTCCATTTAATGCCTTCTTATTTTTACAAGGACTTGAAACCCTATCGCTTCGTGTAGAAAGACACGTAGAAAATGCTAAAAAAGTAGCTGAGTATTTATCCAATCATCCCAAAGTAGCATGGGTAAGCTATCCATCCCTTAAAGGGGATAAATACTATGATTTAGCACAAAAGTATTTACCAAAAGGTGCAGGCTCTATCTTTACCTTTGGGGTAAAAGCTGGTGAAGAGGCGGCAAGGAAATTTACAGAAAAGCTTGAACTTTTTTCACTTCTTGCCAATGTTGCCGATGCTAAATCTCTAGCAATCCACCCAGCTAGTACAACTCACTCACAACTTACAGAAGAAGAATTAGTTGCGGCAGGAGTTAGCAAAGAAATGATTCGTTTATCAATTGGTATTGAAGATGTTGAAGATATTCTTGCAGATATCGAGCAAGCACTCTCTCAAATCTAAGAAATGGATAGGATAAGAGCTTTACTTAGAATACTACATTACTGAAATAAAAATAGAATAGAAAGAGAACAAGGCACCTTGAGACGGCGTTTAAAACCGTTAAAAGGTGCCTTTTTATCATATAAAAATTCTTAATTTACAAGTAATATTTTTAAGTGGTATGAGAATGTAATAAAATCAAATAATAAGAGTGAATCATAAAACAAATGTTTTAAGAAACAGGTAAAGAAAGGCGTAGAAAATATGTTAAAAAGAAGAATTGTTTTCTTTCTTATAGTAGGTATTACTTTGGGAATAATGGGGTGCAATAAAACAGATGAGAATATTTATCAGCTTAAAATAGGTAATCCTTTTAATAAGGCGATAAAGATAGAAGTTATTAGCTATGGTACTAATCTGCAAGTAGATAAAAACACGCTATCACAAGTTGATTTAGAGCTGAAATTTACTAATATAGGTGCGCAGCCTATTGATACTGAAAAGGATTTAGAAATAGAAATAATTCAAGGAAGTAGAGTCATTGCACCCATTAAAAATACTCTTTTAGAAACTAACAAAATAGAACCACAGCGGGTGGTGGAAGGTGAATTAGTTATTGAGATAGACTCTGAGCAGGAGGAAGAGATCAAAGTAACATATAAATTAGATGGTGCAACTAAAAGTTTTAAGGTAATAACGGAGCCTCCAGCTTCCATTAAATAGATAGATTTAAGAGCTTCAAATAAAATATTTTTGGAGATATTTGTCGGTTTATTAAAAATAATTGAAAAAGTAAAATTTAAGTAATACAATGAGAGTAAATAATATAGCACTGGGGAATAATTAAGATTGGGGAATAATGAATGAGTAAGTATAAGAAGATGGCAAAGGTTGCGATTATAAGTAGCATACTATTACTAGTTGCAGGAACACTTTATGGGCAAGATGTAAAAAAGGCAAAAAAAATACTTATTTTAGAGTCATGGGAAAGAGGATGGCTAGAAGATAATGAAATCATTCGAGGCATGGAAAATGTGTTCATTGATGAAAAATCAGAAGTAAGCATATTTAAAGAAGAGTTAGGAGGAGCAGAAAGTAAGCTGCAAGATGATGATCTTAATAAAGGTATTAAAAACTATTTACAGCTGAAGTATAAAGAAATAAAATTAGACCTTATCATTACTATTGATAGACCTGCTCTTGAATTTATAAAAGAAGAGGGTGTAGAAATTTTCCCACAAGTTCCTGTTTTAGGAGTGGTCAAGCCCATAAATACGGAAATAAATGTAGAAGATGCAGATATAGGTATGATGCAACTTAGCAATATAGCTCACAATATTGAATTTATAAAGAAAAATCACTTAGGACTTAAAAAGCTTTATATTATTTATAAAGATTGGATGGATAGTGAAAGTTTCAGGGAAACAATTAATAGATATGCGCATCAATACAGTATTCATATAGAGCCCATATGCTTAGATGATATAGAGGAGTATAGATTTTATAATAATAATAATACAGCAATGTTTCTCCCTGGGTTTAATCAAAAGAGTAATCATCAAAATATAAAATATTCCCAGTACATAGAGTATGTAAAGAAAATTTATAAAGGTCCTATTTATGTTCAAGATAAAATATATGTAGGGGAAGGAAGTGTAGGAGGTGTTGTTTACTCTTCCTATGAAGATGGTATAAAAGTGGCTACTGAGGCCATGATTATGTTAGAGAGTAATACTTTAAAAAATCTTCAATTAATAGAGCAACAAGAAAAAAAGATAATTGATGTTGCAGCAGCAAAGAAATATGGTATTGATATTTCAAGTTTACCTAAAGATATAGAACTCCTAAACAAGGATATAGCTTACTATGAATTAGATAGAGGAATGTTAGGTTACTTAATAATAGAAGGTATTTTTTTATTCATCATTATTGGATATGTTTTAGTGATTAGTGTAGTAAGAGTAAAAAGCATAGATAAGAAATTAAAAATGTCTAAGGATGAATATAGAATTCTATTAGAAGCTATGCCAGTAGGAGTTATAGTATTGCAAGAGTATCAAATAAAATTTATTAATAGGGAAGGCATGACAGTTTTAGGCGTTGAACATCCACGAGAAATCGATTATTTTAAATTTATGAACATGTTTGTAGAGAAAATAGAATTCCAAAAAATTTCGGAGGATTTTTGCCTTATAAAAAATAAAATAAAAAGCCTAGATAATCAAATAAAAGAAGTAGAGGTTTGTTGGTTTATGACAGATAAAGAAGGTGATGAGCGAACAATTACCCTTTTGTTAGATGATATTTCTTATAAGCAGCTTTTTTATGAAAGTCAAGAAAAAGATAGAATAAAAACACAAATTTTTACAGATTTATCACATGAACTTAAAACACCTATTAATATCTTATTAAGTAGTATTCAGTTATTAGATACATACAAAGAAGAACAGATATCTAGAAACATTATTAATAAATCAATTAAAGTAATGCGTCAAAATTCATATAGACTTTTAAGACTGGTAAATAACATCATTGATACCACGCGAATAGAGACTGGTTATTTAAAGCTCTATAAAGAAAATTGCAATATTGTTGAACTTATAGAAGAGCTTACTCTTTCTACTGTAGAATATGCAAAGGCCAACCATATAGAGGTTACTTTTGATACGGAGATAGAGGAGTTAATTGTGAGTATTGACATTGAAAAGTTTGAACGTATTATGCTAAACCTATTATCTAATGCTATTAAGTATAATAAAAGAGAGGGACAAATTTTTGTAACGATTAAAGTACAGGATGAAAAAATCCTTATTACAATAGAAGATACTGGATTAGGTATTCCAAAAGAAAAGTTACCTTATATATTTAATCGTTTTATGCGTATTAATAAAGAGCAACATACACAAGTGGAGGGAAGTGGTTTAGGCTTAAGCCTCGTTAAATCTCTCGTTGAACAGCATGAAGGGGTTATTCAAATGAATAGTACTATGGGTGTGGGGACTATCGTAACAGTCCAATTGCCTATTCAAAGGGTACGAGAACAAGAAATCAAAGAATATCACCCCCTTATTCGTAATAATATGTCTGCCATCAAAATTGAATTATCGGATCTTTATATAGAATAATAAATTCAGAGCAGTTTATGCTTTCAAACAGAAGTATTATAAAGGGAATAATTACAAGAGGCTACTAGCCCATTAATCATTTAGATTAGCTGGGCTAGTAGCCTTATTTTATCTTTTAGTCGTTTTCAGCGACTTCATAAATATGTTGTTCTAGGATAATGCCATTATTCATAGATACAATGCGATCAGCTACTTTTTTAGCAAAATCCATATCATGGGTGATAATGAGCATTGCCATACCTTGAGTACTTAGGCTCTTAATGACATTGGCTACATCATCTGTAAGAGAAGGATCTAAGGCAGAAGTAGGTTCGTCGAAGCACATAAGTTTAGGGTCCATAGCGAGAGCCCTACCGATAGCAGCACGTTGTTTTTGACCACCAGAAAGCTCAAAAGGATAATTGTTTGCTTTATCTGTTAGACCAAGAAAACCTAAAATTTCTAAGGCAGATTCAGTAGCCTCTTTTTTTGTTTTCCCTAAAACCCTAGTAGGAGCTTCTATAATATTTTCTAATACAGTACGATGTGGGAAAAGGTTAAAGCCTTGAAAAACTAAACCGATATCTTTACGAATAGCAGTTAGTTCTTTTTTAGAAGCGTAGTGTCCATCTTTGAAGAGTTCCTTACCATTAATGACAATACTACCCGCTTCACAACGTTCAAGACAGTTAATACTACGGAGTAAGGTGGTCTTTCCACCACCAGAAGGACCTACAATAACGAGGATTTCACCTTCTACTACATCTAAGTCGACTCCTTTTAAAACCTCTACCTTACCAAAGCTTTTATATAGGTTTCTAATTTTTAACATAGTCTAGTCTCCTTACTGATAGTAGTTATAGTTTTTCTCCACACGGTTCATAATGGCGGTTAATACACAGACGATAACCAAATAAACAACCCCAATGACAATGAGTGGTACCAAAGAAGCATCACGATTACAAGCACCCTTACCAAGCTTCATCAAGTCATTAAAACCGACAATATTAACGAGAGCCGTATCTTTTACTAAAGTAATAATCTCATTTCCTACAGGAGGTAAAACTCTCTTGAAGGCTTGAGGAAGGATAATGCGAAAGAAGGTATCTTTACTAGATAAACCAAGCACTTCAGCTCCCTCATATTGGCCTTTATCAATAGAGCTAATACCAGCCCTAAATATTTCAGCAAAATAAGCCGCATAGTTAAGTACAAAGGCAAGAAGCACAGCAGGCATCCTTGGGATAGGAATTTTGATCGCTCCAAAACCAAAGTAGAAGAAGATAATTTGAAGTAAAAGAGGAGTACCTCTCATAATGAGTATATAGCTATTCATTAGAGCGCTTAAAGGTTTAAATTTAGATAGTCTGCACATGGCAACTACAATGCCTAGGGGTAAGGAAAGAATGAGGGTTCCTCCAAAAACCTGTAAGGTAATAACAAGAGCCTGTAAAACTTGTGGAATAAAAGCAATAATATAGTTAATAAAATCTGTAAGCGCTGTCAAGGGGAATCCTCCTTATCTCAAAATTATTGTGTAATGTCACTTGCAAACCATTTAGTAGAAATTTCAGCAAGTGTACCTTCAGCTTTTAATTCATCATAAGCCTTGTTAAAAGCATCAACCATTTTTTGGTCATCTTTACGCATACCTACACCATATTCTTCATCACCAAAATTTTCAGTTAATACGTTGTATTTTTCAGCGCCTTTTAAAGATAAATAGTAGCGAAGAAGGATTTCATCAGCTACAACAGCATCAATACGACCTGCTTCAAGGTCCATAAGTGCTTGGTTGTTATCTTCATAAGTATAAGCTTCACCACTTTCAAAGCTTGCATAAACCTCTGGTTCAGCTTCCATTGCATCAATAGCACTTGATTCATTTTGTGCTCCTACCTTTTTACCTGCTAAATCAGCTTTAGTAGCGATTGTAGAATCAGCTAAAGTAACGATAGCTTGTGTATTTTTTAGATAGGGTTTAGAAAAGCTTACTTTTTCTTTTCTTTCTTCTGTAATAGTATAGCCATTCCAGATAAGGTCGATATTACCTGCATTAAGTTCAGTTTCCTTCATAGACCAGTCAATAGGTTGGAAAGTTATTTCTTTACCAAGCTTTTCACCGATTGCTTTTGCTACTTCTACGTCAAAGCCTGTGAGCTCTCCGTTTGTATCTCTAAAGCCTAAAGGAGCAAAAGTATCATCTAAACCAATGATGAGAGTATCCTTATCAAGTGTACTATCAAGTGTACTTGATGTAACATTCTGTAAGTCAGTAGCTGGGGCCTCAGTTTTTTCAGCAGCAGGAGTTTCACTGGAAACAGGTGCATTTTCAGGAGTTTTGCTACCGCAACCTACCATACCAAGTGCAAATACCCCTGTTAAACAAAGTGTAGTCATAATTTTTAAAAATTGATTTTTTTTCATAATAAAATCCCCTTCAATCTATAATTTTACATAAATATGAATTTCACAGTATTAGTTTAGTATGATAAAGCGATAAAGTCAATAACCTTTTTAAAACTTATACCTAAAATGTTAATAATTCATTTTAATTCTTCTTTAAATAGGGTATGCTATAATAAATAGAGGAGAGGAAAACGGATGAATAAAAAATATAATGCACTTATTCCCAGCGATGCAATAGCCATCATAGAGGCCATAGAGGCAGCAGGTTTTGAGGCTTATATTGTAGGTGGATGTGTAAGAGATATGTTGATGCACAGAGAGCCAAATGATTGGGATATTACAACTTCTGCAAGACCTGAACAAATAAAGAAAATTTTTAATCGTACTTATGATACAGGTATTAAACATGGGACAGTAACGATTATCTTAAATAAAGAACATTATGAGGTAACAACTTACCGCATAGAGGGAGAATATAAAGACTTTAGACGTCCTGAAAATGTGGACTTTGTAGAGGATATCAATCTGGATTTATCTCGTAGAGATTTTACGATGAATGCCATTGCTTATCATCCAGAAAGAGGTTTCGTAGACCCTTATGGAGGGATTACAGATATAAAGAAAGGCTGTATTCGTTCGGTACGAAATGCCAAGGAACGTTTTGAGGAAGATGCCCTTCGCATTTTAAGAGGTGTACGCTTTGCGGCACAGCTTGGTTTTGTAATAGAAGCTCAGACGATTGAAGGGATAGAAGTTTGTAAGGAGCTTTTGATTCACATAAGTAAGGAAAGAATAAGAGATGAATTTCTTAAGATTTGCCTTTCACCACGTCCTAGCTATATCACTGAGTTGTATAAACTTGATTTATTAAAATTTATCTGTCCAGATTTTATAAAAGCATATCATATGAGACAAAATCATCCACACCATATCTACAATGTAGCGGAACATACGCTTGTAGCAATGGAGTATACAGCTCCAACTGTCCTTTTAAGGCTAACCCTATTTTTACATGATATAGGCAAGGTTTATACCCATACAGTAGATAAAAAAGGAATAGACCACTTTTATGACCACTCTAAAAAATCTGTAGAGATTGGAAAAAAGGTGCTCAAGGATTTGCGTCTAGATAATGAAACCATTAAATCTGTAAGCTTACTTATAGAGTATCATGATTATCATCTTACAAAAAAAATATCTAAGTTTAGCATCAAAGAAGTAATGAGTGTGATGGGGTCAGAGCTATTCGACCAGCTCATAGAAGTTCAAGCAGCAGATGTAAGAGCACAAAACCCAGAGAAGCTTGCAAAAAAGTTAAAGGCTATAGAGGAACAGAGAAAATTAAAGGAAGAAATCCTTGCAAAGAATGAATGCTATAACAAGAAGATGTTAGCTATAACAGGGCAAGATTTGATAGAAGTAGGCATCCCTAAAGGAGCGCTTTTAGGACAAATATTAGACCAAGTTCTTTTAGAAGTAATGAAAAAGCCAGAGATAAACACGAAAGAGGTATTACTTGCATATAGCTTAAAGTATTATGAGAAGTTAAAGCATTGATAAATAAGTATACAAAAAAGGAGTTAGATAATGCATAGTTAATCAGATGATTAGTTATGCACTATTTAGCTCCTTTAGTATTTTTTAGTAGACAAATCTTGAACTAGCATGGAGATATGAGAGTTATAAATTTCAGTTTGTTGGGGTGCTCTTAGGAATTTGAAAGTCAAGAAAAAGAAGAAGTGTCGGCGCGGCCGCAAGAAAGAAGGTTTTTCTCCGGTTTCTGGGTCCTCGCCTTGGCAAACTCTAGGTTCAGTCCTGTAGACTAACGGTCCTACCTATCGCAAGAAGAACGCTTGCGATAACGTCCCTAAAGGCAGCCTACAGGCCTTCACCAAGACTTTGCGAAAGTCTGTGGAGGAAACCTGCGAAAAGCCTTCTTTCTTGCTCTGCACTGT
>NZ_PEDL01000008.1 GCF_002735925.1 Sporanaerobium hydrogeniformans | reverse complement strand
TAAAAAATGCCTATTACTAATAGGCAGTTTTTTATATATTAAGAAATTGTTACTTATTTAGGTTGTTTACCAATATAAGCTAAAATACCACCATCTACATAAAGAATATGACCATTTACGAAGTCAGAAGCATCAGAAGCTAAAAAGACAGCTGGTCCCATAAGGTCTTCTGGTGTTCCCCAACGTGCAGCAGGTGTTTTAGCAATAATAAAATCATTGAAAGGTACACCTGGCTCTCTAAGAGGAGCTGTTTGAGGAGTGGCAATATAACCAGGTCCAATACCGTTACATTGGATGTTAAATTCACCATACTCAGAAGCAATATTTTTAGTTAACATTTTAAGGCCGCCTTTAGCAGCAGCATAAGCAGACACGGTTTCACGACCAAGTTCACTCATCATAGAACAAATGTTAATAATCTTACCATGTCCCTTTTTAATCATAGAAGGAATAACTGCTTTAGACATAATGAAAGGACCATTTAAGTCGATATCAATAACTTGTCTAAAATCTTGAGCAGACATTTCAATCATAGGGATACGTTTGATGATTCCAGCATTGTTGACTAAAACATCAATAATGCCTACTTCTTTTTCAATTTGAGCAATCATTGCATTGACTTGATCCTCATTTGTTACATCACATACATAACCATGTGCTTCAATACCAATTTCTTTATAAGCAGCAAGACCTTTATCTACTAATTCTTGATTGATATCATTAAATACAACAGTAGCACCTGCTTGGGCAAGACCTGTTGCGATAGAAAAGCCAATACCGTAAGCTGCACCTGTTACTAAAGCTATTTTTCCTTCAAGAGAAAAATTATTTAAAAAACTCATTTATAGATCCTCCTTGTAAATAAGAAATAATTAGTGTTTGCTTAATAGTATTATATCATACAACATTTGCGATTAGTTGTCACATTACACTTGAAATATGGCAAATATTGAACTAAATTAGAAGGAGAAGTTATAATAATAAAACTTTAATCTTTTCAACATAAAAAGAGGTTAAGTATTAAATAAAAGAAGAGACGCATCTAAGAAGGAATGAGAAGAAAAGAGGTAAATGAAATGAAGGCTTATGAAACATGTAAAGAAGCAATTGCAAATTGTTTAAGTGAAAAAAGGTTTGCAGTTGCTAAATTATTTAATCAAGAAAAAACATTAGATATGCATATTCATGATTGCTTTGAATTATATATTGCTTTAACAGGGAGTAGATGCTTTTTTATTGATCAATGTAGTTATGAGGTAAAAAAGGGAGATGTCTTTGTTATTAACCAATATGAAAGTCATTATTTGCGCCATAAGGAGACAGAGCCTAACGAGCGTTTAGTTCTTTCAATTAATCCAGAGTTTTTAGCAAAATGCTCATCAGAGCAAACGGATTTATGCCAATGTTTTACCAAAAGAGAAGGAGGGAGAGTGCATCAGGTATCCACGACCCCTTATGAACTTCAGTATATACAGACGCTAGTAAATAAAATGCTAATGGCAGATGGATATGGAAGTGATGTGATTGAAGAGGCTGTATTTAAAGAGCTAATGGTTTTTATTAACCGATTATTTTGGGAACAACATCAAGAAGAGAGTATCTATTTAAAGTACCCTAATAATGAATTAATTGGAGATTTACTAGAGTACATTAATGCACATATCCATGAGTCTTTCTCTATAGAAACTTTAGCTAAAGATTTATTTATTAGTAGTTCCTATGCTTGCCGTCTGTTTAAAAGAGAAACAGGGACTACTATTAGTAAATATATAACAGCACGTCGCATTAGTATCGCAAAAGCTATGCTTGCAAGCGGCTGCTCTGTAAAAGAGGCCTGTGAAGGCAGTGGCTTTAATGATTACGCCAACTTTATTAAAACCTTTAGTAAGATGGTTGGTATTTCTCCTAAAAAATATAGTAAATGTAATCTTTTACAAGAATAAGATAAATAAAGGTAAATACGTATAAATATAAAAGAAGAGCTTATTTTATATAGTACATTTCGTAAAACCGGTGTTTCGCGAATAGTTTAAAATTAAGATAAGACTACTTCTACTTGGTTTTTTTCTTATTTTATAGTGTCGAGCGACATGTAAGTGTAAAAATCTTAGACATATAAAGGCTGCCAGCTATTCTGATCTATTTCTAACATTCTCCTAACTACTGCTGATGAAAATGGTAAAAATGACTCTAGTAAGTTAGCTATATTTATAATACTGTAAATACAATTATATAAAGTATGATAACAAACACTACGATTCTCTTTAATTGTTTGCCAAGGCTTATTTTCGTCAAAATGTTAATTATTTTCTCATTTAAGATCGTATCTATAGTTTGAACTGTTATTTGCCCATCATAACTTTTTTCAAGAAAGCCAATGTTCTATTAACTAGATTTCCATATGCACCTACTAAATCAGCATTAAAGGATGTACAACCAGCTACTCTTCCACTTTATCCAGAAATGTTTCTCTTTTTAAAAGGAGCTATTTTTGAAATTTCTCTTGAAATACGTTATAATACAAATAGTTTTTAGCGAAAAGTAGATAGGAGACTAGTATATGCAATTACAACATTTATTAAGCTCTACACGCCGTGCTATCCAAGATTATAATATGATTGAAGAAGGTGACAAGATTGCTATTGGGATTTCAGGTGGGAAGGATAGTTTAATTTTAGCCTTAGCTTTAAGTCAGTTAAGACGCTTCTACCCTAAACATTTTGAGGTGATGGGGATCACCGTTTCTTTAGGACTTAAACCGTTTGATTTATCTGGTGTAAAGGCTTATCTGGAAACTTTAAAAATCCCTTTTGAGGTATGTGAGACGGTTATTGGTCAAATTATCTTTGAGGAACGTCAAGAAAAGAATCCTTGTTCTTTATGTTCTAAAATGCGTAAAGGTGCTCTTTATGACTATGCAAAGCAAAGAGGCTGTAATAAGATTGCGTTAGGTCATAATAGGGAAGATATTAATGAAACGCTCCTTATGTCACTTTTTTATGAAGGACGCCTTCATACAATGGCACCCGTTACGTATATGGAACAAGTGGGTTTAGAAATTATTCGCCCTCTTATATATACATCTGAGAAGGATATTCGTAGCTTTACTAAAAAGGAAGGTCTACCAGTTATTAAGAGTCCCTGCCCAGTAGATGGTATGACGAAGCGAGAAAGTATAAAAGAGCTTCTAGCGACCTTAGGGAGAGAAAATCCAAAAATAGCAACGAATGTTTTTGGTGCGATTGCACGTAGCCAGCTTGAGGGATGGGAAAATCAAGGAGGAAATAGACATGTCCAGTTACCAAGATAATCGTAAAAAGTATATTACCCTTAAAACAAGAGAACTTTTACAAGAACTTCCTGATTATATGTTTGATTTTTTTAGAGGGATAGAACATACAACCAGTGTGAATACACGTATGGCTTATGCCTATGACATTCGTGTTTTTTTAGAATACTGTCATAAAGAGATTCCTCGCTTTCAAAATCGGACTTCTTTATGTGACATGACGCTTGAAGACCTAGATGAGATGGCACCACGTGAAATTGAGGGCTATTTAGAGTACTTGTCTTACTATGAAAAAGAAGGTAATGAAGAAATGCAAGCCTATCAAAATGGACAGAATGGTAAAGCGCGTAAGCTGGCTTCTTTAAAAACACTTTATCACTACTTTTATCGTCAAGAACGCCTGAAAAACAATCCCTCTGCCCTTGTAGATATGCCAAAAATTTATGAAAAGCCGATTGTTAAATTAGATGTAGATGAAATAGCCAAACTTTTAGATACAGTAGAATCGGGTGAAGCACTTACCCAAAAACAGAAGGTTTATCATCAATTTACAAAAAAAAGGGATTTAGCTCTTATTGCCCTCCTTTTAGGCACAGGTATTCGTGTATCAGAATGTGCAGGTCTTAATTTAGAGGATGTCGATTTTAATCACAATGGATTACGCATCACTAGAAAAGGTGGAAATGAAACAATTGTTTATTTTAGTAAAGAGGTAGAAGGACTTTTAAGAGATTACATAAACGAGCGCAAAGAAATGCCTTGTAAAGAATTAGATACTCCACTCTTCTTATCTTTACAGCATAAAAGACTTTCCGTTCGTAGTATTCAACTTTTAGTGAAGAAATATAGTGCTTTGGTGACAACTATTAAAAAAATCACTCCTCACAAGTTAAGAGCCACTTTTGGAACTCAACTTTATCAAGAGACAGGAGATATTTATTTAGTAGCAGATGTATTAGGGCATAAAGATGTTAATACTACTAAAAAACATTATGCTCAGATGGACGATACACGCAAAAGGCATGCAGCATCTATCATCAAACTACGCGAAACGCCTTGAGAGAACATATGTTTGCTTAATGTTTGAGAATGTGCTATAATTAAGAACATAGAATATGTAGAGACAGAGGGATATTATGGATTATACATTAACTGCTAAGCAAGAAAAAATACTGGCTTTTATTAAAGCTGAACTAAAAAGTAAGGGTTATCCACCTTCCGTAAGAGAAATCTGTCAGGCGGTTTCCCTAAGCTCTACCTCAACGGTGCATAGTCATTTAAGCACCCTTGAAAAAAAGGGCTATATACGACGTGACCCAACTAAGCCTCGTACAATCGAGGTATTAGATGAAACTGAAGACTGGCTAGCCAATCATGTAAGTCCTGTACCTCTATTAGGTAAGGTCACAGCAGGTATCCCTATTTTAGCTGTAGAAAATATTGAAGAATACTTTCCTCTTCCTAATCATATTGCGCGTCACGAAGATATTTATATGCTTACGGTGTCTGGCACAAGCATGATTAATGCCGGTATATTAGATGGTGATAAAATTATTGTTAGGAAGCAAGAAAATGCTCAAAATGGGGATATTGTAGTTGCTCTTCTAAGTGACGAGGTAACAATCAAGCGCTTTTTTAAAGAAAAAGACTATATTCGTCTTCAACCAGAAAATGATGCAATGGCCCCTATTTGTACACGGGAAGCTAATATTCTAGGTAAAGTCATTGGGCTTTTTAGAGAATTCTAAAAAGGGATAGTTATAAAAATACTCAGTTTATTTCATTTTAAGAAATAAACTGAGTATTTTTTATTTTTCAGAAACTAGAATCTGAAGTTCTGTAAGCCAATTCTCAGGATTTTCTTTATTTCAAATACCATTAATATAGTTTTCTTTTGGGTTATCTCTAGTAACATAGCCATTATCTTGTTGATGCTGTCCTAAATAGAAAAATGTTATTTTTGCATATAAAAAATGAGAAGCTATGATAAAATTAAAAAATTGTGTTATATTATAGTATGTATAACGATAAAAGACAGGAGTGAAGACTATGAATCACCATTTTTTTAAGGTTTGTGCTGCTACCCCTAAGTTAGCCATTGGCGATTGCCATTACAATACTGAGCAAATCATTACCTGTATCCGTGAAGCAGCTAAGCAAAAGGTAGGGCTTATTGTCTTTCCAGAGCTTTGTATTACAGGTTATACGTGTGCCGACCTTTTCTTTCAAAGTACACTGCTTGAAGAAACAAAAGAAAGTGTTAAACGGATTTTAAAAGAGTCTCACGCACATGATATGCTCATTGTTATTGGTGCACCCATTGGGTATGAGGACAATTTATATAATACAGCCCTTGTTATTTTAAAGGGTGAGCTATTGGGAATTGTACCTAAAACCTATTTACCTAACTACGGTGAATTTTATGAGAAGCGTTGGTTTCACTCAGCGCATGATATTCAAGAGACAACTATTACTTATTGTGGTTTTATAGTTCCTTTCTCACCTTATATTCTTTTTAAGTCGAAGGATATTGATTATTTTACGTTAGGAGTTGAAATTTGTGAAGATTTATGGGCTATTATGCCACCAAGTCTTTACCATGCTTTAAGCGGAGCAACTGTTTTGGTGAATCCTTCTGCTAGCAATGAAATTGTTGGGAAAGAAAGTTATAGACGTGATTTAATTGCAAGTCAGTCTGCTCGTACTATGTGTGCTTATATTTATACTTCTTCTGGTATTTATGAGTCAACAACAGATCTAGCCTTTAGTGGTCATCGTTTGATTTACGAAAATGGCTATAAAATTGCTGAATCACAGCTTTTTGAAAGAGATAATTCTCTGCTTTATGGCATTATTGACTTAGAGCGTATCTATAAAGAACGTATGAAACAAAATAACTTTAAACACTCCTCTCTTCTTAAGCAATTAGGTTATCAAACGATAGAATTTACTTTACAGCCTCCTTCTTTTGAATTAGATAGATTTGTAGATCCCCATCCTTTTGTACCAAAAGATAAAAGGATGCGTCATGCACGTTGTAAACAAATTTTTGCTATTCAAGCCCATAGTTTAGCGCGTCGTATGGAACACACAAAGAGTGAAAGTCTTGTTTTGGGTATATCTGGAGGTCTTGATTCGACCCTTGCCCTTCTTGTCTGTGTAAAGGCTGTTGCCATTTTAGGTAAATCCCCTGAGCAGATTATAGGTGTGACTATGCCAGGATTTGGTACAACTGATCGTACGTATAATAATGCCCTTAATCTAATGAAGTACCTAGGCGTAACCATGAAGGAAATTTCTATTGTTCCTTCTGTGAAACAGCATCTGTTAGATATAGAGCATCCTATTGAGCAGCATAATGTAACCTATGAAAATGCACAGGCTAGAGAACGGACACAGATTCTGATGGATTTATCTAATAAGTATAATGGCATTGTTGTAGGAACAGGTGACTTATCAGAGCTTGCTCTTGGATGGGCTACTTATAATGGAGATCATATGTCTATGTATGGTGTCAATGCCTCTATTCCCAAGACATTGGTACGTTATCTTATTGACTATGTCGCACAAGAAGAAAGTAAACAAGAAGTAAAGGATATTTTATTAGATATATTAGCTACACCCGTAAGTCCAGAGCTTTTGCCACCAGATGAAAAGGGAGAAATTGCTCAAATCACAGAAGATATTGTAGGTCCTTATGAAATTCATGATTTTTACCTTTATTATGTTTTGCGCTGTGGTTACTCTCCTTCTAAAAATTATTATTTAGCAAAGCAAGCCTTTAAAGGGATTTATGATGATGCCACTCTTCTTAAATGGTTAAAAACCTTCTATCGTCGTTTTTTTACGCAGCAATTCAAACGTTCTTGTTTGCCAGATGGTCCTAAAGTAGGGTCTGTATGCCTTTCTCCACGTGGTGATTGGCGTATGCCATCAGACGCCAGTAGCCGTATTTGGTTAGATGAATGTGAACGTCTTTCTGAAGAATTCTCTAAATAGAGAGAAAGAATAGAGTTAGAATGAATAAAAGCCTAGAAGTCTTTACAAGAAAGCACTGCTTCTTTTAAAGACTTCTAGGCTTTTATTTAGCATCTTTAATAAAAGATTTTTAGAGAGTAATAAGTCCTTTATTTTTCATCGTTTGTAAAGCTTGCATAACTCCTAAGCGGGCATGATAAAACGTAAGTCCTCCTTGAAAAAAGACAGTATAAGGAGGTTTAATAGGTGCATCTGCACTTAATTCTATGGAAGCACCTTGTACAAAGGCTCCTGCAGCCATGATAACTTGTGCATCATATCCAGGCATATCCCAAGGTTCAGGTGTAACATAGCTATCTACAGGGGCGCCCTTTTGAATCCCTTCACAAAAAGCAATAACATTTTCAGGTGTACGCATATTAATTGCTTGAATAATGTCATGGCGCTTTTCAGTAGCAGTAGGCATAACTTCAAAGCCTAGCTTTTCAAAAATAGCAGCAGCAAAAATGGCACCTTTTAAGGCATTGGCAACTACCTCAGGTGCTAAAAAAAGTCCTTGAAGAATGGGTTGATTGAGGCCTAGGGTGGCTCCGATTTCTTTGCCAAGACCTGGTGCGGTAAGACGCATAGCAGCATTTTCAACATATTTTTCTTTGCCTACAATATAGCCTCCAATAGGTGCTAGACCGCCACCAGGATTTTTTATGAGAGAGCCTACACAGAGGTCTGCACCCACTTGTGTGGGTTCAAGTGTATCTACGAACTCACCATAGCAGTTATCAACCATACAAATAATCTCTGAATTAATTCCTTTAATAAAAGCAATAAGCTCACCAATTTGGGCTACAGAAAAAGTTGGACGGTAGCTATATCCCTTTGAGCGTTGAATAGTGACTAATTTCGTCTTAGGTGTAATAGCCTTGCGAATACCTTCATAATCAAAGCTAAAATCTTCTTTTAGATCCACTTGTTTATAAGTGATGCCATACTCTGCTAAACTCCCATTGGTAGGACGTATCCCTATAACTCCCTCTAAGGTATCATAAGGCTTTCCAACAGGAGAAAGGAGCTCGTCTCCTGGACGCAAATTACCAAAGAGTGCAACCGTTAAAGCATGTGTGCCGGACATAAGCTGTGGACGTACAAGACCTGCTTCTGCCCCAAAGACATCTGCGTAAATTTGTTCGACTACGTCACGGCCTAAGTCATTATAGCCGTATCCTGTTGTGGCTGCAAAATGAATATCACTGAGTTTATTTTTTTGCATAGCATGTAAGACCTTTGCACCACAATGATGCATGATGGCATCTATATGCTCAAAGGTTCCCTTTAAGCTTTTTTCTATTTCTTGACAAAAGTCTTCTGTTTCTTTTTCAATTCCAAATAAGTCATATAATGTGTTCATGTTTTTCTCCTTATTTTATTCCAATTAATAAGCCCTCTTTCATAAAGAGGGCTTAATGAGTTCATTCTATTTGCTCAAAAGTATTCGATTATTCCCCAGAAGTATTTAAATTAACCATCTTAGCAGGGATAAGCGTAGAGATGGCATGCTTGTAAATCATTTGCTGTTTACCTTCACTTTCTAAGATAACCACAAAGTTATCAAAGCCCTTGATAATACCCTTTAATTGAAAACCATTTGTTAAGAAAACTGTAATGGCGATTTTATCCTTGCGAAGTTGATTTAATAATACGTCTTGTAAATTGATTGCTTTACTCATTCTCCTATTTCCCCTCCTATAAGGCGCTTGTTCATTGATTTTATTGTATAGTATATTTGCCACCTTGTCCATAGATTATAAAAAAAAGTGTGGCTTTATAGCTTTAATTTATCCAAAAACTGGTTATTCTATACGGATTTTAGACTCTTTTTTTGTTAGCTTCCCTAAATAGCTCAACATGACTTCTGTAATACGAGAAGTATCAAAATGATACTGATCAACTTCTATAAAGTGTGGATTTGCTTGGTGCTTTAGCCAAGTGAGTTGGCGCTTAGCATAGTTTCTTGTGTGTTGTTTCAGTTTAAGAACACAGTTTTCAAGAGAGGCCTCTCCTCTGAAATAAGGAAAAAATTCTTTATAGCCAATAGCTTTCATAGCTACAGCATCTTCTCTTAAGCCTGCTTCATAAAAAGAGCGGACTTCCTCAACAAGCCCTTCTGAAAGCATTTGATCAACTCTTTGATTAATCCGACTATAGAGTGTCTCACGCTTCATTGTTAACGCAAAGAATGTATAGTCATAGGGCGAACTATTTTCTAAACGCTTACTTTTTTCTTTCTCATTATGAGAAGAAATAGGAAGACCTGTTTGTTCATAATATTCTAAAGCGCGTATAACCCTTTTGACGTTATTAGGATGAATAGCTTTGGCACTTATAGGGTCTACTCTTTCAAGACGTTTGTGTAGTTTTTCTACACCTTCTTTTTCAGCTAAAGCAAAAAGATTTTCACGTAAAGTAAAATCATTGTTTGTTTCTTCGAATTCTGTATCAAACAAAATGGCATTGATATAAAACCCTGTGCCACCTACTAAGATAGGTACTTTGCCTTTTGCATGAATAGCTGCGATATAATTTTGTACTTTTTCTTTAAAAAAAGCAATATCGCACCCTTCGGCAGGCAGGCATTCATCAAGCATATAATGAGGAATACCTTCCATTTCTTCAGGTTTTACTTTTGCTGTACCTATATCCATGCCTTTATAGACCTGCATAGAATCGGCTGAAATAATTTCTCCATCTAACTTTTTAGCTAGACAAACACTACTGCTCGTTTTACCAGAGGCAGTAGGACCAGCAATTAAAACAAGTGGTTTTTTCATAACATCACCTAGGTTATCCTTTTAAACATTTTTTCAATATCCATTTGAGTAAGTGCTACTAATGTAGGGCGCCCATGAGGACAGGTAAAGGGATTTTCTAAATCCATTAATTCTTCAATAAGCTTTTGACATTCTAGGGGTGTAAGCTTATCATGGGCTTTAACAGCACTGCGACAAGCCATTTTAATAATAGTCCCTTCTTTAAAAACAGTTAAATCCTTAGGTTTTATTTCCTCTAATTGATCTAAGAGATCTCTTACGATAGAAGGAGATAAAGGCTGATTCAGTATAAAGGGAACTTCCCGAATAACCAGATCTGTTTCACCAAAGCCCTCAATTTGAAAACCAAGTTTTTGAAAAAGTCCAGCTTCCTGCTCAAAAAGGGCTCTTTCAGAAGGTGTTAAGTGGAGAGTTTCAGGAATAAGAAGAAGCTGTGAAGGGCTCTCACCTTTTTTAAACTGGCACATAAAGCGTTCATATAAAAGTCTCTCGTGAGCTGCATGCTGGTCAATAATGTATATCTTTCCTTCATACTCTATGAGCCAGTAGGTATTAAAGAATTGTCCTACAATACGATAAGACCGAACAGGACTCGTTTCCACCTTTTCTTGAGATGTGCCATCTGTAACAGAAGAACAGATTTTTTCGCTTACACCTTCTCGTCTTTCTTGCATAGTTGTTATATAGGAATGGTCAGAAGAATCTGGTAGGAAAGTCTTTTCACTATTAGTGCTACCAAAAAAACGCTCTTCTTTGGTAAGATGTATAGGTTCTTTTAAATAAGAAGAGTGAGTAGTACCTAATAAGCTTTCTGGTGTAGGTGTTTCAAGAGATTTTTGGGGAGCAAAGAAGGTCTCTACAAAAAGTTGCTCCGTAGCTTTTAGCTCTTCCTTAGAAGGCCTTAGAGGTGTAGTAGGTAATAATTGATTTTTAAGTACCTCAGGAACTAAATGGTTTTTACGAAGCTCTTTAGTAATAGCTTTATAAACCATTTGATAAATGCGCTCTTCTTCACGAAAGCGTACTTGCATCTTAGTAGGATGGACGTTTACATCAATAGTGGCAGGATCTAAAGTAAGGTGTAGGAGTACAAACGGAAATTTACCCACCATCACTAATGTTTTATAAGCATCTTCTACAGCTCTTTGCAAGAGAGTACTTTTAATTGTACGTCCATTAATAAAGAAATGCTCGTAGTTACGATTGGCTCTAGTAAGGAGGGTATTTCCTAAAAGCCCCGTACAGGTAATGCCCTCTTCTTCATCATATAAAGGCATGACATTTTTAGCAGCTTCTTTGCCATAGACCTGAAGTACGGCTTGTGTTAAATCGTGATTACCAGAGGTGGTAAAAAGGAGCTTGTTGTTTTGAATGTATTTAAAAGAAATCTCAGGATGGGCTAGGGCAAGACGACTAATATAATCTGTAATCTTAGCTCCTTCTGAACTACTACTTCCAAGAAATTCTTTACGTGCAGGAACATTGTAAAAAAGGTGACGCATCATAAAGGTCGTTCCATTAGGACAAGCTACTTCTTCACTTATCCCTATCTTACCTCCACTTACTTCTAGACGTTTGCCCGTCAAATCTTGTGAAGTTTTTGTTAAGAGCTCTACATGAGACACAGCCGCAATGCTAGCTAAAGCTTCTCCACGAAAACCTAGAGTTAATACCTTTTGTAAGTCTTCTGCTGTTTCGATTTTGCTTGTTGCATGTCGTAGAAAAGCAACTTCCACTTCTTCTTTGGGAATGCCCACTCCATTATCCGTAACACGGATAAAATCAATGCCACCTTGTTTAATTTCTAAGGTAATAGAGCTTGCTTTGGCATCAATGCTATTTTCTACCAATTCTTTAATCACTGAGCAAGGTCGCTCTACTACTTCACCCGCTGCAATTTTATTGATGGTATGGGTATCTAATAGTTTAATTTCACTCACTTTTTCACGCCTTTCATAAAGCTCAGTAAGCTTTAACTTTCTTTTGTAAATCGTAGAGAACTTGCATGGCTTTAAGAGGTGTAAGTTCCATGATATCAAGACCTTTTAACTCTTCTAAAACTGCTAATTTATTAGTATCTAGCTCCCCTTCCTTGTGGGATTTGCGCCCTACCCCCTTAGTAGGAGGCTCTGCTATTTGAAAAAGGGAGGTTTGGCCAAGCGGTAAAGGTACTGTACTTGGAAGTCCTACAGAGGTATCTTGTTCAAGTTCTTTTAAAATAGCTTTAGCTCGGTCTAGTACCATAGAGGGAACACCAGCTAATTTAGCTACTTGAATACCGTAGCTATGATCCACACTTCCTGCTATAATTTTATGAAGAAAAATAATATCTTCTCCTACTTCTTTAACTGCAACACAATAGTTTTTAATGTTAGATAACGTACTTTCAAGTGCTGTTAGCTCGTGATAGTGGGTGGCAAAAAGGGTTTTTGCTCCTAAAAGCTTTGAACTAATGTGTTCAATAATTGACCACGCAATACTAAGACCATCTAAAGTACTTGTCCCCCGTCCAATTTCATCTAAAATCAAAAGGCTATGAGGAGTAGCATTATGGAGAATATTTGAAACCTCCATCATTTCTACCATAAACGTACTTTGTCCAGAAGCTAAGTCATCTGATGCACCTACACGTGTAAAAATACGATCTACTACACCAATAGTTGCTGACTTAGCTGGAATAAAGGAACCCATTTGTGCCATTAAGACAATAAGGGCTACTTGACGCATATAAGTAGATTTACCTGCCATATTAGGGCCTGTTAAGAGCATAATTTGTTCGCCTTGTCCGTCAAGCTCCACATCATTGGCAATAAAATTTTGATCCCCCATCATTTTTTCTACTACAGGGTGTCGACCCATTTCAATAGTGATGCGAGAGCCTTCATTAATTGTTGGACATGTATAATCATATTGATGAGCTACTTCTGCAAAAGAACAATAAAGATCTAACTCAGCAATAACTGCTGAAACAGCTAGAAGGCGATTCATTTCCTTTAATACATCCTCACGAATTTGGGTAAAGATTTGATATTCAAGAGTTGTTAGTTTATCATCTGCTCCGAGCACCTCATCCTCTACTTTTTTAAGTTCTTCTGTAATATACCGTTCACAGTTAGCAAGGGTTTGCTTACGAATAAAATAGTCAGGTACTAAGTGATTGTAGGACTGGGTGACCTCTAAGAAATAGCCAAATACTTTATTGTATTTGATTTTAAGATTTTTAATCCCTGTTTTTTCTTTTTCACGGGTTTCAATATCCATAAGCCAAGAGGAACCACGGGCTTTAATTTGCCTAAGATGGTCTACGTCTTGGTGATACCCTTCTTTAATAAGATGCCCCTCTCTTAAAGAAAGAGGCGCCTCTTCATGAATAGCATGATTAATCAACCTAAAAATATCCTCTAATAAATCAAATCGTTTACCTAAATCCTTTAATTTTAAAGAACTTGTAGATGAAAGAAGAGTTTTTATAAGAGGTAATTGTCCAAGTGATTGCTTAATAGCAAGTAAGTCTTTTGCATTACAGGTACCGTAGGCAACTTTACTCATCAGCCTTTCAAGGTCATAGATCCCTTTAAGTGCCTCCATTAAATCTTCTCTTAATAAAGCATTTTCTACAAGTTCTTTAGTGGCTTCCAGCCTCCTATTAATCTCACCGGCATTGATGAGAGGTTGTTCAATGGACTTTCTTAAAAAACGAGCCCCCATGGCTGTTTGGGTTTGATCCAATACCCAAAGTAAAGAACCTTTGCGACGTTTTTCACGTAAGGTCTCTGTAAGTTCTAGGTTACGACGGGTGGAAAGATCAAGAAGCATATACGTGTCCACATTATAGAGTTCTATACTATGCATATGACTCAGTTCATTTTTTTGTGTTTCTTTTAAATAATGGAGTAGACAAGAAGCTGCAAGGGTGTTAGCTTCTTTAGGATAAAGACCTATTCCTTCTAATGACAGCACACCAAAATGCTTTGCAAGAAGCTGATAAGAAAGTGTTTCATCTAAACAGTGAGGGGGAATCTTCTCAACTAAGGCATTGAAACGTGTTTGTAAAAAAGTACAAAGATCTTCATAATGAGGGCAATTTTCTGATATAAGACATTCTACAGGTGCAAATTTAGCAAGTTCATCTAATAGCTTACGTAGATCATTTTCACCCTGAATAAGTGTAGTGCGCCACTCACCTGTCGTCACATCACTGATGCTAAGACCATAAGCAGCTTCTGAAGAGACAATAGCTGCAATATAGTTATTTTTACCCTCAGCAACTGAGTTTCCCTCTAAAAGTGTTCCAGGCGTCACAATACGAACAATATCTCTTTTAACTAAGCCTTTAGCAGCTTTAGGGTCCTCTACTTGCTCACAAATAGCTACTTTATAACCCTTTTCTACAAGTCGAGAGATGTAGGTGTCAGCAGCATGAAAAGGAACCCCACACATGGGGGCTCTTTCTTCTAGACCGCAATCACGTCCTGTTAATGTGATTTCTAATTCACGAGAGGCGGTTAAGGCATCATCAAAAAACATTTCATAAAAATCACCTAAACGAAAAAAAAGAATACACTCTTTATGGGCTTCTTTCATTTCTAAATACTGTTTCATCATAGGTGTGACATTCATCTTCATCATCCTTACCTAAACCAGCTCACCGATGAGATAGTGAGTTTTGGTTCCTATTATTTTCACCTGTGCAAATTCACCTAAAAGGGTTTTTGATGCCTTTGTATTAACAAGGAGGCCACTTTCCGTACGTCCACTTAATACAGTTTCATCCTGTTTACTTACTTCTTCGAAGAAAACTTCTAATGTTTTACCCACTTGACGCTCCATTACCTTTAATCCAGTTTGATTAGTTACCTTAAGTAGACGATTAAAACGTTCTTTGGTAACTTCTTCTGGAACTTGCTCTTCCATAGTAGCAGCAGGGGTACCTGTGCGCTTAGAATAAATAAAAGTAAAGGCACTTGCATAGCCAACCTTTTCAACAAGATCTAAGGTATCAAGAAAATCTTCTTCTGTTTCTCCAGGAAAACCAACAATAAGGTCTGTAGTGATTTCGATATCTGGCATAGCTTGGCGTAATTTACGAACAACCTCTAAATAACTTTCCTTTGTATAATGGCGATTCATTTTAGCAAGCAAGCGTGAACTACCTGCTTGAACAGGTAAATGAATACTTTTACATACTTTTTCACAGCTAGCCATTACTTCAATAAGCTCATCACTTAAATCTTTGGGATGAGAGGTCATAAAACGGATACGTTTAAGACCTTCTATGTCACCAATAGCTTTTAAAAGCTCAGCAAAGCTAACAGGGGTTTCTAAGTTTTTACCGTAAGAATTAACATTTTGGCCAAGGAGCATGACTTCTTTTACACCATCAGCAACTAATCCCTGTATTTCATGAAGAATATCACTCATTTCACGGCTTCGTTCTCTTCCACGTACATAAGGTACAATACAGTAGGTACAAAAATTATTGCAACCATACATAATGTTAACGCATGCTTTATGATCATACTTTCTAGCATTAGGTAAATCTTCTACGATATCTTGATAAGAATCCCAAATATCTATCACGCTTTTATTGGTTTCTAAACGCGTTTGTAAAAGTTCAGGTAATTTATAAATATTATAGGTTCCGAATATAATATCTACGAAATTATATTTTTTCTTTAAGGTATCTAAAACAATATCTTGTTGCATCATGCAACCACATAAGGCAATAATAAGATTGGGGTTTTTACGTTTTATACCCTTTAAAGCACCTAAACGACCGTAGATTTTTAGTTCTGCATTTTCACGTACACAACAGGTGTTATAAAGAATAAAATCAGCTTCTTTTTCAATCTCTGTTTTTGTATAACCTATTTGTTCTAACATACCTTCGATTTTTTCAGAATCGCGGCTATTCATTTGACAGCCAAAGGTACTTATACAATATTTGAGATGTTTGCCAGCTTGGCGCTCGGCTAATTTATGAATAATGGTGGTTTGGCGAAGTGCCTCTTCCGATGTAACATGGACAACTTGTCGCTTACTCATAGATGTTTTTATCCTCCTAGCTATTTAACTTCTTTACCATTCTACATGAATTGACTTAGAGTTTCAAGAGACGCTCTATTACGAAGTTTATAAAGCAAAATTTAACAGATTATAAAAGTAAAAAAACACCCAAACTAAGAAAAGAAAGGAGCGAATGCAAATGTCAAAAGATAGTCAAATCGACCCTAAAGAAGTACGTATGAAAAAATGTAATGGACAAACACCCCTTACTTCTGAGGAAGGGAAAAATCACAATGCAACAGCAAAAAAACATTCCGTAAAGCGTGAAGGTTTTCAAAGTCCTCATATTAACTAATACTTTACTGAATAAAAGGCGCCTTTGTGAGTGAAACCACTCGCTAGGCGCTTTATACAATCAATAGCCTTCATTTGATTCTAAGGTAATATCTAACCCTATTACACCACAAATACGGCCAGAGCCTTCACAAATAGGTGCAGATAAAGTGATACAAGGCATACGAGTAATGGCAGAAATATAAGGAGAGGACACATAAAGTTCACCAGCGATGCTTTTTTGAAACCATTCTCTCACAGAAGCATTAGCAATACCAGCTGGAGGCAAAGAGACGATAAAGCGTCCGTGGCACTCATTCGTCCAAATGGCTTCAATAAAAGGATAAGTATCCTTTAAATCCTGAAGGGCTTGACGATGGAAAGCTGTATCAAGCTGTACAAAGGCAGTTGCCTTAGAAAGTTTATTGACCATTTCTTTAAAGTGAGCTAAAGCATCTTCTAAACCTTTTGTTTGTAAACAAGAAAGATCACCTAAATTATAATCTTTTAAAAGTAAAGAAAGAAGTTGTGCAGATTGATTTAAACGTACTCCCATTTCTGCAACTTCTTCCATATTTGTTTTTTGATTAGAGACAGAATGTGAAACATTTTCTACACTTGAGGCAGTTTGTTCCATGGAGTTTTCTACTAAATTAATATTTTCACCAGCTTTTTCTACCAGAAGCATTTCTTCTTTTGAAAGTTCAGAAATAGTCCCTACTAAAGTAACGACTTCTCCAAAGGAAAGTTTCATTTTTTCTAAGCTTTCTTCTATGTGTTTAGATTTTAGAACACCTAGCTCTACCTTTTGGAAATTTTTAAGCACCTCACAATTAACACCTTCTAGAGCATGTTGAATACTATCAATAAGGGTATTGACATCCTTTACTGCACAAGAGGTGCTAGTAGAAAGCTTACGAATTTCTTCTGCTACCACAGCAAAGCCTTTACCCGCTTCACCTGCTCTTGCAGATTCAATAGAGGCATTAAGTGCAAGCAAATGTGTCTGATCAGAAATAGCATTTACAGTACCTAAAAGGTTAAGGATTTCTTGTGAAATACCTGTAAGTTTTTTGACTGAAGTAATGGTAGTAGAGGAAGAAGCTTTCATTTCTTGAATAGTCACCAAAACTTCTAAAACTTCACTAAGGCTTTCATGAATAATGCCTTGAGAAGTATCACTTAAATTTTGAAGCTGAGTTGTTGTTTCCTCTATTTGTTTGAGACCGCTTAATACAGCTTTAATGGATAAAAGGGTTTCTTGTATTGTTAAACTTTCTTTTTTATTTAAGGTTGACATTTCTTCTGTTTGGGAAAAAAGCTCTTGTGTGAAGGCATTATTTTCTTCTAGTGTAAGGGAGAGACTTTTGGAGACAGAAAAGACTTGACTAGAGGCTACAGATAGGTTATAGCCTAATTGTTTAAATGTTTGCTCATAGTTTCTTAGCTTGTCATCTAAATAGGTGAAATACTGAAAAAATTTTTGAATCGTATAAAATTGAAAAACACCTACAATAAGTAAGAGAATACTTCCACTCCATATAGAATGCTGCCCATAAAGCATAACAGTTCCTAAAGTGCCTCCTATCCATGCCATTAATAAACCAAGACATAGCGCTGTTTTTTTCATATAGATACCCCCCTAAAAAAATAAGCGTTTAAAAACCCCTAAAAGAGGATTTTTAAACGCCATTGTTTAAAATAATAGTATTATTAGAATATGTGAATACTATAGCATACTTTTTTTTAGGTTGCAAGAAGCAATAAAATTAATTCAGAAGATTTTGTGTATGATTGTATCTTTTTAAAAACATCCTCCCTCAACTCTTGACATGTTGTAGAAATAATCTATAATTTGTTTTATATGATAGTAATTATTAAAAGCCTCAGAAAGGAATGACCTATGTCTAAAGTTCAAAACATTACCCCCAGTTTATTTTGGTTAGGAGCTCTTGACCCTCATTTAAGAGTTTTTGATATTATCATGGAAACTCAATTTGGTACAACTTACAATGCCTACTTATTAAAAGGGAAAGAAGGTGTTGTTCTTTTTGAAACTGTTAAAGAACGTTTTTTTGAGGAGTACTTAGAAAATATTAAAAGTTTAACAGCTTTAGAAGATATTACTTATATTGTTGTTAATCACACAGAACCAGATCATGCAGGTTCTGTTGCTAAACTTTTAGATTACGCACCACAAGCTACGGTTGTAGGAAGTGGTTTAGCTATTAAATATATGGCAGCAATAGCTAATAAGCCTTTTAAAAGTAAAGTTGTAAAAGAAGGTGATCAAATTTCTTTAGGTGATAAAACATTACGTTTCCTTAGTGTACCCTGTCTTCATTGGCCAGATACCATGTATACTTATATTGAAGAAGAACAGGTTTTAGTAACTTGTGACTCTTTTGGTGAGCACTATTGTGATGAACGTCTCTTTAAAAGTAAACTTGAACCCGAAAAAGAAGGGATGTTTAAAGAAGCATACCGTTATTATTTCGATATGATTATGGGACCGTTTAAACCCTATGTACAAAAAGCTTTAGCTAAAATTAAAGATTTGCCTCTTCAATATATTTGTCCAGGTCATGGGATGATCTTAGAAGAATCTAATATGAAAGAATATATAGACCTTTATGATGAATGGTCTAAAGCACAGGAAATAACACACCCTACCGTTATTATTCCATATGTTTCAGCTTATGGCTATACAGCAGAAATAGCACAGACATTAGCTAAAGGTTTAAAGGAAGCAAACTCTGATTTAGAAATAAAGCTTTATGATCTTGTAGAAAGTGATATCAATGAAGTAGCAGGTGCTATTCATAATGCGCAAGGGCTTTTAGTAGGTTCTCCCACTCTTCTAGCCGATGCACTTCCTCCTATCTGGCAACTTCTTGGCCTTTTAAATCCTATTTTAGATAGGAAATTAGTAGCAGGTTGCTTTGGAGCTTATGGTTGGAGCGGAGAAGCTCTGCCTCATATGCAAGAACGCCTTAAACAGCTTAAATGTCAGGTGCCACTGGAACCACTAGGCGTTGTCTTTAAACCAAGTGAAGCTGATTTAATGAAAGCTACTACTTTTGCAAAAGAGTTTGCAAACTCTATTAAATAGGGTACGACAGATTACCTAAAAAGGCTAGACTTCTTAAAAGTGAGAAGTCTAGCTTTTTAAGTCTATTATTGTTGTTTTTTAAAGCTTAGGCAATCTGTTTGGGTATAAAGACTAGTCTCCTCTGCCCCACTTACTTGAATGGCTTGAAGTTGACAAAGATTTTCTGCATTATATCTACAGATAGCTACCGTACACGTTACAGCATCACAAGGTGAAAGATAGTCTGTATGCTCTGCCAAGTTGCTGTAAACGTCTTCATTTAAGAAAGTGCCACAGCAAGTTCCCTTTATTTCTGTAGAACCTTTACCACCAATGGCCACACGTTTGGCATAACAGATTTCATTATGATTATAAGAACATCCTTTAACAGCACAGTTTACTTGTGTCATATTCTTTTCTCCTCCTTCTAGAAATAACGGTCTAATAGTCCTTTAAAAGCACGTCCATGTCTTGCTTCATCTTTTGCCATTTCATGAACAGTGTCATGAATGGCATCAAGATTTTGTGCTTTGGCAAGCGTAGCTAGTTTCTTTTTACCTTCACAAGCACCAAATTCAGCATCAACACGCACTTGCAGATTGGCGCGTGTGTCGGCCTTTACTACTTCACCTAAAAGTTCAGCAAAGCGAGAGGCATGATCAGCTTCTTCATAGGCAATTCGTTTGTAGACTTCCCCAATTTCAGGGTAGCCTTCTCGGTCAGCTTGACGGCTCATAGCGAGGTACATGCCAACCTCTGTGCATTCTCCTAAGAAGTTCGCACGCAAGTCTTCTAAAATCTCTGAGTCTACTCCTTCTGCTACACCAATGCGATGTTCGTCAGCCCATTCTAGTTGCCCAGATTGTTCTTTAAAGGCTTTAGCGGGTGCGTTACAAATAGGACATTTTTCAGGAGGGGTATCACCTTCATGAATATACCCACAGACAGTACATACAAATTTTTTCATCCGTATTCCTCCAATAAAAGATAGGTTTTACGGAGTTAGTGTGTTCACTTTTTTAAAAATTATTCCTACATATAGATCTCAAGCGTATTTTCAGCTTCTAGCAAATGAACAGGGACAAAATTATCTTTAAGGAGCTGACCATTCAAGAATATTTTTTGTACACCGCTTTCATGACCTTCTTCATTATGAAAATGCATAGAGAGCTGTTTATTTCTAAAAGTTTTAGTAATGTCAAAGGTTTTCCAATCAGAAGGGATACTTGGTGAAATAAGAAGGCCATCTACTTGAGGACGCATCCCTAGAATCCCCTCTACACAGGCTACCATAACAGTAGAGGCTGTTCCAGTTAACCAATGTACATGTGCCCTACCATGAAAAGGACTTCGTTTCCCTTCAATGAATTGGCCATGTGCATAAGGTTCTAATTGACGAATATCCGCTTGATCATTCATCTGTGCAGGATTACATTTTTGATAGTATTCAAAGGCACGATTACCATTCCCCATTAATGCCTCTGCTAAAATAATCCAGCCCTGTGACTGAGAGAAAATACCACCGTTTTCTTTGGTAGAAGCATTAAAAAGAAGCATAAGAGCCCCATCAAAGGCATGCTCTTTATAAGGTGGATCCAAAAGTACAGCACCATAAGGTGTGTTAAGTTTTTGATAAACCTTATCTAAAGCTTTTTGGGCTTGCTCTTTTGTTGCACAACCACTTATGACTGCCCAAGATTGAGGATTTAACCAAAGATTTGCCTCTGGATCCTTTTTGGAGCCAACCACTTCTCCATTTTCCTTGATACCACGGATGAATTGGTCATCTTCCCAACAATTTTGAAGGGTTTCATGGAGGATTGCTAATTGCTTTGTAAGATAAGTGCTATAAGTTATATCCTGTTTATCTTTAGCCCATTTATTTAAAATAGTCATGGCATAATAAAGTTGGAAGGCAACAAAAGTAGACTCTCCTTTTTTACCCATACGTAGACAATCATTCCAATCGGCATGAAGTCCAGCAGGCATACCATGTGCACCTAAACGCTTCATGCTAAAGTCAATGGCACGCTTAAGATGTTCATAGACAGTTGCTTCTCCTCCATTAGCAAAAACAATGACTTCATCTAGAAAATCTATATGTCCCGTCTCATTGATGTATTTGAGTACTGTAGGGAATAACCAAAGAGCATCGTCTGCACGATAAGAAGGATGTCCTGTTTCTGCAACATAAGAGGGATCATCTGGAGTATTTTCATGCCCAGCATGATGATTAAATTTTACAAGAGGTAGTCCCCCACCATTATCCACTTGTGCAGAAAGCATAAAACGAATTTTTTCTAATGCAAGGTCAGGTTCAAGGTGGATAATACCCTGAATATCTTGTACCGTATCACGATAACCATAGCCATTACGTAGGCCACAATATTGGAAAGAAGCTGCACGTGACCAAATAAAGGTAATGAAGCATTGATAAGCATTCCAAGTATTCATCATATGATTAAAAGCGACATCCGGTGTTTTAATTTGGAAACGATTCAGCTTACTATGCCAATAATTTTTAAGCTCTTCTATTTCTTTTTGAATAAGTTCAAAGTTTTCATAGCTTGCTAAAAGTTGAGAAGCGACTTCATCACCATAAGCACCTAAAAGAAAAGCAACTTCTTTAGTTTCACCGGGTGCTAAAGTAAAGGTAAGTTGTAAGGCACCACAAGAGTTACCATTGAAGTTTAAAGAATCTGAACAAGTACCACCTTCTACAGCAATAGGATTGGCATAGCTACGATATCTTCCTACAAAAACTTCACGGTCACCATCATAATGGGAAACAGTTTCTCCCACTACTCCAAAAAAGCGTTCTTTGGCATTGGAACCATTGATTTGCTCTTTCACATTTTCATTAATGGTTTGAAGAATTTTATTCTTTTTGAAATAAGTACGTGTGATAAATTGGGTGTACTGAAGATTGACACTATCTTGCTCATAATTACTATCATTTGTAAATTCCACATAACCAAAAAGAGAGAGGTGACGGGGTTTAGTATCTTGATTAGTAATACGTGTACGCCAAACTTCATAGGTTTTACCAAGAGGAACATAATAGAGAGTTTCAGATGTAATTTTGGCATAGCGAGCTACCATTTTGGTATAAGCAGTCCCGTGATGGCAACGACTTTCATAGGTTTCTAAGCTTTTACCAACAGGCTGCCAAGAGCCAGACCAGAAGTCCTTACTTTCATCATCGCGTATGTAGATATAGCGGCCAGGTTGATCAGAATGAATCGCATTAAAACGATAACGAATAAGACGGCCATTTGCACCGGATTTAACAAAGCTATAGCCACCTGCATTATTAGAAATAATAGCACCATATTCGGGTGAACCTAAATAGTTAGCCCAAGGGGCAGGTGTATCAGGGCGTGTAATTACATATTCTTTAGTTTGCTCGTCGAAATAACCATAGTTCATATTTTATCTCTCCTTACAGAATTTTTTCAGGTTTCTGACTAAGCCTATCATATATCATACACCGAATTGTTTGCTATACTCCTTAAAGAAGTCGGCAAATATAACCACCTTCAAACAAATAATTCCATTAAAAACATTTAACCCTTTTCTAAAGTACGCTTTAAAAATTCACGTGTACGTTCTTGAATAGGTGTGTTAAAGATTTGTTCAGGATTCCCTTCTTCTGCAATAACTCCCTTATCCATGAAAACAACCCGGTCTGCTACTTCTTTGGCAAAGCCCATTTCGTGAGTAACTACTAACATAGTTAGACCTGATTCGGCGAGTTCTTTCATAACCTTTAACACCTCACCCACCATTTCAGGATCAAGTGCAGAGGTAGGTTCATCAAAAAGCATAACATCAGGCTCCATAGAAAGAGCTCTAGCAATAGCGACACGTTGCTTTTGCCCTCCAGAGAGTTGTCTAGGACGTGCGTGGATATAGTTTTCCATCCCTACAACCTTTAAATAATGCATAGCAATTTCTTCAGCTTCAGCTTTTGTTCGTTTAAGAACTTGCATCTGACCAATGGTACAGTTTCCGAGAACGGTATGATTATTAAAAAGATTAAACTGTTGAAAGACCATACCCAACTTGGTGCGATAAGCAGTCAAGTTGTGATTATCATCTAGGATATTTTTAGCTTGATAAATAATTTGACCACCTGTAGGCTTTTCAAGGAGGTTAACACAACGTAGCAAAGTTGATTTACCCGAACCAGAAGAGCCAATAATGCAAACTACTTCCCCTTTATAAACGGAAAAATTAATATCCTTTAAAACTTCATGTTGACCAAAACTTTTATTTAAATGTTGAATAGCAATTACTTGTTCCATTTTATCTGCTCCCTTCATTTAAATGATAAATACCAGCATTTTTCTCGTGCAACGTTTGATCTTCAGGACGCTGTACTTGCATTTGATTTCCTATTAGAGTGTAGTTATCAGGACCATCTAAATGTCTTTCGATAAAGCGGAGAATACACGTTACACTAAAGGTCATAATGAAATATAAAATGCAGGCTACAAAGAAAGTTTCAAAATAGTGGAAGTTATTACCGGCAATGGATTTTGTTTGGAAAAAAAGCTCTGTAACAGAAATGACATTAAGAACAGAAGTGTCTTTAATATTAATAACGAATTCATTGCCTGTAGCGGGTAAAATATTACGAATAACTTGAGGAAGCACTACATGCAGCATCGTTTGTAAATGATTCATGCCAATAGCATGAGCAGCTTCAAATTGTCCTCTATCAATGGAAATAATTCCTCCACGCACAATTTCAGCCATGTAGGCACCTGTATTGATGGAAACAATAAAAATGGCAGCTACTATACGGTTCATATCTATACCAAAGGCTGCGGCAGAACCATAGTAAATGACCATAGCTTGTACAATCATGGGAGTACCTCTAAAAAATGCAATATAAGCAGAAAGAAGTCCGTTAATAACTTTTAAGAGGATTTTTTGTATCCCCTTTTCTGGAAGTGGGATTGTTCGAATAATACCAATTAATAAACCAATAAGGGAACCTAATAAGGTACCAATAATAGAGATATAGAGAGTAACCCCTGCACCTCTTAGAAACATTGGTAAATTATTTTGTAATATAATAATCAGCCAATCTAAACTCATAGTATTCCTCCTCTAGGCGTCATGAAACCGAATGCATAGCAGCATTCGGTTTTTAGTTCATTTTCTTTTATTATTGGGCAGCAGGTTGATTAGTAATAGCTTCATCCATAATACGCATACGTTCTTCTTCAGAAATACCTGCTAAAACCTCATTAATTTTGTCTTTAAGTGGACTATTTTTGGGAAGACCTACAGCAATAGCGGTATCTTCATCAGAGGTTTGGAAACCATCTTTAAATTCAACTATAGCAAAGTTTTTATTAGCAGCACTTGCACTTACACCCTCTGGGCGCTCAGATACATAACCATCTATGATTCCAGATTCAAGAGCTACGCGCATAGCTGGAAAATTATCCATAGCAGGTTGTGCAAGTACCCCATTAATTTGGTCAATAACAGTATAGTGGAAAGTATTGAGCTGAGCTGTTATTTTTGCACCACTGAAATCCTGAATAGAAGTAGCTCCTTCATAGATTCCTCCCTTTTTAACAACCATAACCAAATCTGATTTATAATAGTTATCGCTAAAATCGATGGTTTTAGCACGCTCTGCAGTAGGAGACATACCTGCAATAATGGCATCAATTTTACCAGATATAAGTGCAGGTACAAGACCATCCCATTCTGTTTTAACAATAATTAATTCTTTACCTAGTCCTTCTGCAATTTTTTTAGCAATTTCTACATCATATCCACCTGCAAATTCAGCGTTTCCATCAATAGGAACACCACCTTTAGAATCATCCATTTGTGTCCAGTTAAATGGTGCATAACCACATTCTAACCCCACTTTAAACGTATTTTTAGTAAGCTCTTCTTTCTCTTTATTTTTAGCACCACATCCTGTAAAAGCTAAAGCCGTCACTAAAAATAAAGTGACTATTAAAATTCTATTTTTTTTCATATACATGCCCCCTCTTGTTTTATAGTGTTTTAAATATAGATATTATTATGAAATATTTAAATAGTCTATACTTATTAATTGAGTTATTTTATCATTGTTTATCTTCGAGGACAAGACTTATTAGCAAAAATTTTAAATTATATATAAGTATTTTTCTTTCTTTTCTATTAAAGATAAGCTAGAATCAAAGAAAGAAGAATAAAAATTAAAGGAGGGCTTACAACATGAGATTAGGTGCACTTGAAGCAGGTGGAACAAAGATGGTTTGTGCCATTGGAAATGAGAAAGGAGAAATTTTTGAACAAGTTTCTATTCCTACTCTTACACCTGAAGAAACAATGCCGCAATTAATTGCTTACTTTAAGGAGAAGAAAATTGAAAGTTTGGGAATAGGTTGTTTTGGGCCTATTGATTTAGATCCTTATTCATCTACATATGGCTATATCACCTCTACACCCAAGAAAGCTTGGAGAGATTATAATATAGTAGGTGCCTTTAAGCAAAGTTTAGGATGTCCTATTGGTTTTGATACAGATGTAAATGGATCCATCTTAGGGGAAGCCACTTGGGGATGTGCAAAGGGATTAGAATGTAGTATTTATATTACAATTGGAACAGGTGTAGGAGTAGGCATTTATCAAAAAGGTGAACTTTTACATGGAATGCTCCATCCCGAAGCAGGTCATATCCTACTACCTAAGCATCCTTTAGATACCTATGAAGGGAAATGTCCTTATCACCCAAACTGTCTGGAAGGATTAGCAGCAGGACCTGCTATTGAAGAACGTTGGGGAAGAAAAGCTAAAGAATTGGCTGATTCACAAGAAGTATGGGAATTAGAAGCCTACTATATTGCTCAAGCTTTAGTGAATTATATCTTAACATTAGCTCCTCATAAGATTATTTTAGGAGGTGGTGTTATGCATCAAGCACAGCTTTTCCCTCTTATTCGTCAAAAAGTAGTCGAACTTTTAAATGGCTATATTGTAACCAAGGAACTTCAAAATATTGAGAATTATATTGTTCCAGCTAGCTTGCAAGGCAATCAAGGGATCATGGGATGCTTACAGTTAGCTGTAAGAGCTTTAGCTTAAATAAGCTTTCCTCCAACTAAAAACCCCTATATATGTACGATTTATCGCACATATATAGGGGTTTTTTATAAAGCTATTTCTTAAACTTCCATAATAATAGGGAGAATCATTGGATTACGTTTTGTTTTTTTCCAAATAAAGTTTTTAAGTTCATCACGTACAAGTACTTTAATCTGAGCCCATTCACGAATACGCTCTTCCTCGCAACGCTCTAAAGCTTTTTGGATGACTTTTTTGGCTTCATCCATTAAGCCCTCGGCTTCACGTACGTATACAAATCCTCTAGAAATAATATCTGGACCAGATACAATAAGACGTGATTCCTTTTCAATAGTCATGACCACAATCACAAGACCATCCTGTGAAAGAGCTTTACGGTCACGAAGAACAATGTTACCAACATCACCTACACCTAAGCCATCTACAAGGATTTGACCAGAAGGTACAGTGCCTGTCACCTGACAGGTGTGACGATTTAATTCCAAAACATCGCCGATAGAAAGAATTTGGGCATTTTGTTTATCAAGACCTAAACTAACGGCTAGCTCTACATGCTTTTGTAAGTGTCTATACTCACCATGTACAGGTATGAAATATTTGGGACGAACCAACGCATGTAAGAGTTTGAGTTCTTCCTGAGTTGCATGACCTGAAACGTGAGTATCTTCACGGATAACAATTGTTCCTTTTTTTATGAGTTCATTAACTACTTTGGAAACAGTTTTTTCATTCCCAGGAATAGGTGTCGAACTTAAGATAATGACATCTCCTGGTTTAAGATCAATTTGCTTATGTTCAGACACAGCAATGCGTGATAAGGCAGCCATAGGTTCACCTTGACTTCCGGTCATGATGGTAACAACTTCATTATCTTTATAACGCTTAATTTCATTCGCTTCAATTAATGTATTTTTAGGGATTTCTAAATAACCTAATTCGCTGGCTGTACGCACTACATTCACCATACTACGTCCTAGTACAGCTACTTTACGGTTATGCTCATAAGCAGCATGGATGACTTGTTGTACACGATCAATATTGGAAGCAAAGGTTGCTACCATGATACGTCTATCATTATATTTATGAAAAACATTGTCAATAGTGCGGCCCACCATACGTTCGGAAGGATTATGACCTGGTCTTTCAGCATTTGTACTATCCGCAAAAAGAGCTAATACACCTTTTTGTCCTAATTGGGCTAAACGATGTAAATCTAAAGTCTTACCACGAATAGGTGTATAATCGAGTTTAAAATCTCCTGTATGAAGAAGTGTACCTATTGGTGTAAAAAATGCTAACATGACAGCGTCGGCAATACTATGATTTGATGCGATAAATTCTATTTTAAAATGAGTACCTAATTTAATAGTCTCTCCTGGCATAACATTAATACGTTCAGTAGACGCTAATAGATTATGCTCACGAAGTTTATTTTCTACTAAACCGATAGTGAGTTTTGTTCCGTAGACTGGAACATTTAGTTCTTTTAAGACATAAGGTAGGCCACCAATGTGGTCCTCATGTCCATGGGTAAGAACGATTCCTCTTATACGTTCTTTGTTTTTTCTAAGATAAGTAATATCTGGGATAACTAGGTCAATTCCTAACATTTCTTCTGTGGGGAAAGCAAGCCCACAGTCTACTACAACGATGTCCTCTTTGTATTCAAAGACTGTCATGTTCTTTCCGATTTCACCTAGTCCACCTAAAGAAATCACTTTCATATTATTTTTTTGTTTTTTTATAGCCACGTGTTGCTCCTCCATTTATTTCTATGCTATCGTTTTGTTTTAATGTTTATTACTCTAAAAGAACCTTCTGTTTGCCCGCACCACGAAGATTTCTTTTCAAGTTAAAAATTATTTTTATACCGATCATTGTCATGATAGAATCTATTATATAGTTTGGATGTTTTCTTGTCAAATTATGCTTTGCAGAAAAACTATTATTTTTATATAAAAATAGAGAGATTGCCATAAAATTATTTCATAGTTTCATGGCAATCTCTTATACAATTTAATTACTAGCTTCTTCTAACAGGGAAATCAAGGTAGGAAAAGGTGCAAGACTACGTTTTAAGATGCCTTGCATAAAGGCAATCAAAATACCATAATTAGTTATAGGAATGCCTTGCCTTTGGGCCTCTTTTAAACGATAATGCATGCTACGTGAGGTAAGTGTGCATCCACCACAGTGAACAATGAGTTGATAAGGTGATAAATCTTCAGGGAAACTGACTCCGCTGCAAAAATCAAAGTGTAAAGTTCTACCCGTATGCTCCCTGATCCAACAGGGCAATTTCACGGAGCCGATATCATCACATTGACGATGATGGGTACATCCTTCTGCAATGAGCACTCGTGCACCTTCTGGAAGGGTTTCTAATGCTTTTATACCTTCGATAAATTGAGGAAGGTTCCCTTTATAGCGCGCAAATAAAATAGAAAAGGATGTTAGTAAAATATCATGAGGAGTATCAGCAGCAACCTTTCCAAAAACTTGGCTATCTGTAATGACTAATTTGGGCTTCTTACCCAACTGACTAAGTGTTTCATAGAGCTTGTATTCTTTAACGACAATAGCTGTAGCATCTGCTTCTAAAATATCACGTATGGTTTGTTGTTGAGGTAAGATAAGACGTCCTTTAGGTGCAGCTTTATCAATAGGTACTACAAGCACTACAAAATCAGAAGGCTCAATGAGGTCTGCGACCAATGGTAATTTTATTTCTTCTGTAGGTGCTTTGCAAATAATAGCTTCCTTAAGCTCCTCAATATGGATGCCTTGTTGAGAGCTTACCCAAAGTTTCTTATCTTTTTTTAAAACGCTCTGTGTATCAGATAATAAGTCACATTTATTCATAACGATAAGGTAGGGGATGTTCTGCTCTTCAAGAAGCTGTTGCATTTTTAAATCTTCTTTTGTTAATCCAACTGTACTGTCTATGACCAAAAGAGCTACATCTGTCTTATGAAGTACTTCATAAGTTTTTTGGATACGTAGTTGTCCTAAATCGCCTTCATCATCTAAGCCAGGGGTATCAATCAAGACAACAGGACCTAAAGGTAAAAGCTCCATGGCCTTATAAACAGGGTCTGTAGTGGTACCCTTAACAGGGGAAACAATGGCAAGCTGTTGCTTGGTAATGGCATTAATAAGACTGGATTTGCCGGCGTTACGTTTGCCAAATAAGCTAATATGCAGACGTTCGGCTTGAGGGGTATGATTAAGTCCCATAAGCTTCTCCTTTCAAATTTAAATTAAAAACGAAAATCTCTTTGACCGGCTTCAATTTCCCTTAAATGAGTTTCAACAAAATTTTTTATCTTTTCGTTAGGAATATGACTGAGTTCAGAGTGAATTAGTTTTTTTCCAAGTTCCTTGGTAGAACTACTACTATAGTCTTCTAAGTACTCTTGTAGAGTCATCAAAGCATTAGGCAAACAACAGTTTTGAATTTGTCCGTTTTTACACAAGCTCATAAAGCGGTCGCCTGTTCGCCCTTCCCTATAACAAGCTGTACAAAAGCTAGGAATATAGCCTTTTTCTATAAGCCAGTGAACCACTTCATCTAAAGAACGTGTATCACTTATATCAAATTGAGCAGTGCTTTTTTCTTCAACTTCGGGATTTACATAGCCACCTACACTGGTACGAGACCCACCGCTAATTTGAGAGACACCTAAGTGTAATACCCTTTCGCGACAGGCTTGACTTTCTCTCGTAGAAACAATGATGCCTGTATAAGGAACAGCAATACGCGTACAGGCTACTAATTTAGCAAAAATGTCGTCGCTGATGCCATGAGTAAAGGTATTGGGGTCAATATCTTCTGCTGGACGGATACGTGGCATACTAATGGTGTGAGGACCTACACCGTAAGTAGCTTCAAGATGTTCAGCGTGCATCAAGAGACCTGTAAATTCATAACGATAAAGCTCAAGACCAAAGAGAACTCCTAGGCCTACATCATCAATACCTCCTTCCATGGCACGATCCATGGCTTCTGTGTGGTAGGTATAATGATGTTTAGGACCTGTGGGATGGAGTTTTTCATAGCTTTGTTTATGGTAGGTTTCTTGAAATAAAATATAGGTACCAATACCTGCCTCCTTAAGCTTTTTGTAATTTTCAACAGTAGTGGCTGCAATATTGACATTGACACGGCGAATAGCTCCATTTTTATGCTGAATACTATAAATGGTTTTAATGGACTCTAAAATGTAATCGATAGGATTGTGTAGGGGATCTTCACCAGCTTCAATAGCAAGGCGTTTATGCCCCATATCTTGAAGGGCGATAACTTCCTGACGTATTTCTTCTTGAGTTAATTTTTTACGTAAAATATGTTTATTTTGACCATGATAAGGACAATAGACACAGCCATTCACGCAGTAATTAGATAAGTAAAGTGGAGCAAATAAAACAATACGATTACCATAAAAATCTTTTTTTATTTGTTCAGCTAAAGCATAAATTTCTTGATTTTTATCCTCTAGTGCACAATCTAATAAAACAGCAGCTTCACGATGAGTGAGGCCTTTACGTGCTTTAGCCTTTTCCAAAATGGCAGTAATTAAGGGAGCATTTGTTTGATTAGCCTTTGCATAGGCTAAGGTATCTCGAATTTCTTGATCATTAATAAATTCCTCAGCATGAGGTGATTTGACATTATACATACACTTATCCTCTTTTCTCTAGGTTATGAAACACTAGGACTAGTCGTATAGTCGCCTCTTGAAACAACTATTTGATAGCCGATGTTTTCCATGCGGTTTTTAAGACACTGTTGACACTCTGCTGCTTCCTCACCTGTACATATTTTATTATCATAAAGCAGATAGTTCTTACGTACATCTACAGGTGATAGATTAGGCATGAGAACATTGGCTCCAGCTAAAATACCCTTCTCTCTTCCATTAGGATCTAATGTGCCTAGTGCAGTAGTAGCCGGAAGCAAAACACGAGGATGCATAAGGCGAATCAATCCGATAAGATAGAAAGTAAGTTCGATACTGCCTGCTACTTCTTTAGCAAAGGGTGTAGCATGATGTGGAATAAAAGGACCGATACCCACCATTTCAGGCTTAAAGCGTTCGATGAGCAAAAGGTCTTCTACCAAGCAGTCTATGCTTTGATAAGGTGACCCTACCATAAAGCCCATGCCTACTTGATAACCAATATCTTTTAAGTCATTTAGGCATTGAAGGCGTTTTGAAAGAGTTAAACTTTTAGGATGCAGTTTACTATAATGTAGCGTGTTAGCTGTTTCATGACGTAAAAGATATCTGTCTGCTCCAGCTTTATAATAAGCCAAATAGCTTGAATAACTTTTTTCGCCAATGGATAAGGTAAGAGCACAGTCAGGATAAGCTGTTTTAATAGCTTCTATAAGTGGAATCAATTTTTCATCCTGGAAATAGCCATCTTCTCCACCTTGTAAAACGAAGGTACGAAAACCTAACTGATAACCTTTATGGCAACAAGCTAGGATAGTTTCTGGAGTCAGGCGATAACGTGTAAGATCCCTATTACTTTTACGGATCCCACAGTAGTAGCAATCATTTTGGCAATGGTTAGTAAATTCAATAAGACCTCTTAAATAGATCGTTCGTCCATAATACTTTTCACGTGTAGCTTGAGCACGTGAAAATACAAATTCAGCAAGCTCTGATGTATAGCCTTCTAATAATGCCTTGTAAGTTTCGGGTGGAAGTTTATTTTCATGTTCTAACTGCTCTATAAATTGTTTCATAGCCTTCCTTTCTTTGGTTATTCCCCTTTTATTTTAGAATAAAGTGTTTTAGTGCTAATGCCAGGAAGCATCCCCAGTTTACCGGATAAAGCGCTAATTACGTTCATTGGTGCATCTAGCACAATGCTAATGACAGAAATATCTCTTTTGCTATAAGGAATACCCATACGTCCAATGATGTACTTATTTTGCTCATGAAGTAATTGGTTTAACTGATCGATTGAGTTTAGATCTTCAACTACAATACCGATTAATGCAACACGTGTTTCCATTTTTCAACCTCCCTATTATCAAAATCCATAAAAAAAGCCACGTCAAAAGACGTAGCTTGTGTTTGACTACTTAACTAAGCTCGTCTTCCCCTTCAGCCTAAGCTTTAGGTGTCAGAATCGGTGAGTTGAGATACGGTTTACTGCAAGAAGAATTGGCAACTTAACAGCGCACACTTTATTTAAACGTACCATGCTAGCTTATAAAAGTCAATAAAACATATAATAATATGTATTTTTTGAAATAAAATATGAATAAATCCATAGTGTTGTAGAATTTAAATAAAAAATTCATAGGCTGTTTTAATAAACAATAAGATAAGAACTAAAAAAATAAAAAGGCGAATCCATTTTGTTCCACCTTTAATGGCTAGTTGGGCACCAAGATGCCCACCTAGCATTGCGCAAGCAGCTGAAGGAAGTGCAATAGCAAAAAGAACTTTTCCACTAAAAGTATAAATAAGCATAGAAGCTAAATTGGAAGCTAAATTTGAGATTTTAGCGCAGCCTGAAGAAGTAATAAGGTCAAAACCTAAGAAGCCTGTAAAAGCTAGAATAAAAAAAGTTCCTGTTCCTGGTCCAATAAGTCCATCATATATACCAATAAAGAAGCCAATGAAAAAAGATAAAAGAAACTGCATTACAGGTGTGAGAATTTTAGTATGAGAATGTCGGCCAAAACCCTTTTGAGTAGCTAAAAAAACGGCTACAAGGGGCAATAGTGTCATAATGGTAATTTTTAAGATAATTTCACTGATAAAAAGCGCAAGACTAGAACCTATAGCTGCTCCTAGAAAAGAGCCTAGAGCAGCTACAAGAGCAATTTTAAAATAGATTTTTCCTGAACGGATATAATTGGCTGTTGCTACACTGGTTCCAAAACACATAGCCATTTTATTAGTTCCTAATGCATTATGGATAGGGAGTCCTGCAAAAAGATAAGCTGGAATAGAAATAATACCGCCTCCTCCTGCTATGGCATCTATAAAACCAGCCATAAAAACTAAAGGGCAGATAATAAATAGTTGAGTAAGTAAAGGGTGCATATTTATCTCCTATGTCTATTATTTTCTTACCCATTGTATACTTAATCCCAATAAGTTTCAATAAACTATTTAAGGAGGACAATGGATTACTAGTATAAACCACTAATAATAAAAGACCTATGAAGCTAGAAATTCTAAACCAGCTTCATAGGTCTGTATTTGGAATGATACTTTTTTATTTTCCAAGATCAATAACATTTTGAATAAGAGCCTTACATCTACCGCATTCAGTACCAGCCCCGGTTATCTGCCCTACCTTTTCTACGGTATCAGCACCCTTTTTAACGGCATCAATAACACTTTGAAGAGAAGTCCCTTTACAGCCACAAACAGAGGCTAAAATTTCTTCAATTGCAGGGATACATCCCCCACACCCTGTGCCTGCACCCGTTTTTTCCTTGATTTCTTCGATTGTACGTGCACCGTCAATCATTGCTTTACGAATTGTAATATAATCCACTTGTTTACAGTGACAAACAATTTTATTTCCTGCCATTTTGTCCTCTCCTTCTAGCTTTAAATAGAATGATTTAAACTTATTGATATTAGTATACCACATCTTTAAAAAATGATAATGTCACTTATTTCATTCGAGATCTAAGTCATCACTTTTTGCCAAATCACAGATGATTTTTACACAAGCATCAATACCCAATTTAGAAGTATTAAAACTAATGTCATAGTAATCAGCAACGCCAAATTCGGTATTGGTATAATAAGTACAATATTTTCTTCTCATTTTATCTATCGCACGAATTTGCTCACTGATTTTAGCTTCAGTTGCCTCAGGCATTTTAGCTGCCATACGCTTTAGTCGCCAATAAGACTCTGCATGTACAAAGACATGGAGGGCACGATCATACTCTTTTAAGATAGTATTTGCATTTCGTCCAACAATTACACAATTTCCCTTTTCACCTACGGCTTTAATAACCTGATACTGCGCTTTAAAAAGTTTTTCGTTTAAGGGTTTATTATAAAAGTCAAAAAGGCTTTGGGCAAATCCAAAATTCATTGGAACCTTTTCATCCCATTTTGATAGGCTTTCTAAGTCAATGTTAGATTCTTTTGCAGCTTTCAAAATCAGTTCTTTATCATAATAGTCATAATTAAGAGCTTGAGCTACTCTTCTTCCAATTTCTCCTCCACCAGCTCCAAACTCACGGCTAATTGTAATAATCTTTTTCATAGGCTCATCCTCCAAAACAGACTATAAAACTTTATTTAAAAAATCAATGGTTCTGGGTTCTTTTGGATTCATAATAACTTCTTGTGGTGTACCTTGTTCTACAATGTAACCATCATCCATAAATACAACTCTATCTGCCACTTCTTTTGCAAAACCTATTTCATGGGTTACGATAACCATAGTCATGCCCTCAGCTGCAAGCTTCTGCATAACTGCTAGAACTTCTCCAACCATTTCAGGGTCTAGTGCGGATGTAGGTTCATCAAAAAGCATAATAGCAGGATTCATAGCCAATGCTCTTGCAATAGCTACACGCTGCTTTTGACCCCCAGAAAGCTGAGAAGGATAAGTATCTGCTTTGGTATCTAGTCCAACGCGTTTTAAGAGTTGCATACCCTTTTCTTTAGCAGCAGCCTTAGTCATAATCTTTAATTCTACTGGAGCAAGCATGATATTCTCTAAAACAGTCTTGTGTGGGAAAAGATTGAAGTGTTGAAACACCATACCGATATTTTCACGTACTTTATTGATATCTGTATGTTTATCTGTAATGTTCTTGCCATCAATGAGGATATTGCCACATGTGGCTACCTCAAGCTGATTAAGACAACGAAGGAAAGTAGATTTACCACTTCCTGAAGGTCCTAGTAAAACGACAACTTCTCCTTCAAAAATATCAATACTCATATCTTTTAAAACTTCTAATTTACCAAAGCTTTTCTTTAAGTTTTCAACATGGATTTTAATTTTTCTATCTGTCACGGCTAATCCTCCTTTCAATTCGCTTAGCAACCTTACTAAGGGTAATGATGACAACCATATACATAAGGCCTATGATTGTCCAGGTTTCCAAACTCTTGAATGTATTACCGCTAATGGTTTTACCCAGATTAGTAAGCTCAGGGAACCCAATAACAGAAAGAATGGAGGTATCTTTTAAGGTAATGATAAACTGATTGATAATAGAAGGAATCATTGTACGGATAGCCTGTGGCAACACAACTAGCCGCATGCTTTTACTATAATTTAAACCGAGGCTTCTACTAGCTTCCATCTGTCCTTTGTCAACACTCTCAATACCTGCTCGTATAATCTCAGCCATATAAGCACCACAGTTCATGGAAAGTGCAATGGTACCAGCCTGAAGTGCGGATAGCCTAAAATCCTGTATTCCTAGCATCTTAATGCCAGACGGTAAGCCAAAATAGATATAAAAAGCTAAAACAATCAGTGGCACACCACGAACTGCATCCACATATGCCGTACCTATAAAGTTAAAAAATCGATTTTTGCCAACGTTCATCAATGAGAAAATCATACCAATTATCATGGCAAAAACCAATGATAACAATGTAAGTAGTAAAGTCTTGCCCAATCCCTGAAGGAGCATGGGACCATACGTTTGAAGTATTGCAACCATAAATAAACCTCCTTATTCTTAGCATCTAAAGATGACAGCAAGAACGTGAGAGACCTATAATAGTTTCTCACGTCCTTAATCAGCTTTAATATACTATTATTTTAAATATTTATTAAGAATTTCATCATATTTTCCGTTTGCTTTAATGTTTGCAAGTCCAGCATTGAACATATCCAGTAATTCTTGGTTATCTTTGTTCATAATAGCGAAACCATAAGGAGCCCCTTCACTTTCCATTCCCTCAGGGATTGTAAGTTTAAGACCACCTTCTTTAATAGAAGCTGCCATAATAGGTGTATCTTCCACACATGCTACGCTGTTTCCAAGTAATACATCTTGATACATAGTGGGTGAGTCCTCAAAAACAGTTACTGTAAATCCATATTGATCTTTTAAGCTATTCGCAAAGTCAGCACCTGCTGTACCATTTTTAACTGCAACATTTTTACCTTTAAGATCTTCAAAGCTCTTAATGTCACTTCCCTCTGCTACTACAAAGGTTTGAGTTGCATTGTAATAACCTTCTGAGAAGATCCAGCCAGAATCAATACGCTCTTGTTTGATGGTTGCTCCTGCAATAAGACCATCTGCTTGACCAACTTGAACGGCTGCAACTGCTGCATCCCAACCAAGGCTTTTTAAGTCATACTTAAATCCTTGATCTTCTGCAATAGCAGCAACTAAATCCACATCAATACCTACAAATTCATTTTTTTCATTGGTGTATTCAAAGGGTTTAAATACAGTATCTGTAGCGATAATCCATGTTTTGGCGTTTGTTGTGCCACTAGAAGCATTAGGTGAGTTGTCAGCTGCCTCTTTCTTGTTTGCAGAACCACATCCTGTTAATACAACACCTGTCATTAAGGCTGTGCATAAGGTTAAAGCTAAAAATTTTTTCATCATTATTTCCCTCCATATAAAATTTATTAATTAAAAAAGCTAAACCTATGTTCTAATGGAAAGGTTTAACCATCTTTTACCATAATATCACAATTAATATTATATACAATTGTATATATATTGTCAATTTGTATAATTATGTACGTTGATCTATAGGAATAAAGTATATAGATTCTTATTTAAATCTTACACTGTTACTCTAAAGTTTTCAATCAACTTTTTCTTATTTTGTCTGTTGCATACTATTAATATGCATGTTATAGCTCGCCTTGAGAGGCAATAACTATAAAATTATAGAATTTCAAATTCATTTTTTTTAAATGCAATCACACCTTCATTACGCATATTACATAGTTCACGTGACAAAGCACTCCTATCTATACAAAGATAGTTGGCAAGACCTTCTCTATCATAAGGAATTGAAAATTTTTTTGAGTGTGTACTTTGAATTTGCATATTTAAATAAGCCATTAATTTTTCTCTTATAGTACGTTTGGATAATATTTCTATTTTTTCATTTAATAAAATATTTTTCTTAGAAATAAGAGAAAGGATATTTTGGATTAAGCTAGAATGAAAAGTACAAGCCTGATGGCATGTCCTAATAATGCGTTTACAATCAATAAAAAGTATTTCACAATTTTCTAAAGCTTGTATTGTTACAGGACATTCATCAATACCAGCACAAGCAAAAGCCTCTGCAAAAATATCATTTACACCTAAATGTGCAAGAATGTTGCAGTTACCTTCAATATCTTCTTTTATAATTCGAATACTTCCTGATAAAATAATACCAACAAAATTAATAGGATCACCTTGAAGGAATATCCTCTCTCTTTTATTATATGTCACAATTTTTGCAGATAAGCAATTAAGTATAATCTCTATATTATTTAAGTTAAAATTTTTAAATAAATCATTTTTTTGTAATTGTTGAATATATCTTTTCATAAATCACCTCTCGTGTTGCAAATGCAACATAAACTTTATAATTATTATATTATAATAAAAGTATTAAAAACAAGGGAGGTATTAAAAATGGTTCGACAAATTGTAAAAATAGATGAAGATAAATGTAATGGATGTGGATTATGTGTAACGGCTTGTCATGAGGGAGCTATTGGCATGGTAAATGGAAAAGCAAAACTTCTTAGAGATGATTATTGTGATGGACTAGGGAACTGTTTGCCGGTTTGCCCAACTAATGCCATTAGTTTTGAAGAAAGAGAAGCGGCAGCATTTGATGAAGAGGCTGTCAAAATAAATATGGAAAACAAACACCCGAAAAACTTAGCATGCGGTTGTCCTGGTACACAGTCTAAAACTTTGAAGCGTAATAGCAGTGTAGCAGAAAAGCCTTTAACTGTGCAAACCCACTTGAATCAGTGGCCAGTACAAATTAAACTTGTTCCATCTAATGCATCTTATCTTAATGATGCTCACTTAGTGATTGCAGCTGATTGTACAGCATATGCCTATGGTGATTTTCACAGTCAGTTTATGAAAAACAAAATTACCCTTATCGGATGTCCCAAGCTTGATGAAGGTGACTACAGTGAAAAACTTACTGCTATTCTTAAAATGAATACGATTAAATCAGTAACAGTAGTAAGAATGGAAGTTCCATGCTGTGGAGGAATTGAAAAGGCTTTTAAAACTGCTTTAAAAGAGTGTGATAAACTCATTCCTTGGCAAGTTGTAACTCTTTCAACAGATGGTAGGATTCTTGAATTATAGATTTATCCTTTATGAAATAGCAACTCCTGACAATTAACCAATTATCAGGAGTTGCTATTTATTTTATATGTTTTATGCCATAAAAAATTGTATATCTTCTTCAGCAGTATCTATACCTGCTATTCCAAAAGTTTCAACAAGAACTTTTGCAACGTTTGGTGACAAGAAAGCAGGCAGTGTGGGTCCTAAATGAATATTTTTAACTCCTAAATAAAGGAGAGCCAAAAGTACTATAACAGCTTTTTGTTCATACCAGGCTATATTATAGACAATTGGAAGTTGATTTACATCCTCTAAACCAAACACTTCTTTTAGTTTAAGGGCTATTACGGCAAGGGAATACGAATCATTACATTGTCCTGCATCAAGTATTCTTGGTATGCCATCTATATCCCCTAAAGCGAGTTTGTTATATCTATATTTAGCGCAACCTGCAGTAAGAATAATGGTATCTGTAGGAAGCTTCTGAGCAAACTCTGTATAATATTCTCTTGCTTTCATTCGACCATCACACCCTGCCATAACAATAAATTTTTTTATAGCCCCTGATTTTACAGCATCTATTACCTTATCTGCTAAGGCAAGTACTTGTGCATGTGCAAAGCCTCCAACGATGCTACCAGTTTCTATTTCTATTGGAGCCTTACATTTTTTTGCCATCTCAATGAGCGGTGAAAAATCCTTTTTGCCATCTTGATTTGCTTCGATATGGATACATCCAGGATAACCAGATGCTCCTGAGGTAAATATTCTGTCTCTAACTTTTTCGTTTTTTGGTGGAACAATACAGTTAGTTGTAAACAAGATAGGACCATTAAATGTTTCAAACTCTTCAAGCTGCTTCCACCATGAATGACCATAGTTACCTATAAAGTTTTCATATTTTTTAAAGAAGGGATAGTAATGAGCAGGGAGCATTTCACTATGAGTATATATATCCACATCCGTTCCTTTAGTTTGTTCAAGCAATTGTTCAAGGTCTGTAAGGTCATGACCTGAAATTAATATACCTGGATTTTTACCAACACCGATATTTACATGTGTTATTTCAGGATTACCATATTTGGATGTATTTGCCTCATCAAGAAGTGCCATGGTCTTAACCCCAAATTCACCCGTTTTTAAGGTAAGTGTAATCAGTTCATCTACTGATAATGCATCATCTAACGTTGCTGCGAGTGCTTCGTAGATGAAAGTATAGATGTCCCTATTTTCTTTTCCAAGATTAAGGGCATGATGAGCATAGGCAGCCATACCTTTTATACCATAAATAACTAGCTCTCTTAAGGAACGGATATCTTCATTTTCAGTAGCAAGTACACCTGCTTTTGAGGCCTTCTCAAGCATAGAGGTAGTACCAGTCACTTCAAAGTATGTAGCATCTCCTAATGGTATTTCAGCTATTCTCTTTTTTAGTTCATTTCTAAAACCAAGCATTTTTTCAATCTGTTTTTCAATAGCTGTTTTGTCAAAATTGGCATTAGTAATAGTAATAAATAGACTCTTTATAACTTCATGATTGATTTCATTAAGGTTTTCTATCTCTAAATTTCCCTTAACTACAATTTCTGCAAGTCCTTTTAAAGTATAAATCAAAAGATCCTGTAATCTAGCAACTTCCTCATCTTTACCACAAACCCCTTTAATTTGACAACCTGTTCCCTTTGCTGCTTCTTGGCATTGATAACAAAACATACTCATTATAAACCTCCTTTAATTTTAGGATGTAGGTGTTTTAACAATAATAGGTTCTAACACCTGTTCATTGGAATTTTTACAGCCTATTTCCTTTCTTAAGTTGATAGTTTTAGTATAGCTTATTTAAAGTGAATTTTCGGTTGCATTTGCAATATTTTTATTATTTTTATAATAATAATTTATTAGTTTGCAAATAAATCATCTATTCTTTTCATATGACACTTTATTGATCGTCTTCAATAAAAAAAGGATAGTTGTTGTTCTTTTTCTTCAAATTGTTTCAAATAGGAGAAAATATCATTAGGTTTCCAAAGTATCTGGTGCCTTTCACAAAAATTTTTAAAAATAGACATTAAGTGATTATGATTAGGGCTATTACAAACATAGGCATCTTTAAAGGTTTGAATATATTCTTTTTTTAAACCGGGAAAAAGCTGATCAATCTGCGCATAAAAGTATTCTCTATTCCCTTCTCTCATAGTGACACCAAAGCCAAAGCATAATATCCCACGTACATTGACTTCAGCACAATAATTCAATAATCCTATTAGATTTTCTTCCATATCATTTATAAAAGGTAGGATAGGCCCTAGCCAAACTATTGTTGGTATTTCCTCTTGTTTCATAGTGTTAAGAACCTGAACACGTTCAAAAGTAGTAGATACATTAGGTTCAATTTTACGACATAAATTTTCATCATAAGTTGTTAGTGTCATTTGAACAACACACTTTGTTTTTTTATTGATGGCCTTTAATAAATCTAAATCACGTATTATACGAGAAGACTTAGTCAGAATGGATAATCCAAAGCCATATCTTTCAATAATAGAAATACATTGTCTAGTAAGCTGCAGTTCTTCCTCTAAATGAATATATGGGTCACACATTGCCCCAGTTCCAATCATACAGGGCTTTCGTTTTCCTCGTAGTTGTCTCTCTAAAATAAAGGGGGCATTGCGTTTTACTTCTATATCTTCAAAGTCGTGCTTCATTTGATAACATTTACTTCGACTATCACAATAAATACAACCATGAGTGCAACCACGATATAGGTTAATGCCATTCTGTGAGGATAGTATGGTTTTATAATCAGAATAATGCATACATAAGGGCCTCCATTTATATTTTATCTAACTGGATTATAACATATAAATAAGATTACAATATGTCATATTATAAATATTACTAGAGTAACATGGTTGAATTTAAGTTTTTTTAGATCAGTTAATCTTGATACCAATAAATCTATTGAAGAATTTAAAAAGGAATTAGAAAAATAGATAAATTAGTGTAATAACAAACGAATCAAAGACAAAATAAAAGGACTGAGCCCTGTGCAATACAGGATTCAATCCTTATTAATAGCATAAAAAATCTTTCTTTATCATCAAAGTATATTAAATATAACGTATCTAATTCATCTTTTTTATAACTGGAATCCAAATTTCATATTGAGCATGCTCTGGATCTGCATTTAAATAGACTTCGATATCTGGTGCATTTCCATACTCATAACCTGAAGTAGGAAGCCATTCTGTTATAATTCTTTTTTCTAGTTCTTGTATAGATTGATTACTACCTTCTCCTGAAAATATTGCCCATGTAGAGGCGGGAACAATATATTCTTCTAAATCATTTTCTATTGGTTGACTACTTGTAACTGCAATATAATATTTCCAATGCTCTAACTTATTACAGGAGCTTACTCCTAATAGTCCCATTGGCATTCCTTCCATCATAGAAGCAAGTTTTGAGATTGTTCCACTTCTTGCTGCTTGCCCCCACATCAGAGGGACTATTTTAAAGTTTTTCTCAATCTCTACTTCCAATGGTTCAGAAATACCTATAATTCTAAATGCTTCTTTCTTTTCAATTCTATAATTCATCCCACTATCTCCTTTTACTGTTATTTTGAAGCTGATAGGAGGAAATGCTTTTAATTTCATACCTTCTTTCCTTGCCTGAGATGGTGCTATTCCATGTATGTTTTTAAAAGCTCTGTTAAATGCTGTAGGTGAATCATATCCATACTTTAACGAAATATCTATCACTTTCTCATTGCCATTTTGTAAATCTACAGCTGCCAAGGACATTCTCCTACGGCGTATGTACTCAGATAATGGTATATCCGCTATATATGCAAACATCCTTTGAAAATGATAGGTTGAGCAACATGTAATCTTCGAAACTTCTTCTAAATCAATAGTTTCTTTTATATTCTCTTCGATATAATTAACTGCATTATTTAATCGTTCTATCCATTCCATATCTTCAGCTCCTAACAATAAAATACCCTATTTTAGAGACTACTACCTCTCATTTTCCGACTTGTTAAAGAGAGGTAATTTGATGTTTTTTATTGAAATAATCCGTTAGTTACCTCCAAAGAAAAATTCTTCTATATCTTCAATATTGAATACTTGCGCAAGGAGTATCATTTCAGCATAAGTCCAATCTGTAGTGCCCTTTAACTTTCTTGTAAGTGTTTGTTTACTGATTCCTAAACGCATAGCAAGCTCTCCAAATGTCACGTAATAATCTTCCATTAGCTTGTTAATTTTATTTTGCATCTTCTATCCTCTCAAACCTTCTAAATGTTTTTCCATTTCTCTCAATAATTTCATTCTACATGCTTACTGCCTTACCCATAAGTCGCCTTGTCTATATCTACCTGATTTAATCATATGATTACCTTCTTCTATCTTCTATTAATTATCTTCTATTTTATACCTCTTAGCAATACTCCTATAAAGAAAAAAGCTTAGATTTCTCTAAGCTCCTATGAGAGCACACATGTAAATAAGACAGTGTGTGGTAATATGTATAATTATATTTATTATGATTGTAGATTAATAGTATAAATCTTCAAGTATTTGAGCTGCACTAACAACCATATCAAGGCAAACAGTAGTAAAATATTGTTCCGCCAATGCTTTTTCTTTCCCATGTGGTGTAGTAATATCACAACCTAAAATATCACGACAAACAATACTTCCATTTATTTCTCTAAACATCTTAATGAATTCCTCTGTTTTTGTATTGCACAATGTTTTTGAATCAGTATTATCAGAACCATATTTCAACCCGATTACCAAAACGGCACCAGAAACAGCTCCACATATTTCAGCACTTCTTACACCACTCCCCAAACCAGAAGCAATTTTAAGACCGGTTTGCATTTTAATGCCATAATCTTCACAAAATGCCCCTATTATTGCTTGAGAACAGTTAAACCCTTTCTTAAATAATTCAGCTGCTTTTTCACTTTTTTTTATTCATACATTCTCCTCATAATAAATGATGTTACAAAAATGCTTGACTATAGCATAGAATTACAGTTTCAACCACAAAGCAGGACGAACACCGCCTTTATTGGCACCTTCACTGATATTACCTTTCAATATATTATTACCTTGGATACCTATATTACCATCACCATGGATATATACGGTCTTTACATTAACGCGACCAGGTGACCGAAGCCACCACCAAGTCCCCCCTATTTTATTTGTCATTATCCATTATCCTAAATAGTTTTAACATAAGTGGAATATAGGTACATACAAATACCGCTACACTAATAAAAGCTGCTGGCTTGTGTGCCTTTCTTGGAAGGGCCATTCCCCACATCATCCCTACGGCACATAGACAGAGTTTAACGAGGGCCAAGTCTCTCCAATCAGATTGTTTTACAAACTCATTACCATAATTCAACAGCTTTTTCATACTTATCACTCCTCCTGTAAGTTTTGACTATCCTTAAATATATAGTACCATTTCTTATATGAGTTGAACAGATTAAACAAGCCATTTTCAATACCCATCTCATGTGCATCATCTTATATAAAGTGTAGAGAGGTATATTAAAATCAGTTGTGACCATTAAGATCTGGGTGTATTTTTCTTGTTTGATTTTCTATGTCGTTTGGCTTTCTTAATAACTTTGCTATGTATTTTGTATAGTCCTTGATTACCAATAATTCTAAGAGTGTCTCTAATTGTATCTATTTGTGGCAACTTCATTTTTCTAGAGTCAAAAGTACGAATTTAAATATTTTACAAAAAGGACTTTCAGGTCTTGAAATGATTTATATACTTTTATCATCTCTTCATTGAAACCATTACAAAAGGATACAAATATAAGTAAAGCAATTCTTAAAACTTTTAAGGCATCTTTTATATACAAGAAATGATTATAAAAGAATTTGAGTATAGAGGCAAGAATTTGAGGTAAAAAACTGCAAATTTACATTATTTACAAGAAGAACCTCAAGCCTTTGAAATTTACAACAAAACTTCAATTTGTCCCGAAAGTCCTAAACTCATGGATCATCTCCTTAGGCAACAGCTTTACAAATCCAAAATATAAATTTCATTGAATTTATCAAAAGAAAATCCACAGGATAACAGAGTGTTACAAGATGCCTTGTTTTCCGGTTCGGGTTGCACAATAATACGCTTTGCATTGTTCTGCATTTTAATTTTTTCAATTAAAGCTTTAATGATTGCGGTTCCATACCCTTTACCAAGATATTCGATATCACCAATCAAATAATCTATACTGTAAGTCCCATCAACATCAGTGTTGCCATGCCAGTCCTCACCGCTATAGTGATATTCATAAAACTGACAAAATCCAATTGTGTGATTTCCAACTTCAACTATGAAATGATGTAAAAATGAAAACTCATCATTGCGCTTTTCTACTTCCTCAAGCCAATCTAAAGGGGCGTGATACCATGCTGCAACATGGGGTATATATAACCATTTTTTCAAGAGAGGAATATTGTCATCAGAAAATTCCTTCAATAATACTTTGTTCATTTGCGTTCCTCCTTTTAATACCGTTATTTTTTCTTGGCGATAATTCTTGATCAGTTTGAAATAGTAGCATGAGAAGCACCAAATTCTGCAACTAAACTTAAAATAGTGCGTCCTTCCTGAATATGTTGTCGTACGACTTTCTTCTTTGTTTCTTAACCTTTTAAAGAGTTGTTGCTTTATGAACTATGTACAAGCAAAAAAGTTGCTTATTTCAGCTATGCAAGACCCCAATTATGCAGCTAATACATAAATTTCAGTATAACAAAAAAACCCTAGGTTCCTCTAGACCACTATCTCTTTTACTCTTTATATTTTTGTAAATGACATAGGTGTATATCGTATTCCATCTGTTAGTTGTTCAGTTTGCGTCTCAACAAAACCAAGATGCCTGTAAATTTTAATAGCATATGGGGATGAATTAACAGTAATTGTATTATTTGTACAATTTTCAATTACTCTATCAAATAATCTTCTTCCAATACCTTGTCTATGATAGTTACCTTTAACAAAGAATAATGCGATATGATTACCGTTATTTCTAGTTGCAATAACACCTACAAGACTATTGTTCATATAAGCCCCAAAGATTTCAAGAGACTTTAACCATTGGTCATCTTTAATACACTTTTGGAATGTTTCAATTCCTTGTTGGGAATAATCAGGTACCTCATACTCCATAAAAACATTTAAAACTAAGTCTAATGCCATTAGAATATCATCTTTAGCCAATTTTTTTATCTCCATAACTTTCACCTCACAAAATCTAATTACTGCTTATACCATGGTATCATACAAAAAATATTCTGACAATTATACTTCCTCGCAAAATACATGAATTTTAAAAAATAGTTTGTACCCCTAGGGGGACAAGTTTTATAGGGGATACACTAGCAAATTGGACTAAAACAGTCACTATATAATAAAAGATATTCATACCAAAATTTCATAAGCTACTATTTTATTTTAATGACTTTTGATTCAATATCTTCTTTTGTCAACTCATCACTCGTATTAAGTTGAACTTCATAAACACTTTGAGTTTTTTCATAAGTAAAATGTATATTAGCTACTTTAATATTGCTCACTGTTAGCATTTTGAGTATTTCTGCCATAACGTCTATATGATTACATTTTTCTACGAGACTTATATTTATTTCTTCATATGATTTATCTGTTAGCTCTATTTTAGATTCTATCAAAGACACGTGAGAAATATATTGCTCTATCATTGTATCCTTAAATAAAGCTTTAGATTTCTCAGTATTTTGTTTTTTTCTCTTAGCTTCCCAATAATTATCATCTATTTTTGAATTTGAGAAATATTTTCGGATATAAAATTCCGTTTGATCCTCCCTACAAATGATATTTGCGTAATATTTATCATAAAGAATATCTACAACTACCATACCTACCTTAAAAGACTTCTTAGGATATTGTTCTTTAAGATAGTATATAAATTGTTGCCTAACTCCCAATAGGTACATAGTTATACATATTATTAAAACTAATATTCCCCACCCTATCACTTTAGTCCTTATCTTCAAAAAAATTCCCCCTATATGCTAGTTATTTTATAATTTCATTAATCTTGTCCTGTACTACTTTTATTTCTTTAAGTGTTATTCTATATATTTTTTCAAGTATATATAACATTTTTTCTGCCAATATTAATGCCTTACTTCTCTTTATTCCATCCCTTATGTTTCCCTCTAATCTATACTATTGCTTATAACATCTCATGCCACTGTTCTTTTGTAATGCAAGTAATATATTCTGTTCTAACATCATTCATTAAAGGCCATTCTTTGTCCTTTTCTGTATGATGGTATTTAAAACCACATTTCTCTTGAACACGTCTAGACTTTTCATTTCCCTCAAAATAACCACACCAAATAGTCTTTAGATTAAGGTCTTCAAATCCATGACGCATAAGTTCATAAACTGCTTCTGGAATTAGACCTTTCCCCCAATAGGGTACACCAATCCAGTAACCTATTTCTCCTTCATCAGCTTCAATAGCGATATTACTATTTTTACCTATCATAAGACCAATACTACCAATAGCCATATCTTGGTTCTTCAATGTAACAGCATAGGTTTCTGATGCCGAAAGAACATCTCTAATAATTTGCCTACTGTTTTCAACATCTGTATGAACTGGCCATCCGGCTATAGGTCCTACCTCAGGATTTTTTGCATATTCATACAACGAATGTGCATCTTCCTCTTTCCAAGGACGTAAAATTAACCTACTTGTTTCTAATATCATTTTACCAGCTCCCCATCTAAAATTGATTTCATTTAACGCTAAGTGCCGTTATTGTACATTCTTGATTAAACTTATTATAACTTAAATAAAACTTACTTTTAATATGCCTAAAAACACATCAAACCCTAGAACGAATAATCATTCTAAGGCTTGGTATTACTAATTATAATAAAACTTTAAGCTGATTCAAAAGTCTTCGTATATTTTGACTAGCCATAAGCTGCCACGCATTAAGTATTTTATCAAAACAATCTTTTTCCATCTAAAATATTTATACCAAGCTCTTTCGCCATACTGGTTTGCTTAAATGGATTTATTTTTTCCACTACGCCGTCACGTTTGAAAAGTGAACCTGTATTTTTGAACCAAAATGTTACATTCGCTTTTATGCATTGTTCACGGATATGAAGTACCCAATCATAATCACACTCACGAGCTTCCTGCCCCGTTTCACCGCCTACTGTAACATGGTCTACCCCATGAAAATACGGTGTTAAATCTATCGCTTCTAAAAGTGGTGCACAGGCAATAAAACGTCGTTTTATCGGATAGGATAAAAATAATGGAAGTCTATAATCAGCTAACTTTTGATTTTCGACAGTACATCCAATATTCACATTGTCATATCCTGCCCCCCAATCTGATGGAAGTGATACAAGAAAACGGTCAATTCGCTTTGTCAAAATCAAAAATTCTATGTCAGTTCTTTCCTTGATGATAGCCCAAACTTCTTTACGCCATTCATCTGCTTGGGGAAGAAAAAAGTCCGTTGCAAAACAGGTCGCAAGAATTTTGTTTCCTTTAATGTTGTATTCGCCTTTTGCAGTTCTCCTTATAGGCCAATCAAATTTATCTGTTTTTTGTATTGTATTTTGACCGTAGCGTTTCGCATGTGGTCCGTAAAAATAACAATTTGTACAACCATCACTTATTTTGTAACAACCTGTCCACGGCTCCCAGTTCATAGACACTCTCCTTATTATTGGGTTTTTATTGGCACATACAAGGCACAATACCCATTTTATTATAGTAAATGACCTATATGTTCAGAGTAAAATAGTAGCTTTGATTTACCAAAGACGCTATGTCAGGTGTCATATATCAAAGCATGACGCATACTGTTTCACGACTTCAAGAGGGAACATAGTGCGCTTGGCAACTTCTTCAGCCGACATGCCCTGATTAAAAAAGCGTTTAATAACCGTATTCATGTCCTCTGCAATCTCCACAATATGCTTGTCTGGGTCATATACTCGAATGTCACGCTGCCCCCATGGATATTCCTTGATTTCATGTACCCATTGCAAGTCGGATATGCTTTTCATTTCGACATATACTTTGTCTAAATCTTCCACTTCAAAATAGACTTGAAAGTTGTGCGACTGTTCTTTCACACTCTCAACTGCTCCCCCAATGAGTTCGGCATATCCTTGTTGTAGAGAAAAACCCTCGAAGGTTACATGTAAGCCAATATCCATTACGGCGTTTTGATGAAGCACTTTTTCATAAAAGTTCTTAGAGGCGAAGATATCTCTAACCGCTAAAAGACAACCTTGATATTTCATTTTTCATTCCTCCTTTGAGGATATTCTATTGTATATCTCCGTTCCGTCATAGTAAAAATCCGACATAGTTTTCAAATATTCTTGAGGGGTAACACCACTAATAGCCTTGAAATCTTTATCAAAATGGGCTTGGTCAAAATATCCAGCTTGTTGCGACAATGTTGCAAAGAAGCAAGGGGATTTTTGAATGTGCTTTAACACATAGTTAAAGCGAATTACGCGTGCATAGCTTTTAATATTCATTCCGATTTGTGTAAGAAATAGGCGGTTTAACTGTCGCTCACTATAGCTGGATTGCCGGGCGACTTCTTTCACTTGTACTTGTCCATGACTATCAGAAATCACAGTGGACGCTAATAACAAAGCGTCCGATATAACGTGCTTTTCCATACGTCTATATAAAACTCTCTCACAAGTATTTGCCAAATCTATTACAGTTTTTGATATTACAAAAGCCTGACATAGGGAATTGAATAGTTCATTGTCAATATCCGCAAGCGAAAGGCGTTTATCCGCAAGCTCAGCTTGGCTTTGACGTGTAATTTGATACAAGCCATAGGGCGAAAGTTGGATAAGCAGGAGGACACGATAGTTATTTGGCTCTGCACCTAATGAAATAGGTATTGTAGTTGCTCCCCACAATTCGGCAATTATAGAGGAACCGTCGAAAGCAATTGATAAGGTTCCACAAGCGTTTGGCATGAGCGTGTATTGTGTCATGAACATACCTTTCTCTGGAAATACAATATTGTAATACAGAATATATTTTCTCAATCCAACATGTGAGGGCAATATATTGAATTGCTTATCTCTTTTGATAATCAAATTGTTTTCCTCCTTGCTTTCCAAAGTGAAATTTTACTATATTCATTTGAGCGCCTTCACTTCTAACTTGATTTTATACTATAGTTAAATAATTTTCAATCAATTACCTCTCCTTGAATGGATTTAATATAGAAAATGACCTTAATCAGTACATACTGTACTGATTAAGGTCATTTTCCTAATCCCTAATACGAAGGGGAAAAGCAGGGTCATAGATAGAATTTATCTTTATGGCATAGGAGGTTTTATTCATAATGTCTTGATCCGTAACATAATGGATATCTAAAAGTCCATCGGACTGATATCCTGTTTTCAAATAATTCATTCGGGATAAAGCCATACTCCAGCCATCAAGCCAGTTAGAAAGCTGCTCCTTCTGCGCATCGGTACCATCAAAGTGAAGAATTAGATCAATATCACTATTACACCTTGCCGAACAATTATTAGTACTTCCAAAAAGATAGATGCCCTTTACTCCAAAAGTATGCATATCTATTCCTGCGGCTATTTGTTCCGCCATATAGTGACGCCATTTCCAGCCATAGTCTTCCTTATTATCTTCTATGCTCTCTGCTCCTGGCTGTTCAAAACTAGATGTCTCCGTAGGCTTGGAAGGAGAATCGAGATAGGCAATCGCTTTTTGCAAATCAGCATTCATTAAGATAACTAGTTCTTTATCGAAGTCGACTTTTTCTACCCGAATTACTTTAATCACGTGACTTAGATAGGAGTAGGACGGAACCATCTCCTCTAGGAAATTGTTCTTATTGGAAAAGAAGGATTTATTAAAAATAATGTGCTTATCTTCTGGATAAAGGGGAAGGTACTTGATATTTTCTTCCACCAGATCTTGAAAAAAATGTGTGCCAAAGGAGAGCTCTGGCTGAAACCTTGACTCCTTTGCTGCAATTTCAATGAGCATGGCTGTATTATTAATATCGGAATAGGCAACAGGAACTCCAAGCTTAATATCACCACGGCTACCCCATCGTCCTGGACCCATTAAAATAAAGCTTTTCCGAGGAAGGATACTGTTCAGATGGCTGATTGCATATGCTACATTCACTAAATCCTCATACTTTTCTAATGCTGCATATTCTACAGGGTCCACATACACTATCGTCTTAATTCCAGTAACCTTTCCATTGGAAATATACTTATCTGCTGTAAAAATAGTTTTTTGATAAGGTATATCAGGAGGAATGGCAACGGGTTTATTATCGTAATTTCTGCTTTGTGGACGGCATTGCAACAGGTAAAGATTATCACCGTCACTGGCAAATTCAATGTCTACGGGATAACCTAATTTCTCCTTCAGCAAGATCATGACAGACTGAATTTGCTTTATCATGGATGTGTTTCTGATCAGATGATCAAAGGTAATGACAAGTTCATCTGATTTAAAGTTCGTTGTAAATGAATTCACGCCAACTAGAATGTCCTCTTTCAGAGCAGAAGCGACATAGTTAATGTGAGGGATTTGATTTCCATATTCCTTAATCATCTGAGCAATGGGAAGGGTTAAGAAGCAGTTATTTTCAACATCTAATACATCCATCATCTGAGGCGAATACTTTACTAAATCGACTGCTGACTGATTTACCCGAAGGTTTGGTTGCCCTGGAGAAATCAAGATGGGATAATCATCTCCGATTCGGTCCACAGCTCTGGTTCCCAGTCCCATTACCATTCTTAGCAGACCATCCTCTCGCCTGATTCTGGGAGACCACCTGAGCTCATTATTGCTAAAAGCAACTCCGGCATAGAGTGGAAAGAAATAAGGTCCCACCCTGGTTCCTACTACCTCCTGAATCATAATACCCATTTGTTCGGCGCAGTCGATTAAATTACGCTCTTTTCGATATTGAATCGAATCCGGGTTAAACAAAGAGGCATAAACTTCTAAAATACTCTCTATCAATTGCTGAAGTCTTTCTGCCTTAGTCCCTGCATTGATTATAAAAAGACTTTTATATTTTCCGGAAAAAGAGGTATCCACCTGATCTTCCAATACACTTGAAGATCGGACAATTAAAGGCTTATCCTGGCAGCTCTCTAGTATTTGTCCCAATTCATTTATAATATAAGAAGAAAACTTGGAATTCTTCATCATATGTATAATCCTGGGATAACTTGTTCGTATATCAAGAATATGTCGATATTTATGCTCGTTTAGTTCATCTAAGCCATTTCTTTCAATCAGATTGGACAATTCATCGGAGGTAATGTACCAGGTTCTAGGAATTTTAATCTTGGAAAATTCTGGATTATCCTTAATGTGAGAGGCTACAATCTGATTTGCAATAAAGAAACCGGTGCCTTTGCCTCCTATTTTTCCAATGCTTTTTGGAGAACAGATTACATTATCAAGAAGGTTACAAAGGGCTTCTATGGATATGTACTTTTGTGCATTCGTAATCATGGTTGGTTTATCAGTCAGGAATCTTTGTATCAATTCCACTGTCAGCCACCGTTTCGTAGCCTCACTTGCCATTTCATTGCCCTTGACTGTATTCATATATTGGGACAGCGCATGGGTAATATCTTTTAAATCAGTATCCTTCTTATCAATTTTTTTGATGAGTTCATAGGTTGTTCCCTGATAAATCCATAAATTGATGTAATTGTAAATCGAAGCATCTTCCATGCAGGATCCCGCATAAGAAAATAGTATCTGACTTAATTGTGTAACGTCAAAAGCTGGTAAGGTTTCTAGGGGAAAATTAATTTCACCTTGAATTCTATATTTTTTCCAGTCCATTCTATCAAAAATATCATCCACCAAGCTGGGACTGGTTCTGGCAAGAAGAGCAATCATTTTTTCACATACATAAAGAAGCATATTGCGATTTGTATTCTTCAATAATGTGACAATCGCTTCCCAATCTCCTCGAAATCGGTTCTTAGGCTGAAAATTTACTTTAAAAAGTCTTTCTGCAATACGATTGGCAATGGTATCTAAAAGCTTCTGTTCTTCAGGAAGGAAAATGCTGTCTGTATTGATAAAAATATGTTTCGGATATATTGCTTTTATCGTTCCGTGAGATATTCCATTCAGTATAATTTCAGACTGTAATGTATAGCCATCTGCTATGACAGGTTTTGTAGCATACATTTGTCCATCTAGTACAATGTAAACCGAGCAGTTCTTATAATCGTGAAACCCCACCGGTGTTACTTCTGTGATTTTCAATAAACTATCCGAAAGAGAAGGGATGGCGAGAGCTTCATCCACCAAATAAAAGCATTCCAGTTCCTTAGCTCTTTCTACCAAAACATCCAAGTCATGATCTTTAAATCGATTCATTTCTATTACCCCTTGATTTGAAATTTACCTGGCAAATGTTTTAAAAAATCATACAAGATGAATTTATAGGCAGATTATCCACCTATCCTATTGGCCTATATGAAAAAAGGACTATGGCAAAATTAAAAATATGTACCTAATATTGTGATATAATTGCTTATCACCACAATATCAGGCATATTGATTCATTTTGCAACATCTCTTGGAAATATTATACCCATCCGCGAAGCTTCACTGCATCTACAACACGATTAATGGCAATGACATATGCTGCCTCTCGCATATATAAGCCTTTTTCTATCGCAAGGTTATGTACCGCATGGTAAGCGCTAGTCATTTTGAAATCTAATTTCTCCATAACTTCCTCTTTGGACCAGAAATAATTCATATTACATTGAATTTGCTCAAAATAACTGCAAGTAACTCCACCTGCATTACATAAGAAGTCAGGAATAAGATAAATATTTCTTGCTTTAATCAATTCATCTGCATCCGGTGTTGTAGGGCCGTTGGCTCCTTCGCATATCACCTTTACCCGATCGCTGATTTTGGCAAAAGTAATCGGTGTAATCTGATTCTCTAACGCACAAGGAAGAAGAATATCTACCTCCTGAGCAATCCACTCTTCACCAGGTAAGACCTCACATCCAAGCTCCTTAGCCTTTTCTTTATCAATGGTTCCAAAGGAATCCTTGATGTCAACCATCTTTTGAATATCAAGTCCATCAAGTTTACGGAAAGTATAAGACTTCTTATCCTTATTATCCCAACTGGAAACAGCCACAACTTTACCACCCAGTCTGGAATATAAGCGAGCTGCGTATTCCGCAACATTACCAAACCCTTGAATGCTGGCTGTACTGGTTGTTATGTCAATATTTAAATTTTTTAACGTTTCTCTTAATGTAAAAATCACACCATAGCCTGTAGCTTCTGTACGTCCCAGAGAACCACCCATTCCCACTGGTTTACCGGTAATAGCTCCTGGATAGTGTCCACCAAGAATCGTTTCATATTCATCCATCATCCAGAGCATATGCTGTCCATTGGTCATAACGTCTGGTGCGGGTACATCAGATATCGGTCCCATATTTCTGGAAAGCTGTCTTACATAACCGCGGCATAACCTCTCCTGCTCACTCAAAGAAAGTTTATGTGGGTCACAAATAACGCCGCCCTTCCCTCCTCCCAGAGGAATATCTACTACTGCACATTTCCATGTCATCCACATGGAAAGCGCCTTTATTGTATCGACGGTTTCCTGAGGATGGAATCGAATTCCTCCCTTTGCAGGTCCCCTTGCATCATTATGCTGAATACGATAACCATTAAATACCTCTGTTGATCCATCATCCATTTTTACCGGAATCGTGAAATGATATTCGCGGCTTGGCTGACGAAGTAATTGACGGGTAGCTTGATTCAAATCAAGCTTATCTGCTACATTGTCAAATTGAAGTTGTGCTGTTTCATAAGGATTGTAAGATTTTTTTTCCATGGTATCTCCTCACTTGAATTGTTATTTTTGCCAATTGAAAATAAAATTATATTTTTTTGTAAAATATATCATTAATTATACCTTGAAAATTTCTAATGTCAACTTTCCAAACTTTTTAAATGTCGTCGATTTCTGCCATTATCTCCCTAATCATTTTTTATAGTTTTATCACTATAATAAGGCCTATAAAAGTCGCCATATTAAATAAAGTCTCCTATTTCATTCTGGCCAAGGATCTGAGTATACTACCTTTGCTTTTAGAAATCTCTTAGATTCTTATAATGTTGTGCAGTCATTTTCTAAAAAAGGATATTCTTTAACTACTTCACATGAACAGTCAGCAATGCCACCAAAGTCATAGACATTTGTATATCCCATATTAATAAATTCTTTAGCTGTTGGCATCTAATTACTAGAATTATCGTTAAGCCCATAACATAGGATTTTCAAATAATTACTCTCCAATTAGCAATAAACATGTACTTCTTCCTTATAAATATGGATAGAAGTAATGGTAAGTAGCCTAAATTTATTTCTACTATTTATAACTCACTCAAGCAAAGCTCATGTTACATATAAAACCCTTTGTGCATCAGAGACTTATATACTTTTACGCATTTACCTTAATTACGCAAAACACCCCCTCACTTGTTTGGGAACATATTTTTAGTTCAAAAGTGCCCAAAAACATATCAAGGTTTAGAATGAAAAATAGGTCTAAGCCTTGATATATCTAGGCTTTATCTACTCAGCTTAACTACAGCCTCAACGTGTAATAGTTAGGCTATTTTATATAAAATGTCGTTTTACTGCCTATGATAACTTCCAAACTATTCACTATTTTAGTTATATAATTATTCGTGTCATACTCAAATACTGTATCATAAAATTACTTAATGCCTAATAATAATCTAACATAAGGAATCCTTTTTATTATCTCATATAAACACAAAGTCCCGATAAAACTCATCACCATTATAATTCCTACCTGAAAATATAAACCATTAACATGTAACAACACATAATATGCTACCGCTACTAAAATGGATTGATGCAAAATATATATAGGAAATGATGATTTGTTAAAATAATCCAAGAATTTGGTTCTCTTATTTAAACATTTCATAGCAAATGAAATCAATGCACAACTGCCTATCCATGCTACAAAATTAACCAATGCATCTCCATAATATGAATATTTGTAATATGTAATAACAAGCAAAAATAAACTACTACAAAACATAATCATTAATAAAATTCGATACTTCTCTAGTAACCTCAATATACTATCATTACTTAAAACATAATATCCTAATAAATATAACACAAGATTTTTTCCAATACTAAATCCTCCAAAATTCCCTATATAGTATCCTCCCCATACAAGAATGAACATAGCAATAACAATATATATATTCATATCAGAAATATTGTTTTGAACTTTATTGTATGAAAAAAATTTTGTAACCAATATACCTATTAATGAAATTACAAAGAGAAATAAAATGAACCATAATTGTCCAGGTGTAAATGCACCATCATATCCTGATAAATCTGTAAAATGAGTGAAGAAATAAATAATATTACCGAATATGCTTCCACTATAATTGTAAAAATATTTTCTTGCATATAATGTTTGAAAGGGCACGAGTAATATAACACCACTTACAAACGGAACGAATAACTTTCCCACTCTTTCAGAAACAAATTGTTTTATCGTTCTTTTTTCTAAGGAATATCTTGCACACATACCTGCAATCACGAAAAGGATTGGCATAAACCAAGGATTAATCAGTATAATCAAACTACTTAATAATCTATTTCCTCCACCCCAGACATAAAACTTTTGTCCATAATCATTCCAAATCATCAATGTATGGACAGGAAATAGCAGTATAATAGATATGATTCTTAAATAATCCAAATAATAATTTCTGTTTTTCTCCATACCCACCTCATTATATATACAATGTAAAAATCCCCTATCCCCCTCTAATAGGAAGATAGAGGATTTTCTTATTTCATGTTAAAACACACCTAAACTTACTTTCCAGCTAAGGGCCAAGCCCTTGGCTCTTCGTTGAAAAATATACCCACTCAACGTGTCATAGTTAGTCTAAACTTCAGTCTTGCCAGTAAGCCTATTATTACTCTTCTACGTATCTTTTGACGAAAATCTTACCTTATCTCTTTTACCCTACCTACAATACCACTTTCAAGCATTACTTTTATGCCGTGATGATGCTCTGGTGAGTTGGTGAGCACCCTTTTCACAATACCTTCTGTCAGTTTTCCAGTCTGCTGGTCTTGCTTTTGAACAACTAGAACCGCCTGCCCTATTTTAATGTTACTTCTTTTTTGCCCGTCCATTTTATACTTCCTGTATTATTTTAATATAATGCTTATTTTCACCTAATTATTACTCAGTGGTTTTTATAAATCGTAGAAATCTATATATAGGGAGGAGAATCATAATATTTCTCAAAATGGATACCACATATTTTACAACAGGTATCTTCTGCTCTAACAAGCTTATTCCCATACTTCTGGCATTCGCATAGACTATTGGCTAATAATAGTTTGGTATTACAATGGTTTGTAAAGTATTTATCTAATTGTCGATCCTGTCTGAGTTCTATTATTAGCAGAATAAGTGAGATTACTGTAATAATACTCCCTACGACTAAACTTGCTTTTATTAAAAAATCACCCAATACAATAAACCCTATTTGTTTCATGCCGAAAAAACATATAGGTAATACTATAAGAAAAACAGCAATAATAGATAAAACTTTGGTTCCTACATTGATAGAATTAATCTTTTTCATATTACTCAATTCCACCTAACCTATGAATGATTTTTAATTATACTTTATCACGCTTAAAGTTGCTTAGCCATCTCTTTTGTATGTTTTTATTTTGGCATTTCACTTTCAAAAGGCTCTCTTACATTACTAAGATATTCTTTTTTACATGCTCTATACATCTTAAAGTTTTGTTTTGCCTCATTTAGTGACATCCCACTATTCTCATCACTCGAGTTATCATCACTTGATATGAAAACATCATTTTCCCAAAAGCATACAGGGCATATATATGCTATAGCGTCTTCCTTTGGAACCGGCAACGTTTTGTAGCCGCAACATAAACAAGGATATACTCCTACTACTTCATCTAGTATTTCATAGGTAGTTGCTATCTTAGAATCTTTTGTTACTTTAGGTAAGTATTTATACTCCAATTACCTCACACCCCTGCCTTAAACTATTTCTTTTTGTCCTATCCATTATAGCTATCCCATCTAGTCCTTTATTCAAATTAAATATTATTTGCTTTTAGTGAAATAAGGCCCACACATTTTTTCATGTGTTTTTACATAAGTCCATTGGAAATCTTTATCTACTACATAGACATCATCATCCATATCAAAATCGCTTGCTTTAATCTTAGAAGCATTCTTATAGATATAGGCTGCTTCCTTATGTTGATAGAAAACAAAAACTTCATTTTTCTTGTGATTTATTAAAGCTCTTCTAGCTTTGCCTTTTGATATGCAGTTTATTTTTTCATAACTAAATCCATGCCATAAAAATTGGTTAATATAAATTTTCTTCTGCTCCTGTTTATTTAATTTGCTTAAGAATACTTCTCTCCATTTTTGTTTTAATTTCGTACTTGAAACAGGTGAATCACAAATTTCAATACCTCTGCTCTTAATATCTTGCTGCATTATGCAATATTGCCTCTCATATTCTAAACAATCAAGTTCATTTATCTTTTCGATGATTTCATCTAATTTGTCCTGCTGAGTTTTTTTATCTAGCTCATTTTCAATAGCGTTAATTCTCAATGCTTCTTTCAAAATCCATTTTCTATTATTCATATGATATTTCCTTTATTCAATGTGGTTTCTAATAATTATAGCACAGACACTATTTATACACCTCTGTTTTTTTCGCAATTCTCTATACTATTTGGCAAAACCAACTGAATTACGCGCTTTAGTACCCCCCTGCTCATTTGGGAACATGTAAATATGTTTGCTCAGACCAATAAACACACTAAAAGGCTTAAAGCATAATTGCTTTAAGCCTTGGTTATATATGCTATAATCCGTAAGTTTTTCTATTACTTTTTTTAAGTTCTTAGAATCATGTATTATATACCCTAGTCCTTTGCAACATATATCTTTAAATAATGCTGCCTCATGTTTTATTATATTTCTTCGGATGCCTATTAGAGGTATAACGCCTTTATGTATACATTCAAAATACAAAACAGCTCCAAATTGTCCACATATAAAAACAAGTTTTATTTGATTATCCGGATATATCTTCTTTACATCATTTGCAAAATATCCACTTCCTTTTCTTGCGCAATACACAATGAGAATTTTCTTATCTTCTATTATTTCATTTTTTCTTAAGGAGTTTCTTATAGGAAATTTTATGCTTCTTATCTTTTCCCTTGGAATGGAGGATTTTATCAATTGTTTTCTACTTTCTCTTGAACTAACTAAGAACTCATCTATCTCTGGATTTATCCATGCACTCATAAAGTCATCACTTGCATCTGATATAAATGTGATATATTTTATCACTCATCATTATGGGATTAACCAAATATATTTTTACTTTCGATGTATTTTCCTTTTCTATGCTTTCTTTAATTGCTTGTGCAATATTATATCCGCCATATCCTGAATCACCATATAGTATTAAAATGCGTTTTTTTCTACCTGTCCTCATTTTAACCAACTTTCTTATATCAGTTCTGGTTTAACAAGCGTTGCTTTTTGCCATTTACAGGATTTATACCTCATAGTATAGACAAGGCTCATAGCTATAATGGTCAGTGCAAAAATACCCCATCCCACATATATACTCATTCCTAACCTTAACACTAAAACATATACAGGCAGCATCAGTAAAAATACATTTGCAAAAACAGTTGCGTACATGACATAAACTACATCCCCAGCACCTTTGAAACAAGAGGTTAAATTAATATCTATGGCATCAAATAATGTATAGATTGCAACAATTTTCAAGATATCTGAACTCACTGACATAATGGTTTCTCTTTGTCCAGTTGCCAAATTTCTGACAAACATATTTACAAACAGCTCTGGAACACACCAGAACAAAAGGCAAACTGGTATGACATAAAGATAAACTAAGCAAAATCCTTTCCTTACATACCTTTTAGCGGCCTCTGCATCTTTTTTTCCCATACATTCTCCTACAATAATTGAAATGGCCATTCCGAATCCAAATACCGGCAAAAATATCACATTACTGATGTTCACAGCAACATTAGAAGCTGCTAATTCATTCACCCCTGCACGGCCTATTAATAACAAAAAGAGGGTAAATCCTATGGAATCCAGAAAAAAGACAACTCCGTTTGATAGGCTATACTTAAAAATATGCTGGAACAGCTTAATATCTATACGCTTTGCGGATGTGATATGAAATCTCTTTCGGCATTTTGAAAAAAGCAAATAAATAATGAAAATAAGCGCTGTTATAGCACTGCCAATAATCGTTGATAGCGCAGAACCCTTAACTCCCATTTCTTTAAATCCAAACTTGCCAAAGATCATACAGTAATCTAAAAAAACGTTTATAAACATAGAACTGACAATGGTTACTCCCACGATTACATACTTACCAACTGAGGCATAAAAACTCATAAATAAAGTTGTCAATAATGAAAAAACAGCACCTTTCGTAATGATTTCGAAGTACAGTATTTGCATAGGCTGCAGTGCTCCATCATGTCCTATCATTTTAAATAGCATCTCGGAAAAACATGAAATGATCACTAATATCACTCCGCTCAATACTGTAAGCCATATACCCTGCCATAAAATGCTGCCTATTTTCTCCTCCATCTTTGCACCATAATATTGTGATACAATATTTCCTACATAAACCAGTATTCCAGTAAACAGGCTTGTACATGTTAGAGCTAATGCACTGGCTGGTGTTACCGCTGCTAGAGCTTCTTTTGAATACCATGCCAAAAACATCCTGTCAAAAAACTCTAAAATCGCTAAATATCCTGTTGCCAGTATAAGCGGGATTGCTATTTGTAAGATATACGTATAATCTTGCCATTTTCTTTTATCTTTCCCCATGTGTTATCTCCCCATTTATGAGCACTTTCGCTTCTACCCTGATTTTATACTATAGTTAAAGAATTTTCAATTAACTTCTACTATCTTGTATACTATTTATGTGGTTTTTCCTAAAAATAGGTATAGTTCCCCCTTACCCCAACTTTATCTCAGTATTCAATTAGATCATGTCCTTATGTCGTATCAAAAATGTACTTCCTATTATACTTCAATAGATAAAGCTCTTTTTGTAACAATCTTATTATTTCCTTTATCGTTAATCTCTGTATTTCATTATCCCATCTCATGTGCATCATCTTATATAAAGTTTGAAGTGGTATATTAAAATCAGTTGTCACCATTAAAACCTGACTATATTTTCCTTGCTTCCTTTTCTTACTAAACTTTACAAACCTAAGTGGCTCAATCACTTCATCCATTTTAAAAGTTTCTTCATAGGCTTTTACTTCACATTCTCTTTTCTCATCTTGCCATACTTCTCTTACATTACCTTTGTTAATTTTAGTTTTGACTTCCTTAATACTAGTAATATTATTATCCTTCACATGGACAATAGGTATTACTTTATGATCTAAGCAATGATTAATCCAGCTACTATTGCAAGCCAAGGCATCATATACCACTACCTCTATTGCATGTTTATGCTCTTTCATTACTCTACTTAATAATCTCTTGGCTACTGTTAGTTCTCCCTCATCCTTTTTACTACTATCCTCACAACCTTTATAAAGCTCAAAGTCTATAATCAGCCTAGGTTCACTACCTATTAATGACATAAATCCAGCACTATGAAAATAGTTTGTTTTATTATTTCTTACAGTTGTACTGCAACATTCCACGCAATTTTTCTTATAGCTTCCCAATAATTTAGTACCATCTATAGCCGCTACTGTATAGCCATCTATGGTACCTTCCTCTAATACTTTATTTCGCTTAGCCTTCTTAATAATTTTATTATGTATTTTATATAGTCCTTGATTATCAATAACTTTAAGCGTATCTCGAATAGTGTCTATTTGCGGTAACTTCATTTTTCTAGAAATAATATTTATAAAATCATTGCTTTTAATTTTATATTTAAGTTCATTAAAGCTTTGTATTCTCAATAAAAAACCTAAAAATACTGGCAGAATAGCCTCTCCAGTAGTATATAAGGGATTTTTTCTACCATCTTTTAACGATTTTAGTCCATCTTCTATATGATAAACTTTCTTCGCATATTTAATAAATTTCTTCAAGTAATGCTTAGTCATTTTCACCTCGGCTGTCGTTTTTTATTCAAAAAATGATTATAAAAGAAACGGGATATGGTCGCAAGAATTTGAGGAGAAAAACTGGGAATTTACAACATTTACAAAAAGGACTTTCAGGGCTTGAAATTTATAATAAAACTTCAAACTGACCCGAAAGTCCTCAAATTACACTATTTTACTTAAATATTAAATTCCTTATATATATCTATTCTTTGATTTTCTATATACCATTTAAACATACTCGTTGCAGGTAGTTGAATTATTAAAATATCGGCTAAAGTAGGGTCTGTAATTTTCTGTAATATTCCTAACTCTACCTTTCCTAGCATACATATCTCACCATCTATTGGCATGAGAAAAGCATTCTTAACATAATCAAATTTATGTCTACTAATGAAATCTTGGTACGCCAATTGATATAAGTATTGTTTTGTTACATCTCCAATTCCAGGTTGATTTGCTACCCTTTCCTTGTTTAGGACAATATTATAATATTTAGCATCAAAAATACCAAAACACATTCCCTTATTATTTTCATATATAGAAATTAAATCAGGTGTAAGTGTGTCTTTTGCATCATGAGCGAACTTTCTATCTTCTGCATAACATATCCATTTAGGTTTTTCGATAATTTCCAATAATGTATGCTTAGATTTTTTTTGATAATCTTTATCTAATAACTTTGGATACCTAAGATTTTGCAAACAAGTCTTTAGCTGATTATCGAATACCTCGGCACAAACTTTTTCCCAAACAAGGTTAAAACTTGTTGTTCCAAACATGTTAATGCCCGATATATTTTGAAAAGCCTTAGAGTGCGCTACATAGGTATATAAGGTCATAAGTATTGTCTGTTTACTCGTTATAAATTGAGCATTTAATTCACTTTGCAATCTATACAAGATATATTCTGTTTCCCCAAAGTCACTAAGATTTTCATCTGATAATTGAACACTCTCTATATCAAATAGCGAAAGTAAATCATACCCCTCTAATAAGTTGGAACATTCTGTTAATACGAATTGATGCAATCGTCTAAAATAGTTTTCACTATCGTCAATAGTATTTCTTGTTTGTAACTCAAAATAGTAAGGACGCTTATTGTTAATATATGCAAAAGTTTCATTTATTGTTTGATCCCATAATATCTCACCCTCGCCATTTGTCTCAATAATGTCTTGATGATTAGAATAGATTCCATGCTCATGATAATCCCTCAGCATGAAAATCATAATCCCCAAGGTATTAAATGAATTTTCTTGTTGCTCTCCGTTTAACATAGGAATCAGTTGTTGTTTAGCATTATACTTTTCTAGTACACGTAAAACCTGTTTTAGCTTTAACACTGAATTAGATGTACGCTTTATATACTTAGGTAAGCTTTTTATTACTCGTCTTCCTATAGTAAGTACCCCCACAAATGTAAATACATAGAGACATTCATTCGTAGATGTATCTATATCAATAATTTCGACTTCATCATCCCTTAAATCATTAAAATCCTTTTCGTTAGATATAATTCTTACTGTTTTTAATATGCCATAGGATTTGAGTTGTTTAAGAAACTCTATGCTTGTTTTTGATGATGACAGTTTAAACAAGGATATTAATTCTTCTTTCTTATATCTACGCTGTTCATAAACATATTCAGAAATTAAATCACTCACTATATAAATACCTACGCTTTCTTGTCTTCTTCATCTGTAGGTGCTACTTCTAGTTTTACTTCTGTAATAGGAGTCCTATTAGAAACTTCTTTTATTATATCATCATGAAAACAAGCTAGACCTAATAAATCAAAGGTATTACAAATGCTTGAATATCTTCTTATATTATTTTCATCAACCCTGAAAATATCCCCCCTACATTGCCTTGCAGCATCTTCAAAAAGATACATTAATACTTTATTTCTTATTGCTTCTAATAATTTACTACTATCTTGCATTACCTCTTTGGATATAAAGTATGGTCCTAATAATTTATCTTCGTTTACCTTTTTCGCCAGTTGATTATTAATGGCATGTCTTAAATCATTCCATCTAATAGTAGTCTCATATTCCTCTCTCCCTAATGTAACCACTATTTCTGCCATATCAGCTTCTTCATCATCAACACCTATATATTCAAAATTCCACCTACGTTTAAATGCAGTATCCATTGGAAATACACCTTGGTCAGCACTATTCATAGTTGCCCAAATATACATATTTGAAGGGATACGCATCTTATCACATGCTGTTCTTTCCTCTAACGTACAAGACTCATAATCTTTTTCAAAAATAGCACTTGCTAAATAACGTTTTATATCTTCACTTGACTCAATCTCATATTCACTAACTCCGCACTTTCTATCCAATAATTGAAAAACATCTCCAAAGACACCTGCAATATTAGCTCTGTTAATTTCTTCTATTATTAATAGATATGGTTGTGGATTTGAACAATACATTGATTTAACAGAATTTGCATATATACGCATAAAAGGACCTGGTACATATTTATATGTAATAATTTCACTTTCACTGCTATCCTTTGTAGGAACGGGCTTATATGTCCCTACAAATTGAGCAAATGAGTAATTAGGATGAAATGTGACACGCTGATAATTTTCTCCAAAAGCAACTCGTTGCTTATCTATATTATAGCTTTTGCCTGTTCCAGGTGCACCAAAAATTATCCTATTATGAGGATGTTTTATTACATTATTAGTTGTTAAAAGTGAAATATTTAAAGTTTTACTAATATCCCAAAATTCGCAAAAATTCTCATATGAATATCTTGTAAAAAATTCATGTCTATCATGTGTGTTTGAAGGCATTGGAAACTTATCAATCTTAATAATTTCTTTTTGTAATACTAGCACATCTTCTTGGTCAACATAAATATATGTTTTTTGATTTTTATTCTTAACTTTGAGAGGTGCTCCATGAACCTCGATACAATTCAGTAAAATATCGCTCCTAGGTCCCCCGATTTCATTATCAAAGAATTCAGTATAATCTATTTGTTTATCATCACTAACTAAAATCTTTTCTGCAATTCGCCTATACAATAAAATACTTTTATCTTCTGAACGCACAAAAGGATTGGGTGCGTAATATATCTTAAACCAAAATTCAAGATATTTTCTTAAATAGTCATCTTCAAATGTATATAAATAATCTTGAACCTTAAATTCATTTTTACTTCTATCCTCTAGCCCTAATTGGCATGCAAATTGATAAGCCGTTTTTTTATAGCTATTTAAGTTGATTTGTGTTAAGTCCTGAGCTTCTTTAGACGTTATTTGTGATACTAAGTCAGGATATACAGATAACATAGCTTTCAAATTATCTACTGTAAAATTTCTCCAATTAACTAATGGTGCAAACCCCATAATCTCTCATCTCCCTAATTATTATCTAGTATGTTTGGATAACTTAATATAATTTGTTTCATAATATTTATTAGTACATCTACAACAATTGAATTACCAGCCTGTTGATAAATAGATGTATCTGATACAGCTATTTTAAAACTATCACAAAATCCCATTAATCTTAAACATTCTCTTGGTGCTAATTTACGAAGTCTACCATCAGTTGTTACATAATTATCAACTCCTGCCCTATGCATCTTATGCATAGTTGTTAACAACGGTCTTGCTATTTCTAAATCTGTTTCAGGTTTAGAATAGAATCCTTTTGTTCCACTTGCAAGCACATATTTTTTTACTTTTTCGGATAAGAAATATTTTTCTAAATCCTTCATAGTTTTTTCTTTATCTTTATTCTCTTCTTCGAATACAAAATCACCATGCCAATTAAACTGCTGATTTTTCTTTTGGCAGAGCTGAATTTCTCCATCAATTTGTGTATACTTTTTAGTAAGATTTTTTTCACTTGTAACAAAGTCCACGCCCTTTTTATTTAAATAATACTTTCCGGAAACATTATCTAATAAAAAATCCTGCATTTTTTTCTCTAAAGGTATAGGAACTGGAAATTCAAACGGTCTTTGTAAAAATAAATCATTTCTAAATCCTACCACAAATACTCTTTCTCTATTTTGAGGAACGCCATAATCTTTTGCATTGAGAACTTGATAGCTCCATGTGTAATTTAAATCAGTAAAAACTTGCTTAATAGTTTCCCACGTTTTACCATTATCATTACTTAAAATGGCCTTTACATTTTCATAAATAAACACTTTTGGTCTAATTTCACTCACTAAACGTGCATACTCATAAAATAAAGTCCCCCTTGTATCCTCCAAACCTCTTTGTTTACCAACTAAACTAAAAGATTGGCATGGACTTCCTCCAACAAACAAATCAACTTGATTTTGATATTGTTTTCCATCCAAAAATGATACATTCCAATGAAAATCTCTTGGATCCAAATCATAATTAGCTAAATAACTTGTTCTTACTTTATTTTGAGACTCTTTTCCTTCATATAACTTATCAATATATTTCTTTTTTTCGGCATACGTAGGTAATTGTTCTAACTCCTTATGTATGTAAAATGAATTAATCTTTTCATGTAACATACCCAAACGTTCACTAATGTCTCTAACTCCCTTAAGCACTTTTTTACTTTCATAACCTTCAAAAATTTCTTTAGCTTTTTTTAGATTATCTATGACTATTTCCCAATTAATTTTATCGCTACTCTTATAGAGACTAGTGCCAGTTATGTCTAAGAGGGATAAGTCATTATCCTTTTTAAAATCATTTAAGATTTCTAATGTAGACTTTAAAACTTCTATTATCTTGCTATTAATGGATTGTTCTCTACTAATGTTGTTAATAAATCCACAGTACTCTTTCTTTCTAACTGTCTTAAGATCATCTTGTCCCACAATATTCTTTAAGATTTTTAATGTATGGTATTCTATTTCTTCAAAATTTAAATTACTAAGCTCCTTTAATTGCTCCTCATATTCTAACCTGTTTTTATTTAAGTCTTCGTACAGTTCATCTGTAGTTTTATCATTTGAAATATTTTTAACCTTATTAATTAATTGTTCTAGCAAAATAAACTCTTTATCTATTTCACTAATATCAACCTTTATATCTTTAGTTAAAATATCAACATCTCCATTATCACAAGCAAAAATCAACTTATGCTCTAGATCCATTCTTTGTAGAGCATGTTCAATTGCTCCTATTCCGCTAAACGCTGTTGCTAACTTAATCATTTATTGTCTCCATCCTTCTTATACTCCAAAATATCTTCTATATTACATTCTAAAACTGTACATATCTTATTTAGTACTTCAATATCAATTTTTTTACACTTCTCATTATATAAATCACCTATCGTATTTGGTCTGGTGTCAGTTAGTTCAGCTAACCTCTTTCTTGTCATCTTATGCTTACCTAATAGTTCAGCTAGCTTTATATTAATCAATATATTCACCTCCCTATAATATTATATCACACTAAATATCAAAAAACGATATTAATTATCGTTTTTATATATCTGTATACTCTATTTTAGGTTTAACTATTTGCTAAAAAGTATGCCTTGTGGCATAAGGCTATCCCTATCATCCATATTTTTTAATAGTCCAACTTTTACCCTAAAAGTACACAACTCTACAAACGGCAAAAAGATTAGAATCTTGATGGTTCTAGGTTTTACTTGATAAGCTTTACTACCATCTCAATGTGTAATAGTTAGTCTAAACTTCAATGTTACGGGTAGACCTACTATTATCCCCCTATGTATCTTTTAGCAGTAGTCTTATCTTAGCTCTTTCACTCGCCCTACAATACCGCTCTCTAGCATTACTTTTATTCCATGATATTGCTCTGGTGAATTGGTAAGTATCTTTTTCACTATTCCTTCTGTTAGCTTTCCAGTACGTTGATCCTGCTTTTGAACAACTAGAACAGTTGCTCCTAGTTTAATGTTACTTCTCTTTGTTCCATCCATGCTATTTACCTCTATTCTGTGTTCTTTTAAATACTATGAAGATTATAAAGGTGATAAACAATAGAATAGAAATACCTATACCTGGTATATTAGTCCCTAGCTTATTTACGGAATCTTTAACTGTCACATTGGTATCTAAAACTTGTTCAGTTTCTATAGCATCTGTTGTGTTATTTTTATTTAACTTTTGTTGTGCTCTAAAATATTCCCCATCATTAATGTATTTCTCATATCGTTCTACTATATTATAGCGCTCACTAACAAGTTTTAATGTCTTATAGTCCTCAGATGTACATTTAAATACCCAACTATCATCTATTTGATGATCATTTATCAGCACAGCTACTATTATATCTCCATCTAAAGGTTTATCTGCTGTACCATAATAGGAATCAAACTTATCAACTGTAATTTCTTCAGCTAGTACTTCTCCCATCATGATAGTAGAAGGCATTATAGTATACATATCTGCTTGAATAGAGAGCTTACCAATAAGCAAACCCTTATTCTCTCCTAGCATAATTGATTCAGGTATATCTCCAGCTAAAACAAGGGAACTAAAGCAAATAAACACTAAGATTATTACCAGGTACCTTTTCTTCATATAAATCACCTTTCACATTTTAATTCATTTATTATTATTGTATAGGCAGTATGGACTAATTACAAACCTTTTCGCGTTGCCTTATACTTTTACGCGTAAACTACCGACTTACGCGCTTTAGTATCCCCCCTACTCATTTAGGAACATGTTGTTACCATAAAACACCCTAAAAACACATCAAGCTCAGAACGAAAAATCGCTCTAAGCCTTGATATATATAGGTTTTATCTACTAAGCTTCACTACAGTCTCAACGTGCACGGTTTGAGGGAACATATCAACACAAAGTACTTTGTCAACATGATAGCCTGCTTCTTTCAGAATAGGAAGATCTCTTGTCAGCGAAGTGGGTTTACAGGAAATATAAAGGAGTTCTTTAGCCCCAAAATCAATGATTTTTTGGATTGCTTTGGGATGAATGCCTTCTCTTGGTGGATCAAGAACGATGATATCTGGTTTAGCAGAAAGCTTATCCACTTGATTGAGTACATCACCTGCAATGAATTGACAATTGGTAAGATCATTAAGAGCAGCATTTTCTTTAGCTTTTTCTACAGCTTCTTCTACAAGTTCAATGCCATAGACTTTTTGAGCTTTTGTGGCCATAATTTGTGAAATAGTTCCAGTACCACAGTAAAGATCAAAGACAATCTTATCATTAAGGTTATCGATAAGGTCTAAAGCATTTTTATAAAGCACTTCTGCACCACGTGTATTGGTTTGGAAAAAGGAGAAAGGTGAAACTTGAAAGCAAAGTCCAAGTAGCTTCTCCATAAAAGTATCCTTGCCTTCTAATAAAATAACTTTTTCTGGTTTAACAGCATCTGCTAAGGTATTAGAAAGAGTATTTAAAACCCCTACTAAACGATTATGAAGTGGTAAGGCTTTAAGCTGTTCTATAAGTTCACCCCAATCATGAACCATTTGTGTGGTTGTAACAAGGTTAATGATTATCTCATTAAAGCTTTTAGATTGGCGAATGATTAAATAACGTAAAAAGCCTTGGTGAGAGGTTTTGTGATAATAAGGTAAGCCTTTGCTTATGCAGTAGTCTAAAACTGTGCGCAAGATAAGGCTGTAATCTTCTTCTACAAGTTTGCAGCCATCTACTGTCAAAATATCATAACTACTATGTTTACGGTGCATTCCTAGGGTCATAGGACCGTCTTTAATAGCATCACCAAAACTAAATTCCATTTTATTACGATAGTGAAATTTTTCAGGACTTGGTAAGATACCTAAATCTTCATAGTTTTCTATTCCTGCTTTGTGTAAAAGCTTTCTTACTTGCTCATGCTTAAGTTCTATTTGATTTACATAAGGGACTTCTTGAGAACTACAACCACCACATGAGCCAAAGTATGGACAGACAGGTGAAATAAAATGGGGGGGATTTTTAATAACTTCTAGAAGGCGTCCTTCCCAATTACCTTTTTTACGCTTAATAATTTGCGCTTTTATAATTTGATCTTTAAAAGTACCAGGAATATAAACGGGTTCGTCTTCAAAGGTCAAGCGACCACGATTGGGAAAAATGACTTCTTCTATTTGACCTTCTATAAGTTGGCTTTTTTTCATAGACTCTAACTCCTTTTAATCCAATATAAACGATTGAATAACCACCTGACTCAGTAGTTCATTGACTTCTGCTGGGGTACAACTACAAGGATCTTTTTTAGCCACACAGGCTGTGGCACAAGCAATGGCATATTTTAAGGTAGTAACATCATTAAACTCTTCTATTTGGCTCATAACTAGGGCAGCAACCATGGCATCTCCAGCTCCCACAGGATATTTAAGTTTAATGCCAAGCTCAATTGCTTCAGCATAATAGGTTTCTTGAGGCGTAATCCAAAGAGCTCCTAACTGTCCAAGTGAAATAAGGGCTTTCCCTTCATAATGAGATTTTATCCATTTAACAAGAGAAGGTAAGTCTTCTTTAGTTAAGTCTCCCCATCTTTTTTGTGGAACTAAAGAGCGATAGTTTAATTTTAGAATATCTGGTTGAGCAAACAAGTTTTTTTTTAAAAGTTGCCCTTCACAATCTAAGAGAACGGTTGCTCCCTTTTCTTTTGCTAGCTGTGTTAACAAAACATAAATATCAGAAGGGATACCCGTTGGAATGGCACCTGTTAAAATCACATAATCTCCTGGGTGGCACATAAGTGAGAAAGAATTAATAAAGCGTTCAAGAAGTTCTTCAGGTACAAAAGGTCCTTCTTCTTTAAACGTAGTACAAGACCCTTTTTGCATATCAATCAGTTTAATATTAATTCGTGTATTTTGTAAAAGTTTAAAAAATTTAGTTTCAATACCTCTTTTCATGAGTTTAGTACGAAAAGTATCTGGAAAGTTACTTCCTACAAAACCTGTAACAATACTATCAATTTTAAAATTTTTAAGGACTTTGGCAACATTGATACCTTTACCACCAACTTCATAAAAATGTTCTTTAATGGCATTCACATGTCCTTCATTGTAACCATCTATACAAACGGTATGATCCATAGCTGGATTGAGGGTGACACAAATAATTTTTCTCATGGAACTAACCTCTTTAACTCATGATCTTGAATTTATTCAAAGCTTATTGTTGCACATTCTGTTGTTATTTGCAAGTGTTTTAAATGTATGTAGGTGTTGAAAGATTATCCAATACTAAGGTATAATAATTAAGATAAGGATTAATGGATATAGAGATGAGGAGGTTTTAGTTTGGCAACGACCGAAATGGAAATACAAAAATCCATAGAACGTTATAAAGAAGCACTTTTAAAAGATATTAATTTAAAGCTTCATTTAACAGTTAAGGAAAAGACTTATATTACGAAATTAGTTCAATGGATAGAGGATAAATTGATTATTGAAGCACCACTTGATAAATTAAATTGGGTGCTTATTGAGGCAGAGAAAAAATTGAATATGATATTTATTTCTAAATCAGGTATGTATGGGGCTACTGTGAGAATAAAAAGACATTATAGAAAAAAAGATATTCTTTATTATAGTGTTCAAATTGTCTCGCCTTTAGTAAAAAAACAACAACGTAAATTTTTTCGTTTAGATATACTTATACCACTTACTTATCGCATTTTAATCGATAGGGCTGAAAAAGATAAAGAAATATTAAATACACTTCCTACTTATCAAGCAACAGCTGTTAACATTAGTACAGGAGGGATGTGTCTTGTTAGTAAAGAGCAGCTTCATAAAGGTAATCGTCTTTATTTAGAGTTTAATTTTATGGACAAACCCTTTGAGTTAATGGGTGAGGTTCTTTTCTTAGGCGATCCAACGGTCTCTGGGAATTTTGCACATCGTATCCGTTTCCTAAAAATGGAACGTCCTATAGAGAATTTATTAACGAAGCTTATTTTTGAAAAACAACGTCAAGATTTAGAAAAGGCAAATGTGCCCCTAGATACTATTTAATAAAAATAGAAATAAAACCCCTTATAACCTAGGTGAGTTTCCTGCCTAAGTTATAAGGGGTTTTGTTTAAAAAGTATTATTCTTCGTCCCAGTTATGGTAGATTTCTTGTACATCATCATCGTCTTCAAGGAGGTCAATCATTTTGTTAAAGGCTTTGATATCAGCTTCTGAAGTAAGAGTTGTCCATGTCTGAGGAACCATAGTTACAGATGCTTCGGCCATCTCAATACCTGCATTTTCAAGAACAGCATGTACTTCTCCAAAAGCTTCGGGAGCTGTTGTGATAGTAAAGCCTTCCTCCTCTGCTTCAAAATCATCTGCACCCGCCTCAATGGCAAGCATCATAAGTTCATCTTCGTCTTTATCAGTGGCTTCCCTTTCGATAACAATCTGCCCTTTTTTATCAAACATAAAGGAAACACACCCACTTGTTCCCATATTTCCGTTACCTTTTGTAAAAGCAGAACGTACATTACCTGCTGTACGATTTTTATTATCTGTAAGGGTTTCAACAATAACAGCGACTCCATTTGGACCATAGCCTTCATAAGTAATGTATTCATAGTTAACAGCGCCATCTTCACCAGCAGCCTTCTTAATACTGCGTTGAATTGTATCATTAGGCATATTATTTGATTTTGCTTTTGCAATAATATCACGAAGCTTTCCATTAACAGAAGGATCAGAACCTCCTTCTTTAACGGCTACAGCAATTTCACGTCCAATTTTTGTAAATACTTTTCCTTTTTGCGCATCATTTTTAGCTTTTTTATGCTTAATGTTGGCAAACTTTGAATGTCCAGACATTTCTATTCTTCCTCCTTAAGTAAATCACTTCAATTCTCACTTTACTATTCTAGCACAACTGCGTCTTCTTTAGCAATATACGTCTAAAGGCACATCAATATAGGTTAATTCACCTTCTGTGATAAGAACTTCGGCATTAGTGTTTTCTGTAAGCCATTTACAAAAGGCCTCCTGATGTCCTACCTCAACTTCTACCTCACAAGTGACTGTTTCAAGATAAGTTGTATTTCTTAAAACATATCCCTTTTCAGCTAACAAATGTTGTACCTTTCCTAATAAAGAATAGGACATATTCAAAATATAGAGCTGAATAACGCGTTTTTCCTTAATGCCTGCAGCTAAAATCCCTTCTTTAGCAGCCCGACTATAAGCTCTTACAAGTCCTCCTGTTCCTAATAAAGTACCTCCAAAATAACGTGTTACACAAATAAGTGTATTTTGAGTACCATATCCTTTAAGGATATCTAAAATAGGCTTACCTGCTGTGCCTTGTGGTTCGCCATCATCACTACAACGTTGAATTTGATTCTTTTCACCTATCTGATAGGCGAAGCAATTATGGGTGGCATTATAATATTTTTTTCGTAGTTGCTGTAAGGCTTGTTCTGCTTCTTCTTGAGTAGCTACAGGGATTACAGTAGCAATAAATCGTGACTTTTTCTCAATGATTTCTACTTCGCTGGGATTGATAATCGTCTTATAATTAATCATTTTTCCACCTTATTCTTAAGCTATCTATTTAAAAATCTATGTGTATCATAGCATAAAAAAGTAAGTTCTCGCAAGAAAGAGCCTACGGGGCTCATTCCATAGGCTCTTTCTTAGATGCTTATCGCATCTCTCTCACTTATAAAATCATCAATAATATTGATTAAAGTAGTATGTGTTACTAGATGATTAAAACAACATGTAACTAATTGTTGGGCAAGCGCTTCTATTTCTGTGAAATATTCGCTTTGGCTTAAAATTCTGTCGTTATAGCGTTCAATAACCTCAATCCCGTAAAAATCTTCTCTCTTTATTTGATAATAACTTACTTCAAAGGCATTTAACTGAACTGTTCCTACATGAATTTTTTCAATAACCATTTTTCCCCTCCAACTTTACAACTCAATTACTAAAAAAATTATACAATATTTTCTAAATAATTTACACAAAAACTTATCGTCAGCAGAGTTGTCTTTTTTACGGGTTTCAACAAAAAAGAAAGAGCTTTAAAGACTTTTAACCTAATATTTCAGAAAAGGAACAATTATTAATGATAAAAAACTATTAATTTGCGATATTTTTTTAAAATTTAAAGAGAAAATAACTATTTTAAGTATCTATTTATGGAAATTCGACAAACTTTAAGGAACTAAATAAGGTTCAATTTTATAAAATTTATTATGTGGTAGGTAACCTTCTAAATAAACATATTCAGACTCATAGCTTTCTTGCAAACGTTCCCCATATTTGTGACAAAATGCTACAACCTCCTGTGCATTATAGGGGACATGAATTTTAAAGGTTTTACGACTACTGTAGAGAATTTCTTCAATGCAAGCTAAAAGACTATCTATATTAAATCCTTGTTTAGCTGAAATTTCAAGGTGATGTTCTGCCCATTCTGTTTTAGGATAGATGTCTGGCGCCTTATCTACTTTATTATAGACGGCAACGATAGGGATATTTTGTACACCAAGCTTACTAAGCGTTTCCTGCACGACAGTTTGATGTGTCTTTAGATGGGGAGAGCTCATATCCATAACATGTAAAATAATGTCTGCATATTTAGCCTCTTCTAGAGTAGAATAAAAAGCTTTTACAAGATGATGAGGTAATTTGCGAATAAATCCAACTGTATCCGTTACAAGAATCTCTCCTCCACTTGGTAATTTAGCGGAACGTGTGGTAGGATCAAGGGTAGCAAATAACTGATTTTTTACATAGACATCACTTCCACATAGGGCATTAAGTAAAGTGGATTTTCCAGCATTGGTATACCCTACAATAGCAATAACAGGTGTACTGTTTTTTTCACGACGTGAACGAATAAGTTGGCGATGCTTTTCAATCTCAAGAAGCTCGTTTTTAAGAATCTCCATGCGTACTTTAATGTGGCGTTTATCAAGTTCTAATTTTTTTTCCCCAGGTCCTTTACTACCAATACCACCGCCTTGTCTAGAAAGCATTTCTCCAAACCCTGTTAAACGCGAATACTGGTATTTAAGCTGAGCCATTTCTACTTGTATAATTCCTTCTTTAGAAAGAGCACGTGAAGCAAAAATATCTAAAATAATCATAGTACGATCCATAACTTTTGCTTCTAAAGCCAGGGCTAGATTACGCATTTGTATAGGTGAAAGTTCGTCATCAAATACAACGCCTGTAGCACCTTCTTGCTGGATACGTTCCTTGAGTTCTTCTACTTTTCCAGAACCAATATAGAGACCTGCATTTATTCGATCCACACGTTGTAAAACTTTAAAAAGAACTTGTCCTCCAGCAGTCTCTACAAGCTCTTCTAATTCATCTAAGCTTTCTAAAGCTTCTGACTCAGGGTGAATTTTTTTCTGAGCTGCTACAAGTATTAAACGTTCTTGCTTATTTTCCATTTAAACTATTTCCTTTCTTATTCTTAAAATGATGATAAATTAATCTCTCTTATTTTTAACTTTTTCGCAAAGGTATCTACATCTTTTTTACTACATAAGGGTCTATCTACATCGCAGCAAGCAACAAGTGCAGCGGCTGTGCACATTTTAAAAAATTTTTCTTGTTCATACTTTCGCTGAATACCAATAGCAAAAGCACCTAAAAAGGCACCACTTGCTGCAGTATTTTCTTTAGATAAAGAGACTTGATTATGAAATGAAATGGCACACAGCTTATGTTTAGAAAGCATATAGGCACCCTTTTCTTTAAGATAAAGTCCTATATAGTGAATGCCTTTATCGAAATAAGGTAGGAGCTGTGTGAGTAATTCATGTTCATTTGCGTAAACGATACCTAATGTTTCTAATTGCTTTTCAGTAAAGAGAAGAGCATAAGGACTTTCTTCAATAACTTTTTCTAAAAGCTTGGGTTGACCAGTAGAAATAAGAGTTTTAATGTTGTATTTTTTAGCCTCTTTAATCCATAAACCATAGAAATCATCTTCTATGCAATCAGGTAGGTAGCCTCCTATAACAAGTGTAGAAACTTGATTTAAATACGTTCGTAGCTTTTGAGTCAATTTAATCATGCGTTTGTGAAGGGCTTCTGACTGCGCGAATTGTCCTTGCCCTGCTTGTAATAAATAGGTATCGGAGGAACTTTCTAATACTATTTTCATTTTATGAGGCGTTTCTAAGTCAGACCAAATAATGTCTGATTTAATTTTAGCTTTATCGAGGTAATGCTTAATGTATTTACCTGCAAATCCACCTAAACTACTTAGTAAAAGAGGTTCACCTTGTAATATTTTAATAATTTCGGCACTATGAATACATTTGGATAAAATACTTAAGGAAACATGGGATGCTTCTATTTCACAATGAGGCATTAGCCTATCAATTTGGTATATGTATTCAATAGATGGAAAGGGCGCTACTGTAACAATCATATAAACACCTGCCTTTTAATCCTATTAACATTTATTATAGTTATAGCACATCTTTTAGAAAAATATCCATTCTTTATTTTATTTAATCAAAAAAGCATTGCAAAACGTTGTCTTGCAATGCCTTTTTTTAAGCTCTAAAGAGTATTTCGCCGTAAGTAGGCAATGGCCAAACTTTTTCATCCACTTGATTTTCTAGCATATCTGAAATGCTACGTAAATGCTCCATACAAGGCAGAATTTCATTTTTAAAGAAACGTGCCTTTTCAAGACTCTCTTTAATAGAATTGCTTTCTATAACTTTTTCATCTAATGCATCAATAGCTCTTTTAAATTCTGCAATGCCTTTGGTTAAATCATCAAGAATAGCTAGCTGTGCAGTAATATCAAAACTACCAATGTGTTTTAAAACTTCTACATTTTTTCCTACTTCTGTCGAGTAATAAATACACGCTGGTAAAATTTGTTTCTTTGCAATATCAAGCATTGTTTTAGCTTCGATATTAATTACTTTGTAGTATTCCTCTAACATGATTTCATAACGTGCAAAGATTTCAGTAGCATTATAAACCTGCATTCTTCCAAATAGAGAAATGGATTCTTCACTGATGTAGCTTGGTAAAACATCTACTGTTGTTGCGTAGTTAGAAAGGCCTCTTGCTTTTGCTTCTTCTACCCATTCTTCTGAATAACCATTTCCATTAAAGATAATACGTTGATGCTTAAGATAAGTATCTTTTATAAGACGATTAATGGCTTTATCTAGGTCACTTGCTTTTTCAAGTTCTTCTGCAAAGTCAGTTAGAGCATCTGCAACAATGGTATTCATAATGGTGCTTGCTTCTGCAATGGACTCTGAAGAAGGGAACATGCGGAATTCAAACTTATTACCTGTGAAAGCAAAAGGCGATGTACGATTACGATCAGTAGACTCCTTTTTTAGTTTAGGTAAAGTAGAGACACCCATTTCCATTAACTGACGTCTTTCTTCTACAACAGCCTCATTATGAGCAATATGCTCTAGGATATTAGTAAGCTCATCTCCAAGAAAAATCGAAATAATGGCTGGTGGTGCTTCATGTCCACCTAAACGGTGGTCGTTACCCGCACTAGCTGCACACATTCTTAAAAGATCACTATATTTGTCTACTGCTTTAATAACAGCTACTAAAAAGATAAGAAATATTTTATTTTCATGAGGATGCTTCCCTGGTGAAAAAATATTTCTCCCTGTATCAGTCGCTAATGACCAATTGACATGTTTTCCTGAACCATTAATACCTGCAAAAGGTTTGGCATGAAGGAGGCAGGCAAGATCATGATGATTGGCTACCTTTTGAAGGACTTCCATAATTAATTGATTTTGGTCACAAGCTACATTGGATGTTGCAAAAAGAGGAGCTAATTCATGTTGAGCTGGAGCCACTTCATTATGTTTTGTTTTAGAAGGTACACCTAATTTCCAAAGTTCTAGATCAATTTCACGCATGTATTTTGCAATTTTTTCTTTAATACTTCCGTAATAATGGTCTTCCATCTCTTGACCTTTAGGTGGTTGAGCGCCGAAAAGAGTACGTCCAGTAAAAATAAGATCTTTGCGTTGTTGATAGTGACGTTTATCTATCAGAAAATATTCTTGTTCAGCCCCTACTGTAGCCGTTACTTTACGGACATTTGTCTCACCTAACAGATTTAAAATACGTAGAGATGCAGCTTGAATACATTCCATTGAACGTAGTAAAGGAGACTTCTTGTCTAAAGCTTCGCCCGTGTGAGAGTAAAAAGCAGTTGGAATACAAAGAGCTACTCCACTCGCATCTTCTTTTAAAAAGGCAGGTGAAGTGCAATCCCATACCGTATAACCTCTTGCTTCAAAGGTTTGACGAATCCCTCCTGAAGGGAAGGAAGAGCCATCTGCTTCACCTTTAATAAGTTCTTTACCTGAAAACTCCATAATCACACGACCATCAGATGTAGGTGATAAAAAAGAATCATGTTTCTCTGCTGTTTTCCCATTCATGGGTTGGAACCAATGGGTAAAATGGGTAGCTCCTCTTTCAATTGCCCAGTCTTTCATGGCATTGGCTACTACTTCTGCCACACTTGCTTCTAAAGTAAGTCCTTCATCAATCGTACGATGAAGTTGCTTGTAAGTACTTTTAGGTAATCTTTCACGCATGACATTGTCATCAAATACATTTTTCCCAAACAATTCGGATAAATTCATATTACTCATTACATCGATACCTCTACTCTTTAAATTTATACTCCAATACCCATAAATATAGCATGATATCTTATACACTGACAATAATATTTTAATTGAAATATAAGAATTATGAACGATGCACTAGGGAAGGAGCTCTAACATCTCCTCTTTGGGCACATTAACATAGGTAGGTGGAACGACTCCAGCAATCATTTTATCAATAAGAACTACTTTACGATGAACAGTGATCTCTTCTGAAAAAAGTGGGACAACAACTTGAATCGTTGCTTCTACATCGAGCCAAACGGTATGATTCACCTGATTAATTCCTGTAGAACGTAGTTCGTTTTCATAATTCACACGAACCATTCCTAAAGGTAGAACATCTACGTTTATTTCAGGACCCAAACTGGCTAAGAGTTTACTTCCAGAGGCATTTCCAATAGGAATTTTAAATTTAACAAGCCCTATATCATGAAGTTCATTTAAAGCATTTTCTGATAAGTCGGCGCACAGATTATTAATAAGTACAGAATTAACCTCCCATGAAGTTATCTCTCCATTCTTATTATAATGGCAGGTAATGAGGTCCTCCATAGACGTTTGGTGACTTAAAAGTGTTTGGGTAATCCCTTGATTGATGGCACGTGTTGCTACAGTATGGGCCTGTACTTTAGCCATAGCTAATACACTCGGAAAAATTTGTTGATCTAATTGTATATAAACCCCTATTGCTAGGGCAATAATAAACAAATAGAAGATTCGGTTTTTTAACAGCTTTCGGCGCCCTTTTTTGTGCGCTATGCTTTTTTGGGGATTGTAGATAATCTCTGGCATAAATAAGCCTCCTATAGCCTTCTTTGTACAAAGTATATTCAGTATAACCTGTACACATTCAAAGTTTTAAAAGGTCAGGACGACTTAATCAAATTGTAATTTGCCCCTAGCCCCTATCTTTGCTATAATGAGTTATTGAGGAGGATGAACCGTATGAATTATTCGAAAGATTCACGTGAAAAATTAGAAAAAGATAATAAAAAGAATCCAAATAAACAAAAACGTACCAAAGGAAAAATACTAACTTTCCGTATTTTATTTATGGCTATTGTCATTGGACTCTTTGCTATTGTAGGTGGAGGATTAGGAATCTTTATTGGTATTATTAAGAGCACACCTGATGTCTCACAACTCCAACTTAAACCTACTACAAATTTTACTTCTTTTGTCTATGATGAAAATAATGTAGAAATTGATACTTTTTCAGGTGCTGATAACCGTATCTATGTTACTTTAGACAAAATTCCTACTTATTTAAGAGATGCTTTTATTGCATTAGAGGATGAACGTTTTTATGAACATAACGGGATTGATATAAGAGGGATTTTTCGGGCTATTGTTAAGAACTTACAATCAGGAACGTTCAGTGAAGGTGCAAGTACCATTACGCAGCAGTTGATTAAAAACAATATCCTTACAACAGAAAAAAAACTTACGCGTAAAATACAGGAACAATACCTTGCCGTTGAATTTGAAAAACTTTATGACAAAGATATGATTTTGGAGTACTATCTTAATACCATTGCTTTAGGTGAAGGTGTAAAAGGCGTACAAGCTGCTTCGCAGCGTTACTTTGGTAAGGATGTCTCAGAACTTACCCTAGCTGAAAGTGCAGTGATAGCGGTTATTACACAAGCTCCTACGCGTTATAACCCTATTAGAAATCCTCAAAATAACCGTGAGAAAGTAGAAATAGCCCTTCAAAAAATGTATGAGCAAGGCATGATTACAGAAGAGCAAAAAAATGCTGCCTTAGCTGAGGACCCTTATAAAAATATTAAGGAAGTCGATCAGATTTATCAAGAAAAGTCTGGACATAGTTATTTTGTAGATGCAGTACTTCAACAAGTTATTGATGATTTACAAGCTCAAAAAGGCATGACTTCTACAGAGGCTAATAATCTTATTTATGGCGGAGGGCTTAGTATTTATACTACCTTAGATCAAAGAATGCAGGGAATTGTTGATACGTATATTGAAGATGAAAGCCTCTACCCTCAATCAGCCTATCAGCTTAAACTCAGCTACAGTGTATCTGTAAAAAAAGCTGGTGAAGACAAAATATCCAATTATGGTGGTGAAGGCATTGTAAAAAGTGAAGAGGATATTGAAAGCTTTAAAAAGGATAAGCTAGAAACATGGGGTATTACTTCTGCAGATAAAATTCAAAAAGAAACACTTTTAAGAATTCCACAACCTCAAGCAGCTTTTGTGGTTATGGATTATCGTAATGGGCAAGTAAAAGCGCTTTCTGGTGGGCGTGGCGATAAAGCTGGGCGTGGCTTTAACCGTGCTACAGCTGCTACAAGGCAACCCGGTTCAACCTTTAAAATATTAGCAGCTTATGCGCCCGCATTAGATACAGGTGTTATTTCTGCTAATACACTTTTAATTGATGAACCCATTACACTTCAAAATCCAGGAGGAAAACCTTATTCTCCTAGAAACTGGGATGGAAAATTTGAAGGACCAACACCTATTCGTCGTGCTATTTATAAATCTATGAACGTTTTGGCTGTTAAGACAACTCAATTAGTAGGAATAGATACAGCCTATGATTATTTGCAAAACTTTGGTTTTACAACACTTTCAGCTAATGATAAAGTACAATCTTTACCTTTAGGTGGCTTGACTAAAGGTGTTACACCTTTGGAACTTAATGCAGCTTTTGGTGCTATTGCTAATGACGGGATGTATGTGCAGCCTATCCTTTACACAAAAGTATTAGCCCACGACGGAACTGTACTTTTAGATAATACATCAGAAGCACATGCTCAAAAATCACATCAAGTTATTAAAACAGATACAGCACATATTTTAACAGATATGATGCAAGATGTTATGACTCAGCCAGAGGGAACTGGACGTCGTTTACGTAGTACATTTAATTCTATGCCAGTAGCAGGTAAAACCGGAACAACAACTAATAGTGTGGACCTAACCTTTGCAGGTTACACACCTTATTATGTAGCAACGATTTGGACAGGGCATGATACACAAAAGGAAATTGTAGCAAATGGAAGCTACCATCTCGATATATGGGGAAAAATTATGAATGAAATCCATGAAGGATTACCCTATAAAACCTTCCCTAAACCTAATATTTCAGATGATAGTGTTATGGAAGTAAAACTTTGTAAGCTTTCAGGAAAACTAGCAACAGAGCTTTGTGAGGCAGATCCAGATCATGTGATAGAGTCTGAGTACTTTACAAAAGATACTGTACCTACTGAAACATGTGATATTCATGTGGAAGTTGATGTATGTAAGGAATCAGGTAAAATAGCTAATGAGTATTGCCCAAAAGATATACTTGAAAAACGTATAATTAAACGTGATACCACAAGTCAAGACCCTGTTATACGTGGTGAGATTTGTGATATCCATGGATCTGTTATTGATGAACCTGAAGAAGAGCTTCCAGATGATGAAGGGGGTTGGCCAACCTTCCCATGGCCTAGTCCATCACCTAGTCCATTACCAACACCATCGCCTACCCCAAGCCCTTCTCTCCCCCCAGTAGTAAATCCATCACCTAGCCCTAATCCAGATGATTATGACCCCTTTGCTGTTCCACAAGGTTAATAATAAAAAGCTAGAAGAACCTTTTAAAGTTCTTCTAGCTTTTTAATTTTGTGGTTTTATAAAAGAGTCATCTAAAGGTGGAGAAGGAAGTGGTTCTTCTATGCCAGGTAATTCAAAGTCTATAAAGGGTTGTTCGTTAGTAGGTTGTATCGGCAATGAATGCTCTTGTGTATTAAAAGTTGGCTGAGTTGTTTTTTTACTACCTACCTTTATAACAGCTGCCCGTGGACGGTAATAACTGCTATTAATTATTTCTTTATTAATTAATTTATTATTTTTATCGTAAAACAAACGATACAGTTTAACTCTTTTTCCATCTAGAGCAGTTACTTCTTCTACTTCAGTCCCCTCTTCTAACTCTGGATCATTTATTCTTTGAGGTTGAGGTGCCGGAATAACTTCTGTTATTTCAGATGTAAACTTAATAGTATTCTCTGGTTTTAAAGTAGGTGAAGCAAAGATATTTACATATACTTTATTATTTTCACAAAAGCTTTCAACAAATAAGGGTAAATTACTATTGTTTTTAAATTGAAAATCAATAGCACCTGAGGCATAGGTTGCATCACGTCCAAGAGGAACATAGGCTACTGGCAGTGAATGATTTTGGCGCATATTGATATCTACATTCGTTAAAAGCAAAGCATTATACAGTGTAGATGCAATTTGACAAACACCACCTCCTATTCCCTGCTCTAATTTACCATTAACAATAACCTTTGAATTACGATATCCAGCTTCAAAATTAATGGGTTCTAATTGCTGAGCTAAGGAAAAGGTTTCACCAGGTAAAAGCTGCTTATTAATCTTATCTGCTGCTACCTTTAAATTTATATTTCGATCAGGGTCAGCATTATTATAAGAGGTATAAAAACTTGCAATAGGCTGCTGGATAGGATTAAAAGATTCTTTAGTAAATTGAACAGGAACTTCTTTGGTAACTACTTCAACTTTTATAGGTACCTCCGAGGTGTTTTCTAATGCTGCAGCTACACGTTCTACTGTAAGAGGAAGATCTAACTCTTCTCCGGGTATTTCTGAGGTAATAATGAAAGCACGGTTTTTACGAGTAATTGTTGCATCAATAGGTGCAATATAAAAAGCCTCTTTTTTAGATGCAATTATTTCAGTAAGCTTATTTTTATTATAGGTTTTAGTTAATTCAAAGGTATGCTTAGTGGGTTTTTCCATTTTAGCATAATGGTAACGTTCCAATAAATTTCCTTGATGTCCAATTTCATAAGCTTCATCTAGAACTTCTTTAATAGCATAGGTAAAACCTAACGCATTAAAAGGAATATCCACAGCTACTTGCTTCTTAGAGAGGATGAGACTTTTGCCTTTATCCTGTTCTTTACAATAAGCTTCTAGCTTTTCTTGTGCTTCTTCATAAGTTAGTCCACTTATGGAAAAATCCTCCACCCAAATATTGGATGCAAAAACCTTATCAAATTTACTTACTTCTGTATATATGTAAATAGCAGTACCCAAAGCAATACCTGCTAAAACAATGCAGGTTATAAGAATAATCCATTTAAAAGTACGCATTTTACTCATTGTAGCGCCTCCTAGCTGTTGAGATAAGACTCTCATTTTAGTATGCCATACTGATATAAAACTATACTCCCCCTTAACAAGGAAGTATAGTTAATTTACAAAAAATTGAACAATTAAACTACCTATCATACTTATAACAATAATGAGACTAACTGCACTTGCCATAACTTTTTTGTATTTATGAGATTGTTTAAAAATATTTAGTGAACGTTTTTTACGTGTATTATTTGTCATTTTCATGTTATTCTTCCTCCCATCTAATTATACCATTATTAAGACAATAGTTACCATCTATTTTTCGAATTTTTTCACCCTTAAACCTGACAAGTAGTAAATAATTATCTTGAACTTCTATAATTTTCCCTCTTCCTAAAGCACGGTGATAAATAAAATGTCCTACTTTAAAATAATTTGCTAAAAACGGTTGTCTTAACTCTGCAATAAAAGGAGAGGGTGTAACAGGTTTACCATGTTTTTCACTTGGGATATAAAGTAGAAGATTTTCCCTTGCTCTAGTCATAGCTACATAAAGTAGACGGCGTTCTTCTTCTATATCATGACTACTTTTTTGGTGAGGAATAACCCCATCTATTACATCTAATATGAAGACACTTTGAAACTCTAAACCTTTTGAACCATGCATTGTTGTTAATGTCAAGACATCTGACATAGCCTTTTGCTTAGTGGTACTCTGCTGAATTTGTTCAGCCATTTCTTTAAGAAAAGCTTCCCAACTTATAACTTCTGAAAAGTTCTGAGCACTCTCCTCTATCTCATCAAGTACTTCAAAGAGAGGCATAACAGGTATTTTGCGATAAGATGCATAATCCGTAATATAGTTATCGTATCCAATAGTATGTCTTATATAAGTAATTCCTTCTTTTAATTTCTTTTCGCGTAGTAACTGCAAATCATAAATAAGCTTATCAATATAGTTTCTTTGCCACTCAGAAAGCTCTTCCTCTTTTAATAAATTAAATAACAGGGAACCAGGTAAGGTCGTTGTGCGTGCTAAAATAGACTTACTTATATAACGTTTAGGTTTATTGATGATACGTAATGCTTGTTCAAGTGCTTGTGGATTTTGAGCTAATTTCAAGTAGGCTAAAATATCTTGTGTTACCCATTGATGATATAAGGTCATCATCCCATCTCTTAAACAAAAAGGGATATTAGCTTGTAGTAGAGCCTGAACAATAGGCCTTGCACCTAGATTGGTACGATAAATAACAGCCATTTCTTTCCATGCCTGTCCTTGTTCTTTATAATGTATCAATTGTTCAAGTATTTTTTGTGCTTGCTCTTCACCTGTTTTACAATCAATCATTTGTGGTAAAGGACCTAGAGGATTAGGGGTCGTAAGCTCTTTAGGATAACGTGTTTTGTTAGCACTAATTAAAGCTGAACTGTAATGAACAATATGTCCAGAACAGCGATAATTGGCAGAAAGATAAATTTCATGAGCCTTTTGGAAGTGTTTTTTAAAATCCAATAAAAACTCAGGTTTAGAACCACGAAACTTATAAATACTTTGGTCATCATCTCCTACTACGAAGAGTTGTGCCTGGTCACCTGTTAACTGCTTGATGATTTCAAATTGAACAACATTAATATCTTGAAATTCATCAATAAGTAAATAGTGATAACGCTGATGAATACGTTGTAAAAGAGAGGGCTCCTGTTTTAAAAGAAAATAGCAGTGAACAAGCATATCATCAAAATCGAATTTTTGATGTCTTTCTTTGTACTGTTCATATTGCTGATAGAGTTTTAGAAAGAGCTCCCTAGAAAGTCCATCAGGATAATAATGTTTAGCTTCGATAAGTTGATTTTTCATAAGTGTCAGATGTCTTAGAAATTCCTCAACAAAATCTTCATATTCTTCTGCTTCTAATCCTATATACAGTTTTTGAATGACTTTCTTTTTTTCATCTTCACTAAGTAAGTTACTTAAATCATAGCGTAAAGGGTCATACTGTCTTAGCAGACGATAAAAGACACTATGAAGTGTACCAAAAGTAATGGAGGAAGCCCCATAGCTTTTTATATAACGCTCTCTCATTTCAAGAGCGGCTAGCTTACTAAAAGTAACTACCAAGATAGACTGAGGACTACAATGCAGATGAGTAATCATATGGTAGAGTCTTTGAATAATGACTTGTGTTTTACCTGAACCAGGTCCCGCAATAACAATAGTTGGTCCCAACGGACACTTTACAGCCTGAAGTTGGTTTTCATTTAAATTCATCCTATAACTTCCTTTGTTTAAAGATTACGCTTCATTATAGCATATTCTAGCCTTTCCATTACATAGAAATTATATTATAATCTAAATAAAGTCATGGAGAGGGGGTAAATTATGTTTAAATGGCAAAGTTTATATCCTTTACTTTTGCTAGTATTGGGTATCATTACTTATTTTATAACACTTAGATACAAAATAAGAACTTCTTCTCGAAGTAAAGAGGAAATCCTTGAAGAATTTTTTGAAAAGGAATTAGAAGCATCACAGGTAGTAAGAGGTACCTTGCCTCAGGAGCTTTTTATTCCAATCAATACTGAGGCTATTCCCGCTTCACCTGATGTAGAATTAGAATCACTTTATCAAAAGGTTCTTACAATAGGAAAGCTTCCTATGGTTAACTTAAAGGAAAAAAGTAATCGTGATCTTAAGAAACTATATGGTATTAATCATTTAGATACTCTTATTACGTATGAAAAAAATTATGATACTTTTATAGACATTCTCATAAAGTATGGTACTATATTAAATGAAAAAAACTATACAGAAGCAGCACAATTAACCTTAGAATATGCTTTAGATTATGGGTGTGATCGTTCAAGACCTTATTTCATACTTGCAGAGCTTTATAGCAAACAAAAAAATACAACCCGTCTTACTAGACTTAAAGTTTTAGCACAAACCAAGCTTCTAACTTCACCTTATTTGTCCAAAGTACTTCATCATATAGATGAACTACAGGAAACTTGTAAATGAAAGAGAGATGATAACAGATGAATATCGGTATTTTTTCGGATACATATTTGCCTCAAGTAAATGGCGTTGTAAGCTCCATTGTTACACTTGAAAAAGAGTTACGTAAGCAAGGTCATAATGTCTATGTGTTTACTATTTCACATCCTGATGCTGAAAAGGATACTAAGGATGTCTATCGTTTAGCTAGTCTTCCCTTTATCTTTTTAAAGGAGCAACGTGTAGGAATTATGTATTCTAATCGTATGCTTCGTAAGATTAAACGGCTTAAGCTTGATATTGTCCTTTCTCAAACAGAGTTTTCCCTAGGTATTTTTGCAAAATTAGTAGCTAAAAGATTAGAAATCCCTATTGTCCATACTTATCACACTATGTATGAAGAGTACATGCATTATGTTTCAAAAGGAATCGAGCTTTCACCTAAAATTGCTCGTAAGTACAGTAAATCTTTTTGTAATGGAGTAGATGGTGTTGTGGCTCCTACTAAAAAGACGGAACGTTTACTTAAAAATTATGGAGTAAAAAAACCTATAAGAATTATTCCTACAGGTATTGACTTTTCCCCTTTTGACCAAAAAGCATATTCCGTTGATGAAATTAATAATTTAAAACAACTTTTTAATATTCCTTTAGACCAGCCTATTATTTTATTCATTGGGCGAGTAGCTAAAGAAAAGAGCATTGATGTAATTATTGAGGCTATGTCTTTACTACTACCCGAAGTTCCTCAAGCAAAATTAGTGATTGTTGGTGATGGGCCTGCACGTTTGGAGCTAGAAGAACTTGCTAATAATTTAGGGATACGCCAGGCTGTTATTTTTACAGGTATGCAACCTTGGTCAAGCATTGGAAAGTTTTATCAAATAGGTGATGTTTTTGTAAGTGCATCTGTATCTGAAACACAAGGTCTTACTTTTGCAGAAGCGATGGCATCCTCTCTTCCAGTTGTGGCTAAAGAAGATGAGAGTGTAGCAGGTCTTATACGCGATGACTATAATGGTTGTTTATTCCATACTCCTCAAGAATTAAGTAGGATTTTACAAAAGCTTTTATCGGATCCTTCTTATCGTCAAAAACTTGGTGAAAATGCTGTTCATTCGGTTAAGCCGCTTTCAGCAGAAGTTTTTGGACATAATGCAGAGACTTTTTATCAAGATATCTTAAAAGAATATGCTGAGAAACATTCAAAAAAGCGTTTTAAACGTAAAAAAGCTAGTCAATGACTAGCTTTTTTTAGTACATATGTCCCTTTTCAAAAGCTACTTGTGTTTCAAAAGGAAGTTTCTCTAAAATATTTCTAAGACCAAAAGGACAGAGTGTCAAAAACATACATTGTGTACATTTAGGATGACGTGCAGTACAAATAGCACGACCATGAGCAATAACTTGTGTATTATAGCGAATCCAGTGCTCTTTGGGTAAAAGCTGCATAAGGTCTTTTTCAATTTGAACAGGGTCTTCACTTAATGTAAGTCCCCAACGAATGGTAATACGTTTCACATGAGTATCCACTACAATACTAGGAATTTTGAAAATATTACCCCGAACTACATTAGCTGTTTTACGCCCTACTCCTGCTAAAGTGACAAGAGCATCAATATCAGAAGGTACTTCTCCACCAAACTCTGTCATTAACTTTTGTGTACATGCTAATATATTTTTAGCTTTATTTTTATAAAAGCCTGTACTTCGAATGGCTTCTTCTAGTTCAGTAAGATCAGCTTTTGCAAAGGCTTCTACTGAAGGATATTTTTTAAAAAGTGCAGGTGTAACCATATTAACGCGATCGTCAGTACATTGTGCACTTAAAATAGTGGCAATTAAAAGCTGCCAGGGTGTTTCGTGATGCAAATAACAAATAACTTCTTTAGGATAAAAGGTATCTAAGGTAGTTAAAAGTCCTTTAATTTGTTCAGATTGTTTCATTAGAATCTCCTTATAATAATACGTTAAAGGTTGGAGGCTTTTGTGAATAATCAAATAAAATGCCGATGGGCTCTTTGAGTAGAGTTAAGGTCGGCTCTAATCCTTGATGATAGGCAGTTACTACATCATATTTGAAATATTCAATTCGTGTTAGGCGAAAACGCTGTCTTGGAATGGCAGTAGTAAGATGAGGAAGCGTTTTTTGAATCCAAAGCTCATCTTTCAGTAAAGCATTATTTCGCTCTTTATAAACGGATTGATCTAAACTTTGCCACTCCTTCGGGATTTCATTTAAGTTTTCTTTTAAGAGATAATCCCACCTTAAACAGTCTTTTATTGCATCTAGAGGTACTTTTTGTTCCTCTTCACAAAAGGCTAAAAGTTTAGTAGAGTAAGCAAGTTTATTATGCTCAAGTTGATGATAACCACGTCTTTCCCAAAATTCAGAAAGCCGTTCAAAAAAAGTAAACGGACTTGCATAAACAGCAAATAAATATTCTAAGGTTAGTCCAAAACGCTGGCTATTGTAATAACGCTCTACACACTCTTCAATACCGTGCAAACGAACCAGTTCATCATAGTGTAGTGCATCTGTATAAAGAATCTCATAGGGAGGTTCTTCTTTATAAACAAGTCCATATTTTTCTGCGTTGCATCTTAATCCTGAGCCTTTAAGAACCTTTAGAAACCCTAATTGGAATTGCTCTGGTCTCACAGATAAAACATCATCAAAGGACTTGCTAAAGGAGGTATAATCTTCTTCTGGTAAGCCTGCTATCAAGTCAAGATGTTGGTGGATATTTTTTAAACGTTTAATCTTAAGCACTACTTCTCTGATTTCTTCAAAAGGCATTTTACGCTGGATAATATCTAATACTTTTAGGTTTGTAGACTGAACACCTATTTCGAACTGAATAAGGCCAGGTCGTGCTGCTTTTAATACTTCTAACATTTCGTCTGTAAGAAGTTCAGCAGCAATTTCAAAATGAAAATTAGTTTGTCCATTATCATTGGTAATAAGAAAGTGCCAAATAGCTAAAGCATAGTCTCTATGTGCATTAAAGGTTCTATCTACAAACTTAACTTGCTTAACCCTTTCATCTAAGAAAAATTTAAGATGGGTTTTGACTTTTTCAAGTGGCACAAAACGTACCCCTTTTTCAACTGAAGAAAGACAGTATTGGCAGTTAAAAGGACATCCTCTAGAGGCTTCATAATAGATAATTTTATGCTGCAAATCTGCCATTGTATCATAGACAAAAGGAAGTGTGTCTAAATCTAAAGGTTTTCGAGGTCTATTTCGACGAATACCGTCTTCATTTTTATAAACAAGTCCTGCTATTTCTGAAAGATATCCTTTACCTTGAATACGATAATCTAAGTACTCCTTCCAAGTCTCCTCCCCCTCTCCAATTATTAATCCATTAATAGGTAAGGAGTAAAGTAAATCCTCTGATTCATAAGAAACCTCTGGACCTCCTAAAATAATGGTAGTTTCAGGTAAGATTTTTCTAAGTGTAGGCAATAAAGCTTTTACAAATTGCATATTCCAAATATAGCAAGAAATTCCTAATAGGGTAGGTTGTGCTTGATAGATCATATGGAGTATTTCGTTTTCTTGGTTATTAATAGTCGTTTCTAAAAGGGTTATTTGTTCTTCATAAGCTTTACAATAAGCTTTAATGGAGCGTAAAGCTAATGAAGTGTGTATATACTTGGCATTAAGTGCCAATAAAAGTACTTTCATAATCAGAATCCTTTCTATGTGAACAAGTAAATTAGCAACTTTTTTATTATAACATGTTTAGAAAGAATACGGTGTACTTCTTAAAAAGGAATATGAAAAAGCCTCTAAAAAGATAAAACTAAAAGTCAATCTTTTTAGAGGCTCAATTTAAACTAGTAGCTTTAAGGTGTGGTTGTACTTGGTGTCATTGTACCTGGCGTCATTGTACCTGGTGTTATTGTGCCGGGTGTAACTGTACCGGGTGTAACTGTACCTGGTGTTATTGTACCGGGTGTAACTGTGCCTGGTGTTGTTGTTTGTATAGGTGTTGTTGTTTCAGGTGCTGGTGTTTCCGTAGTGGTTGTACAACCTACACATGTTAAACTCATGAGCACAAAACTGACAACTACTAAAAATTTTTTCATGAATAACTCGACTCCTTTTCTAAAAGTAATAATTATACGAGTATAGTATTGTCTTTTTTTAGTAGTTTATACATAAAATAGAATAATTTCAAAAAGTATAATTAAGTCAATTCAACTATTTTAATTGACCGTTCTGTTAATAGATCAATATATCTATTGTCAACTTTAATAATTGGACGATAGACACATGTTGGATTAATAGCAACAACTTGTCCAATTTCACCTGTGTTAAGGAGAACATAAACATCAATATAGTAGTTAGCCACATTATTTAAGAAACAGAGAAGTGTCTTTGTATCCATTTTACCATAAACACCTTCTTGCATAAGTTGCATCACATCAAAAGGTGATTGTTTTTTCTTATATGGACGCTCTGAAATCATAGCATCATAAGTATCAGCAATAGCAAGTACCTTTGCAATATCATTAATATTATCACCAAAAACACTGTAAGGATAACCAGAACCATCCATACGTTCATGATGCATCAATATGCCTACTTTTACATCTAAACTGATTTCTGTATGGTATTTTAGTAAATCGTAAGAGTATTGTGGGTGTTTTTTCATTTCTTCAAACTCTGTCGGTGTAAGTGGTCCAGGTTTATGCAAAATTTTAGGATCTATTTTCATTTTACCAATATCATGAAGTAAACCTGCAAGCAAAAGAGATTCAATCATTGTTGGACTAAACTTCATCCATTTACCAATTAACATGCTAAGTAGGGCTACATTAATGCTATGGGTATAGGTATATTTATCAGCTACCTTAAACAAATTAATGCATCCTACAATTTTAAAATTATCTTTAAATTCATCTAAAATATTATCTTTGATTTCTTTAAAAGATTCTACATCTACATCGTGACCTAAAGCAATTTGCTCAAGTAAGGGGGCAACTTCATCTGTATGAACTTCGTAACTGGCTAATGTTTCTTGTGGTAATTGCCAGACAGTATCCCAAGAATTTACAAAAATACCAACTTCAATAACTCTCCAATCAGCCAAAAGCTCAATATGTTCTGCTGTTAATACTTGTCTCTCCCCTACTAAAATAGTACCTGTTACTTTATTTCGTATCGCTTCTGATGTAATCATCCCTGGTAAACATTTGGATAATGGAAGTACTAATTTTTGCATACTACGTCCCCCAACAACTATTATATTTTTAAATGATCTACTATTATATTATAGTATATTATTTATTTAGACAATAGATAAATTAAAATGAAAAGCTCACTTCAAATGGAAGTGAGCTTTTCATGTTTATTATTTTTTAGTATGCAACGCCTTGCATATACATTGCATCTGCAACCTTTAAAAAGCCAGCAATATTAGCACCTAAAACATAGTTTTCTGCATCACCATACTTTTCAGCGGCTGCACGTGCATTATTATGGATATGTTTCATAATACCTTTTAGTTTTTCATCTACTTCTTCAAATGACCAGCTATAGCGCATACTATTTTGAGACATTTCAAGGCCAGAAGTTGCTACACCACCAGCATTTGCAGCTTTACCAGGAGCAAATAAAACTTTATTATCTAAAAAGACATCAACAGCTTCTGGTGTAGATGGCATGTTAGCTCCTTCTGCTACAGCAATAACACCATTTTTAACAAGTGTAAGAGCAGCTTCTTTATCTAACTCATTTTGGGTTGCACATGGAAGTGCAATTTGGCATGGAATAGTCCAAATACCATTGCAACCTTCATGGTAAGTTGCGGTCGGATGTGTTGTAACATATTCTTTAATACGTTTTCTTTCTACTTCTTTAAGTTGTTTAACAGCATTTAGGTCAATACCCTCTGGGTCATGGATATAACCATTAGAATCACTTAGAGCAACAACTTTACCGCCTAATTGCATAGCTTTTTCTGCTGCATAAATAGCTACATTTCCTGAACCAGAAATAACAACATCCTTTCCAACGAAAGATTCCCCTCTTGTAGCGAGCATTTCATCTGTAAAATAGCAACAACCATATCCTGTTGCTTGTGTACGCACTAAAGAACCCCCATAATTTAAACCTTTACCTGTTAAAACACCTGTAAATTCATTTTTTAAGCGCTTGTATTGACCAAACATAAAGCCAATCTCTCTTGCGCCTACACCAATGTCCCCAGCTGGTACGTCAGTATCTGCACCAATATGTTTAGCAAGTTCTGTCATAAAGCTTTGACAAAAGCGCATGATTTCATTATCTGATTTACCTTTAGGATCAAAGTCACTTCCACCTTTTCCACCGCCCATAGGAAGACTTGTTAAAGAATTTTTAAAAATTTGTTCAAAACCTAAAAATTTAATAACGCCAAGGTTTACAGATGGATGGAAACGTAAGCCTCCTTTGTAAGGTCCAATCGCACTGTTAAATTGGACACGATAACCACGATTTACTTGAACTTTCCCTTGATCATCTACCCATGATACACGGAAGATAATAACACGTTCTGGCTCTACTATTCTTTCAAAAATTCCAGCTTTTATATATTCTGGATGATTCTGTGCAACAGGTTCCATGCAAAGCAATACTTCACGAACGGCTTGATGGAATTCTGGCTGTGCAGGATGATTTTTTTCTACTCTGCTCATTAAATCTTGCATATATTCTGTGCGAAAATTCATAAATACTCCTCCTATATTTTTAGAATACGGTATATTAGTCCGCTAATTGCTATTTTAACATAAAATGTCAAAATATCAAGATACACTATTTATCTTATTGAATATTTTAGCATAAAAGTGATTAATGATGCAAAATAACCATTGTATGTATCATTACTTTCTCATAAAGCCAACGTGCATCTTCATCACTTAATACAATATTACCTGTTGTTTTTGTAAATCCTAGTTGATTAGGTGCATGATTTTTTACTTGCCAATAATTATCGCGTATAAGCCCTTGAAAACCAAACTGCTCTGTAAAGGGAAGCCAAAAATTTGCGCCTTCTTGCGTTTTACTATTAGTATAAACATCTTCTTTACTCTGTATGTAATAGGTACCTAGGGGTGTTTCTTTTTCATCTAGTCCTAAAGAACAAGGCATTGTTTTAATAAGTTTTGAACCTTGATACACTTTAACCTGAGGCGTTTTACTCACTTCTACTTCTAACCAAATTCTATTTTCTTCTAAGTCAACTGTTGTAAATGTAATCGTTTTCTTTTCACTTTTTTCGCCTGTTACTGCTTCAACTTGAAACTCAGCTGTATAGGTTGTTTGGGGTGCAAGCACCTTTTCAGCTAAAAAGAAGAGCTCATAGGGGGTTTTTAACTGTGCCTTAATGTTTTCACCATTGATTTTCAAAGTTCCTCCTATGACAGGTGTCTGTGTTTCCAAGGTGAAACGAGGATATAAACCAATCCATTTACTTTCAGAAGTTGGATAAGTCCCTGAAATAATTGGTTTTGTATCTGTTTGCAATAAAATAGAGTAATCTTCTTGCAATAAAGCACCTGATTGAGCAGGAAGCCCTTTTCTGAAAGAAAGGATATAGCGCCTGCCATTTTCTAAAGGCTCCTTAGGGGTAAAAATATAACACGATAAATCTTCTGATTCTTTCCCCTCTTGATTACTAAATCTTGCAGGCTTAATATAAAAACTTCCATCACATTCTAAATAATGATGTATTTTATTTTTATTCATAGGTGTGTTGAATCTTACATAAAAAGGACTTTCCGTAGCAATAAGCTTTTCACCCATTGGCTCTACTACTTGAACAGGTGTTTGAAACTGAATAGGTAGCGTCATACTTTTAGTGACAAAAGGAATAGTGCTTGGAAGCTCACGTACTACAAGCTGTACTTTTTGACCTTTTAAAACACTCTCTTCCTTAATATGTAGCTCAGCTACACTTGATGAGAGCCATTTTACCTGGTACTCAAACTTGCTTATATAAGGTGATTCGTAGATGATTTCTAATGCATCCTCTAACTGTTCCTGTACCATAGGAAATAAAAAGTTGATAGTTACTTTTGCCTCGTTAGGATACACTTCTACCCATGATAAATGAAAGTCTCTTGAGAACCAGATACAAATTAATAAAAGAATTATAAAAAAAGAAAAAAGGACATTTTTATTTTTGATTTGATGCATCATTTTCATCCCCCCAACTTGTCTACAACATATATATGATAAGAAAAAGTTGAACATGCCTTAAATTTATAAAAATCTAAAACCTGATTCATTTTCTTTTCTGTTGATAAAGCAAGCCATTTTAAAAGTAGGCAGTTTTTCTTTTTTAGTGTATAATCTAAATAAATAGAGTAAATTTTGGCGAAATAAAGGATGAATAGGATGAAAATACTTCTTGTATCTGATGTGGAAAGTACTTACCTTTGGGATTATTTTGATAAAAGTAAATTTGAAGATATTGATTGTGTCATTTCTTGTGGAGATTTAAAAGCTTCTTATCTCTCTTTTTTAGTGACTATGTTAGCGGTGCCTGTTTTTTATGTACATGGGAATCACGATAAGAATTATGGTAAAAAGCCCCCTGAAGGCTGTGATTGTTTGGAAGATAAGGTTATTCAATTTAATGGTTTACGCTTAGCAGGTTTAGGAGGCTCTATGGAATATACAGGTGGACCTCATCAATATACAGAAATACAGATGCAAAAACGTACAAAAAAATTAATAAAGCTTGCTAAAGGTTCTATCGATATTTTAGTAACTCATTCTCCTACTCTTTATCTAGGTGATGAACCAGATAGTGTTTGTCATAAGGGATTTAAAGCCTTCTATGATGTTTATGAGATTTTAAAACCCAGCTATCATGTATATGGTCATAATCATTTTACGTATGCTTCTAATGCTAAGCGTATCTTAAACTATAAAGAAATCACTCTAATTAATGGTTATAATTATTATGTTTTAGAACTTTAAAAAGGTGCTCCTCTTAGGAAGCACCTTTTTAATGTTTGATAAGTCCTCTCATATAGGAAAACGGGTCTGTTGGTTTTAAATCTTTTAAATCAGGAAGTTGACCGTCTACACCTTCTATCAGCCAATCCATATGAACAATATCTTCGTAATCTAATATTTCTCCTGACTTAACACGTAGCTGATGATACTGATCATAAAGTGGGCCCTCAAAAATAGTAAACTCATTACGAATAATAGATTTTTTAACACTTTCAATAAGAAGTTTCATTGGGTGATTGATTTGACGATTGGAATAAAGAAGATCAACAATACCGGTATTCATACCTAACCAAAAATTCATAGGAATTTCGGGATTACTTGATTCTTCATAAATACTTTTCCATGTACCATTTAAAATATTTTGTATAACCCGTTCATAAAAAACACCCCAATTCCAAATTGCCATGGCATAATGCGTTTTTTCTTGAGTCTTTTCATCTATTTTATAGACGCCATAGGTCTTAGAACTGTCTCCAGGAATAGGTAAATCTTCGTTAGAAATGATATCGGCGCCTTCCTCTCTTAAACGTTCTGCTACATGTAGTCCTCCTTCTGGGTTATCCCATCTATAGGTCCACATAGCCTTAACGGTAATACGTGGATTAACAGCACGTGCTCCTAGTGTAAAGGCGTTAATACTACTTACCACCTCTGAAATAGGATACGGAGCAACATAACCAATCGTATTGGTTTGAGTCATAGCCCCTGCAATCATCCCTAATAAATAACGTGGTTCATGTATCCTTCCATAATATAAAGTTAAGGATTTATAAGAATGTGTGGCTGCACAATTAAAAAATTTAATAGAAGGATATTCCATTGCAGCTTTGAGAGAAGGTGCTACAAAGGTAGGACTAGTTGTAAAAATAATATCATAGTTTTCTTGTGCTAACTGTTTTAAAGTCTCATAAGCACTATCATTTTCAGGTACATTCTCAATCTTAGTTGTTACAATTTGATGCTTGAAGCTATCACTAATATGTAACCTACCTAATTCATGAGCATATACCCATCCAGATTCTTTTGTTGTTTTAGCATAAACAAAAGCTACCTTAAGTATTTTCTTAGGTACGACTAAATCGGTAAGGGAAGTAAGTACACGTTTTTTAGGGCTTTGAATTTGATCAGTCTTTACATTGCTTGCTTCTTTTTCTAAAACTTTTAATTCACTCATTAGTTTTTTAATATTTTGCAAGTCTTTTTCAGGCGTAACTTCTACAGGAAGGCCATAGATTTTAATAAAAGTTAAAAAAGCATCCCCAGTAGTCATATCTAACTTTTGTCCCCCCTCTTCTAAATAAAGTTGGCGAAAGGGGCGATAAACATTTGCTAAAAAAGCTTTTTGATAATCTTCATCTTTTATTAATTCACCATATTGACGAATAAAGGTTAATAGTTCTGTAAAACGTCCTAATTCAGAAAACCAAATGGTATTAATTCCTGTATATTTATAAAAATTCATAAATTCATAATAAATGCTTGTTTTTTTATCTTCACTATCTTTTTTAGGTACAAGGCGTGTGACATAACCTCGAATAGTAGTACCTTGTACGAATTTTAACACACTCACCCTTTTGTTTCCCTCTATTACAAAAAAACGGTTAAGGTATTCATAAACTTTAATAGGGTCTGTAATGCCTTCTTTAATATGATGGGCATAAAGTGACATCCATTTAGAAGCAAACTCAGAATGAGGTGGCATAAGAGGCATAAAATTTTGTGCAAAGGAAATACTGCGTGAATGTGTATAAGTTCCTACGATTTTATCAATAGGAATATCAATAAGTCCTAGAGAGACTTCGGATGCTACATCAGGTGATTGAACAATATTATCTAATGCTTTTAAATAACCTGGTTCACCCTTAGACATTTGACTACTCCATGCTAATCGCCCACTTCGATAAGCCTGTTCATACACTACTTCTAACTCAGTATGATTGAGTGTATTCATTTTTTCACTCCTTACTTAACTAAAAAATATTTGCTAACAGGTATTGTTTTCTATTTCCTTGTAAAAACTTCTAATGAAGAAGTGGTTTCTCCCCAACTTAGCTCACGTCCTTCTATCTGATAAATCATTACAAAGGTCTTATCATCAATCTGATACTCCAATTGATTAGGTGAAAGAATATGATAAGTACCTAAAAGTGTTTTTCCTTCCTTAAGTACTTCTCCTTCTTCCGTGAAAGTAATAGTGTGTCCAGTTTCTTGGGATTTCCATTTTCCAACTAAAGTTGGTGTACTATAGTTTTCAGAGGCAGAAAGCATCCAGTAGCCTATAAAAATTATACTTATAATAAATATTCCCCAAATAATATTATTTTGATAACCTTTTCGTGAAGGTTTAGGAGATAAATAATGAAGTTCCATAGTATTTTCCTTTCTTTGATTGGCTAGGAATCTCTTCCCTCTTATCTTACACTACTTTTAAATAACTTACAATTTTTAATGGCTTTAAAAATATTGTTTAAGCTGCTTCCTTTAAATAAGGTGATAAGATAGCTTTTGGAATAGTAAATTCAACAATACCTGCTGCATAAGGTGCAATTTCATAGATGTTAAAAACAATAACGACATCTCCTTGTTTGTTAAGATAGAAGATTTGATGTTCAGAAATACTTACAAAGCCTTCAGCTCCTGAAAAAAAGTAAGCACCTTGAGCTTCTCTTTCTTGCATTTGTTTTTTAATTTCACCATTAATAACAGAAATATAATTGGTGTTTTCTTTAAATAAATCTTTTAAAGCTACTTTTTTTCCTAATGCAGTATCAATAACTAGATAATTTTGGTAACTTATACCATGTGCTCCTCCACTGTATTGATAATCGAAAAGACTTAATACTAAATAAGGAGAAGGAGCTTCTTTTACTGAATAGTTTTTAACAACTTCAAACTTAACAGGTGGTAAACCATCCTTTAAAAGATCTTTATTATACATTTCAGCTGTTTGAATAGCCGTTTTTTGAATTTTTTGAGCTTCTTCTAAAAAAGACTTATTCAGTTCTTTTTCAAACTTTTTTTGTTGAAGCCCTCTCAATTGAGGGATTTCTAAGCGAAGACTGAGCTCAGGGCGTTCGATTTGAATTTTTCTTGTCTCAATGGGTATGAGAGGCTTTTCAGCCATTACAAAAATAGCTGTACCTGGCACATCTCTAGAAGTTTTGGATTTGGCATAACTTGTAAATGGACAACTTAAACTAAGAAGTAGTATGATTAGCAGCACTTTATTATACATTTTTTATCCCCCTACAGTATGTGATTTATAAAATTAGTTTACCCTAATCTTCTACGACTATAAGAAGTAATGATTTGCAAATCTGCAAACTATTGTCTCATGTAAATGGAGGAAATAGTATCAATAAAAAAATGACTTCAAAGAAAAATAAGTTTATAATACAAGTAGAAATAAAAAATAGAGGTGATTTATGCAAAATTTATCTGAAAAAATTCAACAAATGCATTACTTTTTTTATAAAAGGAAAACATACGATATAGACTTTCGATTAAAGCATCTTAGAGAGCTTAAAAAACAAATTTTAGTTCATCAAGATGAAATTGCAAAGGCACTCTATAAGGATTTTAAAAAACCTGCCTTTGAGACCTATTTAACTGAGATTTATACTGTTGTAGCTGAACTTAATCATATAACAAAGTCACTAAAAAGTTGGGCTAAACCTACATTAAAACCAGGTGTACTTCCACTTTTAAAAAGTAGTCTGCGCATTTATAAAGAACCTTATGGGGTATGTCTTATTTATGCACCATTTAACTATCCTTTTCAATTAGCACTTACACCACTTGTTGGCGCTATTGCGGCAGGCAACTGCTGTATCCTTAAGCCTTCTGAACATACACCTGCTACAAACAAAATCATCCGAAAGATTTTACGCCAGGTTTTCCCTTCGTATTATGTATGTGTTGTTGAGGGAGATGCTCAGATCAGTCATCAGCTTCTTGAGCATCCCCTGGACTATGTTTTCTTTACAGGGGGCACACAAACAGCTAAAAAAATTATGGAAAAAGTAAGTCAGTCTCTTGTGCCTGTAACTTTAGAATTAGGTGGAAAAAGTCCTGTAATTGTAGATTATGATGCCAATATCCCCTTAGCTGCTAAACGAATCTTATGGGGGAAATTTTTAAATGCAGGGCAAACTTGTGTTGCTCCAGATTATGTACTAGTTCATGAAAATTGTGCGCAAAAATTACTTTTTGCGATGACTGCTTTATTAAAGAAAACATATCATGATCCTAAAAAAATGACACGTATTATTAATGAAGCAAGTTATGTGCGTTTGTTACAGTTAATAGATGAAGAAAAGATTTATTATGGAGGACACTTTAATACAGATGACTTGTATATTGAACCTACTCTGCTCTATCCTGTATCACCCAGTGATGCTTGCATGCAAGAAGAAATTTTTGGACCTATTTTACCTATTATTCCTTTCAAAAGCTTAGAAGGTGCATTGCGTCTTATAGAACGTTATCCTAAACCTTTGGCATGTTATTTGTTTGGAGAAGACAAAAGACGTCTTCGTTATTGGCTTAAACACCTTTCTTTTGGTGGGGGCTGTATTAATGATACGCTCTTGCACTTAACAAGTAGTCGTGTTCCTTTTGGTGGAGTGGGTTATAGTGGCATGGGCCAGTATCATGGTTATTGGAGCTTCCAAACTTTTTCCCATGAAAAAACAATTCTTACAAGTTCTCCTTACGAGTTACCTCTTCGCTATCCACCTTATACCAATAAGCTTCCAGTTATTAAGAAGCTTATTCGGTAAAGGAAGGCAGCTTTTTAAGTTGTTCTTCTTTGTTATGTGCATCGATTTCATGGGTATAAATAGAAAGTGTAATAGAAGGATTGCTGTGAGAAATTAATGAAGAGATCGTTGAAATATCCATATGTGCTGCAATGCAATAAGAGGCAAAAGTATGTCTAAATAAGTGAGCATGAATATGACGCCCAAGAATATTTGAGAGTTTATTCATTAAATCATGAAGAGTGCGTGTTGTAATCGGTTTTTTAGGATGAAGACGGCTTGGGAATAAATAATCACTTAAGAGGAGTCTGTGTATTTCTTGGTCTTGTAGTACTTCAAGCTGCTGCATATACTGGTTGAAGGCTTCTTTTAGAGAACTATGTATGGGAATTGGATTGTATTTATGACCTTTAGCTAAAAGAGTAATCTGTCCTGTTTTAAGTTGAAGATCTTGTTTTTTAAGTCCTACAATCTCACTTGCTCTTGCTCCAGTATAAAGAAGGAGCGCTACAAGAAGTTTATTCCTACAGGCATAATAATAATTAAATTGTTCATAACTTGTTGTAAGGGTATGTGCTTTTGTCTCTATTTCTTTTTCTAAATAAGCCCATAGTGTATGAATTTCCTCTTTACTTAAAATTTCTTTAGGTGCATTACTTTTTTTTGATTTAATAGGATCAATATATTCATGCAATCTTTCTTTACAAAGTCTTTTTTTATAACAAAACTCTAAGAAGCGACGTAATACTACTCGCTTACGTTTTAAAGAACTGGGTTTAAGCGTATTTATATGTATAAAATAGGTTTGAAAATCCTTAAAGCTGAGTTGGTCTAAGGTCATTTGTGCATCAAGGTATGCACGCCATTGGTTTAAATCTTGACTATAGGCACGAATAGAGTGTATTGAAAGTTGTTGGGTTTCTAATGATGTAATAAAATATACAATAGCTTCATCAATAAGCATCGTCTCTTTCCTTTCTTCACTTAAAGATACTATCATTTACTTGTTTACCTTAAAATAGGCTATTTAAACAGAAGAGGACTGCTTCAACACAGTCCTCTTCTGTTTAAATTAATTACTTTTTAAGTCTTTTTTAAAGATAAAATAATACATAATTCCAATGAAAAGTCCACCTAAAATATTACCAATAGTAACAGGCACTACATTATTAAACAAAAAATTCCCCCAGGTTAAAGTATTTACCTGATCGACTAAGTGGGCTGCTTCAACAAAAGCTTCGTTACCTTTTACAAATAAAGCAAGAGGGACATAGTACATGTTAGCTACAACGTGCTCTGCTCCACTAATTGCAAAAGCAAAAATAGAAAAGAAACCAGCAAAGACTTTTCCAGTTACATCCTTAGCACTATAAATCATCCAAATACCTGCACATACAAAAATATTACATAAAATAGCAAGGCAAAGTGCCTGAGTAAAAGGTAAATGTGTTTTTGAAAAAGCTGTTTTAAGCACATATCCTCCAAAGCGGTTATCGCTCATAGTAAGAAGCCCGCTGTTAGCAACTAAAAAAGCGATACTTACTGCTCCTAGGAAGTTACCAAATAAAACAATGGCTAAGTTTTTAATGAAAGCTATAATTGTTGTACGCTTATGGAAATAAGAAACAGCAATTAAACAGTTACCTGTAAAAAGATCAGCTCCATTAATAACGACAAACATTAATCCAATGGGGAATACGGCACCAGTTACTAATTTAGCTAAACCTTTATTAGCAATATCATGGGCTGCAACCGATGATGCAAAACCTCCTAATGCAATATAAACACCCGCCATAATTGCCATTAAAAGGACGATTTTAAAAGGACGATTTACTTTGTTGATGCCACCTTCAATCGTATACTCGGTAATTTCTAATGGACTTAAATAATTTTTGTTCATTGTATACACTCCTTTTCCAATTTACGAGTATACCATTTCGTTTCACAAAATTCAACATTTTTCACAGGGATTATTCTTTATCTTGCTTTTCTTGGTAGAAGGCTTCTAAGCGTGCATTAAAATCTTGTTGTATTTTTAGATTTTCTTCTTTTAAAAGTTGAATTTTCTCATTATTACTTAACTTCAATTCTAAAAGACTATTTTTTAATTCAAGTGCATGCGCATTACGAAGCTGTTTGATTTCTTCCTCATATTTAGCATGTAGATACTTCTTCTCTTCTTCTCCCTTTTCAATTTCTCGTTTAAGAAACCACATCTCAGAAGCTAGTTCATCATTTCTTTCCTTAAGTCTAGTATTTTCTTCATTACGTTCATCCATTTCTAATTTTAGACGCTGTAAGCTTTCTATTTGCTCTTTAAGCCGTTCAATTTCCTCTTCATACTTTGTGTGCAATAGTTGAGTATGCATCAATTGTTGCTTAAAATCTTTAAGTTCTTGTTCCTTTTGTTTAATGGTTTCAGTAAGAGCTATAAAAGCTTCTTCTTTTTGATGGATAATTTCTTCTTTTTTTTTGAAGTATTAATTGACTTTCTTCAAGCTGAATTACCATTTCCTCTTGTGCTTTTTTAAAAACATGGATTTCTTTTTCTTTTTCTTGAAGATGTACATGTAAAGCAACTTCTGCCTTTTCACTGATATTTAAATAAAGATTTTGAATACGTTGCAATAAAAACTGAAGTTCAGTTAGCTCATTTTCTATCCAATGATTAGATCGTTTTGCTTCCTCTAACTTATAACTTGTTAATAACATTTGCATAAATTCTTTTCCACTTAAGGTACACTTTTTCATTAACTCACTAAGCTCATTTTTCATTTCTTCGGATACTTTTACTCCAAATGTTACATCACCCATAGATAAACTCCTTTTTAAATAGATATATTAAAAAAAGTTAACGTTATATATATTGGTTAACTTAATATTTTATTGTAGGTTAACTTTAGTTAACCTACAATAAAATATTAACATATTCATCATTTAAAACACAACCCCCCACAGATAATTTACTATTATCTGTGGGGGGTTGTGTAAAAGTAGCGAAAAAGGGAAGAGCTAAGTGTTGTAATTTAAAGAATATTTATTCATTATTTTTGTATTAATAATCTGACTTTTAAAGAGGATAGATGAAATAAGGCCAAAAACCAAATAGAAGGGAATGTAAAATGGGCATAATAAAAAACCACTAGACAAACTAGTGGTTTTTTATAAGTTAAGCTATAAGCTTATTGTTTAGTTAGACATTCTTTTACAATGCGACTTACTTGACTGCTATCAGCCCTTCCCTTCACCTGTGGTGTAAGAAGTGTCATGACTTTTCCCATGTCTTTCATGGATGTAGCGCCTACTTCACCTATAATTTTTTGAATAATCTTAAGAAGATCTTCTTCTGAGAATTGCTGAGGCATATAAGTAGATAAAACTGCTAGTTCTGCCTCGGTTTCTTCAATAAGATCTTGGCGTTCAGCTTTCTTAAAGTCAATAAGTGCATCTTTACGTTTCTTGACTTCCTGTACAAGAATATCAAGAATTTGTTCATCGCTCACCTCTTGTAAAGTGTCCTTTTCTTTTTGGAGCACTGCTGCTCTAACTAATTGAATGGTATTTTTGCGAAGAACATTTTTTTCTTTCATAGCTTCCTTCATATCTGAAAGAAATTTTTCCTTCAAAGACATCTGCATCATCCTCTTACGTGGATTAGAATAAGCAATTAATATTGTTTATTCTTTTTGCGCGCTGCTTCTGATTTCTTTTTACGTTTAACACTAGGTTTTTCATAGTGTTCTCTTTTGCGGATCTCTTGCATAATACCTGCTTTTGCACAGTTTCTTTTAAAACGGCGAAGAGCACTATCTAAAGATTCATTTTCGCGAACAGTAACCTCTGACATTTGTTTCCCTCCCTCCGGTGCGGTGTCGTGCTTTATGCAATTGTACGGAGAAAAGATTAAAGCACTACCTTAGATTATACTTGAATTCCTTTACTACGTCAATACTTGTTGCGTTTTTAAACAAGGATTATTGAGTGATTTGACTTGCAATAACTTGTTTAGCTACTTCCAAGGCTTCTGCAATTTTAGAAGCATCTTTCCCACCAGCTTGTGCCATATTAGGACGGCCACCACCACCTCCATTTACCACTCTAACAGCTTGTGAGATGATATTTCCGCAATGAATACCTTGTTCTACAGCACTCTTTGATGCCATTGCAACTAAATTAACTTTACCGTCTACTGCACTAGCAAGTATAACTACACCTTTTTCAAGCTTATCTTTCAGTGCATCTCCCATATTGCGAAGTGCATTCATGTCTAAGTTATCCTGCCTACTTAATAAAACTTGAAGATTACCTATACTTTCTACTTGTTCTAATATAGAACTTGCTTTAGCACCTGTAATTTCAGCTTTTAACTTTTCATTTTCTTTCTCAAGTGCTCTATGCTCACTTACAAGAGATTCTACTTTCTTAACAACCTCACTTTTCTTTGCCTTAACTACTTGAGCAATTTCTTGAAGATTACTTTCAATCTCTTGGTAATAGGCAATGGCACCACGACCCGTTACAGCTTCAATACGACGCACACCTGCAGCTACACCTGTTTCAGAAATAATTTTAAAGGTACCAATGGCCGCTGTATTTTGAATGTGTGTTCCTCCACAAAGTTCAATCGAATAATCACCCATGTTGACAACACGTACTGTTTGTCCGTACTTCTCGCCAAATAGTGCTGTAGCGCCCAATTGGCGTGCTTCATCAATTGACATTTGCTTTATAGTAACAGTTAAACCTTCTAGAATTTTTTCATTTACTAACGCTTCTACTTGGGCAAGTTGCTCTGGATTAAGTGCTTCAAAATGTGTAAAGTCAAAGCGTAAACGCTCTTTAGTTACATTTGAACCAGCTTGCTCAATGTGTCCTCCTACTACTTCACGTAATGCTTTTTGAAGAAGGTGTGTAGCACTATGATTACGTGACGTATCCATACGTGAGGTGTTTTCTACTGTAAAAGTAGCCATTTGGCCTTTTTCAAGACTTCCTTCAATGACCTTAGCATGATGTGCAAATTTACCTCCTATCACTTTTGTTGTATGAGCAACAATAGCTTTTCCTGTTGCTGTTGTAATCACTCCATTATCACCTACCTGACCACCACTTTCAGCATAAAAAGGTGTTTCAGGAATCACTACATAAATGTTTTCACCACAACTTGCTACATCTAAAAGTTTTTCATCATTAGCTAAAATAGCTAATTGTCCTTTTGTTTCAAGCTGATCATAGCCTACGAAAAGTGTTTTCATCGCTGCGTCCATTTGATTGAAAATGGTTTCATCTGCGCCCATATATTTAGAGCCACCACGTGCTTCCCTTGCCTTTTGACGTTGAATATCCATTTCAACTTTAAAACCTTCTTCGTCTGCTTTTAAACCTTGTTCTTCTAGAATTTCACGTGTTAAGTCAATTGGAAAACCATAGGTATCCGATAAAGTAAAACATGCCTTACCTTCCAGTACTGTTTCACCCCTATTTTTCATTTCTTTCATGTAACCTTTTAGAAGATTTAAACCTCTGTCAATAGTTTCGTTAAAATTCTTTTCTTCTACGGTAAGAAGTTTAATAATATATTCAAATTTATCTTCTAACTCTGTGTATTCATGTTTAGAATTTTCAACAACAGTTTTTACAAGCTCTCTTAAGAAAAGTCCTTGGATACCTAATAATTTGGCATGACGTACTGCACGTCTTAAAAGGCGACGCATCACATAACCACGCCCCTCATTAGATGGAAGAACACCGTCTGCTGCCATAAAAGTTACGGAGCGAATATGATCTGTAATCACACGAATCGAAATATCTTTTTTAACATCTGCACCATAAGTCACATTTGCTAATTGGCACACATGGTCACGAATAGCTTTTACAGTGTCTACATCAAAAATAGAACTTACTCCTTGCATAAGTGCAGCTAAACGCTCAAGTCCCATTCCTGTGTCAATGTTGCGTTGAGCAAGTGGCGTATACGTACCATCTTCGTGACGTTCAAATTGAGTAAATACTAAATTCCAAAACTCCATAAAACGGTCACATTCACAACCAACTGTGCAACTAGGTTCACCACATCCAAATTCTTCTCCGCGGTCATAATAGATTTCAGAGCAAGGTCCACAAGGTCCATCAATACCAGCTTCCCAGAAGTTATCTTCTTTACCCATGTAAAAGATTTTTTCTTTTGGTAAACCTATTTGCTGATGCCAAATTTGTGCAGCTTCTTCATCTTCCTCATAAACCGTTACTAAAAGTCTTTCCTCTGGAATTTCTAAAACCTTTGTTACAAATTCCCATGCATACGTAATAGCTTCCTCTTTAAAATAATCCCCAAAAGAGAAGTTACCTAACATTTCAAAAAATGTACCATGACGTGCTGTTTTTCCTACATTTTCAATATCTCCTGTACGAATGCATTTTTGGCAAGTCGCCATACGTCTTTTTGGAGGTTCTTCTTGGCCCGTAAAATAAGGTTTTAAAGGAGCCATTCCTGCATTAATTAAAAGTAAGCTGTTATCATTTTGAGGCACAAGGGGAAAGCTTTTAGCACGTAAGTGACCTTTGCTTTCAAAAAACTGCAAGTACATTTCGCGTAATTCATTTAAGCCATAGTTCTTCATAATTTCCTCCTAATAGTGTTATAAATAGACTAAAAAATACATCTTCAAAAAGACTCTTTTTTTAAAAAGTTAGTATACTCTTCTAAGGTAAACTGTCTTTTTTGCATAGTTAGAGCATGTTCTTTACCTACATAACGATAGTGCCAAGGTTCATAACTGACGCCTGTTATGGTTGTTTTATCTAAAGGATAACGCAAAATAAAGCCATAATAAGGTGCATAGTTTTGAAGCCAACAGCCTTCCTTCGTCTCGCCAAAGCTTATAATAAGTGGATCTTCTAAATCTTTCATAGACCATGTGGCTACATCAATGGCAAGTCCTAGTTGATGTTCACTACAACCAGGAGGAGCGATAATTTGACTTGCTTTATTATAAGCAGCTTTGTCATCTAAGCCTTGTTTTAAAAAGACTTGTTTTTTGCGTTCAAAGAGCCTTTCTTGATAGGCATAGGGTCGATATCCACTTATTAAAAAAAGAGAAGAAAGACCTTTTTTTTCTAATCCTTTATTTAAGGCTCTAAAAGCTTTTAAAGCAACTTTGCAAACCCAAATCCGACTTTGTTTATCCTGTGTTAGATGGCTAGGAACAAAGTGACTAGCCAAAGGATAGTCACGGTTTACCAATTGTAACGTATACATAATGGCCTCCTTAACAGTTGAAAATAGGGAAATAAAAAAGAAACCTCTCCCAAATTAGGGACGAGGTTTCTCGCGGTACCACCCTAGTTATACCCTAAAATAGGCATCACTCTCTAATTGATAACGAAATTACCCGTTTACCTCTACTTTTTTCAAGGTAATTACTCCAAGACTGCTTCTATAAATAGGTATTAGAAAGCTCACACCACCACTTTCCTCTCTGGAAATCCTTATTTATATACTCCTTCTTTTCACTGTATTTATTCTATATATACGTTTATTAGACTTATCCTATGCTCATTCTCATCAATTATATGTAATGTTTAGCATTTTGTCAATAAATTAGCGTAGAATCAGCCCTAAACTTCCAATGTTTAGGGCTGATTCTGAGTTCTTAAAACATTTGCTCAAGTGTATGAGTAGCCTTATTTAACATCTGTTTACCTTGACGCATTAGTTTTCTTTTTTCTCTGTCAGAAGTAAGCATATATGCAGCTCCTGCTACACCAATTGTGGTACCGATAAGAGTACCTGTAATAAAACGTCCTAAGTCCATCCTACTTCCCCCTTTTTCTATATTAAATGCACATATACTAGTATATGTAGAATTAGTATGCGTGATTTGATATAAAACATGTGAGGATTTTTAATCCATTTTATGTACGAAAAGTCCACTACGTAATTTAGGTTCAAACCAAGTAGATTTAGGAGGCATTAATGCGCCTTGATCGGCCACACGTATTAGTTCATCCATAGAAGTAGGATAAAGACTAAATGCCACATCCATGTCCTCTTCCGTGCGACGATTAAGTTCTTTTAGCCCACGAATACCACCTACAAAGTCAATACGCTTATCTTCTTTAGGATTCATAATTTTGAAAATAGGTTCTAAAATATAACGTTGCAAAACAGAGACATCAAGTGCAGCTACTGGATCTTCTTCTCTTTCCCATTCCGACTTCAAAGTTAATTTGTACCATGTTTTAGCATAACGCATGCCAAAAGTATGACGTTTTTCAGGTTTATAGGTTTCTTCTAAGACAGCTTCTATCTCAAAATAAGTAGCCAAATGTTCAAAAAGTGCCTCTTTTGTTAAACCACTTTCATCTTTTAAAACACGATTATAGTCCATAATATGAAGTTGATCTTTAGGAAAAATAGTGGCTAAGAAGTGTTGATTAGCTTCTGTAGCTGTTCCAGCGTCACGGTTCTTTTTAGCTACTGCAACTGCTGCGGCAGCACGATGATGACCATCAGCAATATAAAGTGCATCTGCTTCTTTAAACGATGCAATAACATATTCTTGGTCTTTAGCTTCTAAACGATAGACAACATGTCTAACATTATCCTCAGAAGTAAAGTCATAAAGAGGCATATGCTCATCAGCATAGTTTATTACCCATGCTGTTAGCATTTCTAACCCTTTATAAGCTAAAAAGATCGGACCTGTATGCGCCTTACAATACGTTACATGCTTAATGCGATCTTCTTCTTTATCTGTACGTGTATTCTCATGTTTTTTTATAAGTCCTTGTTCATATTCCTGGGCAGATACACAACCTACAATGCCATATTGAGTGGTATAGGCATTCGTTAGTACGTAAAGATATAAAGAAGCTTCATCCTGTATAAAAACATTTTCTTTAATCATTTGATCAAGCTTGCTACCCGCAAAAGCGTAGAGTTCATCTTCTTGAGGTGTAGGAACATGCATTTCGGGTTTATCGACATGTAAGAAAGAATACGGGTTTCCTTCTACCATTTTTTTTGCCTCTACTGTATTCATGACATCATAAGGAAGTGCAGCCACCCGGTGTGCTAAATCCTCTTTGGGGCGAAAACCTTTAAACGCTTTAAGTGTAATCATCTAATCCCTCCTTTATTCTTGTCTCATCATATCATATTTTTTAGAAACATAGAAACATTTTATATTAATATAGTAAAAATACAAATACTTTACCAAGAAAATGATCTACCCTTTTTTCTTTTAGGAATTTGTACTATAATAAAACAAAATAACTACATAGGAGGTTAAAAGATGCGTACAATCATATGGTACATAGGTTTTGTTGTAACCTTATTAGGTAATATACCACGACTTTGGAAAGTTAATACACTGAAAAAACAAGGGAAAATGGAAGAAGCTGAAGCATACATCCATCATGTCACATCAAAATGGGCTTTAGGTAATGTAAAACGAAGTGGTGCTAGGGTAGAAGTTTTTGGTCTTGAAAACTTACCAGAGAAAGAACCAGTTGTTTATATAAGCAATCACCAAAGTAATTTTGATATTGCTATTTTAATGAGTTACATTGATAGACCAAAGGGTTTTATTGCTAAAGTTGAGACGTTAAAAATTCCTCTTGTACGCACATGGATGCGTCACATTCACTGTGTCTTCATGGATCGTTCAACACTCAAAGGAAGTGCAGGAGCTATTGTGGAAGGTATTAAATTTCTAAAAGAAGGACATTCACTAGTTATTTTTCCCGAAGGGACACGTAGCAAAGGAGATAAGATGGGTTCTTTTAAAGAGGCCAGTTTTAAACTTGCTACAAAACCTAAAGTTCCTATTATTCCTATAACTATTGATGGAACGTATAAGCTTATGGAGCAAAATAATAATAGGATTAAACCTGCTAACGTGAAACTTACGATTCATCCTCCGCTATCTACGGCTCACTTAACGAAAGAAGAACTTCAGGAACTTCCCAGTAAGGTTTACGAGCTTATTGCTTCTAAGTTACCAGCATCTCAAACTAATTTATCTAAATCATTATAGTCTATTCATTAGATTCTTTACTTATAGCTTAAAAACTAAAAATAACAAATATTTCCAAGGAAATATTTGTTATTTTTAGTTTTTAAGAATAGCCTCACTACACATATAAGCCATAGAAAAAGCAGCTTGAATATTATAGCCTCCTGTATTGCCATCTATATCTAATACTTCTCCAATAAAATAAAGTCCCTTTTGCAGACGACTTTCAAGAGAACAAGGATTAACTTCTTTGAGATGAACACCTCCAGCTGTTACCATTGCTAAATGGAAGCCCCCGCAGGCTTCTACCTCAAAGGTATGTGCTGTTAAGAGGCGCACTAATTTTTCACGAGACTTCTTATCTATCTGTGCACAAGTTATATGTTCGTCTAAATGACTTATTTGACAAATGAGTTGACAAAAACTTTTAGGAATTTGTAACTTCTTTAAATAAGTAATCAATTCTTCCTTTCCACGTAGAGCTAGATTTTGGGCAAAATCAACCTTTACTTCTTCAAACTGACGTGGATATAAAAAGTTAAAAACTAATCGATCTCCTTTATTTATCCATCTAGAGGTATCAATAATCACAGGACCTGATAAACCTTTATGAGTAAAAAGCAAATCACCCCGATGTTCTTTAATTTTTTTCCCTTCATGATAAATGTCCATATGCACATTTTGAAAAGAAACGCCCATTAAACTACTATAGTTTTTTTCTTTTGTACTAACATCTGTTAAAGCCGGTTTTAAAGAACAAATTGTATGCCCTAGTTTTTCAGCCAAAGTATAGCCTTGTCCATCTGAACCTGTTTTAGGGTAAGATTTTCCACCTGTAGCCATAATCACATGATCACAAAAATACCGTTTCCCTTCTGCTATTTCTATAGCAAATACCCCATCATAAGGTTCAATGTGAGTAACTAAACTATTATAACGAATTGTTACATTTGCCTTGTGACAAGCAATAATAAGTGCTTCTAAAATATCCTTGCTTTGTCTAGATTTTGGAAAGATTTTGCCATTAGGCATCACTTCATGCGTAACACCTAAACTCTCAAAAAAACTAATCGTATCTTTATAGGTAAAGCTACTCAAACTCTTTTTTAAAAACTTACCATGATCGCCATAACACTCAAGATAGTGTTTTAAATCACCTTGATGCGTAAAGTTACATTGACCACTTCCTGAAATAAGTAATTTCTTTCCTGCTTTTTCATTTCGTTCTAAGAGTAGTACCTTTTTATTTTGTTTGCCAATATGTTGGGCTGCAAATAAACCAGCAGGTCCTGCACCAATAATAATTGTATGGTAATGCATAGCTCTTCTCCTTTCTGTATCTATTTATTTCTCACTCTTAAAAGGGTCACCCCTAAGTTCTCACTCAGTGGTGACCCCCAACTAGCATTTCTTATTGATTCTTTAGGATTTCACGATTTTGCCACAAATATTCAAACCCAGAAATAAGTGTTAAAAGAAGTGCAGCATACGCAAGTACAAGTGCAAATCCTGATAGGAATCCATTTTCTATGGGAATAAGATAGACACTGATCATGACCATTTGGATAACTGTTTTAACTTTCCCTAAATAGTTAGCAGCAATGACTTTATTATCCGTCGCTGCAACTAGACGGATACCCGAAACCATAAACTCACGTAATAAGATAATAACAACAATCCAAGCAGGTAAATTCCCAGCTGGCAATACGCTTCTTAAATCAACGATAGCAATCATTGCGGCCGCTACGAGCATTTTATCTGCTAAAGGGTCCATGAATTTTCCTAAATTAGTTACCAAATTCAGCTTACGTGCTAAATAACCATCTAAAAAATCTGTCAGACTTGCTATAATAAAAATAGCTAAAGCTAACCATAAACGTGTTACTAAATCCGTAAAAGGAATCCAAATAACAGCCATAAAAACAAAAACTAAGATTACACGAGCTGTTGTAAGTTTATTTGCTATATTCATCACTTATCTCTCCTATCAAATCATAGTCATTTGCACCTATAATTCGTACCTCTACAAAATCGCCTGATAAGAGTTCACCATCAAAATCAATAAAAACTTGTCCGTCAATTTCAGGTGTATCTTGGTACGTACGACCTATATACACATCTTCGTCTGTTAGCTTTCCTTCAATCAGAACTTTCATCTTCTGACCTATTTTAGAGTGTGTCAGCTTTTCTGAAATAGCCTGTTGAAGGGACATAATACTTTCTTTACGCTTTATTTTTACATTTTCATCTAATTGGTCTTTAAGTTTTGCAGCAGGTGTTCCCTCTTCTTGGGAATAGGTAAATACCCCAAGTCTATCAAACTGCATTTCACTTACAAAGTCACAAAGTACCTTAAAGTCTTCTTCTGTTTCTCCTGGAAAGCCCACAATAAGTGTTGTACGTAGTGCAATATCTGGAATCTCACGACGCAATTTATGAATAACTTCTCTAAGAGATGCATTTGTTGTACGTCTTGCCATGCGTTTCAAGACAGGATCAGCAGCATGCTGAATAGGCATATCTAAATAGTGACACACTTTAGGGTTACGTTTTATTTCTGCAATAAGTTCATCTGTAATGTTCTCAGGATAGCAGTAAAGTACACGAATCCATTCAATCCCCTCTACCTCTCCTAATTCATGGAGAAGCTTTGGTAAACTAGTATCTTTTAAGTCCGAACCATATTTTGTTGTATCTTGAGCAACTAATATGATTTCAGATACACCATCTTTTGCAAGTCCCTCCACTTCCTTTTTAATTTTATTTATAGGGCGACTCCTGTACTTACCACGAAGCTGAGGAATGATACAATACGTACACTTATTATCACAGCCTTCTGCTATTTTTACATAAGCAAAATAGCCAGCTGTTGTTAAAATACGTGGCATATCTTCTAACATTTCACGGTCAATACCCTCAAAACGTTGCGTTTTTATACCTTGCTCCTGCAAGATACTATTTGCTACTTCTACGATTTGGTCATAAGAAGTTGTGCCTATAACTGCATCCACTTCTGGAATTTCTGTAAGGATCTCCTCTTTGTAACGTTGTGCCATACAACCCGTTATAATAAGTGCCTTACACTTACCATGCTCTTTATATTGTGCTACTTCTAAAATAGTATCAATGCTTTCCTTTTTCGCATCTTCAATAAAACAGCAAGTATTGACAACTACTACATCTGCTTTCATCTCATCTGCTGTTAAGGTATATCCTCCTTGGTGTAAAATCCCTAACATATTCTCGCTATCCACTAAGTTTTTGTCACAACCTAGTGAAACAAAAGCTACTAAATAATTCAATTAATTAACTCCTTCCTGATTCTTGGTAGCACGTATACAGTTATGCATAAGCATAGCAATAGTCATTGGACCTACTCCACCTGGTACAGGTGTTATTTGGCTAGCAATACCCTGACAAGAATCAAAGTCTACATCGCCACAAAGCTTGCCATTTTCATCGCGATTCATCCCTACATCGATGACTACAGCACCTTCTTTAAGTTGATGACCTTTAATAAATTTTGCAATACCTACTGCTGCTACCACAATATCTGCTTGCTGCAAAATTAATTCTAAATTTTGTGTTTTTGAATGACAAATGGTAACTGTACCATGTTCACGGAGCAAAAGTAAGCTGACAGGTTTGCCTACTATGTTACTTCGCCCTATTATTACACAGTTTTTGCCTTGAATCGTTACGTTACTTCGTTTGAGTAGTTCAATTACTCCAGCAGGTGTACAAGAGACAAGACCATTAAGTCCTATACTAAGTGCACCTACATTATAAGGATGAAAGCCATCTACATCCTTTAGAGGAGAGATAGCCATGATTACTTTTTGTTCATCCATATGTTTGGGTAATGGAAGTTGAACTAAAATCCCATGTACACATTTATCATGATTAAGTGTATGAATAAGTTCCAAAAGCTCTTCTTCAGAGGTTTCAGTAGGTAATTCATAAGAAAAAGATTTGATTCCTACATATTCACAAGCCTTTTTCTTATTACTTACATAAACCTTGGAAGCAGAATTATCACCTACAAGTATAACTGCAAGACCTGGCTGGACACCTTTAAGGCTTAAAGCTTCAGCAGCTTTCTTTTGTTCATCTTTTATTTCTAAGGCAATCTGTTTTCCATCTATTAGTTGTGTATTCATCGTCATCTCCCCCATCTTTTTTAAAATAAACCTGTTACAATGCCTTTATCATCAATATCAATCACTTCTGCTGCAGGTTTTTTGGGCAAACCAGGCATCGTCATCACACTTCCTGTTAAGGCTACAATAAATCCAGCACCTGCTGATATTCTAATCTCTCTTACAGTTGTTGTAAAGCCTTGTGGCCTGCCAAGAGCTCTAGGATCATCTGAAAGAGAATATTGATTTTTAGCCATACAAACAGGCAAATGAGAAAGTCCTAAAGCTTTTACTTTCTCAAGCGCTTTTTTAGCTGCTGGCTCAAATGCTACCTGTTTAGCTCCATAAATTTCTTTTGCAATGCAGGTAATTTTTTCTTCAATGGAAAGGTTATCTTCGTAAAGATATTTAAAGCTACCTGGCTTCGTTTCTAAAACTTCTATTAGCTTTTGGGCTAGCAGAAGACCACCTTCCCCTCCTTTTTCCCAAACATTAGCTGTGGCAAAATCACACCCCTTCGCTTCACAAGCGGATTGAACAAAGGAAATTTCTTCTTCTGTATCTGTTACAAAGGCATTGAGTGTTACCACAACAGGCACTTGATACTTTTGAAGATTTTCAATATGTTTTTCAAGGTTAGAAAAACCAGCTCTTAAGGCATCCATACATACCTCTTTAAGGTCTTCTTTGGCTACGCCACCATTGTATTTAAGCGCACGAATAGTAGTTACTAAAACAATGGCATCTGGTACAAGTCCTGCTTTACGGCATTTAATATCTAAGAATTTTTCAGCTCCTAAATCTGCTCCAAACCCAGCCTCCGTTACAACAATATCACCTAACTTAAGTGCAAGCTTAGTTGCCATAATGCTGTTGCAACCATGGGCGATATTAGCAAAAGGGCCTCCATGCATGATAACAGGTGTATTTTCTAAGGTTTGAACAAGGTTAGGCTTAATGGCCTCTTTTAAAAGTGTTGTCATTGCTCCTTCTGCATGCAAATCTCTTGCTGTTACAGGTTCACCCGCTGTATTATAACCAATAATAATATTACCTAGTTTTTGTTTCAAATCCATAAGATCATTTGCAAGACATAAAATAGCCATAATTTCAGAAGCTACCGTAATCATAAAACCGTCTTGGCGAGGTACACCATTTAAAGCTCCACCTAAGCCAATTACAATTTCACGTAGTGCACGATCATTTAAATCCACACAGCGTTTCCAAGTAATTGTACGTGTATCTATTTTCAGACTATTACCTTGATGAATATGGTTATCAATCATAGAGGCAAGAAGGTTATTAGCAGCACCAATCGCATGGATATCTCCCGTAAAATGAAGGTTAATGTCTTCCATGGGTACAACTTGCGCATAACCACCACCGGCTGCCCCACCTTTAATCCCCATACAAGGACCTAATGAAGGTTCTCTTAAAGCAATCACGGCGTTTTTACCCATTTTGCATAATGCTTGACCTAATCCAACCGTAATGGTTGTTTTTCCTTCTCCAGCGGGTGTAGGATTGGTTGCTGTCACTAAAACAAGCTTACCATTTGGCTTATCTTTTAAATCTTCCATCAACTTATAGGGTAATTTAGCCTTATATTTTCCATATTGTTCAAGACAATCAGATGAAATACCAAGTCTTTTAGCCACTTCTGTGATAGGTTGCATAACAGCTTCTTGCGCAATTTGAATATCTGTTTTCATACTCTCTACTCCTTTTATTCTAAAATTATAAAACTTTTCTAGGTTTACTTCCTTCATCAGGCCCTACAATACCACGCGTTTCTAGGGCATCCATTAACCGTGCAGCACGATTGAAACCAATACGAAAATAACGTTGAAGCATAGAGATAGATAATTTTTCTTTATCTACTGAAAATGCAATGGCCTTTTCAAGAAGTTCATCTTGTTCATCTTCTGAGTTTTCAACTTGGTTTACTTTTTCAATACTTTCTATAACATTTTCTTCATACTGATGCTCTTCTACTCGTACAGCATTTACAATATTTTCAACCTCTTGATCCGAAATAAAGGCACCTTGAATACGAATAGGTTTAGCTTCACCCACAGGATTAAAGAGCATATCCCCTTTTCCTAAAAGCTTTTCCGCCCCATTCATATCAATAATAGTTCGTGAATCTATTCCAGATGAAACAGCAAAAGCTAAACGAGATGGGATATTGGCTTTAATAACACCTGTAATAACATCTACCGAAGGTCTTTGTGTCGCAATAACAAGGTGAATACCAGCAGCACGTGCCATTTGTGCCAATCGACAAATAGCATCTTCTACCTCTTTAGCCGCTGTCATCATTAAATCTGCTAATTCATCAATAATAATAACAATTTGCGGAAGCTTTAGCAACTCTTCTGTGCATTTCTCGTTATAACCTTTCATATCACGCACATTATTCTCTGCAAAAAGATTATAACGTCTAGTCATTTCATTAACTGCCCACCACAAAGCACCTGCTGCTTTTTTAGGATCTGTAACAACAGGAATAAGTAAATGGGGAATCCCATTATAAACACTTAGTTCTACTACTTTAGGATCAATCATAATAAGTTTTACTTCTTCAGGCCTTGCCTTGTAAAGAATACTTGTAACGAGTGTATTAATACAAACACTTTTCCCAGAGCCTGTTGCACCAGCAATGAGGATGTGAGGCATTTTACCAATATCAGCGATAATGGGTTTTCCGGCAATATCTTTTCCTAAAGCAAAGGCCAATTTTGAAGGAAAGGCTAAAAAACGATCGCTATCAATCACATCCCTTAGATACACCATTTCACTGGTTTCATTAGCTACCTCTATACCAACTGCTGCTTTACCTGGAATAGGGGCTTCAATACGTATATTAGAAGCTGCTAAGTTAAGAGCAATATCATCTGCTAAATTAACAATTTTACTTACTTTGACACCTTGTTTAGGCTGTAATTCATAACGAGTGACAGTTGGTCCTTTATGTATTTGTAACACTTTTGCCTCTACACCAAAACTCTCTAGGGTCAGTTCTAACTTTTTAGCGGTACTAAGAGACTTACGCGAGGCATCTTTATTCACAGCTACCTGTCCTTTATTTAAAAGTTCAACAGAAGGGAAGATGTACTCCCTAGTAGGTACAACCTCTCTTTCAGGAATATCAAGTGGTTCATTACTTAGTAAAGCTTCTTTTGTGGCTTTTTTACTGGTTTGTTGTTTGACTAAAGTAGGTTTATTCCCAACTTCTTCACTTAAATCGGATATCTCTAAAGATTCTACATAGCTAGTTGAATCATAAATAGGTATGGGCTCTAGGCTGTTTGCAGGTGCAGCTTCTACCAAATCAAGTGGCATCATTAAGGAGGGAGCCGGAGTGACTTCCTCTTTAGATTTTAAAATAGATTGAGAAGCCTTTCCTTTTTTAGCTTTTTTTCTATTAGTCACTGATTGCTTTATAGAAGCTCTTAATAAAGTTGAACCTTCTATTATTTTTTCGTAAAACCATGAAAAAATAGGAAATTGAGTTGCTACTAATAACCATATTCCAAAAGCAAGCAATAAAAAAACATAGGTACCATAAAGTCCTATTAATTTTAAAAGAATGTAGCTAATAAATGCGCCAAACCATCCCCCATTGTTCCAAGCTCCATTTTGTATGTATGTTTTACTCATTAAAGAGTAGGTACTTTGATCCTGATAGCATAGCACATGAAAAAAGCTCATTAATATAAAACTCAAACTTATTAATAAACCTGCTGTATGCTGTGTTTTTGAACGGTTACCATGGATATAAAAGCCACCTATAATAGCAGAACAAATAGGTAAAAGATAACCGCCTATTCCTAAAAAACCTACAAAAAGATTGTGAATCATGCTTCCTACAAGCCCTGCCTTATCCGTAAATACACCAATTAAAATAAGAATGCTGAGCCCTATTAAAGCAATGCCTACTATCTCTTTTGAAATAGGTGAAGAATCTAATTGCGGTATTTCCTTTCCCTTTTTTTTTACGTCTTTTAGATGGCACTTTCTGAACACGTTTCTTAGTTGGCGATGCTTGATCTTTATTTTTTGTCATTTGAAAATCCCCTTTAACTTTTTCTATCTATCTTAAAAGTTTTTAATAGATTAGCTATATTTTTGTTAAAAATGAGATATGTGCTTACACACATATCTCATTATATCATTTTATAAATTGTTTGATAAGATTATTTTGAAGTAATTGACCAGGATAAAGATTTTGTTTTAAATAATCTTTAGGATTAGTTGAATAAAGGCGTTCAACAACATACCCATCTTGCGTCTTACATGCTAAAAGACGATACCCCTCATAATCTATTTCAACATATTCTACAGGTTCATCAAGACCATATAAAGGGGCTATGGAGTAGTAGGGCATGCTTTTCCCTCCTCTTCCTGAATAAGTACATGAAGCTTTTGCATCGCTTCACTTAAACCACCTACTTCGTTAATAATTTTCTCATCTACAGCTTCTTTGCCCACTAAAATAGTGCCTACATCTCGTGCAAGCTTACCTACATCTAGCATTAATTGACGAAATCGATCCTCCGAGATATTTGAATTTCTAGAAACAAACGCTACAATACGTTCTTGCATTTGGTCAAAAAATTCAAAGGTCTGTTGGACACCAATCACCGTTCCACTCATACGCACAGGATGAATCGTCATGGTTGCTGTGGGTGTAATAAAAGAATAGTCACTTGCTACAGCAATAGGAACACCTATGGAATGTGCCCCTCCTAATACAAGGGAAACCACAGGTTTATTAATAGAAGCAATGAGTTCAGCTAGAGCTAATCCCGCCTCTACGTCACCACCTACTGTGTTTAAAATAACCAAAATACCTTTTACTTTTGGGTTATCGCACAAACCTACCACTTGTGGAATAAGGTGTTCATATTTGGTCGTTTTATTTTGAGGTGGCAAGCTCATATGCCCTTCAACTTGCCCAATGATAGTAAGACAATGAATAGGACTCTCTCCTTCTGAAGGGTTTATAGGAAGTTGGCCAAACTCCTTAATTGTATCGGTTACTTCTTCATTTACTTTATTAGGTTCTTCTTCATTTTTGGGTTTTTCATCTTGTTTTTGTTTTTCAGACATAATACTTTCCTTTCGCATATTCATTTTTGTTTAGTATGCAAAAAAAAGTTAATCTTCATACTCTATAACCCAAATTCTTCATGAAGGAGGGTGACTGCATCTTTTACTTTTTCTTCTTTAATGAGGCAACTTATAGTGGTGAGTGAATCAGCAGTCTGTAAAATTTCAATATTCTCTTTTGCTAAAGCCTTCATCATACGTGCCATAACGCCAGGCACTCCTGTCATTCGTTCACCAATTGCTGTAACTTTAGCACACCCTACAATAAAGGTATAACTATAACCACCTTGGGTTAGCAATGCCTCTAGTTGGTTTTGATCTTCTTTATCTACTGTAAAAATTTTATGCTGTGGAAAAATATTGATAAGGTCAATACTAATATTATGTGAAGCTATTTCTTGTAGCAGCTCCCTTTTACTTAGCACCTCATCTTGAATTGTAAATTGTACACGGTTCATTTTATGAGCCACACTTGTTAAAATAGCGGCTTTACCTTCTGCTTTCTCTTTCACCTGTTGAACAATAAAGGTACCAGGTTCTTCTGAAAAAGTATTTTTAATTACAAGTGGGATATTGGCACTACGCGCATATTCTACTGCACGTGGATGTATAACCTTTGCCCCACTATCTGCCATTTGAAAAACTTCTGTATAGCTAATCGAAGGAATGATTTTAGCCTGTGCATACACACGTGGGTCAGCTGTCATAATGCCATTTACATCTGTATAAATCTCAATACATTTAGCCTTTAAAGCGGCACCCAAAATAGCAGCAGTTGTATCACTGCCACCACGTCCTAATGTAGTTATCTCACCACTTTCAGTTATACCTTGAAAACCTGCTACAACCGGAATAACTCCTGACTCTAAATAGCCTAAAAGACGATCCGTATGTGTGTATAAAAGTTCTGCATTTTTATGATAAGAATCTGTTAAAATACCAGCTTGACCTCCTGTTAAAGCCTTGGCTTTAAAGCCTCTTTGCCTAAGCAAAGTAGCCATTGTTACTGCTGAAATGATTTCACCACAGGAAAGTAGTAAGTCATAATCAGCATCTGCCATAGAGCCTGCTGTCTGACTTACAAAGTCAATAAGAGTATCTGTTGCATAAGGAGAACCCTTACGCCCTATGGCTGAAACCACTACAACAGAAGATAAACCTTTGGCTTGTGCTTGTGCTATTTTATGGAATACAGCTTCTCGACTTTCCTCTGTAGCAACAGAGGTTCCACCAAATTTTTGAATAATAATATCCATTATTTTTATCCTTTCTCAATGAAGGTTCTAAGTATATATATTAACAACCAAGGTGAAGTAGACCAGGACTATTTTATAAGATAGGCTTCAAAGGCTTTGGCTAGTTGATCTGGACAAGAAGTGCCGCGACCACGACAATCAATCCCTTTTAAGCGGCTAATCGCTTCTTGCAGAGTAAGACCTTTTACTAAGCGTGCAACTCCTAATGCATTACCTGGACAGCCATTGATAAAAACTACCTTTTGAATGATATTATCCGTTATTTCAAATTGAATTTCTGAAGAACAAACACCTTTTGTTTTATAACTTTCCATCTTTTTTCTCCTTATTTCTTAACTTATGTTGTCACTTTCAAACCGTATTATACCATATTCTTGAGGAAACCTATAGTTTTTCCTGCTGTACAATAACGTATCTTTTTAGTAGAATGGGTCATGAATAATGAAATGAAGAGGATGATGAAAATGAGTATTGTATTTAATCAAACGATTATACATGTATTAGATTTAACTATGAATATGCCCGTTTTTTCTACAGAACCTTTGGTTTTAACAGATGAAACAGAAGCCTTTATTACCAAACATTTAATGAAGATTTTCGGTAGTCCTTCTTCATCTAAGGCATGCTTTGAAATAGGTTCTGTTTGGAGTCCTCTTTTTAAAGAAGAAACTCTTTTAGAAAACTTTCAAGATTTATCTGAAAGGTTAGCTCAGAAATACTATGATTTTATGCAAAGTTATGGCAACATTTTAAGTGGAGATTTGCTCATTACCTATTTCCAGATGAATAATAAGGGTTACTTAGCTACTTTAAAACTTAATTACAAGGAAGGTTTTACTCATTATGTAGAGCAAAAGGAAGGTCGCATCCAAACGCATATCATTAAACATAAGGGGCTTTTTCCAGCTGCAGGTAAACAAGTGGATGAAGCTTTTTTAATCGAACTAGCATCTGGTGATATTACCTTATGGGATCATTCCAAAGCACAATATCTTCCTCTTCTTTATGAATGTGAAGCAGATCTTTCTCTTAAGGAGACGCTAAAAGTGGTTGAAGCTGTAGCCACAGAAGTGATTGAAACACACTATGACAATACACTTGATGCGATGGCAGAACTGCGTAACAATATTGTAGAGAGTATTGCCACTACTAATACACTTCCTATCCAAGAGGTTTTTGAGCGTACCTTTGAAAAGGACGAAGAAGTTAAAGAAATGTGCCTTCAAAAAATGGATGAATTAGGACTAAAAGAAAAGACGCTGGAAATAGCAGATACCAAAATAAGTAATCACTATGCGTCTTCTCGTTTAAAAACGGATACAGGAATTGAACTCAAATTTCCAACACCCCTTTTTAAAAATCAAGACTTTATTGAAATTATTAACGAAGCTGATGGTACGCTTTCCATTGTACTTAAAAATATTTCACACATTATCAATAAATAAAAGCAGAGCTTTTCTTGTTTACACTTTCTCTTTCCATACAAGCACAAACTTTTTTCTTTTCTCATACTCTATTACTACAGACATTGAAAGTAGGCTGGAGGTATGAATGATGAACCCTATTTCTGTAGCCATTGTCGGTGGCGACTTACGTTTTGTAAGGCTCACTCAGCTTTTAGTGGAAAAAGGTATTGATGTATGTATTTATGGTATTAATCATCCAGACATTCCGAAACAAGTGAAGGTGTGCTCTGCTTTAATGGATATTAGTAACTGTTCCCATATTATTGGACCCATTCCCTTTTCTAAAGATAACAAATGTGTTTTTGCACCCATGAGTAATCATTATATTGCCATTGAACAATTTTTCTTAGCAGCGGCTCATAGCTATGTCCTAGGTAGTGTCTTAAGTCCTACTATGAGAAAAGCCTTTGATGAACATCATATTCAATGGAAAGATATTATGGATATGGATGAAACAGCCATCCTTAATGCCATTCCTACCGCTGAAGGAGCCATTCAATATGCTATGCAAAATAGTGAAATCATATTGCACGGCAGTAAATGTCTTGTATTAGGATTTGGGCGTTGTGGTAAAATATTAGCACACAAATTACAAGGTGTAGGTGCCAAGGTCGCAGTAGAAGCGCGTTCTTCTATAGATTTAGCTTATATAACAGCCTATGGCTATAAACCCATTCCGTTACCTGAATTAAACCATCATCTTGGGGAATATGATTTTATTTTTAATACGGTTCCTGTTAAAATTTTAGGAGAGCAAGCTATTAACTGCTTTGCTCCTCATGTTGTTTATATTGAACTTGCATCTGTACCCGGTGGAATCGATAAGGATTATTGTGAAAAAAAGGGGGTTAATTATATACCCGCTCCAAGTCTACCAGGTATCGTTGCACCTAAAAGTGCTGCTACTATTCTTTATCAATGCCTCTTATTGATTTTACATGACCAGGAGGCTTAACTTATGAAAGATTTTAAAAAACTTCGCTTAGGAGTGGCTTTGTGTGGCTCCTTTTGTACGTTTTCAAAGGCTGTTGACCTCATTAAGACCTTAGTAGGTTATGGTATAGATATAACTCCCATTATGTCTTTTAATGCCTATGAAACATCTACTCGTTTTGGAAAGGCTACAGACTTTATAGCAGAAATTGAAGCTCTTACAGGGCATACCATGTTACACACTTTAAAAGATGTGGAGCCATTAGGACCTAAAAATTTAATTGATGCGCTTCTTATTGCTCCTTGTACAGGTAATACTTTAGCAAAACTCAGCTTAGCTATTACAGATACACCTGTTTTATTAGCAGCAAAGTCCCTTTTACGCAATGGTAAACCTATCATCATTGCTTTAGCAACTAACGATGGTTTAGGTATTAATCTAAAAAATATAGGTACCTTAATGGCTGCACAAAATATTTATTTTGTCCCTCTTGGGCAAGATGATTTTGTGCACAAACCTTGTTCTCTTGTTGCTGATTTAAATAAAGTACCTGAAACCCTTTCTTTAGCACTTGAGCATCAGCAATTACAACCTGTACTCATCACATATTCTGTGTAATAAAAAGGAGTCTTTCAAGGCTGTTCCCTGCTTTATTAAAAAGGAGAACACCTTAAAAGGCTCTTTTTTTGAGAAATAAAACTAGTTACTCTTTATGGGAAGTTTTTGCTAACTGAGTATACTTTCCTGTGATATCCACTCTTTTTCCTTGAATCCCCTTTTCTTCGCGGTAACGATTAACCATATTTTGAAAGGTTTGCTTGGAAATTTTAAGCGGCTCCTCTACAAAGGTAGATGGGTTAACTTTAGTATAACATTTTTCTCCTGTTTTAGGATTTAAACGATAAGGATGCCCCTTCTCCTCCAACATCCTACATGCTTGAGCATAAGAAAAATGAGAGTTGGCATCCCAAAGCTCATACACTTCTTTAAATAGAGTTTCATCTACTTGGATGCGAGGTGCACCTGGGGATTTATAAGTGAACTTTTTTTCTTGCTCAAGAAGCTCTATGTCTTTAAGGGCTTCACCTAGACCAATATAATAACCTTGCAGAGCTAATTGCCGGTATTTTGCCCGCATCCGTTGTTCTTCTAAAGACATTGCAGAGGGATAGGTAGAAAACACATCAGCTCCATTTAACACTACTAGTAAAATACCACATTTATCTAATAAGGTGTAAAATTGTTCCACTTCTTCTTGAACGCTTGTAATGCTTCGTAAGCTTGAAATAATTAATATGTCTCCTGTTTTGAGATGCAACAAAAGTTCAATTAAACAAGCATTACCTTCAGAAGCTCCTTGTTCAGTGAGTATTTCTTTAATTGCATATTTTTCACAATATGGAAGTCTATGGGTTTGACAATAATGCTGAACAGCTTGATCAAAAGTCAGATTGTGCTTTTCTTCAGCTTTTATTTTCTCATAACTATAAACGGTATTTAGTTTAGAATTATAGCTGTAAAGCATTTACTCATCTCTCCTTTAGTAGGCATTCTCATACCTTTTCTTATATTATATCTAATTAGTTTTGAAACTGCAATTTATTGTTTGAAAAGTTAAAAAATATTATTTTTTTACTCTCTTTTTATTTTTAAGTCAGCATGAGTTGAATTATAGTAAAAAAATAGTTATAATTTTATAAAATACTATCTTAAGGAGTTCACTATGCCTAGAAAAAAGTCTGTCTTACGACTTCTCATCTGTACACTGCTTAGCTTGTTTTTGCTTACAGCGGGTGTGATAGGAAGCATACGTGTTTTTAATTATTGCTTTAATTATACCTCAACTCTTATTGCCAATGAAAATGAACGGGAAAAAAATACAGTTATACGCGAGGTAAGTATCACCTTAACACCTGATATGTCTCTGGAGGATTTAGCCAAATCCCTCTATAAAGAAAATCTTATCTCTAATATTCATTACTTTCTATTTGAAACAAAACTGAATAAGTTGGCCTCTCAATTACGTCCAGGCCAATATACGATTACAAGCAATATGAGTAATGCACAAATCCTTAAATTAATGTCTTCAGATTTAAAATCAGAAGAAGATACTGTAACCATTACTATTCCAGAGGGTTTTACTCTTGTTAATATTGCAGATCGTCTTGAAAAAGCAGGACTTTTTACAAGAGAAGATTTCTTAGCTGCTACCAACCTTCGCAATCGTTCCTATGAGTACAGCTTTTTAAAGGATCTACCTACTAATTTAAAATACTCACTAGAAGGTTATCTTTTCCCTGCTACCTATACTTTTCGTAAAAATGCAACACCTGAAGAAGTTATTTATCAAATGCTTCGTAAATATGATGAAGTCCTTTCCAACTACTCCAGCGCCATTAAAACTTCAGGCTATAGTATGCATGAGATTTTAACGGTTGCATCTATTATCGAAAGTGAGGCAAAGGTAAGTGAAGAGCGCCCCCTTATCTCAGGTGTTGTTTATAATCGTTTAAATGCGGATATGCCTCTTCAGATGTGCTCTACTATTCAATATGTCCTTGAAAAACGCAAAGAATCCTTAAGTTATTCTGATTTAGAAGTCGATTCAGATTATAATACATATCAACATAAAGGTTTGCCACCAGGTCCTATCTGTTGTCCTGGTGAAGCAGCCATTAGTGCCGCTGTTATGCCTGAGGAACATAACTATTATTATTTTGTGGTAACAGGTGATGAAATAGGCTCTCATTCTTTTGCTGAAACAGCTGCAGACCATGAAAGAAATACATTAAAGTATAAACAAACCTTAGATATGAATTTTAGACAATAAATCGCCCAAAGGGCGATTTATTCGTTTTAGGCTTGAATAACCCTTTAAATTCCTTTATATTGTATAGTGACATAGGAATTTGTCATCTAGAAAGGATACTTTTATGAGTGAAATTAGTTATAGCTATATTGTTGAATATATACGTGCTTTGCACACTCCTCCCACTTCGCCTGTTTTACAAGAAATTGAACGACTGATTGCCCAAGGTGAGGAACAGTGGCCTATCATCAAACCTGAGGTAGCTGATTTTTTTAAGGTGCTCCTCTCTCTGCTACAGCCTGCTGAGATACTGGAACTGGGAACAGCTGTAGGCTACTCTTCTATATTAATGAGTGAGTTTTTAAAAGAAAATGGACATATTACAACTATCGAACGTTTTGATTATATGTATGATTTAGCTGTAAAAAACATTGAAAAAGCTCAACTTAATGAAACGATTAAGCTTTTAAAAGGTGATGCAGTCAATATTTTACCTACATTACAAACAGAAACTTATGATATCATTTTTATGGATTGTGCTAAAGGTCAATATATCAATTTTTTACCAGAGTGCATTCGTCTACTAAAACCCAATGGCTTACTCATTACTGATAATGTGCTGCACAAAGGTACCGTTGCTCGTTCGCGTTACCTTATCGAAAGACGTCAACGTACAACACATGCAAGGCTCCGAGAATATCTTTGGAGCATTACCCACTCACCAGAACTCCACTCAAGTGTTTTACCTATAGGAGATGGAGTGGCTTTAAGCTATAAAATAGGAGGAACTCAACATGACCAAACATCAATTTAAACATCAAAATAAAGTGGAGCTTCTTTGCCCTGCAGGTAGTTTAGAAACGCTTAAAATAGCAGTCCTTTATGGAGCAGATGCTGTTTATATCGGTGGAGATCACTACAGCTTACGTGCAAAAGCTAAAAATTTTACACCTGAGGAAATGGCAGAGGGTATCCGCTTTGCCCATGAAAATGGTGTACTTGTCTATGTGACAGCTAATATATTTGCCCATGATGATGATTTTAACGGTATGGCCGATTATTTTCGTTCTTTAGAAGCTATGGGTGCCGATGCACTTATTATTGCAGATCCTGGTGTTTTTAGTGTTGCTCGTGAAGCAGTACCTAATATGGAGATCCACATTTCTACCCAAGCCAATAATACAAATGCTCAAAGTGCGCTTTTTTGGGCTAATTTAGGAGCTGAGCGTATTGTAACTGCACGGGAACTTTCCTTTGAAGAAATAAAAAAGATTCATGACAAATTACCGAAAGGTGTAGTAATTGAATCTTTTGTACATGGTGCTATGTGTATGTCTTATTCGGGCCGTTGTTTATTGAGTAATTATATGGCAAGCCGAGATGCTAATCGTGGAGAATGTGCACAACCTTGCCGTTGGAAATATCATGTAGTAGAAGAAACTCGTCCAGGTGAGTACATGCCTATTGAAGAAACTGAAAGAGGTACTTATATTTATAATTCACGTGATCTTTGCATGATTGAATTCATTTCTGAACTTATACAGGCAGGTGTCTATAGTTTTAAAATAGAAGGACGCATGAAAACGCCTCTTTATGTGGCTACAGTTACAAAAGCTTATCGTGATGCCATTGATACCTACCTTAAAGATCCTGCTCTTTATGAAGCTCAGAAAGCAAAATTCTATGAAGAAGTAGGTAAGGCTAGTCATCGTGAATTTACTTCCGGTTTTTACGAACACAAACCCACTTCCCAGGATCAAACTTATACACATAATTCCTACGTACGCAATTATGATTTCTCCGGTATGATTGTTGGTTATGATAAGGCTACTCAAACAGTAACCGTTGAACAACGTCGTAAGTTTTCTGTAGGAGAAACAGTAGAGATTTTACGTCCACAAGGTGATGTACTTTCCTTTGTTATTGATGAGATGTGGAATGAAGCAGGTGAAAGTATCGAATCAGCGCCTCACCCTAAGCAATTAGTTACCTTTAAAGTACCCGAACAGGTACCTGTACCTTCTATACTTAGAAAATGGGGAAATAAATAAATCCTATAGTTTTTTCAAATTATCTTATAAAGTGGTAATGAGTACAGATTCATGTAATCATTACCACTTTTATTAGTGTTTTTATTTAAATTATTCGTCTTTCATTTGCGTTTGGATAGGTATGTCTTCTTCGTATTCAATACAACCATTCGTATGTAGATAACCCTTAAACTCAACTAGATAGTTTGCAGGATTTTCCCTGATTTAGATGGCTTATAATCATATAGGTCAATAGATTCTCAATCCTCATTGCTTCTAATAATTCCTTGCTACTGTTTGTCTTGTATTTTCTATATTTACATATAGTTATATAAATGCAATATAATATTTATATTGTCATTATTGTGGATGTGGTTTCAATCCACGTACCTACGTGAGGTGCGACTCTTCAATCCGAAAAGGCGAATTGGGCAAAATAATTTCAATCTACGCACCTACGTGAGGTGCGACTTGTCACAAGTATACAGTTGAAAGTGATTATATAATTTCAATCCACGCACCTACGTGAGGTGCGACCCGTTTTTTGCCTTATTATTCCATCTTGTTGGGGTATTTCAATCCACGCACCTACGTGAGGTGCGACCGAGAGAGATTGAATTTACATACACAGATGAAGAATTCAATCCAC
>NZ_PEDL01000007.1 GCF_002735925.1 Sporanaerobium hydrogeniformans | reverse complement strand
GGCTAGCAAGTAAGGGAGTTCTTCGCAAGCTTCCTCCACAGGATGGATGTAAAATCTTAGAGAAGTCCTATAGGCTGCTTTTAGGGACGTTATCACAAGTGCCTTTCTTGTGATAGGTAGGACCGTTAGCCTATTGGACTGAACTTAGATTTTACCCATCCGAGGACCGAGAAGCTGGTGAAGAGCTCCCTTACTTGCGGTCCCTGAGAACACCCCCTATTCCTTTCCTTTTAGTAGTCTAACGTGTAAAACACCTCGATAAACTGAAATTTGAAGCTTAGTAAAAAAGATATGATATATTAGAGTCACTACTTTAAAAAGGCAAAGCCCAAACTCAATGAACTAGTTTGTGGCCTTGCCTTTTTAGTTATCTGGAATAGTTGTTTTCTTTGAGGGTGACATCATGGGCACCACCTTCAATGATACTTGTAGAAGAAACCAGTGTCATGCGGGCTGTGCGTTGTAGTTCGTCTATGGAGGTAGCACCACAGCTACACATGGTAGATTTCATTTTGCTTAGGGTGACATCTAGGTTATCTTTAAGTTTGCCAGCATAAGGGACATAGCTGTCTACACCTTCTTCAAATTTGAGACCATTACCTTCTCCTAGGTCGTAGCGTTGCCAGTTACGGGCACGTTTTGAACCTTCTCCCCAGTATTCTTTTACATAGGTATTACCTAATTTTATCTTATGAGCAGGACTTTCATCAAAACGAGCAAAGTAACGTCCCATCATGATGAAGTTAGCTCCCATAGCTAGGGCAAGTACGGTGTGATAATCATGAACAATGCCGCCATCTGAACAAATAGGTATATAAATACCTGTTTGTTCATAGTAGGTATCTCGAGCAGCAGCAACTTCAATAATGGCAGAAGCCTGACCACGACCGATGCCTTTTTGCTCGCGGGTGATGCAGATAGAGCCTCCTCCAATACCAACCTTAACGAAATCAGCCCCTGCTTCTACTAAATAGAGAAAGCCTTCTTTATCCACTACATTACCAGCGCCTATTTTTACTTGGTCACCATAGTTATCACGTACATATTTAATGGTTTCAGCTTGCCAAACACTATAGCCATCAGAGGAATCGATGCAAAGCACATCTGCACCAGCTTTAATAAGAGCAGGAATTCTTTCGGCATAATCTCTTGTGTTGATACCTGCACCTACACAATAACGTTTTTTAGTATCTAAAAGTTCAAGGGGATTTTGTTTGTGGTCATCATAATCTTTTCTAAAGACAAAATACATAAGCTTTTGATCTTCGTCAATAATAGGAAGGCAATTAAGTTTATGTTCCCATAGTATGTCATTGGCTTCGCTTAACGTGGTATTAGCTTTCCCTACAATAAGAGAGGAGAATGGTGTCATAAAATCTTTGATTTTTTTATCCAGGCTATCCCTACTTAAACGGTAATCGCGACTTGTAACAATTCCTTGAAGTCTGGTAGAGAGTGTACCATCTTCTGTAATAGCAATAGTAGAGTGTCCTGTTTGTTCTTTTAGTATTAAAACATCCTTTAGGGTATGATTAGGAGAAAGATTCGCTACACTTACTACGAAACCAGCCTTGAAGCTTTTTACTTTACGTACCATCTCAGCTTGGCTTTCGATTGATTGAGAGCCGAAAATAAAGGATAATCCACCACATTTAGCAAGAGCAATGGCAAGCTTATCATCAGATACAGCTTGCATAATGGCTGAAACAAAAGGTATATTAATTTGAAGAGGTGCCTTTTCACCTTTTTTAAATTTAACCAGTGGGGTTTCTAAATTCACTTCAGAAGGAATACAATCTTTACGGGTTAAGTTGGGAATCAATAAATACTCACTAAAGGTACGAGAAACTTCATTATAATAAAATGCCACTTGAAAAACCTCCTAGGTTTAATTTTCTAAACATTCTACTAAAGTATAAATAAAAAGTCAATGGTAGGGGACGATTCCATATCGTCCCAATACTTTAATGCTTGATAATAAAAACAGGAGTGATTATACAAATTAGTCCCTACATCTATATATGAGACCAAGATGGAGTGTAATGCTATGATATAGGTTATACAGTGAAGTTTTTGGTAGTATTTTTGTAAGTTTATAGGTATGATATAAAGAAAAAAGAAACAATGAGGTGATGATTTGAAATCTACACGTTATAAATTACCAAATAAAATAGATACAAGCCCAGCAGCGAAGCGTCAGATTAAATATATGAAAAGTTTAGGACTTAACATAGAAGAAGGTCTTACAAAAAGTGATGCTGAAGCACTTATTAATAGAGAGTTAGATGATGATAGTGCTGCAAGTAAGGACTTAAAGGCTTATGCCAAGGAAAAGGGCATTGTTTATTCAGAGTATATAGGAAAAAGACAGCTTCATAATTTGCTTTTTGATAATTTAAAGGGAGAAGATAGAACAACTTTTTTTTTGCTTTTGTGTGTATAAATTTCATAGCCGAGGTGAAGCAGAGCATTTATTAGAGCATGAGTATAGAGAGATTTTTGAAGCATTTGGTAGAGAATACAGAGAAAACTTTTATTTTCAGACTTCCTTGGAAGAGTATATAGGAGAGGAACTAATAGTTTTTGGTAAATCAACTTGTGTTTTAGAAAATGGCAAAACAGAGGTTATTTATGGGGGGAGCATTTATGGTGAAGCCTATAAGTTAGCATATAGCTATTTAAAAGCAAAAATCCCTCATTTTAATGCTTAAAATCTTGAAAAGATGAGAAAACTATGATAAACTAATTGCATTCAAATAATAAAACGCAATGAAAAGAAGAGTAGGTCTATACTTTCTTTTAAAGAGAGCTTCGGGAGCTGAAAAGAAGCAAAGAAGGATAAGCTGAAGATGGTCTTGGAGTGGTGCACCGACGACTTTTAGGAGTCTAGGCTGCAACGGGTTCGCCTGTTATAGCGAGAAAGTATAACCATTAAATAGTGTAATTATTTATTGGCGTACTTTATAAGGCTTATGTCGCGAGGCATAAGTGAATTAGAGTGGAACCACGAGCGTGAATAGACCTCGTCTCTATAACACATGTTATAGTGACGAGTTTTTTATTGTGTAGAAATAGGAGGAAAAGGAATTGAGTAAACCAAGCTTTTATATCACCACACCCATTTATTATCCCAGTAACAAATTACACATTGGACATTCTTATACCACAGTAGCAGCTGATGCAATGGCACGCTATAAACGTCTACGTGGTTATGACGTCATGTTTTTAACTGGAACAGATGAACATGGTCAAAAGATCGAAAGGCGTGCAGCAGAAGACAACGTTACTCCACAGGCATTTGTGGATAACATTGTTGAATGGATTAAGGAACTGTGGAAAACTATGGACATCAGCTATGATAAATTTATCCGTACTACAGACCAAGAACATAAAGAAACGGTACAAAAAATCTTTAAGAAACTTTATGATCAAGGGGATATTTATAAAAGTGAATACGAAGGTCTCTACTGTACTCCTTGTGAAAGCTTCTTTACAGAGCATCAACTTGTAGATGGCAAATGTCCAGATTGTGGTAGACCTGTTGAAAAAGTAAAGGAAGAGTCTTATTTCTTTAAGCTTTCTAAATATCAAGATAGGCTTATTCAGCATATTGAAGAAAATCCAAACTTTATACAACCTCAAACAAGACAAAATGAAATGCTAAATAATTTCCTTCGTCCAGGGCTAGAAGATCTTTGTGTATCTCGTACTTCCTTTAAGTGGGGGATTCCAGTAGAATTCGACCCAGGGCATGTGGTGTATGTATGGCTTGATGCACTATCAAACTATATCTCTGCATTAGGCTATCTACAAGCAGACGATGAAGCTTTTAAAAAATATTGGCCAGCAGATGTTCACTTAGTAGGTAAAGAGATTGTGCGTTTTCATACAATTATTTGGCCAGCAATGCTGATGGCTCTTAATATACCACTTCCTAAACAAGTATTTGGTCATGGTTGGTTAGTCATTAATGGTGGCAAAATGAGTAAATCTCAAGGTACAGTGGTAGACCCTAGCATCCTTGTAGGTCGTTATGGTAGTGATGCCATTCGTTATTTCTTACTTCGTGAAATTGCTTTTGGTCAAGATGGTAACTTCTCAAATGAAGCGCTCATTTCACGTATTAACTCGGACCTTGCTAATGACCTTGGCAACTTAACTTCTCGTAGCATAGCCATGATTGAAAAATACTTTGGTACACTTCCAGAAGTACAAGAAGGCAATGAATTTGATACAGATGTACAAAGAGTTATCAAAGAACAAGTAGCTAAAATGGAAGAAAACATGGAGAAACTTTTCTTTAATAATGCACTTGAAGATATTTGGGTAATTATTAGACGTATGAATAAATACATTGACGAGACAATGCCTTGGGTGCTAGCTAAAGATGAAGCCAATAAACCAAAGCTTGCAGGTGTTCTCTATACTCTTGCAGAAGCTATTCGTATTGTTAGTATCATGATTGAGCCTTTTATGCCACAAACACCAGAGAAAATTTGGGTACAATTTGGCATTAGAAGAGGAGAGCTTACGGCTTGGGATTCTGTCCATAACTTTGGTCAACTACCAAAAGCAGTAGTAGCTAAAAAAGGAGAGAATATGTTCCCACGTATTGATAAGGAAAAGGAACTGGCTATCTTAGAAGCAGAGGCACCTACTACTGATAAAAAGGAAGAGCCTCAAGCAGTAGCTAAAACCAATAAAAAGGAAGTAGTTAAAGAAGAAGTAGAAGAAGTATCTGAAATCACTATTGATGATTTTACGAAGGTACAGCTTAAGGTGGGTGAAGTCATCGCCTGTGAAAAAGTACCAAAAGCAGATAAGCTTCTTGTATCTCAAATTAAAATAGGTGATGAAGTAAGGCAAATTGTATCTGGTATTGCAGCCTACTATTCTCCAGAAGAGTTTGTGGGTAAAAAGGTAGTTGTTGTAACCAATCTTAAACCTGTAAAACTTCGTGGAATTCTTTCACAAGGTATGGTACTTTGTGCATCAGATGAGAACGGAAGTTTAGTAGCTGTAGGACCACTTGGGGAAATAATAAGTGGTGCAGAAGTGAGATAATAGGGTTTTCCTAAAATAAAAAATGATATAAAAGGGCTGTCGCATTAAGAAATTTACATACAATATATTGTAGTATTTATTCTTAATGCAACAGCCCCTTTATAGTTTAGAAGTTGAAGCTAAATTCTACTTAAAATACTTTTCATAAGGTCTATATAAATAGCATCTATTTTAGTAAAATCCATGGCATCTATATAAAAATCCTCCAGCTCATCATGGAGAGCTTTAGCTTTTTCTAGCTCCTTTGTTCCAAGAGCAATAGTTTCTTTATAACGTTTAGTAATATCAGCAAGCTCTAAGGCATATTTTTCATCTGTACCCTGAGTAATAAGCTCGCCGTACATATCAACGACATCATCAGTTGGACGAGAAGGAAAATATTCGTGAGGAGCGGTGCTATCAAATATACAAGTACTTAATTCGGGAAGAAGAACCATATCTAAGCTATTGGGGTCAAAGCTACAGTGATAAATCTCTAGATCTAATCCTCTTTTTTCAGCTGCAGTGACGAGTTTCTTAAGTAGTGTAGATTTACCAGAACCGGGACGTCCTTTGATAAAATAACGAAAATCTAGGTCTTCGATAATATTTTCTACAAAATTAACAGGGCCTATTGAAGTAGAACTTCCAAAGAAGCGGTGCATAATATGGCTTTTCTTATCTAATTGGGTAGAGCTAAGGATTTTTTGAATGACTTCTTCAGTAAGAAGATTAGCCTTTGAAAAATCCATATGTTTGATATAAATAGCTTCCCATTCATCATGGATAAGAAGGGCCTTAGCGAAATAATCGTAAACCTGAGTGTAACAGTCTTTTATTTTTTTATTTTTATCCAGGATTTCTTTTTTATGAAGGGCTAAGGCTTGACTATCCCAAGCTATACCTAGATTTACATATTCTTCAATAGCGCCTGGTGCTTTAGGTTCAATAACGTGAGGAGCCGTACCATCTACAATACCTACTCCTAAGTCCCGAATAATAACACCATCTAGTGAATGGCTATCGGAAGAACAATGGAGGTATTCAATAGCATACCCTCTATTTTGGAATTGAGTCCCTATTTTACGCATAAGCGAAGATTTACCAGTACCAGGGCCACCTTTTAGAATAAAAAGTTTATCTAGAGTGTTAATATTTGTTTCAAATAAATTTTGAAAGCCTTTTGCTGTATTTGCTGTAGCAAAATAATTTTTTAATTTACCAATCATAGAGATACTCCTTAATGTGCAATGTTTATAGTTATCATATGATTAGACAAGATTTAAATGTGAGGATTTATATGGAAATAAATACAAAAATTGAGCTGTAAGTGTAAGGCTTACAGCTCAATCAGTTGAGCATCTAACAAGGCTACATCTTCTTTATCATGAGTTATAATTAAAAGAGTTTTACCTTGGGTATATTTTTTGATATAGGCAATGACTTGCCCTTTAGTGGTAGTATCTAAACCTTTAAAAGGTTCATCAAGGATAATCATTTGATTGGAAGTAATAAGAGCCCGTACAAGGGCTACACGTCTTTTCATGCCGCCACTTAGCTCAGAAACAGGTTTCATGCTATCGGTTTCAGTTAAGCCTACTTCTAAAAGGTGAGTCAGTATTTGTTTTTTAGAAACACTTTTAGGGCAAACAATAGCTATATTTTTGATACTATTTAGATTTTCACATAAGCGGTCTTCTTGAAAGACAGCAGCTATTTGAGAAGTATCTAAACCAGTAATGCTCCCTTTATCAGGTTTTAAGAGACCTAGAAGTAGGTTGGCAAGCGTTGTTTTACCACAACCCGAGCTTCCCATAAGGCAAGTTGTTTGTCCTTTTGAAATGGAAAGAGAAAGATGGTCAAGGACAGGTTCTTTATCATAGGTTTTACAAATCTCTTTTAGGGTAATGGTCATTTGGCTAGAATCCTTTCAGATATTTTTTTTAGAAAGTAAATAAATAGCTTTTCAAAGAGAATGCTGATTAAAATAATAACAAAGGTCCAGGCAAAAAGTTCACTTGTACTTAAATAAATTTTAGCTTCATAGAGTCTTTCACCGATAGAGTGAGTAGGAAGTCCAATCACTTCGGCTGCAATTCCTGATTTCCAACATAGGCCAAGTCCTACTGAACAGGCAGATACAAAAAAAGGCATAACCTGTGGTAGGTAAATATAAATAATCTTACGGTAAAGGGGTATACGAAAGACCTCAGCCATTTCTAAAAGCTTTTGATCTGTATTTAATATACCTTGTAAAGTATTGGTATAGATAATAGGGAGCACCATCAAAAAAGCAATGAAAAGCGATAGATTACGTGTTGGGATCCATATAAGAGCAAGAATAATGAAAGAGACAATAGGGGTAGAACTAATAACAGCAGTCAAAGGATTAAGAAGGAAACGAATAAAAATAAATTGACTTGATAGGACTGCCAAAGAGACACCTACTAAAAGGGCTAAAAAGAAACCACCTACAATGCGAGTAAAGCTAAAGCTAATAGTAGTCCAAAACGCTACTTCTTTAATAAGAAGAAACAGCGTTTTAAGAACTACAAGAGGAGAAACGAGTAGAATGTCTTTGCCTATTACAATACTTGCTAGATGCCAAACGAAAAGCCAAATAAAACTAGATAATAGAAAGTAACCTTTCTTTTTATTTGGAGTAGTAGAATGCAGCATCAGGCATGGTTCCTCCTACAGCTTTAGGATTTTGTTCAAATAAGGATTGTAAATAACCAGTTACTTTACTTTGCATTTCTTTGCCTTCTATAAAAGTAATATTACAAAGTGGAAGAGCTTTCTTAGCAATAGCCTCAGGGACGATTTCATACTTGCCAACTAAACGAGCACTTTCTTCGTTATTACTTGTTACATATTTTGTAGAAGCATTATATTCTCCTAAGAAGATACGAAACGCTTCAGGATTTTCTTCTATAAAAGCATTACGTGCAATCACTACACCTGTTACCAAAGCACTATCATCATCGCTTACCTTATCCCATTCCTCACTCATATTTAAAGCTATATGAAGATTTGGGTTTTTAGACATGGCAGTTGTTACGAAAGGCTGCGGAAGCATAGCAATCGCATCTGAGCTTTCACTTAGAAGAGCAGCTACTTCGGTAGCTTCTGATTTAAATTCAATAGTGACATCTTTGGTAGGGTCTAAACCATTTTTAGCAAGTATGTAATGAAGTGCATATTCAGGTGTTGTCCCTTTGCCGGTTGTATAAATGGTTTTTCCTTTTAAATCAGAAATAGCATTAATTTGCTCGCCTGTTTCCACAACATAAAGTACACCTAAAGTATTAATAGCTGCTACTTTAATAGCTCCTTGTGTTTTATTGTATAAAACAGAGGCTAAATTACAAGGTACAGCCGCTACATCTATTTCGTTATTTACAAGCTGTGTAACGATTTCATCTGCAGTAGCATACATGGTAACATCATAGTTATTTGTTGTTCTACCTGCTTCAGAATCCGACATGAGTTTAACAAGACCCATAGTTGTTGGACCTTTTAGAGAGGCAAGGCGAAAAGTTGTAGGATTGGCAGGAGGAGTAGGACTTGTTTCAGGAGTAGCCATCTCTTCAAGGGGGCTAGGAGAAGCTACATCGGTAGGTGGTTGATTTGAAGGTGAGCAACCTGAAAGAAAAACAAGGCACATTACAAGCATTAAGGTAAAACTGAAAAGTTTTTTCATTTGAGACACCATCCTTTGATTAATATAAGTGTTTATCTTTATTTATATTAGCAGTATTATTTCGTTTCAGCAAATTCTTTTAAAAAAGAGGTGAATCAGAATGTTTATAACAAGTAGATTCAGGCATTTATTTTATAAAAAGGTGTAAAAAGCTATGTACATTATAAAGAAAGAAGAGTATATTTTGTATAGAAATTCCCTATAATCTATAAATAAGATTTAAAGTATAAAGAAGGAGACTATGTGATGGAAAGAAACAGGGGTAAGGGCTATAAGATCAATAAGAGGGATATAGGTTGGATGTTACTGATCATGCTTATCTATGGCGCGTTATCCTTTATCCAGTTAGGGAGTTTAGAAAATCCACAAACCTTTTGGGAGAAATCAGCTTTTGAAGGAGAGTATACAGTTGTTAAGCTTAATGAGGTGCAAGATGTTGCTAAATTGAGAAGCTTTTGTGGTCCTAAATTTGGAGAGTACAAGCTCTATACGTCAGAGGATGGAAAACGTTTTATTTACGCAGGGAAGCTAGAGCAAGATAAGGTTTTTGCATGGTCAGATAAGATACTTGACAAACGCTTTAAATATTTAGGGCTTGAAGCAACTGAAAAGCTAGGCTCTATAGGAGAGTTAGCTTTTTATAATGCAAAAGGTGAGCGATTAGAATCAACCTATGAAACAGAGGATGCGAAAGCTTTAGTGGATGAGAGGGATAGGGTACCTGAAAAAATAACTTTTTTGACGAATACTTACTTTGACGAGGTGTACCATGCACGAACAGCCTATGAATATATTCATGATTTAGAGATTTATGAATGGACTCATCCGCCACTTGGGAAGTTGATTATTGGTCTTCCAGTACGTCTATGGGGGATGAATACCTTTAGCTACCGTTTAATGGGAAATTTAGCAGGTATATTGATGCTACCTGTAATCTATATTTTGGCAAAAAAACTATTTGGACATACAAGATATGGGTTGGCTGCTGCACTATTATTAGCAGCAGATGGGATGCATTTTGTGCAAACACGTATTGCGACAGTAGATAGCTTCCTAGTCTTATTTGTTTTGCTAAGTTATCTCTTTATGTTTTGCTATATACGATGTGAAGATAAAGAACCTTTAAGTATGAAATTAAGTTATTTATTTTTTTCTGGTCTTTTTTTAGGAGCAGCCATTGCCACTAAATGGAATGGAGCTTATAGTGCTGTAGGCTTAGCGATCCTCTTTTTTGCTGACTTATTTAAACGAAGCAGTAATAAATATCATCGTCATATGTGGGATAGACAAGTAGGAGTGATTCTTTTTAGTTGTGTTCTCTTTTTTGTTATCCTGCCAGTAGGGATTTATTTAGGGAGCTACTTACCCTTCTTCCATTCAGAGGGAGGTAAGAGCTTTAAAGATTTCGTAGATTTGCAAATTCAAATGTACCGTTATCATTCAGAGCTTGAAGCGACGCATCCCTTTACTTCTCCTTGGTATCTATGGCCTCTTAATATTAAACCTATTTGGTACTTTAAGGGAGAGGCTAGGCCTGGTTATGTCATTACTATTGCACTATTAGGCAATCCACTTATTTGGTGGAGTGGACTGATAGGGATGTTGTATACTGTAAGAAATGTTTTTGTTAAAAGAAGAAAAGAGGATTTTTTTATCCTAGTAGCAATCTTATCTCTTTATCTTCCTTATGCATTTGTACCACGCATTATGTTTTTATATCATTACTTTCCAGTGGTTCCCTTTATGATTTTAGCACTCGTTTCTTTGCTAAAAGAGGGTGTAAGGCGTATGGATAGCACAGCAATTATTAAAGGATATATAGCAGTTGCAATGATTGTTTTTGTATTTTTTTATCCCATTTATAGTGGTACAGAAATTCCAATTTGGTATGCAGCAATGACCAGGTGGCTTCCTGCATGGCAATATTTTTAGGTTTTAGATGAAGACTGTCACCTTGCTCTTATGAGGCTAATAAACTATTATTAGCCTCATTTTTAATTCTATCCTGTAGACAAAAAGTAAGGGGTGTTTTATGATTACAACATAATAACATATAAGAAGGTGACATTATGAATGAAAACAAACCAGTGCTTCTCATTGACCAAGATGATGTATTAGCAGAATATATAAAAGGAGTAACCGCTGCTTTTAATAGAAAATATAATACTTGTTTTAAAGCTACAGAATGCGATAATTGGAATTTGCATATTCTTTTTGGGGAAGATATTGAAACAGTTATGCATGAACCAGAGCTGTTTAGGCATTTAGAGCCTGCGCCACATGCAAGAGAAGTCTTTGAAAGACTTTATTTTAGTAATCTATTTGAAATGTATATCGTGACAGCAGCGAATCCTAGAGCTGTAGAAGCAAAACATGAGTGGATCAAGGAGCATTTACCTTTTTTTCCTTTAAATAGAGTGATTGTATGTAGCTGTAAGTATATGATTAAGGGAGATTATCTTTTAGATGATGGTATGCATAATATAGAAGAGTTTAATAAAACAGGCGGAATGCCTATTGTTTTTGAAAGGCCTCATAATTTAAAGACTGATCATGGTTTTAAAAAAGTAAGTGATTGGTTAGCTTTTGAAAGGTTCATTATGGAGCAGTGTTATCCTGATAAGATAGGGATGTATTTGGGTTCATCAGAAGAACAGGTCATTTAATATATTATTTTTTTATTACATTATTATAAAAAGTCCTGAAATTTAGGGTATTTAAGCCTATAATAGAAGGAGGAGAGTCCTAATATAATGATGAGGAGATGATCATGTGAAGAAAAAACTAAAGAAGGTACTGGTGCTTACTGCAATGGTAACTTGCTTAGGTGCACTGCCTAATTGCGTAATGGCACAGTCGGATAATGGGCTATCAAAAGGGACAATTATAGAAAAGACAGGTTATCAATTTACTGCAGTTAATGCGGCAAGCTTAAGAATCGACCTCAAGGATACAATTGATTACAAAGGCAGTCCAAAAACTTTTTATGTGATGCTAGAAAATGCGAAATGGCTAGATAGTATCAATACCGTCGATACCTCTAAATACTTTAGAGCTAGTACGTTTAAAAAGATCAATGATACAACACTAGAAGTTAAAATGAATAACTCTATATTAGCAGGGGTAAAATATGTACCTCTTTTAGTAGAGCTTACAGGTGGTGAAGCAAAGGTTAGTGTAGATGGAATGGGAACAGAAATTAGTGATATGAAAGCAACTACCTTTGCGATTACCAGTGAAAGTAAAGCAGAGGTAACAGTGGGAGAAATCCCTTCTATTCGTGAAGAAGATAACGTAGCAACTATTCGTATTGATGAGATTATTAAAGGTTCTTTAACTTCAAGTAGTAGGTCAGAAGACCGTACTATTACACTAGAACTTCAAAATGATAATTATGAATTTGAAAACCCTCAGCCGTTAGTTACAGGTTCAAAAGGTTTGTCTGGTATGACCTCTAAAGCTAAAGATAATGATAAATATACAGGGGAGCAACAATTTATTAATGTAAGATATGGTTTTTCCAATGGTAAAGAAGATAAGAGTGTGCTTAAAGTTTATTTGCCTCAAGTAGAGGATGCTATGAGTGTAGGGCGTATTAGTATCAGTGAATTACGAGTAAAAACAAACAAATTCCAGCCAGGTATAGTAAGTATTAAAGTAAGTGGTACAGCACTTAATGATAAAATAGTGCAAGTAGCTGATGCAAAGGAATATGGTATTTTAATAAGGGATGATGCAAATAAAATAGTAGCCATTTCTAATGGAAATAGTGAAGAAGTATCCTTTACTATTGCTGAGGATGTACTTGAGAGTATGGTGGAAAAACGTACTTTAGAGATTACTGTAGAAAATGGCTATTTAGCTCCTAAACAAAAGGCAGGAATAAGTGACCTTTCACTTGGTAAACTTTTATTAAATGGTAAAGATATTACAAAAACAACAAGCTTTAATCCTGTTATTAAAGATAATTATTTAGTAGGTTTTAATTTTGATATACCTACACTTGATTCAACTGTTCGTAATAAATTCAGTATAGAGAATCTAAAGATTTATGCACCTGCTACCGCGAGTGGAGTGATTAAAGTAACAAGTGAAGTAGCCGGTACTAAGCTTGCAGCAACGACAACAATTGCAAACATTAAGACGGCAACTCAAATTCGAGTAAGTTCTTTAAAACTTAAGGTAGGCATTAAAGATCAGGTAGGTGGCAAACTTATTATTAAAGAAACGGATAAAAGCATGTTAAAGCAAGGTGTACTTGAACTCGAGATAGAAGAACAAGAAGGTATTACATATGGTGAAGTTCCAAATGTAAAAGTGATAGAAGGGAATATTAAAATAGGTACAGTAACCTATGATGGCATTGTGCCTAATAAGTTAAAGATAAAGATTGAGCGTGAATCAAGTAAACCATCTACTATTGAAATCAGTGGGTTTAATGTAACAGTTGATAATACTGTACCAGATGGTCATTATAAGCTTTCTATAAAAGGGACAGCTGTTTCGCCAGATGTTAGTTTTGGTTCTATTGAATATCCTCATTTTATGACGATTGGTGATATACCAGTCACAGAAGAGCCTCTTGCACCAGCTTTTGATACCTCCGTTATGACCAATACTTCTAAATTTGTAATAGGAAGTAATATTTATCTTGTAAATGGCATACCTAAAACAATGGATGGTGCAGCCTACATAGAAAGTAATAAGACAATGGTACCTGTACGCTATATTGCAGATGCTATAGGTATACCTGCAGATGCTATTCATTTTAAAAATCAAGTTGTTACCATTCAAACAGCTGATAAAATAATTAACCTTGCAATAGGGAGTAATATGATAGAAGTCAATGGTGAAAGACAAGGAATGAGTGGGAAGGCTGTTATTAAAAATGATAGAGCTTATGTGCCTGTAGCAGAAATTGCTAAAGCTTTAGGGGTAAAGGTAGAATGGGAACCTAAAACGCAGACAGCTTTATTTAGCTATTAAGGAAAGTGTATAAGAAAGTTGGAGCCTAGGGGATTATTCTTCTAGGCTTGTTTATTTTGCTTATACCCTTTAAAATGTAAATAAAAATGTAAATAAAAGGAGATAACAATGTATTTTGATTCACATGCCCATTATGATGATGAGCGTTTTAATAAAGATAGGGAGTATTTACTCGAAGCTTTACCACAGCAAGGAGTAGGTTTAGTAGTAAATGCAGCCGCAGATATGCAGTCTACTTATACTAGTTTAGAACTTGCTAAAAAATATGATTATATTTACTGTAGTATAGGTGTTCATCCTCATGAAGTAAAAGAATTGGAAGAAAAGGATATTGAAATACTTAGGAAGCTTTCTGGAGAAGAAAAAGTAGTAGCGATTGGTGAAATTGGACTTGATTATTATTATGATTTTTCCCCCAGGGAGGAACAACGTAAATGGTTTAAAAGGCAATTAGAGCTTGCCAAGGAAATTGAGTTACCTGTCATCATCCATAGTCGTGATGCTTGTCAGGAAACTTTTGATATTATTAAGGAAAGTGGTGTGATGCAAGGGGTTATTCATTGTTTTTCAGGTAGTAAAGAACTTGCTAGAGAATATGTTAAAAGGGGTTTTTATATAGGTATAGGTGGTTCTCTCACTTTTAAGAACGCTAAAAAAACTGTTGAAGTTGTGAAAGAAATAGATTTAAATCAAATACTTATAGAGACAGATGCTCCTTATTTAACACCTATTCCTTATAGGGGAGAGAGAAATGACTCTTCCTATTTGAAATATGTTATCCAAAAAATAGCAGAAATTAAAGGAATAAGTACAGAGGAAGTAGAGTCTATAACTTATGCTAATGCACGAAAAATGTTCAAAATTTAGCATCAATAGCCAAAAATAAACTAAAATAAACAAAATAAAAAAACAGTTTTCTGTAAAAAACTGTTTTTTTATTTTGTTTATTTATACTAAACTTTAAGGATACAGAAAAATACCTGGATGTCAGACACGTGTTTAAAAAAATAACTAAAAGAGACTATAAATACAAAGAAAATTGGTTATTATTAAGTGATAAAAATAGCAATTATTAGTAATGGTATAAAAATACCAAAATAAGCATATAATAGTTATTAATTAGATGTTACAAAAGTATTAAATTTAATTAGTTTGAAAAAAATTTTTGTAATGATGAAACCCTTGATAAATCGTAGCTTACAAGAGGAAAATAATGATTTTTTTAAGTATTTCCAAAAAAAAGTTATTACAAAAAGCTTGAAATACTTGCAGAAATATATTACAATCTGAAATGTAGTTGAAATAAACTAAAAATTACATTTATTACCAGATGATTGTAGTAAAGCTCGATTCACCAGATCAAGTGAAAAAAGTAAATTGTTTTAGTTAGTAAAAGGTACACTAAACTTTGATGACTAGAACGATCCAATTTTAAGGAGGTATTCATGAAGAATCGAAGTAGAATCGCTTTATTGGTTGTTATGTTGTTTATGCTAGGTACAATTAGTATTACAGCCTACCAATCCCTATCTAAAATTGTTACAGTAATTGATGATGGGAAAGTGACTCAATATGAAACAGATGCTACCAGTGTAGATGAATTATTAAAACAGTTGAATATAACATTAGAGACAAAAGATATAATCACACCAAGTGTAGACACTCCAATTGACAATAACCTAAAAATCACTATAGAAAGATGGAAGCCAACGGTAAACTTTACTTTAGACGGTCAAAGTCTTCAGTTTAAAACAGGATTTAAAACAGTTGGAGATATTATTAAAGCAAAAAATCTTCAGAATGAAGAAGGCTTAATTGTAGAGCCAAGTCAAGAGACGATGATTACAGACAATATGAAGATTGTAGTTAAGACAACAAAGATCGAGACAGTTACAGAAGAACAGCCTATTGCTTATAATACAGTGCAAAAAGAAACAAAAGAGCTTAAGAAAGGTGAAACTAAAATCGAACAGGCAGGTAAAAATGGTACCCAGCGTGTAACGATGGAGAGAACCTATGTTGGTAATGAATTAGTAAGCGAAACGGTGAAAGAAACTGTAGTAGTTGTTCCGAGTGAGGATGAGATTATTCTTATTGGTGCAAAGGATGTAGTAAAAGATACATCAGGTATTAGCTATGAGTATACGAAGATGTACAATATGGAGGCGACAGCCTATACTGCCTTTAATGGCGATGGATGGGGCGATCAAACTGCAAGTGGTATGCGTGCAGGTGTAGGTATTATTGCGGTGGATCCTAAAGTTATTCCATTAGGTACTAAACTGTTTGTTGAGGGCTATGGGCTTGCAATAGCAGGAGATACAGGTGGTGCAATTAAAGGACATATTGTGGATTTATTCTTTGAAACAAAAGCAGAGTGCCGTGAATTTGGTCGTAGACAAAGAAAAGTATATGTTTTAGCTGATCAAACAATCGATGTTTTAGCAGCTAGAAACCAATAGTTTTTAAGTAGGAGCTTTCCTTCAGGGAGGCTCTTTTTTCATAGTATAAGTTTATTTCTATAAAATCATTGGAAAAGACTGATACTACTATACAGAGTTTTTTAGAATGTGTTATGATACATCAAGAAGGAGTGAAAAACTTAATGCAAAAGATAGCGACACCTGAAGGAACAAAAGCTATACTTAATAAGTATGCTTTTATTTTTCAAAAAAAATTTGGACAAAACTTTTTAATAGATCCCCATGTACTTGATAAAATCATTAAATCATCTGACATTACCAAAAAGGATTGTGTTTTAGAGATTGGTCCAGGTATTGGTAGTGTGACACAAGCTCTTATTGAAAATGCAGGAAAGGTTATCTCAGTAGAGATTGATAAACAACTTATTCCTATTTTAGAAGAACAATTTGGAAAAGAAGAGAACTTCAAGCTTATTCATAATGATATTTTAAAAGTGGACCTTATGGAACTCATTAAGAAGGAATCACCTGATAGGCCCATTAAGGTAGTAGCCAATCTCCCTTATTATATTACGACTCCTATTATTATGGCGTTATTAGAAAATGAACTTCCTATTGAGAGTATTACAGTCATGGTGCAAAAAGAAGTAGCAGATAGGCTAGCTTCACCTCCTGGGAGTAAACAGTACGGTGCTATTACGGTTTCAGTTAACTATTTTGCAAAACCTTATCTTGTAGCCAATGTGCCACGCAACTGCTTTATGCCACGCCCTAATGTGGATTCAGCAGTTCTTAAACTTACATTGAATAAAGAACCTGTAGTAGAGGTTAATAATAAGGAACAAATGTTCCGTATTATTAAATCAAGCTTTTTACAAAGACGTAAAACACTTTTAAATACATTAGGAGCGAATGCAGAATTAGGGCTTTCAAAAGAGGTGCTTAAAGAGTTATTAGATAGGAGTGAGATTGGTGCTACAACGAGAGGTGAAACCCTATCTTTACAAGATTTTGCAAGACTTTCTAATTTTATTGATGAAAATCGCAAATAAAAATATAAAACTTTTAGAGGGTACACAAGCAGGTTGTTTCTAAGGATTAAGAGAGGTTAGGGTGCTTTATTGTCTGATGATTTAAAACAAATCAAAAATAAAAGCATTGACATCTTAAAAAACAGTTATTATAATTAACCTAAAATTGAATGAAATAGAATCACATATTAAATTAATGATAAGACAGATTATAAACAATAATAAAGATATCAGAAATTCACATCATAAATTCACATCATAAATACTTACAAAATAAATGGAAAGGAAAAAGAAAATGAAAACTCTATCCACATTTATAGCAAAATTTAATACATTCTTTTTTAGCTGGGGCTATTTTTATTTTAGCGCTGGTACTTTTTGCTGTAAACAAAATAGGGTAAAGCCTTTTGGCATAGTCGTCTAAATCGATATATTTTCTTTTTTGAGAATCTTTGAAAGATATGAGGCCTTATGCACCAAAAGTGTATAGGGCCTTTTTATATTTATAAATTTAAAGTCTCGTAAGGGGCTTAGGGAGAGTTTGAGCTTTATGTCTGCAGTAAGGGCCCTTAGTGTAGCAGAGAGTAAGAGAACCCTCAACAGACATTGGGAAATAAGAGTAGGATAGTAAAAGTAAGTGACAAATAAAAATAAGGAGGCGTGAGTTATGATTATTGTAGTAAAGAACAATATTGAAGAAGATGAAATTAATAAATTAATGAGGGAATTAACAGATAGTTATAATATAGCAATTCAAAAAATAACAGGAAGTCAATGTACTGTTCTTGGGGTAGTAGGTGATTCATCTGCCATTGAGCTAGATGATATTGCAAGAGATTCACGTGTAGAAAAGGCAATGCGTGTCAAAGAGCCTTTTAAAAAAGCGAATAGAGCTTTTCACCCAGACAATAGTATTTATGACATTGCAGGTAGACAAATAGGTGGCAAGGACCTTGCTATTATCGCGGGACCTTGTTCGGTGGAAAGCGAGAGTCAAATTATAGGTATTGCAGAAGAAGTAAAAGCAGCAGGAGCAACCTTCCTTAGAGGTGGGGCATATAAGCCACGTACTTCCCCCTATGCTTTCCAAGGTTTAGAAGCAGAAGGGCTAGAACTTCTTAAAATAGCTAGAGAGAAGACTGGACTTCCTATTGTAACAGAGATTATGGATCCTAGTACGTTAGATAAATTTGTAGAGGATGTAGATGTTATTCAAGTAGGAGCCAGAAATATGCAAAACTTCTCTCTTCTTAAATTATTAGGGCAGACCAACAAGCCTATTTTACTTAAAAGGGGTCTTTCTTCTACTATCGAAGAGTGGATTATGTCAGCAGAATACATTATGGCAGGGGGAAACAATCAAGTGATCCTTTGTGAAAGAGGAGTTCGTACTTTTGAAACCTATACACGTAATACTTTAGATTTATCTGCCATTGCAGCTATTAAAAAACTAAGCCATTTACCTATTATCGTAGACCCAAGTCATGCAACAGGACTTCGTTACATGGTAGAGCCAATGTGTATGGCAGCTATTGCAGCAGGTGCAGATGGGCTTATTATTGAAGTGCACAACAACCCACCTAAAGCACTTTGTGATGGACCACAGTCTGTCACGCCTAATGAATTTAAATCCATTGTCAACAAAGCAAAGCAATTTGCTGCTCTAGCAGACCGCGATATTAAAGAGGTGATGTAATGCAGGAGGAACACTATTCCCGTATTGGTAGTAAACTACGTATATCGATTGAAAATCTATATAAGCATAATGAACATATTTTAAATCAAATAGAAAAAGGCTTAAGAGAAGAAGAGATAAAGGCACCAGTAGTAGGCTATCAAGGAGTAGCAGGTTCCTTTGGAGAAGAAGCAGCTATAACCTACTTTGCTAGTAAAGCTTCACAGTTTAAAGCCTATGAAGAATTTGAAGACATATTTCGTGCCTTAAAAGAAGGAAGTATTGACTATGGGGTTGTACCTATTGAGAATTCCAGTGCAGGCGAAATAGTAGATATTTATGATTTAATGAAAACATATGAGCTCTATATAGTAGGTGAACAAATTATTCGTATTAGACACAACCTATTAGGTTTAAAAGGAACAAAGCTAGAGGAAATAAGTGAGGTATACTCTCACCCTCAAGCACTTTCTCAAAGCAAAGAGTTTCTCAAAGAGCATAAGCAAATGATACCAAAGGCCTATGTAAATACAGCTATGGCTACACAGTTTGTAGCAGAAGTTAAGGAGAAATCAAAAGCAGCCATAGGTAGCAGACGAGCAGCACAGCTTTATGGACTAGAGATTTTAGTTAAGGATATTCATTTTAATCAAAACAACTTTACGCGTTTTGTAATTCTAGGCAAGGCCATGCAAATTGGAGAAGGATGTGATAAGATTAGTATTGTTTTTAATACAGCGCATGAAAGTGGTGCACTTTATAATATCCTTGGTCATTTTGCGTATAATGGTCTAAATCTCCTTAAGATTCATTCCAGACCTCTTCAAGACAAAACATGGGAATACTTCTTTTTTGCTGATTTAGAAGGAAATTTACAAGATGCAAATGTACTTATTGCACTAGGAAAAGTTAAAGAGCATACCAAGTATTTTAAAATTCTTGGAAATTATGAGCAGGCTAACTAGAAAAACAGAGCAAAGAGACCGCTATTGAATAGCTTAGAGAAAATGCATATAATAAATAGAGTGATGGTTTAAAGATATTTAGGAGGCAGATCAATGAAAAAAAATGTATTTACAGAGAAAGCACCACAGGCAATAGGACCTTATTCACAAGCTATTATTGCGAACAACATGGTTTATACTTCAGGGCAATTAGGTATGGATGAAAAAGGTGTATTAAAAGAAACTGTGGAAGAGCAAGCACAAAAAGCACTAGAAAATCTTAAAGCTGTCTTAGAAGAAGCGGGAACAACAATGGATAACATTGTAAAAACAACGGTTTTTTTAGCAGATATTAATGATTTTGTAAAGGTAAATCAAATATATGGTAAATTTTTTAATGAGCCTTATCCTGCTAGAAGTGCTGTACAAGTAGCTAACCTTCCAAAGGCAGCTAAGGTGGAAATTGAAGCTATTGCTATTTTATAGAAGAAAAGACATTCAGATTAGTTCTGGATGTCTTTTTGCTTTTGTCTTAGTAGGCATAGAAAGTCCTTTGAATTCATATACATAGTATAGAATTTTAAAGTAATTGGGCAACCTAAAGGAGTTGATAATATGTATGTGAACACCATTATAGCTTTAGAAGAGAATATGCCTACATATGGAATAGATGGTAAAAAAGTAACGGGCCATGTAACCATTACCTCACCAGGTATTATTAAATGTTATGTACAAAATCTTAATACAAAGAAACAAGTAGATTTAGCTTTTTATGCCTTTAGTAATAAAGAACAAAAAGCAGTACGATTAGGACTTCTTAATAAAGGGAGTGAAAGTAGAGAAACAAGATGGAACGTAGATGAAAAAAATATTAAAGGAAGTAAACTTGCTTTAAGTGCTATTGATAGTGTAGCTATCATAAAAGAAGGGGATGGTATGCGTAGTACAGATACCATTTTAGTAGGTTATAGTGGAGAGCGTTATATTATAACAAGTTTATTAGAAAGAGTACTTCCAATCTCTAAAGTTACAGTTTCTCCAAAGTTAGAAACTGGATTGGAAGTTATTCAAGCACCCCCACAAGAAATGGTAATAAAAGCAAAAGAAGAATTAGAATCAATTAAAGAGGAAGTAGTTGAGAAAGAAAAAGATAAATTAAGCCAACCAATCAATCAGGAGATACCGATGATTGAATGTGAAGAGGAGATAGAACAAGTAGCTCAAAATGATCAAGAGGAAGAAGTGGCTCAGGCCAATGTAAGAGAAAGTATTATTAATATTATGAAAGCAGTAGATAAAATAGGTACTAAAGGTTTAGCTGAAATATTTGGAAAACAAACGATTGGGGTAGTGGATCAGAAAAATATAGAAGAAGTTATAAATTTACTAGCAAATAAGGAAGCAAAACAAAGTAAAGTGACTCGTGAAGCCCATCCTCTATTAGAAACAGTATTAAAAGAGAAATATATGAAGCAGCAAACACAAGGGGCAGAAGAAGTCTTTTACAATGAAGAGCTCATCTACAATGAAATGGGAAGTGAAGAAGAGGCTAAGAATGAGCGAGAGGAGGATTTAGGGGGAACCCTAGAAGAGATAAACTATTTGGAAGAAATTGAGAAAAAATTAAAAGATATTCAAGCTAGGTTAAGGGTATCAGATATTCTTGAAGAAAACATACGAAAAATGCGCCCTACTGAAAAGATAGAAAACGTTGAGGAAGGTATCCCAGAAACGGTGGCTATAGAGGATATTGCAAGAAAAATAGTAGAGTATAAAAGTAAGTTAGAAAACTATGAGGCAATGACAATTCAGCAAGATGAAATAAACAGGGTAGAACGAATTTTTAATAAAAATATACCTTGTGAGCCCATAGAAGGTGATGAAGGCATTGAATGGCGCAAGATTTCTTTATCTGAGTTAGTGTCTATCCCTAGCTTAACAGCTCAATGGTGTACACAGCCATTTATTACCTTTTCTTATTATAAACACAATGATTTCATATTGGGAAGAGAAAGTGAAAGTGGGAGCTATTATTTAGGTATACCAGATCTTTATCATCCGGATCGTGAAAGTCTTCGAAATTCAGAACCCAATATTGAGCGTTTTTTGTGTAAGAAGGATACTGTTCCAGTAACAGGTGAATATGGTTATTGGCTAGTCAGGTTATAAAAGGATGTAAGATAAAAGGGTATTATAAAGCTTAGAAAATAAGCTTATAATACTCTTTTTATTATAAATAAAATGACTTAAGGAGCAAATATAAGGTATACTAATAGGAGTAAATTTTTTGTTTTAAGGAGAAGACTATGGAGACAACAATTGGATTAGACACCCAGCCTATTGGTAGGCTTTTTATTAAGTATACAATTCCTAGTATTATTGGAATGCTCTTTTTTTCAATCTATATTGTTATTGATGGTATTTTTGTAGGACGTGTTGTTGGTGGGAGTGGACTTGCTGCCATTAATATTGCAATGCCCTTTTTTAGTATAGCTATGGCTATTAGCATTATGCTTTCAGCAGGAGCGAGTACAGTAGTAGGTATTGAACTTGGACAAGGTAAGCTAAAGGAAGCTAGCCAGAGTTTCAGCTTAGCATTTTATACTCTCATGCTAGTCTCTATTTCTGTGGGAATAGTGACACTCCTTTTTCTAGAACCTATAGCAATCATTTTAGGTGCTACACCTGAATTACTTTCTATGGTGAAGGTATATTTAGTCATTTTATGTTTATCTACTCCTGTTTTTACAGGGGGAGGGCTTTTGTCATCTGGTATTAGGGCCATGGGAAAGCCTAATTATGCCATGGCAGTAATGATAGTAGGGTCTGTATTAAATATTGTGTTTGACTATGTACTAGTAGTGGAATGGCACTGGGGGGTTGCAGGAGCAGCACTTGCTTCTGGATTTGCTTTTGCCATTTCCTTTGGAGTAGGACTTGTACCTTATTTCTTAAAAGGAAGTGTTTTGCATTTTACCAAGTGTAAACTAGATTTTAAGAAAGTTGGACGGTTTTTTTATAATGGTTCATCAGAAGCATTAACAGAAGTAGCAGTAGCTTTTTCAACGTATATTTTTAATATTGTACTTCTAAATCACATAGGAGAACAGGGAGTTTCCGCTTTTTCGATTATTAGTTATATTTCATCATTACTTATAGCGGTTTTATTAGGAATTGCCACAGGGATGCAGCCTATTATTAGTTTTAATTATGGAGCAGGTAAAGGTAGGCGCATTATACATCTTAATCGTTTAGGTATTAAAGTAGTAGCCATTGTGGGAATAGCATGTACAATAGGAATGTTTATTTATGGAGAAACACTTATCAATTTTTTTGCTCCTAATGATCCTGAGCTTATTCAAATGACTAATGAAGCAACAAGATTATATTCTCTAGCTTTTTTGATTAATGGTATCAATATATTAGCTTCTGCATATTTTACAGCTCTAGAAGAGGCAAAATTATCAGCAATTATTTCATTACTTCGTGGTATTGTATTTGTTTTAATAGGTATTATCTTTTTACCTCCTATTTTAGGGAATGCTGGAATTTGGCTTACTGTGTTCTTTAGTGAAGTACTGACACTTGTTATTACTTTAAAATTAATTAGAAAATCTTACAACGAACTGGTAGATAATATAAAATAAATCCTAAAGTTAGCAAGAGAGTTATATTGAAAAGAAAAATGCCTAATAGAAGTACGGTTATGAGAGTATGGATAGATAGAGTGTAGCGTAGTAATAGGGCAAGGGTTAAACTCATCATACTTACAAACAACAGCGCAAGAAGGATAAAGTAACCAAAGCTAATCAACCAATTAGGGCTTAAGTGGTTGATAAATCTACTCATAGCAATGGCTAAATAAAACATAAAAATAAAGGCTATATAGCTAAGAAAACTAATAAGGCTTATGCTGCTAATGATTTGCACTATTTGTTTTAGAAAGAAATCAGTAAGGATGAGTTTAAAAAGGTCCTGAAAAGGATTAGTATGCAAAGAAAAATTCTGGGTAAGTGAAGTAAAAAAAGTATGATTAAAGCCACCTATAAGAAAAATAAAGTTAATGATAGTGAACAATTCGCTTATTAAGCTCCAAAACAGGGTAATTATAAAGTAGGCAATAGTAAACTTACAAGCTAAGGGAGCTGAAAAACTAAGCCAGAGTTGCCTATAGAAAGCTATACCCAATATAAGCCAAGTAAAAAAATGAAAGAGTAGAGCTAAACAAATAAAAGTTAAAAGGAAGACTTTAAAGTTTAGTGTAAAGTTCTTCTTTAATATATTAAAAAGGACAAAGGTAGTTAAAAAGATACCTGTATAGATAGGCAAAAGGAACTGAGTAGTCATTTTAAGTTCAGTTTTTAGTAGCTTCCCAAGCATAAAGCAATACCTCCCATAGTTGTTTAATGCCTTTATAATATGGACAATATTAAGGCTTATCAAACATAAAATGATAGATTTTAAAAGAAATAAGTATCTGTAGGAGTGGATAGATACAAGAAGTTAGATACGGATTAGAGGCTTGACAGTTAGGAGAGAGTGTGACATGATAATAGCGAAATGAATAAAGAACATATAGGGTGCTTATGCTTAATAGGGAAAGTGAAAAGCTGCAGCCCCCGCTACTGTACATAGGGACGAAGGTATAGGGCCACTGCAAGTGATTTTGTGGGAAGGTCACCGGAGAAGGAACTATGAGCCAGGAGACCTGCCTTATATGTGTGTTAATATTCTTTCGGAGGGAGAGAATAGTACAGTAGGCTATCTATAAGGTAGTTTAATGGTGCTATGAAGCTTTCTTAAGATTAAGAAGGCTATTTTTTTTGATAGCATAGGAGGAAAAGATGGAAGCAGTAAGGCATTTAAGAAAAATGAGATGGATAGCTCTAGTAATTATGGTCATTATAAGTGGTTTTTTGGTAGGTTGTACAAAGAATAAACAGGATGCTATACCTACTCCAGTTCCTACAGTAGGGCAAAATTTTAATGTATCTGTAACAGATTCAACAGGTGAAATAATCACTTTAACAAAGAAGCCAGAGCGCATTGTTTCCCTAGCACCAAGTACAACAGAGATTCTTTATTTTCTAGGCTTAGAAAGTAAAATTGTAGGACGAACGAAGTATTGTAATTACCCAGAAAGTCTTGTAAGTGTACCTGAAATTGGTGGGACGTCTAATCCGAATATAGAAGCAGTGGTTGACCTTGCCCCAGACTTGGTTGTAGCATCTACTCATGTATCAGATGAGGTAATTAATAAACTGAGAGAAGTAGGGATTCCAGTGGTATTTCTTAATGAGCAAGAGAACTTTGAAGGAACTTATTCAGCTATTCGTAAAATAGGACAATTAACAGGAGCCGGTGAAGAGGCTGAGATTGTTATAGAAGATATGAAAAGTAAGTTGGAGCGAGTAGCAAGTGCACTTGCAGCTTTAAATAAAGAAGATAAGCCCACTGTGTATTATGCAACAGGTTATGGAGAAAGTGACTACGGAGCGGGAGGAAATACATTTATTGGGGAAATCATTACTTTAGCTGGTGGTGATAATATTGCAAAAGATGTGCAAGGCTGGTCTATTAGCAAGGAGCAAATTGCACAAGGTGATCCAGATATTATTATTGTGCCTACAGGAGGAGATATGAAGGCCAATATGGAGGTTCAAGATTTTTATAAGGATTTAAGGGCGATTAAAGAGGGACATATCTATGAAATAGATGGAGATAGTATTTCAAGACAAGGTCCACGTATAGCTGATGCACTTACTGAAATGGCCTTTATTATTAATCCAGAGCTAGAGTTAGATGTGGCAACTCAATAAAAAAGCTACAATAAGAAATATAAGGCTCTTATATTTCTTATTAACGATAGGTATTATTTTATTTGCGTGTATCTCTGTGACTATAGGTGTAGCAGATATTACTTTAGGAGAGACCTTCGCAATTATTCGGTCTAAACTTATGAATAGCCCTCTCACTAGTCAGATCTCTCAGGGACAGCAGATGATTATTTGGAATCTACGTATTCCTCGTATTTTAATGGCACTTTTAACAGGGATCAATTTAGCTGTTACAGGTGCAGTTTATCAAGCTATTTTTAGAAATGATATGGCAGATCCCTACATGTTAGGTGTTTCATCAGGAGCTTCTTTAGGAGCAGCTATTGGTTTTTGTATGGGAGGGTTTTCGCCGATATATGCTTTTACCGGTGCACTAATTGCTAATGGGTTAGTTGTTTTACTTTCAGGGCTTAGTGGAAAGATTTCTCCTATTCGTTTACTTTTAGCAGGTCTTGCTATTAATTATTTTTTCTCTGCTTTTTTATCTTTTATTCGTATTCAAACTGAAGATAAGAATCTAGCTGTCTTCATATGGGGTATGGGTACACTGAATGCAGCTAGCTATGAAAGGGTAGGGATATTGCTTTTAGTTACGGTACCTATACTTCTTCTTTTCTTTGTTTATCGTAAGGAGCTTAATATGCTTTTAATGGGAGAAGAGGCAGCCAAGGCTATGGGAGTAGATGTAACTCAAGTGAGGAAAAAACTACTTATACTTAGTAGCATGCTGATTGCTACTAATGTAGCCTTTACGGGGACTATCGGTTTTGTAGGACTTATTATCCCACATGTAGCAAGACTATTATTTGGTTCTAACTATAAGCGAACATTGCCATTATGTGGCTTCTTTGGAATGTATTTTGTGTTATTTTGTGATAATCTAGCAAGAGCAGTATCTAAGGGAGGTGAACTACCTCTCGGTATTGTAACGGCGTTATTGGGAGCGCCTTATTTCATGTATCTAATTTATAGAGAGCGAAAGAAGGTAGGGTAATGATAAAGATTCAAGGACTGAATTACCATGTGAATGACAAGCCTATTTTAGAAGATATTTGCATAAGTTTTGAAAAAGGTAAGACTTATGGCATTATTGGCCCTAACGGAGCTGGAAAGAGCACGCTTCTTAAGCATATTATGAGTTTGATTAAGCCACCTAAACATAAGATTTATTATGAAGGTAAAGATATCACAGATTTTAAAGTTAAGGAGTATGCCAAAAAAGTAAGTTTTGTTTTTCAAGAAAATGTGCGTGAGGTTGATTTTAGCGTTCATGAGATATTGATGATGGGAAGATATACGAGGATGGATCTTTGGGGTAATATCGCTCAAAGTGATGAAGAAGCTATAGAAGCTATTCTAGAAGAGCTACATATTACAGCCTTACGCAACCGAAAGATTAGCACATTAAGTGGTGGTGAGGCTCAAAAGGTATTTATTGGTAGAGCCCTTTTGCAAGAGACACCTGTTTTACTTTTGGATGAACCTACATCTATGTTGGATATGCATAATGGCATTGAAATGATGGAGTGTATTAAGGGACTCAAAGAAAGGCATGGTCTTACAGTTATCATGGTTATTCATGATCTTAACTTAGCTTTTTATAGCTGTGATGAGTTAATCTTGTTAGAAGGCGGTAAGGTAGTTGCAAAAGATGCCTCTCAAAGCATGACAACAAGTGAGATACTTCGAGAAGTATATCAAAATAAATTAAAGGTGATACAAGAAAAAGGGAAAAATTACATCGTTCCAGTTATGAACTATTAAAATAGTTTAGATAAAGCTCAAAATGGTGTGATGATCATTACGCTATGGCTTTTGGCTTAGTAAAAAGTTAGGGAAAAATGTTGACAAAGCGAAGTAGACAGACTAACATAGTAGATAATAGTATGTATGTTTACAATAAAGGAACTCTTATCAAGAGTGGTGGAGGGATTGGCCCTATGAAGCCCAGCAACCTGTTATTATTATAAGGTGCTAAATCCAACAGCTAGAGAGCTGGAAGATGAGTATAATCATTCGTGCGCTAAGCCGGAGCATTATGCTCGGGCTTTTTCTAGTGCTGTTTTTAAAAAAGCTATTTAAAAAGAGTAGGAGCAGGATGACTGAAAGGCTCAAAAGTGAGATTTACTAAAGTTGTAGAGTAGATACTAAAGTGAGAAATTAAAAAAAGGGGGAAAAGAGAATGAATGAAAAAAAGATTCTATCTATCAAAACCATTGTAGCTATTGGTATTGGGGCGGCTGTATTCTTAGTGTTAGGGCGTTTCGCGGCTATACCAACAGGGGTGCCTAATACAGAAATACAGACAGCTTATGCCTTTTTAGCACTAATGGCAGTTTTATATGGACCAGTTGCAGGGGCAGCTATTGGATTTATTGGACATACTTTAAAGGATGTTACAGCATATGGGATGCCATGGTTTAGCTGGATTATTGCTTCAGCAGTAGTAGGTTTAATAATGGGTCTTGCTTGGAAGAAGCTTCATGTAAGCGAAGGCGTATTTGGTAAGAAAGAGATGATTACTTTTAATATTTACCAGATTATTGCTAACCTTATTGCATGGGGGCTTGTAGCACCTACATTAGATATTGTAATTTATGCAGAACCACTTGATAAACTTTATTTACAAGGTAGTGTAGCAGGTATTTCAAATATTATTACAGTAGGGGTGTTAGGAACAGCCTTACTATATGCATATGCTAAGACACGTACTAAAAAAGGAAGCTTAGATAAAGAATAGGTAAGGGAAATTAACAATGCTTAGTTTGGCTAGGCTTAGCCAAACTAAGCGAATACTTAAGCTTCTTATAGAAAAAAGATAGAGTATAATATAAAAGTGAAACAAATAACCAAGGTATTCTAAGTATCAAGGTAAGAGGTTAAATATACAAGTAAGTAAATGAGAGGGTATGACACGAAGGATGTTAAAGACTAGAGAGGATTTGGGATGAAAAAGCCAGTTATTGAGTTTAAAGACTTTAATTTTCAGTACAATGCACAGGCAAAACCTACGCTAAAACATATTAACTTAACCATTTATGAGGGAGAAAAGGTGCTTATTGTAGGGCCATCAGGTTCAGGCAAGAGTACACTTTCCAACTGTATAAATGGATTAGTTCCCTTTTATTATGAAGGGGAAATAACAGGAAGTTTACTTATAAATGGTAAGGAAACGAAAAATTCAAGTATTTTCGAGCTATCTAATGAGGTAGGAACCGTTCTGCAAGATCCGGATGGACAGTTTATTGGTTTAACAGTAGCAGAGGATATTGCGTTTAAATTAGAGAATGATTGTGTGCCTCAAGAAGAGATGAAGGAGAGAGTGAGAAAAGCTTCTAAACTTGTGGAAATTGATAACCAATTAGAGAGTGCACCACATAGTCTTTCAGGAGGTCAAAAACAGCGTGTAAACTTGGCAGGTGTTATGATTGGAGATGTAAATATTTTACTTTTTGATGAGCCGTTAGCAAGTTTAGACCCTGCAACGGGTAAAACTGCTATTGAACTGATTGATGAGCTTCAGAAAAAGACAGGCAAAACTATTATCATCATTGAGCATCGCTTAGAGGATGTACTTCACCAGGAGGTAGACCGTATTATTGTCATGGATGAAGGGACAATCATCTCAGATACGAGTACAGAAGAGCTTTTAGGGCAATCTCTTTTAAAAGATACGGGTATCAGGGAACCTCTTTATATTACAGCTTTAAAGTATGCAGGATGCAGGGTAATATCAGAGATGAAGCCCCAACGTATACATACACTTCAAGTAGAAAGCTGCAAAGACCAACTTGTTACCTGGTATGCGGATCAATCAAAAGAATTAATAGAGGAAAAGGCAGAAGTTATCCTAGAATTTGATAAAGTAAGCTTTGGGTATAATCCTCAAAAGGAAATTTTAAAGGATATTAGCTTTAAAGTTTATAAAGGAGAAATGTTAAGTATTGTAGGGAAAAATGGTGCAGGAAAATCTACTCTCTCGAAGTTGGTTTGTGGCTTCTTTAAACCAACCAAGGGACGTATCCTTTTTGAAGGAAAAGATATGATAGAGGATACTATTAAAGAGCGTGCACAAAAAATAGGGATGGTTATGCAAAATCCCAATCAAATGATTTCTCAAAATATGATTTTTGATGAGGTTGCTCTTGGTCTAAGAGTACGTGGCATAGGTGAAGAGGAGGTAACAAAGCGTGTGAATGAAACACTAAAGGTGTGTGGCCTTTATCCATTTCGCAACTGGCCTATTTCCGCTTTAAGCTTTGGACAAAAGAAACGTGTAACGATTGCTGCTATACTTGTGTTGCGTCCAGAAATGCTCATTTTAGATGAGCCGACAGCTGGTCAAGATTTTAAGCATTACACTGAGATTATGGAGTTTCTTAAGGGGCTTAATCAGCAAGGTATGACTATTATCATGATTACACACGATATGCACTTGATGCTAGAGTATACTGATAGAGCCATTGTCGTTTCAGAGGGGCAAAAGGTGGCAGATGATTTGACCACATACATTTTGACCGATGAAGAAACCATTAATAAGGCTTATTTGAAAAAAACTTCTCTCTATGAATTGGCACTTAAAGTAGGAATAGATGAGCCAAGAGCCTTTGTAAAATGTTTTATTGATTATGATAGGAGGATGAGGTTGTAATGAGCCAAACTATGCTAGGATATATCAAACAGGATTCTCCTATTCACTATTTGACAGGAGCAACGAAGCTTATTTGCCTCCTGTTATTTTCCTTTGCTTCGATGCTTACTTATGACACACGCTTATTAGCCATTATACTTATTTTTAGTATAGTAATGTTTAAGGTATCTAAGATTCAGTTTAAAGATGTAGCTTTTGTAGTTTATTTTATATTAGTATTTTTACTTCTTAATAATATTGCGATCTTTCTTTTTTCACCCTATGAAGGTGTAAAGATTTATGGAATGAGGACAGATTTATTTAAATTGGTAGGTCCTTATACGGTAACAGTAGAACAGCTTTTCTATCAGTTTAATATTACACTTAAATATCTATCCATTATTCCTATGGCGCTCTTATTTATGGTAGCTACACACCCTAGTGAATTTGCAGCTTCCCTTAACCGAATAGGAGTTAGCTACAAGGGGGCTTATGCTGTAGCTATTGCCCTTCGTTACATCCCAGATGTACAACGAGATTACCATGATATTGCCTTTGCTCAACAAGCAAGGGGGATTGATATGTCTAAAAAAGAAAAGTTAAGTAAACGTATTAAAAATATTACAGCTATACTCCTACCTCTTATTTTTTCAAGCCTTGACCGAATTGAAACCATTAGCTGTGCAATGGAATTAAGAGCTTTTGGAAACAATAAAAAACGTACATGGTATAGTGCACGTCCTTTTAAAAAAGGAGATTATATAGCTATTGGTGTAGCAACAGCTTTTTTAGTTGTAGCTTTTTTAATGATGATTAAAAATGGTGGACGTTTTTATAATCCATTTCTCTAGTGTTGGAATACTAAGTAAATAAAAATGAGCATAACATAAAAGAAGAACAAGGAGAGTTAAAAAGATGCGTCTAAGAAGAGATAGTAGAGCACCTGAATATTTGGCACAAGACGAAAGAGTTATTCTTGAGCCTAAAAATTTAAAGGGAAAATGGAAAGAATACTTTGGAAATGAAAACCCCATTCATGTTGAGTTTGGGTGTGGTAAAGGTGGCTTTATAACAGAGCTTGCTCTTCGTAATCCACATATCAACTATATAGCAGTAGAGCGTGCTGAAACTGTTGTTTATAAGGCTTGTAAAAAAGCAAATCGTAATGAAGAGATTCCACATAACATGCGTTTTTTATTTTGGGATGTAAGAGAGTGTAGAGAGGTTTTTGAATTAGGAGAAATAGAACGTATTTATTTAAATTTTTCTGATCCATGGCCTAAGAAACGTCATGCAAATCGTCGTTTAACAGACCGTAGCTTCTTAGAAATGTATGAAGCTATTTTAACATCTAAAGGAGAAGTTCACTTCAAGACAGATAATAAAGGTTTATTTGCCTATTCCATTGAAGAATTTTCAGCTTGCAATTGGCTTATGAAGAACGTAACTTTAGATCTTCATAATAGTGGAATGGAAGATAATATTATGACTGAGTATGAGAAAAAATTCTCTGAAATGGGCTTTACCATTAATCGATTAGAAGCTTTAAAACCACAAGCTCATGTCTAATACCAGTGTTTTTAGCCAAGGTTCTTTCATATAGTATAGTAAGATACTTAGAAAGGAGCTTGTTTATGAGCTTTCAAGATATTGTAAAGCAGTTTGTTACAGATATAACCTACGAGGCTGCTCAGCAAAAAGGGAAGAAAAAATCTAGAAGCCCAAGGGCTTTTTGGGGAGAATTTACTCAAGGATTAGATGAGATGGAGACTTATTTACAAGAAAAAACGAAGCCTTTTCATTCAAGTTCAAAAAGATAGTTCTGCATAGAAATATTCGAACATGATATACTACTAGTAAATGCAAAAGTACTTGCATTTATAAATTTTATAGACTAAACTAACAATAGACTTCTATATAATGTCTATGAACAAGGGAGTAAAATAAGGTCGATTTAAGGAGGAAAAGAAAATGGCTTTTAAATTTACAGATAACAATTTTGAAGAAGAAGCAATTCAATCATCTGTACCTGTTGTAGTAGATTTTTATGCAGACTGGTGTGGACCTTGCAAAATGATTGCTCCTGTTATTGAAGAACTAGCAAAAGACTACGAAGGTAAAGTAAAAATCGGTAAAGTAAATACAGATGAAAATAGAGGGGTAGCTACTAAATATAATGTAATGAGCATTCCTACCATTGTGTTTTTAAAAGATGGGAAGGTAGTAGATACTGTAGTAGGTGCTGTTCCTAAAACTGTTTTAGAGCAAAAGATTAATGCAATGTTATAAAGATAAAATGTCTCCTAGGAAGTTTTAAACTTATTAGGAGACATTTGTTTTTTATTTTTTAGTTTTCCTACTTTTAATTTCCTCTTTAGAAGAGCCAGTAGGTTCTGCTAAGAGGGTAGGGGGGACGGCAACGTGTTTAGTATGCAGTACCTTGTCCATATGGCGATTAATATTAACAAGTAGAATGGCAATAATAGGTGAAGCAAAGAACATGCCCAAAACACCCCATAATGCCCCTCCAACTAGGATACCAGAGACAATCCAGAAAGGACTAAGTCCAATGGAATCTCCAAGTATTTTAGGCCCTAAGATAAGACCATCAAACTGTTGGAGTAAGAAAATGAAGAGTCCTACAAGAGTTGCTGGCCATAAACCACTAAAGAGTGTAATAATAACTGCTGGAATGGCTCCTAAAAGTGGACCGAAATAAGGAATCATATTAAAGACACCGACGATAAAGGCAAGTAAGATAGCATAAGGGTTCTTTAAAATGGTTAAGCCAATGAATGCCAGTATACCAATGATAGTAGAGTCAATAAACTTTCCGATGAAGAAACGAATAAAGGTTTGATGACCCTCGCTTGAAATAGTGATGATTTTATCCGCAGTAGGTACGCTGAAAAATGAATAGATCACACGTTTAGCACCATAAGTAAAAGCTTCTTTTTGTTGCAAAGTATAAAATGCTATTACTAATGCCATAATTCCATTAAAAAGAGAAAAGGTAAAGGTATAGGCACGAGTAACAATAGTAGAGAAAAGAGCTGAAACCATTACATTTAACTTAGAAAAGTTTAAAAAGTCTTGTAAATTAGCATTAATCATTTCAAAAAGCTTAGGTGTATCAATAGGTAGACTAAAGGCTGTAATGGCTTCATTTATATTTCCCTCTAAAGAAGCAAGTGTCTTTTGGAATGCATGCATATAAATAGGAAGCATATCAAAAAGCTCCTTAATATTTTGAAGGATTTGAGGGACAAGATAACGAATCATTAATACACATGTTCCAAGGATGACGATATAAACAATAACGATGGATAAAGTACGAATAAATTTACGATACTTTATTTTTTGGGGCTTAAATAGCTTAAGAAGATACCTCTCAAAGAAATCCATAATGGGATTAAAAAGGTAAGCAATCAATAAACCATAAAAAATAGGAGATAGAGTGTTGAATATGCCCTTAAAGAAATTCATAATAGCAGGGGCAATATTATCTGTATTAGAGGAGACTCTGTAAAATAAAATAGAGACTACGACTACAAAAATAGCATATAAAGCTATTTTTAAATAAGTATTATTGTGCCAAAATTTTTTCATTTCATACCTCACTCATGAATTAGTTAACTTATTCTAACATATTATTATGTAGAAAAAAAGAAATAATAAATGCTTGACACAAACGTGGGGGTTCGATATAATAATACTTGTCCTAAGGAAAGTAGTCCGTTAGGGAAAAGAAAATATGCGGAAGTGTCGGAACTGGCAGACGAGCAAGACTAAGGATCTTGTAAGCAATGCGCTTGTGTGGGTTCAAGTCCCATCTTCCGCATCCTTAAGAAGACTTAAGCTTAAAGCTTAGGTCTTTTTGCATATTTTAAGTCTTTAAGCGATTGTGGCGGAATTGGCAGACGCGCTAGATTCAGGTTCTAGTGTGAGTAATCACGTAGGGGTTCAAGTCCCCTCAGTCGCATAGTCATAAGATTAAAAAAGAATACTCCTGTTTTGCATATAAGAGCCTTATTAAGTATGTGGAATAGGAGGATTTTTTTGATTTGTAGATAAGTAGCGGCAATATATTTTAAAACGAGATGAATTTATTGCTTTAAGGTGGAATTATTTGATAAAATAAAATGCAAAAATAAGCTAAAAAAATAGAATGTAGTAGAAAAAAATGTTTTGTTAACATTTTGTTTACAAATTTGTACAAAAAAATACAAAAACTACTGCTATTCTATAAACGAACGGAAATATTAATCGCAATATGCGGTTAAAGGGAATTATTTTTGCTATTTTATTCCCCTAAACCCCAAATTTTAAAGATGTAAGAGAATTAGACTAAATGAGATTCTTAACTCCCCTAAATACATTCTTGAAAATTTAAAGTAGCAAAAATAAATCCTAATAGCAAACCCTTACAAAACTCTATTTAAACACCCTATTTTCCCCAATAGGGTGTTCTTTTTTTGCAAAAAATGGATATAAAATAATTTATAGTGTCTTTATGAAAATCCTTTAAAATAGTTTGAAATCCTATATTAACGGGAATATTTATATGATATATTAGAAATAAGATGAGGGGGTATAAAAGGATGCAAGGATTAGAAGAGTGGTATATAAATATAGGGAGAAAATGGGTTCGTATTGGGCTTATATTAGTAGCTATTTATTTATTCTTTAGACTAAAGGCTATAGAGTATATTGCTCCGTTTATAATTGCCTATTTATTTGCTATGCTATTAAATCCTTTTGTAACTTGGCTCAATAAAAAAGTGAAGATTCCAAGAGGAATAGCAGCCATTTTTAGTATGTTAACTATTTTAAGTGGTGTACTAGGAATCATTTCTATGTTAGTTAGGCAGCTTTGGCATCAAATGGTAGGATTTGCGAGTGCTTTTCCTGATATTAGTAGTCAGCTTATTGAGACGATTAATGACTTTCAAGATGAATGGGGGAGTGCTTTAAGTGTACTGCCGGCTTCAGAGGTCTTTACTAATATAGATACTACAATTGAAAAGATATTAGAAGGAATAGGAGCCTTTTTTACGGCTATTATTCCAGGAGCATATAATGTGGTAAGTAAAGTGCCAGATATGGTTATTTTTATTATTGTAATGCTCATTGCAACTTTTTTTATAACACGGGATTATCAGTACATTAAAAATTTTATTAAGGCTCAGCTTTCTGAGACAGTTATTTCTAAATTTGTGGTGATGCAAGATGGTTTATTAGGTGCTTTAGGTGGTTATGTTAAGACACAAGTCATTCTTATGAGCATTACTTTTGGAATCTGTTTAGTAGGTTTATTTGTGTTAGGAATTAATTATGCACTTCTTCTAGCTATTATTATAGCTATAGTTGATGCACTTCCTGTGTTTGGCAGTGGAACCATACTTATACCATGGGCAATTTATAATTTAGTTGTAGGGGACTTGATGTTGGCCATAGGACTTTTAGGCATCTATGGTATAATATTTATTACAAGACAAATTATGGAGCCAAAGATACTTTCTACCCAAATTGGTGTTTATGCACTTGTTACTGTTATATCTATGTATATAGGTTATAAAGCAATTGGCGTTTTAGGGCTGATTTTAGGTCCAATTGTAGCAGTATGTGTAAAGACATTGCAAGCAGTAGGGGTTATCCCTCCGTTTAAACCTATAAAAGAACAAAAGAATAAGGGGAAATAGTGTGAAAACAATACAAATAGAAACGATTATAAGTAGTGTAAAAGAATTATGCATAAGAGCCAATTATGATTTACCAGAAGACGTCTATGTTAAGCTTAAAGAGGGAATAGTAAAGGAAGAAAGTCCAGTAGGACAAGATATCTTAAGAGATATTTGTTATAATGCAGATATCGCCAAGGAAGAACAAGTACCCATTTGTCAAGATACAGGCACCACTGTTGTGTTTGTAAAGCTTGGTCAAGAAGTGCATATAGAAGGAGGCCTCCTAAGTGAAGCTATTAATGAAGGAGTGAGGCAGGGGTATAAGGAAGGCTACTTAAGAAAGTCTATTGTAGAGAACCCTCTTTATAGGGTAAATACTAAAGATAATACCCCAGCAGTGATTCATTATGAAATAGTAGCAGGTGACAAGTTAGAAATCCTTATAGCACCCAAAGGTGGTGGTAGTGAAAATATGAGCAGGGTCTATATGCTTACTCCTTCACAGGGAATAGAGGGAGTTAAAAGAGCAGTTTTAGAAGCAGTTCGTTTAGCAGGTCCTAATGCATGTCTTCCCGTTGTTGTAGGGATTGGTTTAGGAGGTAATTTTGAAAAGTCTACTTATCTAGCTAAAAAAGCCCTAACGCGAGATATAGGCTCTGTTAACCCGGATGAACGAATGGCGAGATTAGAAGGTGAGCTCCTTGAAGCTATTAATAAATTAGGTATTGGACCACAAGGCTTAGGAGGCTCAGTAACAGCATTAGCTGTACATATAGAAGACTACCCTTGCCATATTGCATCGATGCCTTTAGCCATTAATATGGGGTGTCATGTAAATAGACATAAGAGTATTACCTTATAGGGAGGAAGAGGATGAACAAACAAATAAATACACCCATGGATAAAGAAACAGCTAGAAGTTTAGTAGCAGGCGAAAAGGTACTTCTTAATGGTATTATCTATACAGCAAGAGATGCTGCCCATAAGCGAATCATTGAGCAGCATAAAGAAGGAAAACCTTTCCCTATGCATCTTAAAGATATAGCTATCTACTATGCAGGTCCAACACCTCATAAGCCAGGCCAAGTAATAGGAAGCTGTGGACCAACCACTAGTGGACGCATGGATGCCTATGCTCCACAGTTTATGGCATGGGGTGAGACTGTGATGATAGGTAAAGGGCTTCGAAGCCAAGAGGTGATTGAAGCTATGAAAAAGTATGGAGCAGTTTATTTAACTGCCATTGGTGGAGCAGGAGCATTACTTGCTAAATGTGTTAAAAAGATGGAGTGTATCGCCTTTGAAGATTTAGGAGCTGAAGCGATCTATAAACTTACCGTTGAAAACTTCCCTGTTATTGTGACTATTGATAGTCAAGGTAATAATTTGTATGAAACAGGCAAAATGGCCTATCAAAAGAAATAAAAATAAAAGCTTTTGTGAAGGGGAATAAATATGGAATCACAAGGAAAAAAGAGAAATAAAGGATTTCTAGTCATAGTGATTATTATAGCAGTTATTGTATCTTTCATTTTATGGTTTAGTTTGATGGGCAGTGTTATAAAAAATATGTTAGGTGTTAATGCAGGTAAATTAAGTAATTTAGATGCAACTAATCATGTGATTAAGACGGTAGCCAAGGGTGAGAGTATTGATGTAATTTATGTAGAAGGTGTTATTGGTGGAGAAGCTTCAGGTTTTGGTGCGGTAGGGTATGATCATAACTGGACCTTGCAAACCATTGATCAGCTTATAAACAGTGATCAGAACAAAGCTATCATGCTTTATGTGAACTCACCAGGTGGTGGTGTTTATGAATCTGATGAGCTTTATCTTAAATTAAAGGAATATAAAGAAAAAACAGGAAGACCTGTTTATGCCTATATGGCACAAACAGCAGCTTCAGGAGGTTATTATATCTGTATGGCAGCAGATAAGGTTTTTGCTAACCGCATGACCATGACAGGTTCCATAGGCGTGATTATGTCTTTGCTAGACACAAGTGAACTGGAAGGAAAGCTAGGTATAAAAACCGAAAACATTGTATCAGGGAAAAATAAAGCAATGGGGAATCCTTTAACACAGGAGCAACGTGAGATTCTTCAGTCAATGATTGATGAAACCTATGGTATTTTTGTAGATATTGTAGCTGAAAACAGAGAGCTCTCCCGTGAAAAAGTGGTGGAGTTAGCAGATGGGAGAGTTTATTCTGCTTATCAAGCAAAAGAACAGGCATTAATCGACGAGGTAGCGACTTATGAAGCAGCTTTAGAAAGTCTTAAAAAGGATAATGACCTTTATGGATGTGAAGTCAATGACCAAGTAAGAGAATTAACTTTTTTTGAAACTTTGTTTGGAACCATGAGTCAAAAGCTTAGTAAAGCCAGTGAATTTGCAGCTGTAAGAGATTATTTGGAAAATAATAATAATGGTAAGTTGATGTATTATTATAGACCCTAAAAGATAAGGAGAGTGCTAATGTCATTCTAAAAACTACTTTAAAAAATGTAGCAATATAAACTACATGAGGCAATGAAAGGTAGTGAAGAAGGCTATTAGTGCTCTTTTTCCATATTTAAAGAGAGAAAAGGAGAAGAAAAATGAGTGACTATAAAAAGGAAGAGAAATATATTGTTGCCCTTGATCAGGGGACTACTAGCTCACGGGCAATTTTATTTGATAAAAATCAAAACATTATAGGAATAAGTCAGAAGGAATTTATGCAGATATATCCTAAAGAAGGTTGGGTGGAGCATGATCCTATGGAAATTTGGGCTTCTCAATATGGGGTGCTTCAAGAGGTAATGGCAAAGGCTAATCTTACACAAGAAAATATTGCAGCCCTAGGTATTACAAATCAAAGAGAAACAATCATTGTATGGGATAAAGAAACAGGTAAGCCGATCTATAATGCTATTGTTTGGCAGTGTAGGCGTACAGCTGAGTTTTGCGACCAATTACGAGAGCAAGGTTGGGAAGACTATATAAAGAAAACCACAGGGCTTGTATTAGATGCCTATTTTTCTGCTAGTAAAATCAAATGGATTTTAGACCATGTAGAAGGAGCTAAAAAGGCAGCACAGGAAGGGAAGCTTTTATGTGGAACAGTAGATAGTTGGCTTGTATGGAAATTAACAAATGGGAAGGTACATGTAACAGATTATACCAATGCTTCTCGTACCATGCTCTTTAATATAAAGCAATTAAAATGGGATGAAAGACTCTTACAGCTTTTTGATATTCCAAGGAGTATGCTGCCTGAAGTAAAGAATTCATCTGAAGTTTATGGGACAACCAATTTAGGGGCTAAGGGAGGTATACGTGTACCTATAGCCGGTATAGCTGGTGATCAGCAGGCAGCACTTTTTGGACAAGGCTGCTTTGAAAAGGGAAATGTAAAGAATACGTATGGTACAGGTTGTTTTGTACTTATGAATACAGGTAAAGAATGCATCAGCAGTAAAAATGGGCTATTAACGACCATTGCTATTGGGTTAAATGGAGAAGTAGAATATGCTTTAGAGGGCTCAGTCTTTATTGGTGGAGCTACGGTACAGTGGCTAAGAGATGAATTGCATTTGGTTAATGAAGCATGTGATACAGCTTATTTTGCCAATAAGGTACAAGATAGTGGTGGGGTTTATGTAGTACCTGCTTTTGTAGGGTTAGGAGCACCTTACTGGGATATGTATGCAAGGGGAGGTGTTTTAGGTCTTACTAGAGGGTCAAATCGTAATCATATTATTAGAGCATCTTTGGAAGCAATAGGTTATCAAAGTAGAGATGTAATGGATGCTATGGTTGAAGATGTAGGACATAGCTTAAGCAGTATTAAAGTAGATGGCGGTGCTAGTAAAAATGATTTTCTCATGCAATTTCAAGCAGATATAACAGGGGCGAATGTTGTACGTCCTATTGTAACAGAAACAACAGCCTTAGGAGCTGCTTATCTTGCAGGGCTAGCTATCGGCTATTGGAAGGATAAAAAGGAGTTACTAGAAGCATGGAGAGTGGATAAGACTTTTGTACCTGTTATGGAAAAAGAGATACGTGCTAAAAAATATCGAGGATGGAAAAAGGCAATTAAACGCTGTATGGAATGGGAGATAGAGGATAAAGAAGAGTTTTAAAAATAAATTCAATAATAACTTATTGTAAAAAATGAAGGATTGGACTTTAAATATTGCATAATCTTACCTTAAATGATACAATTTTTGTTAGAATTGTATACTATAAGTTCTGTGTAAATAGTAGCAGATGCATATAAGGAGGAAAGAGTAGTGAAATATTGGCAAGAGGAAGAGACCTATAGTTTAGAGCAAAAAAGAGCTGTTCAAACCGAAAGATTGATTAAAACCGTCAATAGAGTCTATGAGAATGTCCCTTTTTATCATGAAAAAATGAAAGAATTAGGTATAGAGCCAGGGGATATTAAAAGTATTGATGACCTTAGTAAATTGCCCTTTACGAATAAACAAGATTTAAGGGACCACTATCCTTATGGACTTTTTGCAGTACCAATGGAGGAAGTAGTTAGAATCCATGCTTCTTCAGGTACAACAGGTCAACCTACTGTTGTGGGATATACTAAAAATGATATTGAGATGTGGCAAAATATGATGGCTAGATGCTATACGGCCTATGGACTAACGAAAAAAGATATTATACAAGTTGCATACGGCTATGGATTATTTACAGGTGGCTTAGGTGCTCATTATGGTTCAGAGTACTTAGGGGCTACGACGGTTCCTATTTCTGGTGGAAATACTAAGAAGCAAATACAACTTCTTCAAGAATTTGGTTCTACAGCTATTGCTTGTACTCCTTCCTATGCACTCTACATTGGGGAAAGTATGAAAAATATGGGGATAGACCCTCGTAGTACGAATTTAAGGGTAGGTATATTCGGAGCAGAACCTTGGACGGATGAAATGAGAGAAACCATTGAAAGTACTTTTGGTATAGAGGCTATGAATATCTATGGGTTAAGTGAAATTATGGGACCTGGAGTAGCTTTTGATTGTCAACATAAACATGGTTTACATATTAATGATGATCACTTTGTACCTGAAATCATCAACCCAGATACTACAGAGCTTATGCCGAATGGAGAAGAAGGAGAGCTTGTTTTTACTTGTATTACAAAAGAAGCTTTACCACTTCTACGTTACCGTACACATGATGTAACGAAACTTTACACAAAACCTTGTGCATGTGGAAGAACCCTTACTCGTATGGGCCGGATAACAGGGCGCAGTGATGATATGCTTATTATAAGGGGTGTAAATGTATTCCCATCACAAATAGAAAGTATTATTCTAAAAGTAGCAGAGGCAGCGCCACACTATGTACTCATTGTAGATCGTATTAATAATTTAGATACTTTAGAGGTATGGGTAGAAGCGAAAGAAGGCCTATTCACAGATGCTATTAAATCACTTGAGCGAGTTGAAAAGCATATTACGAATGAACTATTTAGTTTATTAGGTCTTCATGTGAGGGTAAGACTTGTAGAGCCTCGTACCATTGAACGAAGCGAAGGAAAAGCAAAGAGAATTATTGATAAGAGACAAAAATAAGAGGAGGATCAGATATGATTATTGAACAACTTTCCGTATTTATTGAGAATAAATCAGGAAGACTCTATGAGGTTATGGCTATCTTAGGAGATGCGAATATTAATGTATCTGCTTTATCTATTGCGGATACATCTGATTACGGTATTGTCAGGCTTATTTTAAGTGATCCAGGAGAAGGTCTTAAGCTTTTAAAGGAGCATGATTTTTCTGTTCAAAAAACACCTGTTATTTGTTGTAAGGTGCCTAATACACCAGGTGGACTTAAAAAATTATTAACTTATTTAACAGAAGATAATATTAGTATTGAGTACATGTATGCCTTTTCAGTAGGAGATGATGCATCGATTATCCTTCGTACAGAAGATTGTCAAAAGGCTATTGAGAGTCTATCTCACCATAAAATGGAATTAATGAGTGCGAGTCAAATTTATCAAATTTAAAAAGTTCTCCTTGTTATGAGTTGTCAAGCTATAAAGACGATTTATAATAAGGAGATTTTTTTGAAAGAATAATGACTTTAAAAAGAAAATGTTTATAAAAGTTACATACTAAAAGAACTATGCTAAAATAAAGTAAACTGAATTCCCATGAAAGGACATCCTGGATGATTATTGAAAAAATTACTAAAAAAGAACTGACTGATTTACAAGAACTTTATAGAGGACTCTGTGACGACGAAAAAAGCCTTAAGGAGATGGAAGAAGTTTTTGAAGGTATTTGTCAAAATAAAGATTACTATTTATTAGGGGCTAAAGTAGAGGGGAGGGTGGTTGGTACCCTTATGGGAATAGTAGGGTTTGATTTAGCAGGTAAATATAAACACTTTATGACGATTGAAAATGTTATTGTAGATGAGAGCTATCGTGGGAGAGGGATTTGCAAAAAACTTTTTCATGCTATAGAAGGAATTGCATTGGAAAGAGGATGTAGATATATCTATCTTGTTTCAGGTGAAACGAGGCAGATTGCACATCAGATGTACAAAAGGCTAGGTTATGACTGCGACCATGTAGTAGGTTTTAGGAAATATTTAAGAGATTAAAACATGAAAAAAGTTTAGCTTCCTAGAAGCAAGTATGCCTTAGAAAAGGTTTGGGAGTGGCTATTTAAAACCACAGACCAAACTTTTTGGGCATAAAAGGGTATATTTTTATTTTAAGGAAATAAGAGTTTTAACCTGTTCAATGAAGTTAATAATGTCACTAAAGATAGCAGATTTATTTTTAACAGAAGTATTAAATTCATGAATTTTATCATTAACTTGAGTGGTAGAGCGAAGGATGTTAGAAACTTCACTTGTTATAGAAGAAAGTTCAGAGTTAGTGGTGGTGATTTCTTTATTAATAGTTGTTGTTTTGTCTTTTACTGAATTAGAAACAGCATAAACTTCACGCACAGCTTCTTGTGTACGCTCAGCATAAACAAGGCTTTTATCAATAGATTCTTTAGAACCAGAAAGGGATTCACTAAGATTAGCAACACCTTCATTGAGTGTAGTCATTTGTGTTTCGATACCACCAACTAATTCTTTGGTGGAGGTAGAGAGCTTCCTAATTTCCTCAGCTACAACAGCAAATCCTTTACCAGCTTCGCCAGCTCTAGCTGCTTCGATAGAAGCATTAAGTGCTAAGAGATTAGTCTGATTAGCGATATTAGAAATACCATCTGACATTTGACGAATATTATTAAAAGAGCTTTGAAGCTGTTCAAAAGAAGCAGATACACTTTGAATATTTTGTTCTAATTGCTTAATCTTATTTTTGAGCTTGTCCATGCGTACGTCAGAACGTGTGATAGAATCCATAGACTCATCCATGAGTTTATTAATATCAACAGAGAGTTTGGAAAGGTTAGCGAAGTTAGAGGAGAAGGTAGTAATTGTACCACCTATATTTTGGATATTTCCTACAACATGATTAAAAGAAGATTCGATATTACCTAGGGTAGAATCCATAGCAGATTCATCTTTCATTAAACTGTCAACTCTTTTAGCTACATAGGAGACACTAGAGTCAAGTGCACTTAGATGATTATCTAAAGCATTTGTTGTTTCTTGTACAGCTGCTATCTCTTGTATAGCTTCTGTTCTTTTTGAACCTAAAAACCTAAACATAATATTTCCCCCTTAAAATTATTCGAATATTGCAAGTGCTATGTTTAAATTACTAATGATTAAACTGTTTTTTGTTTGAGTAGCAAAGCCGGTTAAGTAGTGGTCATTTTCAAAAAAAGTATTGGGTGCTATACACTTTATTAAGTGGTAAGTTATTTATAACTGAATAAGATTATTATATCAAAAAAAATAAAAAATTTATATAATAAAAATTATTGTATTTGAGTATATTATATAAAAATATAAAATATTTTTTAAATTATAAGGGGGAAAGAAAATGCAGAGAGTTTATTTTTGCAAAGAATGTAAGAGAGTATTTATGAAAGAAGATAAGTGTGGATGTGAGATAGAAAATGGGGTAAAAGAGATTAAATTAGGCACACCTGTTAATATAATAGGCACTAAGCTTAAAGGGAAAGTGCGACGGATTAAGGGGGACAAACTAGAACTTCTTATTACAAGTAGTCCTAATAGATATCTAAAAGAATTTAGAATGGACGAAGTAAGAAAAATTTTATAGGGTTATATATAGATTTTCATTAATACATAAAAATGCAAGGGAGGTGAGCTAAGGCACAAGCCCTTGCATTTTTTGTTACTGTTTAAAAATAGCTTCTACAACAAGTTGGCGAATAGTATCTGTAACAGGTAGACCTGCTGCTTTGGCATGACCACCACCACCGAAGACCTTAGCTACTTCTTCTCCTAAATGAATAGTATCTTTATTAGTTCGGCAAGAAACACCGCCATTTATATTAATCATGGCAATAAAGTCTAACTCGGGGTGAAGTTCAGCAAGTTTATTACCTAATTCACTTTGAAAACGATCTGCAAAGACGATACCAGCCTCATAGGAGAGAATTCTTTGAATGGTTAAGTCTTCATTTCTGGCTTCAATATATTTATCAATTTCATTTTGACGCATTTCTAAGATGAGCTTATGGGTAGCATCATAATCAAAAGTTCCTTGCCCTTTAGAAAGACGTTCTAGCCAGTAAGCCATAAAGCGTTCTTTGCCTAGGAGATAATATAAATCATTAAGCTGCTTAGCTTCTAAATCTTCTAGTCTAGTCCAATCCCATGTGTCATAGCGACGAATTTTTTCTACAAATTCTATAATAAGGGGTTTGTTTAAAAGAGCAAGAGCTTGTGGCTCTTGCCACTTGAGATAGTCGTAAAAGAGGCTTGTACCGCAGCAAAGAGTGTCATCCTCAGTTTGAAGCTGAACCTTTGCCCATGAAGTAGCATTTAAAAAGGTAGCAGTCGTATGGTGGTCAAGAAGTTGAAAGTGATTTTGGATAGAAGCTGAAATTTCATTTCGAGGTGAGACCAAGGTGCTAATTTTTGTGGCAACCTCTTCATTCATAGAAATATCAGTAATGTAACATCGAGTAAAATTCTCAAAATTTTTCTCTTCTATATATTCGGTAAGCTTGTCATTAATAAAATCATAACCACAGGTTTCGAACGCCACTTCTTCTTGTCCATAAACAAGACAAGCTAAAAGTGCACAGCCTATACCATCTAGGTCATTATGAGTAAATAATTTTATCATAAAGATGAATCTCCTTTAAATGCATTTATAGTCATGTAAAAAAATAAGAATGTGTTATTATATCTTAGTTTTTAAAGAGAAGCAAGAAATTTTTATCAACATCTTATTTTCAAATGAGTCTTATATAGTGTAAGATAATAAGGAACAATTATGCATGTTTAAAAAATGGAGGGAAGAGTATGAGATTTAAAGACATGAAGCTATGGCCCAAAATAAAGATCTTTTTAATTATTATTGTAAGCTTTATTGCATATATAGGCCTTTTTCATAGAGAAATTATAGATGTGATGCTTAGTGGAGAGCAAGTGTATCAATATCAGCCAGGTATGAGCTTAGATGGTACAGGTGTTTATCCAAATACTATAGAGCCTTCAGAAAATAAGTAAAATCCCAATGACTAGTGGAGAATAACCTAGTCATTGGGATTTTTTATTTTAAGTAAGGCTCTCATATATGAGAAAAACACCTCTTCTATTCAGCTGATACGGTGATTTCTCCACTCTGAAGTTTTTGATAAACTTCATTTACTTTTTCAAGAGTGGTATTACTTAGGTTAGGATTATTAGGAGGGAGTCCTACACCTTCATTGTGCACATCAAAGGTGAGGGTTTGACCACCTGGGAAATTGTGGTCAAGCTCAGCCTTAATCATATCATAGGCAGCATTATCAATTTTTTTGACAGCAGAAGTAAGAATGACAGATTGATTATCTGCATAAAGACCATCAGCATATTGATCCACATCTACACCTACAATCCAGACGGAGCTTCCAGCTTGTGCACGACTTTTAGCTTCTGTAATGGCACCTAAACCCACATCGCCAGCAGCACAGAAAATAGTTTGTACACCTTTATCATACATTTGAGCAGCAATTTGTTGACCTGCTGCAACATTTTCAAAAGAACCTTGATAAATACTATTAGTAGGGTCTAAGTTAACAGAGGTTCCAAGTGTTTTATTAGCATATTGAAGACCTTGCATGAAGCCAGTTTGAAAACGCACAACGGAAGGGATCTTCATTCCACCTAAAAAACCTACTTCACCAGTTTTTTGTTCAAGAGCTGTAGCCACACCTGCTAAAAAGCCTGCTTCATGTTCTGCGAAGAAGATGGATACTGTGTTATCTGCTACATAAGTCGTTTTACCGTCAGAGGGGCCCCATCTAAGAGAATAAACTTACATTCAGGATATTTAGTTTGGGCAGCATAGATAGCTGATTCGAATTTAAAACCTGGAGTGATAATAAGGTTAAAGCCGGCATCTTTTAAATTGCCAATTTCTTTAAGGTATTCAGCTTCTGTTGTTCCGTTAGGTTTGAGATACATCGTTTGAACGCCTAACTCATTCTTTGCACGTTCAATACCTTCCCAAGTACCTTGATTAAAGGACTTATCTTCAATGGTTCCCGAGTTGGTTACCATTCCTACTTTTAAGGTGTTAGTAGTAGGAGTTGTTTGGTTACTACATCCCACCAGGTTTGCAGTAGTAGCAAGTAGAAAAAGAGTTGTTTTAAAAAGTTTTTTAATTTTCATAGGTTACCTCATATTGTTGAATTTAAAACGAAAAAATTCAATTGTCTAGGTATTAGTGTAACCTAAAAGAAAAAATATATTACGTTTATACAGGTTTACTAGAGCCGCCTACCAAAACCATTATTAGAAGTACCTATTTTTTGAAGTTGGCTAGGTGTAAAACCTGTAACTTTTTTAAAAACTTTATTAAAGTGACTGATATCAGGCATACCAACTAGGTTAGCTGTATCTGCAATAGAGAAATGGTTAAGAAGATAGTGACAGGCAAGTTTAATTTTATGTTCATTTATATATTCAATGATAGAGGTATTAAGATTTTTTCTAAACACATACTGGAGTGAACGTATGGAGATAGAACAGTGTTTAGCGATATCTTCAATATAAATTTTCTTATGAAGATTGGAATCAATATAATCTTGCGCTTTTTCCAAGGTAGTAAAGGGAATATTAGAGGATAAAGACTGAGTTCTACTTGTAGTAAGATATTGGAAACTTTCCATAAGTAGCGTTTTAGTAATTTGTAAAAGTCCGTAATCAAATTTAGAACAGTAAAGACTATAGTTATTAATAAAATCTAGGTATGTAAAAATCTTAGAACTTTTGGAGTGAATACATTGATGCTGTTTAAGAAACTGCTCTAGAATACTATCTTCTAGAGAAGAGATAGGGACAGAGTTATCTGGGCACTTGATATCGATAAAAACATAAAGCAAAAATAATTCGTCGTAGTTCGTGCAAGTAATAGCATGATAAGCATAGGGGTCTGTCAATATGATATCTTGAGCAGCAATAGGATAATCGACATCATTATAAGTAAAGATACCTTTACCCTTAAGGATGAAGCAAAGCTCATAGCAACTATGAGAATGTATGTTGTTTGATAACTGATCAAGATTAAAAGTGCAGTAATCTACAATTTTACAGATGACACTGTATTTGCCGAGTTTAAACTCAAACTTCTGATTAATAATCAGTTTGGAATAGGTATTAAACATAGGAACCTCCTTTTTGTGATTGCGTAAAAAGACAAATAGTAATCGTAATAGACCATGATGAGAAAAATGAATATAATTATAAAAATAAAAGTGTTTTTTACAAATGCCACAAAAAATATAAAATACATATAAAAAAGTTATTAAAAAAATAGAATAAATTTAAAAGCATTTAAAAAAGAGTTGTGTATCATTAATATGATTTTAGTGTAATTAAATAAAAATTACAACATAAATATGCGCGAAACAACAACTAGTTTGCGTAATCTGCGTATTATCCTCATGTGGACTAAGCTATGATAAGAGTATCAAGGACTTGGTAACACTATCTAAATAAGGAGAGGAAATTATGACTAGTAGAGAGATCGTAATGGCAAGCGTTAATCATAAGCAACCTACTCGTATACCTGTAGATTTAGGTGCTACCCCTAGTTCAGGTATTTCGGCTATAGCTTATACCAACTTAACTAAGTATTTAAACATGAAGGATTCAAAGACCTATATATATGATGTTGTACAACAGGTTGCGCAGCCTGAGCAAGCTATTTTGGATAGGTTTGGAATAGATGTTATTGATGTAGGAAGAGCTTTTAATGCAGCCCCTGAAGATTGGGCACCTACTACTTTGGCAACAGGAGATACAGCTTATTACCCTAAATGGTTTAAACCAGAATTACAACCTAATGGCGCTTATGTGGCTAGGGATGAGTTTGGAGAGATTATTGCAAAAATGCCTCAAGGTGCTACCTTCTTCGATCAAACAATTTTCCCCTATCTTGATGAATATCCAGAAAGCTATAAAGATATTGGAGTTGCTATGAATAAAGTATTATGGCAAAAATTAGCACATAGTCCATGGGATCATGCTGATGAACTTGACTTTTGGCAGCAATTAAGGCAAAAATGCATTCATCTTAGGAACACCACAGATAAGGCACTCATGATTGTATGTGGATGTAATTTATTTGAATGGGGAACTTTTTTAAGAAGAATGGATAATTTCCTAATGGATATTTATTCAGAGCCAGAAGAAGTAGAGAGACTTGTAGATGCACTTTTAGAAGGGCACCTAGCAACACTTGCAAAGGTATGTGAGGCAGTTGGGGATATAGTAGATATTATAAGATTTGGAGATGATTTAGGAATGGATAGCGGTCCCTTTATGTCTCCACAGCAATATAGGACTATTTTTAAGCCACGTCACAAGATGCTTTGTGACTATGTACATAAGCACAGTCAGATGAAAACCTTTTTACATTCTTGTGGCTCTATTTATAAGCTTATGCCAGATTTAATTGATGCAGGCTATGACATCATTAATCCAGTGCAAACCTGTGTTGTAGATATGCAACCAGAACGACTTAAAAAAGAATTTGGTAAAGATATTACCTTTTGGGGAGGTGGGGTAGATACACGCAACATTCTTAATAGAGGAACTATGCAACAAGTTAAAGATGAAGTAAGAAGAAATATAGAGATTTTATTACCAGGTGGAGGCTTTGTTTTTAATACTGTTCATAATATCATGCCAGATGTACCGCCAGAAAACATTGTAGCCATGTTTGAAGCAATAGATGAGTACAGATAGGAGAGAGCATATGAAAAGATATGGTTCAGTCATTAAAGTAGTACCTAATAAGCTGGAAGAATATAAAAGACTTCATGCAGCTGTTTGGCCAGAAGTATTAGATAGGATTTATAAGTGTAATATTCGCAATTATTCTATTTACTATCGTGATGGCTATTTGTTTAGTTACTATGAATACATTGGAGAAGACTACCAAGAAGATATGGAAAAGATGGCAAAGGACCCTAAAACACAGGAATGGTGGAAATACACGGATCCATGCCAGCAAAAAATAGAAAGTGCTACCAAAGATGAATGGTGGGCAAGCATGGAAGAGGTTTTCCATGTTGATTAAAGAAAGGGAGGAACAACAAGTGAAAGAGAAAAATACTATAAAAAGCCTATTTGCTAGAAGTGAAATAACGGTTATCTTAGCGACAACCACACTTTTTATTATATTTTCTTTGTTTTCAGATAGTTTTTTATCAGGTTATAACTTATTTAATATTTCTCGAACAGCAGCTATCTATATCTTTATTGCACTAGGGCAAGCTATGGTAGTAATTGTAGGGGGTATGAACTTATCGTTAGGGCAAATAGGAGGCTTAACAGTTGTTATTTCAGGGTACTGCATGCATGTTATGGGTCTCCCACCTCTAGTGGCTATTGTAGCAGGACTTATTGTGGGGTGTTTATCAGGATTTATCAATGGCTTTGTAATGACGAAGTTAAAGTTAAATTCTTTTGTTGTAACGTTAGCTACTTCATTTATCTTTACAGGCCTTATTAATGGTATTTCAAAAGGATATCCTTATACTGAGATTCCTAAAAGCTTTACATTTTTAGGAAGAGAAGGGTTTTTAGGTATCCCCTTATTACTTTGGTTTGCACTTATTACACTTATTATCGTAGGGTACATATTTAAGTACACTGTAACAGGACGTCGTGTTTTAGCAACTGGAGGAAATATAGAAGCTGCTAAAATGTCAGGAATTAATACCAACAACACCGTTGTATTAGCCAATATTGCATCAGGTTTCTTTGCAGCTGTGGCTGGACTGCTTTGGATTTCAAGAACAGGTTCTGCTCAGCCTTCAACAGGTGGTGACTGGATGGTAATCTCTTTTGCGGTAGCAGTTATTGGAGGAACAGCCTTAAAAGGTGGGGTGATTAATGTTATAGGCATTTTATTTAGTTCATTCCTCATTGTCATGGTTAAAAATGGACTTGTTATGGTAGATGCTAATATTTACTTCGAGCAAGCTTACTTAGGAGCAATTTTATTACTTGCCGTATCACTTGATAGTATTAACAATATTATGAAAGCATACAAAGCCAGAAAGGATCTTAAGCTGGCACAGCAGAAGGTAACGCAAAGTATATAAAAATAACTTAAGGAGGATTTGAATATGAAAAAGATATGGGGATTATTTTTAACTGGAGTAATGGTGTTAGGAACTTTAACAGGATGTGGAGGGCAAGTAGGTCAATCAAGTACAGATGCAGGTAAAGATTCAGAAGTGACACAAAAGGAAGAAACATCTAAAAAAGAAGGAGCTCAAAAAGATTCTAAGAGTCAAATTGTATGGTATGCACCAGCACCTCATCCTTATTTTGATGAAGTAAAGCAAGGGGTAGAACAGTTTTCTAAGGATCAAGGAATAGAGGTAAAAATGCAAATTGGTCCAGACTGGACACAGGCCAGTGAAAATGAAAAGGTAGAAGCTTTAGCTGCTCAAGGCATGACAGGGTTATCTATTTATCCATGTGATGCTAGTGGTGCCAATGGTTTATATGAGGAACTTACAGATAGAGGGATTCATGTAATTAATTTTGGTACAGATACAGGTAAACCAACTACAGCATCTTTTGCAGTAGCTACAGATGTGAAGCAGGCAGCTTATAATGCAACAGAGGCAGTTATTAATATGATGGGTGGAAAAGGTAATATCCTTAATGTACTTGAAGTATTAGAAGATCCTAATACAACTCTTAGAAAACAAGGAGTAGAAGAATGTGTAGCAAAGTATCCTGATGTAAACATTATCCAAGAAGTAGCAGGTATTAAAACAGCTGAGGAAGGTGTAAGTAAGATCGAAAGTGCTCTTTCTGCTAATGTAGGCAAGATTGATGGAATTGTATGCACGGGATTTAATACAACAGTTGCTGTTGTTCAAACCTTAAGTGATTACTATGAAAAGCAAGGTATGGATAAAAGAATTTATACAATCGGTATAGATACAGATCCTACCGTTATAAAGGCTATTGAAGAGGGCGTTTTAGATGCAACAATTGCTCAGAATCCAAAAGGCCATGGCTATATTTCTTGTATGGTACTTAAGCTATTAGATGAAGGCTATAAAGTTAAAGAAGGCCAATACTTTATTGATGCAGGATGTGTTGTTGTAGGTAAAGATAATCTTACAACCTATACAGCAGATATAGATAATGTCACACAAGGTATTTTAAGTTCACTTACAGAAATGTATCTTGAAAAATAAGTGAATGCTAAAGGAAATGGAGGGAGCCGCACAAGATGCTAGAAATTAAAAATATTACTAAAGTATTTCCTGGCGTAAAGGCACTAGACAATGTGAGCCTAACCTTTAAGCGAGGAGAGATACATGCTTTAATGGGGGAAAATGGAGCAGGCAAATCCACCTTGATGAAAATTATAACAGGGATTTACCAAGCAGAATTAGGTGAAATTCTATTGGATGGTAAGGTGCTTAAGAATAAGAGCTTTCAAGATGCGGTTAACCATAGTATCAATATGGTTAGTCAGGAGATTCAGGTTATCCCACAGGCAACTATTGCAGAGAATATCGTGCTAGATCGTATTGGACAATTTAAAAAGAAAGGGATAGTAGACTGGAAGGCTGTGAATGAGGTTGCTGCTAAATACTTAAAAATGGTAGGCTTAGATATTTCACCTACTGAGAAAATAGGGGATTTAACAGCTGCACAAAAGCAACTTATACAGATTGCAAAAACACTTTCATCTAACGCATCCTATATTTTAATGGATGAACCTACTTCTTCGCTTACCAAATTTGAAGCAGATAATCTGATTAAGATTGTTAAACAGCTGAAAGAGCAAAATGTATGTGTCATATTTGTTTCACATAAAATTGAAGAAGTAATTGAGCTATGTGATAAGGTTTCTGTTTTGAGAGATGGCAAGTATGTAGGCACAAAGGATTGCAAAGAACTTTCACGTAATGATATTGTTAAGATGATGATAGGTAGAGATGAGGCAGATAAATACCTAGGACGACTAAATATAGAAGATAAAATAGTTTTGGAAGTTAAGGGACTCAGTAAATATGGGCAATTTAACAACATCAATTTTAATCTTAAAAAAGGTGAGATATTGGGATTCTATGGTTTAGTAGGTTCAGGTCGAACAGAGCTTGCCAAGCTCCTCATGGGAGTAGATTCCTTTGATGAGGGAAAAGTGTTTATTCATGGTAAAGAAGCTAAGATTACCTCTATATCAGATAGTCTTTACCGCTATGGGCTAGGTTATATTACTGAAAATAGGAAGGAAGAAGGACTTATCTTAGATGATAGTGTTTTAAATAACTTTTCTATTAGTATATGGCATAAGCTTAGGAATAAGTTTGGTAAGATTAATCTTAAAGAAGAAAATACTATTGCTACAAGTATGATTGATAAAATGAAAGTCAAAACTCCTACTCCTAAAACAAGTGTAGGCAGCTTATCAGGAGGTAATCAGCAAAAGGTAAGTATAGGTAAATGGCTTACTGCAGGATGTGATATTTTAATTATCGATGAACCAACAGTAGGTGTTGATGTAGGCGCTAAAGAATACATTCATGAATTAATATGGAAGCTAGCTAAGGAGGAAGGAAAGTCTATTATTTTAATTTCCTCAGATATGCCAGAACTCATTACTCTTTCAAGACGTATTCTTGTTTTTAAAGAATTTAAAATTACGGGGGAAGTAGTAGGCCTCAATGAAAAGAAATATGGTTATCAAGAAGTGAGTGATAGGATAGGAGCCTATATGTAATATAGGAATAAATAGCTAACAACTGTTACAAGTTAATGAAAATATAAGTTTAAATATCCGCTCTTAAATGTTTGTACTAATCTAAAACAGATTAACAAACATTTAAGAGCGGATATTTTTTATTTAAAAAACCTACAATGGATGTTTTTATAAATTAAATGATTGTGTAAAATATTTATGTAATTTATACTATTTAGTAATAATAAGTGAGTTGCTTATTGTAGCATTATTCGGAGGTTGTAATATGGTCTTTATCAAAAAAATTAAAAACTTTTCTTTAAAAAATAAGATATTTGTTTCAAATACTTTAATTATTACAGTAGCGTTGTTGTTTTTTGCTATATTTGCTAATCAGGTTTTTTCAGAAGAACTTATGGAACGTACTAAAAGAAGTTCCATAAGAGAAATTGATCTTATTAATATTAATTTAGATACAATGATTAATAGTATAGAAGATTACTCTCGAGTGATTGCCTCCGAATATAGACTGCAAAAAGAACTTGTAGAAATAAAACATACAAGTGAAGCAGATAAGATACTACTCAAAAATTTAAGAATAAAAACAGCCATGTCTGAGATTGTAAGTAATATTATATCACCTAATACACAAATTGCAGGTATAGCAGTGTTTGAAGATAAAAAAGTAATTTATTCAGGTCATAGTATTGATGAAAAGAGTGTGAATAAAATCATTCATAATGACTATCTTGAAACAGTATATCAAATACAGCGTCCTACTTGGACGGGACTTGCACCCCTTGAATTCATTGACCATAGAAAAAAAGATGTGTTTTCAGTTTCAAAGCTTATAAGGGATAGAAATACAGGAGAGGCATTAGGGGTGGTCACACTATTTGTAGATGAAGTCAATATTTCTAATATTTATACAAAAAATATAGCCAATGCGCAAGGTAGCTATTATATTGTGGATGAAAATAATAAAGTGATTTCTTCGTATAATAAAGCTGATTTATATAAAGATATTGGACAGGTTCTTAAAATAAAAAATAGCGTCTATAAGCAGCTCCAGGACAAGGGAAATTTATTACTCACTGATAAAAAGATTCCTGTTTTATATTCTATGAAAGCGTATGGAAAGTTTGGCTGGAAGGTGATTAGCGTTTCAGTACTTGAAGAAATAGTAAGTGAAAAGAATAAGATTAGAAGCATTATTATTTGGATACTTATTTTATGTGTCATTATTGTATTTATAACCTCCTATATTATTTCACATACAGTAACTAAACCTATTTATTTATTACTGGGTACTATGGAAAAAATAAAGGATGGTAATATAAAAGTAAGAGCATGTGGAGAACTTAATGGGGAAGTAGGCGTATTAGCCAATGGATTTAATATGTTGATGAATCAGTTGGAACAATCGATGGAACAGATTTATAAAGAGCAGAAACTTAAGCGTGAAAATGAATTTAAGCTACTTCAATCTCAGATTAAACCTCATTTTTTATATAATACGATGGAAACAATCTCTTCCTTTATCAAACTGGATATGAAGGAATATGCACTGACAACGATTCAGTATCTCTCTAACTTTTATAAAATATCACTAAGTCGTGGAAATGAGATGATTACTGTAGAGGAAGAAGTTAAAATTATCGAAAGCTATTTAAGTATACAACGGCTAAGATATGCGGAATATATGGATTATACTCTTGATTTTGATAACACGATATTTAAATATACTATACCAAAGCTTACTATTCAGCCTTTAGTTGAAAATGCTATTTATCACGGTCTTAAACAAAGCCAAAGCAAAGGAATAATTTTAGTAAAAGGCTATATAAAAGAGGGTTCTATTATTATAGAGGTGTTAGATACAGGGGTAGGACTGTCTAAAGAAAGATTAGACGAGATTTCAAGGTTTGGGTTATTAAGAGAATCGGATTCAAGGTCATTTGGACTTAGAAGTATAGATGAAAGATTAAAGCTACTATACGGAAGTCATTCAGGTATAAGCATTAAAAGTGTACAAGGGGAATATACCCTAGTTACGGTTAGTATACCATTAGATAGTAAATGATTATTTACTAGAGAAAGGGGCTTTTACAATGAAAGTATTAATTATTGATGACGAATACTATTTTAGAGAGGCACTAAAAGTCTCGTTTCCTTGGGAAGAATGTGACCTTATCGTTTGTGGTGAAGCTAAAAATGGGATAGAAGGATTAGAGCGTGTTAGAACATTAAATCCAGATATTATCCTTGCAGATATCAATATGCCGTTAATGGATGGGTTAGAGTTTGTTCAGAGGGTAAAAGAGATCAATCATAACATTAAAATCATTATTATTTCAGGCTATAGTGAATTCGAATATGCGAAGCAAGCTTTAACTCTTGGTGTACATAATTATATCTTAAAACCCGTATCTAACGAAGAACTATATAATGCACTGCAGGATACCATCAAACTTATTCATAAAGAAAGAAAAATAAAAGTTGAAATGCATGAGCTTAAAAAAAGTGTAAGCAAAAATTTACCTGTATTAAAAGGCCAATTTCTCAATGAATTAATAAAAGGAAATGATTTTTTAAGTAATAAAGTTATTTTAGATAAAATTAAAAATCTAGGAGTCAACTTATTATTAGGCATCTATATAGTAGCTGTGCTAGAAATTGATAGTGAAGACTATTCAGACTGGAGTTATCATGAAAAACACCTTTGGAACTATGGGGTTATAAACATAGTAGAGGAACTACTAGGAAATGATTTTGTCTATGAAACCTGTATAGATAGTGGAGATAGGATTTGTATTCTATTAAGTTTTGAAGCAGTAGAAGATTTCAAAGCAGAAAAATTAAATCGAACGTTTGAAAATATTTTAGATGCAGTAAAAACATATTTGCAATTTACCATCACAATTGGAGTAGGCAACTATTGTAAAGAAGTAAAAGATATTGCAATATCCTATAATGAAGCGCTATATGCTTTAAGGAACAAATTGATATTGGGGAAAAATTTAATTATACACCATCAATCCGTTTCAGAAATAGGTTTTATAGGTCACTTTTTTCAGGCTGAACATCGTATGCAGCTTTTAGCCAATATGAGGCTGGGAAGCTTAGAAGATGTTAAACAAATTATTGAGTATTTATTTGAGGAAGTTAAAGAAAAAAACATTGAGCCGGAATTATTGCTTGTTATAGCCGTTGAGATGGTTACTCCTTGTTTGGAATTTGTTGCAGAAAACAACATGAAGTTTGATTTAGTATCCCATACGTACTTTAAAAATCTGTTTGAGAATATAAAATCTAAAAAGACAATTGAAGATATAAAGAAATATATCATTGAAATTTATTCAACTATTATTGAGTACGTTAATCAGAATAAAAGTGCCAAATCATCAAAAACTGTAGAAGCTGTAGTTAATTATATTGCTGAAAACTATAGTAATTGTGACCTTACCATTGATTTGATTTCTAAAGCAGTTTATATGAATTATACCTATTTATGTTTTTTATTTAAAAAACAGATGGATATGACACTTAACGAATATATTACCAAGTATCGAATGAACAAAGCTATTGAACTTATGGAACGAGGGAATGTTGGTGTGACAGAAGTAGCCTATGCTATAGGCTTTTCAAATGTTAATTATTTTGGAAAGTGCTTTAAGAAAGAATTTGGTATGACACCGAGTCGGTATATTACGAGTAAAACAAGTAATAACAAATAATTTTACTTATGATACCAACAAAATTATCTTCTATAAATTCTAAATTATCCTATAATTAAGACGAGTAATGAATTAAGAAAAATTAGGGGGTATTATAATGAAAATGAAAAAGCAATTAAGTATGTTTTTTACAGTAGCACTCGCAATGAGTATGATAGGCTGTGGTGGACAAAAAGCTGAAACAAATACTAAACAGGCAGCTCCTACTGAAACAAGTAAGACAGAAACACCTAAGCCTGCTTCAGAAGAAAAAGTAAAATTAAGATTGATGTCCCTTAGTACAGATGAAAATCAAATTAAAATACTAGAAAATTACATTAAGAAAAATCTCGCAGCAGAACTTCCGAATGTAGAGATAGAATTTGAGCCAGGTGGTGGCGGAGAGGATTACTCCAATAAACTAAAAACATATAATGCTTCAGGAGACTTGCCAGATGTATGGTACAGTGAAGCAGGTTTTGCAACAGCAGTTATTAGTGCTGGAAATCAGCTTGACTATACTCAGTATATTACAGATGATAGCTTTATTAAAAACTTTGCAATTCCTGAGGCACTAAAGTTTTCAGATGGTAAGATATATGCCTTATCAGCAGGTGCAGATACTTATTTTACTCCAAGAATTTTCTATCACAAAGATATTTTTGAACAAAACGGTGTTGCTATTCCAAAAACCTTTGATGAATTTATGGCAGCTTGTAAAACATTAAAAGAAAAAGGCATTGTACCAATGTCTATTATGGGTAAAGGTGGATGGGCACCACAACTTTATATGGTTCAAACAATGATTCAAAGTGAAGATCCTCAAGTAGCCTTAGACTTATTACAAAACAAAACAGACTTTACCAATCCAGTGGTATTAAAGGCAGTTAAAAAGATTGAAACAATGGCAAAAGAAGGTGTTTTCCCAGAGGGAGTAGCCAATCTTGACTATGGCCCATCATTAGAATTATTTACCTCTAAGAAAACAGCTATGTTTGGTGGATTTTCTTGGGAAACAGCTAACTTATCAGCTGATCCAAATATTGGGATGTTTATGTGGCCTACATCTAATACGCAATATGCAACTGAAGATGTTACACAATTCTGGGGTTCACCCTTAAATGGTTATGCTGTTAATTCAAACAGTAAAAATGTAGAAATGGCTGTTAAGCTTGCTGAATATTGTGTATCTCAAGAAGCATTATTCTATGCAGAACAAGGTTCAAAGCTTAATTTACAAACCAATGTAAAAGTTGGAGAGCAAAGTGAACTTATGAAAGAAAATATTAGACTATACGAGAATACTAAGCTTAAAATTCCAACTATATTCTTAAATGCTATGGATGCTAAAACAGGTACGGAGTTTGGAACAATAGGTGGTAATTTATTAACAGGTGCTTATACAGCAGAGCAATATGTAGAGGATTTCAACAGTATTTGGCAAGAAAACACATGGTTTAAAAAATAAATAGTATTTTGCATTTTCAATATCCCTGTATAAGTGTAAATACTCACCTTATATGGGGATATCTGATTTATACTGTTGATCATTTAATATGACAGAAAGTTGGTGTTACACTATGGAAAAACATTATAGAAACAAGCTTTCAATCTTTATTTTTGCATTTCCAGGTCTACTTTTATTTACGATATTTACTGTTTACCCTATATTACCTCAGATCCTCATCAGTTTTCAAAAGCATGATGGATTTAACAGTTCAGGATGGGTAGGCTTTGATAATTATATTAAAGTACTACGTTCAGCATCTTTTTGGAGGGCTAATGGGAATACACTTATTATCGTACTGATTTCATTATTAGTTGCACTTCCTTTATCCCTGTTATTGGCCCTTGCGATAGATGTTCAAACACCTAAGACAAGAAATTTCTTTAAATTTTCTTCTGTATTTCCAGCAGTTTTATCTGTAACCGTTATTTCTCAAATGTGGGTTGCAATGTATGAACCTCAATGGGGACTTATTAATAGCTTTTTGAGATCTATAGGTCTTGAAGGGTGGGCACATCAATGGTTAACCGATAAAAGTACAGTGGTCATTTGTATTACGATTGCATTTTTATGGCAGTATATAGGGCTTAATGCCTTATTGTTTTATACGGGAATTAAATCGATTCCCAAACAATATTATGAGGCTGCTATGATTGATGGAGCCAATTTTTTTAAGGCAAGTTTTTTTATAACTATTCCATTACTAACAGATGTGATTAAATACGTTTTAATTTTATCTGTATTAGGTTCAATGAGCTTATTTGCTCATGTACGTGTAATGACTTCTGGTGGACCTGGGGATAGTTCAAGAACAGTTATTTATCAAATGTATTATACTGCTTTTTCGACCTCAGAATTTGGAGTAGGAAGTGCTATTGCTGTTTTATTTATTATAGAATGCTTATTTGTTACTGTTCTTATCAATAAGTTTACTGCTAAAGAAAGAATAGAATTTTAACTTATATAAGGGGGTTGATAATATGAGACATAAAATAGGAGATTATCTGATAAAGATAATTTTATTTATACTTGGTTGTAGCTTTTTATTCCCATTATTTTGGATGCTTAACTTATCCTTTAAATCTAAAAGTGAAGTCTATAATAATCCTTTTGGACTGCCACAGGAATGGGTTTTTACCAACTATGGGGAAGCACTTAAGACCTTTGATTTTTTAAAATATCTCAATAATAGTTTTATCTATACCTTGAGCACTGCACTTATTACCATTTTTTTAGGTAGTATGCTGGCATATTGCGTAAGTCGGATGGAATGGCGATTTGCAGACTATGCCATTGTCTATTTAACCATGGGGCTTATTATCCCTGCACAAGTAGTGGTTATCCCCTTATATATGATAGTAAATACTTTTGGACTAAAGGGGTCCAGGATGTCTCTTATCCTTCCTTATGCTTCTTTTGCACTCTCTTCTTGTGTACTGATGCTAAATGCTTTTTTTAGAGGGCTACCCAAAGAACTAGAGGAGGCAGCCAGCATTGATGGATGTAACGTGTATCAATGTTTTTTCCAAATTATATTACCTATAGTTAAACCCGCTTTAGCCACTCAGTTTGTCCTTATCTTTATGAACACATGGAATGAATTCTTTTTAGCTTTTATCCTTGCAGGAAAAGAAAACTTACGCCCATTACCCGTTGGACTACTAAGCTTTTTTACCAGTATTGGTGTTTCCCACTGGGGATTAATAGGGGCAGCTATGATTATGACCAGTATTCCAACTGTTATTGTCTATTGTTTTGGAAACAAACAAATAGAAAATTCACTGACAGCAGGAGCCGTCTTAAAATAATAGCAAACCTATACATGTATGTAGAAAAGTATAGATAAGGAGCTTAAAACGATGAATATAACTACTAAAAGTTATTGGTTTAATGGAATAACAGTTCAATATTTATTAGATGAGGAAACCGATCAAATAGCGATGGTTTTATTGCCTGATGCGAAAGAGTCATGTTATGAGCAAAGAAGACAGTGGCTTCAAATACCTGAACTTGTCAAAACAGGGATGGATGCAAGGGCTTGGGAGGTAGGAAGTTTATGTCACTTAGCACTTCGTCACCACAATCAAGGTAATGGGGCAGGCAATACCTTAAAGCATGGGCAATCTACAAAGTTTCTAAAGTTTTATTCGCAGCAGCTTATAGAGGAAAATGGAAAATCACAGGTTATCACTCATCTTAAGGCAGAGGAAGGATATGAGGTTATTCATACCTTATCTCACTATGAAAATGAAAAGGGTTTTGAAGTTGAGACTGAATTTTTGAATCATAGCACTAGAAGTGTAACGTTAGATATGCTAACAAGTTTTTCTTTAGATAATATAAGCCCCTATCACACAGCAGATGCGCCTAATGCGCTAGCCCTACATAGATACAGAGGAGGATGGAGTTTAGAGGGTAAACACTGCGTAGATGATATAGAAGACCTTAATTTAGAGCGTTCTTGGCTTTGTGCTTTTCCTGAAAGTGAAAGATATGGATGTATAGGGTCTCACCCTGTTAAACGTTTTTTCTCATTTGGTGCAGTAGAAGATAAAGAAAATCAAACTTTTTGGGGGGCACAGTTAGCCAGTAACTCTTCTTGGCAGATGGAGCTTTCTAGAGAAAATGATTGTTATTCTTTTTCGGGAGGAATAGCTGACTGTGAATTTGGAAGTTGGTGGAAGACTATAAAGCCTGGGGAGCGCTTTAAAGCACCTAAGGCTTTTATTAGCACAGCAAAAGGAACACTAGATGACTTATGTTATAATCTAACTGAAATGCATCATAAATATGTAGATCAGCAGCCAGCTTCAGAACAAAGTTTACCGATTTTGTTTAATGATTGGTGTACTACTTGGGGAAATCCAACTCACGATAAAATGCTAGCTATAGCTAAAAGAATGCAAGGAAGTGCTGTTAAGTACATCACCATAGATGCAGGCTGGACAGATGTACTGGAGAACTCCTTTGGGCAAGGAGGAAATGGCGATTGGGAATACTCAAAAAAGAAATTCCCACAAGGTATTCTGGCTACCTCTAGGGAAGTTAAAGAGTTAGGATTTAAGCTTGGCATTTGGTTTGAATTTGAGGTGACGACCAAAGGGGCAAAAGTATTTGAAAAAGCTTATGATAAGATGCATCTTAAAAGAAATAATGAGCTCATTGTAACGGGTGGTGATAGGAGCTTTTGGGACTTTAGAAATCCAGAAACGATTGCCTACTTAAAAAATAAAGTGATAGATTTTCTTAAAGCAAATGAGATGGCTTATCTAAAGGTGGATTATAATGGTTCTATAGGGATAGGCTGTGATGGAGCGGAAAGCTTAGGAGAAGGATTGCGGGAGCAAATGCAAGCGGTAAAAGGATTTTTTAGAATGCTGAGAGAAGAAATTCCAGATTTAGTGATTGAAAATTGTGCTTCAGGTGGTCATAGGCTTGAGCCCTCTATGATGGATCTAACGGCCATGAGTTCTTTTTCAGATGCGCATGAATGTGATGAGATCCCTTATATTGCTGCAAGTTTACACAACCTTATCTTGCCACGTCAAAGTCAAATATGGGCAGTTATTAATCCAGAATATACTAAGCAAACCTTCTATTATCGTTTGTCTTCTACTTTCCTAGGACGTTTTTGCCTCTCAGGAAATACAGAAGCTTTGAATGAAGAGCAGTGGCAGATTATAAAAGAAGCTATGACATTTTATGAAGCTTGTAAAGTGATTATCAAATATGGTAAAACAGTTATTTATGGAAATAGATCAAGAAATACCCGTCATCCAGAAGGCACACAAGCTGTATTACGTTTAGATAGAGAGCAAAAAAAGGGATTGTTGGTTTGTCATGGCTTTAAAGAAGCAATGCAGCAAAAGATAGAGATTAAGCTTCCAAGTGGAAATTGGGAGATAGAAAAAGCCTTTGGTGAAAAGTGTCCAGTTCACATCGTTGAAAATACTTTGATTATAGATCCTATACAAGATTTTAGTGGTTTCGCTTGTATTCTAAAAAATAATTAATTTTAGTTATGAGAAAAGCTGTACGACTAATGGAAATTTCTAGTTGTACAGCTTTTTTATTTTAATCTTTTTTGAGTACATTGTGGTATGAGTATGTGCTGAAAAGTAAATTCTATTTACAAAGAAATAAGATTATATAGAAAAGAGGATTAATATAGTCTTAACATAAATATAACTTTGGACTAATCTACAATTAACCTTGGAATTATAAAATACAAATAAATAAAGATATGAAATTTTAAAATTTAAAGATGAGGGAGAATAGAAATGAGACAAGTAAAAAAATTATTCACAGCTATAGCATGTATCGCCATTGCTTCAACAGGTCTTGCAGCTTTTAGCACAGTAACAAACGCCCAAACAAAGATCGTACAAACACAAAGTGTGAATCAAGCAACTTATAAAAAGCCTAAATATATCTTTACATTCATTGGAGATGGCATGTCCTACGTTCAACTTAATGCAGCACAAGTTTACCAGAGTGCAATGAAAAGTAGTAACATTGAACTTAGTAAATTAGCAATCACACAATTTCCAGTAGTAGGGTCAGCTACAACACAAGATTCTACTTCCTTTTGTCCAGATTCAGCATCAACAGCTACAGCTATTTCTAGTGGTATCAAAACACATAGTGGTGTCATTGGCCTAGGTATTGATAAAAAAACAGCACCAGAGAGTATCACAGAGAAACTTAAAGAAGAGGGGTATAAGATAGGGATTGTTTCATCAGTATCCATTGATCATGCAACACCAGCAGCCTTCTATGCACATGTTGCTAGCCGCAAAAGCATGTATGATATTGCACTTCAATTAGCAGAGAGTGATTTTGATTACTTTGCAGGTGGTGGTCTTGTGCAACCAACAGGTGCAAATGGTGATCAAAAAGATGCCTACGAAATTATCAAAGAAAAAGGTTATAACATTGTTAATACAAAAGAAGACATTCTATCTCTTAATAACAATTCAGGAAAGACGTATGCAATCAGTCCAGAATTACAAGATTCTAAGGCAATGTACTACGATTTAGATGCTCAAAACACATCTATAAGACTTAAAGATTTTGTGCAAAAAGGGATTGATGTATTAGACAATGAAGATGGTTTTTTCATGATGGTAGAAGGTGGGAAGATTGACTGGGCAGGTCATGCTAATGATGCTATGGCGAATATTCAAGATACTATTGCTTTAGATGAAGCGGTAAAAGTAGCAATGGAATTTGCTAAGAAACATCCAGAGGAAACACTTATTGTTGTAACAGGTGACCATGAAACAGGTGGTATGAGTATTGGTCAAGCAACAACAGGTTATGATACAGCATTTAATCTTCTTTCACATCAAAAAATGACTTATGTAGAATTTGATAATCTTATAAAGGATTATAAAAAAGAAGTAGCAGTAGGTAATAAAAAAGGGACGATTGAAGAAGTGTTTCCACTTATTCAAGAAAACTTTGGCCTAATAAGTCCTAACGATGCAGAAGTAGCAAAAAATTCAGCTCTAGTTCTGACTGATTACGAGTACAACAAACTGGTTAGTGCTTTTGAAGAAACAATGAAGGCTAAAGAAATACGTAGTACAGGTGTGGAAGTAGAAATTCTTTATGGTGGCTATGAACCACTTAGTATAACACTTACACATATCCTTAATAACAAAGCAGGTATTGGTTGGACCTCTTATGCACATACAGGTGTACCTGTTCCAGTATATACAATGGGTACAGGTGCAGAAATCTTTAATGGTTCTTATGACAATACAGATATCTTTAATAAGATGGTAGAGCTTTGTAAGCTTAACTAGTTATTACGTGATCTTTAGTACGTATTTCTATAAAAATAAACACATAGTAGCAAAAAGTGGATCCTAACTCCACTTTTTGTTGTATTAAAGTTGTATCAAAAAAGATAGGAGCAATTAGAAATTAATATGAAAAAAATTTTAATGGATAAGAATAGAGTATTTTCGCTAGTTTGCTTAACTTTAATTGTTGCTTTAATGCTTGTTCCTACGGGTTTCGAAAAACAAATGTATTTCAATGCAGAAGCAGTTAAAGCAGAAGTATTAAGTACGAATGAGAGTACTATTTATGAGACAGGGCTTATTAAACAAGGTGCTCAAACCTGCCAAATTAGGATTATGCAAGGTAGATATAAAGGTGTAGAGGTAGAAGCAACGAATCTTTTAACAGGAAAATTAGAATTTGATAAGCTTTTTCGTGTAGGAGATAAAGCATTTGTCCTTTTAGAGAAAGGTGAAGCTGAAGAAATTCTCTTTGCCAATATGATAGATTACTACCGTATTGATAAAGAAATTGTACTTGCGTTAGTGTTTGCAGTGGCCCTTATTGTGTTCTCAGGTTCCATAGGTGTAAGAACCATTATGTCTTTTATTTTTAGCTTATTATGTATATGGAAATTATTAATTCCTATGCTTCTTAAAGGATATCATCCTATGCTTATTAGTTTATTGATTGGTGTAACCATGGCAATGGTAACACTTATACTTGTTGCAGGTTTTACCAAAAAGGCTTATTGTGCCATACTGGGAGCTACCTGTGCCTCATTTATGACCTGTTTTATGGCGATTATCTTTGGAAACTGGTTTCAAATTCATGGTGCCGTTATGCCTTGGTCAGAGTCTATTCTCTATGCAGGGTACTCGGGTCTAAATCTTACTATGATTTATCAAGCAGCTATTTATTTATCTTGCTCAGGAGCTATAGTAGATTTAGCTATTGATATTTCAGCTGCAATTGATGAAATTGTGGATAAAAAACCTCATATTTCGTCTAAGGAGATACTGCTATCAGGTTTAAATATTGGCAAATCAGTAGTAGGGTCTCAAGCAACCACTTTACTTCTTGCTTATATGGGAAGCTTCATTGGTATTATGATGGTATATATGGCACAAGGAACACCCCTACTTCATATTTTAACTTCACAATCCATAGCTGCAGAAATTGTACATACCTTTGTAGGATGTATAGGGTTAGTTATTGTTTCACCATTAACAGCTCTTATTTGTAGTAGAATATACACGAGTGTTATTGAGAAAAATTTTTGATTAGTAAAAGTTAGTAACTTCCTATATAGACACTCTAGACTTAATAAAGTATAATTATATGTGCAAAAATAAATTATAATAAAAATTTTTGTTATAATATCTACTATCGTAAGACATGAAAGGGGATACTCAATGTTTGGCATTAAGAAAAAGTCCGCATGCGAGGAAATGAAGTGTATATTGAACTATGTAGAGGAGACAATGAAGGGAAAAGAATTAACTTGCCCGAAGAGCAGTCATCCTATTCATAGTGAAGTTATTGCACATTTTGAGAAATTATTAAGCAATGAAAAAAGGATGTCTATTGCGGCTAAAGCTATACTTGAGATTGCCACTTCAACAAGTAATTTTGATGTAGAGATGAGTCATATTTCAACAGAATTAATGGAATTTGCAAAAGAAATGGCAAACTTAAGTGAGTCCAATTTATCTATTGTAGAAGAAACAACAGCTACAATGAATGAAGTAACGGATACAATAGAAACAACGGCAAAGACTTTAGACCGTCTTAATAATGAATCCAGTACCATTGCTCAAAAAAATAATGAGAGTAAAACCCTACTCAATGAAGTAGGTTTATTAAGAGAAAATGTTATCGAAGATACTCAAAAGATGAGTAGTAAAGTACAGCAATTAGTTGAAATTGCTGTAGAAGTAGGTAAAGTAGTAGAAAGTGTACAAAATATAGCTAACCAAACGAATTTACTTGCTTTAAATGCAGCAATAGAAGCAGCTAGAGCTGGTGAACAAGGAAAAGGTTTCTCAGTGGTAGCAGAAGAAGTGAGGAAACTAGCAGATGATACACGGAAAAATCTAGATGGTATGAAGTCCTTTGTAGAGAGCATTTATTTAGCAGCAAGAGAAGGACAAGAAAGTGTAGACCGTGCACTAGGTTCTACTCAGCAAATGAGTGAAAAAATAGATGTGGTTTCAGGAACAGTAGGAAGTACGATTGAAATGCTACAAGGTATGATTGGTAGTATTAATAAGGTAGATGGTTCTATGAAGGGAATCAAGGCTGCGGCTGGGGAAATTAATAGAGCCATGGAAACTTCTAGTTCGGATGCTGAAAAATTAAGTAACATGACTCAAAGCATTCATAAAGCAGCAACAGAGAGTGTAAACTATGCGAAGAGTATAGCAACTATAGATGAACGTTTATCGAGTGAAGCAACTCACTTATATGCAGGCTTAAAAAGTGGCAAGCATGCCGTAACCAATGAAGAAGTCCGTACAGTACTTCAAAAGGCTTCTTTAGCGCATATGAAGTGGCTAAGTAAGCTTAAAGGCATGGTGGAGAGCATGGAGGTTGTACCACTCCAAACCAATTCAAACAAATGTGAGTTTGGTCATTTTTATCAAGTACTTGCTATTGAACACCCTATGATTAGTAAGGAGTGGAAGGAAATAGGCAGTGTACATAAAGCGTTTCATGACTTAGGGGATAAGGTTATAACAGCTATTAAAGACGGCAATTCACAAGCAGCGCAAAAATTGCATGAAGAAGCAGAAGGCTTATCTAAAGAAATGTTAGGGAAGTTAAAATATATAGATGAATGTATAGTAAAGTTAGAGAGTCAAGGCGATAGAATATTTGAGTAATAGTATAAGCCCCTTATTCATACATATAGTAACGAACAGTTTATGTATGAATAAAGGGGGTTTTTTGTCGTGGAAATGATGAATTCTATTCCTCTAATAGGAGATCAATTACCAGAGATGACAGTCCAAACTACTTATGGCATCAAAAAATTACCAGAGGATTATAAGGGGAAATGGCTCATTTTATTTAGCCATCCGGGAGATTTCACACCAGTATGTACCACGGAATTTGTATCCTTTGCTAGGAATTATGAAACTTTCCAGAGGTTAAATACGGAGCTTTTAGGATTATCTATTGACCAAGTACAACCTCATATGAAATGGGTAGAGTGGATAGAAGATAATCTAGGAGAAGTCATTCCTTTTCCTATTATTGCAGACCCATTAGGAGATGTAGCAAAAAAATTAGGGATGATTCAACCTGCACGTAAAACATCTACTGTAAGGGCCACTTTTTTTATAGATCCCGATTCAAAAGTACGCCTTATCCTTTATTATCCAGCAGAGATAGGTAGAAATATGGAGGAAATTATTAGGTCTTTAGTAGCTTTGCAAGTAGCAACGGAAAATGGGGTAGCTATGCCAGCTAATTGGCCTAATAATGAACTTATTGGTGATCAAGTTATCATTCCACCACCAACCACTATTCCAGAAGCAGATGAAAGACCTAAGGAATATACCTGCTATGATTGGTGGTTCTGCTATAAACCCCTTGATAATAAAAAATAATCTATAATAAACATAAAATATTTAGGGGGCGGGACGATATGGAATCCTCCCTACGGATAGATATTCCCCGTATGGGCAGATTCCATATCCACCCTTTAAATAGGATATCACTATAATGGCACTAAAATAATTTAAGTAACCTTTTTAGTTAGGATAACAATTATTAGGAGAGTAGATGAAAATATTTATGGTTGGGACGATATGGAATCGTCCCCTACAAATAGATATTCACGGTAGGGGCGGATTCCATATCCGCCCTTTAAATAATAGGATATATTAAATAAAATAACAAAAAGTAGGAGCTCCATTTTAGCCACATTCCCACTGGGAAACACTTTAAGTACGGCTAATAGCGGGGCATACATCGGCAGACAGTGAATTTTCGCTATCTGCCGATTGCCTTTTTATGCGACCAAGCTGAGTTTATCTTAAGGTTGAGTTTTCAAAACTATGTTTCATGTAGAAAAAATCATGTTTCATGTAGCAAATGGTTTTTAGAGGCAAATTTTTGATAGAGTGAACCCAGGGAAATTTAACCTATACAACCCAATAGAAAACGGAGGATTTAGAAATGAAAAAATTACTGGTACTTATAATGGCACTTGTCATGACGCTGAGCCTTGCAGCCTGCGGAGGAAGTAAGGCTACTCCCGCAGTGGCACCTTCCACACCCGCGTCTTCCACACCCGCACAAGTCGAAGAAGTGGAGTTTACAGAAGAGCAGCAAGCCCTTGCACAAGAATTTATGAGCATGGTAGAAGAATTTGATGCAGTGGCTGACAAGGTAAATGCAAACCCTGAACTTTTAAGTAGTGAGGAACTTGTCACTGCTATGAATGACCTTTCCAATGAAATTATCAAGGCGGACGAATATTTTGCTAGTCCTGAAACGCTCACACCTGAGGTTATGGGTGCCTTAACGGTAGCCATTGATGTAGGCCGCCAATTCATCGCTGAAGCCAGTGCCGCTTTAGATGAAGCCGGTCATTGATATCCCTCATTTTGGAGTAATCACCCATATAAGTCATAAAATGGGCAGATAAACAAAATCGGCATCTATGTGCTCATTACAAAAATAAATAGGGAGGACTTTATTATGCTGCCAAGCTTCATCGCAATCACCGTTTTGAAGCTTTGACAGCTTTTTTGGATTTGACAAAGGGTTATGTGGGGTACGAAAGCGAAAAACCATATTCGCATGACTACCGAGGAAAAAGCCAAGAAACTCAAGATACTTCTGAAACAATGAAAATCAATTTTATTGAAGGAGGAACAATACCATGAAAAAAATACTTAGTTTATTTCTTAATCTGTGCATGGTAGTGACCCTGCTGCCGGTTACTGCAATGGCAGAAGAAATACATACGCCTATTGGTAGGGGCGGGGAAATCATCAACTTTGCGCCGCTTACAGAAATAGAAAAAATAGTTACAATCGGCACACCCTTAAAGGATTTGAAACTGCCCAAAGACCTAACAGCTACGGTGCGAACAACCGTGTCCCTTGGGGAGGAGTGTATGCAGGATTTCGGCAGCTCGGACGAGGATACGGTAACCGACAATTTAGGGGTTACAACTCCCACAACAGCAACTGAATCCGAATGGGAAGAGACCACCGTGGACATTCCGGTAACATGGGAATCCACACCGGAATATGACATGGACGCCGAGGGTGAATATGTCTTTAAACCGGTGATTGCGAGCTATACGGTCAATGCCCCACTGCCGGAGATTACCGTGACGGTGGGGACGGCGATAATGGGACGCGGGCTGGTCACTCCCCTGTCTACCACAACCTACGACCTATGGGTGGGCGGCGTACAGGTGACTGCTGATAATAAGGACGGCATCACCAGCGCGGGCATTAGCGGAACCGTTACCTATGACCCAGCCACCAAAACTCTCACTCTGAACGGCGCAACCATCACCGGGGCATATGAAGGGCCAAAGTTTGACAGTATGACAACCGCCTACTATGGTATTTATGCTAATACCGATAGCCTGAAGATTGAGCTGATGGGAAGCAACACCGTCACAGGTAAAAGTCAAAGCGGTATCTACAGCGCTGGCATCTATACCTCTAACGCACTGACCCTTTCCGGCAGCGGTAGCCTGAGTGTCAGCGGCGGCACAGGAAAGTTTAGCGTTGGCATACACAGCCCGGAAGATCTCACAATTTCAAGCGGAACGGTTACGGCTGCCAGCATAGGGGAAGACGTGACCTCGATCGCCATATACTCCGGTGGGGCGGTAACGATTTCCGATGGAATAGTAGAAGCATCAGCGAAAACAGCCGCAAGTAATTCTTATGGGATGATAGCAGCCAACGGGTACACTATTAATGGAGGCGTGGTAACTGTAACCGGAAAAATAGGATTGCACGCGAACGCAACAACGAACCCCGTCACAATCTCCGATGGTGTGGTTAATGCAACCGGCTCTGAGAAGGGCATACTCGGCAAGCTAGCCGTCATAGGCGGCACGGTGACAACCCAAAGTGATACAAAGGCGCTGGACGGAACCTTGACGACTTCGGGTTATACGGGATGCACCGTTACTGCAAGCACCAATAAAAGCGGAAGCGGTGCGGGTGCGTATAATGCGACGAACCTCGCAACCTATAAATATATTAAGGTTGAGCCTTCGTCAGGTGTCACCGAGCAATTCACCCTTACCCCCGGCGATACCTACTACTTCGACCTTTCCAGCGAAAAGAACAACATCGGCACGGTCAATACCGCCCTACCTGACACAACCCTGCACTATGTGCCATTTACCTACGCAGGCACAGTGAACGCCTATAGTTTGACAAGCGCAATGGCTACAACCGAAGAGTATGCAAACGCAAACAAATCTGACCGTAGCTTGTTTGTCGGAGATTATGTCATCGGCACAAGCACCAGTTGGAACAATTTGGAAGAAGCAAATCTTATTTTCGGCAAAACCTTTGATATAAACTACAAGCTACGTTCCTTGAGTGGAGGGAGCAGCAAAACAGGTTCTGCATTAGATGGTAGTGATCATATTGGACAGCCAAATACCAACGAATGGGATCAGATTTTGGATAAATCAGGTTCAATTAACAATGCAACGGGCTGGATAAAAAATTGGGACAGCAAGTACTCTTGGATACAGGATTCTTATACAGTAGGTATGCAGAACCGCACGTTTCGCGGGGGCAAATCAGCCCGCTTCGTTTATTACAATTCTGCGTCGAGTGTGTACTCAACCTACGGCATCCGCCCCGCCCTTGAGGTACTGAACCCTGGCGCTCTAGGTTCTGGTGGACTGAAAGAGGTGACGCTGAACCTAAACGGTGGCAAGCTAAAGGACAGCGCAGCAGACATCAACATCATCTGCGCGGGCAACAGCTTCAAAGCGCCAAGCGGGGAGGGGCTAACCGTACCCTCTGGCAAGGTGTTTGATGGCTGGAAGGATACGAACAGTATAACAACCTACGCTGCGGGAGACACGGTGACCAATACGGTCACAGGCTTGACGGCACAGTGGGCGGATGCGCCTGTCGCCCAAATCGGCAGTACAGACTACTCCACCCTGCAAGCAGCGGTTGACGCGGCTACGGCGGGGCAGACCACCAAGCTGTTGGAGGACATTACCCTTTCGGCTACTGTCACCATTCCAAGCGATAACACGAAAAGCTTCACCCTTGACCTAAATGGCAAGACACTGGATGGTGACAATGCCATCACTATTCAGCACAACGGTAGCGGTACGCTGACCATCAAGGATACCGTAAGCGGAGGTAAGGTAACCAGTAGAGTTGCTGATGGTACGATACATCTAAAAGGCGGAAGTCTTGTTGTTATGAGCGGAATAGTAGAAAATACAAATGCTTCAGATTCAAATGCTGCGGTTTCTAATGTCGAGAGCGGTAGCGTGTCTGTTGAAGGCGGCACAGTGACAGCACTTGGAGGGCGTAGCTTTGCAATTGCAAATCATTCAACAGGTCTCGTGAGCGTTTCGAGTGGCACAGTAAGTTCTGGATTCCGTGCAATTTTAAACGATAAGAGCGGCAAAGTAAGCATTTTGGGCGGTGAAGTAAAAAGTATTAGCAGCATAATAGAACATGAAGCGATTGCGAACCTCTCGACTGGTGAAGTGTCTATCTCTGGTGGCAAAGTGGATAACGGACTGGGTATTGCGATTTCTAACTATAGCACCGGAAAAATCATAATCCCAAGTGGTTCGCCTGTCATTCGGGGCGGTAATATGGCCATGGACAAAGCCCCAGATTTGAGTGGCTATGCAAATGTGGCTGTCACGGCAAGCACCAATTATAACGGTTCACCAACGACCCCTTACATTGCAGAAAGCATTAGTAGCTACAAATATCTTACTTTTGCAACAAACGCCGCAGGCTCGGCACAAACACTCTCTTTTGCAAACAACACGGTTACAAAGACATTGGGAGATCCCGTATTCACAAATACGCTCACCCACAGCGTTGGAACAGGCACGGTAACCTATTCAAGCAGCGATACGAGTGTTGCCAACGTGCATCCCACAAGCGGCGTAGTGGTGATTGTTGGTGCGGGAAACACAACCATTACGGCAAATGCGGCAATGGTTCCGGGTCAATTTGCTCCAGGGAGCGCGTCGTTCACCCTGACTGTAAATAATGTACTCATAAAAACCGTGTCTGTCGGCTCACAAAATGGTACAGCTACGGCGGGAAGTTTAACCTATACTGTGACGACGACGAATATCGCTAGCGGAACATACGCGGTGAGCGTTGCAAATCTGCCGGCTGGCGTAACCGTCGGCAACAGCGGCAACGTGACGGTTTCAGGTAACAGCGGAACGCTGACTCTGACCGTTGCAGATACGGCGGCAGCGGGAACCACCAGTACACTTGCGCTGACGCTTGACGGGACAACATCTGCGGCATTCAGTATGGTAATCGGTGCACCCACCCCCAATCTTTCCGTTGCTGATGTCACCTTTGATGCGGTTACCGTGGGCTATATGCCCACCAACAAGTCTATCATCATCACCAACAGCGGCGGCGCACAGGCGACCATCAGCAGTGTGACAACTGACCGCCCATCCGTTTTTTCGATTCACTCCGGCTATTCCATCATTGGTGCCAACAGCAGTATCAACTCATGGACAATAAAGCCTGCAATAGGTCTTGCGGTGGGTACACATACTGCTACCATCACCGTCACTTATGACGGCGAGCGCACCGCATCGGCAACAGTTTCCATCACCGTACATGCAGTAGGCAACCATACCGTCACCTTCAACCCGAATGGAGGCACAGTTAGTGAAACTTCACGCTCGGTTGCATCCGGCACGGCGGTAGGAACGCTCCCGACACCGACACGTTCCGGTAGTTACAGCTTTGACGGCTGGTATACGGCGGCAAGCAGTGGAACTCAGATCTCCGCAAGCACAACTGTTAGTGCTAATGTGACCTACTATGCCCATTGGACATACACCGGCGGTGGCGGCTCCGGCAGTGGCGGAAGCTCTCCTGACAACAGCAGCCTTGTCATCATCACACCACCTACGCCCGATAAACCCCATTCTCCTACACAGGGGGAAATCAAGGTTCCCGGCACAGTAGACGGCAAGGGCAATATCACAGTGGACATCACTGACAAAACTGTAACAGATGCTTTTGACAAGACACTAGCAGCTGCCAAGAAAAATGGCAATGAACAAAACGGTATCACTGTGGTTTTCCGAGTGGACACCGGTAGCAAGGATGCATCTAACGTTACGGTCAATCTGCCCAAAACAGTGCAGGATACCATCCTTACTAAGAGAATTACAAACACTATTGTGGTGGTGGATAATCCCGGTATCAAAATCGGCATGGATTTGCCAGCAGTTGAGGCAATTAACAAACAGGCAAAAGCTGATGTGCATATGACCGCTACCCGCATGGACAATGGCAAGCTGACAGCCGATGCGAAAAAAGCCATTGGTAGCCGTCCCGTATTTGACCTCAAGGTGAACTATGATACTAACAAGCAGGTACAGAGCTTTGGCAACGGTAACGTATCGGTTACCATCCCATATACCCTGGGAGCAAATGAAAAGGCAGAAAATGTGCAGACTGTCTATGTAGATAGCAATGGAAAGGTACACTGGATGACCGGCTCGGTTTATGACAGTGTAGAAAAAGTGGTACGTTTTGCTACTTCTCATTTTTCCACCTATGGCATCGGCTACAAACAGCAGAGCCCTACATTCACGGACATTATAGGTCACTGGGCAAAGGAAGATATTGAGTTTGTAGTAAGCCGTGGATTCTTTAGCGGCACTTCTGCCACCACCTTCAGCCCAAACACTACTATGACAAGGGGAATGTTCATAACGGCGCTAGGACAGCTAGCAAATGCCGATGTGAGCGTCTACCAAAACAGTAGCTTTACCGATGTGAAAAGTGATGCTTACTATAGGGGCTATATTGAATGGGCAAGCAAAAACAGCCTTGTAAATGGCACTGGAGATGGCAAGTTTGCCCCAGATCAGTCTATTACCCGTGAGCAGATGGCGGTTATCATGGAGAACTACACCAAAGTCATCGGTTTCGCCCTGCCAAAGATTCATGAAGAAAACACCTTTGTGGACAGCACCAAAATCAGCGCCTACGCCAAGGATGCCGTAATGCAGATGCAGATGGCAGGCCTCATTAGTGGCAAAAATGGCAATCTTTTCGACCCACAGGGTACAGCCACACGGGCTGAGGTTGCAGCAGTGCTACGCCGGTTTTCAGAGAAATAAATAAAAACAAACAGTAGCATACAGTAAGTAAGGGTGAAACCAATATCGGTTTCCACCCTTACTTTTTCGTATTTAGTTTATGTCTCCTTAAGTTGTCTTTATTCATGTTTGCCTTTTAGAAAATTTCTGTTTTTTATTTTAACCTTAATCTCATTGGAGACAAGGTAGGAAGGGGGCTACTTAACTATTCTATTTTAATTTACTTAAAATATCTTCTACCTTTAATCCATGTACTGCACAAGCATCCTCTAATGTTTCCATTTGTGAGGATGGACAACCTAGGCAGTGCATACCAGCAGCCATGAGCACTTGAGCATTTTCTGGATTAGATTTTAATATTTCACCAATGATCCTATCTTTAGTGAATGTGCCAGTTTCTGAGGTAGTTGCCTTTACTTCTTCACCAAAGAACATTTTCATATCTTCCTCTACTGTAGAAATACCAGCAATACCAAAGTTTTCAACTAAAACTTTTGCAACGTTAGGAGAAAGAAAAGCTGGAAGTGTTGGTCCTAAGTGAATTTCTTTCACACCAAGGTATAATAAGGATAATAATACGATGACTGCTTTTTGCTCATACCATGCAATATTATAAATAATGGGTAATTCGTTTACATCATTTAAACCAAATACTTCTTTTAATTTAAGGGCAATTAAAGCGAGAGAATAAGAGTCATTACATTGACCTGCATCAAGTACCCTTGGAATGCCACCGATGTCACCTAAATTAAGTTTGTTATACTTGTATTTTGCACAACCAGCAGTTAAGATGACAGTATCTTTTGGAAGGGCTTTAGCAAAATCAGTATAGTAGTTACGTTTAGCAGCTCTACCATCACAACCTGCCATTACAACAAACTTCTTAATAGCTCCAGATTTAACAGCATCAACTACTGTATCAGCAAGAGCAAAAACTTGTTCATGAGCAAAGCCACCAATGATTTCACCTGTTTCAATTTCAGTTGGAGCAGGGCAAGTTTTTGCTAGAGCGATCAGAGAAGAGAAATCCTTTTGGCTTCCTGCTTCTCCTTCAATGTGTTTGCAACCTACATAACCTGCTGCACCGGTTGTAAAGAGTCTATCTTTATAGGAATCCTTTGGTGGTACAATACAGTTGGTGGTCATAAGGATTGGCCCGTTAAAGCTTTCAAATTCTTCTTTTTGCTTCCACCATGCATTACCGTAATTACCTACGAGATGCTTATACTTTTTAAGCTGTGGATAGTAGTGAGCAGGTAGCATTTCAGAGTGTGTATAAACATCTACACCCGTACCTTCTGTTTGAATGAGAAGCTGTTCAAGGTCGGCAAGATCATGACCAGATACTAAGATACCAGGGTTTTTACCTACACCGATATTTACCTTAGTGATTTCTGGATTGCCATAGGTAGAAGTATTGGCTGTATCAAGTAATGCCATACCATCCACACCTGCTTTACCTGTTTCTAAAGTTAAAGCGATCAGTTCATCAACTGATAGCGTATCATCTAATAATTTGGCAAGTGCACTTTGCATAAAAGCATCAATGGCTTCATTATCATGGCCTAAAGCATTGGCATGCTTAGAATAAGCAGATAACCCTTTTAAACCGTAGGTGATAAGCTCTCTTAAAGAACGCACATCTTCATTTTCAGTTGCTAATACACCTACTTCACTAGAATCAGCTTTTGCTAAAAACTCTATTGTAGCACCAGTAGGAAGTTCCCAAGTTGCTGCGTCAGATAAACCGTCTTTATTTACTAATTGTTTCATTAATTCCTTTTTCTTGGTTAAGGTCTCTTTTACTCTTATATAAAATACTTCATCGTCAAAGTTAGCATTAGTAATAGTTGTAAAAAGGTTGAGTGTAATATAGTGATTAAGTTCCTTGCTAATTGTTTTTCCTTCTTGACGTAAGCGAGTAGTAATCTCAGATAAGCCCTTAGTTACATAGATGAGCAAATCCTGCATATTAGCAAGTTCTGAACTCTTACCACAAACACCTACTTTAGTACATCCTTTATTTCCAGCTGTTTCCTGACATTGATAACAAAACATTTTATTTTCCATTTATATTCGCTCCTTTACAATTTATTTCTGTAATCTAAGCATAATATAAAGATGAAAAATAGTATGTTGCTATAGCAACTAAAAAAGCTTATACTTAAAATATATTTAAAATAATCTAACTATATTTAATTTTTAAAGATAAAAAGTCCTATAAATGCTTCCTAAAAAATAGTAACATAGGTGTTAAATAAACCACAGTAGGATATACTAGAATGACATTTTTAATTTTGAAATCAATCATCCATTAATAGGTCTATACTAAATGAGTAGAGAGTATATTAAAGAAGAAATAGGAGAAAAAAATGAACCAGTATTTGTGTTTACTTAAAAAGGTACCACTTTTTATGAATATCAAAGAAGAAGAATTAGAGAGCTTATTATACTGCTTGGGTGCTCAAGAGAAGGGATATATAAATGAAGAAACGCTTTTTTCATTAGGTGAGCAGGTAGATCGAATTGGGATTGTACTAGAGGGGCAAGTAGAAGTTGTAAAAGAAAATATCCTTGGAGATAGGCATATCATTGCCCTGCTTAGTCCAGGTCAGCTTTTTGGAGAAGGCATTGTTTGTACAGACAAGCGAATAAGTCCTGTAACAGTAAGAGCCCGAAGTCATAGCAGAGTTTTGTTTATTCCTTATGAAAAGATAGTGACTAAATGCCCCAGTAGCTGCACTTACCACACAAGTCTTATTAAAAATATGTTAAAGATATTGGGAGAGAAAAATTTTACTTTAAATCAAAAAATAGATTACCTTGTTCTTAAGGGTTTAAGGCAGCGATTAGCTTTGTACCTTCTTGATGAAGCAAGGAAGCAAGGACAAATGGCATTTAATATCGTTTTAAATCGCAATGAGTTGGCTGATTATTTAAATGTATGTCGAAGCGCTATGTGTAGGGAGCTTTCACGCATGAAGCAGGAAGGACTTATTGATTATTATAAGAATGGTTTTAAAATTTTAGATGCTAATCGTCTTAGTCAGCAAATATAATAGTTAAGAAGGACAAACATAGAAGTAATAGGGGGAACCGATGATGGCTTATATTCGATTTGAGAAAGTATGTAAAAGCTTTAAAAAAGAAGACATCTTGGTAAATGTAGATTTTGTGCTAGAGAAAGGTAAAATTTATGGCTTTGTAGGACGTAATGGTTCAGGTAAAACGGTTATTTTTAAAATGCTAACAGGACTTATAAGACCCACAAAAGGGAATATTTTTTTTAGAAGACAAAAATATCTCAAAGATGCATAAGTTCCCAGAAAAGTTAGGTATTTTGATAGAGAATCCTGGTTTTATCCCACATTATTCAGGCATTAAAAATTTAAAAATCTTAAATGGTATGAGTAAGATGAAGGTACCTATTGAACAAGTACGGGCAGCCATGATCCAAGTAGGACTCGATCCGAATAGTAAAAAGCATGTGAAAAACTACTCTTTAGGGATGCGTCAAAAGTTAGGGATTGCCCAAGCTATTATGAATGAGCCAGAGCTTCTTATTTTAGATGAACCGATGAATGGCTTAGATGAGCAAAGCATTAAAGAAATGCGTGCTTTCTTTTTACGGCTAAGAGAAGAAAAGCAGGTCACCTTACTAGTGGCAAGTCATAATAAAGAGGACTTAGAAGTCCTTTGTGATGAACTCTTTGAAGTTCATGATAAAGGAGTAAGGAGAAAAGGCGAGGTGACGGCATGAGATTTTTAGTCGTCGATTTTAAAAGAAGCTTACAGGAGAGAAATTTTATATTTTCTCTTGTACTGGGTATTTTATTGATAGTTGTATCGTTTAGTTATTATTTTTATGGGCATACTTCATATGATAGTTGGCAAGCTTTTAAGATATCACAGTCTTATCTGTTACCTTTCCTAGCTCCCCTACTTGCTAGCTTACCTTATAGTAATATGAATATGTTAGAAAAAGATTATGGTTATGATACCTTTTTACTAAATAAAGCAAATACTAGAAGCTATGTATTTAGGAGGGGACTTGTTAATGCAGTAGCAGGGGGCCTGGTTCTTTTATTACCTCTTCTTTTATTAGGTGGGCTTTGTAGGCTTTTAGGGCCTTATGAAGAGAAGATCAATCTTGTTCAAATATTTATACTGGATTTCTTATTTGGGGTAAGCTTTGCAAGTTTTGCCTATATACTTACTTTTGTTAACACTAAAAGATATATTCCACTCGTAGCACCAGAAGTGATGTACCTTTTAATGACGTATGCTTTTCCCTACCTTGGTTTAGAGACTTATTATCCTCCTTTATGTTTTTCTCCTTGGTTATTAGAAGAAAATGTGAATAGAATAGCTATAAAAGAAATGATAAGTGTTCTAGTAGGAGTAGCAATGCTTAGTGTACTACTAGTAGCAATTTTTGAATCTTTAAGAAGGAGGAGGAAATAAGATGCGGGTAGGCATACTAAAGTATCAACTTTCACAGAGCTTTAATGCGATTAGGTGGTGTTTAACCTTTGCTATCTTTGCCTTTGTAGCAGTTGTAAGTGTCAGTAAATATATTTCACTATCTGATGCAGTCGCTATTAATTTTTCAGCCTTTGAAATTACTTATTTGATATTAAATGATACGGTAGGTATTACTTATATTTATTTACCAACCTATTTATTTTTAATTTGCGGTATTATGTTTGATGATAATTTTGGGAGTTTGGAAGTCTTACGAAGTGGAAGCCGGAGAAATTGGTTTATTTCCAAGTACATAACCTTTATTTTTTATACCTTACTCTTTTTCTTAGGACTTTTTTGGATGAACTTTCTTATAGCTTATCAAGTTTTTCCCTATGTAAATAAGTGGAGTTCTGATTTTATTAAGGTAAGGGTAATGATGGGACAACAAGTAAGAGATTTTACTTCTAGCCCCTTACAGGTTATAGGGACATCTTTGGGAGCTACTTTTTTACACTATTTATGTACAGGCACTGTGAGTTTATGGGTTGCTATGAAGACAAGGGAAGAAGCCTATGGCTTATTATTCAGCTTAATTGCAGGCCTAGGTATGCATTATTTATTGAGTGCTATTACCTGGACAGCACAAATGAACCGATTTGGCTATTTACTGAGAAATAGTGGCTATTTTGTATTAACTATCTTTTTTCTTATCCTATGCAACCAGGTACTTCATAAAAAAGATTTTTCTATTGAAAGAAAAATTTAGATGAAAAATTAGGAGAGTGCTATGAGGAGAAATATCATCAAAATGGGAATAGTTGCACTAGTAGCCTTTGGAGTTTTTAAACTGGCTAGTTTTTCAATTAATGAATTGGTTATAGAAACCAAGAATAAGCAAAAGACATTAGCAGATTTATTGATTCAAAAGGAAGTAGCTAAGCAACTGGATATAGTGCAAAAGCAAATTGATGAAGAGGTTCAAAAAGAGAATCTAGTCATTGAAGAAGAAAAAATAGAGATGAAGCCGCCTCTTCCAGAAAAACCTAAAAAAGCTTTAAAAAAGGAAGTAGTAAGTGAAACATCAAAAAAGGAGGAACAGCTGAAGCAAGAGGAGAAGTTAGCTGAAGAGGTGCAAAAGGAACAGACAGTAGCAGTACTTGCTACTATTGGGAAAGATGACCTAGGGAAGCAAGACCCACGCATAGTAGCAGTGAGACAAAGTATAACAGAAGGCATAACTCTTACTAAAGAACAAATAGCAGGGGTAACTGCCTATCTTATAGATAATTATTTTCTAGATGGTTATATTTATAGTGAGCAAGAAACAGATGCTCTTAGGAAAGAACGCAAAATTCTAGCTAATGATATGGAAACTTATGTCATTAAGAGCTTAGATCCACTTGTTAATAGTTTTATGAATTTTAAGGATTTTAAAAAGGGTGCAGTGACAGACAGTGCACAGCAGATGAATGCTCTAAAAGTTGAATTTAATGAAAAATATGCAGATGTAAAAAGTAAAGGACCAGAATTTGAAGCCATTTACAATCACATCAATACTTACTTTGACACAGCAAATGTTGCCTTAAATAAGATGGAGGAGATTGTTGCACCTATGGATGCTTCTAACCCTTCTTATAATCCTGTTCTAGCGTTACCAGTCTTTATTCAACAAATGACCAAGGAAGTCCTGCCAGCTGTAAAAGATGTTATTAATCAAGGTATTGATTTAAAAGAAAAAACCAATGTGATTTTTTTAGAAGGAGTTGAAGGGAGAAGATTGCTTTCTAGGGAAGAAGTTGTAGAGCTGATTATGAGTACTGGAATGAATGTAGAAGGAGATATAGGTTTTAGTTTAAGTAGTGGGGTAAATAAATAAGGTCAAATAAAGGATACCTTTAGAATTTAGAGACAATCTAAGTTCCAAAGGTATCTTGTTATTTATTGAGTGGTGTTAAAATTGTTGTTTAACTGATTAATTGTAGCAATAATATTACCTGAAAGTGCATTAAGGAATTCAGGATTATCCCCTATTTTATCAAGCTTCCAATTACCTTCTTCTTCTGTAAGCTTAATACCTACATGAGATACAAAATTTTTTTCAGCTTTTTCAATATCTTTTACAATAACTTCTTCAGCTTTTTTGATTATTTCATCATCAGTTGCCCCATTAAATGTCATTTGTAAGTCGGTTTTCAAATAATCTGTAATAGTACTTTGAAAGGCTTTTCCTAAATCATAGCTATTCAAGGTAACTAAAACCGTAGCTTTTTTAGGATTTTTTTCATCCAGTTCAACTTTATCAATGGTATATTCAAAATCAAACATTTTATCAAAGAGTTTATTTGCCAATAAAGGTGAGATATCCTCCACTTTGTTTTTAAAATTGGGGAGATTATCTATATTTTCAGCATAAATTTCTTTGACTGCACTAAAATTTTGGTCTTTTAGAGCATCTAAAAATTTACGAGTCGTTTCAGTAGGTGTAGAATCTGTTTTTTTATCAGTACCACAACCTACACAACAAAAGATTACAAGAGCGTATAAGAACCAAAAAAGCCATTTATTTTTCATAGTATCCTCCTTTAATTGAGATAAACCTACTCATTACTATCTGCAAAAAAGAAAAAAATATGAATGAAAGAAAGGAAAAAATAAAATTTTATAATCAAAAATAATATTTTATTCAAGTTAACTTAAAAGCAGAGTATCAATTATGAAAAGTCAACTTTCAAGTTAATACTGAAAAATTGTACAACAATAAAGTATATTGAAAATTCACAAATATTAATGCATATTAAGTATATATATTGTGTAAGTAATTAGTTGAGGAGGAGGAGAAGAGATGAGTTTGGCACAAGGACAGTTGAAGAAGACCAAAGGGGGTGCCCCTGAAAGTAAACTCAAAATAAGTAAGCCTAAGATAAATAAACATCAGATAGAACAGTTTCAATTAGGGAGGCTTTTTAGTATTGATTCTATTAAGATAAAGCTTATTATAATTACGGTAGCATTTACAACGATTCCACTTTTGTTTATTAATATTCTCTCATCTTCTATATCTACAAGTACATTAAGAAATACAAGTAAACAGCTTACTGCGGATATTGTGAATCAAACTTCTTCAACGGTAAATTATTTTTTGGAGGATATAGAAAAAAATATAACCAAATATATTATAAATGATTTAAACTCTACTACAGAAAATTTACTTATTAATTATTCTAAGGCAAAGCAGAATCAAACAGAAAAAGTAAAGGTTGTTCAATCTATACAGAAAGGATTGGTTTATTTAAGCTCCATTGAAAATAGTATAGAGAGTGCAGCTATTGTACATAGGGATGGTACAGTTATGGGGAAGCTTCCAAGTATAACACCAGATGAGCTTTCTAGCTTTAAAGATTTAGAACTTAATGGTGAGTATATATGGCAAAAGGGGCTAGGTTCAGATGTAAAAAGTATTTATTTTATTAGAAAAGTACCCAATACAGCCATCGGTGAAGAATTTGGTTTGATGTTTTGTCCCATTAAGTTAGATGCCATAAAGGAAGACATGGAAAAGATTAAATTATTAGATGGAGCAGATGTTTATTTAGTAGATCAAGAGGGGAAGATGATTTATAACAAAAACACAGAAAAGCTTCAGATAAAAGATTACATATGGGAATTTATTAAAGACTCTAAAGATACTATAGGAAGTACAATTAAAAATAATACCTTAATTACCTATGCAACAACAGATAATAGCTGGAGAGTTATTGCGGAACTTCCACAAAAATCACTGACTAAGAATTTACATGCAGCAACAGTTATTATTTGGCTCATTATAGGTGGTATAGCTGCTATAGCAGTTGGTGTTAGCTTTGTAGTAGCTAAAAGCTTTTCAGGCCCCATTATTCATATAATGAAACTCATGAAGTTAGCAGAAGATGGAGACTTAACAGTACGTATAGATACAAAACGAACAGATGAGATTGGGCTTCTTTGCCTAAGTTTTAATAAAATGATGGGTAATATTCAAAAGCTTGTTCAAGACACACAAATTGTTATTGAACAAACTATTGCAGGAAGTAAGACATTAGCTGTTTCAACTAATCAATCTGTAGAGGCATTTGAACAGTTAGCCTTATCTATTGGAGATATTGCAGTAGGTTCTAGTGACCAAGCAGTAGATGCACAAAAGACTTCAAAGAAAATGGATCAGCTTTCAGATAGTATTCAGAGAGTTATGGTAAAGACTAAAGATATTTATACAGATAATCAAGGGGCTAAAATCATTATTGAAGAAGCTACTCAAAGTATGGAAATGCTCAATACAACTATGGCTTCATCTATACAAGTAGCTAATAAGATCAAAGAGAGTATCACAGAATTAAGTGGTCTTACGAGAAGTATTGGTGAGATTATGAAGCTAGTAGATGGCATTAGTGAACAGACCAATCTTCTTGCATTAAATGCAAGTATTGAGGCAGCACGGGCAGGGGCAGTGGGTAAAGGTTTTGCAGTAGTTGCCCATGAGGTACGCAATCTAGCAGAACAGTCTAAACATTCTACAGATAATGTAAGACATACACTTCATACGATTGAGAAAAAAACGAAGGATGCTGTTAATCTTGTTAAAGCTGCTAATGCTATTTTTGCTAATCAAGAAGCTGCGGTAGATAAGGCAGATGTTGCCTTTAGAACCATTATACAAAAACTAAAAAACATGGATAGTGATATAGGCAATATAAATACAGAAGTAAATGATATGGAATATTTAAAGGAAAATATGCTTGAAAATATTAGTCGTATTAAAATGATTACAGAGGACACAGCCTCAGCTACAGAACAAGTAAATGCTTTAAGTGAGGAGCAAAAGGCTGTTATGACACAGCTCCTAGAAGTATCCAAGACTCTGAGCACTTCTATGGATATACTAAGTAAGGCGATGGCACATTTCAAAATTAATTAGAGAGAAAAGAAAGAGAAGAGAGTATAAGGGGAGTAAAGACACTTGTAAGTGAAAGAAGGTTAAGGCCATTTTCACTACAAGTGTCTTTATTAATTTTTATAGTACTAATATATTTTATTTTATAAATTATGAAAATTTAAGTTGTTTAAGTAGTATAAAAATATAGATTATTTTACCGGTATACGCTAACATGAGATAAAGAATAAAGTCATGGAGGAAGTAAGTAAGATGGAAGAAGCAATTCGTATATTAGTGGTAGAAGATGATGATGCGATTAATATGTTACTTTGTAAGTTAATTGATAAGAATGGGTATAAGGCGCAAGGGGCTTATTCAGGAACAGAAGCAATGCTTTATTTAGGGCAAGGGGACTGGCAAATGGTAATTTTAGATTTGAATTTACCTGGACTGAATGGAGAAGAAATTTTAAAAGTCATACGTGAAAAAGGGGAGATCCCTGTTATTGTAATTTCGGCACGTATAGATAAAGAAACTAAAATTAATGTACTGAGAGCAGGGGCAGATGACTATATTACAAAGCCGTTTGATTTAGATGAGGTAGCAGCTCGAATTGCAACAAACCTCAGACGAAGGAAGGTAGCTATAATAGAGCCCAAAAACTCTCAGCTTATTCATAAGAATATTTGCTTAGATAGGGATACTAAAGAAGTAAGTGTAGGTGGTATCACTATAACCTTAACAGTAAGAGAGTATGGCATCCTAGAGCTTTTACTTACTTATCCTAAAAAAATCTTTTCCAAAGCTAATTTGTTCGAAAGTGTATGGGGCGAGGACTATATGGGCGATGATAATACAGTTAATGTACATATGAGCAATTTACGCAATAAGTTAGGGAAAAATAATCCTAATGAAGAGTATATAGAGACCATTTGGGGAATGGGCTATCGGTTAAAATAATTAAGGTTTTCTTAAGGAATTCTTTTAGATTTCTTATGTATCTTTCTATAGTCTAGAGGTAGGAAGCATAAGTAAGGTAAGGATAGGAGGGAATAAGTAGTGACAACTATTTTGCGAACAATTAATTTAAGTAAACAGTTTAAAAGTGAGTGGGCATTAAAAAACGTTAATCTCACTATTAAGAAAGGCGAGATCTATGGCTTTATCGGAGAAAATGGAGCTGGGAAAACAACACTTTTTCGTATGATAGCTGATTTAGTAAAACCTACAGAAGGAGAGATTGAGCTTTATGGTGAAAGAGATAAAAAGAAACAAATGCCTCATAGAAAGCATATAGGCTGTATGGTAAATGGACCTTCTTTTTATACCACGTTAACTGCTAGAGAAAACCTTGAGATTATTCGGCAGATAAAAGGTATTCCAGGGAAGAAGTGTATAGATGAGATGCTTGAGGTGATGAATCTTACTCATACAGAAAAGAAAAAGGTAGCTCACTTTTCGTTAGGAATGAAACAACGCTTGGGTTTAGCAGCAGCTATGTTAGGGGAACCTCAATTTTTGATTTTAGATGAGCCTCTTAATGGACTTGATCCTAAAGGAATGCGGGAGATGCGAGAACTTCTTAAACACCTTAATAGTATGTATCAGGTGACTATTCTCATATCGAGCCATATGTTAGGTGAGCTTTACCAGATAGGAACTGCCTATGGTATTATTCATCAAGGAAGGCTTGTTGAGCAGCTCACGAGTGAGGAACTTGCCAAACGCTCTAGAAAATCACTAAAGATAAAGGTAGACAATGTGGAAAAGGCTACAAGCCTTATTGAGGAAAGTTTTCATATATGCGATTTTGAAGTCTACCCTGACCATATTATACGCCTTTATGATACAAAGCATGAAGCAAGTGAAATTAACAAGTTATTAGTGAAAAATAATATGATGGTTAGTCAGATTATAGAAGAGGAAGGGAACTTAGAAAAATATTTCCTAGAAGTAGTAGGAGGACAAGAATATGTTTAATCTTATAAAGAGTGAATGCTATAAGTTATCTCGATTAAGAAGCTTTAAGATATTATTTATTGCAATAATCCTATGTAGTGCCATTGTGAGTGGTGTGATGTGGGTTGCTAGTCCGGAAAAATCAGCTGTTTATAGAACAGAAGAGGGTGGTATCCTTATTTTAGAAAAAAGTATACAAAATGATAGCATAACTCCTTTAGAGGTTGAGGTTTATAAAAGTTTAATGAAAAGATACAACTTAAAAGAAGGCGAAGTTAGGAGGCTTCTCTTGGAAGTAGGAGATGGTATGCCTACTAATGGAGAAGAAATGTTTGTCATGACTGTAGGCAATGTATCTCAAATTATTTTAGTAGCAGCCCTCTTAGCAGCCTTATTCATAAGTAGGGAATTTAAAAACGGTTCTCTTAAAATAAGTATAGCTTTTGGTCATAGTAGAGGAAAACTTTTTGTAGCTAAAATGACTGCGTATTGGCTAGGTGGATTATTACTTACATGGCTCTTCCCTATTATAGGTAGTATACTTATAACGTTGACCTGTGGATGGGGAAAGCCTTTTGATGTACAAAGCATACTTTATGTATTAAGAGTTTTTGCGCTAGGGAGCTTACTTCATATAAGTATAATGACCGTCTTAGGAGGAGTAGCTATTCTGACAAAGCATGTAGCAGCTACCATTGGTGCAGGTATGGCTCTAGCAGTAATAGATGAGCTAATTTATAGCATAGTAGGTGTAAGCTTATTTCATACAGTAGAATGGAAGCATCATTTATGGCTAGGACAATATATTATCCTTCTAAGAGAAAAAATAACATCTATAGGGATATTAGGTGTTGTTATACAAGCAGTGACTATAACAGTGATAGCTTTATGGTGGGGGAAGATACTTTTTGAACGAGCAGAATTTAAGTAAAACTAAAAAACAAGAGGGAAGGTGGAAAGGTGGGGGGAGGGTCTCAGTTTATAGTAGGGATTTTAATACTTTTGTTAAGCCTTATTGGGCTAAAGCTATTTAAGATGCAACAAGCTTTAAAGGGGCTTAATAAGCAGTTAGAAACACAGTATAAGACGAAGGACTTTAGTCGCCTTGAAGTTACCTTGGGACATAAAGAGGTCGAACGGTTAGGTGAAAACCTGAACCATTATCTTAAGCTTTACAATGATTGTGAAGCAAGGAGCAAAGAAACAGAGATGAAATTAAAAAGGACCATTGCTAATATGTCACACGATTTACGGACGCCTTTAACCTCAATTTTAGGTTACATTCAGCTTCTGCGAGAAGACGAAGTGAGTATAGAAGAAAAAAAGAAATTCTTAGAGGTAACACAAAAAAAGGGTAAGAGCCTTCAAAAGCTACTTAATGACTTTTTTGAACTGTCTGTTGTGGAATCGGTGGATTATGAACTGCATCTAAAAGGAGTTAATGTGAATAATTTAGTCAGAGAACTTTTATTTTCTTACTATGATGATTTTGTTCAAAAGCAGATTTATCCAGAATTTCTTTTTCCTGATTACTCACTTTGGGTATTAGGGGAAGAGGAAGCAATGATAAGGGTTATTGAGAATCTAATTGGTAATGTCTTAAAGCATGCCAAAGGAAGGGTTACAATACAGCTTGATGAAGACAAGGATAAAGTGTATCTTAAAGTAATCAATGAAGCTAGAGGTTTAAAACAAGAAATAGTAGATAAACTTTTTGATCGCTTTTATAAAGCAGACGAGGTAAGAGTAGGTAAAGGATCTGGTCTTGGATTGTGCATTGCTAAAGGACTTATGGAAAAAATGGAAGGTTCTATAGAGGCGTATTTAAAAGAAGAGAATTTAGTTATGAAGTGTATGTGGCAGATAAATAAAGAGAGCAAATAAATTAAGATTTTCTTAAGATTTTCTTTGAGATTTCTTATAGGTGAAAAGTTAGTATAGAAGCAAGTTAAGATACAGTGCTTTTATACTAACTTTTTTAGTTTAAGGAGTGGGGAAGATGTCTATTATTATAAAATACATTATAAAATCCATGTGTGAAAAAAAACTGCGTACGCTGCTTATTATGTTAGCAATACTTTTATCCGGCGCTTTATGCTTTGCTTCTATGGGGATTACAGATTCAGTCATGAAGCTGTATGAAGATAATGCAAAGGCCAGCATTGGGAATGCTGACCTTAAGATTACAGCTAATGGTAAATCGCCTAGTGAATATGTGAACCTAGGGCCTAGTAGACAATTAAGTAAAGAAACAAATTATATTATTCCGACTATAAATACCTCAGCATATTACAAAGTTGGGCAAGAAGTATACGATGAAATGCATCTGATAGGGATTACCTTAGAGGATTATATGCGAATGAATACATTAGAACTTATAAGGGTGAGTAAAAGTCTTGCCTTTGAGGGAAGTAACATAATTATTAGTGCAAAGACAGCCGATAAATACGGATTTCAAGTAGGTGATAGCTTAGAGGTTCGTTTAAAAGATAAAAGAAAAAGGTACATTATTTATGGTGTGACGACAAATGTAGGGATTTTTAAGAATGAGGGGGATACGCCACTTCTTATGGTTCCTTACGAGGAGCTCTCTAGTAACTTAGGGGCAGATAATCGAGCAACAATTCTCTATATTAAGGCTACAGGAGGTAAAGATCTAAGGGTTTTGATGGAGAGTATAAAAAAACTTTATCCGAAGTATGAAGTGAGTGAAGCTATGGACTTAGGGAGTTTTAGAGAAATACTGACATCTTTTTCTACTATGCTTGTGATGATGGCAGTCATTATTACAATGATGAGTTTATTTATTGTGTATTCTTCTTTTAAGGTTATTATGCTAGAAAAGATGCCAGTTATAGGCACATTTCGAAGTATAGGTGCAAGTAAGCAGATGGTGAATAGAGTATTGCTATTAGAGGGAAGCTTTTATGGTGTTTTAGGAGGAGTGCTAGCAAGTTTAGTAGGAGTAGGGATTCTAAAAGGTATTGTTATGGCTATGATGGTAGCTCTAAAAGGAGAGGTGGTAACTGGAAAGGTGGTTTTAAAGCCCAGTTACTTTATAGGTACCTTTTTGTTATGTCTTTTGATATGTTTATTAAGTAGTCTTTTCCCTATTTTAAAGATTTCCAAGATACCAGTTAAGGAAATTGTATTAGGGGGTACAGAAAAGATGAAAGGAAGAAGGTTTTGGAAGGATATATTTTATCTATTGATAGTGGGGTTTAGCATTTGGGGTACACAAGTTGTGCCAGAGCAGCTCTCTTTAGTAGCAGGAAGCTTAAGTTTAATACTTTGTATATTAGGTGTCATTGGCGTTTTGCCACTAATTGTTAAGTGGACTACTGGTTTAATTGAAAGTTTATTTGGTAGCCTATTTGGCAATATTGGTTTATTGGCTATTAAAAACATTAAAGATAATAAGAGTATCCGTAATAGCCTGACACTTATTGTCATTGGTGTAGGCATACTGTTAATGATTAATAATTTCGGACAGAACCTAGCAGTTGAAATAGTCAATGCTTATGAGAAAAGCTTTGCCTATAGCTTAGAGATAAAAATGGATCGAATGACTAAAATAGATGTAAGAGCTCTTTATTATGAAGAGGGGATAAAAGAAGCATACGGTAATATAGAGGGAGGGGTATTTGCAGGACAGAAAACGTTATTAGTGGATTATGATAATGCACCTATTCTTTCAGTGGAAGCAGTACAAGGAGAAAGACATGGTAAGTATAAAACCTATACTTATGTTAGTGAAGAAGCAAAGAGAGAAATTTTAAATAGCCTAAGAGAGGGACGTAATATAGCTGTAGCGAGCATCCTAAAAAAACGCTATAACCTTGAAAAAGGTCAATTATTAAGGTTAGAGTTGCCAGAGGGAATTCGTACTTATAGGATAGTAGGTTTTTTTGATACTCTAATGAATAATGGTAACATGGTGCAAATTGGAGAAAATTATTATAGGCAAGACTTTGCAAGCCATAATTATACTTCCATTTATCTTAAAACAAGCCATGAACCAGATGCTGTTCTTGAATATTTAAAGATGAAATATAGGGATAGGCATTTACAAGGTAGGAGTTTACAAAATCAAATAAAAGATAATGCAGACTCAAATGCTTCGGTTATGATGGTTTTATCTACTTTATCCCTATTAGCTGTACTAATTGGAATTGTAGGGATTATCAATAATCTTTTTATTAGCTTTATCGAAAGGAAGCGAAGTATCGCAGTCTACCGTTCAGTGGGAATGAGTAAGAAACAAGTGCTTCAAATGATTTTTCTTGAAGCTTTATATACCGGTTCTATGGGAGCAAGTGTAGGGATTGGAATGGGATGGATAATGATGAAGAATTTACCTTATGCTTTAGAACTTATTCAAATGCCACCTGTTGCTTATTTTATTGGAGAGGGGATAGGGGTATATTTAATGATGGCTACCCTTGTGACAGTGGTGGCTTCTATTTCGCCAGCCTTTAAGAGTTCCAAACTTAATATCATTGAAGCCATTAAGTTTGAGTAAACTTTAAGTCTATACACCACTTTCTTCCCGTAGGGGCAGATTCTATATCTGCCCGAGATTCTATATCTGCCTGTAATTCTATACTCGCCTATTTAATTGGATGGTATGAAGAAAAATTTTATTTCTTAAGGTTTTTTTAAGGTTTTCTTAGAAGTTTCTTATGAGAGAACTTTTAAGATAAATTCTATAAAGAAAATATTAAACGTTAAATAAATTAATCGTAAGGTTAAGAGATGAAAAGGGTTAGATAAGGAAAGGTGAGGGGTTAAAGGTGGAGATTGCTATTGAAACTCAGGGACTTTGTAAGAGTTATGCTTTAGGTAGTGAAAAAATAAATATTTTAAAGGATATTAATCTAAGGATTGAGAAGGGACATTTTTATTCTATTATGGGACCTTCTGGTTCAGGGAAGAGTACATTACTTTACCTTTTAGGTGGATTAGATAAGGTGACTGAAGGGACTATTAAAATTAATGGAAAGGAACTTAGTAAGATGAAGGATAAGGAGGAAAGTCAGATGAGACGAAATGATATTGGTTTTGTCTTTCAGTTTTACAACCTTATTCCTAACTTAAATGTAGAGGAGAATATACTTTTACCTATTTTATTAGATGGCAAAAAGATGAAAAATTATCGTCAAGATTTAGATGAAATCTTAGAGATTGTGGGACTTAAAGACAGAAGGAAACATACGCCAAGAGAGCTTTCAGGAGGTCAGCAACAGAGGGTAGCTATTGCCAGGGCACTGATTAATAAGCCAGATATTATTTTTGCAGATGAGCCAATAGGAAATTTAGATAGCAAGACAGGCATAGAGATTATGGAATTGCTAAAGTGCATTAATAGAGAGCAAGGAAAGACTATTGTACAAGTAACCCATTCCAGAGAAGCTGCTGATTATGGGACTCATTTGCTTAGGGTAAAAGATGGACATATTCATAAAGAAGGATCCATACTGATAGGAGGAGGAAGAAAATGAGGAAGTGGTGGAGTATGTTTATTTTAAGTATGAGTATATTCGGGACAGGTGTTTGGGTGACAGGTTGTAGCGGTAAGGAAACCAAGGCTGCAGTCGTAGTGGAACAACAAGCAGAAGAAGTAGAAGAAAATAAAGTAGATGTTTTTGGCAAGGTAGAGGCTAATGTAATAAGAGAGATTTATGTGGATTTTCCAACTTCTATAGAAAAAGTTTATGTAAAGACAGGAGATGAAGTTAAAAGGGGTGATAAATTAGTAAGTATTAATTATGAAGGTTATAAAAATGACATCTTAAAAAAAGAACAGGAGATTCAACTTTTAGAAATAGAACTGGCGGCAGCAAATCGTAATCTTAGTCCAGAAAGTATTCAAATAGCCCAAAAAAGCAGTGAACTTGCTCTTAAAAAAAATCTTTTAGAGTCTGGAACAGACTCAGAGATAAAAGTTATTCAGGAAAAAATTGCTTTAGCAGATGAAAAATTTAAAGTAGCTCATAAAGAATATGAAGCTAGCGAGCAGTTAGCAGAAATGGGCGATGTTGCGAAACACGAGTTAGAAAAGATGGTACTTAACATGAAACAGCTTACAAACAGCAAAAGAGAGTATGAAGCTAATCTTGAAAAGCTTTATGCCCAAAAGCAACTTGAAATAGGTGAACTTGCTACTACTATAAAAAGTCTTCAAACAACTGTCGACAATGCACATGCAGATAAAATAACTTATGCAAAGAAGCTTAATATGCAAATTCAAATTGCTCAAATAGAGCTCAAGAATATGAAAGATAAATTAACTAAAAGTTATTTAAAAGAAAATGCTATTGTAGTAGACAAAGAGAATAGTGTGATTTGTGATTTACTTATTCAAGAAGGAAGTCTATTAGAAGAAAATAGCAAAGAGCCTATTTTACGTATGGTAGATACGGAGGATTTAGTAATTACAGTAGATGTTCCAGAAAGTTTTATTGGTCATATAGCAGTAGGTAGTAAAGCAGAAGCAACACTCTTAGCTAATAAGGAACAAGTACTAGAAGCCAAAGTAAGTCGCATTGCCAACCAATCAGTAGTAGTAAATGGTGAAAATATGATTAAGGTAGATCTTGAGCTTCAAGAAAATAAAGGAATACTGAAAAAAGGTTATGAAGTAGATGCTACTATCTTTTATTAAAATGCAAGTTCTTAGATAAAATAAAGTTAACAAATAAGAATTCAAATATATTAAGAAAGTTATTTATACAAAGAACCATTATATGATATAAATGTAAATATATTCAAAATACGTGACAACCATAAAAAAGTGGAGTATACTTACCATCATCAATTGATAAACAATTAATTTATGACTTGGGAGGATGCCATATGAGCAAATTAGAAGCTTTCATGAATATTTTAACAGGTAAGTTTGATAATAGGGAGCAATACAAAAGATTTCAAGATCAAGGAATGAGACATTTTCCATTTGCCGAACATATTAATACGATATGTAATGATAAGATAATCCATTTACCAGAAGATTTTAAAGGTATTTTTCTTGTAGAGGAAAGTTATTACACTTCTGAAGGAAAAACACATGCAGCTCCTCATTTATTTTTGTTTACAGAGAAAGAGGAAGGAATCAAGCTAACATCTTATGACATACCAAATGGTTATGATAAAACAACTTTTACATATGATGCGCTAAGAGATGTAGAGTATTCGTGTTTAAAGAAATCTGAGAAATTTACACCAGCAATTTATGTCCTAAAAAATGGTGTATGGGAAGGTGGAAGTGTAAGTATGTTCTCTCCTGTTCTCAAATTTACTTTATTTGAACGATTTTCGGAAGAAAGGCTAGAAGTGACTGAAATGATGGAAGCAAACGGTAAGAAAACATTTGGATACGATGAACCCATTATATATAAAAGAAAATAAAAAATGATTAACTAAGATAATAAAAAATAAACAAAAACTATTAAAAAAATCAGTAAAATTTAAATTCGAACATTGATAATAGCCTAAATTATGTGTACACTATAATGAGTAAGTTTTTAAACACATTAAGGAAGGAAGTTATTATGCCTATTACGAAATTGTTAGAACAAAATAGTGAAAAGTTCGGTGATGCTATTTGTTTAATTGAGATAAATCCAGAGGTAAAAGAGAAGAGGCGTGTCACTTGGAAGGAGTACGAGCTGATGGAACCTAATCCTATGACACATTATCGCAGAGAAATCACTTGGCATGTTTTTAATGAAAAAGCCAATCGTTTTGCTAATATGCTTCTAGATAGAGGAATTGAAAAAGGAGACAAAGTAGGTATTCTTTTAATGAATTGTCTGGAATGGTTACCTATTTATTTTGGTATTTTAAAAACAGGTGCTCTGGCTGTTCCTCTTAACTTTCGCTATGCACCGGATGAAATTAAATATTGTGTGGAGCTAGCTGAAGTAGATATTTTAGTATTTGGACCAGAATTCATTGGACGCGTGGAAGAAATAGCAGATGAGATTAGTAAAAACCGTCTTTTGTTTTATGTAGGAGATAACTGTCCAACTTTTGCTGAAGATTATGTGGCACTTACAGCCAATTGTTCAAGTCGTACACCTGATATTGAATTAACTGATGAGGATGATGCAGCCATTTATTTCTCATCAGGTACGACCGGTTTTCCAAAGGCTATTTTACATAAGCATCGTAGCTTGATGCATGCGGCTGTTGTAGAACAAGCTCATCATGGACAAGAAAAAGAGGATGTATTCTTATGCATTCCCCCACTTTACCATACAGGGGCTAAAATGCACTGGTTTGGTAGCTTACTTTCAGGGGGGAAGGCGGTCCTTTTAAGAAGCACGACGCCAGAGTTTATTTTACAAACTGTTTCTGAAGAAAAATGTTCCATTGTATGGTTACTCGTACCATGGGCACAAGATATACTAGAAGCTTTAGACCGTGAGGAATTAAAAATAGCAGATTATAAGCTAGATCAGTGGCGTATGATGCATATTGGAGCACAGCCTGTACCACCAAGCTTAGTCAGTAAATGGTTAGAATACTTTCCTAATCATCAATATGATACGAACTATGGTTTAAGTGAGTCTATAGGACCAGGTTGTGTACATTTAGGAGTAGAGAATGTACATAAAGTAGGTACTATCGGTAAGGCTGGCTATGGTTGGGAAGTGAAAATTGTAGATGAAAAAGGCAATCCTGTTAAAAAAGGAGAAGTTGGGGAGCTAGCAGTTAAAGGACCTGGTGTGATGACCTGCTACTATCGTGATGAAAAAGCAACTAATGAAGTTCTGAAGGAGGGTTGGTTATTTACTGGAGATATGGCTGAGCAAGATGAAGATGACTTTATTCTGTTAGTAGACCGTAAGAAGGATGTCATCATTAGCGGTGGCGAAAACTTATATCCTGTTCAAATCGAAGATTTCATTCGCACCAATGAGGCAGTGCATGATGTAGCCGTTATTGGACTTCCTGATAAACGTCTAGGTGAGATTGCGGCAGCAATTATCGAAGTAAAACCAGACCATACACTAACAGAAGAGGAAATTAATCAATTCTGTCTTAAATTACCTCGTTACAAAAGACCACGTAAAATCTTTTTTGAAGATATTCCTAGAAATCCCACAGGTAAAATTGAGAAAAATACCTTGCGTAAGATGTTCAGTAGCCAAAATCTTGTAGAGGCACAAAATAGAGGATAAATCTATTTTACTAACTAGGGAGATTTAATGAGGTACTTGTGCTTTAGAAATAAGGTGTAAGGAGTATAAAAGTATGAAATTAACCATTTTTAGTGTAGGAGTTATGATTTCTGGAGCTATTATGTTTTCGATAGGAGCCTTGGATGTTACAGGAAATACATGGCAAGGTTGGACATTTTCATTACAACAAGTAGGAGGAGCCTTACTTATTGGTGGAATATTACTTGGGTTATGTTCCTTAAAAGAAGAAATAGTAAAAGTAGGGCAGTGGATTAAAAAAGAGTTTAACTAAGATAAATAGAAGTGATAGGTTAATACATCAATCTTTTCATTAATATCTTAAAGCTAGCATACTTTATTATAAGACTAATTTAGAGGTGAATGATGAGAAAGTATGCCCGCCAAAAGCTAGATGTCTATAAATATACCTTGGCTAATGTTAATCTAAGAGAAAATAACACTGCAACATCTAAAGTACTTGCTGTAATACCTTTAGGTTCAATGGTTCAAGTTATTGATGCAGCAGAAGATTGGTATGAGGTCATCTATAATAACCTAAAAGGCTATGTCTATGATGCCTTCCTATCAATCACGAAATATACTTGGAGGGATACACTCTTAAGATCCTATCCATCTGCTGAATCCAACCCAGTGACTGTCATTCCGGCCAAAGCTGAAGTACAAGTTTTATCTGTAACTGGAGATTGGAGTCAAGTTATCTATAATAATCGAAAGGGCTATATATTTACCCCTTTTCTATCTGATGATGCTAATCCTCCAACAGAATATGATTTCACATATTTTTATACAGATATGACTCGGTTCGTAAATGATAATCAAATCAAAAGCCCTACCACAAATTTAATTACAACGGATTTAGAAAATAAACTTACGTATATATTTGTACAGGATGATAACAATCTATGGAAACAACTCTATAAATGGGAATGTACTGTTGGAAAGCCTAGTACCCCGACAATCAAAGGTACTTTTTATGTAACTGGTAGAAAGCCTTACTTTGGTACTGACGCTTATAGAGTAAAATATGCTACTAGAATCAAAGGTGCTTATTATTATCATTCAATTTTATTTAATGCAGAGGGAACTGAAGTGATTGACGACAGGTTAGGCATGGCTTTAAGTCATGGATGTATCAGATTGGCAACAGAAAATGCTCAGTGGATTTATGATAATATATTAGATGCAACAGCTATTGTTATTAATTAAACCAACCTAAAATTAAATGAATAGGACTAAGGAATAGGAGATATTGATTTTAGAAAAGGCTTATTCCAAGGTAAGATAGTTGTAATAAAATTGATTCATTTACAAAGGAGAAACTTACAGGGAATCTGGTAAGGGGAAGAACATGTAAAAGGGGAGACAAAGTGAAATATTCATGCACTGTAATATCAGTAAAGGATATAAATACATCGAGAAAATTTTATGAAGATTTATTTGGACTAAAAGTATATCAAGATTATGGAATCAATATTGCTTTTGATTGTGGTTTAGCATTGCAGCAAGAATTTGATTGGCTTGTAAATATTCCTAAAAATAAAATACTACAAGAATCCAATAATATGGAACTATGCTTCGAGGAAGAGGATTTTGATGGTTTTTTAAAGAAGTTAGAACAGTACTCTAATATTAAGTATTTGGGAGATGTTATAGAACATACTTGGGGACAACGCGTGATAAGGTTTTATGACTTAGATAGTCATATTATTGAAGTGGGCGAATGTATGAAAATGGTTATCAAGCGTTTTCTTTCTTCTGGGCTATCTATGGAAGAAATCTCAAAGAGAATGGGTGCATCCCTAACAGATTTAGGAAAAATCTTGAATAATTAAGTAGATATTTTGAAATAACCTTTGGGTGAGTAATCTCTCAGAGGTTATTTTTATGTGTACAAATAGGTGGAACAGGAATCAAGCTAGTATTTCCCTTGATACATGGCTTTTTTGTAATCTTCATATGTGTAGTGTATTTTACGTAGAAAAGGAGCCGAACACTAATTGTTTAGTGCAACAGCTCCAAAAGAAAGAAACAAACCTGATATTTCATTTCTCCTTCTTCTTTTTAGGCTTGGGCATTGGCAATTCGGCACAGGTTTCTTGCACCAGTTTGCACAAGAAATCTCGATCCTCTATATCTTCCAGCAGTATCCTTGGCTTTGCACCTTCATAGGGGATTCCCATTTGCACATTGGGTAAAAGTGCCAGTCCTGCTTTAGTAGGGTTAATAAAGAACTGATTGTCGCAAATGAGGGCAAAGCATTTGCCATCACAATAGATGGCATACTCACCAAACATCTTTCTAAAAGTAATATTTCCTGCAAGACTCACTTGCTCACAAACATATAAAACATAATTTTGTGAAGATGCCATTTTTTCTCCTCCTATGTCGATAGTGCGTCCCTTTATTTTAAGGCAATGTAGAGATCAATATCACAGTTTTCAAAGTCTGCATTTCGATACTCCTCAAAGTCTCCAGTAAAGCTACGGTCTAAATTCATTTGCCAAATCTCTCCCCATGCATGGGCAACAGCTTTCTCCATATGTCCATGTACAGAGAATTTTGCATATTTCCCAGCAGGAATTATTTTTATGGTCAGTTCAGGATTTTCTGCCTTGGAAACCTCATTCCCTGCTGTAACGCAGTACCCATCCGCCGTATAATCGGAATAAAGTCCAATAGCATAGTCGTTTACTTTGTTTTTTATAACGGCATGAATGCCTTCTTGGTAGAGCTTCTCCCAAAGTCCACTAATGATTTTTCCCATTTCAGGGTCGCTGCTTCCTGTTATTGCACTTACCCCCACAATGATTTTTTGCTCTAAATGCACAACCTCATAATTCATTTTATAAACCTCCTTGTTTTTGATACAATCATCATATCAAGGATAATACGACAATAGCATGTCATATTATAAATAATGAGCCAGTGTTTTTTGCAGGGTATCCTTTATTTGTAGACGCATATCTTCCGGCTCTAAAACTTCACAATGCTCACCGAAGGTTGCGAGATAATGATAGACCCAATCACCTCTCGGCATGATGAGCTGAGCAATAAAGTCGCCGCTAGGAAGTATTTCGTATTGTGAGAACTCATCATATACACGATACGCCATTTTCTTTGATAGCTTAAGGGTAATAGTTATAAAATCATCTTGAAAAACATTGCTGTCAACAAATACCTTTGTAGGAGTCGTGCGTTCAAAGTGCTCATTTAATAACTCCAACTTTTTAATGCGTCGCAACTTAAAAAAACGGTAATCTTTACGCACCGTGCAGAAAGCATAAAGGTACCAGCTCTGCCCCTTAAAGCAGAGTTTCATTGGTTCTACTATACGCTTCATACTGCCCTCACTGCTATGATAATGAAACGCCATTTTTTTCTTTCCTATAATAGCGGCCTTTAGTATGCCAAATAGCTTGGCTTCCTCATCTGTATTTGCCCACCCTGAGAAATCAACTTCAACCCAATCTGCATTTGTGTTTCCAAAAAGAGAGGATAGCTTTTGCACCGCAGAGTTAGTTTGTTCCAAGCTGACTGCCTCTACAGCATGCAGAGCAGAGAGAATATCTGATTTTTCACTATCGGTAAGAATAGCTTTATTGAGAACGAAGCCAGAGAGAAGTGAAATGCCACCCCCCTTACCTTTGGTCATATAAATGGGTATTCCTGCCGAGGATAAAAGCTCTACATCCCGATAAATCGTACGGGGTGAAACCTCAAAGTGCGTCGCAAGTTCCCCAGCGGTAATGCTTTCTTTATTTAGCAATAGATAAATCATTTCGAACAGCCTATTAACCTGCATAGTATCACCTCTATTACTTTTAATTATAAGGTGATCCTATGACATCTACAAGACATATTAAAAACAATGTATTTCTTCCTAAGAGTGTTTGTTCGTTGTAGTGAATTCCAAGTATCGTCCAGTCAATACTTGTATAAAGATGACGAACAGATTTTAATTATTAAAATTAATAATAAATTTTTAAAAAATATTAAAATATCTTATTTCAGTTGACAATTATATTACAACTGCATATAATATTTAGTAACCTCTTTGCGCTGCATTACATTCCTTTGTGAATGCGAGATCAACAGTACAAACTGAGCAGGCGATGAACCTTTCTTTGAAAGGTCATGGGGCCGGGCCGCCCAGTGAGCGGCAACAGATTGCATTTTACGCACATCTGTGGGACAGTAGTATGTTCCATAGGTGTGCTATTTTTATGCCCAAATGGAACAATGACCCTGAAAATGGAGTGCCATAGAGCTATCAAACGACTGCCGAAAGGCTAAAACGGAGGTAACTTTTATGATAAGCAACAAACTGAACATGGTAGGCCTAACCGCTGACGAAGTAAAACGATTGCAAGAACAATATGGCAAAAATGAATTGACCTCACAAAAGAAAGAGAGTTTTCAAAGAAAAGTTCTGCACATTATCTGTGAGCCGATGTTTTTGCTACTAATTGTTGCTGCAATCATCTATTTTATTCTGGGTGAGCCCAGAGATGGTGGGATTATGCTCATTTTTGTAGTGGGTATTATCAGCATTGATGTTATCCAAGAATGGAAAACTGACAAAACCTTAAATGCTCTCAAGGATTTATCTGCCCCACACGTCACTGTCATTCGTGATGACAAGGAGCAGACCATCGCCAGCAGTGACCTCGTTCCTGGCGATTTAATGATGATTTATGAGGGTGTCAAAATTTCTGCTGACGGAATAATTGTTAAATGCAATGACCTCTGCGTAGATGAATCCTCTCTCACAGGTGAAGCCGAGGGGGTGTGGAAGAACCCAACCGAAAATGCCGAGTTCACAGAGGATTACTGGCGCCGTGATTATTGCTATGCAGGCACCTTGGTTACCCAAGGAACAGCAACTGTATTGGTTGATAAAATCGGCGGGGCTACCCAATACGGTAAAATCGGTGCAAATGTTGCCGCAGCACCCAATGAGGATACACCGCTTCAAAAACAGACCGGCAGCCTTGTTAAGCTATGCGCTGGAATAGCGGCTGTTTTGTTTGCCCTTGTGGGTGTGTTCACTTGGTTTAACATACCCGATCACGCTTTTGGCGATCGACTGATTGAAAGCATTTTGTCAGGCATAACTCTTGCTATGGCTATGATCCCGGAAGAATTCCCGGTTATTCTCACCGTGTTTCTCTCAATGGGTGCATGGAGGCTTGCCAAAAAGCAATCACTGGTGCGCAAGCTTCCCTCAGTGGAAACACTCGGAGCTGTTTCGGTACTATGTGTGGATAAAACAGGTACTATTACCATGAATCAGATGACAGTGCAGGATATTTGGGCTACCGATGGTGATACCCATACTCTGTGTGAAGTGATGGGACTTGGCTGCGAAACTGACGCCTACGACCCAATGGAAAAAGCAATGCTTAAACATTGTGATTGGCTTGGCATCTCCAAGGAACATCTCTTTAGCGGTGAACTAATTAGCGAATATGCTTTTACCAATGAACTGAAAATGATGGGACATATATGGAGAAGAAACGACAGTATTGTTATTGCCGCAAAAGGTTCACCAGAGCGTATTTTGACCATCTGCGAGTTGACGGAGGATGATAAAGAAGTAGTAGAGCATAAAATTACTGAAATGTCAAAGCAGGGTCTGCGTGTGATTGCAATTGCCACTGCAAATCTTCAGAGTGAGTCAGAAATCCCAGCACAAATCACCGATTGTCGTTTGAAGTTTTGTGGACTCATCGGGCTTGCAGATCCCCCACGTGAAGGCGTAAAAGCAGACATTGCAGTATGCAATAGGGCGGGTATTCGTGTTGTTATGATTACAGGCGACAACGGAATTACCGCATCTTCCATTGCAAAGAAAATTGGTATGCCAAACAGTGACCATATCATTACAGGTGATATGCTAAACGAAATGTCTGATACGGAACTATGTGAAAGGGTTAAGGATGTTAGCATTTTCTCCCGTGTTATTCCTGAACATAAAATGCGCATTGTGAAAGCGTTTAAGGATAATGGCGAGATTGTTGCTATGACCGGCGACGGTGTTAACGATGCACCTGCTCTAAAATATGCAGACATCGGCATTGCAATGGGCAAGCGTGGCAGTGAGGTATCTCGTGAGGCCGCCGACCTTATTTTAATGGACGACAACTTTACTACCATTGTGGAAACAGTCAAGGATGGTAGGCGAATTTATGATAATATCCGAAAGGCAGTGGGCTATGTGTTCACTATTCACATTCCTATTGCATTTGCCTCCTTGCTTGCACCTATCCTGGGCATTGCACCTACAGAACTACTTTTACTTCCACTGCATGTTGTGCTACTGGAACTTCTCATTGACCCTACTTGCTCTATTGTGTTAGAACGTCAGCCTGCAGAAACGGACATTATGGAGCGCAAACCTCGTAACCCCAAAGAAAAGCTACTAACCGCAAAAACTCTTGCCAAAAGTATATTACAGGGACTTGTGATTTTTGCAGCCTTCTTTGGAACATACTACACCATACTGGGAGGAAATGCAGACAATGCACCCATTGCTCGTGCTATGGGGCTTGCAATTATTATGCTGTCTAACCTATTCCTTGTGCAGGTCAACAGCTCCGACCATGATTTTGCTATACAGTCGGTCAAATGCCTTGCCAAAGACAAGGTGATGTGGGCAGTTAATATCGGAACACTTGCTATGCTTGGCATTATCCTTTACTCGCCGCTAAATGCATTCTTGAAGCTGGCACCGCTGTCTGCAACAGCTCTTTTGATTGCTGTCGGCATTGCAGCTATCTCGGTGTTTTGGTATGAAATAGTAAAGCTGATTAAGAAGCTACGCAAGGGGTGAAAAAATGGGATGGTATCAAGATGAAATCTGCAACAGTGGCTTGCATATTGTGAATTTGCAGACGCCCCATGCACCCATTTATCCAAGATTTCTGACAGGATATGAAGTCCTGCTTATATTGCGACTTCTATTTTGAACGTGGCAAATAGAGTACAAAACGGTCAGGCATCTCACCTGACCGTTTCGTTATTCACTTAGCAGATACAGTAGTCGCAACACATGAACATTTTTGTTCGTTCTGGCTCGGTAATATGCATTCTTCATGGCTTCATTTTGATTGGTTTGCAGATATTACTTATTAGCTATTTTACTACATACCCAAAATCGTCTAGAGTATCCTTACAAAAGGATAACAATAGGTTTAGTTATTATGCACAACTTTTAAAATAGTATTTGTAATTCATTTTAAATCATTGTACAGTAAAAAAGGGCCGGTCACTATATTTATGAAGGGATATTTGCTATGAATATCAAAATCGAAACGATCTCACCATCAACCATTGCATATTACAGAAGATATGGAGCATATGGTGTAGAAAATATTGAAACTATGGAAAAACTGAAATCTTGGGCTACTACAAATAATTATATGGATGAAAACTCAATAATTTTAGGAATAGCTCATGATAATGTGCAATTAACAAAACCTGAAAATTGCCGATATGATGCCTGCATTGTTCTTGGCAACAATACTGTTATAGGTAATGACACCATTACAATTGGTAAGATCTCAGGAGGGAAATATGCAGTATTTACAATTGAACACACTGCATCTGCAATGCAGAAAGCATGGTCAGAAATCTTCCCCACGATATCTAAATCAAAATATGAAGTAGATTATAATCGACCAATAATGGAACGATACATCGCTAAGCTTGTAGCTAATCATTACTGTGAAATTTGTGTACCTATTCTATAATAATATAACGCAGGGCGGATAACCGCCCTGCGTTTTCACTACTATAATCCGAGTATATTCCAGTCAATCCTTGCAAAAGGACGGTCAATGATTAGTTTGCATTTACAACGTAGATTAGTGTACTTTTGTATGGTAAAATAAAAACAACGAAAATAACTTGAAAGGAAATCAACAATGTTTCAGTTGATTGACCGCTCCACATGGAAGCGTGAAGAATATTTTAACCATTACTTATCAGATGTACCGTGTACCTACAGCATGACTGTGCGTCTTGATATTACTGAACTAAGGGAGAAACGAGTGAGCCTGTATCCGACCATGCTCTATCTGATTGCTTGTGTTGTAAATCGCCACGAGGAATTTCGCACAGCGTTGGACGATAACGGAGAAGTAGGCGTATACGATTATCTTTCTCCTTGCTATACTGTCTTTCACAAAGAAAGCGAAACCTTCTCCAACCTATGGACTACATATAGTCCTAACTATAAGCAGTTTTGTGCGAATTACGAAAATGATATTCAGGAATATGGCTCTATCAATCGTATGATAGCCAAGCCCAATGCCCCTAAAAACACCTTTTCAGTATCTATGATTCCATGGTCGAGCTTTGAGGGCTTCAACCTAAATTTGCAAAAAGGCTACAGCTATTTATTACCGATTTTCACAATGGGCAAGTTTGAGACTGTAAATGATCGGTGCTTATTACCCCTTGCCGTACAAGTGCATCATGCTGTTTGTGATGGGTTTCATCTGTCGCGATTTTTCAACGAACTACAAGAAATGATTGAACAACTCCCTACAAATTAATCTAAGAGGAGCCGCTACACTTCGTGGTTGTGTAGCGGCTCCTCTTATTCATTAAATGCCGAGTATCTGCCATAATATCCTTACAAAAGGATGGGAATCGGATTTAAACTTTTTAAAAAATCATGATTATTATTCAAAATTTTACAATCAACTAATTAAGCTGTGTTAATAAAAAGCTTTTTCGATTTACTAATTTATTAATATTTTTGACAATTACTTATTTTTTACCTTTCAGCTTTAAATCTCCAGTAGCAGGATTATCAATTATTTTGCCATCCTTCGCAAATCGTGACCCATGACAAGAACAATCCCAACTGTGCTCAAGCTTATTCCACTTTAATGCACAACCCATATGAGGGCATCGAGGAACCGTTGGGGTAAGCAGATTCATAACAGCCTCAAAAGCATTTGCAGCAAGTTGCGGACGGAGAATGGTACGTGATGGTGAAAATACGCATGCATAGGGGTTTTCTTTGCCCTGAACCAAGTCACAGAGTAGAAGTGCAGAAACCATGGAACTGGTCATGCCCCATTTGTTAAAACCTGTAGCAACATAAAGATTTGATGTGCTAGCAGAATATGCACCAATGTAGGGTACACTGTCAAGGGTCATGCAGTCCTGAGTTGCCCAGCGGTATTTGATATTGCAATTTGGATAGTATCGCTTAGCAAAATCCTCAAGTTCCGCAAAATTTCCACCCTGCTTACCAGTTCGATGATCTCCACCACCAATAAGCAAAAGATTGTCATAGTTACGGAAAGATAATCCCTTTTGGGCCTCATCAACATACATACCGTTTACATAAGGTGCGTTCTCCAGAGCAATTACATAGGATCGGTGCTGGTATAACTTCAAAAAATAACTTCCGTGTTTATTTAGAAAGGGAAAATGAGTGGTAACAATAATTTTATTTGCTTTAATTTTCCCATGGTCTGTGATAGCAGTAGTACCAATCAGTTCACGAACAGCTGTTTTCTCATAAATTGACAGTCCATCTACAATACCCGATATGAATTTTAAAGGATTAAATTGTGCTTGATGTGGAAACTTAACGGCACCAGCTATAGAAAATGGAAGCGGAATGCTATTTATGACTTGTGCCGGAAACCCGATCTTATGCAATGCAGTAAGCTCTTGCTGGACCTTTTGTGTATCATCAATAGAATAGACATAATTGTCCTTTTCTTCAAAATCGCAGTCTACTGTTTTACACAGAGTACGATATTTACCAAGTGCTTCTTCATTGGTTTTCAAGTAAAGTGTTGCTGTTTCCACATCAAATTCACTGATTAGCTTATCAAAAATAAAACCATGTTGCGAGGTAATTTTTGCGGTTGTATTTTTTGTAATTCCACTGCAAATACGATCCGCTTCTACCAATACACAATCAATTCCAGCCTGTGTTAACATATAGTTACACAGTATGCCTGCTAAACCTCCGCCAATAATGAGTACTTCTGTCTTAATATCATGTTCCAACGAATTGTAAATTGGCAAATGTGATTTTTCTTTCCATACAGAATTCATATTTTCCCACCTTAATGCAATTGTTTGCGTAATTTTATATATTTTCATTTATTAGTTAATTATTTAAACCTCAAATTGCTTTAAATTATTTACGCATATTGTTTGCAAAAAGTGGAATAATATTCTGTGTAAAAGGAAGTGTTATAATGTTTAAGCACGAAAAACAGCTTTTTCACCCTGTTGAGGTAGAAAAGGCTAACCCACAATTTGCTTAATGGGCATGATGTAGATGCTACCGCTGTCGGAGCAGGCGAAATTCAGTCACATGTGATTTTAGGACTTAACCCTGGACTAATCAATTCCTCTGGCTACTCTTGGACTGGTGACTATGTTACAGTAACTGGTGATTTGTGCGCAGATTTGCTATCGAACATTGCATCAGAGCAGAGAGCAAAGGTAGTGTATCAGTACCTCTATCGTCAGATTAACGACAAAAAAGTAAAGGAAACCATCGATTTTCTGCTTAACCGTGAAGAAGCGCATAACGCTATATTTCGAGAGGCATTTAATCGTGTTCAGGATCCTGGCTCCAACAAGGATTTTGGTGTTACAAAAGATTCCCGTATTTATTTTGATCTTTCTACACCTTCTCCATCAAATGCATTTGGCAATACAACGGCCAATCCTGTCAGTTTCAATAATCCTAATGGATAAGCCATGACCCCAGTAATATTGAGTGGGTTGACTTAGACCCAATAACTCATATTATAAACATTAGTCCCTAAGTAGCTCCTGAAAAGCTTTGGATTTTTGACTATCTCGGACAACCCCTAAATGATAATCAGCAAATACCAAATAGATTTTAATTGTGAAACAGACGTTGCTTCCAATATTGAATTACTAACTATTAAGAGCATGCCCTCTTTTAATGGTTAATTTTATCTGCGCAATAAAATATATATAAACACACAATCTTGGCACTGTACCATTCAATTTAGTACAGTGCCATAATTCTTATATGCCCAAAATCGTCCAGGGTATCCTTGCATATGGGTGGTGACAAATTTATTTCTAAATATAAAAAAGCAAAGATTCCGAATGTTAATCAGAATCTTTGCTTTTATTTAAAATATCAAAACGAATTATTCGCCCATGAATAACTTGATATCATCTTCAACTTGTCCGATACCTGCAATGCCAAATTTTTCAACAAGGACCTTTGCAACGTTCGGAGATAAAAATCCTGGTAAGGTAGGTCCAAGATGGATATTCTTCACACCTAAATAAAGTAACGCAAGTAGTACAATTACCGCCTTTTGCTCATACCAAGCAATGTTATATGCAATCGGTAGATCGTTAACATCGTCAAGTCCAAATATTTCCTTCAGCTTCAATGCGATTACTACAAGCGAGTAGGAATCATTACACTGACCAGCATCAAGAACTCTTGGAATACCTCCGATATCTCCCAATCCAAGTTTATTGTAACGGTACTTGGCACATCCCGCTGTGAGAATAACTGTGTCATTAGGCAGTTTTTTTGCAAACTCGGTGTAATACTCACGAGATTTCATTCTGCCATCACAGCCTGCCATAACGAAGAACTTTTTAATTGCACCTGATTTTACTGCATCAACTACTTTGTCTGCAAGGGCAAAAACTTGGTTGTGAGCAAAACCGCCAACAATATTGCCTGATTCAATTTCTACAGGAGGCTTACACTGCTTTGCCATCGCAATAATTTCAGAAAAATCTTTTTTGCCATTTTCATCAGCTGTGATGTGAGGGCATCCGGGATAGCCTGATGCACCGGAAGTAAAGATTCTTTGTCTGATTTCCTCACTTCTTGGAGGTACAATACAGTTTGTAGTAAATAAAATGGGGCCATTAAAGGTTTCAAATTCGGTCACTTGCTGCCACCATGAACCGCCGTAATTTCCCGCAAAATTATCATACTTTTTAAAGAAAGGATAGTAATGTGCAGGAAGCATTTCACTATGTGTATAAACATCGATACCAGTACCCTTGGTTTGTTCCAGTAGTTGCTCTAAATCAGTGAGATCATGGCCTGAAATCAGTATTCCAGGATTGTTTCTTACACCAATATTAACGCTGGTAATTTCAGGATTTCCATATTTGGAGGTATTGGCTTCGTCTAGCAGCGCCATCGCTTTCACGCCAAACTCGCCTGTCTTTAATGTTAATGCCACAAGATCATCTGCAGACAAAGAATCGTCAAGGGTTGAAGCAAGTGCTTCATAAATAAATGCATTGATAGCAAGATCTTCTTTTCCGATATTAAGGGCGTGATGTGTATACGCTGCCATACCTTTCAAACCATAGATAATCATCTCTCTAAGAGAACGAACATCTTCATTTTCCGTTGAAAGTACACCTACTTTAGATGCTTTGTCTAACATAGACGCTCTATCGATTACTTCAAACTCCGCCGCATCACCAAGGTTAACACCAGAAAGCTGTTTTTTTAGCCCGTTTCTAAATTCAATCATTTTATGGATTTGATTTTCGATTGCGCCATCATCAAAATTAGCGTTTGTAATAGTAATAAAAAGGCTTTTTAGGACTTGATGATTTACTTCACTTATGGATTTAACATCCACTTTGCCTTTTACCACTATTTCAGAAATCCCTTTTGTAACATAAATCAGTAAGTCTTGCAATTTTGCAACTTCCTCATTTTTGCCACATACACCTCTTACCTCACAACCGGTACCTTTTGCGGTTTCTTGGCATTGGTAACAAAACATACTCATAATCGTTCCCTCCTTCGTATTATTCCTTTACTGGTTCAAACTCATCTTTACCCACAAAGCAAATTGGGCAAACCCAATTATCAGGGATATCTTCAAACGCAGTGCCAGGGGCTATTCCACTATCTGGATCACCTATTTGTGGGTCATAGATATATCCACATGGGATACATACATATTTTATCATTATTTGCTCCTCCTTTCAATGATTATAAATTTTGTTTCACTATTTCAAAGGTGCCGGTGCTTTTACAACAATTAACTCAAGCACACTTTTGGATAAATTTTTTACATTCATCTTTGTATTTACAGGAATCTTCAAAAGAGTTCCTTTATCATATTGGTGAACTTCTTGATCATTTAGCCCGATAGATAAAGTCCCTCTTACCACTGTCATATAAACGTTGGAATTAGAGAAATGTTCTGGGAGGCCTTCCTCCTTATTAAAGACCATATGAAGATAATGAATATTTTCATCCTGAATTACTCTTTCAATCGCTTTTTCATCTCCGGTTGACATCTCATGAATTTGCTCAATCATTGTATATATCTCCTCTTTTATTATAATAGGTTTTGAATTGTGGGGGTTATTATTCAATAATTCCTTATTGTTAAAATAGCTAATGATTAAATTATACCGCATATACTAAGAAATGTACGTTGCTTTTACAACATTTCTTAATTATTCATTAAAATGAATGGCTCTAACAGGACAAGCTAATATTGTTTGGTTAAGCCTTTCTTTATCTATTTCAGAGTCATAAGCTTTTATATATGCTTTTTTACCTTGCATACCAAAAACCTCAGGATATTTTTTAGTACACAATGTACAGCCCATGCAAGATCCTCTGTTTAATGTAAGTCCACTTGCTTTTTCTTCTTTTTGTACTATGTCTTCGTCCTTAACAATCTTTGAAGCAATCCACGAAAATACTACTATAGCAATTACTGTTAACACCCAACGGATTGCCATAAACTTTATTCCCAAAAATTTTGCTTCATTTAGCAGCATTGGAACCTTTATTACTGCCCACGAACTTAAAATTATAACCAAATTTCGTACAGAAGCTCCCTTTTTGTGGAGCATGACACACATAGGAAATGCTGCATATATCGGTCCCGCAGAAATGCTGCCTAAAACGAACGACAATATGATACCTTTAACTTTGGATTCTTTTCCTAAGTATTTCGTGATTTTTTCTTTTGCAATCCATGTATCCAAAAGCGCCGTAAGAACAAATATCACGGGCATTATCATAAGCATTTCTTTAATGTAATAGGCACTGTTTTTAATTGATGTGACACCCATATCTGGTTTAATTACAAACAGTAGGATATAGGAAGTTGCAATCAATATCAAGAAGATATTATCTTTTGCTTTTTTTAAGATTTTCATACAATCACCCCCATTACCATAGCGATAATTATGGCAAATAAAAAGCTTAATCCATTTCTGGTAGCAGTAAATTTAAGCCCAAATTCACGCTTTTCAAGTGGAAATGTTACGATCCCTACCATTGTAAGTGTAGTTAAAAATGCTACGGAAGGAACAATACTAACCCCAGCGTCAACCAGTGTACCGACAAGCGGAAAAGCAATAAAAGCAGGGATCAGTGTAATTGTTCCAAATGCCGCCGAACCCACCGTTGCTATAAACAATGATTGACTTCCTACAAATTTGGCAATATTCTCTGGTGGTAATATTGTCAGAATTAAACCAATTAAAAAAATAATTGATAATATGCTTCCCAACATACCCTTGCCCATACCAAATGCCATTTTAAGGGCTTTCACTGTCTTTGTTTTATCCTTTTTCAAGGAAATCAAAAGGAATATAATCGTTCCTATCCACATTGCCACTGTAAAAATATCCATACAAATCCTCCATTCTTTTTGTGATAACACAATTATAAAGTAGTTTATCATTCGCAAATAGACACCGATGTTTCTTTTTGATATAATGTTTTTAAATGGAGGAGTAAATTCATATGAATATTGACATTTTACGAAACATTTCATTATTTTCAGCTGTAAAGGAATCTAATTTAGAAAAACTAATAGCAGGTAATCATATTTATCAAAAACACTATATGAAAGGTGCAACCGTTCATAATGCAAATGAAACTTGCCGTACATTAGATATTGTATTGTCAGGAAGTTTGGTTGCGTATTCTTTATCAACGAACGGTTCAGCAACTACGATGTTTGAATTTAGTCAGGGAAGTGTGATAGGAGCAAATTTATTATTTGGTGACAACCACAGTTATCCTCTTACTATCTATTGTCTTACAGATTGTCAAATTATCCATATTGACATAAATGCTGTTTTGGAGTTTTTGCATGATTACAATTTTACATTGCACTATATAAAGTCAATCTCACAAAATTCGCAAGGAATAAATCAGAAGATAGCAATGTTTACTCAAAGAACACTTCGAGAAAATATTATGGATTATTTTAAACAGCAAACTATTATACAGAAATCTTCGGTAATTCTTCTTCCAATGAGTAAAAGACAACTGGCAGATTATTTGGGTGTACAAAGACCTTCTCTATTTAGAGAGCTTAAGAAATTAAAAGAGGAAGGTATTATTGAAATTAATAACCGTACAATCACAATAAAAAAATGACATACCTTAGTATGACATAAAGTAGGATTACCAAAGCTGATCTTGACTACTACGAAAGTGTGGGCAACCTTGGCTTGGTTGCCCACTTCCTATTCCAATATCATAATCCAAGTATCGTCCAGAGTATCCTTGGTATATAGGTGATGAACAGATCTACATACTTTTTAGTTGACTGTTTGCTATTGCAGACAGCTTTTTTAAATTCTAATTTTCACAACTATCTTTACTGAAGGATACCTCTATCATTAAGCATAAATTATGTGAAACAATTAAAAATATATTGACATATTAAGACTACACATGTAGTCTTAATAGGAACTAAACTTGTAGTTTATTTGAAAGGGATAGGTGAGGGAGGGGAATGATGGATAAAAAAATAACTGAAGCAGAATGGAAAATAATGAGGATTTTATGGAATCACGCACCTATAACTTTAAAAGAGATTATTAAAGAATTAAAAAGAGAGATAAATTGGTCAAACACAACGGTACGAACTTTAGTGGTAAGGCTTATGGAAAAAGAGTTTATAGGTGCTGATAAGACAGCAGCAAACTTTAAATACTATCCTTTGATTGATAAAGGGGAATGTCAGGTAAAAGAAGCTAAGAATCTTATTAATACTGTTTTTGAGGGATCAATGGAGATGCTAATTACAGCTTTTGATAAGAAGGGAAAGTTATCAGGGAAAGAGTTAGAGGAACTTAAAAGAATTATAGATAAAATAGAAGAATAAATTAATTAATAAATAATGTCAAACAATAAGACAAGATAGGAAAAACAAAGGTTGATGATGGGAGTAGTGTTTGTGTGAAAAAAATTACTTTAAAAGATATTGTGAGGGTCATACAGAGAACATTAGATTCTATGGATGACAGATTAGCAGGCCATGGAGAAAAGGTTGCCTATATAATGTATATGCTATTAAAATGCCATGGTGGTTATAGTAATGAAGAAATATTAAGACTAACTACATTAGCTGTGTTTCATGATATAGGAGTCTATAAGATAGAAGAAAGGGAGCATATTATTGACATTGAATTAGACATCCCCATGAATCATTCAGTATACGGTTATTTATTTATAAAGTATTTCTCACCTTTATCAGATTTAGCAGATATAGTGTTAGGACATCATTTATATCCTAAAGATTTTAGTGGCTCAGCAAAAATGAAGATTCCTAAAGAAGCACTTATATTAAATTTAGCGGATACTATTGCCATTTTACAATTGCATTTTAATAAAATAGATCCGATGTGGCTATTAAATAAAAATGATGATTATATACTTGAAGAGCATAAGGTGTTATTTAAAAAGACATGTGATACCTATCATTTATTAGAAAAAATAAAAGATGATACTTATTTAAATGAACTGTATGAGATTTTAGAAAAGAAAACATTATCAAGAAGTGAAATTATTTCCTATATAAGAATGTTAAATTGTGCTATAGACTTTAGAAGTGAAGCCACTATGTTACATACTATAACTGTAGAAGAGATAAGTTTTCAAATATCTAAAATGATGGGATTAGATGATGATAAATCAACAATTATTAAGATAGCATCTATGCTTCATGATATAGGAAAATTATCCATTCCAATTCATATATTAGAGAAGAAGGGAAGGCTTACTAAGGAAGAATTTGAAATCATAAAAAGCCATGCTATAGTCGGATATAATATTTTAAGCGATATGGGAATAGATGATATACGAGATATGGCTACATTGCATCATGAGAAGCTCAACGGTACAGGATATCCGTTTGGCTTAAAGGGTAATCAAATATCACAGGAAGCAAGAATAGTAGCAATTGCAGATGTATTAAGTGCGTTGATAGGAAAAAGGAGCTATAAGGATGAATTTTCAAAAGATAAGGTTATATCCATCTTATTAAGTATGGTAGCTCATCATGAGATCGATAAGGATATCTGCCATTTGGTTATTAAGAATTATGACGCTATTGAAGAAAAGGTTAAAGTGAATACGAAAGAGGCAGTAGATTTATATACTAATTTAATGAATGAGTACAAAGATTTATTGGGGTATTTTGAAAAGATAGGTTTTGTCCTTAAGTAAAATAAGATGAGGTGAAGCTGTATTGTGAGTAAGGAATAATAAATAAAATTTTGTAAGGAGATGACAAGATGAGATTAGGGAAGGTAAGAAAAGAATTAGTACTTTTACTAGTAGCAAGCATGTTAGGTTGTCCTGTGATACAAGCCCAAGCAGTTGCAGAAGAGAAAGCGGTAGTGACTACGTCTGTACAAGCTACAGGACAAAGTATAATGTTAGATGGTCAGGAAAACCAGATGCATTTTATACGAACATATGGTGAGCCTGTTTATAGGAGTGTGGTGCAAGATGACTTGAAGATGACACTTGAACGGGTATTAGCAGATAAACATACCATGCAGCTCCTTATTAGCGTAGAAAAGCTAGACGGATTCCCTTTTATAGCAAGTGAGAATTTAAGGTTAAGGAGTATAGAAATAAATTCTAAAGAGGATATAGAAAAGCAGAAACGCCTTGAAGCCATTCCAAAGGGTGCGCCTTATACAGAATACATAAAGGTAATGGCGGAGTTTGATGAAGGTTTAAAAGCATTTATTCAAGAAGATAATACATTGGACATGGAAGGGTTAAGTACCTATTTAAACACAGCACAAAGTATGATGTCAGGAACAAGTAGTGCATCCTATGGGATGTGCTATACTAAGGAAAATACAGATAGCAAGGTATACTTTACTTATAAGGGAAGATATGGAGAATCTGTTTTAGGGGACATTATTGTATCTATTGAAGGAATAGAGGGAGAAGAGGAAAAAACTTACCCTATAGCAGTTAATTTAACAGATTATCTTATGGCTCATAAAGGAGAGGCATTAAAACTTATACCACATGTATTAGAAGATCATGAAAAGAAACATCTCGAGAGGCTCAAGGACAGCAATGAAGAGTTATACCTTGAAAGAAAAAAAGAACTAGAAGGGCAGCCGCAAATGTTACTAGATGAGGCAGGATTAGGACTCCAATTAATAGAAGGAGATAATCGTTTTACGATAGACAATATAGGTTTTATACAAGATAAATTACATATTCTTATGGCAGGAGAAGGAAAGAAGACATATGATATGAGACTATATGATAAGACAGGAGAGATGATAGAGTCTAGTTATCAAGTTGGAAGTAGTCATACTTCAGAAAATGAGACTATAAAAAATACAGCTTATTGGGTTTATGATATTGCTTCTCCAGAAGAGCTAAAGGCTTATCAATTCCAGTTAACAACGAGAGAGGTAGTAGAGAACTGGCAAGGTCCATGGGAATTTGAAGTAGAAAACAAAGGTGAAGTGAAGACTCTCACAGTTAATCAAATCATCCCTTATGGAACGGAAAAAGAGATTAATGTAAGAGAAATTCAAATTGGAAAAGGATCTATGGCTCTAGTACTAGATAGGCAGGAAGAGAACCAAAATGCTGGGGATATAACTCCTAAGCTTAAAGTGATATTAAAAGATGGAAAAGAAATCCTATTAAATTCGAGTGAAGCATCGAGTCTTGAGAAAGATAAAATGACGTTGATTTATAGTTTTAGGGACTGGATAGGGACAGATATAGCAAGTGTAGAAGTAGGAGATATTGTTCTTTATAAAGCATATAAATAATATCTAATATAGAAAGATTTTATATTAGAATAGTTAAGTGAATGAGAGAAGATACCTCTCGTAGGAGGATGAGGGAGCAAAAGAAATACGAGTAATAGATGAATAATGATATTTAAAGAAGGGGAGCAAAGATATGTTGGGAGTCTATTTTAGCGGAACTGGCAATACAAGGCATTGCGTTCAATACTTTGCAGAGGCAATGGACACAGAATCAAGATGTATTTCTATTGAAGATGCAAATGTCCTAACTGAAATACAGAAAAATGATTGGATTATACTGGGGTATCCTATTTATTTCAGCAACTTACCCAAAATAATGAGAGATTTTATTTTGCAGAATCAATCAGCATTTCAAGGGAAAAAGGTATTTATTATTGCAACGATGGGGCTATTTAGTGGGGATGGAAGTGGCTATAGTGCAAGGCTACTTACCCGGTGTGGAGCTGAAATTATTGGTGGACTACATCTAAAAATGCCTGATTGTATAGGGGATGAAAAGCAATTAAAGAAAACGATACAGCAAAACAAAGCCATAGTAAAACAGGCACAGCTAAAAATAGAAAAATCTGTTAATACCCTTAAAAAGGGTCAACCGACAAAAGAGGGAATCGGATTTTTTTATCATATGGCAGGGCTTTTTGGGCAAAGGCTTTGGTTTTATAATAAAACCAAAAACTATTCTAATAAATTAAAGATTGATATTCAAAAATGTATAGGTTGTGGAAGCTGCGTGCAGTTATGTCCAATGAAAAACTTAGCAATCCTTAATCAAAAAGCAGAGCAGAAAGGCAGATGTACGATGTGCTATCGCTGCATTAGTAACTGCCCTAAGCAGGCAATCACATTACTAGGAAAAACCCTTCACGAGCAATGTAAAATAGAAAACTATCTTTGATTTTTTGAGTAATAAATGAAGTAAGCAAGAGATAAATAAAAGATAATAGAATAGCGCATGATTAAGAGTAGGAAAACTCATTAATCATGCGCTTTATATAGTTAATTGAGGGGCATAAATGTCATGTTTTAAAGCTTATTTTCCGTAGTAAGCTTTTTTGTAAAGATCTTCGAGTTCAGCTACTTTTGGAAGTCTTGGGTTAGCTGTTGTACATTGATCTTCAAAAGCTTTGTAAGCAAGGTCGTTTACTTTTGAAAGGAATGTTTTTTCGTCAATACCCATTTCTTTGATAGTAAATGGAATGTTAAGTTCTTTCATTAAGTCTTTAACAGCTTTTACAAGAGATGCTACACCTTCTTCAGGAGTAGAAGCTGGAAGACCTAACATTTTAGAGATTTCTTGATAACGCTCAGGTGCAATAAACTTGCCATATTTAGGGAATGCCATGAATTTAGAAGGATTAGCTTCTCCATTGTAAGCAATAACATGTGGTAATAAGATGGCATTTGCACGACCGTGGGCAATGTGGAATTCACCACCAAGTTTGTGAGCAAGTGAGTGGTTAATACCTAAGAAAGCATTTGTGAATGCCATACCTGCGATACAAGATGCATTGTGCATTTTTTCACGTGCTTCAGGGTCTTTTGCACCATTTTTATAAGAACGTGGTAAATATTTAAATACAAGTTCAATAGCTTTCATTGCAAGCGCATCTGTGTAGTCAGAAGCAAGTACAGATACATAAGCTTCAATAGCATGTGTTAATACATCAAGACCCGTATCAGCAGTTGGACCAGCTGGTACAGACATAACGAATTCTGGGTCAATAATAGCTACATCTGGTGTTAATTCGTAGTCAGCAAGTGGGTATTTCATGTTTTTAGATTTATCAGAAATTACAGCGAAAGAAGTTACTTCTGAACCTGTACCTGATGTTGTTGGAATAGCAACCATTTTTGCTTTTTTACCAAGTTTAGGGAATTTGTAAACACGTTTTCTAATATCCATGAATTTTTGAGCCATACCTACGAAGTCAGCTTCTGGGTTTTCATAGAATAACCACATGGCTTTAGCAGCATCCATTGCAGAACCACCACCAAGAGCGATGATAACGTCTGGTTTGAAGGAATTCATAGCAGCAGTCCCTTTTCTAACTGTTACAAGGTCTGGATCGGGTTCAACCTCACTAAAGATTTCAATAGCTACTTTATTTAAATTTTTATTGAGTTGATAGGTTACACGGTCAACATAGCCAAGTTTTACCATCATAGGGTCAGCGATAATCATTGCACGAGAGATTTCTGGCATTTTAGCTAAGTATTGAACAGAGCCTGCTTCAAAATAGATTTTTTCTGGAATTTTAAACCACTGCATATTCACGCGTCTTTTAGCCACCCTTTTCGTATTAATTAAGTTTGATGCTGTAACGTTTGAAGAAGTTGAGTTACGTCCATAAGAACCGCAGCCAAGTGTCAGTGAAGGCATAAGTGAGTTATAAACGTCACCAATACCACCAAATGCTGATGGAGAGTTAACAATGATACGGCAAGCTTTCAGTCTTTTACCATATTCATCAATAAGGTCATTATCTGTTGTATGGATAACTGCTGTATGACCAAGACCACCTAATTCAACCATTGTTTCAGCCTTTTGAATACCATCTTCTACGTCTTTCGCTTTTACAACGGCAAGAACAGGAGATAGTTTTTCTCTTGAAAGTGGGTAAGCTTCACCTACACCATCAATTTCACAACAGATTACTTTCGTTTCTTTTGGAATAGTGATACCTGCAAGAGCAGCGATTTCATGAGGGTATTTACCTACAATTGCTGGACCAGCCATTTGACGAATAGGATCAATAACAACTGGTTCAAGTTTTTTTATTTCTTCTTTTGTTGCAAAATAGCAACCTTGTTTTTTCATGAAGGCAACTGCTTGGTCATAAATAGGTGCTTCAATGATAGCTGCTTGTTCAGAGGCACAGATCATACCATTATCAAAAGATTTAGAAAGGATAAGGTCTGTAAGTGATTGCTCAAGATTAGCAGTTTTTTCAATGAAAGCAGGTACGTTACCAGGACCTACACCAAGAGCTGGTTTACCAGTAGAGTAAGCTGCTGTAACCATGGCAGAACCACCTGTTGCAAGTACCATTGCTACATCTTTGTGATTCATAAGAGCATTTGTTGCATCGATTGAAGGATGGTCAATCCATTGAATACAGTTTTCAGGAGCACCTGCTTTAATCGCTGCATCTCTTACGATAATAGCTGCTTCACGAGAACAGTTTTGAGCTGCTGGGTGGAAACCAAAAATAATAGGATTACGTGTTTTAATAGCAATAATTGCTTTGAACATTGTTGTAGAAGTAGGGTTAGTAGTTGGTGTAACACCCGCTACAATACCAACTGGTTCAGCGATTTCAATGTAACCTTCATCTTCGTTATCTTCAATGATACCTACAGTTTTTTCATGTTTGATACTGTGGTAGATATATTCAGTTGCAAAAATATTTTTAGTTACTTTATCTTCAAAGATTCCACGACCTGTTTCTTCAACAGCCATTTTAGCAAGTTTCATTTGATTAGAAAGACCAGCAAGAGCCATTGCTTTTGTAATTTCATCGATTTGTTCTTGATTATAGCTCATAAATGCATCTAAAGCGACAGAAGCTTTTTTTACAAGCTCATCAACCATTACTACTGCATCTACTTCAGGTTCTACTGCTTTAGCTTTTTTGTTTTCAGACATTTTAATACCCTCCTTAAAATAATCACTTTAATATAAGAGAAAAATAAAAATTTTGTATTTTCAAGTAAAATCTTGAAGAATGTTATTTTTTTAACAATAAAGGTTAAGTTACAACATGTCTGTTAAAAGAATGTCGCTTGCCTTTATGGGTTGATACTAACATACCTCAAAAAAGTTGTCAACAATTTAACAAGATGAAACTTATAGAAGGATAGAGTAGTCTCTAAAATAAAATGAAAATATAAGAAAAAAGCAAGATGTTTTAGTTTAATTTATGGCTTAGATAAAAAAAACAAAATATTAAATTATATATTTTGCATATAAATACTCTATTTATAAGTTGAGTTTAGAGCATAAAATAGAAAATAGTTTTACTAGGAAAAGATAAACAACTAGTAGGTAGAGAGAAACTTGTATAAGAGGAAGTAGTGTGAAAAATAATGTAAATTATATACAAAAATGGATGAAGATGTTGACTTTTTTAGGGACATGCTGTACCATATAGGTAGAAATAAATAGTGGGATTGTGACTGGTAATGCAGGCTATACCCTTTTAGAGTGAATAAGTTATATTACTGTAATTCACTAAGAGAGGTGGTGTAGCCTTTTTTGATGATATAACACTGCAAGAGAGGACAGGACGCCATGAAAGTTGTTAAAGTAATTAACAATAATCTCATAAAGTCTTTTGATGATAAAAACAATGAAGTATTGGCGATGGGATGTGGTATTGGTTTTAAAAAGAAGCCAGGAGATGAAATAGAGGAGCGGTTGATAGATAAGGTATACACCTGTAATGATCAGACAACCTCTAATCAACTTATTAAACTTTTAGAAAAGATACCGCTTGAACATATTCAAGCTACAAATGAAATTATCAGCTTTGCCAAAGCGTCTTTAGGCAAAAAGCTGAATCCTAATATCTATATTTCTTTGGTAGATCATATTAATTTTGCCTTAGAACGTTACAAAAAGGGTGTCATTCTTAAAAATGCACTACTCTGGGAAATTAAAAAGCTTTATAATCACGAGTTTTTGGTAGGAAAAGAAGCGCTTCATATTATCTCACGCAGGTTAGGTGTGAATTTACCAGAAGATGAAGCAGGCTTTATTGCACTTCACTTGGTCAATGCACTTATGGATGACTTATCTATGGAAAAGACTACAGATATGACAAAGATGATTCAAAAAATATTAAGTATTATTAAATACCATTTTAATCTAGAGCTTGATGAATATTCTATTCACTATGAACGTTTTATCACACATCTTAAATTTTTTGCTCAGCGTATTTTTACAGGTATCAAAATAGAGGATCAAGATACTCAATTTATTGAGGTTTTAAGGCTTAAGTATAAGAAAGAATATGAATGTACTCTAAAGATAAGAGACTATATTAAACAAGAATTTGATTGGGATCTTACTGAGGATGAAATGATTTATTTAACTATCCACATTAATCGTATTACAACTATATAAACGAATAATAAAATGAAGTAGGGTTGTTACTTTAAGTAGGCTATACCTAAATAAAAATGAATTAGTTTTGGCTAATTGATTCTTATTTAGGTATTTTTTTATTCTATTTTAAAAACAAAAGGAGGATTAAGCTATGAATTACAAAATTTTAGCAGAAGAAATTCTTCATCTTGTAGGTGGAGAAGGCAACATTGTGTCACTTGTACATTGTGCCACAAGATTACGTTTTACCTTAAAAGATGAAAAGAAGGCAGATACAGCAAAGCTTAAACAAACGAAAGGTGTTATGGGCGTTGTAAGTAATGGCGGCCAATACCAAGTTATTATTGGGAGCAATGTATCTCATGTTTTTAAAGAAATAATGGGTATGACAAAATTAGAAAGTAGTGATGGTGGACAAGAAAAAGATAATCGTAAGGTGTTTGATAAGGTAATTGATACAATTTCAGGTATCTTCACACCCGTTTTGCCAGCCATTACAGCAGCTGGTATGCTAAAAGCAGTACTTGCCATCCTTATTACAACGGGACTGCTTACGAATGACTCACAAACTTATCAAGTATTAAACTTTATGGCAGATGCAGGCTTCTATTTCTTACCAATCTTACTTGCAAACTCTGCAGCTAAGAAGTTTAAATGTAATCCCTATTTAGCGATGATGATGGGAGGAGTGCTCCTTCATCCAACATTTACAAGTATGATTAGTGCTGCTAAAGAAGCAGGGACAGGTATTGCGGTATTTGGGATGAATATTCCATTAGCGAGTTATGGATCAAGTGTAATTCCTATTATCTTATCAGTATGGCTTATGTCTTATGTAGAACCATTTGCTGATAAAGTATCCCCAAATGCAGTGAAATTCTTCTTAAAACCATTAATTACAGCAATGGTAGTAGGGATTGCAACATTAGTTATTGTTGGACCTCTTGGTTATATTATTAGTGATAAAGTGGCATTTGTTATTCGTACCATTGAAACACATGTAAGTTGGTTAGTACCAACCATTCTTGGTGCATTATCACCGCTTTTAGTTATGACAGGAACACACTATGGGATTATCCCAATTGGGATTAATAATATTATGACAGTAGGTTATGATACATTAGTAGGACCAGGAATGCTCGTTTCTAATGTGGCTCAAGGCAGCGCAGCAGTTGCTATTTCTTTAAAAACTAAAGACTCAGAATTTAAACAATTAGCAAGTACTTCAGGTATCACAGCTCTATGTGGGATTACAGAGCCTGCATTGTACGGTGTTAACCTAAAAACCAAAACGGGTCTTTATGCATCTATGATCGGTGGAGCTATCGGTGGTTTATTCTACGGTATTTTTGGTGTAGCGAGATATGCAACAGGTTCTCCAGGATTATTAACATTACCAGTTTATATAGGTGGAGATTCGATGTCTAACTTCTACTATGCATGTATCGGTGCAGCAATTAGTATTGCAGTAGCTTTTATTGCAGCCTTTATCCTTTACAAAGATCAAGTAGAAGAAACAGTAGAAGAGAAAAAAGAAGAAGTGAAAACAGCACCAGTTGCAGAAGGTATGTCAATTGTTTGTGCGCCTCTTACTGGAGAAGCAGTAGCATTAAGTGAAGTAAATGATTTAACATTTGCAGAAGAAATTATGGGACCAGGAATGGCTATTATTCCAACAGAAGGGAAAGTCGTTTCACCAGTGAATGGAACAGTAGCTATGATTTTTGAAACAAAACATGCTATTGCCTTAGTAGATGATCGTGGAACAGAGTTATTAATCCACGTAGGTCTTGATACAGTTAAATTAGGTGGTAAATACTTTACAGCTCATGTTAAAGCAGGAGATAAAGTAAAAGTCGGTTCACCACTTGTAGATTTTGACTTAAAAGGTATCAAAGCTGAGGGCTATGATGTCATTACACCAGTGATTGTAACTAACAGCGGTGAATATAGCAGTGTTTTACCAATCACTGATAAAGCTGTTAAAATGGGTGAAGAAGTTATTAAAGTAGTAAAATAATAAAGTATATAAAAATGGGGGATGATACAAAATAGGGAACTGTTTGGTAGCATCCCCTTTTTAGAAAAAGGAGTAAAAACAATGAGTGGACTTAGAAAAGACTTTTTATGGGGCGGCGCAACAGCTGCAAACCAATGTGAAGGTGGCTATTTATCAGGAGGCAAAGGCCTTGGAACAGTAGATGTCATCCCTCATGGAACATATAGAAAAGCAATTATGAAAGGTGAAATGCACTACAAAGATTTACCAGAAGATGCTTACTTCCCTTCTCATGAAGCCATTGATATGTATGGTAACTATAAAGAAGATATTGCCTTATTTGCAGAAATGGGCTTTAAATGCTATCGTTTCTCTTTTGCATGGTCACGTATCTTCCCAACAGGTAAAGAGTTAGAGCCAAACGAAGAAGGCCTTAAATTCTACGAAGACTTCATTAATGAGTTATTAAAATACAATATTGAGCCAGTGGTTACGATCTGCCACTTTGACCTTCCATTAACACTTGTAGAAGAGTATGGTTCATGGAGAAGCCGTAAAGTAATTGATGCCTATGTAAGATACTGCAAAGCTATTTTTGAAAGATTTAATGGTAAAGTTAAATACTGGATGACATTTAATGAGATTAACATGCTGATGCACTTACCATTTATGGGTGCAGGAATTATGTTCGAAGAAGGAGATAACAAACTTCAAGTACAATACCAAGCAGCTCACAATGAATTAGTGGCTTCTGCGTTAGCAACAAAATTAGCTCACGAAATCAACCCAGAAAATAAAGTAGGCTGTATGCTTGCAGCAGGAGATTACTATCCATACAGCTGTAAACCAGAAGATGTTTTTGCAGCACTTGGAAAAGATAGAGAAAATTACTTCTTCATCGATGTTCAATCAAGAGGAGAATATCCATGCTATGCTAAGAAATTCTTAGAAAAAAACAATATTCAGCTTGAGATGGGTGAAGAGGATGAAAAGGTTTTAAAAGAAAACACAGTAGACTTCATTGCCTTTAGCTATTACTCATCAAGAGTCGTAAGTGCAGACCCAACAGTAGGTGAACCAAAACAAGGAAATGCCTTTGCTGGTATCAAAAATCCACACTTACCTGAAAGTGAATGGGGCTGGCAAATTGACCCACTAGGTCTTAGAATTACAATGAATACCTTATATGATCGTTATCAAAAGCCACTTTTCATCGTAGAAAATGGTTTGGGTGCAGTAGATACTTTAAAAGAAGATGGCACTATAGAAGATGATTACAGAATTGCTTATTTAGAAGCACATATTAAAGCTATGATTGAAGCGGTAGAAGAAGATGGTGTAGATTTATTAGGATATACCCCTTGGGGATGTATTGACCTTGTAAGTGCATCAACTGGCGAAATGAAAAAACGCTATGGCTTTATCTACGTAGACAAAGATAATGCTGGTAATGGTACATTGAAAAGATACAAAAAGAAATCTTTTAATTGGTATAAAAATATAATAGCAAATAATGGATTAAAATAGGCTCAATGAGTTTAGAAATATATTAACAAAACGCATAAAAAAGCCTAGGTTTCAGGGGGAGAAACCTAGGTTGAGGGGGGATTTAGCGATGTACCTCACACTTGGTACAAGCATATTATCACCAATAATTGAACATTATATACATTATTAAAATAATAATTCTAATTCCTTGCTTTTTGTGAAGGGGTATTTTATAATAGAAGCAAATGATATAAATTTACGATGATGATAAAAGAAAAGTCTTAATAATGTTTTTTAGAGAGCTAGTGGATGGTGAGAACTAGTAAATATGTTAAGATGGTCCGCTTTTGGAGTCGCTGGTGATGAATCAGGAGGGGACTGCCCTATATAGCAGTATGCAAGGTTAGTCTGATTTTTTAGGGCTAACAAATAAAGGTGGCACCGCGGGACTTATACTCGCCCTTTTATTCATAACTTTATGGATAAAAGGGCGTTTTTTAATGCTTAAAAGCTTATAGGGTGTATTTAACTTTAATAAACTATTTTATGATGAGGTGAAGAGTATGTTAGATATTAAATTATTACGTGATGATTTAGAAGGTGTTAAGACGAGGCTTGCTACAAGAAGTGGAAAATATAGCTTAGATGAATTCACAACACTTGATGTAAAAAGGCGTGAACTGCTACAAGAAGTAGAAGCTCATAAAAGTAAGCAAAATGCTGTATCTAAGCAAATACCTGCACTGAAAAAAGCAGGAGAAGATGTAACAGCTATCTTTGCTGAGATGAAAAAACTTTCAGAGGAAGTTAAAGTATTAGATGCACAAATCAAAGAAATAGATGAAAAGATTTCTCTTATTGTCATGAATCTTCCTAATTTACCTAACCCAATCGTGCCAGTAGGAGCAGATGATAGTGAGAACCTTGAGCTTCGCAAGGTAGGAGCGCCTAGAGAATTTGACTTTGAAATAAAAGCTCATTGGGATTTAGGAGAAAGCTTAGATGTATTAGACTTTGAAAAAGCAGGTAAAGTAACAGGTTCTCGTTTTGTATTCTACAAAGGCTTAGGTGCAAGGCTAGAACGTGCGATTATGAACTTCATGCTAGATATGCATGTAGATAAACATGGCTATACAGAAGTGTTTCCTCCTTTAATGGTTAATCGTGCAAGTATGACAGGAACAGGTCAGCTTCCTAAGTTTGAAGAAGATGCTTTCAAAGTAGTAGGAACAGATTATTTCTTAATTCCAACCGCAGAAGTACCTGTTACCAATATGTATCGTGACCAAATATTAGAGGGCAAAGATCTTACTATTAAGCACTGTGCTTATACACCTTGTTTCCGTGCAGAAGCTGGTTCAGCAGGACGTGATACAAGAGGTATTATCCGTCAACATCAATTTAATAAGGTAGAGATGGTTAAATTTGCAAGGCCAGAAGAATCTTATGAAGAGCTTGAGAAATTAACAAGTGATGCAGAAGATATCTTAAAGGCAATAGGGCTTCCTTACCGTGTAGTACGCCTGTGTACAGGAGATTTAGGCTTTAGTTCAGCTATGACCTATGATATCGAAGTATGGATGCCAAGTTATGGACGTTATGTAGAAATTTCAAGTTGTTCTAACTTTGAAGATTTCCAAGCAAGACGTGCAAATATTAAGTTTAAAGATAGTAAAGAAGATAAAGCACGTTTTGTACACACCTTAAACGGAAGTGGTCTTGCAGTAGGACGTACAACAGCAGCTGTTCTTGAAAACTTCCAACAAGCAGATGGGACAATTGTTATTCCAGAAGTGCTTCGCCCTTATATGGGAGGAGTAGAAAAGATCGAATTACCTCAGTCAAAATAAGAAAGCAGTAAATATTAAAAAGTAGAGATTTGTAACCCTAAACGGTAGGGACAAAGCTCTACTTTTTTGTTTTAAAATGTTAATAGTACAATAAAGGATAAGAAATTTAAAGAAAAGGAAATCAATGTGAATAAAGAGGAAAAGTCTAGAATAGGTAAGAAGGATATGATAGAATGAAAAATAGATTTTCAAAATCAACAAAAAGGGGGATTTTAAAAATGCTAACACGTGACAAAACCTTTTATAAATTGATTGTATCTATTGCTGTGCCTATTGCTTTACAAAATCTAATTACTTTTGCAGTAAGTATGGCAGACTCAATTATGGTAGGCAGTTTAGGTGAGCAGGCTCTTTCAGCAGTAACACTTGCTAATCAACTTTTCTTTATATTTATGATTTTATGTTTTGGGATTGGAAGTGGTGCCAATGTACTTATTTCACAGTATTGGGGTAAAGAGGATATAGGAGCTATTCATAAGATTATTGCCATTGTGACTAAGATTAGTATAGTGGCAGCTCTTATTTTTATGGTGATTGCTGTAGTATTTCCTGGGCAATTTATGACTGTTTTTAGTAAAGACCCTGTTATTATTGAGCAAGGAACACAGTATTTGAGGGTTATTTTTATAAGTTATATTTTCTTTGCTATTACGAATATCATTATTAGTGCACTACGTTCAGTACAAACAGTTAGAATTTCTTTGGTAGTCTATGGGGCTTCACTTATTGTAAATGTTTGTCTTAATTACGTTCTTATCTTTGGGAACTTTGGAGCACCTCGATTAGGTGTACAAGGTGCAGCTATTGCAACGACAATTGCTCGTTTAGTAGAATTTATTATTGCTCTATTTTTTATTGTTTTCTTCGAAAAGAAGATTAAATTTAAACCAAAGAGTCTTTTAATGACAGATAAACTTCTTGTAAAAGACTTTTGGAAGGTTGGAGGACCCGTTATTGCAAATGAGCTAGTTTGGGTGTTAGGTTCATCTGTTCTTTCCTTTATTGTGGCTTTAATGGGAACTGAAACAGTTGCAGCTAATAGTATTAATAGTGTAGTATGGCAATTTGTATCTGTGTTCATTATGGGTGTGGGTAATGCAGCAGCTGTTATGATTGGTAATACTATTGGACAGGAAGACTATACTAAAGCTAAGGAATATGGAAACACCTTCATTATTATTGCTATTATTTTAGGGATAATAGGTGGTATAATCATGTATGGAATTCGTCCTTATGTCCTGTTACTGTATAATGTATCTGATCTAACCAAAGGGATTGCTATGCAAATTATGACAGTAGGAGCACTTATTCTAGTTTTCCAATCCCTAGGGTTTATTTTAATGATGGGTATCCTAAGAGGTGGTGGGGATACAAAGTTTGTACTCATAGCAGATGTTCTTTTCTTATGGGGGATTGCTATACCTCTTGGTTATATTGGACTTAAAGTATTTGGTTTTTCGGTACCAGTTGTTTATTTGCTCTTGCGCTCAGAAGAGCTTATAAAAGCTGTTGCGGCTGTTATACGAGTTATGAAAGGTAAGTGGATAAAGAATGTAACACGATAAAAACAAGCATCCTCAGTGTATAATGAGGATGCTTGTTTTTATATTTAAATAGTTTAGAAATAGTTAATTATTTAAAGCTTTTGGGCAGCAAGGAGAATTAAACGTTTAACATTTTGAATAGGATAGTTTTTTTGATTGAGCCAAGCATCTGGATAACTAATGATTTGTTTTTGGACGAGTCTTTGAACACCTTCTTGATAAGTGGTAATGGTAGGATCAATATATTTCCCCATATTAAAAAGGAGCATTTCAACATAGATAGGGTTGGATTGAGTAAGGTTTTTCCAAGCAGAAGGCGTTGATATAATTCCTTTAGTTACGAGACGATCAACGGCTATCTCATAGTCTCCCTCATTACAAGCACAGGTAGGTGGCCTTTTTCCAGTACGAAGATCTTCTATAGAAAGACCAAAGGTGTATTGGAAATGAGGATAATCCTTAAAGCCTTGCCAACTCCCACCCCATTCGAGACCAAGCTTTTGGCCTATGGCTCCAACCTTAGCTAAAATAGCTGGGTCATAAGGTGCCGTTTTAGAATTATTAACAACATCAAAAGCTAAGCGCCATTGGTGATAAGAACTCATGTTTTTGCCTGGAGAATTGGTTACAATATTACCAGCTCGAGTACGACCTTGAGCATAGAGATAGTCTTGGCGTTCCATAGTACGATAAGTTTCTGTAATTAAAATATCAAGTCCAGCTTTTTTACATGCTTCAAGAAGCTGGAGAGCGAGTTCTTTCACTTTAGGATGTAATGCATTAAGATCCTTACAAAGTTCTATTCCCATAAAAAGTCCTCCCTTATTTATAGCAGTTACATACTCTTTATAATATATGTTACAAGCTACTAAGAGTGTGCGTTTTATTAAAGATTTGTGCTTGAAGTAAGTTGTGTGAGTATGATACTATGAAAAGAAGGGAAATATGCAAAGAATGAGTAAATGGAGGGGTATATATGTTTTGTGGTAAATGTGGTGCTGAACTAAATGAAGAAGCTAAGTTTTGTTCGAATTGTGGAGCACCTATAATGGTGGAGAATAGACAAGAACCTATGCCTAATTATTATCCTAATAATGACCATGTAACATCCAATCAAAAATCTAAATTAGTAGCAGGTTTACTTCAGATCTTTTTAGGGTGTTTTGGTGTAGGGAGATTTTATTTAGGTTATACGGCAATAGGTGTTGCACAACTTTTAGTAGTATGGTTAGGGATACCTTTTACCTGTGGGCTAGCTACAATAGGGGGGATTATTTGGACGATTGTAGATGGTATACTTATCCTTTGTGATCAAGTGCCGAATGATGCTAATGGTGTACCATTAAAGGAATAATGAAAACAAAGTGGCAAATTTTTAAAATGGGATTTATTAGTTTAAATAGTATAGCAATGCTAGCAATGATGTATGGAGTAAGCAGGTATTCTCATTTTAGAACAAGTTGTATTTTAGATGCATTAGGACAGCCTTGTTGGGGATGCAATAGCCTAGCAGCCTTAAAGGTTTTGGTAAGGGGGAAGTGGCTAAAAGCCTTTGAGCTTAATCCACTTATCTTTATTTGGGTACTTCTATTAGGAAGCTTAGGGGTAAATGAATTATATCACCGTAGTAAAGATTATATTACTCAGAGAAGTAGCCTAAGCTGGTTAGATAAATTGATAAAAACAATGTTTAAAGGTATAAAAGACTAAAGGAGTGTATCTAATGAGGTACACTCCTTTAGTCTTTTATATTGGAGTTAAACTATTAATAAAAATTAAGGATAGGCAAAGAATAAGGGTACTCATTGTCTACTAATTTAGATTGATCATAGCATTGAACGAGTGTAGAAATTTTAGTGGCGATGGCAATGGCCTCTTCATACGTTAAATAGTCATCTGGACTAGAAGACATTTCAGGTTTCCCCATAGACTGAGTATCTGTAAGGGTATAAAGAAAAACTTCTTGGCTAGGTGTAGGCGCTGAAGACAAGCAGGATTTCTTTTGCGTAAAAATCTCACGTGGTGGAAGAGCAAGTGTGTTAAAAAGATGGAGCAAGGTAGCTTCTAACTGCTGACGTGTAGCAGGAAGATTTTCTGCATAAATAGAATCCTCCTTATAAGTAATACATTCATCTAGGATAAGACGATAAGCAGCTGGCAAACTACTTTTTAATAAATGAATAAGCTCACGTTTGGTAATAAAATCAGTATAGTTACGAGTAGTTTGAGTAATCCAGGCTTTAGAAAGTGCAGTTTCAATATAAGGTTTGGCCCAAGGTGAATAGGAATGATTAGCGATGTAAGGTCTAAAATTTTCAGTTTGTACTAGACTAAAATTAGTTTGACCGTATTCAAAAAGTGTATTCATATCTTCAAATTGATAAGGGGCATCTGTATGCATGACCACTCCAATTAAGTCAATATTATCAAAGTGTGCTTTAGCTACAAGAACACGTTTGGCAGCATCGTGAAAACCTGTTTTAACACCTATTACATGATTATTATATAGAGGACTACTCGTGTCTAGTAAAGCAGCTGTATGCTTAAGGGAGATAGTAGTACCAGTATTTTGAACCACAAAATTATAAAGTGGGGTGCCAGCAATTTGAAGTAAAAGTGGATTACTAAAGGCACCTCTTGCAATTTGAGATAAATCATATGGGGTTGTATAATGCATAGGAGAATGATAACCGTGAGGATTTACAAAGTGAGAGGAGGTTGCGCCTAATGCCTTTGCTTTTTGATTCATTTTATCAACAAAGGCTTCCATACTCCCAGCAGCTTTGAGAGACATATCATAACTAATGAAATTGTCTGAGCCTAATAAAATGCCATAAAGTCCATCTAATGCAGTATAGCGATCTCCAACTTGAAGACCAATATGGCTACTGTCAATGGGTGTATTATTAATCGAAGCTATAGTTTTAGTGATAGGAGCTTCTAAATCTAAATCTTCTATTAAAAGAAGTGCTGTAAGTATTTTGGTTGTGCTAGCTGGATAAAAGGTAGAACGACCATTTTTTGAATAAAGGACAGTATTAGTTGTAGGCTCAATCAAAATAGCACCTTCAGAATGAAGGTTTGGAATAGAAGAAGCCAATATAGGAAAACAAAATGTTATCAAACACAAAAAAACAATAGTAAATCTCTTAATCATGTGGTAATCCTTTCATTATATACGAAGCAGTAGAGTAAAAAAATGTAAGTTATTATAGCATTAACATTATAGCAGTTAAGTAAACAATTAGAAACAATTAGAAGTAGAAATTTTTTTCATAAATATCTTTAAGGATGTAAAAAGGTAAAGATATAGTTTTAAAAAAAAATAAATTGTTGAAGATTGAATAATAAATTTTAATTAGACCATACTTTAGAAGAAATAAATATTTGTACTAAAGGAGATGGTTATAACATGTATCAATCATTAGAAAACTTTCCATTAAGAAAGATAAATTATGTTAAAACAAGAACAACTATTTTAAAGACAGTCACCAATTTACTTAAGAATGAAGATTTTTCTGCTATTACAGTAGATGAAATTTGTCAAAAGGCTCAAATTTCAAGGGGAACTTTTTTTAATTACTTCCCTACAAAGGATCATATCTTTCATTACTATCTGAGAATCTTTACGATTAAAGTAGCATTCCGTTTAAAGGAACTTCCACCAGGTTTAAGCTTTGAGGAGAAATTAGGGAAAATTTATAGTTGGTTTAGTGAAGAGAAGCAGTATATAAAGTTCTTTGATGGCTATATTAACTTCCTTTTAAGCATCGGTGAGGAGGCTAATGAAATGAAGCTAATTGATGCCGAATTTGTGTACTTCTTTAATGGTATAAAAGAGCAAGAATATGCTTATTATAATGGTTTAACTTTACAGAAGCTCTTTGAAGATATTTGTGAGAAAGCAAAAGCAAACAAGGAAATTACTCTTCAAAAACCAACTAAAGAACTAGGTGCTTTGTGTGCAGGTGTACTTACAGCTAGCTATGTAAGTAGTTCCGTTAACAAAGGTACCATGTATCTAGATATTTTTAATAAAATATGGAAATAAAATAAAACGGCAACCCATTAAAAGATAAAGGGAGGCCGTTTTATTTTATACGCATGCGGTAGGATTCGAACCCACGACATTCTGATCCGAAGTCAGACGCTCTATCCAGCTGAACTACGCATGCCTATTTTGTTTGCTTGTTTATTGTAACACTTTTTAAAAGAGAGTTCAATACAATTATTAGGAAGAGATAGACGAGGATTTTACATCAATTTAATAAAAAAAGAAACTTTATGAAGTAAAAAAGAGTCTTATAAGAGAGAAGGAAATAAGAGGGTACTATTAAATACCAGTTTTTAATTATAAAAGTCTGTTTAATTTCATTATAAAAGAAGGTATAATTTAGATAAGACTAATTTTTAATGACGGTAGTTACATAAGAAAGGAAGACAGATGAGAAGATATAGCAGCTTAGGAGTACAGCGTAAAAAAAATATTTTGTTAAAGATTTTGGTGGGAATAACTTGCATAGGAGGTATTGTTACTGCCACACAAACTTGTAGACTAATTTACACTTATCAGAAGTTACAAGGTTATAAGACACAGGTAGAGCATGGAATTAATGTAAAATCTGAGTTAGAAGCTCAGCTTGAACAAATTAAGCAAGAGGTGGAAACTACAGAAAAAGATGTAAAGCGTATAAAAGATACTTTGCAGCTTTATGCACCGATTGTGATTCCAGAGTCTATGAAATAATAAAATATAATATACTAAGGTAGGTAATTCTGTGAAATATAAAATTAAAACAACTAAAAGAAAAAAGAGTAGAATAGGCTTGATACTTATTCTCTTAACACTATCCAGCCTTTTGACTTTTTCAGTAGGTTTTGTATCTAAAAAGGTACAGAAAAAAACTGTGGAGCTACAAGAGATAAAGACGGCACTTCAAGTGGCAAAAGAAGAACAACAGGTTTTACAAACACAAATTGAAAACTTTCAAGGAATGCGTGAAGCTTTCAAGAAGGAGATAGATGAACTCAAAAAAGAGTTAGAAGAACTTAAAAATAAAAACCCTGAGATGCCAGAGATTGCAGAGGAACAAGAAAAAAAGGTAGCCTACTTAACTTTTGATGATGGTCCTAGTCCAAATACAACCAAGATCCTTGACTTTCTTAAGGCAAATAATATTAAAGCCACTTTCTTTGTACTAGGTAATAAAAAGCAAACACATATTTATAAACGAATTGTAGATGAGGGGCATACTATTGCTATTCACTCTAATACTCATAAGTATCAAGAAATTTATAAAGATGTAAATAGTTTTATGACAGATATTAATGACCTGAGTAAGCTTATTGAAGAATCTACAGGGGTAAAACCAACAGTTATGCGTTTCCCAGGTGGTTCCAATAATACGATTAGTAAGAAATATGGTGGAGAAGATATCATGGAGCAAGTGATCCCAGCAGTTAAAGCAGCAGGCTTAAGTTATTTTGATTGGAATGTAGATTCACGTGATGCAGCTGTAAGCAAACAAGATAAACAAGTCATTATTGACTCTGTTTTGAATGGAGCGAAATCTGTAGCAAGCAAATCTGAGAATGCCAGTGCAGTTATTTTAATGCATGATGCAGCAGCTAAAACTTCAACAGTAGAAGCACTGCCAGCTATTGTAGAAGGTTTAAAAAAACAAGGCTTTGTTTTTAAGGAGCTTACCCCACAATCAGATGCCATTCGTTTCAAATAAATAAAAATTTCCCTAAAAATCATTGAGTGCAACAGATATAAAGTATATAATAGGAAGTATATAAGGATACTGTATACAATAAGTACAATTTTTCATGTATAATCAGTAGAGTAAAATAGAAATAATAATGTAAAAGGAGTGTGTTTCAATGAAAAGAGCACTTAATATTGCACACAGAGGTTTTAGTGGAAAATACCCAGAGAATACAAACATTGCATTTGCAAAGGCGTTAACAGAAGGTTATTGTGATGGAATTGAAGTAGATGTACACATGACAAAGGATAAGATGCTTGTTCTTATTCATGATGATAAATTAGACCGTACAACAACAGGTACAGGTTATATCAAAGACTATACATTAGAGGAATTATTAGAATTTGATGCAGGAATTAAATATGATTCTAAATTTAAAGGACAAAAAATCTTATGTATTAAATCAGCGTTAGAGCTTGCTAAAAAGTATAATGTTAAGCTTTATGTAGAGCTTAAAGATAATACAGGACATTATGAAGGATTAGAAGAAGAAGTACTTGACCGTGTAAAATTAGTAGGGGCAGAAGACAAAGTGATTATCTCTTCTTATAATGTAGAAACACTTAGAAAAGTAAAGGAAGTAGCCCCTAACATTCAGACAGCTCTTCTTTGTAAAGAAATGCCATGGGATATTCGCTCTTATAGATATGCGGATGCCATCTCTTGTAACTATGAAAAGATTGATGCAGAAGCTGTTGCAACGGTGCACAGTATTGGCAAGACATTAACTGTTTGGACAGTAGATGAAGTAGAAGATATGCATAGAATGAAAGACTTAGGTGTAGATGCAGTTATTACAAATCATCCAGATACCTTTAATGATGTCATTAATGGTTTATGCTAGGAAATAAAGAGGGATTACTACGATCATTTCTTTTATATAAGAGGTAGTGTGTTTGCTGTTTAAACATGCCTAATGAGAAAGAAAGATTGTAATAATCCCTTGTTTTTATTTACACATTTTTTATTAGAGGAGCAGCAGGCATAATGAAGAGGGCGAATAGATATATTTAATTAAGGGTGAAATGCACTTGAAACTTAAACAGCCACTTTGTATAATAGGAATGATACTTATTGAGCATGGATAGTTATGCGAGAGAGGGGGGTGACGTATGGAAGCACCAATTACAGCAATAGGTTTTTCAAAAATTGTAGATGAAGATAAGCTTCAAGAGATGGTAAAAGAAATTTTAGACAAACCCACTATACAATTAGCTAGTAAGACAAAAAGCAAAGAAATATTGGGAGAGTACTATAAGAAATATGGTGAGAACACTTATTTAATGGTTCGTATTGTTGTACGTTCAGAGAAGAAAGATGCAAAGATTGAAGTAGAGCAGTGTGAGCCTTATGTAGAAGCACGCCATTGTATTGAGGTAGAAGAGTTAACTGTAGAATGTATAGATGATGATTATAGTTATTATGCTATTTGTGAAGAAAAAGAAACAGGTATGCCTTTTATTTTTTGGCTGCAAAATGTAATTGATTATACAGAGGCAAATAGTGAAAATAAAAAGTTTAACAAAGTTAAGGTAGTTGGCTTAGCTACAGAAGGGACTATTGTCCTTCCGATAGAGAGAGATGAAGAAGAAGAAAGCATCGAAAAGGAAGAGCGTGAGAAGTTTAAAGTGATGGTTCAAAGGGCTAGAGAAGGTGATGAAGAGGCTAAGGAACTTCTTGAGAAAGAAGAAAAAGAACTGGATGAGCAGCTTAAAGAGCGTATGCTAGAAGAGGATTTCTTATCCATTATGAGTGGTTATTTTGTTCCAACTACTTTGGAAGATGCTATTTATGCTATTTTAGGTGAGATTAAAGAGATTCATATACGTAAAAATATGAAAACAAAGGAAGAGATGTATCTCTTTGTCCTAAACGTCAACGATATGCCTCTTGAGGTTATGATTAATAAAAAAATTCTCATCGGCGAGCCAAGTATAGGTATGCGTTTTATGGGTACGTGTTGGTTACAGGGTACTGTCATTTGCTAATAAATACTTGACGAAAAACAAATAAAAATGTACTATAATAGATGCAGTGTTTCCGTAGCTCAGTAGGATAGAGCGACCGCCTCCTAAGCGGTAGGCCGCTGGTTCGATTCCAGTCGGGAACGTATATAGGACTATTTCTTCACGTAAAAGGGTGAAAGGATAGCCCTATTTTTTTATATCTATTACTAAGAGTAGCAAATTTTCGTTGATGTATTACGAAAATTTTATTAAAACTATCTTTACTTATTTTCATTGAGAGCGTTTATACTAATAGAGTATAGTAAAGAAGTTAAGCTATTTACACTATACAGGAGGAGAGAATAAATGATTACAATCAAAGATGTGACTTTACATGAGGTAGAGGCTTTACTGATTCCTGTTTATGAGGATGAAGTAAGTAATATAAATAAAGTAGAAGTACTTAAAGAACAAAAAGCTTTTTTAGGTAAAGAAGGAGAAGTTTTTTGTGCCACAACAATAGAGGAAAAAGTAAGATATGAAATTTTTATAGGTGTAGGAAAAAAAGAAGATTTCACGTCAGAAGGTTTTAGACGTGCTTTATCAGAAGGAGCTAGAAAGGCAAAGGCTCTTAAAGTAAAAACATTAGGTGTGCAGCTGTTAGTAAATGAAAAGCTTTGTGTAGGTGGCAATGTAAAAGCTATTACAGAAGCTATGAGCCTTGCTCTTTATGACTTTATTAAGTACAAAACAACCGATCAACATCAAGAAGAAATGACTATTTATCTAACAGGTGTGCCAGAAGCAAAAAGGGATAGAGCCCAAATCAAATTACAAGAAACCCTTCATATAGTAGAAGGTGTTATCATTGCTAGAAACTTAGTGAATGAACCTTCTAATATTATCTATCCAGAAAGTCTTGCTAAAGAAGTAGAAAAGCTTGGGGAAGAAGCCGGCTTCGAAGTAGAGGTAATGAAAGAAGAGACAATTAAAGAGTTAGGAATGGAAGCCTTTTTAGCCGTTGGGATGAGCTCTGAGAACAAACCAAGACTCATTGTTATGCGTTATATGGGAGAGCCTGATAGTCAGGAAATATTAGGATTAGTAGGTAAAGGTTTAACTTATGATACAGGTGGCTACTCATTAAAACCTACTGACTCCATGAAAACCATGCATAGTGATATGGGTGGAGCAGGTGCAGTTATAGGTGCCATGAGTGCTATTGCTAAAAATAAAGTAAAAAGAAATATTGTTGCAGTTGTAGCAGCATGTGAAAATACCATTTCAGGAAGTAGTTATAAGCCAGGTGATATTATTGGTTCGATGGCAGGAAAAAGCATTGAGATTTTAAATACAGATGCAGAAGGGCGTCTAACTCTTGCAGATGCAGTAACCTATATTATTGAAAAAGAAAAAGTAACAGAAGTGATTGATGTAGCCACTTTAACAGGTGCAGCCCTTGTTGCACTCGGTACCACAACTACAGCTGTTGTTACGAATAATTCTGCTTTCTATGAGAGGCTTCAAGGTGCAGCAGCAAAAACAGGTGAAACCTTCTGGGAGCTTCCTAATCATAAAGATTATCAAAAGCTCATTAAAAGTGAAGTAGCTGACCTTAAAAACGTAGGGGGAAGAAATGCTGGAACCATTACAGCAGGCCTTTTCATTGGTGAATTTGTAAAGGATTTACCTTGGTTACACCTTGATATTGCTGGAACTTCTTGGGTAGAGACAAATACAGGGTATTTAACAAAAGGAGCCACAGGTGTACCAGTACGCACACTTTACGCAATGGTAGAAGGACCTTGTGGCTGTGGCAAACATTAATGATAAGAAGGTTTTCCTTCTTTAAAGCTTTGACGTTCTGCTACTAGATTGGCTAAAAGCTCATCAAGTGTCCAATGAATAGAGGTTTCAGTGATAGTGGCATAAAGAATGCCAGATAGCCTGAATTTCTTGAGATGATCCATAAAAGCAGAAAGCTTAGTAGCGGGAATTTGATGAAATAAGATAGCACGCTCTTTGATGCCTTCTCCGTCTTCAGGTAAAGGTTTAGTGTCCAATAAATCTTGAATACAAACCTTACTATTTTTAGAAGTAGTAATTACGATATCACGAAGGCCAAGCATTCCAGCAAGATTTTTAGCTGTTTGTAAATCCTTACCTGCTAAATTATAAAATATAAGACAGCTTCTGCCTTCGGTAGAGGCTGTTTCTTGTTTATGAAGAGGTTTAAATGACATAGTTAATCTCCTTTTGAGTGTTATTTACTTTATTGTAAAAGAAGGGATAAAGTTTGTCTAGGAATAAGAAAAGGTCAAAAGATAGGTGAGGGTCAAAATAAAAGCTTAAATTCGTGATACAATAAAAGAAAGATAAAACAAGATGAAAGAGGAACAGGGTATGAAGATTGAAGTAATATGTGTAGGTAAGCTCAAAGAAAAATATCTGGTGCAAGCCATAGATGAATATAGCAAACGTTTAAGTCGTTATTGTAAACTGAACATTATAGAATTAGCTGATGAGAAAACACCTGATAATGCTTCGGTGAAGGAGGAACTTATCATCAAAGAGAGGGAAGGTGAAAAAATTCTTGCCAAGATAAGTGATTCGGCTTATGTGATAGCCCTGGATTTACAGGGAAGGATGCTATCGTCTGAAGAACTAGCACACTTTATGTTAGATTGCGGCATCAAAGGAAATAGCCATCTTATTTTTACTATAGGAGGTTCTCTAGGTTTATCCGATGCAGTTCTAAAACGGGCAAATTACAAGCTATGTTTTTCAAAAATGACATTTCCACACCAATTATTTAGAGTGATGCTCCTAGAACAAATTTATAGAGGCTATCGTATTAACAATGGTGAACCGTATCATAAGTAAGTGATAACTCTTTTTAGAGTTAATAAATGTAGAGAATAAAGATAGTTGGCCGCAAGGATAAATAAGAAGAGTTATAGTAAGGAGGTAGGGACCATACCACATGGTAAAATTATTGGTAACTATAAGGTTTAAAGTGTAGAAGTTTAAGTATTTGAATAATTTAAATAGAATGTTAAAATGAATATAAAGTAACTATTTGTTTAATGAAAAGTATTTATAGGATGATTGGGGGATGGAGTATGAAAAGGGTTATTACGGGATGGGATATTTACAAAATCGTCAGTATTATTGCCACACTTATAGTTTGCGTGCTGTTAGTTGTTGATGTTATATGGGATATTGGAGAACATAGCTTTCCTGGACTGTTAGTTTTATGTTTTCTAAATGTAATTATTAGCTTTGTAGGTCTAAGAAAGAAAAAATAATTAAATAGGATTATCGTCCTTATTGGAATGAGTAAACCTCAATTATTGAGGATTGGTTTCCGATAAAGAGTTAGTTAAATTTCAGTTTTTTTAAGTACTCTTGGGGTCCTAGAAGTCAGGAAAAAGGAGGGATACCTGTGGGGCCGCAAGAAAGAAGGCTTTTCTCCGATTTCTGGGTCCTCGCCTTGGCAAACTCTAGGCTCAGGCCTGTAGACTAACGGTCCTACCTATCGCAAGAAGAACACTTGCGATAACGTCCCTAAAGACAGCCTACAGGCTTTCACCAAGACTTTGCGAAAGTCTGTGGAGGAAACCTGCGAAAAGCCTTCTTTCTTGCTCTGCACTGTATCACGAAAGTTTAAATTTTTCATATTCCTTATTAAAT
>NZ_PEDL01000006.1 GCF_002735925.1 Sporanaerobium hydrogeniformans | reverse complement strand
CCATACTTATTTGCTAAAAACCGTTTTCCTCCTTCGCCATTCATGTATGCATTTACAATTTTTTTCTTGAATTCATAATCATATTTTGCCATAAAAAAACGACCTCCAATTGTTAGATTTTCAGGTCTAACTTTTGGGGGTCGGTTCATTATTAGAAAAAAGGGGCTTCTTTTTTACGTAGGGAAAAGCTATATGTAGTAAATAAAGCTATAAGACATATTGATGCGTAATCTCATCGAGAGTGGTAGAAAGACTTTTAAGTGCTTCAGAAGTGGCTAGTAGTTCTTGCAAGGTAGCCACCTGAGAAGTTGCATGGGCCTGAACCTCTTGCGTAGAAGCAGTTGTTTCCTGAGCCAGTGAAAAGACATCTTGTATAGCATGAAGTACATAATCTTTAGCAGTGACTACTTCTTGAAGCAACGCAGCAATAGTTTGGGCAGAGGCTTCTGTAGAGGCGCTAGCTGATTGGATTTCGTTAAAGTATTCTTGTGTGCGACACAGGCTAGCTTCTGTTTGCGTTTGATCCTTTATAAAAACACTCACATCCTCTGCTAAAGTTTGGATGGAAAGCATGTTTTCCTTTACTAAAGCTTCAATTTCTACGGCAAAGCTAGAGCATGTATGTGCTAAATGACGTACTTCTTCAGCGACTACGGCAAAGCCTTTTCCGTGCTCACCAGCTCTAGCTGCTTCTATGGAGGCATTAAAGGCAAGAAGATTGGTTTGGCGTGTAAGCTGCTGAAGCGTAGAGAGGATGTCTTGAATACGTCTAGACTTTTCTTCAATGTGTTTTACACGGTCCTTAAGCGTATGGAAATTATGTGTGCTTTGAGTGATCCAGTGGTGAAGGCCGTCAATACGATGGATCCCTTTAGCAATAATAAGGCTAACCTCGTTGCTGTTAGCAGCAATAATTTCTTTAATGTGTGTGACTTTTACGAGTTTATCTTCTAAAAGAGAAGAAGAGTGAAGGCTATGTTTGACAGAATCCATTTGTGACTGGGCACTTTTAGCAATGCCACAAGCTAGGGAGAGATTTTGATCACCATAGGCATTACAAGTAGCAATAAGGTGCTGCATAGACCCAGCGTCTTCTACGAGTTCCTTAGAAGTATGCTGAAGACTTTTAACAGAAAGCTTTAAGGTATTTACGAGTTCGTTAACAGCAGTGGCAATCTCAAATAAATCTTTTGTTTTAATGGTATGTACAGCAATGGAGGTAGTTAGGTTATTGGCTGTCACCTCTTTAAGTGCTTTTAAAATAAGTTGTATAGGACGCAAGAAGCGTGAGGCATAGAATAAGCCAATAAGTAAAGCAAGCGTAAGGATGAGACCTATACGAACAAGGAGTGGTAGCATGGCTTCTTGAAGGCGGTCTTTGAGATAAGAGGTTTTTACATAAGAAATCGTATTGAAGCTAGAGTGACGTTTTCCTCGATAAAAAGTGTATTCTTCATAATCGAATAGAGCTGTAAAATGAGAAGCCTTATGATTTAAAATTTGATCGCCACCTGATAAAAGAGCGACCTTACCGTTGATATAGTTTTTATTAGTAGAATTAATAATGATCCCTTTATCAAGATACATCATGACTTCTACATAGGGATGATGTATGGCTTCTGTAGCTGTACTGTAGAGGTAACTAGAGAAAGCTGCCATATCAATATCCATATGGATGGCTCCTAAAAAATTTTGCTGCTTATCTAAAATAGGACAGCCTAAGGTGATCATAAGGCGCTTCGTTAAATCATCTTGATAAGGCTGAGAGAGTATGGGTTCTTTTTTCTTTTGTTCTAAGGTATAGAGATAATTACCTTCAATATCTGCTTTCGTAAATTTAACAACGTTATCTTTAGAATAGCCTAGCATTAAGTTGGAATTTTCAAGGCGTACTTGTAGCCCAATGATAAATGGACTATTCTCAGCTAACATTTTTAATTTTTGCTCCATGCCCTCTTTGGCTATAAGGCTAGTTTGATAATAACTAAAGAAGCTATCTTGACTTAAAAGCGCTAGGAGCTGAGACTGAGCTTTTAAAATAGACTCATATTCATTAAGAAGGGAATCATTAAATTGTAAGGCAGTTTGTTGAATTTCTTCCTTTAAAGTTGTAGCCGTCTGATAAAAGAGGGTAGAAGCAAGTAGACACAAAGGACCAATGGAAATGAGAAAGCTTAACAAAATGATTCGACTCATTAGGCCAAAGCGTTTAGTTTCAGAAGGGCGGGTGGCATGGGGACGCTTTTTAAAAGGAAGAAGCTTTTGAGAATGACGATGACGGAAAACGAATGGAAACATGGTTTCTCCTTTATAAGTAAAATATTTATTATTCAAAATTAATTTTATAATAATATGAGTTTGTAAAATCTAAATTAAATATATGTAAAAGAGAGTTTAAAACAAGAAACGTTGTGTATCTTTTAGAAAATGTGTATAATAATAGAGAAGTAAGACTCTAATAAAATAATAAAAAAATAAGGTGCTTAGAAAGCTTAATAGGGAAATGCGAATTGCTGCAGCCCCCGCTACTGTAAATGAGGACTTTTTACTCAAAAAACCACTGTACGAATAAGTATGGGAAGGGGAGTAAAAGGAAAGATTCATGAGCCAGGAGACCTGCCTTATTTGAGGAATTACCCTTTCGGTGGGAAAGGAGGTAATAGAGAAACCATTTAAAGCGTCCATCTATAAGCCCCTTTCTAGGGGTTTTTTTATTTTGAAAATTTTAAAATGACCCTTTTATTGAAGTAAAGTCAAAACATGAGGAGGAACAATGGGACAATCAATTATGTTTCAAGGAACAGCATCGAATGTAGGAAAGAGCTTTTTAGTAGCAGCTTTTTGCCGGATTTTTAAAGAGGATGGTTTAGAAGTGATCCCTTTTAAATCACAAAATATGGCACTTAATTCTTATATTACAGAAGAAGGATTAGAAATGGGGAGAGCTCAAGTGGTACAAGCAGAAGCAGCAGGTAAGGTGCCCAGTGTGAAGATGAATCCCATTCTTCTTAAGCCCCATGCAGATAAACAGTCTCAGGTGATTATTAATGGGAAAGTTTATAAGGATATGACAGCAGTAGAGTACCATGAGTTTAAGCCCCAATTAGCAGAAATGATTCAAAAAGTTTTTGAGGAGATACAAGCTGAAAATGATGCAGTTGTCATTGAAGGTGCAGGAAGTCCAGCAGAAATTAATTTAAGAGATAAAGATATTGTCAACATGGGGTTAGCAGAGCTAGTAGATGCACCGGTTGTTTTAATTGGTGATATCGACCGGGGAGGTGTTTTTGCTTCTATCGTAGGAACAATGATGCTCCTTACAGAAGAGGAACGTAAAAGAGTAAAAGGAGTTCTCATTAACAAATTCCGTGGAGATGTGAAAATATTAGAACCAGGGCTTAAGATGTTAGAAGAGCTTATTCAAATCCCTGTATTAGGCGTCATTCCCTATAGTCGTGTAGATATTGAAGATGAGGATAGTTTAGCTGGGCGTTTAAATAGCCAAAAGGATAAGAGTAAAAAAGCACTGAGTGTGGAAGTGATTTGTCTGCCTCACATGTCCAACTTTACAGACTTTAATGTACTTGAAATACAAGAGGATGTGAGTCTGCGTTATGTGACCAGAGGGCAAATGATAGGTGATCCTGATCTTCTTATCTTACCAGGTACGAAAAACACCATTGGGGATTTACTCTACCTTAAAGAAAGTGGTTTAGGAGAAGCGATTAAGGCATATAGTCAAAAGGGGAAACTGATTTTTGGGATTTGCGGGGGATATCAGCTCCTTGGCAAGAAGCTTTATGATCCAAAAGGTGTGGAAATGGGGATAAGTGAGATAGATGGACTTGGTCTTTTAGATATTAGCACTTATTTTGAAGAGGAAAAGGTAACGACCCAGGTAGAAGGACAGGTGAAGACAGTAGTAGGCGACTTAGGTGAAGGCTTAAAAGATAAAAAGGTAGTGGGTTATGAAATCCATATGGGTGTAACGCATTTCGGAAAAGAAGTAAGTCCTCTTTTTGAGATTCAGAAAAAGCTAGGCAAGGAGGTTTGCTACGAGGAAGGTGCTGTTAATAAAGAAGGGACAGTAATGGGAACTTACCTCCATGGTGTTTTCGATGAAGTTGGTTTTACAAGGGGTCTTTTAAATGGTCTTAGACGTCAAAAAGGGCTCACAGAAAACAAGGAGGAAGGCATCTCCTTTAAAGATTATAAAGAGCAAGAATATAAGAAGCTTGCAGAGGTAGTGAGAAAAAATGTAGACATGGAAGCGATCTATAAAATCTTGAGGGGAGAGGAAATATGAGTATACTGTCTTTCGTGTTAGGGTATGTATTAGACCTTATACTAGGAGACCCTTATAATTTTCCCCATCCCGTGCGCCTTATTGGTAAGCTGGTTCGTAAGGTAGAAACCCTTATTAGGAGGAGAGTCACCTCAAGTAAGGGCCTGCAAATAGGGGGAGGTGTTTTGTGGCTAGTCGTTGTAGGCACAACCTTTATCACCTCTTATGGACTCATTCAGATAAGCCGCGTCCATCCTATCCTATATGGCATAGTGTCTACCTATCTAATTTATACAACCCTTGCTACCAAATGTTTAGGGCAGGAAGCCTATAAAATTTATCAGGTATTAAACACAAAGAGTTTAGAAGAGGCACGGGTGCAGCTTTCTTATATAGTAGGAAGAGATACGCAGTCTCTGAGTGAAGAAGAAGTTATTAAAGCCACTGTGGAAACAGTAGCAGAAAACACGGTAGATGGTGTGATTGCTCCTCTTTTTTATGCCTTTATAGGAGGTGCACCTTTAGCACTGGCTTATAAGGCAGTGAATACACTGGATTCTATGGTAGGGTATAAAAATGAAAAATATAAGGATTTAGGGATGGTATCAGCTAGGATCGATGATGCAGCGAACTTTATTCCAGCTCGTTTAACTGCATTATTAATGAGTATGGCTTGTGGACTTTTAAGATTAAAGGGAAGGCAAGCTCTTTCCATTGCTATTAGAGACCGTAAGAACCACAAAAGTCCTAACTGTGCTTACCCAGAAGGTGCTGTAGCGGGTGCCTTAGGGATTCAGTTAGGAGGAACGCATACTTATTTTGGGGAAGAAGTGTATAAACCAACTATTGGGGATGCTTTAAGGAAAATAAATAAAGAGGATATTTTAAAAACCAATGCCATTCTTTATACGACTTCTGGATTAAGTTTTATTCTTTTTATGTGTATGTATTTATTAGTAGTGAAATAAGATGTAAAAATAGGTCATAGGAGGTGGATAGATGAAACATTTAGGACATGGAGCAGATGGCATGCAAATGGCAAGACGCTATGGCAAAGACCCTACAGCTTTACTGGATTTTAGCGCCAACATTAACCCTTATCTACCAGAAAAACTAGAGGAGGCTGTGCTGGAAGGCCTTAAGCAAAGTAGGCACTACCCAGATAGCTGCTATAGTGAACTGAGGGAGCAGCTTGCACAGTATTGTCAGGTAGAGCCTACTCAGGTCATCCCTGGAAATGGTGCCACAGAGGTGATTTATCTCCTTATGAAAAGCTTAAAAGGGAGGTTAGGGATTTTAAATCCAACCTTTTCCGAGTATGAGCGAAGTGCGAGATTAAGTGGTTTAGAAGTTTATGATCTTTACTGGGACAAGGAAGCGGACTTTGCTTTTAATTTAGAGGAAATAAAAGCCCATTTAGAAGACTTTGATTTTCTTTTCTTATGTAATCCCAATAATCCAACAGGGCGAGTAGAAGACCTTCAGGCACTTCTTTCACTCTTAGAAGAAAGGGGTAAGCTACTTATTGTAGATGAAACCTTTATGGAGTTTGTAGAAGAGGAAGAACGGGTAAGTTTAGTAAAGAAAATAGCTACCTCCAAGCAGCTTATCATTATTAAAGCAGCAACGAAATTTTTTGGTATGCCGGGGCTACGCTTAGGCTATGCCTTAACCAGCAATAAAGCCTTAATGGAGCGAATGTACAGCTATAAAGAACCCTGGAGCATTAATAGTTTTGCAGAGGCTATTGCCAAAGTTATTTTTCAGCAAAAGGCCTATCAAGCAAGAAGTAAGGCCTATTACCAAGTGGAACGGAGACGTATACTGGGGCAGCTCAGTCAGATTCAAGGCTTAAAGGTTTATCCCACAGCAACCAACTTTATACTATTAAGAATACAAGAGGAAACAGCAGCTTGCTTTAAAGAGAAGCTTCTTGTTAAACATAACCTACTTATTCGAGATGCCTCTAACTTCAAGGGACTTGATCCACACTTTATCAGGGTAGCAATCAAGACACCAGAAGAAAATGATATACTTGTACGTTTCCTCAAAGAAGAACTAGAAGGGAGTACACATCTATGAAAAAGTTTCTCATTGCCGGTACTTCAAGTGGAGTAGGCAAAACGACTTTAACACTAGGCATTATGGGAGCTTTAAAAAAGAGAGGGCTTAAAGTACAGCCTTTTAAGGTAGGACCGGATTACATCGATACCGCCTATCATACCAAGATTACAGGACAGAGTTCACGTAACCTGGATGCCTATATGCTAGAAGATGAAAAGCTTATTTACCTTTTTAACCGAGCGATGAAGGAAAAGGAAATAGGAATAGTAGAAGGTGTAATGGGACTTTATGATGGCTATGGAATAGACATTAATAGTTGTTCCTCATCTTATGTGGCAAAGCTGCTGAAGCTTCCAGTTATACTAGTGATTGATGGCAAAGGTATGGCAGCTTCAGCAGCAGCCATGGTCATGGGATATAAGATGCTAGATCCTGAAGTGAGTATTCAAGGGGTGATTGTAAATCATGTAAAAACCCAGTCCCATTACCAGTTAATTAAGGAAGCCATTTACCACTATACAGGGGTTGAAACCTTAGGGTATTTTCCTCCCAATGAAGAGCTTACCTTAGGCTCGAGACATTTAGGTTTAATCCCAAGTCAAGAAATGGTTTATTTAGAAGAAAAATTTGACAAAATGGCAGAGGCGGCAGAGCGTTTTATCGACCTAGATCGTTTAGTAGAGCTGTGTGAGGGAGAAGAGGTTGGCTCGGCATTTCAGCCAGATTTGCCAAGGGTAAAGGGGCGTAAGCTAGGGATTGCCTATGATGAGGCCTTTAACTTTTATTACGAAGATAACCTTGAGCTACTAAAAGATTGTGGTTTTGAGCTTATTTATTTCAGTCCTATTAGGGATAAAAAGCTTCCAAAGTGTGATGCTTACTATATTGGTGGAGGTTTCCCAGAGATGTTTGGTGCAGAATTAGAAGCCAATACTTCACTTCGCCAAGAGCTAAAAGCCGCTCATGATAAAGGTATTCCTATTTATGCAGAGTGTGGTGGACTGATGTATTTGGGTGAAAGCTTACAAGCTCAAGAAGCAAAAAGCTATGCTATGGTAGGTATCCTTGAAGGAAAAAGCTACATGACAGAAGGGTTAAAACGCTTTGGATATTGTGAAGCACAAGCCAAGGTGCCAACCTTACTTTCTGATAAAGGTGAGGTGTTAAGAGGTCATGAGTTTCATCACTCGGAATTTGAGACATCAGTAAAAGGTGCCTATACTATGCGAAAAAGACAAAAAAAGCAAGTCACTAAGGAGTGGCAAGGTGGTTTTTGTAAAGGAAATACATTAGCAACCTATCTCCATCTTCATTTTTATACCCAGCTCAGAGCTTTAGAAAATTTTATACATGTCATAGAAAAGAGAAGAACTCTTTAAGACGGAAGGAGTACACATGGAGTACATTCAAAATCCCAATTTAATTGAAGAAAATAGTTTTATCATGATTGAAGAGATTATTCGCCAGATTCGTCCCAACTATCAGTTTAAAAATGAGATAGAGGAAAAGATTATCAAAAGAGCCATTCACACCACCGCTGATTTTGAGTATCTGGACATTCTTGAAATAAAAGAAGGTGTGATTGAAGCCATTACAGAAGCTCTTAAAAAAGGAGCGACACTCTATACAGATACAACAATGGCATTAAGTGGAATCAATAAAACAAAGCTTAAAGCGTTAGGCTGTGAAGCAAAATGCTATATCAGTGACGAAAGAGTGGTAAAGCTAGCAAAAGAAAAAGGCATGACCCGTTCGATGGCAGCTGTAGAAGTAGCAGCAGCTGAAGAGGGAGAAAAAATCTTTGTGATTGGTAATGCGCCCACAGCTCTTTATAAAATCATGGAGCTTACAGCAGAAGGCAAACTTGCACCTGCAGCCGTCGTAGGTGTTCCAGTAGGCTTTGTAGGAGCCGCAGAATCTAAGGGAGAGCTGGCACTTACCACTATCCCATCTATCACAGCTCAAGGGAGAAAAGGAGGCAGTAATTTAGCTGCAGCTATTGTCAATGCCATCCTGTATGCACTTTAAAATGGACGAGTATGTTTATATAGACGGCAAGCCTTATAGAAGGGGTTATACCACCGGTTCTTGTGCCACAGCAGCTGCTAAAGCAGCTGCCACCATCCTTCTTACAAAGGAGCTTATTTCTACTATCTCTATTGATACACCTAAAGGCATTCCTCTTACCTTAAAGGTAGAAGATGCCCAGCTAGAGGGGGATAGGGCCAGTTGTGCCATTCGTAAAGATGGTGGAGATGATAAAGATGCTACCCATGGTACACTTATTTATGCCAGTGTACAAATGAGAGAGGGAGAAGCCATTTGCATTAAAGGTGGAAAAGGTGTGGGCATTATTACAAAGCCAGGCTTAGGTGTGGGTGTAGGTGAGGCAGCCATCAATAAGGTACCACGTGAAATGATTCAAAGAGAAGTCCGCTCGGTAATCGGCAAAAGAGGCATGGAAGTTACTATTGAAGTGCCAGAAGGAGAAAGCATTGCCAAAAAAACCTTTAACCCTCGACTAGGCATTATAGGAGGTATTTCGATTATTGGCACAAGTGGCATTGTGGAGCCTATGTCAGAGGAGGGCTGGAAAAGGTCTCTCTCTTTAGAGCTAGAAATGAAAAAGGCGGTAGGCCTTAAAAAAATTGTGCTGGTAGGAGGCAATCATGGGGAACGCTTTGCCTTAGAGGTATTAGGTTTAAATCCACAGTATGTAGTAAGAACCAGTAACTTTGTAGGCTATATGCTTTTAGAAGCTAAAAGGTTAGGATATGAAAAAATACTGATGCTTGGTCATTTAGGAAAGTTTATCAAAGTAGCAGGTGGAATCTTTCATACCCATAGCAAGGTAGCCGATGCAAGAGCAGAGATCCTTACAACCCACTTAGCTCTTATGGGAGCGCCTTACGAGCTTTTTAAAAAAGTTTATCATTGTGCAACGACAGAAGAAGCCATAGAGTTTATAAAGGAAGCAGGCTATAGTGAGCTCTTTTATCATTTAGCCAATAGATGTAAGGAAAGATGTTTGATGCATTTACAAGAGGAAGAAGTAACCTTAGAAGTACTACTCTTTTCCTTACAAGGTGAAAGACTTGGAGTATCTAGTGGCTTTAACCAGTTAATGGAGGAATTCAAATGATACATGTAATCGGTATGGGGCCAGGAGAAGGGGGTTATATCACCGAACTTGGGAACCAGTTATTAGAAAAAGCAGATCTTATCATTGGGGCGACTAGGCATTTAGAAGCAGTACCTCCTCAGTGTAAAGGACTGAAAAGAGCATTAGATCGAAAGCTAGAGGAGCTGACGCTCTTCTTAAAAGGAAACCTTGAAAAAGAAGTGGTGGTTTTAGCCAGTGGAGACCCTTTGATCTATGGGATTGGTAAGTATTTAAGTGAGCAGCTTCCTAAAGAGTATTTACATATTGTTTCAGGGATTAGTAGTATCCAATATTTCTTTTCGAGATTGCAAATGGATATGAATGACCTTTATATCACCAGTACCCATGGCAAGGTGCCTCACTTTGACCAGCTTCTTAGTTTTGAAAAAGTTGCATTAGTGACGGATCAGCACATAGGTCCTTATGAAATTGCACAGGAAATTTTAAAGCGCAGCTTAAAAAAGACTTTGTGGATTGGTGAAAACCTTTCTTATGGAGATGAAGTGATTAGCTGCCTTAAACCGGAGGAAATAGAAAAAGAGCGTATTTTTAAGCGCAATGTGGTGGTGATACTAGATGAAAAATAGTGCATTTATAACGGGACAAGTGCCGATTACTAAGGAAGAAGTAAGAGCCATTAGCCTTAATAAGCTCGAGCTTAAAAATAAAAAGAGCTTTTTAGATATTGGAGCAGGAACAGGTACAGTAGGGATTGAAGCGGCACACACTTATCACCAGCTTACAGTATGGGCTGTGGAACAAAACCCAAAAGCTATTGAAGTGATTAAGAAAAATGTGGATAAGTTTAAATTATCTAACTATAACCTGATTGAAGGAACAGCGCCCATGCCCTTCAGGGGAACAGTAGATGCTATTTTTGTGGGTGGAAGTAGTGGTAAGCTAGAGGAAATTATGAAATGGAGCTATGAGCTTTTAACCCCAGGAGGACACCTGGTAACTAATTTTTTACTCATTGAAAATTTTTATGAGGCGTTAGGAATTTTAAAGCAGATAGGTTTTAAAAACGTTGAAGCCACCCTGCTAAGTGTATGCAAGCTTGAGAAATTAGGACAAGGGGAATACTTTAAGCCCTTTAATCCTATCTACATCTTATCGGGTCAAAAGGAGGAAGGTTGTTATGAATAAAGTACATTTTGTAGGAGCAGGACCAGGAGATAAAGAATTAATTACTCTAAAAGGGTATCGTCATTTGCAAACAGCAGATATTGTGATTTATGCTGGTTCTTTGGTAAATCCAGAGCTTCTTACTTACTGCAAGCCAGAGTGTGAGATCCATGATAGTGCTTCTATGGATTTAGGGCAAATCATAGAGGTAATGGAAAGAGGTTTAAGAGAAAATAAAAAGGTCGTTAGATTGCAAACAGGTGATTTTTCCATTTATGGGTCTATTCGTGAACAGGCTGAGGAATTAGGTAAGTTAGGACTTCAATATGACTGCACACCAGGTGTCAGTTCCTTCTTAGGGGCAGCTTCGGCATTAGGTGCTGAATATACAGTGCCAGAGGTATCACAAAGTGTGATTATTACAAGGGCAGAAGGGAGAACACCTGTACCCAGTAAAGAGTCTATAAGAAGCTATGCACAGCATCAAACCTCTATGGTCATCTTTTTATCTGTTCAAATGATTGAAAAGGTAGTAACAGAACTAATAGAAGGGGGCTATAGAGAGACTACGCCGATTGCTATTGTGTATAAAGCGACTTGGCCAGATGAAAAAATCCTAAAAGGAACACTTAAAGATATTGTTCAAAAAGTAAAAGAAGATGGGATTACTAAAACAGCTCTTATTTTAGTAGGTGAATTTTTAGGAGATACCTATAACTATTCCAAGCTTTACGACAAGGACTTTAGTCATGAGTACCGAGGCTAAAAAAATAGCTCTTTTAGCACTCACCCCTCAAGGCTTTAGCCTAGCTTTAAGGTTAAGCGGTTGTTTTACCATGCCTCACCTTTATATCGCTTCTAAACTTTTAAATGAGACTAAGCATCTAGAGGCTTATACCTCTTTTAAAGATGAGGAGAAGGCAGAAGCTATTTTTCCTATTGAAGGCAGATTAGGTGAGGTAGTAGGAGAGCTTTTTACACGTTATGAAGCACTGATCTTTATTATGGCAACGGGTATTGTGGTACGTTCCATTGCGCCTTATGTACAAGATAAGCTTTTAGATCCAGCCATTTTAGTAATAGATGAAAAGGGACACAACGTGATTAGCCTTTTAAGCGGGCATGTAGGTGGCGCCAATGCCCTTACTTTAGAGGTGAGTGACTATTTAGGAGCAAATCCTGTTATTACAACTGCAACAGATGTCAATCAAAAGGGAGCTCTGGATTTATTAGCTCAAAGATTAGGTGTGCCTTTAACACCTATTAGAAGACAGCTAAAAGAAGTGAATGCACTTTTAGTAGCAGGAGAGAAGGTTGCTCTCTATAGTGACCTTCAAGTCAACTTAGAAAAGCTAAAGGAAGCAGAAGGTTTTACTTTATTCCATTCCTTAGAAGCCTTTTTAAGTGAAGAGACTTTAAAAGAGTATAAAAAATTGATTTATATAACGTATAAAAAAGTAGGAATACAGGATGAACTTCCTATAAGAGAAAGGTCAAAGGTGCTCAAGCTCACTCCTAAAAATCTTGTTTTAGGGGTAGGTTGCCGTAAAGATACACAGCCTTTGCATATGCGTGAAGTCTTTGAAGCCTTTTTAGTTAAAGAGGATTTGTCTAAAGAAGCTTTTTACCAAATAGGAAGTATAGATATTAAAAAGGATGAACAGGCAATTAGGACGCTTGCTGAGGATTTAGCCCTTCCCTTTATTACCTTTTCCAAGGAAGCTATTAAAGAGGTAGAAGAGCAGTTTGAGAAATCCGAGTTTGTAAAAAAACAAGTAGGTGTATACGCTGTAGCCGAGCCAGTTGCCTATCTTTTAAGTGGGCACTTACTTATAGAGAAACAAAAATATGAAGGGATTACCTTTGCTGTCGGGAGGATAAAAAATGATTGAAATTATAGGAATCGGACCAGGTTCTAAGGCGACAATGACGTTAGAAGCTATTGAGGCTATTGAAAAAGCTGAGGTGATTATTGGGTATAAAACGTATATTGACCTTATTAAAGAGATGCTACAGGACAAACAAATTGTGAGAAATGGGATGCGCCAAGAAGTAGAGCGGTGTAAAGAAGCCATTGAAATCGCCAAAACAGGCAAACGTGTAGCGGTAGTAAGTAGTGGAGACAGTGGGATTTACGGAATGGCGGGACTTATTTTAGAGCTTGTAACAAAAGAGGGCTTAGATTTACCCGTTAAGGTGATTCCAGGGGTAACAGCCAGTATTGGTGGAGCCAGTATACTCGGTGCACCGATTATGCATGATTTTTGTCATATTAGTCTAAGTGATTTATTAACACCTTGGGAAGTCATTGAGAAAAGATTACGTTTAGCAGCTGAAGCAGATTTTGTGATTTGCCTTTATAACCCACGTAGTAAAGGCAGAAGTGGACATTTAGAGAAGGCCTTCGAAATCATGGCACCGTATAAAAATCCCAATACCCCAGTGGGGATTATTAAAAACATCGGAAGAGCAGAGGAAGAAAAGTGCATTATGAAATACGGTGAGATGAATTATGAGCAGGTGGACATGACCACTATGGTCATTATTGGAAATAAATCCACTTACACAGCAGATGGTTATATGATTACACCAAGGGGTTACAGTGTATGATTTTAGTTCTAGGAGGGACTTCAGATAGCTTACAAATTTGTGAACGGCTTAATAAGCGGCAACAAGCCTATTTGGTTTCAGTGACCTCAGCTTATGGGAAAGAACTTTGCCTGCCTTATACAGATCAGGTACAGCTAGGTAAGATGAATGAACATGAAATGAAAAGCTTTCTTCTTGAAAATCACATTGAGACAGTGATCGATGCCACCCATCCTTATGCCATAGAGGTATCCCAAATTGCTCAAAAAGTAACACAGGCCCTTAACGTGACCTATAAACGTTATGAGCGTCCTTCGCTTTTAGAAGAGATGAGCTACTCTAAGCTACATGTTGTTTCCTCACTTGAGGAGGCCTGTGAGCTAGTAGCAAGCCTAGGAGAAAGAATTTTTCTTGCGACAGGTAGTAAGCATTTGGCATTTTTTAAGGAGAGGCTAGGACATAAAATGCTGTTTGCTAGGGTATTGCCAACGAGTCAGGTACTTGGCGAGTGTGAAGCATTAGGCTTTCAGGCAGACCACCTTATTGCGATGAAAGGACCTTTTAGTGAGGACATGAACCGTGCTTTTTTTTCAGCCACTTTATCAGATGTGGTTTTAACAAAGGAAAGTGGCAAGGAAGGTGGATTTATAGAAAAGGTTGAGGCAGCTAAAGCCTTAGACATTCCCATCGTAGTGATTAAAAGACCCTGTTTCAATTATAGATGTGTTTTTCATCATCTTGATGAACTTATAGAGAGTCTCTAGCAAGAAATGTGAGATATAAAATAAAGACCAAATAATCAAATAGAACTACAAGCAAAGTGAAACGACACCCGTTAAACTAAAAAGAAACGCTAAAGAGAAAGGAAGAAAACCATGAAAAAAGCCTTACTTGTTATAAGCTTTGGAACAACCTATAAAGAAACCCGTGAAAAGACTATTGAAGCCTGTGAAAAAGACTTAAGTGTAGCTTTTCCAGGCTATGATTTTTTTAGAGCCTATACGTCTTATATGATTATTGAAAAGCTTAAAAGGCGTGATAACCTTATCATCGATACACCTTTTGAAGCACTAGAACGTATTAAAGCTTTAGGCTATGAAGAAGTAGTTATCCAATCTTTACATATTATTTGTGGTGATGAATATGATAAGATGAAAGCTTCTATTGAACCCTTCAAGGAAAGCTTTAAGTCCCTTTCCATTGGTAGACCACTTCTTACAACGATTGAAGATTATGAGAAAACCGTGCAGAGTGTAGCAAAGGAACTACCCTCTTTAAAGGAAGATGAAGCCATTGTATTTATGGGACATGGCACAACCCATCCTTGCTTTAGTGCTTATTGTGCACTCGAACATGCTTTTAGAAAGCAAGGCATTCCTGTCTATATGGGAACGGTAGAAGGATATCCTACCTTTGAGCATGTTTTAGAAGATTTAAAGGCAAAAAGTATTCGTTTTGTTTATCTCCTACCTTTTATGCTAGTTGCAGGCGATCATGCAGAAAATGATATGGCAGGAGAAGAAGAGGATTCATGGGTGAATCAGCTTCTTAAAGCGAACATCCAGGTAGAAGTACTTTTAAAAGGTTTAGGAGAGAATGCTTTTATAAGAGAATTATTTGTAGAGCATGCTAAAGAAAGCTTAAAGGCTTAAGGAGGAATCAATATGGCAAAATTTTATGGTATTGGAACGGGACCCGGAGACCCTTCCTTACTTACTTTAAAGGCAGTAGAGGTATTTCATCAGCTTGATGTTTTATACACTCCAGAGGCACAAAAGGAGGGAGGAAGCTTAGCTTTTTCCATTGCTAAACCCCATTTAAAAGAAGAGCTTTTGATTAAAGAGCGTCATTTCCCTATGACCTTTAATGTGGAGGAGAAGGATAGGGAGTGGCAAAGGGTAGCTGATGAAATTATTGAAGATGTTAAACAAGGTAAAAATGTAGGTTTTATTACACTAGGTGACCCTATGATCTATAGTACTTATGTGTATATTATGAATAAGTTAAAAGATCAGGTAGCTATTGAGACAATACCTGGCATCTCTTCTTTTTCAAATATTGCATCCAGTCAAAATTTCCCATTGGTTATGGACAAGGAGCCTCTTATCATCTTACCTTGTACAGCGGAGAAAGAGATCATTGAAGAAGCGATGAAAAGTTATAGTAACTTGGTACTTATGAAGGTATACCGTCACCTTGAGTCCATTGTAAGCATGTTAGAAAAATATGATTTATTAAAGTCAGCTATTTTAGTAAGTAATTCTTCTCAAGAGGGAGAGACTGTTTATACGGATTTAAGTGATATACATCTAAAAGAAAAAATCTCCTATTTCTCTACCATCTTAGTAAATAGGAGCAATCTTGGTTAGAAAGTAGGCGAAGACTATGAATATTGGGATGGTAGGTGTGAATCATTTATGTCCTATCGAAATAAGAGAGAGTGTTTCTTTTACACAATCCCAAAAAAAGGAGCTTTTCCATAAAGCGAAGGAGCAGGGGATAGAAGAAATAGTCATCCTTTCAACCTGTAATCGAAGTGAAATCTATATTTGGGGGAGTGAGCTTCAAACAGGAGTCACCTTTTTTAAGAACTTCTATAAAAAACGAATGGGAGTAGGGGAAGCAGAGGATTACCTAAGTATTTACAAAGGAAAAGATGTTCTTAAGCACCTATATGAGGTAGCCATAGGTCTCGATTCATTGGTATTAGGAGAAGACCAAATATTAGGACAAGTAAAAGAGGCATGGGAGCTAGCTAGAGAAGAAAAAGGAAGTGGAAAGCTACTTAATAAAATTTTTAGAGAAGCTATCACAACGGCTAAAAGTATCAAGCATCAGCTAAAAATCTCGGAGCATCCCCTCTCTATTAGTTATGTAGCAACGAAGTTTTTAAAACAGCAATTAGGTGATTTAGAAGATAGGAAGTTGCTTGTTATAGGAGCAGGTAAGATGAGTCAATTGGTGCTTAGCTATTTACATGAGGAACACGTAGGGAAAATTTATTTATCCAATCGTACCCATGGTAAGGCGAAGGCTCTTGAAAAAAGCTATGAAGAGATAGAAATTATTGCTTATGAAGACCGCTATAACCTGTTGCCAGAGGTGGACGGGGTGATTTGTGCGACAGCTTCTCCTCATATTATTTTGAGAAAAGAAAAGCTTCCTACTCTTGTAAAACCGCTCTGCTGTATTGACATTGCACTTCCAAGAGATATCGACCCACGTATAGGTGAGATGCCTCATGTTAGTTTGTTTGATATTGATAGTTTGAAAAATGTCTGTGAAACCAATAATCAAAGAAGGCAAGCTCTTGCGAAAGAAGCAGAGATACTTATAGAAGAAAAAATAGAAGTGCTAATGAATTGGTTAGAGCATTCCGATATGGATAGTGCATTAAAGCTTTTAGATGAAACTAAAAAATCGATAGAGCAAGATACCTTAGAGGTCATTTATAAAAAGACACATTTATCAGAAGAGGATAAAAAGGTTATTGAAAAGATGTTGGGAGCAGCCCTTAATAAATTTGTAAGAATGCCAGCTAAAAAGCTTAAGCAGCTAGAAAATGATGAAAAACGTAAGCAATATTTGGAAGCAGTAGAAACTCTTTTTAGGCGTGAAGGGTAAAAGAGTTTAAAAATATAAAAAGGATAAAAAGGAGGAAGCAAATGGAGGGGAAGGTTTATTTAGTAGGAGCAGGCCCTGGTGATTATAAGCTTATGACATTAAGAGGCTTAGAGTGCATTCAAAAGGCAGACGTGATCGTCTATGACCGTTTAGCAAATGAAGACTACTTAAAGGAAGCTAAAGCAGGTTGTGAAATCATCTATGTCGGTAAAGCGGGCAGTCATCACACGCTACCACAAGACGAGATTAATGCCCTCATTGTAGAAAAAGCCAAAGAAGGTAAATGGGTAACCCGCTTAAAGGGGGGAGACCCTTATGTATTTGGAAGAGGGGGAGAAGAGGCAGAGTACCTTTTAGAGCAAGGTTTAAGCTTTGAAACCGTTCCAGGCATTACTTCTGCTATAGGTGGACTTTGTTATGCGGGGATCCCTATTACGCATCGTGATTATGCTTCCTCTTTTCATGTCATTACAGGTCATTTAAGAGATGGAGCAGAGGAAGAGATTCCTTTTGAGGCTTTAGCAAAGCTACGTGGTACGCTTGTCTTTTTAATGGGAGTAAGCAACTTAAAAACCATTACGGAAAAGCTTTTAGCAGCAGGCAAAAAAGAAACAACACCAGTGGCACTGGTGAGCTGGGCAACACGTCCTAGACAATGTGTTGTGGTAGGGAACTTAAAAGATATTTATGAAAAGGCACTTGAAGAAGAGGTGAAGCCACCTACGTTAATTGTAGTAGGAGAAGTGGTCCATTTAAGAGAAAAGCTAAATTTTTTTGAAGAAAGACCGCTTTTTGGTAAAACTATTATGGTGACACGCTCTAGAGAGCAAAGTAGCCATCTTGTAATGAAGCTACAAGACCAAGGGGCAAGCGTTTTAGAGTGTCCTACGATTACTATTCAAAAAAATGAGGAAGATACAAGCCCCATTTGGGAAGAGCTAGACAGCTATACTTATCTTGTATTTACAAGTCCTAATGGCGTAAAATATTTCTTTGAAACACTGCACCAAAGAGGTAAAGATGCAAGAAGTCTTAGTAATATGCAAATTTGGGCTGTAGGTCAAGGAACAGCCGATGCACTGAAAATGCAAGGAATAAGAGCAGATGGGATCCCGCCCAAAGCGATTGCTGAGTCTCTTTATGAGAGCCTTAAAGAGCACTTAAAGCCAGAGGATCGGATTCTTTTACCACAGTCTCAAATAGCTAGAGACTATTTAAGCGAGGCACTTAAAAAGCATGCTCATGTAACAGAGATAAAGCTTTATACAACTCTTAAGCCAGAAGGTTTATCAGAGTCCTATCAAGCTGCTTTAGAGAAGGGAGAAGTGGACTATATCACCTTCACCAGTTCGTCTACTTGCCAGTATTTTGTAGAACTTATGGGGCAGGAAAATCTTGATAAACTCAAAGATACCAAGCTTATTTCTATAGGTCCTATTACTTCCAAAACCATACAAAGCTATGGTTTAAAGGTTTATAAAGAAGCAGCTGAGCATACTCTGAATGCTTTAGTAGACACAATAGTACAAGATAGCTTATTAAAAAGTAAAGATAAAGAGTAAGTGAACTAAAAAGAGAAAAGAAGGGAAGAAAAGATGCAACATACAAAGTCTAAGGCACTTTATGAAGAAGCAGTAAAATATATACCGGGTGGTGTGAATAGTCCTGTAAGAGCTTTTAAGGCAGTAGGGATGGAACCTATTTTTATTGAAAAGGGTGAAGGCAGTAAAATAACCGATGTAGATGGAAATACGTATATTGATTATATCTGTTCGTGGGGACCTTTACTATTTGGTCATGGCAGCCCTGATATTTTAGAAGGTATACAAGAACAGCTCCTCAAAGGAACCAGTTATGGTGCACCTACAGCTATTGAAGTAGAGATGGCAAAGCTTATCGTAGAAGCTTATGAGGGGATTGATGAAGTACGTATGGTCAGCTCAGGAACAGAAGCCACTATGAGCGCCCTACGTGTAGCGAGAGGTTACACGGGTAAAAATAAAATCGTTAAATTTGAAGGGTGCTATCATGGACACAGTGATGCTCTTTTAGTGAAATCGGGTTCAGGTACCCTAACTTTTGGTGTGCCCACTAGCCCAGGTGTGCCAGCAGATGTAGTAAAGCACACCCTTGTTTGTGAATACAACAATCAAGAAGCTGTAAAAGCTTTATTTGAAGAACACGGAGAGGATATTGCCTGTGTGATTGTGGAAACAGTTTCAGGAAATATGGGGCTTGTACCAGGTAAAAAGGAATTTTTAGAGTATTTAAGAGAAGTGACAAAAGCATACAATAGCCTCCTTATCTTTGATGAAGTGATTACAGGTTTTAGGCTTGGATATGGAAGCTCACCTGAATATTTTGGTGTTGTTCCAGATATGGCTTGCTTTGGTAAAATTATTGGAGGGGGACTACCAGTAGGTGCCTATGGTGGCAGAAAAGACATTATGGAAATAGTTTCACCTTGTGGGCCAGTTTATCAAGCAGGTACGCTATCAGGTAACCCCCTTGCCATGTATGTAGGGAAAAAGACCTTGGAAAAGCTTAAAAACAACCCAGGTATCTACAAGGAATTAGAGCAAAAGGCAAGTTATCTTGCACAAGGAATCCGTAATAATCTTAAAGCTCTTGATTTAGAGCTTACGGTAACTCAAGTAGGTTCGCTTGTTTGTCTTTTCTTTACTTCTGGTAAAATAGAAAGCTATGAAGATGTGAAGGATTGTGATTTAGAGAAATTTAATAAATACTACAAAGCAATGCTAGAAAGAGGTATCTTAATGGGACCTGCGCAATTTGAAGCACTCTTTCTTTCCACCGCACATACAAAAGAAGACTTAGATGTTACTTTAAAGGCTAATTATGAAGCACTGAAGGTAGCTTATAACAAGTAAGAAAGAGATGATGCTATGCCTTGTTATGAATTTGTACAAAATAGGGAATGTGAACATTTCCCATGTCATCCTACTCCTTATCCAGAGGAATTTAATTGTCTTTTTTGTTATTGCCCTCTTTATGGACTCAAAAATAAATGTGGGGGTAACTTTGTCTATCTAAAAAATGGTATTAAAAGTTGTATCAATTGCTTAAAGCCTCATGATAAAGAAGGCTACCGCCATGTTCAGTCTCATATAAAAGAAGTGATGGAGTTAGGTAAGTTAGAGGTAAAGGAGAAAAAAATGAGCAAAATCGTGTTAGTAACAGGAGGAGCTCGTTCAGGTAAAAGCACCTATGCCGAGCAGCTTTGCAAAGAACAAAATAATAGTACGGCGTATATTGCTACTAGCGTCCCCTTTGATGATGATTTTAGGGAACGTGTAAAAAAGCATCAGCAAAGCCGTCCTAATCACTGGACAACCTACGAAGTTTATGAAGATATTTATAAGCAGATTGGGGAGATTGGGAAAAAGCATGAAACCGTTATACTAGATTGCGTGACTTTGATGGTGAATAATCTCATGTTTAAAGAAAACATTGATTATGACACATGCTCTCAAGAAGACATTGATCAATTAGAAAAGCACATTAAGGAGCAGGTTGCTAAGCTTATTGAAGAAATCGAAAAGACTTCTCTCTATTTTGTTGCAGTAACCAATGAAATAGGATTAAGTCCGGTTGCTGATAATCGTTTGACACGTATTTATACAGATATTATAGGCAGAGTCAATCAGCAGTTTGCTAAAAGTGCTAGGGAAGTCTACCTGGTGGTTAGTGGTATACCCGTATGTATTAAGCAATCCTAAAAGAGCTTATAAAAGGATAAAGAGACTAAAAACTCTTAGGTAGAACGTAAAAAGAGCGTTCTACCCTAAGAGGGTTTTTAGTGTTGAATATGTTTTTTGAGTGCTTCGTAGCTTTCTGTACTAAGTACATGCTCAAGCTTACAAGCATCTTGGTCAGCTATTTCTGGGCTTACCCCTAACTTCTTTAACCAAGAGGAAAGCAGCGTATGACGTTCATCAATCATTTCAGCAATGGCTTTACCTGTTTCTGTTAAATAAATAAAACCTTCTTCAGTAACTGTAATATAGTTTTTTTCACGTAGATTTTTCATTGCGACACTGACACTGGATTTTTTGAAATTTAATTCATTAGCAATATCAATGGAGCGGACAACAGGAAAGAGTCTACTCAATATTAAAATAGTTTCTAAATAGTTTTCAGCAGATTCATTTTTATACATAAAATACCTCATTAGTAAGTCGTATCTAACCTTAGAATTTTTAGTTAGTATAGCATATCCTTAAAAAGTTAGCAAATAACTTACTTTTATGAGTAGAAAAAGAATAAAAAATTAGTTATTGATAAAAATTATCAATAAAGTTATTGCAAATAAAACTCAGTTAGATTATACTAACTTATGAGAATGATTATCAAAAATCTTATTAAAATGATAAAGAAAGAAGATGAAAATATGCCTCTCACACTATTAAAAGCAGGAGAATGTCAAGTTATTAAAAAGGTAGGGGGAAAAGAGGAGACAAAAAAATTTTTAGAGAGTTTGGGTTTTGTAACAGGTGGTAAGGTTACTGTTATATCTGAAATAAATGGAAACCTGATTGTAAATATAAAGGAATCGCGTATAGCAATTAATAAAGAAATGGCAAGCAAAATACTTGTGAGCTTTTAAAGGAGAAAAAGAAAGGGTGATAGCGTGAAAACTTTAAGGCAAATAGCATGTGGTGAAGAGGTTACAGTTAAAAAAATAACAGGGGAAGGTCCCGTGAAAAGAAGAATTATGGATATGGGAATTACAAAGGGTGTAAATATTTTTGTAAGAAAGGTAGCACCTCTCGGAGATCCTGTTGAAATTACTGTAAGGGGTTATGAGTTATCTATCCGTAAGGCGGATGCTGAAATGATAGAAGTGGAATAAAATTTTTGCAAGGGGGTTAGTTGAATCTAACTTATTTTGGAAGATTAAATAATAGAAGGTAAAAATGAAGGGAGCAAGAGCTATGTCAATAAAAATTGCATTAGCAGGTAATCCAAATTGTGGAAAGACTACGTTATTTAATGCCTTAACAGGTTCGAATCAGTTTGTAGGGAACTGGCCAGGGGTAACGGTAGAAAAAAAAGAAGGTAAATTAAAGGGGCATAAAGATGTAACCATTGTAGACCTTCCAGGTATTTATTCTTTATCTCCTTATACACTTGAAGAGGTAGTGGCTAGAAATTATTTACTAGAAGAAAAGCCGGATGCTATTTTAAATATTGTAGATGGAACCAATATTGAAAGAAACCTTTATTTATCTACTCAGCTTATGGAATTAGGTATACCCGTTATTATGGCTGTTAATATGTTAGACGTATTAGAGAAAACAGGGGATGAGCTACATATCAAGCAACTTAGTCAAAAGCTAGGATGTGAAGTAATTGGTATTTCTGCACTTAAGGGATTAGGAATTAAGGAAGTAGCTGAAAAGGCTGTAGGACTTGCAAAAAGTAAAAAAATAGGAAGCTTTAAACATGAGTTTGACTTAAGAGTAGAAAATGTTTTAAAAGCTATTGAGAAGAAAATAGAAGGAGAAATTCCTTTAAAAGAACGTCGTTTTTTTGCTATTAAGTTATTAGAAAGAGATGAAAAGATTGCAGCTCAGATGAAAAAAGTACCGGATCTATCTGAGGAGATTAAAAAATTAGAAGAAGATATGGAGGATGATACAGAAAGTATTATTACCAATGAGCGCTATAGCTATATTTCTTCAATCATTGGTAGTTGTTATAAAAAGAAAGGACAGGGGAAATTAACAGTTTCTGATAAGCTAGATAAGGTCCTTACTAATCGCTATCTGGCGCTGCCTATCTTTGCCCTCATTATGTTCCTTGTTTATTATGTATCGGTTACAACCGTTGGGACTTGGGCAACTGATTGGGCAAATGAGGGTGTATTTGGAGAAGGATGGAGTTTGTTTGGCCTAACAGTACCAGGCATTCCAGTGTTAGTAGAAGCAGGCCTAAGTGCTATAGGATGTGCAGCTTGGCTACAAGGCTTAATACTAGATGGAATTGTTGGAGGAGTAGGAGCAGTGCTTGGATTTGTACCTCAAATGCTTATTCTTTTCTTATTCCTTGCTTTTTTAGAAGCTTGTGGTTATATGGCACGTGTCGCTTTTATTATGGATCGACTCTTCCGTAAGTTTGGTCTTTCTGGTAAATCCTTTATTCCTATGCTTATTGGTAGTGGTTGTGGGGTACCAGGAATTATGGCATCTAGGACTATAGAAAGTGACCGTGATAGAAAGATGACCATTATGACAACAACTTTTGTGCCTTGTGGTGCTAAATTACCTATCATTGCACTCATTGCAGGCGCTTTATTTGATGGTGCATGGTGGGTTGCACCAAGTGCTTATTTTGTAGGTATTATGGCTATCATTTGTTCAGGTATCATCCTCAAAAAGACTCAAATGTTTGCAGGTGATCCAGCACCTTTTGTTATGGAGTTACCTTCCTATCATATGCCTACAGTAGAAAATTTACTTCGTAGTATGTGGGAACGTGGTTGGTCTTTTATTAAAAAAGCAGGGACGATTATTTTAGTTTCGAGTATAGTGATTTGGTTTATGAGCTATTTTGGCTTTGTAGATGGACAGTTCAGAATGTTAGAAGATATGGAGCTTGGAAACAGTGTTTTAGCTTTATTAGGTAGTAGCATCAGTTGGCTTTTCATTCCTCTTGGTTGGGGGGATTGGCAGTCAGCAGTAGCGGCGATTACAGGTCTTGTAGCGAAAGAAAATGTAGTAGGAACCTTTGGGATCTTATATGGTTTTGCAGAGGTGGCAGAGGATGGGTCAGAAATATGGGGCACACTTGCAAGTAGTATGTCAGGTTTAGCAGGGTATTCTTTCTTAGTTTTCAATTTATTATGTGCACCTTGCTTTGCAGCCATAGGAGCTATTAAAAGAGAAATGAACAATACAAAATGGTTTTGGTTTGCGATTGGTTATCAAACAGTCTTTGCTTACCTTGTATCATTATGTGTTTACCAATGGGGTATGTTATTGACACAAGGCACCTTCACAATAGGAACCCTTGCTGCGTTACTTATTACATTTTTATTTATCTATCTTTTAGTAAAGCCTTATAAAGAAGGTAGTTACTTAGAACGTAAAAAGACGATGGAACTTAAATAAAGTAGGATGTCATTATTAGTGTAGGGCGACCTTTAGTCGTCCTCTCTCTGATAAGAAGAAGGAGGAAGTATATGGGTACTTTTATTGTTGGTAGTATTTTACTGATACTTGTAGGAAGTATTATAAAGAGTCTTATAAAGGATAAGAAACAAGGGAAATCCATTCAGTGTGGAGATGCCTGTAAGAACTGTAGTGGACATTGTCATGTTAAATAAAAAGCAAGAGGAGCTTAATTGGCGAAAAGGATTTATTTATGAAAAGTTACGGGATAAAGGATTTAGACTTACTAAACAACGCCAACTACTTATTGATATTATTTTGAAAAATGAATGTGTATCTTGTAAGGATATTTACTATAAAGCAAGTTGTATAGACGAGCAAATAGGGATTGCCACAGTTTACCGCCTAGTTAATATGCTTGAGGAGATTGAAGCGATTGACAGAAAGAACATGTATAAAATGAGTGAAGTGGGGCAAGAAAGACCAGAAGATGCTTATCACATTATTTTAGAAGATGATACGGTCTATTATTTATCAGAAGCTAAATGGAAAGAAATCATAAAGGCAGGATTAAAGGTGTGGGGTTATCCTATTACACAGCCCATTAAAAGGATTGAGAGTAAAAGTAGTTGAATCAGAAAGACTAGTAAAGATAAGAAGCTAAGTACACGTAAGGTTCTTAATAGATATAAGAGAAGAGAGAGTATAGCTATGGGTTAGTTAAAACTAACCTTGGAGAAAAGTAAATGATAGAAGACATAAATTTAAATGGAATAAACAATTTGCAGTATAGGAGGAAAAAATATGAGTGTTGTTATTATTGGAGGCCATGACCGTATGGTTTGTGAATATAAAAAGATATGCAAAGCTCATAAGTGTAAAGCAAAAGTATTTACTCAGATGACGACTAAGTTAAGAGAACAAATCGGAAGTCCTGATTTAATTATCTTATTTACGAATACGGTCTCACATAAAATGGTACGTTATGCAGTAGCAGAAGCAGAAAAAAGTCAAGCAGAAATAGTACGTTCCCACACAAGTAGTGGAAGTGCCTTAACAGAAATTTTATCAAAAAAGAAGTCCTACTAATTAATGGTAGGACTTTTATTTAGGTTCATGCAAGTAACACTTATCAATTGTAATGATACAATTATAGTCTGGATGTTCTTCCTGAATAGCATCAATGATGCTTTGTTTTAAGTCATGAGCAGAAAGCACTTTATCAAGATGATAGGCATCTACCACAATATCAAAAAGCAAATTTTTCTTTTCGCCCTCTCCCACAAAACGAAAATCATGCATAGACTGAATGAGAGGATTATACCTAATGATTTTATCTACTTCACTGCGCACTTTAGCAACTTCTTCAGAGGTAACACAAATAGGGTCCATATGGATAACTAAGTGAAGACGTAATTTTTCACTTAACTCACGTTCAGCAGTATCAATGATATCGTGAATAGTCATAAGAGGGATGTCAGCAGGAATCTCTGCATGAAGAGAAGCCATAATACGCCCAGGACCATAATTATGAACAATAAGGTCATGAACACCCGTTATGTGGTCATAGGCTAATACACCTTCTGTTAAAGCATGAACAAGTTCCTCGTCAGGGGCTTCACCAATAAGAGGATTAAGGGTTTCTTTAATAAGATTAAAACCAGCATATAAAATGGCTAAGGCTACAAAAGTCCCTACATAGCCGTCAATAGGGAAACGTGTAAAGCGAGAAGCCAAAAAAGAAATGACCACAACGGAGGTGGTAAAGACGTCGCCCATGGCATCTGTAGCTGTTGCCTTTAAAGACTGGGAATTAATTTTATTTCCTAGCACCCTATTAAAATGGCTTAGCCACCATTTAAAGAAAATGGACAGCAGGAGAAGGACAAAGGGAAGCCAAGCAAAAGTAACAGGCGCTGGACTGATAATGCGACTTATAGAAGTTTTAATAAACTGAAAACCTACTACAAGAACTAAGGACACGATCACAAGAGCAGAAATATACTCAATACGTCCATGACCATAAGGATGTTCTTTATCAGCAGGTTTGCTGGATAGTTTGAAGCCAATAATCGTGATGATGGAAGAGGCTGCATCCGATAAGTTGTTAAAAGCATCAGCAAGTATAGCCACAGAGGAACAAATGAGACCAATGATAAATTTTAAGATAAAAAGAAATACGTTAATAAAAATGCCTACTAGGCCAGATAAATAACCTACCTTATTTCTCACCTCAGGTGCCTTATAATCTACTTCACCTTTTAAAGTTTTTTTCAAAACCCAATTTGTTAACATAGTGCCACTCCTCTTAGTAAAGATAGTAATAGATACATATTAGTATAGCATACATCATTATAAAAGAGTTCATTCAAAAAAAGAAGACCTACCCTCTAAACAGCCTAGCTATAAAAACTATAGCATAGGCTGTTTATGTAGCAGATCCTTTGGATTACTGTTCGATTACTTGTTCTTCCATAATAGATGTATGTGCATTTGTATCTGCCGCTTGCTCACCTTGTAGTTCAGCAGGTGCATCGACTGAATTAGCATCTTGTTTGTTGGCGTTAGGATTTAAGGTATCCATAGGAACATTAAGAGATGTTTCAGTGTTAGGCAGTGTTAAGCTTTCATAGGTAGAGGTAATCTGGGTGTTCTTATCATCTGCAAGTGCAACTTTAACAGCATCCATAAGCATGTTGGTTGCAGGAGATACCTGAGCATTAGCTGGAAATTCTAAAGATTGAGTCGCTGTTACAAAAGCGTTTACCTCGTCAATGCTTTTTACTAAGTCTGTATAAAGTAGAGATGTTTTATCATCTAAACCTTCTAAAGCAACAGAAGTAATAGCATTATCCTTGATTTCTACAACTAAATCCATCTCAGCATCAGATAACTGAATGCCTGCTATGTACCGGCATCTTGATACGTATCAGATGGAGCAAAGGTTTGCGCAGCACCCTTATTTCTTACAAGGAAGAAGATTAGAAGTGCAATTGCAACTAAGAAGATGATGAAAGGAATGCGAAGATCTTTTAGTTTAAACACCATAAATTTAGGACTAGACATATTTACCCTCCTTTTTAATAAGATGTCCTATTACATATATATGGATAAGCACCTTATTATATGCAAAATATACGAACAAAAAAATAAAGTCGTCCATGGAATAGGTTTATGAGGTTGATGGGGAGCCTCTTTTAAACAAAAGGGAAGGAAAGAAATGGGAAATAGGGAAATGGTAAGTGTTCAAAGCAAAACAGATAGATAAGAATAATAGGAAAAGACGTGGTTAATACTGTATTTAAATAAGAAAATATGCTAAAATAAAACATAAATAAATAGTGAAGAAAGAAGGATTAACCTCATGAATATCGCACAAATGATCGATCATACTTGTTTAAAAGCAACGGCAACTGAAGCAGATATTAAGCAGCTTTGTGAAGAAGCTATCACACATAACTTCAAAACAGTATGTGTTCCTACTTGTTATGTAGCTATGTCAGCACATCTTTTATCAGGAACCGATGTGGGGATTACTACAGTTGTAGGTTTTCCATTAGGAAATGAAACACCTGCTGCTAAAGCTTTTGAGGCAAAAGAAGCTGTTTTAAATGGGGCAACAGATGTGGATATGGTGATTAACATAGGTGCCTTAAAAGATAAAAAGTACGATTACGTTAAATTTGACATAGAAGAAGTGGTAAGAGCAACGAAATCAGTAGACCCTAAAGCGCTTGTTAAGGTCATTATTGAAACCTGTTATTTAACACCGGAGGAAATTGAGGAAGTGACAGAAATCGTAGTGCAAGCAGGTGCAGACTTTGTAAAAACTTCCACTGGTTTCGGAACAGCTGGCGCAACACTTGAAAATATTCAGCTTATGAAAAAGATAGTAGGCAATCGCATAGAAATAAAAGCAGCTGGAGGCATTGGAAGTAGTGAGGATGCCAAATTATTGATAGAAGCTGGTGCTACACGACTTGGAACGAGCAAAAGTATTGCCATTATACAAGGTGAAAAATTAGGAGATAGTGGGGCTTATTAATTAGCTTTTAGAGTTATAAAAACCATCTTAAGGATAAAAGACTTTAAGATGGTTTTTATTATGAATTGTTGGACGAGAGAGTTGAATTCTTGTAATAAATGAAGTAAAATGAGTTAACAATAGTTTTTTAATAGTTCGAAAAGTCAAAGAGCATATCAACTAAGTGGATAATAAAGGGAGTGATAATATGGCAAGCTCAATTTTATTAGATGTAGGTAATGGTGAGTTAGAGATTATCGTATTTGAAGTTAATGGTAATAAATACTGTATAAATGTCCTTAAAACAAAAGAAATTATTAATCTAGTAGGAATAAGAAGTACAACTTCTACCAATAAAAGTGTGTTAGGTATTACAAATGTAAGGGATCAGGTAATGACCGTTGTGGATTTAAGCTATGTCTTGGATAAAAAAGCAACAGATATAACCCAACGTAAGATGGCACTTGTATGTGAATTTAATAAACAGCAAGTCATGTTTGCGGTAGATAATATCATTGGTATCCGTCGTATTAAATGGTCAGATATTACAGAACCTGATTCGTTACTCAAATCTTCTTTAGCAGTAGGTAATATCTTAACAGAGACAGGTATCCTACTTATGCTTGATTTTGAAAAAATAGTAGCTGACATTTCAGCATCAGAAAATGTATATGTCAAGATAAAAGATAAAATGGAAATGCGTGAAGAAAGAGGCAACAAAAAAATCTACATAGCAGAAGATTCTCGTACTATTGGTGAACTTTTAAGGGAGGTTCTTTCAGCTGCAGGTTACACACAGGTTAAGACTTTTAATAATGGGAAAGAAGTATTAGAGGCAATTTTTAAAATAAAAGAAGAATATGGTGAGAGTTTTAGGCAGGGAGTAGATTTGCTGATTACGGATATTGAAATGCCTATTTTAGATGGTCATACTGTAACGCGTCAAATCAAAGAAGATGATGTTCTTAGAACTTTACCAGTTGTTATCTTCTCTTCTCTTATTACGGATGATTTACACCATAAAGGTGAGAAAGTAGGAGCAGATAAACAAATTAGTAAACCACAAGTTAATGAGCTAGTAAGTGCCTTGGATAAACTACTCTTTTATAAGGGCTTGACTAATGCTTAAACTTTGATAAAATAAAGTTTAGTGAAATATGATAAATCAATGAAGAGAAGAAGTATAATCTTAACCAACAGAGAGTGGGGACTAGCTGAGAGCCCATACAAGATTAGAAGACATCTCGGAGAGAGCTTTTGAACTTAAGAGTAGGAAGCAACGCTTAAGCCACGTTATCGGCTCAAGGAGTGCAAAGGCAATTAAATTGCTTTTGAAACAGGGTGGCAACACGGTTTTATCGTCCCTGACATTATGTCAGGGGCGTTTTTTATTTGGTGCAAGCTAGGTTAAAGAATGAAAGGAGACGTTATGGAAATTCGTGCATTAAAAGGAACCAAAGATATATTTGGCGACGAAATGAGAAAATGGTTGGATGCAGAGGCTATCATTAGAAGGCTTTGTGAAGATTTTGGATTTAATCAAATCCGTACCCCTATGTTTGAGTTTACAGATCTTTTTGCAAGAGGTGTAGGAGAAACAACAGATATCGTTAACAAGGAAATGTATTCATTTGTAGATAAAGGAGAGAACCGTATTACTCTTAAACCAGAAAGTACGGCAGCAGTAGTAAGGGCCTTTCTAGAACACAGCATGTATGCAGATACGCAGCCTACTAAGCTTTACTATATTTCCCCTACCTTCCGCTATGAGAGACCTCAGGCAGGACGTCAAAGACAGTTCCACCAATTTGGCGTAGAAATGTTTGGGACAGACTCTCCTACAGCAGATGCAGAAATCATCTCTATTGGACATACACTTCTTAAGCGTTTAGGGATTAAAAAGGTAGAACTACACATTAACTCTTTAGGTGGGCCGGAATGTCGTAAGGCATATAATGAAAAGTTAAAAGCCTTTTTACACACAAAAGAAGAGCATTTATGTGAACTTTGTAAGGAGCGCATGGATAAAAATCCCCTTCGTGTGTTAGATTGTAAAAATCCTGCATGTCAAGAGCATCTTCAAGATGCACCTACCACCTTAAGTGCTTTAGGGGAAGGATGCAGAGCACACTTTGAAGAACTTCAAAAACTATTAACAGCTATGGATATTCCTTTTATCATTGACTCAGGCATTGTAAGAGGACTGGATTATTACACAAAAACGGTATTTGAGTTTATTTCCAATGACATAGGTGCTCAAGGTACTGTGTGTGGGGGTGGACGTTACGACAAGCTAGTGGAAGAAATAGGGGGTAAATCGGTACCCGCTGTTGGCTTTGGCGCAGGTATGGAAAGGCTGATTATGGTACGTGACTCTGAGAATAAAGAAGCTATTAGTGAGGCTACACGTGACATCTTTATTGGTTATCGCGGAGATGAAGCCATGTTAGAAGCTTTCAAGCTTGTTAATCAGCTTCGTCAGGTAGGTGTTAGTGCAGAGAGTGATCATCTTCAAAGAAGTATTAAAGCACAGATGAAATATGCCAATAAAATTGCAGCACGTTACTCAGCAGTTATTGGTGAGAGTGAACTAGAAAACAAAGAGCTAGGGCTTAAAAATATGGAAACAGGTGAGATTGTCACTATTCCAATGAGTCAATTTGTAGAAGTAGTAAGCAATCTTACTCAGCTGAGCCCGGTAGAATAAATGAAGAATAAGTAAAGACAAAATGGAGGGAATCAACATGTCAGAGTCAATGCAAGGTTTAAAAAGAACCCATTACTGTACAGAGCTTTCTGCCGCTAATGTAGGTGAAGAAGTGGTTGTAACAGGTTGGGTACAAAGAAGAAGAGATAAAGGTCAACTCTTATTTATATTACTTCGTGACCGTTCAGGTCTTCTACAACTTTCTTTTGGTGAACACACCGATGAAGAAGTTTTTGAAAAAGCTAAAAAGTTAAGAAGCGAATATGTGGTTGCTGCAAGAGGGATTGTCTTATCGCGCGGGGCAGATGCCAATAAAACGATGCAAACAGGTGATATTGAAATCGATGTAAAGGAACTGCGTATCCTTTCAGAGGCGGAAACGACACCTTTTGAAATCGTAGAAAAGAGTGATACCAAGGAAGAACTTCGTTTGAAATACCGTTATCTTGATCTACGTAGACCCGATATGCAAAATAATCTCATCCTTCGTAGCAAGGTTGCACAAAGTGTAAGACGTTTCCTTGAAGAGGAAGGTTTCTTAGAAATTGAAACACCTATTATGCAGAAATCTACGCCAGAAGGTGCACGTGACTATTTAGTACCTTCTCGTGTTCATCCAGGTCATTTCTATGCCCTTCCACAATCACCACAGCTTTTTAAGCAATTGTTAATGGTAGCAGGTTATGACCGTTATTTCCAAATTGCAAAATGCTTCCGTGACGAAGATCTTCGTGCAGACCGTCAGCCAGAGTTTACACAAATCGATATGGAGCTTTCTTTTGTAGAGCCAGAAGATGTGATGTGTATTAACGAAAGACTCATTCAACGTGTATTTAAAGACGCATTAGATGTAGAGGTAGCCCTTCCTATCCAAAGGATGACTTATAAAGAAGCAATGGACCGTTTTGGGTCAGATAAACCAGACCTCCGTTTTGGGGTAGAGCTAAAAGATCTTACTGAAATCGTAAAAGGCTGCGGCTTTGCAGTATTTGAAAATGTCATTGCCAACGGCGGAACAGTAAGAGCTATTAATGCAAAAGGTATGGGTGACTTAGGTCGTAAACAGATTGATGCCTTAGTAAAATATGGGCAAGACTTTGGGGCAAAAGGTGTAGCTTGGCATCAAATCAAAACCGATGGCGAAGAAAAATCTTCATTTGCAAAATTTTTATCTGAGGAAACACTAGGGGCTATCAAAGAAAAAATGGGGGCAGATAAAGATGACCTTATCTTAGTTGTAGCTGATAAACCATCCGTTGTATTCGGAGCACTTGGCGCACTAAGACTTGAAGTAGCTAGAAAGCTTGAGCTTATTAATCAAGATGAATTCCGTTTTGTATGGATTACAGAGTTCCCACTTCTCGAGTATGATGAAGAAGCAGGACGTTATGTAGCCATGCACCACCCCTTCACTATGCCAATGAATGAAGACTTAGAGCTGATGGAAACGAACCCAGGAGCAGTAAGAGCAAAAGCTTATGACCTTGCTTTAAATGGGTGTGAGTTAGGCGGCGGAAGTATCCGTATTTATCAAAGGGATGTACAAAAGCGTATGTTTAACCTTCTTGGTTTTACCAATGAAGAAGCAGAAGAGCGTTTTGGGTTCTTACTCAATGCCTTTAAATACGGTGTACCACCACATGGCGGTTTAGCTTTTGGTCTTGATCGTATGATTATGCTGATGTGTAAAGCAGATAGCATTAGAGATGTTATTGCCTTCCCTAAAGTAAAGGATGCAAGCTGTCTTATGACTGAGGCACCAGGCGCTGTAGATGCAAAACAATTAGAAGAGCTAGAGCTAATCATTAAGGAAACAAATGATGAAGCATAAAAAATAGAGCAAAAGGCGTTAGAACCTTAAAGGATTTTTCATAAGGTATCTAACGCCTTTATTTTTATAGGACATATAAGTATTTCAGGCAGACTAATGATCCTATCTATTGACTAGATAAATAGTGTTCAAAAATTTATAATAATAATGTATACTTGTAAGAAACAGCTTTAAAATAGGTAAAAGGAGAAAAAGGATGAGTAAAGTAGAACAAGCATTAAAATGTTTTGAGGATGGGTTTTCATGTTCACAAGCGGTTTTTGCAACCTATGCAAAAGATTTAGGGATGGATTATGAAACAGCACTCAAGGTGTCACAAGCTTTTGGTGGTGGTATGGGTGGCATGCAGGGTGAATGTGGAGTTGTAACAGGAGCTTACATGGTGATTAGTCTTATTCATGGAAGGACAAGAGCAGAAGACAGCGAGGCAAGACTTACGACTTTTCGTTTAGTGAAAGAGTTTTCTGAACGCTTTAAAAAAGTATATGGTACTACTGTTTGTAAGGAGTTATTGGAAGGTAAATCAGGCAGCCATTATGACATGTGTGCAGACTATGTAAAGAATGCTTGCCTTATTTTAGAAGCTATTCTTAAAGAAGAAAATAAAGAGACTAAATAGAAAAAGGCTGGATAGCATAGAGAGCGATACAGCCTTTTTCTAAAAGAAGCTTATACAGTAAAGCCAAAATAGTTTACAGTGTTGTTATAAGAAATATCTTGAACCATTTGACCAAGTGTTGGGATGTCATTTGGATATTCCCCATTTTCTACCCATGTACCAATTAAGTTACAAAGGATACGTCTGAAGTAGTCATGACGTGTATAAGATAAGAAGCTTCTTGAATCTGTAAGCATACCTACAAAGTTGCCAAGAAGAGAAAGATTAGCAAGGCTTACCATTTGGTCAATCATACCTTGTTTAGTATCATTGAACCACCAAGCAGAACCTTGTTGAAGTTTACCAGTAGCTTCTGTACCTTGGAAACAACCTAAGATGGTACCAATGGCTGCGTTATCATTAGGATTTAATGAATAAATGATAGTTTTTGGTAATTGACCTTTGCTTTCAAGAGCATTAAGGAATGCAGCAGTACCTTCTGCACAGCTTCTTGTGTTGATACTATCAAAGCCTGTATCTGGGCCTAATTTTTCGAACATAGCGCCATTGTTATTACGGATTGCACCATAGTGGAGTTGCATTACCCAACCACGTTTTGCGTAGCCTTCACCACAGAAAAGTAGGAGGGCTGTTTTGTATTTTTCTGCCTCATCGAAAGAAACTTCATCACCCTTTAATGCTTTTTGGAAGATGGCCTCTACTTCTTCTAAAGTAGCTGAGTTGTATGGAACATAGTCAAGACCGTGGTCAGCTGCTTTACATCCCATTTCATGGAAGAAGTCTAAACGATTGTCGATAGCTGCAAAAAGTTCTTTTAGATTGCTAATAGGGAGGCTGCTTGCTTTGCTAAGAGCTGCAATATAGTCTACAAAGCCACCTTTATCAATGTTAACTGCTTTATCGGGTCTCCAAGCTGGAAGTACTTTTACTTTACAAGTTGGATCATTTTTAATCGCAAGATGGTATTCAAGTGAATCAATAGGATCATCTGTTGTGCAGATTAATTTGACGTTAGAAGCTTCGATGATGTCTCTTACATGCATAGAGCCAGAAGTTAATTTTTCATTACAAAGATTCCAAACTTCTTCAGCTGTATCACCATTTAAAACACCATGATAGTCAAAATATTTTTGAAGTTCTAGATGAGTCCAGTGAAAAAGAGGGTTACCAATAGCTTTTGTAAGTGTCTCAGCCCATTTTTGGAACTTTTCTCTGTCTGTCGCATCACCTGTTACGAACTTTTCATCTGTTGCATTCGAGCGCATTGCGCGCCATTTGTAATGATCCCCACCAAGCCATACTTCTGTAATGTTTTTGAATTCTTTGTTCTCAGCGATTTCTTTTGGATTGATGTGGCAGTGGTAATCGATGATTGGCATTTTACTTGCGTAATCATGATATAAAGTTTTTGCTGTGTCATTACTTAATAAAAAATCTTGATCCATAAAATTTTTCATTGATAAAGCCTCCTTAGAATATTGGTTAAGATTGAAAAGAATCTCTTTCGATTAATTGAGCAGAAAGCGTTATTTTGTGCGTTACATTTTTGCCTTGGAAGATATCTGTTAATAAATTCACCGCAGTGATACAAAGTGATTCTACCATATTATCTACACTTGTTAACGTTGGTATACTACATTCACAGAGCATGGAATTATTAAAACCAATAACAGGTATATCTTTAGGAATAGAATAGCCTCTAGCAATGAGACTATGCATACTACAGATTGCCATATAGTCATCTGTTGCTAAAACAGCTGAAAAAGTAATTCCTTTTTTAAAAAGAGAATCAAGAGTGTCCAAGATATCTTTTTTATTATGATTTACCTTAAGAATAAGCTCAGTGTGAAGAGGTAGACCTAAGTCATGGTGAGCAGCTTTATAGCCTTCTAATTTTTGATTACTGCTGTAAGTATCTACATCGTAAAGATAGAGAATGCGGTCATGACCATGCTTATGTAATATGTGAACATTATCATACATTGCTTGAAACTGATCACAAACCACACAATACGTAGTAGGCAAATCAATAAGAGCATTAATCACAACAGTAGGAATTTGAGCAGCTACCTTAGCAATATGTGAGTTGTCTGTCTTCTCTTTAAAAGTAGAACCAATGAGGATCAGGGCATCTACACGATTGGCAAGTAATAAATCCATGTACTTTTTCTTGTCTTCTAAATTATTGCCTGTACAGCAAAGCATAGAATTAAAGCCAAGGGGTTTTAGGGCATTTTCTATAACAGATACAGCTTTAGCATAGAAAATATCAGATACATCCGTACACAAAAGTCCAATCATTTTAATGGAGTTAAGTCCTAAGCCTCTAGCAAAGATATTAGGTGTATAGTCTTCACGTTTCATGATAGCCAGAACCTTTTCTTTGGTTTTGGCACTGACATTGGAACTACCATTAAGCACTCTAGAAACAGTTGCAATGGAAACACCTGCTTGCTTGGCGATGTCATAAATAGTCAGAATAACGCACCTCCTTAGTTGTAAGCGCTTTCATTTTCTATTATAAATTTATACCAAATAAAAGTCAATGTAAGCTTATTGTTTAAAAGAAATAACTAATAAATCATAGATATAAAATAAAAAGAAAATGTAAGAGCTTTCAAAAATTCAATTTATAATCTACAAAGAAAAAAGAGATAAAGAAAGTGCTTCTAGGTAAGAAAAGGGATAGATAGAAGCAAAATAGACATAAACAAGACAAGATACGTCATGTAATTAAGAGTGAAATACCTTATAATGTAAGCATAAATATTTATTGTCTCAAAGAAAGGAAGTTGAAAATGGAAGTAAGATACAGTATAGGACCTAATGAAGCTAAAAAAATGACAACAGAGGAATTAAGAGAAAATTTCCTTATTCAGGATTTGTTTGTACCAGGGGAAATCAAAATGCTCTATAGCCATGTGGATCGTATTATTGTAGGTGCAGCAGTACCTACACAAGGAGCTCTTGCTATTGCAGGAAGCAAAGAATTAGGAAGTGATTACTTCTTAGAAAGAAGAGAAATGGGTGTTATCAATATCGGTGGTAAAGGGATTATCACTGTAGATGGTCAAAAAGTAGAGATGGATGCAAGAGATGGACTTTACATTGGAAAAGAAACGAAAGAAGTTATTTTTGAAAGTATTGATCCAGCTGTGCCAGCTAAATTCTACATCAATAGTGCACCGGCTCATCATGTTTATCCACTTCACAAGATTACACAAAAGGATGCGAATCCAAGACATCTTGGTTCACCAGAAAATGCTAACGTAAGAACTATCTACCAATATGTACATCCAGCAGTTTGTCAGAGCTGTCAATTAGTAATGGGACTTACAGCTCTTGAAAGTGGTAGCTTATGGAATACAATGCCTTCACATACCCATGAAAGAAGGATGGAAGTATATTTATACTTTGATATGTCACAGGAGGATGTGGTTTTCCATATGATGGGGCAACCACAAGAGACAAGACATATCGTTATGCGAAATGAAGAGGCAGTCATTTCTCCAAGTTGGTCTATTCATAGTGGTGTAGGAAGTAAAAACTATACTTTTATCTGGGGAATGGTTGGTGAAAATCAAACTTTTGATGATATGGATCATATCGCAACAACTGATTTAAGATAATAAAAATAACAATGTCTTTTAAGGAGATGGCTATGCTTATGAAGTGGCTATCTCCTTAACTGATTAAGGAAAATTTTATGGTAGAAAAATAGTGTATAAGAATAAAGAGGAAAAAGTAGTAAAGGAAGTGGAATAGATGAAAATTGGATTAAGAGCGCATGATTATGGAAAGCTTACAGTAGAAGAATTAACAAGTCGTATTAGCAAAGATGGTTTTAAGGCTATACAATTGGCACTCCCTAAAGCTATTCAAGGAATCACCAGTTATTTAGAGGTGAGTGATGAACAGGTTTTGGAGATTCACAAAGCCTGTGAAAAAGCACAACTAGAGGTTGCTGTATTAGGATGCTACATTAATCCAGCGCTAATAGATGATAAAGCTCGTGCAGAGGAGGTTGAAAAATTTCTAAGAGCACTAGAAATGGTAAAACCATTAAAAGCAGGCTGTATAGGAACAGAAACGACTCACTTCAATGGTACAGAAGAAGAGAGAGAGGTCGCTTTTAATCTTTTAGTGGATTCTGTTAAACAAATGGTTACAAAGGCTGAATCGTTAGGTGTGGATATAGGAATTGAACCTGTAGCTTATCATACTTTAAATACACCGGAGTTAACACAGCGTTTACTTGAAGAAATTCCTTCAAAAAGACTAAAAATTATTTTTGACCCTGTTAATCTCTTAACGGTAGAAAATATAGAAAAGCAAGATACTCTTTGGGAAAGATGCTTTAAATGCTTTGGTGACAAAATTTGTGCCATGCATATCAAAAGTATCCGTTTAAATGCAAACGGACAATTAGAAGTGCCACCTCTTGCAGAGGGAGTAGTAAACTATGAGAAGATTATGGCATGGCTTAAGATCAATAAACCAGACATTGCTCTATTAAGAGAGGAAATCAAACCTGAAGAAGCACACCTAGATAAAAGTTTTATTTTACAACTCATCAATAAATAATTTAAAGAGCTCTAAAAATAAGTATAAAAAGGACTTATTTTTAGAGCTCTTTAAATATAAAATTAAAACAATATTTGTATAAAATAAAATATTAAAACAAGATATGTTAAATTTATGTGTTATTTGCATAAAATAAGGAAAATGTTAAAGTTTAAATTGTTGAATATAGATATAAAAATAATTAGATTAGTGCAATATATGTAAAGAACTACAAAGATGAACAAATTTTGGTATGGTATTTTATTCTGAAATTATATAATATTTAACTACAAAATACTTTTAACTACTTTCAAGAGAGAGTAAGAAGAGTTTTAGAGTTAAGTTTTAAAACAATAATTTAAAAATTTGGGAGGATATTACTATGAAAAAAGCGTTGGCAATGTCACTTGCAACATGTCTATTAGCAACCTCTATGGTAGGTTGTGGGGGAACAAAGAAAGAAGAAACACCAGCTGCCTCATCAGCACCAGAAACTAAAAAAGAAGAAGTTAAAAAAGAAGAGCCTAAAGCAGAAGAAAAAGTTGAAATTCGTATTTCTTGGTGGGGAGGCGATGACAGGCATACAGCTACATTAGATGCTATTAAGAAATTTGAAGAACTTAATCCAAATATAACTGTTAAAGCAGAGTATGGTGGTTGGGATGGCCATGCAGAAAAAATTACGACTCAATTAGCAGGTGGTACCTGTGCAGACCTTATTCAGGTTAACTATGACTGGATTAGTCGTTTGTCAAAGGATGGTAAAGGTTTTTATGACCTTGAGTCTTTAAAAGATGTGCTTGCACTTGATAATTATACAGAAAGTGATTTAGCTTTTGGTAGAAGTAATGGTATTCTAAATGCTATTCCTGTATCTACAACAGGTAGAAGCCTGTACTATAATAAAACTGTATTTGACCAAGTGGGTGTGGCTCTTCCAAAAACATGGGAAGAATTTATTGCAGCAGGTGAAAAATTTGCAGCTAAAGGTTTATATCCATTTGACCTTGATGATGGTAGTGGATTTACAGCTTGGTACTTAGCAACTGTTTATGTTCAACAAAAAACAGGTAAAAACTTCATCAATGAAGATGGAACACTCGGTTTTGGTGTAGAAGATATTCAGTTAGGATTGGATTTTTATAAATCTTTAGAAGAAGCTAAAGTAATCCGAAACCTTGAAACAAGAACAAATGAGGCAGGTACAACACCTCTTTACCAAACACCAAGCTGGATTGATGGTAAAGTAGCAGGTGTACTGGAATGGAGTAGTTCAATTGGTAAATTTGAAGCAGTATTAAAGGAAAAAGGACAAGAGCTTGTATTAGGCGATCTTCCAATGCTTTCAGATGCTAAATCAACAGGTTGGTATCAAAAACCTTCTTTATTATTTGCTATTAATAAAGATACTAAATACCCAGAGCAAACAGCTAAATTATTAGATTTCTTATTAAATGATCCAGAAGCAGCTAGTATTCTTGGTACATCTCGTGGTATTCCATCAAGTAAAGCTGCAGCTAAAGCTTTAGCGGATGCAGGTAAGCTTGAAGGTATTGCTTATGATGGTTTCAAACAAATTGCAGAGTGTAAACCAGCTCTTGTAAGTCCTTATATGGAAAATGCTAAAATGAAAGAAATTTACATTGAAGCAACTCAAAAAACTTCTTATGGTCAAGGTACAACAGCTGAAATTGCTCAAGAAATGTATGATAAAATGACTGCTGAATTAGCAAACTTAACAAAATAACAGAGTTTATTAAAGGGGCAGGTTCACCTGCCCCTTTAATAAAAAGAAAGGAGACCGAATGAAAACCACAGCCAAAGCTTCATTTGCAAAGGATCGCTATATTGGATTAGTTTATGTGGCACCATGGATATTTGGATTTTTAGTGTTTACACTTTATCCTATACTTGCTTCATTTTTCTTAAGTTTTACAGAATATGACTTAATGAGTGCACCTACTTGGGTGGGACTTCAGAATTTTAAGGAATTATTTAAAGATAAAGAGTTTATAAAGGCTTTAACAGTTACAGCTCAATATGTTATTTTTGAGGTTCCTCTCAAATTAGCCTTTTCATTATTTGTTGCCTTTATATTAAATATGAATTTAAAGGGAATTAACTTCTTTCGAACAGCCTATTATATTCCTTCTATTTTAGGTTCCAATGTGGCTATTGCGATTTTATGGAAGTTCATATTTTCCACAGATGGTCTTGTCAATCAGGTATTAAAGGTTATAAATATTGCACCTATCAGTTGGTTTGGGCAAGCTACACCTGCTATGTTTACTATTGTTTTACTACGTGTATGGGAGTTTGGGTCAACTATGGTTATATTCTTAGCAGCTCTTAAGGAAGTACCGGCAGAGCTCTATGAAGCAGCAGAGGTAGATGGTTCTAATAAGTTTCTTAACTTCTGCACAATTACTATGCCAATGATTACCCCCGTCTTTTTCTTTAACTTTGTTATGCAGCTAATCCATGCATTCCAAGAGTTTAATGCACCTTATCTCGTAACAAATGGTGGACCTATGAAAGGAACTTATTTACTTCCTATGCTTATTTATGACAATACTTTTAAATTTTACGAGATGGGTTATGCAAGTGCCATGTCATGGGTGCTTTTTGTGATTATTATGATTTTTACAGCTATTACCTTCAAAAGTTCTAAGTACTGGGTATTCTATAATGATAATGGAGGTGAGGAATAATGTCACACACTACTTTAGAGCAAGCAGAATATGAAAGACAACGTAAAAGGCAAATGAAAAAGACAACCAAGTTAATGCTGCTTTATGGCATACTCATTTTTGTTGCCATTATTATGCTTTATCCTATTATTTGGTTAGTGGGAGCATCTTTTAAAAGTAATGCTGATATTTTCTCATCGATTTGGTTTATGCCAAAGGAATTTGATTTTGCACCTTACGTACAGGGCTGGAAAACAGGTACAGAGTATACGATGGGGCACTATTTTATGAATACATTTAAAATTGTAGTACCTAAGGTTGTTTTTGTAGTTATTTCGGTAACCATTACTGCTTATGGATTTGCACGTTTTGACTTCCCAGGCAAGAAGTTTTGGTTTTCAATCTTAATCGGTACCCTACTATTACCTAATATTATTCTTAGAATTCCAAGCTATATGATGTGGAAAACCTTTGGCATGCTGGATACGTATGCACCACTGGTGCTCCCTTCTTTATTTGGAGTAGACGTCTTTTTTGTATTTATGCTTATTCAGTTTTTTAGAGGAATTCCTAAAGATTTAGATGAGTCTGCTAAGATTGATGGTTGTAATTCTTTACAAACACTTATTTTTATTTTAATGCCTGTATTAAAGCCAGCCATTATTTCATGTGCACTTTTTACATTTATGTGGACAATGAATGACTTTATGGGACCATTAATCTTTATTTCATCCGTAGAAAAGTATCCATTAACCATTGCACTTAAAATGTCTATGGATGCTACAGGTGGAGCATTTGACTGGAATAAAATTATAGCTATGTCTTTAGTTGGGCTATTACCATCTATCGTGGTATTCTTCTCAGCACAAAAATATTTTATAGAAGGGATATCAACGAGTGGTATCAAAGGTTAGGAGGAGATTGCAATTTTAAATTGTCAAGTCATTCATAAAACCTCCACCACTATTACACTTGAATTACAAAATAAAGCCTGCTATTTTGCGGAGCCAGCTTATTTACTTTATGTCAACGAACACTTTATCAAAAAAGTAGATAAAAATATAGTGACAATAAGTGGCCTTAGGCCCCATACGCTGTATACCATTCGACTTACGTCTGAAACAGAACATAAGGAATGGGTACAACAGATTGAAACAACTTATGAAACAGCAGTGCTTAATGTGCGTGATTTTGGAGCAATAGGTGATGGAGAACATTTAGATACACAAGCAATACAAGCAGCTATTGCTGCAGCACCATTAGGTGCACGGATCGTACTACCTCCTGGTGTTTATAAAAGCACACCTATTTTCCTTAAAAGTCATATAACCCTTGAGTTAGAGGAAGGAGCAATTTTACTAGGAGATACAAGAAGGGAAGCCTATAGTATTTTACCAGGCGTCGTTGAGAAAGAAAAAGAGGATTACTATCTTGGTTTTTGGGAGGGAGAACCTGTTGCTTGTTATGCAAGCTTGGTTACAGGTATTTGTATACAGGACGTAAAAATTATTGGGAAAGGTATAATAGATGGGAATGCACAAAATAGTGATTGGTGGGTAGATGCTAAGGTCAAAAGGGGGGCATGGCGACCACGAACCATTTACTTGGTAGATTGCACAGCAGTAACGATTGAGGGCATAACCATTCAGAATTCGCCTTCTTGGACGATACATCCTATAAGATGTAAAGATATGCAGTTCATTAATCTTTCTCTTATAAACCCTAAGGATTCACCTAATACAGATGGAATTAATCCAGAATCAAGCTCAGATATTGAAATAGTTGGTGTAAGATTTTCCCTGGGTGATGATTGTGTAGCTATAAAATCAGGTAAATATACCTTACCCCCTGAAAGAAGATTAGCTAGTAAAAAAATTACTATTCGTAATTGCTTTATGGAGTTTGGACATGGAGCCGTAGTTATAGGTAGTGAAATGTCAGGAGGAGTGAAGCAAGTAAAGGTAGAACGCTGTCTATTTAAAAATACAGATAGGGGTATTCGAATAAAAACGAGACGAGGAAGAGGGAGTACAGCTATTATTGATGATATAGTTGTTAAGAATATAAAGATGGATGGTGTACTAACACCCTTTACCATCAATGCTTTTTATTTTTGTGATTCAGATGGTAAGACAGAATATGTTTGGAGTAAAGAGAAATTACCTAGAGATGAGCGTACACCTGTTATAGGAAAGCTTTCCTTTGAAAATATTGAGTGTATCAATGTGCAAGTTTGTGCAGGATTCATCTATGGCTTACCAGAAGAAAAGATTCAATCTCTCACCTTTAAAAACATATCTGTTACATTTAAAGAGGATGCAGTGCCAGATTATCCTGAAATGCTGAGCTTTCAAGAAAAAATAGCTAGGACAGGGTTTGTATTTAGAAACATTATAAAGCTTTCACTTGAGCAGGTAAGCGTAGCTAAGCAGCTAGGAAATCCTTTTCTAGTGGAAGAAGTAGAGACATATAATTATAAGTAAAAAAACAAAAAGATAATTTAAAACAAGGGATTGCTATGAGTTGCAATAATGGAATAGGTAAAGTTTCTAAAAGCAAAGGTACCTTTCTAACATTTAAAATGTTGGGAAGGTACCTTTGTTTTTAGACTAAGTTAGCCAAGGCTGCCAGTTATCTGTCCCTTTAAGAACAGCTTCACGAGAAAAGGAAGACTTATCAGATGCGCACAAAGAGTGAGACCAACTTACACGCTGAATAGGAGCTGAAGTACGTGTACCTATTTCACCAAAGAAAGTAGTGCTGTGACTATCTGTCTTATCCCAATCGTGCCAGCCCTCTTTTATAATATGGTCTCCCATTTGACAGTCAATAAAAACTGTTTTTGCATAATGACGCCAAGGTCTACCGAGGTAAACGGATGCTTTAGGACAGTTACTTGTAAGGTTGCAAGTTTCAAAAATAAAACCGTACTTTTGTGCTTCAGGAGTAGAAGCAGCTGTAATGTAACCGTTAATTTCTTGATGAAGATTGTTGGAAAAAATTTCACAATCCTTAAAGAAGGCTGTAGCTGATCCAAAAATAAAGTCGATATCTCCTCGGATAAAGCAGCTTTCATAATAATGTCTTCCATTTATGCGAGGAGCCTGTTCACGAGGACCTCTAAAGGAACCTGCTTCAATAGGGGCGGGAGGCAAAGGACCTAAAAAAAGTGTATCCTGATTGGCAAGGAGCCTGCAATTTTTAAAATGAATACGGTCTCCATCAGCATAAACAGCTAGAGCTTGTCCTACTTTTTTGCCAGGGCCTGCTGTGTTTTGAATAGTGAGATTGTAAGCAGTAAAGTCATGAGTTCCTACGAAAAAGCTGTAGGAGTTAAAGGTCCCATATGTTGTTCCGTTGGGAAAGGTCTTTAAGGCATAATCGTCATAAGTAAGGATAGTGGTTTCAGGATTTTCACCTATCAGTGTTAAAAAAGGAATTTCAATATGTATTTTTTCTTTGTAAATGCCTGGCCTAATAAAAATATGAATAGGTGTGGTATTTTCTTTAGAAAGGCTATTGAGAGCGGCTTGAAGTGAAAGAAAATCACCAGAACCATCTTGGGCAACAATCATTGTTTTACCTCCAATCGTTTCAAAATTCATGTAGTTTTTTAGAGAGTTCTATATAAAGATTATAGCGCTAAAACACTAGAATTAGCAAATTTAACAGCCTAGTTTGATGAGATTATAACAAAATATGTAGAAATATAGGTAAAGATAGCAAATATTAGTATGGTAATTCATATGAAAATTAGATATTATCTATAGTGAACAACTTAAATCACTTAAAAATTTACTTTTTTGCTAAAAAATGTATTGTATAAGTTTTAACTAAAAAGTAAGGCTAAGTGTAAAAGTGCTAAAAACAGTAATACAATTATTTTACATATCTAGGAGGATATATCATGAAAAAAGCATTAGCAATGTCACTTGCAACATGTCTATTAGCAACTTCTATGGTAGGGTGTGGAGGCAAAAATGATGCTACAACACAAAAACCAGTAGAAGGAACAACTGAAGGAAGTTCTACTGGTGATAAGGTAGAGCTTAGAATTTCTTGGTGGGGCGGAGATGACCGTCACACAGCTACTTTAGAAGCTATTAAAAAGTTCGAAGAGCTACATCCTAACATTACTGTAAAGTCAGAGTATGGTGGCTGGGATGGTCACGCCGAAAAAATTAACACACAAATGGCGGGTGGTACAGCAACAGATGTCATTCAAATTAACTATGACTGGTTAAGTCGCTTATCAAAGGATGGTAAAGGTTTCTATGACCTTGAATCTTTATCGGATACACTTTCACTTGAAAACTACGGAGATACAGAGCTTGCTTTTGGTAGAAGAGAAGGGATTTTAAATGCTATCCCAGTATCTACAACAGGAAGAAGTGCTTATTATAATAAAACAACCTTTGATAAGTTCGGTGCAGAAATACCAAAAACTTGGGAGGATTTATTAGCTTCAGCTGAGAAATTCTCAGAAGAAGGTTACTATCCATTTGACCTTGACAATGGAAGTGGATTTACAACTTGGTATTTAGCAACTGTTTATATGCAACAAAAAACAGGAAGAAATTTCATTAATGAGGATGGAACACTTGGCTTTACCGTTGAAGACATCAAAGAAGGTTTAGACTTCTATAAGGAATTAGAAAACAAGGGAGTTGTAAGAAGCGTTGAGGCAAGAGCTAATGAAGCAGGAAACACAGCTCTTTATCAAACACCAAGCTGGATTGATGGTAAAGTAGCAGGTGTACTGGAATGGAGTAGTTCAATTGGTAAATATGAAGCCGTTTTAAAAGAAAAAGGTCAAGAACTTGTACTTGGTGAGCTACCTATGCTTGCAGATGCAAAAATGACAGGCTGGTTTATGAAGCCTTCACTTATGTTTGCAATCAATAAAGATACAAAGCATCCAAAAGAAGCAGCAATGCTTTTAGAATTCTTATTAAATGATCCAGAAGCAGCAGTTATTTTAGGAACCTCTAGAGGTATTCCATCAAGTAAGGCAGCTAAAGAAGCCCTTCAAGCAGCTGGTCAATTAGATGGTATTGCTTTTGAAGGAACAAAACAAATTGAAAGCAGTAACCCAACTCTTATCAGTCCATTCATGGAAAATGCAAAAATGAAAGAAATATATGCAGCAGCTATTGAACAAGTTTCTTATAATTTAGGAACAACTGATGAAATTGCAGCTCAAATGCATGCAGATTTAACGAAACAATTAGCATCACTTACAAAATAATAACTTGCTATTTATGGGGCTAAGCGTTTAGCCCCATAAGTAACTAGAAGGGAGATACAATGAAAAAGACACGAAAGGCATCTTTCTCAAAAGATCGCTACATAGGACTTCTTTACATTGCACCGTGGCTTATTGGATTTCTAGTGTTTACACTTTATCCGATTGTTGCTTCATTTTATTTAAGTTTTACAGAGTATGACCTACTTAGTGCACCAACATGGGTGGGGCTTCAAAATTTTAAAGAGTTATTTAAAGATAAAGAATTTATAAAGGCTTTAACAGTAACGGCAAAATACGTTATATTTGAGGTACCCCTTAAACTTGCTTTCTCATTATTTATTGCCTTTATATTAAATATGAATTTAAAAGGAATCAATTTCTTTAGAACAGCCTACTATATTCCTTCTATTCTTGGATCAAACGTAGCTATTGCCATTTTATGGAAATTTATATTCTCTACAGATGGTCTTGTAAACCAAGTACTTGGCGTACTTCATATGAACCCCATAAGTTGGTTTGGCCAAGCAAATCCGGCAATGTTTACTATTATTTTACTACGTGTATGGGAATTCGGTTCAACAATGGTTATTTTCTTAGCAGCCCTTAAAGAAGTTCCAGGCGAGCTTTATGAAGCAGCAGAAGTAGATGGTTCAAGTAAATTGCGTAATTTCTTTACCATTACACTTCCAATGATTACACCTGTACTTTTCTTTAATTTCGTTATGCAACTTGTACACGCCTTCCAAGAATTCAATGCACCATACCTTGTAACAAATGGTGGGCCAATGAAAGGTACATACCTTTTACCAATGCTTATTTATGATAACACATTTAAATACTACAACATGGGTTATGCAAGTGCCATGTCATGGATTTTATTTATTATCATTATGGCCTTTACAATGATAACCTTTAGAAGCTCTAAATATTGGGTATTCTACAATGATAATGGAGGTGAAGAATAGTGAGTGAACAAGCACTTCAGCAGGCAGAATATGCAAGACAACGCAAAAGACAACTTAAAAAAGCAACCAAAATGACACTACTTTACGGGGTTCTTATTCTCGTTGCAATTATTATGCTTTACCCTATTCTTTGGCTTATTGGTGCTTCTTTCAAAAGCAATGCCGATATTTTTTCATCTGTTTGGTTTATGCCAAAGGAATTTGACTTTACACCTTATATACAAGGATGGAAAACAGGTACAGAATATACAATGGGTCACTACTTCTTAAATACTTTTAAAATTGTTATTCCAAAAGTTATTTTCGTAGTTATTTCTGTTACTCTTACAGCTTATGGTTTTGCACGTTTTAATTTTCCAGGTAAAAAGCTTTTCTTTTCTCTGGTTATTGCAACACTTTTATTACCAAACATTATTCTTAGGATTCCAAGTTACATGATGTGGAAAACCTTTGGAATGCTAGATACTTATGCACCTCTTGTGCTTCCTTCTTTATTTGCAACAGATGTATTCTTTGTATTTATGCTCATCCAATTCTTTAGAGGAATACCGAAAGACCTAGATGAGTCAGCTAAAATTGATGGTTGTAACTCTCTTCAAACATTGATCTTTATTTTAATGCCTGTATTAAAACCAGCTATTATTTCATGTGCACTCTTTACTTTTATGTGGACAATGAATGACTTTATGGGACCATTGATCTTTATTTCTTCTGTAGAAAAATATCCATTAACTATTGCTCTTAAAATGTCTATGGATGCAACAGGAGGAGCCTTTGACTGGAATAAGATTATTGCTATGTCACTTGTTGGATTACTTCCATCGATTGTTGTATTTTTCTCTGCTCAAAGATACTTTATTGAGGGAATATCTACAAGTGGTATCAAAGGTTAGGAGGCTAATAGATGTCTTTTAAACTGATACATAAAACAGCTACTAGTCTTACTCTAGAACTAGAAGGTACAGGATGCTACTATCCTGAGAAGAATTACCTACTCTATGTAAATGGTGTACTAAAAGAGCAAGTAAAGACTAATTGCTTTACTATTCATAAGCTTCTACCGGCTAGTGCGGTAGAAGTTAAATGGGTAAGTGAGGACAGGACAGAGGAATGTTGTGAAGTTTTTTATACAGAAGAAGAAACAGCTGTTTTAAATGTAAAAGATTTTGGAGCAATAGGAGACGGAAAGCATTTAGATACAGTAGCGCTTCAAGCAGCTATTATGGCTGCACCTAAAGGCGCGAGAGTTGTACTCCCTAAGGGTATTTATAAATCAACCCCTCTCTTTCTTAAAAGTGATATGACTTTAGAATTAGAAGAAGGTGCTGTCCTTTTAGGTGAAGAAAAAAGAGAAAAATACCCTATTTTACCAGGGGTTTTAAAAAACACCACGGATGGAGAGGATTATTATCTTTCTTTTTGGGAAGGGACACCAGATGCTGCCTATGCTAGCCTGATTACAGGGATTGGTATACAGAACACAAAGATAGTGGGAGAAGGCATGATTGATGGAAATGGTAATCAAGGGGATTGGTGGATTGATGCAAAAGTGAAACGTACTGCATGGCGTCCTCGAACAATCAACTTAGTAGATTGTAAGGATATAGTCATTGAAGGTGTTAAAATTCAAAACTCACCTTCATGGACAGTTCATCCCATACGTTGCCAAAATATCCGTTTTATTAATTTAATCATAGAAAATCCTAAAGACTCACCGAATACAGATGGTATTGATCCTGAATCCTGTAAGAATGTAGAGATAATAGGTGTTCGTTTTTCTTTAGGTGATGACTGCATTGCCATTAAATCAGGTAAATATAGTATGCCAAGAGAAAAGCTCATACCTAGTGAGCGTATTATTATTAGAAACTGTCTTATGGAATTTGGACATGGTGCAGTAGTTGTGGGAAGTGAAATGTCTGGTGGCGTTAAGGACGTTCATGTGGAACGCTGTTTGTTTAGAAATACAGATAGAGGAGTCCGAGTAAAAACAAGGCGTGGACGAGGCAGCACAGCTATCATTGATCAGATTCATGTAGAGAATATTAAGATGGAAGGGGTTTTAACGCCTTTTACCATTAATGCTTTTTATTTTTGTGACCCAGATGGGAAAACGCCTTATGTTTGGGATAAGGCACCTTTGCCAAAGGATGAACGCACACCGTATATTGGTGAATTGACATTTAAAAATATTGTGTGTAGGGATACGGAGGTATGTGCAGGCTTTATCTATGGCCTCCCAGAAGAAAAGATAAAAAGTCTATGGTTTAAAAATGTATCTATAGATTTTAAGGAGGATGCCCAAGCAGATTATCCAGAGATGCTAAGCTTCCAAGAAAAAACCCTTAGGGCAGGCTTCCATTTTAAAAATGTGTGTAAGCTAAAACTAGAAAATGTAACCATAACTAACCAAATAGGAAATCCCCTAGAGCTAGAAGCTATAGAGGATTATTTAGTAGAATAATATTTTTTGTATTGTTGAGGTGATAAGCCTGTTACAAGCTTAAAGGTTCTACTGAAATGAGAGCTACTTGAGAAACCAACCTTTTCTGCAATATCAGCAATTTTAAAGGAGGAGTGTTCAAGTAGTTCTTTTGCTTGTCTGATACGTAAACTATTGATATACTCTACAATAGACAAGTTGGTTGATTTTTTAAAGATTTTACTAAGGTAAAAGGGGCTAATATAAAACTTCTCAGCGATAGAGGTGAGTGTAAGCTCTTCACTATAATGCTGACTAATATACTTTAAGATTTTATCTACTTTATTGTTAACAATTTGATGGGATTGGTACTCCTTTTGTTCTAATTCAGTAATATATTCTTTAATCATCATTAAGAGCTCTGATAAAAGAAGTGCTAATAGAACTTTGTTGTTTTCAGGGTTTTCAGATCCTACTTCTACTAATCGATTTAAAATATTTTCTATAATAAGTTTATATTTAAAGGAAAGAGGAAGGACTGTAAATTTGGTTTCGAAGATAGAAGTTAAATGAAGCTCCTTAAGCTGGGTTGAAAAATCCTCTATAAAACTTTTACTAAAATTGAGAACGATACGACTGTGGGGCGCATCTCCTATATTAGCTGTTTTATGAACAGCATCGGCGTCTATTAGCACCAAATTACCTGCATTTACCAGATAGATGGAGTCATCAATAAAATATTTCCGAGAACCTTCTAAGAGATAATAAATTTCATATTTTTTATGCATATGAAAAAAGTCCATATTGTAAACGTTTCTTTTTTGAGTTTTTTCGATAAAAAAATCGTAATGGGGCGCAAAGACAGCTTGCTTTACCATAAAAACCTCCTTAGTGAGAATACTGTTTGATGTAATCAGTTAGGATAAACAATAAACTTGTAAATAGACAAAATTTATTTGTATAAATTATACCATTTTTTTAGATGAACTTCAATTTATAATCTATTATTTGTGAAGATAGTGTGAAAAATTGAAGAAAAAACAGTATAAAGAAGGGGGTATTGTGAAGGGAATCATAAAAGCATATAATGGAAAGAGTAGTAGATAAAGGTAAATAATAGACTAAACCATTAAAGATAAGGGCAAGGATATGAAATATATTGATTTAACATTGCAAGTAAAAAAGATAAATAAAATTTACAAGTGGGCAGAGTTACAGCCGAAAAAAGAAAGTGTAATGGGACATGTAGGTACCCATATGGATGTTTATGAAATGAAACAGATCCCTCTTGAATATATGCAAAGGAGAGGAATTCTATTTGATGTAAGTACTATAAGAAATCGTGAAATTACCAGTGAAGATATTGATATAGATTATATTAAACCAGGAGATTTTGTACTTTTTCGAACAGGGCTTATTGAGCGTTTTCCCTATGGAAGCAACAATTATTTTAAAGAAGGAGTAAATTTTTCATGGGAATTAATAGATGAATTAATACAGGAAGGAATTGCCTTTATAGGACTTGACGCACCAGACCTTCGTAAGGGGAAAGAGCATATAGAAGCAGATAGGCGTTGTGAGAAGCAAGGAGTTTATGTTATAGAGAACCTGCAGCATTTAGGAGAGATAGACACCAATAAACCTTGTAAAATGTTAACCATGTGGTTTGAAGATTTAGAGGCAACAGGACTAAAGTGTAGGGTCATTGCTACTCAGCCTAGAGAATAGTAAGATTATAGAAATAATACCTTAAAGAAATGAAAGCAGTATAAATGAGATAAATATAAGTTATAAAGTTTATAAATAGTAAATAGCTAAAAAATTATAACACTTTTAAGATAAGGATGTTATAATGTGGATAAATAGCAAAGGCGCTATAGACGAACAGTCTATAGCGCCTTTTTTGTTTTGAAAAGCTAGAGTGTACTTAATTTATGACTAAAGAGGGGGCAGTAGAGGAGTAAAAGAGAAAATTGATTTTATATGAGGAGGAATGAGTATGTATTCATCAGTAAGTGTAATTTGGGTATTAGTAGCAGCAGCATTGGTATTTTTTATGCAAGCAGGATTTGCTATGGTTGAGACGGGATTTACAAGAGCAAAAAATGCAGGAAATATTATTATGAAAAATTTAATGGATTTTGCCATTGGGACACCTATTTATTGGCTATTTGGTTTTGGGTTAATGTTTGCAGGAAGTAGTGCACTAGTAGGAGGCATTGACTTGTTTAGCACAGGAGATTATGCATCTATTTTGCCAGCAGGTATTCCTAAATATGTATTTTTTATATTTCAAACTGTTTTTTGTGCCACAGCAGCAACCATAGTATCTGGAGCTATGGCAGAACGAACAAAGTTTATTTCATACTGTATTTACAGTGCAATCATTAGTGCAGTTATTTATCCTATATCTGGCCATTGGATTTGGGGAGGAGGCTGGCTTTCACAGTTAGGCTTCCATGATTTTGCAGGCTCTACCGCTGTTCATATGGTAGGAGGTGTGGCAGCACTTGTTGGAGCTAAGATACTAGGTCCACGAATTGGTAAATACTCTAAGGATGGTACAGCTAAAGCCATACCAGGTCATAGCATTACTCTTGGTGCATTAGGAGTTTTTATCCTTTGGTTCTGTTGGTTTGGGTTTAATGGAGGTTCTACGGTCTGTGCAGAGGGAGATGATGTACTTGTTGCAATGGGGTCTATTTTTACAACCACTAACTTAGCAGCAGCAGTGGCAACTGTAACGACTATGATTATTACTTGGGTACGTTATAAAAAACCCGATGTATCTATGACTTTAAATGGCTCTCTAGCAGGTCTTGTAGCGATTACAGCAGGCTGTGATGTAGTAGATCCTATAGGGGCATTCTTTATTGGTATATGTGCAGGTTTCGTTGTGGTTTTTGGTATTGAATTTATTGATAAGGTTTTAAAGATAGATGACCCTGTTGGTGCAATTGGCGTACATGGACTATGTGGTGCAACAGGAACTATTTTAACAGGACTTTTCTCTACTTCACAGGGGCTCTTTTATGGATATGGTGCAAGCTTTCTAGGTATTCAAGTATTAGGTGTTGTAGCAGTCTTTTTATGGGTAGCTATTACAATGACACTTGTTTTTATGATTTTGAAGAATACAGTTGGGTTACGTGTTACACGGGAAGAGGAAATCAGTGGTCTAGATTTACCAGAGCATGGTCTAGTAAGTGCTTATGCAGATTTCTACACAATGAGTAATAGGGTGGTAGGAGAAGTAGCAGCGACTATAGAATCAAGTAAAGTAAGTATAGAGAAGGCTGTACCAGTAGAACGTTTAAAACCACGTGAAGTAGGCTCAGATGTAAAAATGACACAAATTAGGATTATTACTAAGGAAAGTCAATTTGAAGCTTTAAAAGCAGCTATGAATACTATTGGTATTACAGGGATGACAGTTAATCATGTATTAGGTTGTGGTATGCAAAAGGGAGCTACAGAATATTATCGTGGTGTGCCTTTAGAAATTAATTTACTTCCTAAAATTCAAGTAGATATAGTGGTTTGTAAGATTCCAGTAAGTACCGTTGTGGAAGAGGCAAAGCGTATACTTTATACGGGTCATATAGGAGATGGTAAGATTTTTGTTTATGATGTAGAAAATGTTATTAAGGTGCGAACTGGAGAAGAAGGTTATGATGCTCTTCAAGATGTGGAGTAGATAAAAAATAAGTTAACTTTATAAATCTGAAGCCAGAAGAATAGTTATTCTTCTGGTTTTTATGTATAATAAGATAAAAGAAATAGAATAAAGGTTTTTAGAAGAACTTAATGGGAAATACTATAGACTAAAAGAAATAGAGAAGCTAGGAGATAAAAATGAAGATAGATAGCTTGATATTTGATTTGGATGGTACGCTATGGGACTCAGTTGATGGTATAGTGGTAGCATGGAATGCAGCGATCAAGAAATTTCCAGAAGTACAATTAGAGTTAACAAGAGAGAGAGTAATGGCGGTAATGGGAACACAGCTTCCTGAGATTGCTCGTCAATTTTTTAAAGACGTGGATGAGGAGAAACGTCAAGAGCTTATGAGGATATGTAGTAAAGAAGAATGCCATTATATGAAGGAACATGGAGGTGTGCTTTACGATGATTTAGAAGAAACTTTAAGTCAACTTGCTAAAAGCTATAAGCTATGTATTGTAAGTAACTGTCAGTGTGGGTATATTGAGAGCTTTTTAGACTATCATAAGCTAAGACACTACTTTATAGATATTCAAGATGCAGAGAGTACAGGGCTTACTAAGGCTGAGAATATCAAAAAAGTAATCGCACGCAATCATCTAAAGGCACCTGTATATATAGGGGATACACTTAAGGATCAGGAAAGTGCTAAAGAAGCAGGTATTCCTTTTGTATATGCAAGCTATGGTTTTGGAGAAGTGAAAACCTACGATTATAAAATAAACAGCTTTAAGGAGCTCCTCAAATTATTTATGTAGGGGACGATTCCATATCGTCCTTTACATAAATAATTCACATCTACATGAGAATGGGAGGGAAATAAATGGAAAATAAAAAATTAAGTGAAATAAGGGAATTAGTAAGTAGCCTAGATCGTTTGCAAGAACGCTTAGGACGCTTAAGTCAGGAGTTAAGAGAGGCCAAGGAGGAGGAGCATGCCTTTTTACATAAGCTTGAAAAGGAAACAGAAGATGTAAAAAGCCTTCAAAAAGAAAGTTTTAGCACTTTACTTTTTAAGTTTATCAATAAATATGAGGATAAACTAGAAAAAGAGCAGCAAGAAATGCTAGAGGCTAAATGGGAATATGATAAAAGAGTACAACGTGTACAGGAGTTAAAAAAAGACAAAATAAAATTACAAGAGCGTATTGCCCTTTTAAAGACATATGAAAAAGAGTATCAAGAAGAACTAAAGAAGAGAGAAACCAAATTACTATTAAATAAAAATTCAGAGGCCTACTTAATCTATAAAAATTTTGAATTAAAAGAAGAAGAGTTAAGGTCTCAACTTTTTGAGATAAATGAAGCCATCTCAGCAGGATACAGGGCGCAACATACAGGAGAAACGGCAGAAGGGCTATTAGGTAGTGCTAGAAACTGGGCAACTTACGATGCTTTTACCAATGGAGGGCTTCTATCTCATATGGTGAAATATGACAAAATAGATAGTGCTCAAATAGAAATTAACCGTTTACAAGTTCAGCTTCAAAGCTTTATAAGAGAATTAGAAGATGTAAAGGATATTAATTTGCAGGGAGAGTTTGGAATAGATAATAGTACTAGAACGATTGATTTTTGGTTTGATAATATCTTTACAGATTTAAGAGTACGCAATAAAATTGACAGTGATAGTAAAAAGGTTTTAGAGAGTATTCATCACATTAAAAGGATTATAGATAAGCTATGTCAAAAAAGGAATACTATTGAATGGAACATTGCACAGCTTCAAGAGGAAAGACAAATGTTTCTTGCGGAGTATACAGGGGCATGAAGGAGAAAGAGGATAAGAAAATGGGTGTACATGAGGTTGAAAATTATTTTAAAGAAAGAGAAGTAAAAAAAGATATTATTTTTTTAGGTGAAAGTAGTGCTACTGTGCCTTTAGCGGCAAAAGCCCTAGGAGTAGAAGAAGCAAGGATTGCAAAAACACTTGCTTTCAATGGGAAAGATGAAAGCTTAGTTATTGTGGCAAGAGGAACAGCTAAAATTGATAATAGTAAATATAAAGCAGTCTTTGGAACAAAGGCTAAAATGATGAGTTTTGATGAAACTTTTGAAAAGACAGGGCACCCAGTAGGGGGTGTTTGTCCCTTTGGGCTTCCAAAGGATATAGCCATCTATTTAGATGAGAGTTTAAAGGAATATGAAAGTGTCTATCCTGCAGCTGGTGGTAATCATACAGCAGTAGAAATAACCATTTCTGAATTAGAAAACCTGACAGGTGGTAAATGGATAGATGTTTGTAAATAAAGTATTTAAAAGGAAAGGAAAAAAGTATGAAATGTATATCTTGGAATGTTAATGGCTTACGTGCATGCATCACCAAGGGCTTTTTAGATTATTTTAGAGAAAGTGATGCAGATTTTGTTTGCTTACAAGAAATCAAACTACAAGCAGGTCAGCTTGAACTAGAGCTTCCCGGCTATTTTCAATATTTTAATTATGCTGAGAAAAAGGGTTACTCTGGGACAGCTATTTTTAGCAAAAAAGAACCTCTTAAGGTGCAATATGGATTAGGGATCCCACATCATGATACAGAAGGGCGTATGATTACATTAGAATTTGAAGAATTTTATATAGTAACTGTCTATACTCCTAATTCACAAAGCGAACTTGCCCGTTTATCTTATCGTATGGAATGGGAAGAGGATTTTAGGGCTTATTTACAGCGGCTAGATGAAAAAAAGCCTGTTATCGTTTGTGGAGATCTTAATGTGGCACATCAGCCTATTGATTTGAAAAATCCAAAGAATAATGAGCAAAATGCAGGTTATAGCAAAGAAGAAAGAGAGCAGTTTGGGAAGTTACTAGAAGCAGGCTTTATTGATACCTTTCGCTATTTTTTCCCAGACCAAGAAGGAGCCTATAGTTGGTGGTCCTATCGTTTTAAAGCTAGGGCCAATAATGCAGGGTGGCGTATTGACTACTTCCTTGTTTCTAAACGCTTAGAGAAGAAATTAAAAGGAGCAGAGATTCACTCTCATATACTCGGTTCAGATCACTGTCCAGTAGTACTTTTGATTGATTTAGAGTAAAATAAGAAGGTATTTGCTAGTAAGCAAAAGAATATATGAAGTGCTTGAAGTAAGCGCATATAGAGAAAGGATTAAAAAGATGAATTATAGAATGTTGCATACTTGTCTACGTGTTATGGATTTAGAAAAATCTATTCAGTTTTATAGGGAGGTATTGGGTCTTAAAGAAACAAGGCGTAAGGATTTTAAAGAACATGCGTTTACCCTTGTCTATTTATCTGATGACAAAGCGAGTTATGAATTAGAGCTTACGTATAACTATCATCCAGAAAAGCCTTATGAAATAGGAAATGGTTTTAGTCATATTGCTGTATCTGTAGATGATTTAGAGGCTTCTCATGCAGAGCTTAAAGCATTAGGGTATGAAGTAACTGATTTAAAAGGGTTACCTGGAGAAACGCCACGCTATTATTTTGTAACAGATCCAGATGGCTATAAAGTAGAAGTTATTCGCGCTTAATGAGGTAATGAAGCAGCAATAAAATAAGGATATAGAGTGTTAAGAGAGCCCTTAGATTTCTTCGTAAAAAGGAAGAGATCTAAGGGCTCTTTGTTATTTTTAGTAAATAACTTCAATCACATAACCTTCATTTTCTAAAGTGTGAATCACTTCTTGGATATGTTCATGACCATTGGTTTCTACAGTTACTTCAAGCGCTACATGTTTTAAACGATCTAAAGCTTTAAATTGATTATGGTCAAGCTTAACCACATTGGCACCTACTTTAGCTAGTATTTCTGCTATTTTAAAGAGTTGACCTGGAGTGTCTTTAAGTTTAACAGAGAAGCAGAAAAGACGCCCTCTTGAATAAAGTCCATGATTAAGAAGGGACGACATGGTGAGTACATCAATATTACCACCACTTATAACAGAAACCACTTTTTTGTTTTGTGCATTGAGCTTTTTAAGGGCAGCTACTGAAAGAGCTCCTGTAGCCTCTGCTACGAGCTTATGTTTTTCAACTAAAAGGAAGATAGCTTCAATTAAATCATGGTCACTTAAGGTAATAATACCGTCTACAAGGTGATGAATAATATCAAAGGTTAAGGTACCAGGTGTCCTTACAGCAGCACCATCTGCAATAGTATCCACAGAAGGAAGACTAACAATATTTCCAGAATCTAAGGAAAGCTTCATCGCTTGGGCACCTGTAGACTCAACACCGATAATTTGAATAGTAGGGTTTATTGCTTTAGCAGCAACAGCAATTCCACTGATAAGACCACCACCACCTATAGGGACAAGGATAATATCTGTATGAGGGAGCTCTTCTAGAATTTCAAGAGCAATAGTACCTTGTCCAGCCATCACATCCAAATCATCAAAAGGATGGATGAAGGTATAACCCTTTTCTTTTTCCAAACGACGCGCTTCGTCATAGGCTTCGTCATAAACATCGCCTGCAAGTACCACATTAGCACCTAGATTTTTAGTAGCTTGTACCTTGATAAGAGGTGTAGTCTTAGGCATGACAATAGTAACAGGAATACCAAGTGCTTGTCCGGAGAAGGCTACGCCTTGCGCATGATTTCCAGCAGAGGAGGCAATGAGTCCATGGTTTTTCTCCTCTTGTGAAAGCTTGCTAATTTTATTGAAGGCACCTCTTAATTTAAAGGCACCTGTTAACTGTAAATTCTCAGGTTTTAAATAAATTTCATTTTTAAATTCTTTACTTAGGTCACGACTACGAATAAGCTTGGTGTAAATACATGTATCTTTAATACGTTCTCTAGCGTCTAAAATATCTTGTAAGTTAAGTAAATCAAAGGGGTTAGACATAATTAATCTCCTCACTGGCAAATGATTAGTTTTTGTGTAAAAGTGAAAAATTTACTTATTTATTATAATCAATTAAGAAGATAAAAGTAAATATTAAAATGAATAATGAGCAAATTAAATAAGTTATATAAATATAAAAACAAGTATAAATCTGTTAAAACAAGAGATTTAGTGGATATAAGTAGTGTATAATAGAAAGGAAGTTAAAAGTTAAGGGCGAGTAGGTTATAAATAAAAAATATATAACGGAGAGGATTAAAATGAAGTTATCACAACTCACTAAATATCAAGATATTGTCATTCAGTGCCATGACAATCCAGATCCTGATACTATAGGGGCAGGCTATGCTTTATATAAATATTTTGAAGAACAGGGGAAAAGGGTAAGGCTTGTATATGGAGGACATTTAAAGATAACAAAACCTAATGTCTGTCTTATGGTGGAAAAGTTAGATATTCCACTTGAACATGTTCAAAATCTGGAGATTAAAGAATTACTTATAACTGTGGATTGTCAATATGGAGCGGGAAATGTAACACGGTTTGAAGCACCTTATGTTGTTGTAATTGATCATCATGAAGAGGAAAGTAGAGAATTTGATGCAAAAGAAATTAGGCAAGGGCTTGCAAGTACATGTACAGTAGTATGGCAAATGTTTGTAGAAGAAGGAATAGATATTAATAAATGGTATACGGTAGCGACAGCACTTTATTATGGATTATTTACAGACAGTGCAGGTTTTTCAGAAGTAAGGCACCCTTTTGATAAGGATATGCGAGATGAACTTCGAGTAGATGAAGCACTTATTCGCCAGCTAAAAAATGCTGTTTTAACGCTATCAGAGCTAGAAATTGCAGGTATGGCTCTTATTCGACATTCTTATAATGTTGCTAATAAGTTTGTAGTAGTTAAGGCGCAAGAGTGTGATCCTAATATACTTGGTTTTATAAGTGATTTAGCTATTCAAGTAGATAGCGTTAATGTATGTTTAGTGTATAATCAGACAATCCATGGTATTAAGTTTTCTGTAAGAAGCTGTGTGAAAGAAGTAATGGCCAATGAACTAGCTAATTATTTATGTGATGAAATGGGCTCTGGTGGGGGGAACTTGGATAAAGCAGGTGGCTTTATTAACAATAAGGAGTTTAATGAAAAAAATGCCCATCTTAATGCAGATGAATTTTTCTTAAGACGTCTTACTAACTATTATAAATCCTTTGAAGTAATTGATGCTATGGATACAATTATAGATGTAAGTACTTTTAAAACTTATAAAGGGGAGCCTGTTTGCACAGGGATGGTACCTTTGTGTGAAGTTTTTCCACTCAATACAACAGTTTGTGTTCGAACTATAGAAGGCGATATTGATTTAGAGATCACACCTAATCTTTATATGCTCATTGGATTAAGAGGTGAGATTCGCCCTATTACTAAAGAAAAGTTTGAAGAAAACTATGTAAGGTTAGATGAAGACTTAGATTTGGATTTTAGTTATTTTCCTAATGCACGTAATAAGCAGGGCAAAGTAACATTCCCTTTAAAAGAACATACTTATAAGTGTAGAACAAAGGGAGAGAGCTATGTTTTTGCGAAAGCACTTACAAAAGGTGCAAAACTCTTTACCTGGTGGGATAGACAGCGCTATATCTATGGTAAGCCAGGAGATTATTTGATTGTTATAAAGGATAACCTTAGAGATATTGATATTATTAATAAGGAAGTATTTGAAAAGCGTTATAAAATATACCTTGACAGGTGAGGTATATTTTATTATTATAGGCGTATAATACTTCATCACATGAGGTATCTGGTGATAGTATATAACTAAGTATTATACAAAGGAAAGAGAGGGGAGTTATGTCTATAACATCTGATTTAATACGAGGACATACAGAGACGATTATATTGGCTCACCTAATGACAAAAGATAGCTATGGTTATGAAATTAATAAATCCATACAAGACAAGACCGATAATCAATATGAATTAAAAGAAGCAACCTTGTATAGTGCGTTTAGGCGTTTAGAGCAATCCGGTTATATTCTATCTTATTGGGGGGATGAAACAACAGGAGCAAGAAGACGGTATTATACAATTACACCTCAAGGGCGTAAAGCCTATGAAGACAATAAAAGAGATTGGGAAGAGGCAAAGAGGTTAATTGATAAATTGATCTAAGTAAAAAGAGGGATAAGGGAGGAAATAGTATGGATGACAAATTAAGAGATAGAGTAGAAGCTCTTTTTGAAGAGGCGCCACAGACAAAAAAGGCATCTGAATTAAAAGAGGAGCTTATAAGTAATTTGACAGAAAAGTACAATGACCTAGTAGCAAATGGACGTACATCAGAAGAAGCATATAATAGCGTTATTGCAGGAATAGGAGATATAGATGAACTTATTAGAGGACTTAAGCACAGTAGTCCTTTCGATCAGGAGAAGGAACTAATAAGTCGAAAGAAAACTGCACTTGTAGTCTCAGCTTCAGTAGGACTTTATATTTTTAGTGTGATTGTACTGATAGTATGTACAGAGCTTTTAAGGTTAGATGATATACTTTCAATCGTATTATTTCTTTTTACAATAACAATCCCTACTTGCCTTCTTATTTATCATTTTATGGCACAACCTAGCTATAAAAAGGAAGAGGATACTTTAGTAGAGGAGTTTAAAGAATGGAATCAAAACAGTAAATATAAAAAAGAACTTTATCAGTCCATTAACTCCATTATGTGGACACTAGTGACAGTTATTTATTTACTAGTAAGCTTCATATTTGGTATTTGGGCTTTTTCGTGGATTATTTTTATCATAGGTGCAGTGCTTCAACAAATTATCCATTTAATCTTTAGTTTGTCAAATAGGAAGGAATAGAGTAATGAAAAAGGTTAGGATTATTCAAATGATCGAACTAATTCTTTTGATTGTTGTATTAGTTATTCTTATTATAGCCTTAACTTTTATAGGAAAAAATCATTTGCAAAAAGAGAGTATTCTTTTTAAGTGGCATGGAAATGATTTGAGTTGGAAAGGGAAACTTAATAAGACACGAATAGAAAATAAAAGAGAACAACAAATACTTCATGCTATTGAGGATATTGAGATAAACTTTGAACAAGCGGATATTCTTTTAGTGCCAAGTGACAAGGAGTACTTAGAAATCATTCAGTTTAATAATAAAAAAGTTGATGAGCATTATCTTTTTAGTATGAAAGAATCTAATGGTAGGGTAATTATTCAAGGAGGGGATGAAGGGCAAAAGTGGGGAGGCTTTAACTTCCTTCCTATTAATTATCATATAGAAATAGCACTTCCTAGAAGTTATGATGGTAATTTAAAAGTAAAGACTTCTTCAGGAGATATTTCTTTAAATGCTACCTATGAGATAAAAAAATTAGAATGTATCACCCAATCAGGAACAGTTGAAATGGGGGAAGTAAAAGCGTTAGATTATAAAGTAAAAACTTCTTCAGGGGATATTTATATTAGGAAGCTAGAGGGAGAAGGTTCTTTGGAAACAGCTTCAGGAGATATAGAAATAAGAAAATTAAAGGGTGCTGGAGAAATGTGGTCTAGTTCAGGTGACATATACGTTACCTACGAGGAGCTTATGGGCAAAGCAGATTTGAGTACAGAATCGGGAGAGATAGAGGTAAGGTTAGCAGCAGATTTCGAAGGTCAAATTGAAGCGTATACTGTCTCGGGGGACTTGGAAGGAAATATGCGTTTGAATAATAAGGAGCAGGTAAGTAAAAGTGGAGAAGCAACTTTTGGAACGAATCCAAAAGCTAAGCTAACGCTCCGAACCCAATCAGGTGACATTGAGGTGAATCGAAGAGAGATAGAGGAGGATTAAAATGTCATATAAAAAAAATACCTTATTATATATAGGATTAATATGTATCCTTATAGGTGCAGTAGCCTTATTACAGCTTAATGGGATGCTCCCAACAGCTTATTTAAGTGAAATTGTAAATGTTGTTCTTGCATTTGTATTTTTAATTATTTATATAAAACGTCGTGATTTAATACTTCTTTTATTAGGTATCTTTTTTGCTGCTAATGGAGGAATGCTTATTGTGGGACGTATGATAGGTGCGTCTACTTATTTAGCACGTTTTTTCTTTATTCCAGGTAGCATGCTTTTAGGAGCTTATTTAGCAAAGAAAAAGTCAGTTTTATCTATCATGGGTTCTTTGTTTACTTTATGGGGACTGTATTTCTTTTTTAGAGACCCCATGTATATAAGAGGATTTAGTTTATCAATAGGTGCGCTCTTCCTTTTTACAGCCCTTGCCTTTCTGCTTATTTTAATTTTAGAAAGACAAAGTTGGCCACTCATCCCTGCTTTGGTGTTTGGTGGTTCTGGAGTCTATAGTATAGCTATGACTTTAAGCCCTCTGGTTAAGAACATGGCTTTGCAAGGTATGTGTATTATACTTATTATAGTAGGGGTTGTTTTTGTTATTAGAAGTTTATTTAAACAGCATTTAGAGGATCAAGATGAATAAGGAGGTTAGTTATGCCCTATGGAAGAGTGAAAAGTATTGAAGGTGATTATGCTATTGTCGTGATTGAAAGACAAGAAATGTGTGGAGATTGCCATGCCTGTGATATGGTACATGGAAGTAAAAACTGTATCCTAAAATGTGTTAATGCCTGCAAGGCAGAAGAAGGCGATGAAGTCGATTTAGAACTGAATCCAACTACTTTTTTAAAGGCAACCTATATTTTATATGGGATTCCTTTGGTAGGGCTTTTAGGAGGAGTGGGAATAGGGTACTTATTAGCTAAAGGCTTAGGAGATACTTGGCAAGAGCTTATCATGATTTTAACTGGTTTGGTTGGAATGGTGGGTGGATGCTTTTATATTTATAAGCATGAAAAAAAGAAAAAGTATCAAAATATGTTACCTTACATCACTAAAATCAGGGAGTTATAAATACGAAAGTAAGTCAGCAAATGTAAACAAGAAAAAATCTTGGGGAAATTGCTGACTTTTTTTATAGGAGATGCGAATGGCTTATTTATTCAAATATTATGCGGGTCTGTATGATGGCTTTATGAAAAAATTTAACTTAGATAAAAATGACGAAATATTAAAAAGCTTAGGCAATGTAGAAGGTAAAAAGATATTAGATATAGGAGGAGGAACGGGAACGCTAGCCAATTTACTACAGCTGAAGGGAGCAGAGGTAACGCTTATAGACCCTTCTTTGCAAATGGTACAAAAAGCAAGGGAAAAAAACAAACATATAAGAATCTATGCAAAAGTATTAGAGGAACTAGAGGATGAGCTTCAGGAAGAGTATTTTGATTACATCATTATAAGAGATGCACTTCACCATATGAGGAGAGTAGATGAAGTCATAAAGTTAAGCCATAGGTATTTAAAAGAGAAGGGTAAAATTCTAATTTGGGAATTTAATAGTAGAACATTAAAGGCAAAAACAATCTACTGTTTTGAGAGATTATGCTTTGAGAGATGTCATTTCTTTACACCGGAAAGCTTGCAGCTACTTTGCACACCTTATTTTAGAGAGGAAGAATTACAGTTAAGTTATGGAGCAGAAATGCTTTATAAAGGAGAAAAGAGGGGGAAGGATGAAGTTAATAGAACTTATTAAAAAAATATTCCTTCTGGGAATACAAAGGAAAGTAGTAAGGGCAGAGGATATAGGTAAGGCGTATACTTTTGTAAGTGACTGTTATGAAAACACATTTTTGAAGGAGATGCATGTCTATAATGATGAGGTTTTAAACGCTTTTATAGAGGCATTGCCCACTGATACTAAAGGTTTATTAGATTTAGCATGTGGGACAGGTTATAATAGTGAGGTGTTAGCAAGGGTTTATACGCAAGCTCAGTTTTACTTAGTAGATATTTCAAAGGGGATGTTGGAAGAAGCAAAAAAGAAGCAAATGAGAACTGCAAGCTTTATTCAAAAGGATATGCTAGGTTTTTTAAAGGAGCAACCCGATGAGAGTTTAGATGGAGTCATTTGTTGTTGGGCTATTAAATATCAACCACCTCGTCAAATTATAAAAGAGGTTTACCGAATCTTAAAGCCAGGGGGGATTTTTGGAGTGCTAGTCAATACAAAAAAGACTTTACCTGAAATACGAAAGATTTATCCAAGTCTTCTTTTAAAACATCCAGAGACGATACAACGCATTATGTTTAACTTGCCTAATCCTAATAATAAGCTAGTTTTTCTAAAATGGTTTAAAAAAGCAAGATTTCAAGTGTTAAGAGCAGAGGAAGGAAAAAGAGTGTTTCATTTTAGAAATGAAGAAAAGCTTATAGAATGGGTGACACATACAGGAGCTCTAGCAGGCTTTGATTGTATGCTTGATTTACAAAATCAAGAAATAAAAAAGAGCTTAGAAGCCAGTTTAATGAAGAAAAGGATACATTCAGTTACTCACCGTTTCGTATGGGCCATTTTAAAAAAATAAGGAGGGAAATATGTATTTAAGACAAATTGTAAAAACAATGCCTATGTTTTTTAGTAAAGGAGCTATAAAAAACTTTTTTTATCTTCATCAACGTTTTAAAGAAAACAGGGATTATCGCTTAAGCTATTTGATACGTTGTTCATTAAATGTCATTAAGCATGAGCGTATTGTTAAGCATGATGGCAAGTATATGATTAATGCATTTTTACCACCTGTTAATAGTGAAGCGTTTTTCTCTATTGCTAAAAATGTACCTGGAGAAGGAAAAGAATTTTATACAAACCACGTAAAGGGAATGAGATTAGCACCTATTTCAACCTATGTTGCAGTCACTAAACGATGTATGTATCAGTGCTGGCATTGCAGTGCAAGTGAGATGATGGGACAAAAACAGGAAGATTTAAAGACCTCAGATGTTATTCGAATTGTAAAAGATTTACAAAATCTAGGAGTAGGAATTATTGGTTTTACAGGAGGAGAACCACTTATTAGACAAGATTTAGAAGTCATTTTAAGTGCTATAGATGAACGAAGTATGACTTTGCTTTTTTCAAATGGGTATGGTTTAACAAAGGAAAGAGCCATAAGTCTTAAGCAAGCAGGGTTATTTGGAGTAGCTATTAGTATAGATAGCATCATACCAGAAAAACATGATGCTAAAAGGGGGTATAAAGGAGCCTATCAGATTGCATTAGAAGCTATTGAAAATGCAAGAAAGGCACAGCTTTATACGATGGGACAAGTGGTTTGTACAAGGGAGTTATTAGAAACAGGTGAAATACATGAGCTTGCTAAGTTTTTAAAGAAGCAAGGTATCCATGAATTACGTATAGTAGAACCTATTCCGTGTGGAAGTTTAGAAAGTCAGCAGGAAGCTATTCTTACAGAGGAAGAACAAAAACAATTAATTGAGCTACATATCTTGTTTAATGCACATAAAGAATATCCTAAAACTTCTGTATTTTCCTATGTAGAGTCCGCTCAGCAATATGGCTGTGGAGCAGGGGTGCAGCACAGTTATATTGACTATGAAGGGAATTTTAGAGCCTGCGATTTTATTTACGAAAGCTATGGTAATGTATTAAGCGAGTCTATAGAAGAGATATGGAAAAGGATGCATCACAGCTCTGGAGGACCCAAATGTGGTTGCTATGCCAAAAAACGTTGTTCATTATGTAAGGGAAATCAAGTACCTCACTATTATCGTCTCCTAGGAGGGGAAAAAATAAATAGTATTTAAAAAATGCCCCTTTTAAGTAAAGGGGCATTTCGTGTGAAAAACATAAGACAAAGTTATATAAGAGGGGGAACGTCCCATTGAGGGCTCTCTTCCATAAAGGCATTAGCTGCTGCTTGAATAGAAAGAGGCTTTCTCTGAGGTAAAGTAAGGGATGGAGAAGTAGGAAGAGCAGCATACTTGGCTTCAAGGGAAGCAAGTTTTGCTTTAAGCTCTATGTTCTCTGCTGCTAAGGTACTAGCATGTGCATGAGAAGCATTAGATAAGCGTAATCCTTCTAATAAAAGTTCTAGTTCTACAGGCAATTCAATATCAAAGTGAATATGTTCTACATCTAATGCAGCAAGTATACTGATTCGAATAGCATTTTGAGTGGAAGCATAAACTTCATGGATGGCAAGGGTATGCACTTCACTAGAAATAAAAGTATGACGGGTAGTAGCTCCTTGCAAACTAGAAGGAACAGCTAAACTAAAGCTTTGACCACCATCGATAGAAAGCTGAACAAAGAGTTTATGATCAACTAGCGTATTTAACCAAAGATGATGATAGTACCAAAAAAGAGTAGGAAGGGGTAAGGAAGTATAGGTACCAATGGAAGTTATTTGATTTTTAAGAGGTTGTGCATAGAATAGGGTATACTGAGAGACATTTTGTGTAACGTAGCACAAATGAATCGTATCTTCATGGATACAAAAGCTATAATCAATAAGAGGCATTGAAGTGGTTAGAAGGGTATATTGTTCCAACGTAGAAGGAGTAAACTCAATACAACGCATGCAATAAGCCTCTTGAAAAAGTGTATAAAAAATATAAATTTTGCCGGCTACGATCGTGCTTTTAAAAGCTTGTGGTACAATGGTGCTCTCAAAGAGAGTTTCAGTTGCAAGACTACCTAAAAGGGAGTGAACAAAGGCATAGGTTCTGGTAGCAACTTTATAAGTTAGGTAAAAAAGGTGTATTTGTCCATCCATATAATGAATAAGAGGCCAAGATAAAGTCATATCATCAGGTGACAGTTCAAGGATATTTTTTTTGGTAAAATGATTATTTTCATAGCAAAAATAAGTAAGTCGAGAAGAGGTAGGAAGATTAACAATATGTGGATTTCCAGTAGCATCTAAAGTAGCATGATAATAGTTGGTTGCTGAAGGCTGTAAGGAAAGTGGACGCGTGATACCACTAGCAGTAAAAAGCTGACAAAAAAGACCGTATTTGTTATTTTGGTTCACTAAAAGAAATGTATGATTCGAATGAAGTAAAAAAGACATAGGGAACCTCCTTGGTTAGAGAAATGATTTATAAAAGGTGAAAAAAGGCTTCAATATAAATATATTGAAGCCAAAATTAATTTATACATAAATGTAACCAAAGCACCTTAATTTCCATATTATAGTATTGGAAACGACAAATTATGATTCACACCTATTTTAAGAATCATACAGGAGGTTTTAAATTATGAATAAATGTTGTTGTAATAACGACGTGAAGTTTTTTGCGAAACCTAATGCAGGAATTTGTGACATTTGTCATCCTGCTGAAAATAAAGAAAGTCCTCTTCAACAAGTTGCTATGTGCCCACCTATTGGAGAACCTAAACTCCTAACGATGATGGCTCCCGTTGTATTTGATGAAAGTGGTCTTAACCTTTGCCGTACAGTATGCCTTGACGAGCTTACAGAAGTAGGTTCTTGCGACTGTGACAAAAAGACAAATATTCTATTTTCTGGCTTATGCAAAAAAGATTTTGAAGATGCTGATAAAATTCAACTTCAAGTAGTAGACATTGACTTTAACTTTGTAGATCCATGTGGATGTAGATTTTCTGAAATTAAACCTGCAAAAAACAATCCTAACTTAAGTAGAGTAACTTTAAAAGATATCGAAGTAACCTTTGCGGTTACCTTAATCGATAGCTACTGCAAAGTAGTTAGCCAAGGAATGATGACAGTTCGTTATTTAGGAAGCGAACATGATGAAGGCTTTGATCCATGTACTAATCCATCTTGTGTATCTCTTGATCTCTATACACCTTATGGTATTTCTTATGCACCTGAGAATCCAATGGGATGCAACAAGTTAGTACCTACTATTAATTTCATCGGTTTTGTAGCGAATCAACATGGTGTATGTGGCTGCCAAGATATGAAAGCTTTTACACGCTTTAATGCTAATAATACTGTACAACAAGGGATTTCTGTTCAAGCACTTGCAAAAGTAGTAGGTTATGGAGATAGTTGCTTTGCTATTGGCTTAACTTTATACTTTAAGGTTATTTACTTTATCCAATACAAATTCCAACATGCAGGACTTACTGTACCACCAAAACTTGCTCCTATTCAGGAAAGTGAAGAAAATAGTTGCTTAGACTTCGTATGTGGTGATCTTTTAGAACCAAGTATCCAGCCTTTAGAAGTAGGAACAGACGCAAAGACATTAGGTGAAAAAGAAGAACATTGCAAAAAAGGATGCAGTTGTAATCCATGTAGCTGTTCAAAAGGATGTAGCTGTAACAAATAAGAGATGAAAAAGGGCTCTAGTTCTTAGGTAAATAGAAAGAGACTATTATCAAGCACATTAAAATGTGTGAGATAGTAGTCTCTTTAGATTTTTTAAATTTTAGTTTGTTGAAGTACTCTTGGCGTCCTAGAAGTCAAGAAAAAGAAGGGGTGTCGGCGCGGCCGCAAGAAAGAAGGCTTTTCTCCGATTTCTGGGTCCTCGCCTTGGCAAACTCTAGGCTCAGTCCTGTAGACTAACGGTCCTACCTATCGCAAGAAGAACACTTGCGATAACGTCCCTAAAAGCAGCCTACAGGCCTTCACCAAGACTTTGCGAAAGTCTGTGGAGGAAACCTGCGAAAAGCCTTCTTTCTTGCTCTGCACTGTATCACGAAAGTTTAAATTTTTCATATTCCTTCTAAAGACATGATGGATAAGTCAATACCTTTGTTTTACTAGTAAGAGTCCTCTAAAATGTTGAGGGTATGGAATATCATACTATAGTATGATCACTGTAGTAGAAGAATAAGAAAGATAAAAAAATAGGAACAGGATAAAACATTGGCTAGCAAGTAAGGGAGCTCTTCGCAAGCTTCCTCCACAGGATGGATGTAAAATCTTAGAGAAGTCCTATAGGCTGCTTTTAGGGACGTTATCACAAGTGCCTTTCTTGTGATAGGTAGGACCGTTAGCCTATTGGACTGAACTTAGATTTTACCCATCCGAGGACCGAGAAGCTGGTGAAGAGCTCCCTTACTTGCGGGCCCTGAGAACACCCCTATCCCTTTCTTTTTAGTAGTCTAATGTGTAAAACACCTCAACAAACTGAAATTTAGTTATTTGAAAAAATAGATAGGGGAAGTGTAAGTAATATTAGTGTTCTAAGAAGTGTTTATAACTTATATCTATACCTAAAGCGCCTAAAGGTGCTGTTATAAGGATAGAAAGGACAGCCACGGTTAAAACAATCTGACCACAACCGAGTCCCATAGCAAGGGGGATAGAACCGATGGCTGCTTGAACAGTTGCTTTTGGACAGTAGGCAATCATACAAAATATCCTTTCCTTTAAAGATAAATTTGTTTTTAAGAGACAGAGAAATACGCCTAACATCCTAAAGAGGAGAGCTCCTAATATAATAAAAAGAGCGATAATGCCTGCTGAGGCAGCATATTTCAGATCAACGGTTGCTCCAACTAACACAAAGAGTAAGATTTCAGCACCTACCCATAGTTTAGAAAATTTACTAGATAAACGTTTGGCAAGAGGAGTATATTTTTGGAAAAGCGTTGCCCCCATACTCATAACTGCCAATAATCCGGATAATGGAATGGTTCCTTTAAGTGCTTTTTCAAGAGCAATGAGTAAGAAAGCAATACTTAATAAGATGAGTGTTTTAGCGGAGTCTCTCATATGAAAGTTTTTAAATAGTATCACTAATCCGAGTCCTGAGAGAATACCTACGACGATCCCTAAAATAATAGAAATGGGAATTTGAAGGATTGTTGCCAGTGTGAAACTTCCACCTGCAGCCAAAGCAGTGAAAGAGGTAAATAATACAATCACAAAAATATCATCCACGGAGGCACCGGCCATAATCAGTTGGGGTATACTATTCTTAGCACCGTACCCTTCTTCCATTAGTTTTAACATACGGGGGACAATGACTGCTGGCGAGACAGCAGCAACAACAGTTCCCATGATGGCAGCATCAAGTAAAGAGATTCCTAATAATGGGGGAGCAAGAAGTAGGATGCCTATTATTTCAAAAACTGCAGGAATAAAACACATGAGGATAGCAGGACGTCCCACTTTTTTTAAGTCATGGGTATTAAGAGCTAAACCTGCCCGAGTTAAAATAATGACTAAGGCTAGTTGTCTCAAATCAGCTGAAATAGATAGGATGGAAGTATCTAATCTATTAAGCACATAAGGGCCTAATAGAATACCTGTAAATAACATGCCTAAAAGGCTAGGGAGTTTTAATTTAGAGAAAATACTTCCTAAAATAAGACCAAGTAAAAAGATAAGAGCTAAACTAGTTAACATGAAAATGCCTCCTCAATAGATAATAAACATAAAAAAGCCAATGAGTCCTGTAACAAAGAATGTACAGAAGTCATTAGCTTAATAAGCGGTTTTGGTTTCCCAAGGGAGCACTTCATTCCCTTTATATAAATACGAAATCATCATAACAAAAACAAAGGACAAATGCAATACTATTTTTCTATAAGAAGAGGTAGAGATAACAATATAAGGAGTCTAGTCAGCTATAATATTTAAATTGTCAAAGCTAATTAAATCAATAGTTATATCATCGTAGCTATCATAGCTAATTTTAATAGGGTCTCCTACTTGGCTAACAGGAAGTTCGTTAGAAAGAGAAGAAGAACCATTAAAGATAATATGAGGAAGCTTATCAACCATAAAGTAATAATAGGTATTGCCGCTTTGTACATCTTGGTTGATTCGGGTGATTAAGCCTTCTACTGTCTGAGTAGATGAACCTTGACCGGCAATAGAAATATCATTTCCCTTAGCCTTAAGAGCTTCCTTGTAACTTCTAAGGGCTGCTTGCTTCGTTTCACCAATGCCAACCAAGCTATAATCTTCTACAGAAACAAAAGAAATCATTTTAATAAGTCCTGCATTGTCTTTAAGAGACATCACATAGGTTGGTGTACCTAAAATGTTATACATCACAGGGAAGGTAGCATTGTAGCCTTTTTCTTGTACCTTTCCTTCAGCTGAGCGCATAGTAGCTGTTTCCGTTGCTCCAGGCTGTTTATAAAGTTTAGCTTCTTTCGTACGGGTATTAACAAGCATAAAACCAATAGTAGATTCATCTGCGCCAGAAGAAGTAATACCTGTGTACCAGTAAGAGGAACCGTCTTCACCATAGACAAGGGACATGCCAGGAGTAGCTAAAAGAACACCTTCTTCGGCAATTTGAGAGTTAAGGAAGCCATTAATATAAAGTCCCCAATCATTGATTTGTTTTCCAATAAAACTTTCAGGTTGAATACGGTCTACCCATTCAGGTGCATTTTCAGGGGTATAACTTGCAACTTCACCAGTTTGGGCATCTACAGTAGCTACACCAATGGCATCACTACCACTATAGCCTACTTTGTGCTCGTATAAGGTAACCACCCAATAAGGCCGACCTTCATCATTGATTTCTAAAGTGAAATCTGTAAGACCAACATTAGCAAAACCATGGGTATACATGTGACGAGCTAAATCTTGGTGCAAATAAGCGTCAGGCTGGTAAACGATTTTCACAGGTTTACCATCTAATTCTTGAACGAATTGTACATCTTGGGGATTCGTTGCAGAAACCATAATATAACCAGTGGTTCCACTGAGATTTGTTACCCATTTAATAATATCCCGATGAACAAGAGGAGCAACCCAGTAAAGATCATCTTTTATTTTCTGAATATGAAATTCACCTAATTTAGAGATACTTCCAAGGGCAGGGATTTCACCTAGCTTTTTATCACCTAAGCGAATAGCTGTTTGCTCATCAACAAGGCGAATATCCTCTACGCTAACAGGGCTAACATCCTCTGAAAAGTTACTTTCAGTAACCTCTCCAATAAGATTTCTATAGCTATTTGCATGTAAAAAAGGAATAGAAGTAATGGGTGGAATGACTAAAACATAGACAAACAAAATACCAGCAAGACCAAAACATACCTTAGAGGTTTTAGAAAGCATCCATAATGCACTGCGGTCCATACAAAAGCACCCAAAAAGTCCAAGGAATAAAATAACTGTCATATACAAGGAAGTAAAATCAGGTTTTAAAACAGGTAGTTGCACATAAGCAAATACCCCTACAATAAGTAGTGCGCCTAATAAGGCAAAGAGCTTGTTTTTCATAAATCCTCCCTTAAGTGTGAGTCGATAAAGAAGCAAGGCATAAAAGGTTTGCTTCTCATAAAAAATATATCTTCTCTAAGCATAACAAGTTATTTCAAATAAAATGTGAAGAAAATAAAAAGAATGCCTATAAAAAAGTGGAAATATTTATTATAATATAAAGAAGGAATAGACTATGAACTAAGGGGGAAGAAATGTGAAAATAGTATTGATGACAGATTCATGCTGTGATTTACCTTATAGTTACGTAAAAGAAAACAACATCATTGTGTTGCCTCTTACAGTTAATTTACAAGGAGAGAATAGAGAAGATGATTTAGGGAGATCTTTAACCTATAAGGATTTTTATAATGCAGTGAGAAGTGGAGAAATGCCAACGACTTCTCAAGTGAATGAGTACACCTATGAAGAGAATTTCAAAAGGTATGCGGATACTGAGACAAGCATTATTTATATTGGTTTTTCATCCGCTTTAAGTGGAAGTGTAAACAGTGCACGCTTAGCTCTTAAAGAAATTCAACAACAAAATCTAGACTTTGATATTACTATTATTGATAGCAAGTCTGCCTCCCTTGGACAAGGGTTACTTGTTTACTATGCTTGTGAGTTTATTAAGCAAGGTAAAGATAAAGAATTTGTTGTTAATTGGATAGAAACAAACAAGCTTAAGATAAATCATTGGTTTACGGTAGAAGATCTCAACCACCTTTATAGAGGAGGACGTGTTTCTAAAACAGCAGCTACACTGGGCAGTCTCCTAAGTATTAAACCTATTTTGCAGGTAGATGTGGAAGGACGTCTCATACCTGTTTCAAAGGTGAAGGGACGAAAAAAGTCCCTCAGAGAGCTACTGGATCGAGTTAAGAAAAACATTGTGAATCCACAAGCACAAGTTGTCTTCATAAGTCATGGAGATTGTGAGGAAGACATTGAAGAGCTAAAAAAACAACTCTTAGAGGAAGTAGGTGTAAAAGACGTTGTTGTGAACTGTATTGGACCAGTTGTTGGCACTCATGCAGGACCAGGTACAGTGGCTGTCTTTTTCCAAGGAGAAAAGCGCTAGTTGTAAAAAGCTCTAAAAAGAGGTTATTGAAATAGAAGGCATATACGTCTTCTGTTTCAATAACCTCTTTTTAGTGTATTTATCTAGATTTTTTAGGCCGCCAAATAAGTGGAAGGAGTGAAATGATGACAATTGCACCAGCAATAACGCCTGCCAACTCAAAAGTGAGAATAGCGTATTCTATAGCTTTTGAATAGTCTGATGTGAGGAGTGAGTACATAGTGCGGTAAAGACCTAACCCAGGAACAAGAGGAATAATACCGGCAATTAAAAAAACAGTAACAGGTGTTTTACGTGTACGAGCTAGAAAATAGGAAATCTGTGTTACTAAGAGGCTAGCAAGAAAGGTGGAGATTACAGGGGAAAGATGTACCTCTTCACCAATGAGATAAACAGCCCAACCTGCTGCGCCCACAATACCGCAAATTAAAAGATGTTTTTTTTGAATATGAAAGACAATAGAAAAGCCAATAGTTGAAATAAAGGCACTGATTAAACTGAGTATAAAATGATTGATCATAAGATGCCTCCAATCCAAAAACCAAAACTAAGAGCAATACCTACTCCAGCAGCTAAAGATACAGCTATAAGCAGTGCTTCTGTAGCCCTAGAGATGCCCGATAAGAGTTCATCACCAATGGCATCACGTACAGCATTGGTAAATGCAACTCCAGGTAAAAGGGGCATAATACAACCAATCACAATGGATTCCATATTCATACGGTTACCTAAGAGGAAGTGAGCACATATGACACTCACACCAATAAAGAGTGAACAGATAAACAGCACAAAATAGTTGACAATTTCTTTTTGCATAAGACGAGCATGCATAGAACCCACCACAAGTCCAATACAAAAAGAAATAAAGAAGTCAATACTATTACCCTTAAACATAATAGAAAAAAAGGCACAGCTTATACCAATCCATAAATTAACTGTTAAAGACGAGTAGGTTTTTGCCTGCTCGATGGATTGAAGACGACTAGAGGCTTCTTCAAAGGAGATGAGCCCTAATACGTAATCCCTGGAAAGCTGATTAATAAGTTCAACTCTATCTAGACGGGTAACACGATTTTTAACACGTGCTATTTTAGTACACATGGAAAAGGAGGTGTCTTCAATGGTCACCATAATACCTGTAGGGATGACAAAGGTATCTACTGACTCAAAATGACTTGCCTTTAAAAGGCGTGTAATTGTATCTTCTACACGATAAATTTCAGCTCCACTTTTTAACATTAATTCGCCTGCTTTTACAGCGAAATTAAGAAGTTGCTCATGACAAGATAATGGCTCCATAATAACTCCTTTTACTCAATAATATTTTTAAGTATACTCTCTCTTATTTAGGGTGTAAAGCTAGGAAGAAATAAAAAAATAGCGATTCAATTTAAAATTATAGATAAAAGCTTGAAAATAAAAGAATAATGATGTTATGATGATAATAAGTTGCAAAAATACTGGAATTAAGAGATAGAGAGGGTGGATTGTAATGAAAAAGTTAATGCTGGGAAATGAAGCGATTGCTAGAGGTGTCTATGAGGCAGGAGTAACTGTAGCAACTGCTTATCCAGGTACGCCTAGTACTGAAATTACAGAGTTAATTGCTAAATATGATGATATATATGCTGAGTGGGCTCCGAATGAAAAGGTGGCCATGGAAGTCGCTATTGGTAGCTCTTTTGGTGGAGCTAGAAGTGTTGTAGCTATGAAACATGTTGGATTAAATGTTGCAGCAGACCCACTTTTTACAGTAGCTTATACAGGAGTAAATGCTGGACTTGTTGCTTTTGTGGCAGATGATCCAGGGATGCATAGTTCACAAAATGAACAGGATACACGTATGATTGCACGTGCTGCCAATGTACCTGTTTTAGAGCCTTCAGATAGCCAAGAATGTAAGGAATATGTAAAGCTTGGTATGGAAATCAGTGAAAAATATGATACACCTGTGATTTTAAGACTAACAACACGTGTTTCTCACTCACAAGGTGTAGTAGAACTTGCAGAGAAAGAACAAATAGCTTTAAAAGAGTATAAAAAAGATATTCCTAAATACGTTATGACACCGGGGAATGCAAAGCCTCGTCATATCGTTGTAGAAAAGCGCATGAACCAATTAGCTGAGGATAGTAAAGTATTAGGTCTTTATAAAGTAGAAGAAAACGATAGTGAGATAGGGATTATTACCAGTGGAATTAGCTATCAATATGTAAAAGAAGCTGGTGTGAAAGCCAATATTATGAAATTAGCTATGGTGAATCCACTGCCACTTGAAGCAATTAAAGAGTTCGCTAGTCGATTTAAAGAAGTATACATAGTAGAAGAGTTAGAACCAGTTATTGAGGAGCAGGTAAAAGCTTTAGGAATAGTGGCAAAAGGTAAGGAAATTTTTGGTAGACAAGGTGAAATTACTGTTCGCCAAATTAAAGTAGCTTTTGGCTTAGAGGTACCAGAAGCAAGAAGTCCTCAACCTCTTCCAGGTAGACCACCTGTACTTTGCCCAGGTTGTCCACATCGTGGCGTCTATACAGTTATTAAGAAATTAGGTTTAACGGTTATGGGAGATATTGGGTGTTACACGCTGGGTTCTATGCCACCTCATCATGCTATTGACGCTTGTGTCTGTATGGGTGCCAGTGTAGGTATGGCTCATGGTATGGAAAAGGCAAGAGGCAAGGAATTTGCTAAAAAGGTAGTAGGAATTATTGGTGATTCTACCTTTATACACTCAGGTATTACAGGGCTTATTGATGTGGTTTATAACAAAGGCATGTCCACCCTTATTATTGCAGATAACTCCATTACGGGTATGACAGGTCATCAACACAATCCAACCACAGGCAAAACACTAAAAGGAGAACCAACTTATACTGTGGATTTAGTAGCACTTTGTAAGGCAATAGGTATTCCAAATGTGGTAGCTGTTAACGCTTATGATATGAAGGCTGTAGAAAAGGCTTTAAAAGAAGAAACAGTAAAAGAAGAACCATCCGTTATCATTACACAAGCACCTTGTAAGCTCATCATCAAAGAAAAGTGGGATGTTTTTGAAATTGAAGAAGAGAAATGTATCAATTGTGGTTTATGTTTAAAATTGGGCTGCCCAGCTATTCAAAAAGGTGAAAAACATGCAAGTATTAATCGTGCCCTCTGTGCAGGCTGTGGGCTTTGCGCATCAACTTGCCACAAAGGTGCTATTAATAGAGGGGGGAAATAAAATGACAAAGAATATACTGATTGTAGGTGTAGGTGGACAAGGAACCCTTTTAACAGGACGTATCATTGGTAACTATGCAATGAGCAAAAATTATGATGTGAAGATGTCAGAAGTACATGGCATGGCACAACGTGGAGGCAGTGTAGTAATGCAAGTAAAATATGGAGATAAGGTATATTCACCACTTGTAGAACTTGGTGAAGCAGACATTATCTTTGCTTTTGAGAAGCTGGAAGCCCTACGCTATATGCCTTTTCTTAAAAAAGATGGGGTTGTTATTGCAAATACACAGCGTATTGACCCTATGCCAGTTGTAATGGGTGCAGCTACTTATCCAGATGCTATCTTAGAACAACTTCAAGCAGCTTGTGAGCAAACATGTCTCATTGATGCTTTAGCTATTGCAGAAGAAATTGGAAATGTAAAAGTAGTTAATATGATTATGATTGGTGCATATGCAGCATATATTGGGGATAGTCTAGAAGAATGGAAAGATATTATTGAGAAAACCGTCCCTCCACACACTGTTGCAATGAATAAGGAAGCACTTAGAAGAGGTTATGAAGCCTATCTCAATAAATAACGAACAATTTTTTTGTAATTTTAAATAATGTTCATGAAGTAGTGTACAAATAAGAAGAAATAAGATATATTAAAAGAAATAAAGTTCTTCTCTTGAATGATATTATAAAGTCATTTTAAAAAGAAGGATTCGTTATTTGACAACTATCCTAAGGGAGGTAAATCATGTATTCATTAGAGCAAGTGAAGAATGTAGACCCAGAAATTGCAGAGCTAATTGTAGAGGAAACCAATAGACAGAGAAATAAAATCGAACTTATTGCATCTGAGAATTTTGTTTCAGAAGCAGTTATGGCAGCAATGGGTAGTCCGCTTACGAACAAATATGCAGAAGGATACCCAGGTAAACGTTACTATGGTGGTTGCGAAGTTGTAGATAAGGTTGAAGATTTAGCAAGAGAAAGAGCAAAGGAGCTTTTTGGTGCGGAACATGCCAATGTACAACCTAACTCAGGTTCACAAGCCAATCAAGCTGTTTTCTTTGCAGTACTTAAACCAGGAGACACCGTAATGGGTATGAACTTAAGCCATGGTGGGCATTTAACTCATGGTAGCCCAGTAAATATTTCTGGTAAACATTATCAAATCGTTTCTTACGAGGTAGCAGCTGAAACAGAATGTATTGATTATGAAAAAGTAAGAGAAATGGCAAAAGAAGCAAAACCTAAAATGATTATTGCAGGAGCAAGCAATTACTCTCGTATTATTGACTTTAAGAAATTCAGAGAGATTGCAGATGAAGTAGGAGCTTATCTTATGGTAGATATGGCACATATTGCTGGTCTAGTAGCAGCAGGTCTTCATCCAAATCCAGTGCCTTATGCACACTTTGTGACAACGACCACTCATAAAACCTTAAGAGGTCCTAGAGGTGGTATGATTCTTTGTAGCAAGGAATATGCTCAAATCATTGATAAGGCTATTTTCCCTGGTATTCAAGGGGGACCACTTATGCATGTAATTGCAGCAAAAGCAGTAAGCTTTAAAGAAGCTTTGAGTCAAGAGTTTAAAGCTTATCAAGAGCAAATTATTAAAAATGCACAGGCTCTTTCAGCTGCTTTAACAAACAGAGGCCTTCGTATTGTTTCAGGTGGTACGGATAACCATGTTATGAGCTTAGATGTAAGGAATATGAATGTAACAGGTAAAGAAGCAGAGCATATGCTTGATGAGATTGGTATTACTTGTAATAAAAACACCATTCCTTTTGATCCAGCCTCTCCATTTGTGACAAGTGGTGTAAGACTTGGCACACCAGCTGTTACAACAAGAGGAATGAAAGAAATAGATATGGACGAGATTGCAGAAATCATTTTCTTAACTCTAAAGGACTTTGAGGGAAATCAAGAGATATGCAAAGGGAAAGTAAGCGCATTGCTTGCGAAATATCCACTCTATTAATCCTTTCTAAAAAATTAAATTTATTTTGTTAAAAACAGAGAGAAACCTTGTGAAAACAAGTAGTTTCTCTTTTTTTATAGGCAAAATACATTTAAAAGAGAAGAGATATTTGGCACTTAAAAATAATGATAACCTTATTTAAAGATGCTATAATAAAATCATCTACCAATGAAGATAAAAAAGCAGTGTATAAAGAGAAAAATGGAAAAAAAATAGAGTATAGGGTAAGTGTAGGGGGGATTGATGTGAAAAAATTGACAGAGCTTTATTTACCATTAGTAACTAAAAATGAATTGAAAGATATAAATGAAGAGCAAATACTAAGTAAATTATGGCAAGAAAAAGAAGGTTCTTTAGAAGCTGTTATTTCACGTATTATTAATGAAGCAGTACTCGAATATATGAGACTAGATATTGATTCAACTATTATGCAGATGCTTTTCCTAAATGATTACTTGATTGGTATTTTCATGAGGAATTTTGAAGTGCTTATTACAAATTACATGATTCATTACTTAGAAGATAAAAAAGTAAAAGAATTAGAAGAGGATAAAGTAAAGGAACTTTATGAATTTGCAAAAAAAGTAGATATAAAGCTTACATTAGAAGATTTAACGCAAGAAATAACTAGAATAGTTGCATAATAAGGAAGTTAAAAGGATATTACCTTGGTAGGTAATATCTTTTTTTGTTAAATAAAATTATCAGAAAAATTTATTACTAAAATTATATAAAATATATATTATTTTTATATAAAAAAAGGAATTATTATAAATAGTGTAGAAATAATAATATAAGGGATTAGCAATTTAATATCTGGAGGAGGTAGTTTATATGAAAGGTTATGAAACCAAATGCATTCGGAACATTGCCCTACTGGGACATGGTGGGGCAGGAAAGACTACTTTAGCAGAAGCAATGCTTTATACAGCAGGTATGACCAGTAGGCTTGGCAGGGTAGAAGCTGGTAATACCGTAAGTGATTTTGACCCAGAAGAAGTGAAACGCAAAATTTCTATCCGTACTTCTCTTGTACCTATTGAATGGAAGGAGCATAAGATTAACATTTTAGACACCCCTGGTTACTATGATCTTGTAGGTGGCATTAAAGAGGCTCTTAGTGTAGCAGATAGTGCTCTTATTGTCATGAAAGGCTCAGCAGGTCTTGAAGTAGGTACTGAAAAAGCATGGGAATATGCTACAGAAGCTAATATTCCTAAAATGATTTTTGTAACAGAAATGGATGCAGAAAATGTAGACATGGAAGCTATCCTAACAGAGTGTAAAGCAAAATTTGGAAGTAGTATAGCCCCAGTTCAAGTACCTTGGTATGAAGAAGGTAAATTTGTAGGGTATGTCCATGTGTTAAAGATGATGGGAAGGAGATTTGATGGGACAAAGGTTGTTACTTGCCCTATTCCAGATTGCTTAAAAGAAAAAATTGCACCTGTTCGAACAATGATATTAGAAGCAGTAGCAGAGAGCGATGAAATACTAATGGAAAAATATTTTGCAGAGGAAGAAATGACACCAGAAGAGATCCAAGAAGCTTATAGAAAAGGAGTTATGGAAAAACAAATAGTACCTGTTTTATGTGGTAGCTCCCTATATAGTACAGGCATCTCTGTGCTTATGGATACAATTCTTGATCTATTTCCTTCCCCTGACGAGGGAAATAAAGCGTTAGGTGTTTTAGGAATGAACGAAGAGCCTATAGAAGTTGTTTGTAATAGTACGAAGCAACCCTCACTTTTTATATTTAAAACAATTGTGGATCCATTTATCGGGAAGTTTTCACTTTTTAAAGTGAGAAGCGGTATTGTGCGAACAGATGATATCCTTATTAATAGCCGTACCAATGAAGCAGAAAAGCTAAGTCATCTTTATGTGCTCTCAGGTAAAGAGCAAAAAGAAGTAGAAAAGCTCTATGCAGGGGATATTGGAGCAGTAGCAAAGCTTAAAACGGCACAAACTTCCGATACCTTAGCAGATAAAGCTTTTCCAATAAGTTATGAAAAAATAGTTTATCCTAAACCTTTTGTAAAGATGGCTATTTTTCCAAGTGGTAAAGGGGATGAAGAAAAGATGTCTACCTCCCTAGCTAAGCTTATGGCAGAGGATAAGACATTTTATATAGAATATGATAAAGAAACGCGGGAGACAGTTATTTATGGCATAGGCAAACAACAGCTAGAAATCATCGTAAGCATGCTAAAGACTAAATTTAAAGTAGATGTTTATTTGGAAAATCCAACGACACGTTATCGTGAAACCATTAAGTCAAAGGTAAATGTACGTGGTAAACACAAAAAGCAATCAGGTGGTCATGGGCAGTATGGGGATGTGCAGATGGAATTTGAGCCATCTGGTGATTTAGAAATGCCTTATATTTTTGAGGAAAAAATATTTGGTGGATCGGTTCCAAAACAGTACTTCCCAGCAGTAGAAAAAGGCTTGGAAGAATGTGTGATGCGAGGTGTATTAGCAGGCTATCCTGTTGTAGGGGTAAAAGCTATTTTAGTAGATGGTTCCTATCACCCTGTAGATTCATCGGAAATGGCTTTTAAAATGGCAACTACGATTGCTTTTAAAGAAGGTTTAACTAAAGCACAACCTACGTTATTAGAGCCAATTGCCCATGTGGAAATTACGGTACCAGACGAATATACAGGGGATATTATGGGAGATATGAAAAAGCGCCGTGGACGTATGGTTGGTATGGAGTTAAAAGGAAAAAAACAAGTCATCATAGCAGAGGTACCTATGGCAGAGCTTTATACCTATGCAACAGATGTACGTTCTATGACACAAGGAAAAGGGGACGTTGATTATTATTTTGAACGTTATGAAGAAGCGCCTATAGATGTGCAGCAAAAGGTAATAGCAGCTCGCAAAGATATGGCTTAAGAGAAGAGATAAAAAGAAAGAGAAAAGACACCTCAACATTGTGATAGCTTGGGGTGTCTTTTTGGTTGCATATTTATAACATAAGGATGCTATTTAAAGTGATTTTGCTTATAGGTACTATAAATAGATAGTGAGTAAAAAGTTGCTATAATATAAGAGGTAGACTTAAGGAGAGGAGAACAAAAAGGGTAAGAAAGGCAAGTAACCATTTACCTTTTTTGTTTCCGATATTAACAGTCCACCCTACACCATATCTTTTTTCCACAAAGAGAGAAGGATCGTTAGGATTATTATAAAAGGAACCCCATACCCAGTAGTTATCATCATCTTCAGGAGCATAGCTAAAGTCTTCTTCTTCACTCGTTTTAGGTGAACGTTTACGATTGTATTTAAAGGTACCATAGAGCATTAAGAGAACTCCTGCTAAGAGGAGAGCACCAAAGATAAGCATTATAGGTTTGCTCATAGCTGAGGCAGTAAAGGTAGCAAAAGCGATGCTGGCAAACATTAAGGAAATCGATAATGTAAGTAAATAAATACTAAAAGCCTGACATTTTAAATAGATGAGTAGTTCTTTTTTGCTTCCTTCAAGCTTTTTGGGATTAAGCTTTCCGCGTGCATTAAAGAGACTGGTAACTGTAAAAAGGAGCATAATCACTAGGAAGACAGAGAAAATGCTAGGCATAAGCAAAGTGAAAAAAGATTTTGGGGTCCAAGCATCAATTTGCCCCATGAAATTCCAATGCATAGGAATTAGGTCAGGTACAGAAGGATAACGATAGAAGGTATAGAGGCTTATTGATAGGTTGAAAAGTAAGGGCGCACTAAAAAGAATTTTAAAAATGTTTTTAAGGCGTAATTTTTCTTGTATAAAAGTAGTATCTACTACCATTTTAGTAGGAACGATAGGTTTTTCTTTCAAGTTTTTTTTGAAAGCTTTTACTTTATTGTGAGTTATTATATAGACTGCAAAGTAACCAATCATTGTTAAAATGATTAGAAAAGGAATCGCTAGCCCGAAAGTATCCTCGCTTAATAAGGCATAACCTATCAAAGCAAGCAAAAGAGAGAAGATAAAAATAAACGTAGAATACCTAAAGAACTGACGAGTGATATTGAGAATAGAAGGATTTTTTTGATAGTTTTCATTTAAAGTAACCCCAAAACATTGATGAGGTCTAGAAAACTTTTGTGAAAAAGTAAAGGTTAGAAAGCATAGGGTGAATACAAAAAGTAAAATAATAAAAATAAATGTAGATTCTGTCATGGTTAATCCTCCTTATAATCAGAATAAATAGTTTGACAAAGTGTTAAGAAGTCTTCTTGCTTCATCCCCATGAGACGGGATTTTGCCACAAGTAGTTCGAGAGGTTCCTTTAAGAGTAGGCTAGGTGGATGAAGAGTATGAATAGGAAACTTATTAATAAGTGTTCCTTTTCGACGATCCATACTGACATAACCTTCATCTTTTAAAAGGGTATAAGCTTTGTTAACAGTATGTAAATTAATACCAATTTCTTCTGCTAATGTTCTTACTGCAGGCAAAGCTTCACCGGGCTTAAGGCTCCCTCTAGCGAGGGCAAAAATAATTTGCTCATAAAGTTGTTCATAAATAGGCTTTTGACTACTGAAATCAAGTTCAATAAGCATAATGATGCTCCTTTCGAGTTATATATGAACTATTTGTTATATAATATATATAACAAAATCAAAAGTATATGTCAAGAAATAAAAGAAGAAAGATTGACGCTCTTAGAGGTAAGGAGTATGCTTAAAAGGAAATAAAGTAGCATGAATAGGATACTAAGGATAAGTAAATAGGAGATTTTTGTGAGAGAAGAAGATAAAGGATGAACAGAGAAAACGATTTGGGAAAAGCATAGGTAAAAGAATTAACAAAAGTAGAAAAGGGATATACTAAGATGAAGGAATATGTTTTAATTACAGGTGCATCTAGTGGAATAGGTTATGAACTAGCTAAAGAATTTGCCTCTAATGGTTATTCTTTGATTGTAGTAGCTAGACGAGAAGAGCAATTAGTACAGCTTAAAAAACAGTTAGAAACCGAAAACATAGAGGTACATGTTATAGTAGAGGACTTAAGTGAGAAACTGGCACCCTATAGGCTGTTTAAAAAGGTAACAGCATTAGAAGGAAGAGTAAGAATTCTGATTAACAACGCAGGTGCTGGCTATGTTGGGGAGTTTTTGGAACAGTCAGAAGAAAAAGAACGTGAGCTTTTGGAGCTTAATATAGTTAGCCTAACCCAAATAACTAAGCTTTTTGCCAGGGAGATGAAAAAGCAAGGTGGGGGTAAAATCCTTAATGTAGCTTCCACAGGCGCTTATCATCCAGGAGCTTATATAGCTAGTTATTATGCAGCAAAAGCTTATGTTTTATCTTTTACAGAAGCTTTGCAAATGGAACTTGCTCCTTATCATATAGAGGTAGCAGCCCTTTGTCCTGGAGCCACTAAGACAGAATTTGCTCGAAGAGCAGGGCGGCAGGATGCAGGTATTGCTATGTCTGCTGAAGAAGTAGCAAAAAAAGCATATCGAGGGTTAGTGAGAGGAAAGAAGGTTATTTTTCCTAGTGTGATACAGCGCTTATTTGTATGTATACCTAGAAGGTGGGCAAAGAAGTTAGTTGCCAATTATCAGCGTAAACTGATGATAGAAGAAAGTAAACATAAGGTTTGTAAATAGAAAGGATGAAATAAATGTCAGATAATCGTAACGAAAAATGCTGGTGTGGTAGCGGTCTTAAATATAAAAAATGTCATCTTGCCTTTGATGAGAAATTAAAGGCACTCGAGCATCAAGGTTATGAAGTACCAGAACGACATCTTATAAAAACAGAGGTTGATATAGCAGGTATAAAAAGGAGTGCCATTGTAAATGAAGGTGCTCTTGATCTTGTTGCTAGCCGAATTAAGGCGGGAATGAGTACAGAAGAAGTTAATCAGTTAGTTCACCATTATACGATTGAACAGGGTGGCATCCCTGCTCCTCTTCATTATAATGGTTATCCTAAAAGCACATGTGTATCTATTAATAATGTGGTTTGCCATGGTATTCCTTCAGAAGATATTATTTTAGCAGAAGGTGACATTGTCAATGTAGATGTGACTACCATTGTAGATGGTTATTTTGCAGATGCTTCTAGAACTTTTATGATTGGTGAGGTAAGTGAGCGGGCAAAGAAGCTTGTAGAAGTAGCTAAAGAGTGTATGGAAATGGGCATTGCTGCTATTAAACCTTGGGGATTTTTAGGAGATATTGGTGCAGTTGTAGAAGAGCATGCTTTAAAAAATGGCTATTCAGTGGTGACGGATTTAGGTGGACATGGTATTGGTAAAGCTTTTCATGAAGAACCTTTTGTGCCACATGTAGGTGAAAGAGGGACAGGTATGGTACTTGTTCCAGGGATGGTATTTACGGTAGAGCCTATGATTAATGAAGGTGACTATGAAGTTTATTTCGATGAGGAAGATGGTTGGACAGTTTATACAGAAGATGATAGTTTATCAGCTCAATGGGAATGTACAGTGCTTGTAACAGAAACAGGAGTAGAAATACTTGCTAAATAAAGATAGAAAGAGGAAATAAAGAAGCATCCTTTAATGGAAAGAGGATGCTTCTTTATTTCCTTAATTTATAAGAGATAATAAGTAATAGGTGTTAACGATAGTATTTGAAATTTGAAGGATTTGCAAAATAAAACATCAAAATTAACATAAAAATATAATATTAATATTTATTGAATTATTTATGTTAATCAGTTGACAAGCAAGGTTACAAGTGTGTATAATGACTTAAATAAAGTATAAAAATTCATAGCCACTTATAATGATTAAGAAATTTTAAGTAGCATTGAATTTAAATGCCTTATTCCCGTCATTTTTTGGCATTTTATAAAAGGATAAGCAAAAAACTAATAACATAAGTTACAGTTAAAAGGAAACATAATACAAGGATTTATGCGATTATTTAAATGAGTAGACTTAATAAGAATGCTAGAAATGAATAAGGAATAAAAAAGGAGATGGAGATATGAAAAAGAAATTAGCACTTGTTGTAGCACCATTACTTGCACTTACTATGCTAGTAGGCTGTGGTGGTAATAAAGCAACAACTCAAAAAGGAGATTCAACGAATCAAGCACAAAGCGCCGATACAGCAACAGCTCAAACAGGAAGTGATGTCCTTGTTTTTGGACAAGGTTCTGAACCTCGTGGACTTGACCCCGCATTTGTAGATGATGGTGAGTCTTCAAAAGTTATCGTTAATATCTATGAAGGACTTTTAGCTTATGCAAAAGATTCAACAGAACTTGAACCTTGTCTTGCAGAAAGCTGGGAAGTTTCAGAAGATGGCTTAAGCTATACCTTTAAGCTTCGTGAGGGTGTTAAATTCCACGATGGTACAGACTTTAATGCAGAGGCAGTAAAAATAAACATTGATAGACAATTACCACCACTTCGTCAAGAAGATATGCCTTATGCAAGCTTTGTTTTTGCAGATGTAAAAGATGTAGAAGTAGTAGATACATACAGTGTGAAAATTAACTTAACAAAGAAAAATACAGCATTTCTTGCCAATCTTGCAATGAGCCTTGCAGCACCTATAGTAAGTCCAGCAGCTCTTGAAGCAAGTGGCGGGAATGTGAATGAAAGTCCAGTAGGAACAGGTCCTTATAAATTTGTAGAATGGAATCCATCTGAGGATATCGTTTTAACAAGAAATGATGAGTACTGGAGAGAGCCAGCGAAAACAAAAAATATTGTTTTTAAATTTATCCCAGATAACTCAGCACGTATCGTAGCCCTTAAAAATGGCGATGTAGATATGATTGATGGTATTGATTCAACAGGTGTGGCTCAAATTGAAGCAGATGGTAATAAACTTTATAATGTAGCTGGCATGAATATCAACTATATGGCTTATAACACGACACGTGCACCTTTTGATAATGTAGCTGTTCGTACAGCTCTTACAAAAGCAATTAATGTACCAGAGCTTGTAAAAGCACTTTATGGTGATTATGCAGAGCTTGCAACTTCTATTTTACCTTCCTTTATGCCAGGTTTTAGTGAAGAAATTAAACAAATTGCTTATGATGCAGAAGCAGCTAAGTCAGAGCTTGCAGCAGCTGGCTTTAATCAACCTATTAAGATGATTGTGTATAACAACCCAAGACCTTATAATGCAAGAAATAAAGCATTAGCTGAATCTATTCAATCTTACTGGAGTAAAGTAGGAGTGGAAGTAGTTATCGAAGATTATGACTGGACAACTTACAAAGATAAAGTAATAGCAGGTGACTATGATGTATGCTTCTATGGTTGGATCGGAGATAATGGTGACCCAGATAATTTCTTAAATCTTTTATGTGATCAAAACGCAGCTATGAACGTAGCACGTTTAAATGATGAAACACTTAAAGAGATGATTACAGAAGGAACGAGTACAGAAAAAGGTCCTGAAAGAGACGCACTTTACACTAAAGCAGAACAATATATAGCAGAACTTGGTGTATGGGTACCTATCAGCCATGCTAATAGCCTTTCAGCTTACTCACCAGCTGTACAAAACTACTCTTACCACCCAACAGGTAACATTTTCTTTAGAGAAATGTATAAATAAGATAACGAAATAATTGAAATAGGGAAAAGGAGCTGTGATAAAAAGTAATGGAGCTTTTGTCACAGCCCTTTGTTCTATTTAAATGGTCCTACTAATATAAAACTAAAAAATGATTTTGAAAGGAGAGCAAACAAGAATGATCAAATATATTATTAAGCGGTTACTCTTATTGATTCCTGTATTATTAGGTGTTTCTATTATCATTTTTGCCATTATGCGTGTATTCTCTCCAGACCCAGCGGGTATCGTACTTGGGCAACATGCGACTGAGGAGAAAATGGTAGAGTGGCGAGCTGCCAATGGTTTAGATCAGCCTGTAGTTACTCAGTATGTGGAGTATATGAAAGGCGTATTTAAAGGAGATTTTGGAACGTCTTATTATAGTAAAAAGCCAGTAGCCAAAGAAATTTTCTCACGTTTTCCAGCTACTTTAGAGTTAGCTTTTTGTGCCATTATTATTGCGTCAGTGTTTGGAATGAGTTTGGGAGTTCTTTCGGCAGTTAAAAAGAACTCATGGATAGATAATATGAGCATGGTACTTTCTTTAGTAGGGGTATCGATGCCTATCTTTTGGTTAGGTATTTTACTTATTATTTTCTTCTCAGGAACATTAGGGTGGTTACCTGCACAAGGTAGAATTGAAACCTTATTAAGACCTGAAAATGTAACAGGTTTTTACCTTATAGATAGTCTCATCAAAGGCAATATGGAATCTTTTAGCTCGGCTGTTAGGCATTTAGTATTGCCATCTATTGCTTTAGCGATGTATTCAATGGCTATTATTGCTCGAATGACACGTAGTACTATGTTGGAAACTCTTTCGCAAGATTACATACGTACAGCAAGGGCAAAAGGAATCGTAGAAAGAAAAGTTATTCGTAAACATGCCCTTTCAAATGCACTTATTCCTATTGTAACCGTTATTGGGATACAGTTAGGCTCTTTAATGGGCGGTGCTGTACTAACTGAAACGGTTTTTGCATGGCCAGGTATCGGTAAATATACAGTAGAAGCTATTATGAAGTCAGACTTCCCTATTGTACAGGGAGTTGTATTATTAGTTGCTTTTATTTTTGTTATGATGAATCTTGTAGTAGATATTATCTATGCTTTTCTTGATCCACGTATTAAATATTCTTAAGAAGGAGGGGAAACTATGAGTGAAGCACAAATGAATGAAAACAAACAAGGGAAATTAGAGAAACCAGAATCCGAAATAAAGCAAATGTGGTCAGCACTTATTCAAAATAAAGCAGCAGTGGTAGGGATGGTCATTATTGGTTTTCTTATCTTTATTGCACTTTTTGGTAAGTGGCTTATGCCCTATGATCCGAACTATGCAGATTTATCTGTTAACAAACAACCTCCTTCAGTAGCTCATTGGTTTGGAACTGATGAACAAGGAAGAGATATTTTTTCTCGTGTTATTGACGGAACAAGAGTTTCTTTAGTAGTAGGTCTCACTGCAGTAAGCTTTGCACTTTGTATAGGAACAGTGCTAGGTGCAATAGCAGGTTATAAAGGTGGAAAAATAGACACTTTTATTATGCGACTCATGGATATTATGATGTCCATTCCTAATATCCTTTTAGCGATTACTTTTATGGCAGCTTTAGGAAGAGGGATTGATAAAGCAGTTATTGCCATTGGTCTTGTAACGACTCCAGAGTATGCACGTATTGTACGAGGTAGTATTATGGCCATTAAAGATAGTGAGTATGTACAGGCTGCCAAGGTGATTGGAAATAGTGATACCAAAATTATTTTTAAACATATTTTACCCAATGTACTTTCTCCGATTATTGTACGTGCGACTTTGGGGATTTCAACAGCAGTGTTAGAGACAGCTGCTCTTGGATTTTTAGGGTTAGGTGTACAGCCTCCTTATGCAGAATGGGGTGACATGTTAGGACGTGCAAGAGTATTTATTTTTGAAGCACCTTATATGCTTATTTTTCCAGGTATTGCTATTACACTTACGGTTATGGCCTTTAATTTATTAGGGGATGGCCTTCGAGATGCCTTTGACCCTAAAGCAAGAAGTTGATGTGAAAAGAGGTGAGTCGATGTTATTGGAAGTAAAGAATGTAAAAACTGAATTTAAAATGAAAAAAGGAATGGTAAAAGCTGTTAATGATGTAAGCTTTCAATGTGAAAAAGGAGAAATCCTTGCTATTGTAGGAGAAAGTGGTTCAGGTAAAAGTGTAACCTCTCTTTCTATCATGGGACTTTTAGCGAGAAATGCAAAGGTAACAGAAGGAGAGATTCTCTTTAAAGGAGAAAATTTACTAGATAAATCTGCAAGTGAAATGCGTGCCATACGTGGCAATCAAATTTCTATGATTTTTCAAGAACCTATGACCTCTCTTAATCCTGTTCTTCGCATCGGGGATCAGCTTACTGAAAGTATTATTTTGCATATGAAACTTTCTAAACAAGAGGCGATGCAAAGAGCAGTAGAGATGCTAGAACTTGTAGGGATTCCCTCACCAAGTCAACGTGTAAAGGATTACCCCCATCAAATGTCTGGTGGGATGAGGCAGCGTGTTATGATTGCTATGGCTCTAGCCTGTAATCCAGAGCTCCTTATTGCAGATGAACCAACGACAGCTCTTGATGTAACGATTCAAGCACAAATACTAGATATTATTTATCGCCTACGTGAGAAGCTAGGCATGGCAGTCCTTCTTATCACTCATGATTTAGGAGTTGTAGCAGAAGCGGCAGACCGAGTAGTCGTTATGTATTGTGGTAAGGTAGTAGAAGAAGCCAAGGTAGAAGAGCTTTTTGAAAAACCACTGCACCCTTATACGATGGGCCTACTAGCTTCTATTCCTAGAGCAGATGAAGATAAAGAAAAACTTTATATGATAAAAGGAATGGTACCTAACCCTATGAATATGCCAGCAGGCTGTGCTTTTTCTGACCGTTGTGAAAAGTGCATGTCCATTTGTAAAGAACAAGAGCCAGCTATAAGAGAAAAGGATGGTAGAAAAGTAAGATGCCATCTTTACACAAATGATTTGGAGGTGATTCATTAATGGCAGTAAATAATGAAGTATTATTAGAGATTAATCACCTTTCGAAACATTTTACAGTTGAGAAAAATTTCTTTGGGAAACCTACCAAGGTTTTAAAAGCAGTAGATGATGTTTCTTTTAAAATTTATAAACAAGAAGCCTTTGGTCTTGTAGGTGAGAGTGGTTGTGGCAAAACAACTATTGGTAAGATGTTAGCCAATGTTTATGCACCTACAAGTGGGGAGATTATTTATAATGGAGTGGATTTAGGTAAGCTAAGCCAAAAAGAAAGACGAGCTTACTGTAAGGATATTCAACTCGTTTTTCAAGATCCTTATGCCTCCCTTAATCCACGTATGACAATAGGAGATATTATCGCAGAACCTATCCATATTAATAAGCTTTTGCCAGCTCATGAAATTGAAAAGCGGGTGCTCTATCTTTTAAACTGTGTAGGACTTGCAAGTCATCAACGTAATCGCTATCCTCATGAATTTTCAGGAGGGCAGCGTCAAAGAGTAGGAATAGCAAGGGCCTTAGCGGTAGAACCTAAGCTTATCGTGTGTGATGAGCCTGTTTCTGCACTGGACGTATCGATTCAAGCACAAGTACTTAATCTTCTTGTAGATTTGAAAGAAGAGTTTGGTCTAACCTACTTATTTATTGCGCATGGGCTTAACGTGGTAAAACATATTAGTGACCGAGTAGGGGTAATGTATTTAGGAAAGCTTCAAGAGCTTGCAGAAAAGCATGAGTTATATGATCATCCTTTGCATCCCTATACGAAAGCATTACTTTCTTCTACACCTGTTATAGATCCTAAACTTAAGAGAAATAAGGAACGTATTCTTTTAAAAGGAGATGTACCTAGCCCTATTAACCCGCCACAAGGCTGTCGTTTCAGTACGCGTTGCTATGTAGGTAAGTTAGAGGCGTGTGACAAACAATGTCCAGAAATTATAGATGTAACAGGAAACAAGCATTATGTAGCATGTCATAAACAAGTTCAATAAATAAAAGGTTATTTAGTAAAAAGGTAGAGACAATAAGTCTCTGCCTTTTTTTGTAAAATCATTGAGACATATAAATAAAATTATATTGACAATACTGATTAGTGTGTATATATAATAAATTATGAATATAATAGGAGGTAAATTTATATGAAGGTAATTGTATACTATTCAAAAGATGGTAACGTAAAAAAAGCAGCAGAGGATTACGCTAAGGAAGAAGTATGTGACTTAATAGAGATTCAAGATTTGGTAAAGCGTAAAGGGATTCTAGGTTTTATTAAATCAGGTTATCAAGCAGTTAGAAAGTTAGAAACGCCTATAGCACCTATTGAGAAAGATTTGAGTCAATATGACCATGTAGTTTTATGTATGCCAGTATGGGCAGGTACCTTGGCTACACCCATGCGTACCTTTTTGAAGCAATATGGGAAGCAATTAAAACAAGTAGAGTACATTCTTATGAAAGGGGATGCTAAAAATCCCTACACTCAGGTGATGGATGAAATGGATACACTGCTTGGAAAAAGGAGGGTTAGAGGAATAAGTCTGGTGAAGCCTCATTAGAATTCCACTACTAGAGGGATGATGAAAAGGTAATGAGTATTCAGTGGAGAGGTATTTAGGGGAGACAGGCTGCATAGAATACATTAGGGGGAATGTAGGATGAAAATAAATTGGAAAAGTTTGATAATTAGCTTAGTAATTAGTTTGGGGATTGGTTTTTTTGCAGGTTTTTTAACCCAAAATAGCATGGAGGTTTTTGAGGCACTTAAGAAGCCGCCTTTAGCACCACCAGGTCTTGTTTTTCCTATTGTTTGGACGATCTTGTATAGTTTGATGGGGATATCAGCATATTTGGTATATGAAGCCGAGGCGCCTCAGAGGACTAAAGAAAAAGCACTTAGTATTTATGGGTTTCAGCTCTTATTTAATTTTTTGTGGTCCATTGTGTTCTTTAATTTTGGGAATATTTATTGGCCTTTGGAGTGTTAGTTATATTATGGATTCTTATCATTTTTATGATTCGTGCATTTTATGAGGTGAGTCCATTAGCTGCTTGGCTTCAAATTCCTTATTTGTTATGGGTAACTTTTGCAGGGTATTTAAATTTGGCTATTTATTTTTTAAATAGGTAAGGAGTTTAAAACACAACGAGTAGTAAAGGAAATCATTGGATATAAAGCGATTACTGCGTGGTAAAGAGTAATCGCCTTTTTTTTATAAAAGGCTAGTAAAGGGAAGAATAAATGAATAATACAAAAAATTGGAACTAATAATCAATTAATACGTCTAAGTGAGTATAAAATAGTTTATAATGAGTTATAAATGAGGTAGGAGGAAGGTAGATGAAATTTAAAAAGGGTCAAATTGGAGTATGGATACTGAGTTTAATCATTTTAAGTACGGGGTGTAGTGCATCATCTAAAAGTAATCGATATGAGACGGCTACTTCAGAGACGAAGAGTGAAAGCCAAGTGGCAGATACAGCTATAGAAGAAGCAGAGCTAAGTGAGGGGAATCCTGTTATTGATACGAATATGGCTTACAATCGTAAGATGATTAAGACAGGAGAAATGGAAATTCAAACAAAAGAGTTTAAAGCTTGTGTAGAGGCTTTAGGAAAAAAAATCCAAAGTTTAGAAGGCTATATTCAAAACTCCAATGTAGAAGGAGGTAATTACTACGAGGAGTATCAAAATATGCGCTCTGCCTACTTAGAGGTACGTATACCTCAAAAGCATTTTGATAGTTTTTTAAATAGTCCACAAGAGTATGGGAGCGTTACGCGAACCAGTACCAATAGTGAGGATATTACCAACCAATATGTAGATACAGAAATTCGTCTTAAAAGTCTTAAGACTCGCCATGAAAGGCTTTTAAGTTTACTCGAGCAATCAGGTTCTTTAGAGGAGCTTTTTGAGATAGAGAAGGAGCTAGGAGAGGTTACCTATGAGCTTGAAAAAGCAGAGGGAACCCTTCAGAAATATGATCAACTAGTGGATATGAGTACGATTAATATTCATATTCAGGAGGTACAAAAGGTGCAAGAGGTAAAGCCGGTGATTACTTTTGGAGATCGATTAGTAAAAACCTTTAATCGTTCAGTTGAAAATGTCATTGATTTAGCAAAGAATTTTATATTGGCAGTAGTTGCTTGCATTCCTTTTTTAGTTGTTTTTGTACCCTTTGTGGCCGTTATTGCCTTTTTCACTATCCGCTTGAATAGACATACTAAAAATAAAGTGTTAAAGAAAAACAAAAAAGAAGAGGTTTTGCCGGAAAAACAAGAGAAATAGCGTTGATTTTAAATATTTTATGTGATAGAATTTGCTATGAAAATAGTGTAAGAAAACACTTTTAAATGAAAAAAGCTAAAGACAATGAAACGAAATAGTAGTAAGAGGCGCTTTTTCAGAGAGCTATTGGATGGTGTGAAATAGTAAAGCAAATTTTATGAACTCATCGTTAAGTTCTGTACTGAAATAAAAGTAGGTGGCAGCGGGTCTTCCCGTTATAGAAGAGTGAAGTGTGCAGCCTTAGAGGATGCAAATGAGAGTGGTAACGCGGAAATACAACCTTTCGTCTCTTAATGATGATTAAGAGCGGAAGGTTTTTGTTTTATTTTAAAGGAGGAGACAAGTATGAAATACGATCATAAGCAAATTGAGCAGAAATGGAGAGCAAACTGGGAAAAGGCACCTATTAATGTAGAAACACCTGATAGAAAGCCTTATTATTGTTTAGATATGTTCCCTTATCCATCAGGAAACGGGCTTCATGTAGGACATTGGAGAGGATATGTGCTTTCTGATGTGTGGAGTCGTTATAAAATCTTGGGAGGACATTATGTGCTTCATCCAATGGGATGGGATGCCTTTGGTCTTCCAGCAGAAAACTATGCCATTCAAAAGAAAGTTCATCCTGCCATTGCAACAGCAGAAAATGTAGCAAATTTTAAACGTCAATTACATGATATTAGTGCCATCTATGATTGGGATAAAGAAGTCAACACAACAGATCCAGAGTTTTATAAATGGACACAATGGATTTTTCTTAAAATGTTTGAAAATGGCTTAGCCTATGAAAAGGAAATGCCTATTAATTGGTGTCCATCTTGTAAAACAGGACTTGCTAATGAAGAAGTGAAGGAAGGTTGCTGTGAACGTTGTGGATCAACTGTTACTAAGAAAAACCTTCGTCAATGGATGCTTAAAATCACCAACTATGCAGAAAGACTTTTAAATGACCTTGAGAATTTGAATTGGCCAGAAAAAGTAAAAAAAATGCAAGCAGACTGGATTGGTAAAAGCTACGGTGCAGAAATTGACTTTGAGATTGAAGGCAGTGATGAAAAGGTGAAAGTCTTTACTACACGTCCAGATACGCTTTATGGTGCAAGCTTCATGGTGTTAGCACCTGAACACAAGGCGGTATTAAACCTTGTAACCAAGGAGCAAAGAGCAGAAGTAGAAAAGTATGTCTTTGATGCCTCAACAAAGTCTTCTGTAGACCGTATGGCAGATAAAGATAAAACGGGTGTATTTTTAGGTTGCTATGCCATTAATCCACTTAATGGAGTAAAAATCCCAGTATGGATTTCAGACTATGTTCTTGCTGATTATGGTACAGGTGCGATTATGTGTGTACCTGCTCATGATGAGAGAGACTTTGCTTTTGCAAAGAAATTTGACTTACCTATTATTCAAGTTATTTCTAAGACAGGTAAAGAAGAAGAACTTACAGAAGCTTATACAGAACCTGGTCTTATGATTAACTCTGGTGATTTTAATGGTATGTCTTCAGAAGAAGCCAAAAAAGCCATTCCTGAATTCCTAGAAACAAAAAATATTGGTAAAAAAACTACTAATTATAAGCTTCGTGACTGGGTATTTTCACGTCAACGTTACTGGGGAGAGCCTATACCAGTGGTCCACTGCAAATGCTGTGGCATCGTAGGTGTTAAGGAAGAAGAGCTTCCTATTCGTCTTCCAGAAGTAGAGAGTTATGAACCAACAGGTACAGGTGAATCACCACTTGCAGCAATCGATGAATGGGTGAACACCACTTGTCCTAAATGTGGTGGACCAGCCAAGAGAGAAACCAATACCATGCCACAATGGGCAGGCTCTTCTTGGTACTTCTTACGCTATCCAAATCCACACAATGACAAAGAGCTTGTTAGTAAAGAAGATATGAAAAAATGGCTACCTGTGGACATGTATGTAGGAGGGATTGAACATGCTGTTCTTCACCTACTTTATGCACGTTTCTACACTAAATTTTTATATGATATCGGTGTAGTTGATTTTGAAGAACCTTTTACACGTCTCTTTAATCAAGGAATGGTGACTAAAAACGGTGCTAAGATGAGTAAATCAAAGGGGAATGTGATTTCTCCTGATGAGCTTGTTGAAAAATATGGCTGTGATTCGCTTCGCATGTATGAACTTTTCATTGGACCACCAGAATTAGATTCGGAATGGGATGATAGAGGAATTGAAGGTGTTAACCGTTTCCTCAATAAAGTATGGCGCTTAGTGGATGAAAACAAACCTGTAGCAGAAACAAGAGAAATGGAGAGACTTCGCCATAAGTTAATAAGAGATATTACTATTCGTATGGAAGGTTTTAATCTCAATACAGTAGTAAGTGGCTTTATGGAATATACCAACAAGCTGGCTGACCTTCAGAAGAAAGAAGGAGGGCTAGATAGTGAAACCATCAAAACTCTTATTGTACTGCTTGCTCCATTTACACCTCACATCAGTGAAGAGCTTTGGGAAGCAGTAGGGGAAAAAGGGAGTGTTTTTGCTAATACATGGCCGACTTATGATGAAGAAAAAATGAAAGAAGATGAAATTGAAATAGCTATTCAAATCACAGGTAAAATTACAGGCAGAATGACAGTTTCCCCAGAAGCCCCAGAGGCAGAGGTAATTGCAAAAGCGAAAGAGCTAGTCGCTGCTAAATTAGAAGGTAAAATAATCGTGAAAGAGATTTATGTCAAAGGGCGTATTGTTAACCTTGTAGTGAAATAAGAAACGCAAACGGAATACGTCAAAAGCAAGGCTCTGGGAAGATGAATTCTCAGAGCCTTGCTTAGTTTAATAGTCCCTTACTCAAATCACACGAGACGTAGAAGCAACAATAGACTCTAAACAGGCTACATGATATAATAATATTATCAATATTTAGATATTTGTGAAGAAGGTGACCCTATGCTTAAAATAGCTATTTGTGATGACCAGCCAAAAGAGCTTACGATGATGCAAAGCTATATAACCGAATACCTTACTGCATACGGTTTGTCAGCAGAGGTAAAGCAGTACACTCACCCAGACGACCTATTGCATCAGCTGCAGGCAGATTGTTTTCACCTTTACCTATTGGACATTGTGATGCCCATGGTAAATGGCCTAGAGCTGGGCAAGGAAATTCGCTGTTTTGACCGCGAAGCGCAAATCATCTATATCACAACCGAGCCCCAGTATGCCTTGCAAGCCTACAGTGTAAACCCTATCAACTATCTCATAAAGCCGGTGGATAAGCATCAGCTTTTTGACACCTTAACCCTTGCAATCTCTAAAATAGATCTATCGGAGGAACAGACCCTTGCCGTCAAAACAGCCGATAGCATTCGTGTACTGAAGCCGTCGGATATTCTTTTTTGTGAATACAAAAATCACGTTGCTCTGTACATCCTAACGGGTGGGGAGGAACTTGTAAGTCGCACCATTCGGGAAAGCTTTGCCGATTATATAAAACCGCTTTTGGAAAAACCTTATTTCCTGACATGTCATAAGGCATTTGTAGTCAATATGCGATACATAGAAGAGTTTGCCAAGGACAGCTTTACCCTACGTGGTGGTAAAATTGTACCGATTTCTGCAAAGCAATACATAGCAGTACGTGATAGCTACACCGACTACCTTATGGCAAAGGAGAGACAAAAATGAGTGAAATTTTTCCTGACCTGCTCCGTGGGGTTATTACCGATGTTATGCTGGTGCTACTCCTTTGCACCATGGCAATCCCTAAGTACAAAAGCAAATGGATCTACATCATTACAACGGCATTCATTTTGCTTTTCAACATCAGTGGCAACGCCTACTTTTATAGGGCCAACAACTACACCGCCGTGTTCCACCTTGACCTTGTTATGCTTATTATCATCGGCATCGCCCTCAAGCCATTGTTCACCGATAAAATTATGCAGTGGTGCTTTAGTTATATCACCATGCTAAACATCTATGTTGCTGTGGTATTCTTAAGCTATATACTTTCAGATATCTTCCCCGATCCCTACTATGGCAACGCTTTTTTACGACTGGTACTATTTTCAGTGGTAATCATTGTATTTTACAAGTGGGTATCTGAGCTTTATCGTCGTGTGCTGGACTATTGGTACATCTATATGCTCCCCATTTTGGTATTGCTAATCAGTTTTTTAGGCTACTTCTTTGGCGGGGATATTGTAGAAAGGCTCAGCCAAAATGATATTTCTTTAATAGTGTTAATTGTGCTTGGTATTACAATATATATTGCCATTATCCACTCACTAAAAACCATCACAGAAAAGTATGACATGTATGAGGAAAACCGTAAAATCCAAGCCGAGCAGGAATATCTTCACTTAGCGGCAAATAGTATGAGTCAAAGGCTTAAACTCATGGAGGAGGTTTCACAGCAAAACAGCCGTGCTACCCACGATAGACGGCACTTTAACAATATGCTTTTAGAGCTACTGTCTCAGAATAACACTGCTGAAGCAATAGCACTGCTCCAAGGCCAAGTACAGGTTGAACCGAAAGTTAGTCGTGTTTACTGTGAAAATCCTATGGTCAACGCGGCGGTGGGCCATTATGCCACCATGGCAGAAGGTGCAGGTATAAAAACCCATATTGAACTGGATATTCCGGCTGAGTTGACGGTAGATGGAGCAGAACTCTCCGTGGTGGTGTCCAATCTAATGGAAAATGCCATTATGGGGTGTAGTAAGCTACCGCAAGGCAGGGAGAAATCCCTCCGCTTTATTTGCTACAATGTTGGACGGCTGATTTTGGAACTTGAAAATCCCTGCACTGAGGATACCATGCTTGACAAAGAGGGTTATCCTGTAACCTGTGAGGAGGGTCACGGCATGGGCACCAAAAGCGTGATTGCCTTTACTAAAAAGTATGAAGGCGAGCTGATTTTCAAAATTGAGAGTGAAATGTTTAGAGTGCGAATGATTTTATAAGAAAAACGATAACATTAAGTGTAAAAATGACAACATTAAGTGTAATTTGTCTTTTTACACTTTTTTTATGCTATTCTTTTGACGTAATATAACGAAAATTTATTCCATAAAGGAGATCTTGAATATGGAAGCATACAGGCGTGAGGAGGCATTCCTCACAGCGCCCAACGCTGATGGCAATGTCTGGCCAAAGCAGGTCTGCCCAGCCTATGAGCCAAGAGGTGATACATTACACGGGCTTAAGCAATGTTGGTTTTGTAAATATGCTGACTTTCACTTAGATAAGCCGCGCTGCCTAGAGGTGGGAGTGTGTTACTGGCCCAAAAAAATAACAAAATAGGAGGAAGAATATGAAAAAAAGACTTTTTAGTATTTTGCTCACGGTATGTATGGTGCTGTCCATGTTGCCGGTAGGTGCATTTGCATCCCCAGGGGATAGCGACCCCATACCGATTGAAAGGAAGACTACGCTGGACTTGACAAGTGCAAACGGTTGCAATGAGAGCGCGACGACGACTGGCCCGATGCTGTCCATGTTGCCGGTACGTGCATTTGCATCCCCAGGGGGTAGCGACCCTATACCAATCGAAAGGAAGACTACGCTGGACTTGACAAGTACAAACGGTAGCTATGAGAGCGCGACGACGACTGGCCAACTGATAAACGTGAACTTCACCACAACCAATGTCACCGACAGCGCTGAAGGTTGGGCGTGGTATAAAACCGCTGCAGATGGCTATAGTGCTAATACCCTCGTTCTTTCGGGGGCAAACATTACTGGGCAGGATAGTTCAGTTGAAAGCTATGGAATCATACTACCACCGGATGCAACAATCAAACTTTTGGATGGAACAACAAACACAGTAATCAGTGGACGTACAGACGGTAGAAACTACTATAGCAGGGGCATTACCTGTAGAGGGGGTTTGATGAGTATAGAGGGTACAGGTACACTTAACACTACTGGTGGTATGGCAAGTGATGGCTATAGCTTTGGCATTCACGCAGAGAACCTTACCATTAATAGTGGTACGATCACGGCAACTGCTGGCAATGCAAGTAATGGCGCTAGCTTTGGCATTTACGCAAAGAACCTTACCATTAATAGTGGTACGATCACGGCAACTACTGGTAATGCAAGTAACGGCGCTAGCTATGGCATTCACGCAGAGAACCTTATCATTAATAGTGGTACGATCACAGTAACTGGTGGCAATGCAAAAAGTACTAGCTATGGCATTGCAGTTCAGGGAGTTGGCAGTACAATCGGTACAATTACTATTAAAGGTGGTAACCTAACAGTCCAGAGCGGTAATGCGCAAGAAAGCTGTGGCATTGGTGTGAGAGGGACAGGTACAATTACCATAAGTGGTGGCAGTGGCAGTGCGACAAGTGGAACTGGGACAAGAACATCCATGGCATTTAGTAAGGAGCTAGCATCGGGTAGTCTCTCGCTTACAGGTACATCTGGGGGCACTGCTAGAAGCTGGGATGTGACCTCCGAAGTATTTTTTGATGGCGGCACCGGTACACAAGATGACCCTTATCAAATTGCCACGGCGAAGCAGCTGCGTTTCTTATCGGCTGTTATCAACCAATATGTGTTCATTGATAAGGATTCGCCTTCCTATGGCCAAGGTATTCGTAAGGTAGCGCTAGACCAAGATGCTCAAACCTATGCCTATCTACAATGTGCCCACTATAAGCTAACGGCGGATATTGTGCTCAATGACACAACAGACTGGGAAAGCTGGAACGATAATACCACCGGCTTAAACAGCTGGATGCCCATCGGCCAAGCAGATGGTTATACGTTAACAGACACATATGCAAAGGCATTTGCCGGAACCTTTGATGGCGACAACCACACCATCAGCGGCATGTATCATAACGCGCTATCTATGGGCGTGAGGAGCGGAGCAGCACATTTAAGAGGTGTGGGTCTGTTCGGAGCAATCAAAGATGGTAGTATAAAGAATGTTACGGTAGCAAAGAGCTATATCAGCAATCGTAATGCTCTGGTCGGTAGTGTGGTGGGAGTAATTGGGGCTTCAGAAAAGGTAAGTGTAGATAACTGTACAAACAGTAGCACGGTCATAGGTACGTTCAGCAACATAGGAGGCAACGGTACGGTCAACAGCATGGTCGGCGGTGTAGTGGGATTAAACTATGGAATAGTACAGAACTGCCAAAACACCGGCACGGTCATTAACGCGGGCTCGGGCGACAACGGCGGTGGTGTTGTGGGATGTAATAGTGGAAAAGTAGATTATTGCACCAACAGCGGTACGGTCAGAGGAACCTACGTAAATACCTACTCACAAAGTGGCCAACTCGGCGGCATAGTGGGAACCAACGCAGGCATATTAAAAAACTGCACAAATAGTGGCATCATCGACAGTGAGTACAGTGAATGCGTTGGTGGTGTGACAGCAGTAAATGCTGTATATGGAATAGTAGAAAACTGCCAAAACAGTAGCAGGGTCATAGGAAGATCGTACATCGGTGGCGTGGTGGGAAAGGACTGTAATGGAAACAACGGTATAGGAGTAAAAAACTGCCAAAACAGTGGTATGGTCATAGGAGATTCCTTCGTAGGCGGCGTGATAGGAGGCGGCGGGCTAGTGGGGAGTGTTGTACAAATGCAAAACTGTTACTCCCCTAAGGGCCTTACAATAAAGAAAACTGGCGAGCTTGCTACCAGAGATATCGGAACTAGCTCTGATAACCCAATATATATTGGACACCTCATTGGCTATAGCATCGGCACCAGTACCGGTACTGGCAACAGTAGCAATCCTATCGTAAGTGGTGTGACGGTCAGCCCATCAAATGCCACCGTTGCACAGGGCGGCACACAGCAGTTTACCGCCACTGTGACGGATGAAACGAACCAAACTGTCACATGGTCCATTTTAAACGATGATGAGAACGTTTCTATCGATTCAGCGGGCAAAGTGACTGTGACAAGTAGTGCAGTAGGCGGTAAAATCTATGTGGTGAAGGCAACTTCAACCCAAAATCCTAAAAAATATGGCACGGCAAGTATGACTATCAATGTCCAGACACCAGCCAAGCCAAGTATAACCCCAACAACCCTACTTAGTGGTATAGTGGGCACGGCATATAGTGAAACCTTACAAGCAACGGGCTACCCTACGCCAACATGGAGCAAAGCAAGCGGTAATTTGCCAGATGGTTTAACGCTCAGCAGTGAGGGTAAAATCACCGGCACACCAACAAAGAGCGGGACCTTTTCCTTTACCGTCAAAGTAACCAATGCCAGCGGCAGTGACACCAAGGAACTTGCCATCACGGTAACCTCTAACATCACTGGCTTGACGGTAACCCCGTCTACTGCAACCGTTAAAAAGACGAAAACCCAGCAATTTACCGCCAACGTGACGGGTACAGGTACAGGTGAAGTGGGTGTAACGTGGAGTGTAAGTGGAAGCACAAAAAGTACTATTGATGCAACCGGCTTGCTGACAGTGAATGCCTTTGAAACAGCAAATACCCTCACAGTAACGGCAACCTCCAAGGCGGACAGCACAAAGTCAGCGACGGCGACCGTCACGGTGACCGACGCACCAAAGCTCTGCACGGTTACCTTTGACAGCGACGGCGGCAGCACCGTATTGTCAATCAGTGGCATCGAGGAGGGCAGTCTCATTACGCTGCCAAACGCTCCTACCAAGGAAAACCACCGCTTTGATGGGTGGTATACTGAGAAAACCGGAGGCGGAAAACAGTTTACTGGTGCAACGGTTGTGAATACTAGCATAACCGTCTATGCCAAGTGGACGAAGCTCGTTACTGTTTCCGGCATAGTCGTGGAAGAAGATAACACTCCTATTTCTGGAGTCAGCGTGACACTTTTACCTACATACGGTACGGCTGCGGCAATCACCGGCGCAGACGGCAAGTTCCATTTCGACAATATCCCAGAGGACTATTTCACCGTCACAGCTACATTTGAGGATACAAGTAGTGTGACCGCCAATGTCACCGGCGACTACAGCAATGTGAAGCTTGTGAAGCCAAAGCCTTATCTAACCATTACAAGACAGCCTCAAGATGGCTACATCATCAAGGGCATCCCAGGGCAGAATGCTGTCTTTGAAATGCTGGGCGAGCGCACGCCGCACCTTGCGGATTCCGTGGCACATTATTGGTATTGGCTCCTAAATAACAAGCCAGACGTAGACAAGGATAAGCGGATTGAGCAGACCGGCAGTCAACTGACCATTAATGAAACGAACAACAATATTCCTACAGAGCGTGGCATCTATAAGCTCTACGGCTATGCATATGTATCACCCGTCACTGCACCACCTGAGCTAACCGCCTATACCCGCGTAGCAGCCCTAAAGGTAGTGGGGACCAACACCATTGCAGGCGAGGTGAAAAAGGAGAACGGTGACCTTGTACAGGGCGCAACTGTCAAGTTGGAGTACGTAGGCACTTGGCCCTATGGCAGTAGTGCTATCACGAGCAGCAGCAATTCACAGACTACATTAGCAGACGGAAAATACCAATTTAAACTTGTGCCGGATGGCAACTATAAGCTTACCATTACCCTGCCAGACGGTGGCAAGATTGTCTATGGACCATACGCTTTCCCAGGTGTGAACCCCACGGACCCATCTGAGCCCATCGACCCGGACATCGTGATTCCCGATGAGGCAAGTATCCAAATCAGTGAACAGCCACAGGATGCCACTGTGAAAAAGGACACAGCTGTTACGCTAACAGCAGCAGCCAATGCCACCAATGGCACGGCAGTAACCTACCAGTGGTATAAGAATACCCAAAATGCCAACAGCGGGGGTACTGAAATCAGCGGTGCCACTGCCAAGGACTACAAGTCTCCTACAGAAACCAAGGGCACAACCTACTACTACTGCGTGGTATCAGGAACAGGTCTAGAATCAGTTACTACACGTCCTGTTAAGGTAACGGTATTTACCTACGGCATCCTTGCAGGCACCGTACAAACCGACGACAAACAAACGATTGCAGGTGCAACGGTAGAGCTTGTACAGCTGACCTGTACCGACCCCAATCCACCAGAAAAATTCACCACAAGTAGCAATCCACAGACCACCACTGCAGATGGTAAATTTAAGTTTATTGAAGTACCTAACGGCACTTACAAACTAAAAATCACCCTTCCAAGTGGAGAGGTATTCGAGGAGCAGCCAATTAGCGTGCCTAACGTCAACCCAGATCTTCCAATTACCCCTCCTGCAAAGCCCACCATCAGCATTACCAGTCAGCCCAAGTCTATGACAGTGGCACTGGGCGATACAGCAGGGCTTAGCATATCGGCAGGTGTGTCTAATAGCAACGCAGTGATTTACCAATGGTACAAAAACACAGTAAGTAGCACCACAGGGGGTACAGCAATCAGCGGGGCAACGAGCAGCAGTTATTTAGCACCTACTGCAGCAAAAGGCATTGCCTACTACTACTGTGAGGTGAAAGCCAGCGGTGCAGAACCAAAAACCTCTAATGTGGCAAAGGTAACCGTACGTAACAGTCTGTACATGACTATTGAAGGTGCAGTAAAGGATGATAGCAGCAACACAGTAAAGGATGCAACGGTAATACTTGCACCGACTGCAGGCATTAGTCCAAATCCGCGAACCACTAAAGTAGACGGAAAATACAAGTTTGAAATGCTACCTCTAGGCAAATATACCCTTACCATTACGCTGTCAGGTGGCGGAACCCTCATCAAGGAAATTGACCCCGGCGACCCTGACAATCCTAACTACCCAACCTATCCCAATGGCGAGGTGGACATTGTTGTCCCAGCAACCAATAGTATCACTATCACCCAGCAGCCTAAGGCTATTGAGGTTACTAGTGAGATGACTGCTGGCTTCGCTGTCAAAGCAGTTGCCACCAAGTCAGCTACGCTTACCTATCAGTGGTACAAAAATACTACTAATGCAAACAATGGTGGTACAAAGCTAGAAGACAAAACCACTGCTGCCCTTACCCTGGATAAGCAACCTGCGGGTGTCAGCTACTATTACTGTGTAGTTAGTTCCCAAGGGGCATCAGACAAAGTCACACATCCGGCAAAGCTCACTGTTACCAAAGCTCCCGACAAGACAGGGGATTTGAATGGCAGCGTAGTAGAGGATGAGGATGGAAAGCCTGTAGTAGGGGCGGAAGTTAAGCTGATGAAGTACGGAACCGATGGCACACAGTTTGGCAGTACTGTTGTTACAGGTAAAGATGGAAAATACGAGTTTCAAGTCATTCCTTACGGTAGCTACAGCCTTGTTGCCCAAAAGAATGCTCAGATTGTAACCAAGCAGGTTACCATAAAAGAAGTTAGCATCACAGAAAATCTTACTTTGCCAAACGGGGGCAAGCTTACCAAGGTTACAATCCAAGGCAGCAGCACCCCTTCTGTAGCCGTGCGCAATTTGGATGAGATGTTCACCCCACAGGATAGTGCGATTGCAAAACAGTCAGGGGCACAGGTGGAAATCAAGCTGCTAGTGGAAAAGAAAGATATACCCGCCGATAAAGAAGAAATGGATGCTGCTTTAGGACAAAATCAAGAGGTGGGAATGTATCTCGAAGCAAAGCTAGTCAAAATCATCACAGGAACAGTAGTGGATAACGCCACAGAAAATATTCAACCACCGTCTGGTCAAACCTTGCATATTGTACTTGATTTGCCAACAGCCTTGCAGGGCAAAGAAGGCTATCAAGTCATTCGTGCCCATAGCGAAAACGGTATCACCAGCATAAAGGTCATTATACCGAACTATGATCAAGTGATGCAGACATTAGCCTTTGATGCCGATGCCTTCTCTACCTACGCTATAGTGTACAATAACTTACAAAGCAATACCGGTGGCGGTGGTAGTAGCAGCGGCGGTTCGTCCGGCGGTAGCAGCTACAACGCCTATGACATTCAAATCACCAAGGAAGGCAATGGCACCATAGTTCCTGATCCAGGCGCTGACAATAAGGTGACCATTCCTGAGTGGAGTGATCAAACCTTCACCTTTACCCCCGAAAAGGGCTATATGGTTTTCGATGTTTTAGTAGACGGCAAAAGCGTTGGTGCGAGCACAAGCTACAGCTTTAAGAACATAACAAAAGAGCATACATTGAAAGTTATTTTCAGGAAAGATAGCAGTTTGGAAAATCCAAAAACCGATGAAAAGCCTAATGATGTCAAGTTTGATGATGTGAAAGATGAAGATTGGTTTGCAGCTGCTGTCTATACAGCAACTCGAAAAGGATGGTTTCAAGGGACATCTGATACGACCTTCAGCCCCTATCTTGACACCACACGTGGTATGATTGTGACGGTATTACACCGTATGGAAAACGAGCCAAGAGCAACTGTGACATCTATTTTTGATGATGTAACAATAGGAAGCTGGTATTATAACGGTGTGACCTGGGGACAGGAACACAAGATTGTCAAGGGTTATGGTAACGGCAAGTATGGACCACAGGACAATATCACTCGTGAGCAAATGGTAGCTATTCTTTATCGCTATGCGCAGTTTAAGGGGTATGATGTAAGTAAAACCTCTAGCTTGTCTCAGTTTACCGATGCCAGCACTATTTCTGGTTATGCAAAGCTTCCAATGACTTGGGCTGTTGCAAACGGACTGATTTCTGGCAAAGGAAACAACAGGCTTGATCCAAAAACAGGTGCTACTCGCGCAGAGGTAGCAGCTATTCTAACTCGTTTTTATGAGTTGTTCTCTAACAAATAATAACGGCATAAACTAAAAGCTCATTTAAACTGAAGGCGGTAAGCATTTTGCTTACCGCCTCCTTTATTTTCCAGAGTTCCGTGACAAAGCGCGGTAAAGATATAAGGGGTATAGTTAGTATAAGGAGAATTCTTCAGGAGTTATAAGAGAAATTATCCAGAAGGTATTATTTTATAGAAAAATTAAACAAAAAAGTGGAAATATTTTAATATATATAATAAAATATAAACAGATAGAAAACGTGAGTAGGTATTGAGTTTGTATAAAGGAGCTGAGGTGAATATGTTTTGCCCGAAATATAAAGTAGAACAAGGGGAAAGTTCTAATAATGGGAAAAAGGGATTACGTAAGGCAAAACGTTATAAGTATATGAAAAACAGTTTAGTTTTTTTTGTACTTGCCATGGGGGGAGGGTTTCTCGTTTTTAAGCTACAGGAAAAAAAGACTATAGAGGTTTATAGTCAAAGATTAACGACACTTAGCCAAAACATAGAAGATTATGGAGTAGGAGTAAAGGGCGAAGAGTATAAAAAATCCTTAGATAATTATTATGCATTACTTGAGAAAAAAAATATTAGAGAACTAGAGCGCAAGCAAGCTAAGCTCAGTGAAATAGAGAAAGAGGTTGAAAACTATAGTAAGGAATTTGCTCAACTTAAAGAGTATCAAGGCGCCTTTGACGATTTAAGTAAGAACTATGTATTAAGTGAAGAAAATGAAAGGCAGCTAGAGGAACTTAATAGGGATTTAAATACCAGTATTGAAAAAGGAGACTTAGAAGCGGGACAATTAGCAGTGAGAGATTTAAAAGCTTTTAAAAAGTATATTATAGAGGATAATAAAAAACAAATTCAACTCTTAAAGAAAAAGCTAGAAGAAATGAATTTATCAAGGGCCTATCAAGCAGAATTAGAGCACCTAGTTTATTTAAAACAACAAGGAGAGGCATTATTTGAAAGTGGTAAGTATGGGGATGCTCTTAGAAAATTTAAGAAAAGTAAAGCAGTAGCTGAACTAATAAATAGCTACATTCCCTATACGTTAACCATTAATCAAGTGGATGCTTCTAACTATCCTACCATGAAGCTTTATGTTACGTTAAAGGATGACAAAGATAAGAAAATAGAAAAAGAATTAATACCTGAAGCCTTTTATCTTTCTGAAAGATTAATAGGCGAAAAAAATTATACTACTTATAGAGTTGAAAAAGTGAGCTTGCTAAAGGAGAGAGAGAAACTAAATATAGGTTTAGTTTTAGATGTGAGTGAAGAGATAAGAGAAGAGGATTTAAAGAATAGACAAGAGGTTATAAAGCAACTGATGAGTCAAGTACATTTTCAAGAAGGAGACAAGGTAACTCTTGAGGGCTTAGAAGAAAAGAACTATTTAGAAGCTATAGATCAAATGATGGAAATGAAAGAGGCTAAGGATTCAATTTATGATACACTTTATGTAGCTATCAATCAAATGGCTCAACAAGAGGGAGTTAAATGTATCATAGCTTTTAGTGATGGCAGGGAAAGAGAAAGTAAGTGTACACCTCAAATGCTAACTGAATTAGCTAAACATTATCAGATACCTATTTTTATCATTGATATAGGAGAAGAAGGAGCTATACTACAAGCACTTGCTAATAATACGGGAGGATTTTACCGGAGTATAAAAGATACTTTAGTAATGCAAGAAATATATGATGCAGTTTATAAGGAAAGACAAGCGACGCATTTTTTAGAATATGAAAATCAACAAACTGATAATCAAACCCCAAGAGAAATCTACATAAGCTATGAGGAGGATAAGATAAAGGTAAGAATGCTTGAGCATTACATATTAAATAACCCAAAAGAGGAGAGTAAATCAAATAATATAGTGTATACTGATAAGGAAAACTGAAAAGCAAAAAGTTAAATAAGGATTAAAAAAGGAGATTACAGCATGTTACATGGTTATAAAGGTTACTTTCCGCAAATAAAGGAAGGGTGCTTTATTGCAGAGGGAGCCCAGCTTATTGGTAAGGTTTGGTTAGAAGAAGGGTGCAGTGTATGGTATAATGCTGTTTTAAGAGGGGATGTCCATGAGATTAAGATAGGAAAAAGGACAAACATACAAGATGGATGTGTTTTACACGTAGGAGAGGATAAGGGGCTATGTATAGGTGAGGGAGTAACTATTGGGCATAATGTCACACTACATGGGTGTACGATAGGAGACTATAGTTTAATAGGGATGGGAAGTATTGTTTTAGATGGAGTAAGGATAGGTAAAAATTGTTTGATAGGAGCAGGGAGCCTAGTAACGGGAGGCATGGTTATTCCAGATGGGATGCTCGTATTAGGGGCTCCAGCCAAGGTGATAAAACCATTAACTGAAGCCCAAAAGGAAGATTTAGTAGAGTCAGCTAAACACTATGAAAGGCTAATAGCAGACTACTGAGTATTCATTTTAGATAAAAACATAGAGAGAAAGGCATCAAATTGCTTGCGCTTTGCAACAGGTAGGTGTGATTTAAGATAATCTAAAAGAGCTGTTTGCATCTCTGGAGTAAAAGAGATGTTTTTCTTTTTTGCCTCATTAGAGATAGCCATCATTGTACCAAGCATTTCAAGTTCGGACTTACCGCTTGTATGATCGATGGTTTTTTGTAGTGTCTGCAAAAAGTTAGGATCAACATGAGAAAAAGCAGGATGAGTTGAAAGATTCATAGGGTTCTCCTTTCTGATTTTTATTTCATAAAGCCTGAAAGTACTTTAAGTAATTGCAGTTGATTGGGGTCTAATAAGCTGGATAGACTACTCAGGATATCACTTGGATTAGGCCCTTGATGAGTAGTATTGGCGTTTGTCTGCATTTTGGGCTCTTCTGGTGTAATACTTTCTTGTACAGGAATACCAGAGTCGAGGTTTGTACTAGACGACATAGGAGAGTGGGACTGGTTACGCATTGCAAAAATATCTTTTGCTTCAGAAAGTTTTAATAAAACATCTATAAAATAGCCACGTTCATCTGAAAGGTCTTTACGTATATCACGTAAAAAGCTTTTTTCCCAGCCTTGCTCAGTAGAACGACTAAAGCCTCTTACAAAATCTTCTTTTGAAAAGACTTCTACCGTATAAAGGAGCTCTATAGCTTTAATAAAAATAGCTGCAGAACGTTGATTGTTAGGATTTAAATAGGGAATGAGTGATTTTGAAATAAGTAGGAAATCATTTCGAGTAGCGTTATCTAAAGAATTCATAGGAAAACCACCTTTAACAGTTTCTTTTATAATGTATGTCAGACATGTAAAGTAATAGAACTTATTTGGTTATTTTTGTAAAGAAATAGGAATACACTATAAAGAAACTAAAAAAGAGGATGGTTTTTTATGAGTAAAGAAAGTACATCTATAAATATTGAGAGGGATTTGGATGAAATCGCAGCCCTTATTTGGGGCTATATGGATAAAACCTATTTAGCACAGTTTAAAACGAAAATAGAGGGCTATCGCTCAGAATGTGAAAATAATTTAGGAAAGGAAGCACAACTTCTAAGAGCCATCATTCCCTTTATGCCAGAGGAAAAACCTATTCTTAAGTTTATACTAGATGCTATTATTTATAATGATATAATTGAAAAAAGCTTTACAGAGTATAAACATTTAGAAACACTTTATCGAGATGATAACAAAGATAGGGAGCTGTTAAAAAAGCTGACTTATAAGCTTATTATGTACAAACTAATAACAGCTATTGAAAGAGGAAGCCTAGAGAGGAATACTTTAGAGGGTGAACACTCTTAAAAAATAATAATAAATAGAAAGAAGCCAGGGCTAAACGCCTTGGCTTTTTTCTATTTATTATTATTGGATATCGTTTCTAAAAACACCGCCACCACAGCTGTTGCTGCAGAATAACCAGTAGAGAATAACAGCAATAATGATCCAAGTCCAAGTATTATTGCAGCCACCAAACAAATTGCCAATACCACATTCAGAACCATTTAAAAGACCATTTCCACAGCTACCACAGCCAGAGAAAAGTAAAAAGGCTATAATTATCCATATCCACATATTGCCATTGTCTAAAAGTCTAAAATCATCCATTCTATTTACCTCCTATATAATTAAATAATGTAATAAGTTTCTTATAGATGATACCAAGTAGAATAAAAGTAGGCTAAGACGCTAGATTTAAGTCACCTATTTACCCTCCTTCTAATTAAGTTCACATATTCTAGTTTATTACGTGAGGAGAAGAAAAATGACTATAATTACCAAAAATAGAAAAGAATTTATTTCTTTCTAGCGCTTGTATCCTTTTTTTTGGTTTTCGAAAAAATATTGTAGAAATTCATCAAGCAATTATCTTAGTATCTTCACTAATATAGTATGAGGCATGGGAAAAAATGTTACTATTGTTAAATCATTTTTAAAATATAAATAAAAGTAAAAAAATAAAATCCTAAGTATTTTTTTAAAAATAATATTGACAGAGTATGTATCATTGTATACAATTATACCTATGAAATGTCTGACAATTAAAGGATTGTTTCAAATAAAATTCAAGAGGTGATGAAAATGTTTGAAATGAATAAAAGAACCAATCTTCTTGAAAGCCCTGAGATTAGGTATCAATTAGAAGAAAGGGAAACGCCTAATATGTTTAGGGAGTTCTATCCATATGACGAAATTCCTAAAATTGCCTTCAATAGTTTACGTGTTCCAATGGATATGCCAGAGGAAATTTTTATTACAGATACTACTTTTAGGGATGGCCAACAGTCAAGAGCACCTTATACAACAGAACAAATTGTAGAGATTTATAAAATGCTTCATCGTTTAAGTGGTCCCAAAGGAATTGTGAGACAAAGCGAATTCTTTTTATATAGTCAAAAAGACAGAGAAGCAGTTTATAAATGTATGGAATTAGGTTATGAATTTCCTCATATCACTTCTTGGATCCGTGCATCTGAAAAGGATTTTGAACTTGTTAAGCAAATAGGGATTAAAGAAACAGGAATTTTGGTAAGCTGTTCAGATTATCATATTTTCCATAAGCTACATATGAAACGTTCAGAAGCTATTGCACATTATACAAAGGTTATTAAGCAATGCATAGAGAGAGGAATTGTACCTCGTTGCCACTTTGAAGATATTACGAGAGCAGATATTTATAACTTTGTTGTACCTTTTGCTGCAGAGCTTAAAAAGCTAAGTGATGAAGCGGGGATTCCTATTAAAATACGTGCATGTGATACGATGGGGTATGGGGTGAGTTATCCAGGTGCCATGATTCCAAGAAGTGTTCCAGGCATTATGTATGCCCTTCACCATTATGCAGGTATGCCAAATGAATGGATTGAATGGCATGGGCACAATGATTTCTATCGAGCAGTTAGTAACTCAACTGCTGCTTGGCTGTATGGCTGTTCAGGGGTTAACTGTTCACTTTTTGGTATAGGTGAACGAACAGGCAATACACCTCTTGAAGCAATGATTTTTGAGTATGCACAGTTAAGAGGCACATTAGATGGTATGGATACAACTGTTATCACAGAACTTGCAGAGTATTTTGAAAATGTTATTGGAGAAAAAATTCCAGAGCGCACACCTTTTGTAGGAAGGAACTTTAATGTAACACGTGCAGGGATTCATGCGGATGGTTTGTTAAAGAACGAAGAGATTTATAATATTTTTGATACAGATAAATTCCTTAATCGTCCTGTGCGTGTATCTGTAAGCAATACGTCTGGTCTTGCTGGTATTGCCCATTGGATTAGCACCAGTCCTAAATTTAAAGAACTGAAGGATATTGATAAAAACGACCCACTTTGTATACAAATCAAAGAATGGGTAGATAAAGAGTATGAAGATGGACGTACAACGGTTATGAGTGATGAGGAACTTGAACATTTTATTTCTAGCTATTTAACTACGAATCAATAAAATTTTTCAAAGGGGTAGATAGAAAATAAAACTACCTCTTTAATTGTTTATAAAAATACATAAAGTAAAATAATATTTGGACAAAAACCAACTTATTTTGGTATAATAGAAAAGTAAAGGTTTCGGATATAAGTGAAGGAGGATTTTGAAGATGGATAAGATACAAAAGGCAAAAGAGCATTTTGCAGCACTTGTAGAAGCTCAGCTTGCACGTGTAGAGAGAATGAAACAAGATACGGGTGCCATAGACTATCATCAAATGGATAAAATCATTATTGGATGCTGTGGTGGAGATGGAATTGGACCAGCAATTACTGCTGAGGCAGAACGTGTACTTCGTGCAGTTTTAAAAGAAGAAATAGAAAAAGGTAAAATTGAATTTAGGCAAATTGAAGGACTCACCATTGAAAATCGTATAGAAGCTGGCAAAGCTATTCCAGACGATGTATTAGAAGCGCTTAAGGCATGTGACATTATCCTTAAAGGTCCTACAACTACACCAAGCAAGGGGGATGGCCCTAATATTGAAAGTGCTAACGTAGCCATGAGAAGAGAATTAGATCTTTTTGCTAATGTACGCCCAGTAGCTGTACCAGAGCTAGGCATTGACTGGACTTTTTTCCGTGAAAACACAGAAGGTGAATATGCTCTTGGAAGTAAGGGGATAGTGATTGATGAAGATATGTCTTTTGACTTTAAAGTCACCACTACTCAAGGAACAGAAAGAATTGCACGTCAAGCTTTTGAATTTGCCCGTAAAAATGGTAAAAAACATGTAGCTATTATTACAAAAGCAAACATTCTTAAAAAGACAGATGGCAAGTTCTTAGAGCTTTGCTATCATGTAGCAAAAGATTACCCTGAGATTCAAGTAGATGACTGGTTTGTAGATATTATCTCAGCCAATCTTATTAATGAAAAAGTAAGAACAGGCTTTGAAGTATTTGTTCTTCCTAACCTTTATGGAGATATTATTACGGATGAAGCTGCTCAAATCCAAGGTGGGGTAGGAACAGCAGGAAGTGCAAATATAGGTAATAAATATGCTATGTTTGAGGCAATCCATGGTAGTGCACCACGTATGCTAGAAACAGGAAGGCAAATGTATGCTAATCCAGCTAGTATGATTAAAGCAGCAGAGCTTCTCCTTCGTCACATTGGTTATGTAAAAGAAGCAGATAATGTTCTTACAGCACTTAAAATAGCCAATGATACAATTAAAATGACGGGTAGAAGTGATGGAGCAACGGGTGAAGAATTTGCTAACTGCGTAATTGCTAACCTATAAACTAAATAGAACTCTCTTTATTTTAAAGAAAGTATTTTCTTTAGATAAAGGGAGTTTTAATTTTAGAAAAATAAGATTCATAAATCTAATACAAAATTGAAAATTATAGTTATATTTGATATGATAAGAACTGAGAAATGCTATTTAGAAATACTAAGGGGGAATTTTATGAAGTTTACAGAGGAAAGTATAGTGCTTAAAAGTGGAAAAGAAATTAAAAAATTTCAGCTTATGAATGATCAAGGCATGGTAGTAGAACTGATTAATTTAGGGGCAACATTAACTCAGGTTTTAGTACCTGATCAAGAAGGAAAGCTAGAAAATGTAGTTTTAAGCTGGCAAGACAAGAGTGTTTATGAGGAAAATCCAGGTTGCTTTGGGTCTATTATAGGGCGAGTTGCTGGAAGGATCGGTGAGGCAAAAGTAACGCTAGGAGATAAAGTTTATGAATTTGCCAAGAATAGTAATGGTAAAAATACTATTCACGGTGGAGAAGTAGCTTATCATACACAGCTATGGGAAGGTAAAGGGACGAGTGATGCAGAGGAAGCAACAGTAAGCTTTACTTATTGGAGTAGGGATGGAGAAGCAGGTTTTCCTGGGAATTTAGATATAAAGGTAGACTATGTGTTAAAAAATGATAATTCTTTAACGATTGATTATACAGCTACAACAGATAAAGAAACCATTATTAATCTTACGAACCATACCTACTTTAATTTATCAGGTGATGCTAAACGTCCTATTTTAGAGCAAGAAGTAGTTATTCATAGTGATACATATTGTGAATTAGACTCAGAGCTTATTCCGACGGGTAAGCTGATTGCACTTAATGAAGATAGTATTTTTGACTTTAGAAAGGCAAAAGCTATTGGTAGAGATATTAATGAAAAGCATGAGCAGCTTGTTAATGGAGCTGGATATGATCACCCATGGGTGCTAAATGATGATGAAGTAGCCGTTGAGTTTTATGATAAGGTTTCAAAAAGATATATGGAAGTGACTACAACAGCACCAGGTGTGGTTATGTATACTATGAATCATGCAGATGCTCCTCTTTTATTAGAGAATGGTGAATCTCAAAAGCCTCGTTATGGTGTTTGCTTTGAAACGCAATGTTTACCTATTGGGCGTAATGAACTTTTTAAAGAAGGAGTTATTTTAAAACCAGAAGATACTTATAGACAAAAGACTGTCTTTAAGTTTGGAATACGTTAAAGAGAGATAGGATAATCCATTTAGAAATAAATTAAGAACCTATTAAAGACTAAAAATATAGTTTTTAATAGGTTCTTTTATTTTATGAATTAACTTACAAAAATAAAGAAAGACTGGAAGCTGTTGACAAATGGGTCTTAAGCTTATATAATAAGTTTGTAACAATTACTTAACAAATATAACAAGTTAGTAATAACTTATAATAAGTTTTGGAGGAATAACATGAGATTATATCGTTTATTATTTATTACAGGACTAAGTGTATTTGCTTTAGTAGGAACAGCACAGGCAGCTGTTTATGGTACATTACAAAGTGAAACCTTACTTCAAACAGAAGGTAAAGAACCTGTTATAAAGGAAAAAGGAGACGTTGTTAATATTGTGTCTAAAGAGGAGGGTAAGTACATAGTAACTTTAGAAGATGAAAGTACTTACGAAGTAGAGGAAGAGGCCGTTCAGATATTAGGAAGTCTGACAAAAGCTACGGCTGAAGATACGAAAGTAAGAGTAGCTGCAAGTCCAGAGGCAGATATTATCGATTTTCTTGATGCAGAAACAGTTGTTTTAGCTCTTGAGAGACAAGATAATTTTTATAAAGTAAAACTAGAAGATAGGGAAGGTTATATTTATAAAAGTCAAATTGATGAAACAGATTTAGAGCTTCTCCCTTATAAGAAAACGGTAGTAGAAAAACCAATTGAGCAAAAAACTTATATTGGTGAGGAAGTTGTAAATTATGCCAAACAATTTCTAGGTGGACGTTATGTCTATGGTGGTAACAGCTTAACCACAGGAGTGGATTGTTCAGGCTTTACACAGCAAATTATGAAAAAATTTGGAGTTTCTATTGCACGTAGCTCAAGAGCTCAATATAGTACAAATGGTTACCGTGTAAGTGTAGATAATATTTTACCAGGAGACTTAGTGTTCTACGGTACCAATGGGAAAACAATTGATCACGTTGCGATTTATGCAGGTGGGGGACAAATTATCCACGCAAGTGATGCTAAATCAGGAATTAAGATGAGTAAGCTTTATTATGGTAAGCCTATGATTGGTATAAAACGTGTTTTAGACTAAATGGATAAATTTTAAATATAATTTTTAATAATTTAGTCAATAGTTGACATACAAAAAGTTATAGTTTATAATAAGTTCGTAACATTTATAAATAATATATTAACGTACAAGATAAATAGATAAACATTCAGGGGGAAATAATAGTGAAAAGCAAAACTCTTAAGATTTTAGCCACCGTATTCATGTCTTTTACAATTCTTTCAACAAGTTTATTAGCTGCAGAAGAAAAAAATGGTGTAGCCACAGAAACAGCCTATGCCTATGTCATACCTGATAACAACGGAGAAGTAGCCTGTTATATAAGAGAAGGTGAAGAAATAGTTATTGTAGAAGAAACAGAAGGTTATTATGGGGTTTTAATCGAAGAGAATGAGATTGTCTATTTGGAAAAACAATATATAAAGGAAGCTGCTAGCTCCGTAGAAGTGAAGGCAGAAGAAGAGGTGTCTGTAGCACCAGAAGTAAATATGGAAGTAACAAAAGAAGAAAAGGTTGAGGCACCTAAAAAGCAAGAACTATCTATAGGGGAGCAAGTTGTTAACTATGCCAAACAATTTGTTGGTACTCCTTATCGTTCAGGAGGTAATGATTTAAATAAAGGTGTTGATTGTTCAGGTTATACAACAGCTGTTTTTAAGCACTTTGGAGTGACATTAACTAGAAGCTCTAGAGGACAGTTTGCATCAAATGGTTACAAAGTATCACGTGAACAATTAAAACCTGGAGATTTAGTATTTTATGGTTATGGTACAGTCAATCATGTAGCAATTTATGTAGGTAATGATACAGTTGTCCATGCCACAGTACCAGGCAGTACAGTAAAAGTAAGTCCAATGATGCAAAGGGGTATGGCACCTATTATGGGCTACAAGCGTGTTATTGAATAATAAGGTTAAAAACTAGCTTAGAGAGTGTTTTTAAGCTAGTTTTTTATTGCTTGTGAGTAGTTATTAAATGAGATAAAGGGAGTTTATGAGTGAATTACTTATTCACTCATAAACTCCCTTTTAGTGATTACGCGTTTTTATGTACTTCTAAATATAAGGAACGATATTGCGGATATTTTTCATTCTCTTAGCAAGAAGTAAGATAACAAAAGGTGTAAGGGCAATTGGTACAACATCTGCAATACCAATCCAAAGGATGCAGAAGGTATAGTCTAAACCTGCGAAGTAAGAAAGGGATAGGCTTGTTGTAAGAATCATAAGAACTCCAAATAAGATACTCCAGAATAAACAAACACCAATAAATTTACCTTTGTTTTCTATAAGTTGAAGTAAATCAACTTTACCATTCTTTAAATGAATCAAAGCAGGAAGAGCTGCTGAGAGTCCTACGGTAATACCGTCTGCTAAAGGGGAATGGAGTGGAATAAAGTTACCAGAGAGTAAAGCCCATACGATAGTTCCTATATAACCAGCAAAGAAGCCTGTAACAGGTCCGAAAAGATAACCAACTACAACGATAATAAAGGCGAAGGTTCTAAAATGAACGGCACCAGGAATTAAAGGAATGGGACAGAGATAAGCCCATAAAACACCTGTTAATACCCCAAATACTACAAAGAAAATAATATTTACAAATGAAAATTTCTTCTTGTCTTGCACTGTAAATCCTCCTTAGAATTAATAATTAATTTCTGCCATTTCTTTAAATATATCAAGAAGCTTCTTACACGCGTAATCAAAAAGCTTATGACCTTTTTCACAAGTAGCATAGGTTGGGCCCCAATTACACCACTTTTAGTAACATCTTTGGTTTTCCAGCCTGCATTATAAGGACCGAAAACCGTAACAAATTTATCACCTGTAAAACAGGGATTAGGTGCTTCATCTACTGCAAGTTCCATATGAACAGTTTCAGGACGAGCTGCTAACATAAGAGAGGTTTCTAATTCACAGGCATGGAAAACACCATATTTATCAGATTCCTGAAGACCTTGAAGTCCTTCAGACCAGAAATCTGTAAACCACCAGTCGAAAACAAAAACATCAAGATTGAGATCAATACGTAAGTCTCTACTAATCATATTAAGCATATCAGTATTACCACCATGGCTGTTAAAAAGCACAAGCTTTTTAAAGCCACTTGCAGCAATAGCGCTGGCTAAATCATGAAGTAAAGCATAAAAGGTTTGAGTACCGAAAGTAAGGGTACCTGCAAATCCCATGTGCTCATTGCTTTTGCCCACATTAAGTTGAGGGGCAAAAACAAGATTACCTGCTTCAAACCTATGCTCCTTAACGAGTTTATCAATAAGAGTCGAAAGGATAATAGCATCTGTGCCAACAGGAAGATGTGCACCGTGTTGTTCAGTAGCAGAAGTCGGTAAAAGAATAAGTGTTTTGTTCTTATCAAGTGCTGCAATTTCATCTCGGGTAAGATTTTCCCATTTTGTAATCATGATAATCCTCCTTGTAATGGGGCTTAAATCCCCTATTTAAACAGGTATGTAGAAATAAATACGTAATAGAATAGTAATACTAATAGCTAGGCTATTAGCGATAACAAAGTAAGCATCATAGTAGGTTGCCTTAATACCTTTATAGGTTGTACGATGCACTTTAAAATCCAACTGATAATAGTGCATAGCAAGTGAAATAGCTTGTCCTTTGCTAATAACACGAAACAGTAAAGGAAGTGAAAAGGTCACATAGTTTTTAATCTTTGTCATCCATCCACAGTCCTCAATCTCTAAGCCACGAGAGCTTTGAGCTTCCATAATGGCCTTAAGCTCAGAGATGACAATAGGGATAATTTGAAAAATAAGACCAATAGCAAAGGCAACAGTATAAGGAATATGCCACTTACGAAGACCGAGTATAATTTCACTAAAGTTAGTAGTAAGTAAAACTGTATAAAAAGAAGAAATCATAAGGAAGATGCGTAAGGCATAAACGCCACCTTTATACAAGTCATACCAATCAAAACAAATATAAAGCTCTTGACCATTTATAAAAGGAAGAAGTCTTTTATAAAAAATCGGACCATAAGGCACAATAGGTGATTCAAAAAGACCTAAAATAAGCCATAAAAAGAAAATAAACACAAGTAAAACCTTTAATTTTCCTGCTAGTACTAAAATGTATTTCTGAATGTGGCTTATATGCCACATAATCATAAAAAAGCCAAATAAGAAAAGTAATGCAACTCCTGATTTAATAACACTTGTCACAACTGCCATGACCACAAAAAACATAAATTTTGTACGAGGGTCTAAACGGTGAAGTAAGGAGTTGCCATCTACATATTGTAAGTAATCCATCTTTTTCCTCCTTACTACTTTTTAAGTTTTTTAATTTTTTCTGCAAATTCTTCAACAGTATAACAGATTTGCTCTAAGCCTAAAGACTTAGATAACGCAACAACAGGTGGAAGAGCAATATGAATGGCATCAAACAACTCTTCTTTACGAGATAACTCTTCTTTACAGCCTTCAAATAGCTTTTTGCCTTGATTTAAAAGGATGGCACTATCTGCTAATTTAAAGACAAGAGGAATCTCATGACTAATAATAACAACAGTTTTACCAGCTGCTGTAAGCGTATGGATCATTTGCTCTAAATCTTTTACAAGAAAGTCATCCATGCCTAAAGTAGGCTCATCTAAGATAATCACATCTGCACTAGAGAAAAGAACAGAAAGAATAGTGAGCATATGTTTCTTACCCATTGAGAGATTGAGAGGGAAGGTTTCTCTTTCATCTGATAAGTCATAACGGTTAAGTACCTCCTCGAGTTGTTTCTCGGTAAAAGGTACATTTTGCATACGTGCACAAAAAGTAAGTTCTCTCTCAACGGTTTCTTCAAAAAGCATATGTTCAGGGTGTTGAAATACTAAAATGATATCTTTAGAAATTTGAGCTACCGTTTTTTTAAGCGTAGAATCACCTTTATAACGTACATCACCAGAAGTAGGCTTATAAAGGCCATTAAGATGCTTAACAAAAGTTGTTTTACCCGATCCATTTTGTCCTAAAATAGCAATGACTTGACCTACTGGTAGATTGGCATTTACATCCATTAAGGCATGAAACCCATCTGAAAAGGTTTTAGTGAGGTTATGAGTTGTAATAATAGGAGCACAACTACAAGATTCACTAAAGCTTTTTAAGCCAGAACCCTTAGTAATTAGTTGCTCAATTTGAGTTTTAGCTTCTTCTAATGTATAGAATAAGTCAATTTCCTTAAAATATTTAGAAAGTTCACGGTAGATTTCCACTTCTTGAGGGATGATAACCCCTAATTTTTTTTGTAATGAAAAATCTCTAAAGAATTCATCACGGGTACCATCAAAGACTACTTCACCATCTAAGAGCCCAATGACGTGGTCTACGATATCAGCAGACCAAACCAGATTGTTATCTACAAGTACTGTTGTTGTGCCACTTACGCGCAATTGACCGAGTATGCTTTGAACCATTAATTTGCCATTAGGATCTAAGGAGCTTACAGGCTCATCCATAATGAGAATATCAGGGTTCATGGCAAGGACAGAAGCGATACAAACAGATTGTCTTTGTCCTCCAGATAAGGTAGCAACACTACGGTTTCTAAGGTGCTGAAGATTAAGAAGGTCCAGAACATATTCCATACGTTCTACGATTTCCTCTTGACTGATACCTAAATTTTCCATACCAAAGGCAATAGCATCCTCTACACCATAACCAAATAGTTGGTTTTCAGGAGTTTGGCTAACCACACTTACAAAGGTGCCTTCAGGCATATCAAAAGAACCTTCTAATACACCATTCATAATAAGAGAGGGGATGACCTTGCTGAAAATTTGAATAAGTGTGGATTTACCACAACCACTAGGACCGACAATGGCAGTCACTTTACCTTGTTCAATTGTAAAATTGACATGATTCAAGACGTTCTTTCCATCTTCTGAATAGCGATAGCTAATATCTTTTACTTTATAATTCACTACTTATACTCCTAACTCCATATATTTGGTTATCTCGAAACAGTAACAGGGAAAAGAGGCAGGGGCTCAAGGAATAAGATATCCTCACGATGAGCAGCGTCTCCTTCGGCAAGGATAGCTGCTTTACCAGCGATTTTCCCCCCTGCTTTTGTTACAAGAGCTTCAAGGGCTTTTAAAGATTCACCTGTACTAATAACATCATCTACAATTAAGATTTTTTTACCACGAATCATGTTACTTTCTTCTTTATCAAGACATAAAATTTGCTTTTTTTGAGTGGTAATGGAATAAACCTCTGTTATAAAAGGGTCTGTCATGTAAGGCTTGATACTTTTTCTAGCAACAAAATATCTTTTCATATTTAAAATACGCGCTAATTCTTGGACAAGAGGAATACCCTTTGCTTCAGCTGTAATAAGGTAGTCTACCTCAGGTATTTTTTCTGCTAATGCAGCAGCAGCTTTTACCACCAATTCTGTATCTCCTAATAGAACAAAGCTAGCAATTTCAAAATGGTCAGCAACTCTAACACGAGGTAGTTGACGAATACAACCTACAATATTCATTTCATAAAAATTTTTTTCCATTTTAAAGCATCCATCCTTTCTTGAAATTATTTATTTGATTTTTCGACAAACATCAATTAATTTCCACAACAAGATTATGCACTAATTTATTTTTGTTATCAATATATTTTATATATTTATTTTATAATTTAATTTTAGAATATATATTTTAGAGTTATTTTTATAAAATTATATAATAATTATATAATTTTACATATAAATGCAGAGATTATGGAACTTACTTAAAGAGAATAAGAGAGTACTGTGATTAAAAGATAAAATGCATAAGATACACTTGAATGAGTAGATAATAAGAAAGTAGAGATGAAAGATTAAATAATATAGAATACCTAAAAGGAGTTTAGAATGAGTGTAAAAGTAAGACCTGGTTATGCATGCATTAATCTTTCCATAGGAGAAAATTTCAAGAGCTTTAGACGAGCTACGGTAGAAAAGAAGGAAGTGGAGAAGTTAACAAAAGTATTGCATGCTAATATACGTTTATTAAGAAAAATTATTGAATATAACGTAGCACATCAGATTTATGTCTATCGTCTAACTTCTGATCTTATACCATTTTGTAGCCATCCCTTAATCAAAGCCTTAAGTGAAGAGGTTATTTTTCAAAATAATGAAATGCTAGAACATTTAGGACGTATTCGTGCACTTAAAAGCTTCTATAACCTGAGGCTTAGTATCCATCCGGGACAGTTCAATGTATTAGCTAGTCCTAAAAAAGAGGTAGTAGAACGGTCTATAGAAGAAATTAATGCACAAACAAAATGGATGAAGGAGTTAGAAGGTGATAATGTTGTTTTACATGTGGGAGGTGTTTATGGTAATAAAAAAGAGGCTTTAAAGCGTTTTGAAGAAAATCTAGCCTATGTAGACACAGAACTTTTAAGTATAGAAAATGATGATAAATGTTATAGTGTAGAAGATATTTGGCCTCTGTGTAATAAGCTTGGATTAAAGTGGGTCTATGACTACCATCATGACCGCTGTTATCCCTCACAAAGACGAGAGGTAAGTGCATTCATTAAAGCCTATCCTCCTCATAAATACCATCTTTCAACAGGTACTCCTCAACCACATCAGCCTTCCCATGCAGATTATATTTCAAAAGAAGACTACAAAGCTTTTACGGCTTTTTTAGAAACGATAGGCATTAGAGAAGTAGATGTGATTTTTGAAGCAAAAAAGAAAAATTTAGCTATTACCCACCTATTAAAACCGATAGGAGGGGGTTATTGGGTAATGAAGGATTAAAGACACCTTGTAAGGTGTCTTTTTGAGGAGGAGCTAACCTATAAAGTAGCGACTCAATTGGGTAATAAAAAAGCAAAATAGAAGACCGATGCTAGTAGGATAAAGAAAGGCAAAAACCGTCCACTTTAAACTTCTTGTTTCATGATAAATAGTCAGACAAGTAGTGGCACACGGAAAGTGAAAGAGTGAAAAGAGCATTGTACAGAGTGCGGTTAATGAAGTCCAACCATGAGCCACAAGGAGCTCACGAAGAGCAGATAAATGTGTTAGATCAGTCAGGTTTCCAGTTGCTAAATAGCCCATAATGATAAGCGGTATGACAATTTCATTAGCTGGAAAGCCTAGGAGGAAGGCCATCAGAATGATACCATCTAGACCTATAAGGCGGGCAAAGGGATCAAGGAAATTCGCACAGAGTTGCAGTAAGCTGATACCACCCAGATAAGTATTAGAAAAAAGCCAAATGATACATCCAAAGGGAGCAGCTACAATGATTGCTCGCCCCAAAACAAACAGTGTACGGTCAAGAAGAGAGCGTCCTAATACCTTGAAAAACTGAGGTCTTCGATAAGGTGGTAATTCCAGTATAAAAGAAGAGGGAAGTCCTTTTAGAAAAGTAAGTGAAAGAAGTTTAGAGCTTAAAAGAGTCATTCCTACCCCTAATAAAATAAAAAAAAGAAGAATAAGTGTGGCTACTAAGGATTGGAATGGAGAAGCAATACCTGTTACAAAGAAAAGGCTAATAAGAGCAATAAGCGTTGGAAAACGTCCATTACAAGGAACAAAATTATTAGTAAGGATGGCAAGAAGTCGCTCCCGTGGGGAATCAATAATGCGACAGCCTATGACTCCACAAGCATTGCAGCCAAAGCCCATACACATAGTGAGGCATTGTTTACCGTGGGCACAAGCCTTCTTAAAGTATTGATCCATATTAAAGGCGATACGAGGGAGGTAACCTGAGTCTTCTAAAAGTGTAAAGAGAGGAAAAAAAATGGCCATAGGAGGAAGCATAACAGAGATAATCCAAGCCAGTGTGCGATAAATACCTAGTACAAGAAGGCTTGTTAAAGGAGGAGCCATTCCCCAGTCATTAAATAAAAGTAAAAGTTTATCTTGTAAACTAAATAAAATAGAAGCAAGCCATTCAGAAGGATAATTAGCTCCTACAATGGTAAGCCAAAAAATAAAACCTAAAAGAAGAAGCATAATGGGAAGTCCTGTTCGTTTAGAGGTAAGAAGATGGTCTAGGCGGCGGTCTCTTTGGTGATAGTTACTATTTTCCAAGGTAACACATTGATGGTAGATTTTATCAGAAGTATATACGAGACTTTCAACTAAAAGAGGATGTAAGTTTTCACTAGAGAGAGTATGTTGTTCAAGTATGCATTTGGCTGTACTAAGCGCGTGTTTCAAGGTGGGAGTATCTAAGATGTTTTGCCCTAGGTAAACTTCTAGAGAGTTAAAAAAGCTTTGATCTTGAAGAAGTAAACGAAGAGCAAGGAAGCGGCTTGGAAAGAGAGGAGCAAGTTCTTCAAAGGCAGGTAATAAACAAGTAATAGCTTTTTCAACAGGTGCTGGATAGTCAACTTTAAAGAAGGTACTTTTCTTTTCTTTACAACACATACTTACAGTGGCCATTAGGTCAGTTAACCCTTCAGAGGAACGGGCACTTGTTCCTACAACAGGGATATGAAGCCAACTAGAAAGCTTATCTAAATCAATATGAATTCCTTTTTTTTGGGCTTCATCTAAGAGATTAACACATAAGATAGCATAAGGAGTAACCTCTAAAATTTGAAGAGCTAAATTCAAATGACGTTCTAAGATAGTAGCATCAGCAACGATAATGGTAACGTCTGGTTTTTCAAAACAAATAAAGTTTCTCGCAATTTCTTCTTCTACAGAGCTGACCATTAAAGAATAAGTACCAGGTAAATCAACGAGGGAAAAAACCTCATTGTTGTAAGTAGTTGTACCACGAGCGTTAGATACAGTTTTTCCAGGCCAATTACCAGTATGTTGATTAAGGCCTGTTAAAGCGTTAAAAAGGGTACTTTTGCCCACGTTAGGATTTCCAGCTAAAGCAATGACGGGGTGTGACGTGAGGAGTTCAGAGGTTGTAGAATGAAGGCTAAAGCCTGTAGATTGATTGGTAAGTCCCATAAATGACCTCCTTAAGTAAAAATAAAAAATGGGATTAAAATGAAAGTTTTAAAGGTATAACATACAAAAGTAAAAGGTAAGTGAGGATGCGTATTTTAAAAGTATTCAATAAAAAAGATGCCTTGTGGAAAAACATAGGATAAGACAAGGCATCTGAGGAGTAGGAGGGTATGAAAATTTTTAGCAAATAACTATTTTATTTAAGGGAGGAAAGATTGAATAACTATTTTTTGGGCATCTTCTTGGCGTAAAGCAATGACAGTACCTCGAATGAAATAGGCAGTAGGGTCACCAGTTGGACTACGATGTAAAGCTTCAATAGGCGTTCCATTAATAGCGCCTAAGTCTAGCATCCGAGGCATAAGTGGTCCTAGTGCTTCTACATTAACAATCTGAGCTTTCTGTCCAATGGCAAGTTGATTAAGAGAAAATAAAGAAGTTTGCATAAGATGTATCTCCTCAAGCAGATAATAAAGTAGTGTTTCTTTACTACTATATGCTAAATGGAAAAAAATGGTTACAAAAAGAAAGGTAGCAAAGGAGAAAAAACAATGAAATCATTCTGTTTATTTAAGAAAAGAATACTGAGAAAAAAGCTTTTTATGCTAACATTTGGAACTCTTCTAAGCTGTTCACTAGTGAGCCAAGGAGCGAGTATTCATGGGTTTTACAAGTCTAAAATAGAGGTAGCAGAAGCTAAAAGACTCCTACCTATTTATTGTGTAGATACAAATGGAGAAAAGAAGGTAGCTCTTACCTTTGATGCAGCTTGGGGAGCAGAGGACCTCACTCAAATTGTGGAGATATTAGAAAAATATCAGGTACGTGCTACTTTTTTTGTGGTAGGAGATTGGGCAAGAAAATATCCAGAGGAGGTTAAGCTCCTTATTCAAAAAGGACATGATGTTGCTAATCATTCTAATAAACATCCTCATATGAATAGCATGAGCAAAGAAGAAATCAAAAAAGATATTATGGCAGCAGATGCTTCTATTAAAGAAATAGCTGGTAAAGAAACAAAACTTTTTAGGCCTCCCTATGGAGAATATAATAATACGGTAGTAGAAGCAACTAAGGAATGTGGCTATTATTGCATCCAATGGGATGTGGATTCTTTGGATTGGAAAAATTATGGTGTACAACCTCTTATTGATAAGGTGGTTAATCATAAAAATTTAAGACCAGGGTCTATTATATTAATGCATAATGGTGCTAAATATACAGCGCAGGCACTAGAAGCTATTATAAAAGGTGTACAAGACAAAGGTTTTATCTTTGTACCTGTATCGGAGCTTCTTTTGGCAGATGAAGAGTATTCGATTGATTTTGAGGGAAGACAAAAGAGTAGTCAGCCCATTCATTAATTAAAAGTAAGGTCTTTATAAAAAAGACCGTTCCTAAACACTTGGTGTTAGGGACGGTCTTTGCTTTTATTTAAAGGATAGTACCTTTGATACTAACAGAACTCAAAGAAAGTAGACGCTAATTGATCTTCAAAAAGGGGTAACATGAGTTCATCAAGGAGTCTGCTTAACTGCAAAACATCTGGGGCTAAAAGATTGTAGTTATTTTGTACAACAAGTACATTGAGTTCTTTTTTTAGTTTATTGATAATAAGCATGTTGGGCGTATTCATGAGAGATACTCGCCTTTCCTTTATGAGCAAGATTAGGCAATGGATTGCCTAATTATATAATATGCACTTCAGATAAAAAAGTGACTTTTTAACTGCAACCAGTTGTTGTTCCACACTCCATACACACTTTACATGTCCCATTCTTAATAAGACGTGAACTTTTGCAAGTTGGACATGTCTCACCATAAAGGAGCGTAGCAGCTTCTTGAGAAGAGGGTGACTTTAAGTTTTTTGGAGAAATAAGAGTCTTTTGCTGAGGAATAGAAGGCTTGGAATCATGAAGTGTCTTGATAAAGCTTGCTTCTGGTTTTACTTGACAGTAAGTAAAGTCTCCAAGCTCGCTATCAATAATCTTACTAATTAAGTCGGAAATTGAATCAGCCATTTTGATATAAGGGTGACCATAAACAAAACCACTAGGTTCATATTTTTGACCTCGATACATAGAGGCAATATCGCGAGCTGGAACACCGTATTGAAGCATTTCAGAAACAGTAGTGGAAATACTATCAAGTAATCCTTTTACGAGTGAGCCTTGGCGACCTGCTGAAACATAAACTTCACCCAGTCTACCGTCTTCATAGAAGGAAACGGTAATATAGAGCTTTAATCCTCCGATTTCTGCTTCATGTACATGTGCATTACGAATACCCGTTGGTTTGACACGAAGTGGCACTTGAGGAACTGACACCTTGGACTTTGCATAGGCTAATAATTCTTGGTAGGAAAGATTCTCAAGGCGAGTAGAAGCCTCTTCCTCCTGTAAAGTTGTCGTAAGAGGTTGACATACTTTACAGCCATCACGATAAAGAGCTATTGCTTTTACACCTAATTGCCAAGAAGCTTCATAAATAGCAGCTACATCAGCAACCGTTGCTGTATTTGGCAAATTAACTGTTTTAGATATGGCACCAGATACATGAGGAGTAAGGGCAGCCATCATTTTAACGTGACCCATTGGGGGAATATAACGCTCACCACTGCCACATTTATTAGCTGTATCAAAAATAGCATAATGCTCTTCTTTAAGATAAGGTGCTCCTTCTATCTTGCCATCTAAAAGTACTCTATAGTCACCTTTATCCTCTTTACGTAAAATATAGTCGGTGATAGCAGTTATTTCTTCTTCGGTGTAGCCTAGCTTTTTTAGAACAGTTGGGATGAGGGGATTCACAATCTCCATGCTACTACCACCTACTAGTTTCTTGTAAACAACATGACTAAAGAATGGCTCAGAAGAAGTTGTTGCACAGTCCATGGCAAAGGCAATTGTACCAGTAGGTGCTAAAACAGAAACTTGTGCGTTACGAAAACCATAGTTCTCGCCAGAAGTCAGTGTCATTTTCCAGGTTTTTGTAAGGCACTCTCCTAGTTCTTTGAGGCCAAGTGTATTTAAAAGCTCATGATTAATAGTAAGTGGACTATAATTTAAGCCTTTAAAAGCCTTAGAGAAAGTAGTAGGGGCACTTGCTTTAGCATGATTATAAAGTACCTTTAGCATATAAGACTTATTTGCTTCAAAGCATTCAAAGGCACCAATTTCTTTAGCAAATAAGCTAGAAACATAGTAAGAATAGCCTGTTAGTAAGCTCATTAAGGAAGCACCTACCTGCCTTGCTTCTTCACTATCGTAAGGAAGCCCCATCAGCATAAAGAGTGCGCCTAAATTAGTGAGACCTAAACCTGTTGTGCGGAAAAGATGAGAACGACGAGCGATTTCTGGTGTAGGGAACTGCCCGTGGTGGATAGTTGCTTCAAGTACAATCTGTACCATCTTAATACAATGCATATAGCCTTCTAAATCAAAGGTATTTGTTTCTACATTATAAAACTGGGTAATATTAATACTTGCTAAGTTACACGCTGTATCATCTAAAAACATGTATTCAGAGCAAGGGTTGCTGGCATTGATCCGATTATAAGGAGCAAAAGCTTTGCCATCTTCCCCGGCAGGGCAGGTATGCCATGCATTAATGGTATCATCAAATTGGACACCAGGGTCACCACAGCGCCAAGCACCATAAGACATTTTTTCATAAAGAGCTTTAGGAGAAACGGTACCTAAAACATTACCTTCTAAGCGCCCAATGAGGGGATAAGATGCTTCCTCATCATGAATGAGTTTCATAAAGGCATCTGAAATACGAACCGAGTTATTGGCGTTTTGACCTGAAACTGTTTCATAGGCTTCTCCATCAAAATGTGTATCGTAGCCCATTTTGCCAAGTGCTTCTACTTTGTCCTCCTCATAGGCCTTCCAATTTACAAAATCTTCTATTTCAGGATGGTCAATATTAAGGATATTCATTTTAGCTGCACGACGGGTGGTACCACCTGATTTAATGGCTCCTGCATTACGATCAAATACTTTAAGGAAACTCATGAGTCCAGAGGACATTCCTCCTCCAGATAATTTTTCACCTTTACCTCGGATAGAAGACCAGTTGGAGCCTACTCCTGAACCATATTTAAAAAGACGTGTTTCTGTAGTTAATTGGTCTGTAAGGGATTTAGGACCTAGAAGTGAATCTTCGACACTCACAATAAAACAAGCAGAACCTTGGGTACGTGAATAGGCATCTTCAGCTTCAACTACTTTCCTAAGGGTAGTATCATAATAGAAGTGACCTTGACTAGGACCCGTAATCCCATAGCTAGATTGAAGACCTGTATTAAACCATTGAGGACTATTAGGTGCCCACATTTGACTCAGCATCATATAAGCAAGCTCGTTGTAAACGGTTTGACGTTCAGTTTCATCAATAAGACCTTCATCAAGAGCTGCTATAACCCAAAAATTAACCATACGATGAACAACTTGTTTAAAAGAAGTTTCATGATAAGGTGCTTCTGGAAGGCCGTTTTTTCTAAAATATTTACTTGCAATAATGTCACAAGCATTACTCGAGAAATGAGTAGGAAATTCGAGGTTTTCCATATGTATAATAGAAGCACCTGTTTTGTAATCTTTAATATTTACGTCAATAGTATGCCAAGTAAATAAATCGTAGACTGTTTGAGTGCTAGTATCTAATTGTTTTGTGTAGTAGGGTGAAAGTAAATCTTTTAATTTATTAACCACAATACATCCTCCTTATTTAACGAAAAGGGCAAATGCCACTTTATGGGTGTTATTACTGTAGCATATTTTAAGCACCTAATCAAGACAAAAGTACAATATATTGTATGTTTTTAAATTGAAAGGTATACATATAACACTTCAAAACCTTCTTAATTAAAAGCCTTGAAAAACAAAAAGAGATAATAGGAATAAAGTACTACTTGTCTGAATACTATGTTAATGACAGATGAAGCTGTTAAAGAACAAAACGAGGATAAGGAGAGGGTAAAGGGATGGTAGAGCACATATTAGAAAACAATGAAGTGATATTAATAGGTAAAGTAGTAAGTGATATAAGATTTAGTCACAAAGTATATGGGGAAGGTTTCTATACCTTTGATTTAGAAGTACCGAGGCTTAGTGACTCAGCGGATATATTACCTCTTACAATATCAGAGAGGTTACTACCTACTATAGGTAATATACAAGGTAAAGTACTTGAAATATTAGGACAATTCCGTTCGTATAATCAATATGAAGAAGGACGTAATAGGCTTATTCTTACAGTATTTATTTTAGAAGCTAAAGAAGTAAGTGAACAAGAATTAGCCAAAAATAAAAATAGTATTTATCTTAATGGCTATGTATGTAAGCAACCTGTTTATCGTACAACACCCTTTGGAAGAGAAATCACAGATTTATTAATTGCTGTTAATCGTTCTTATCATAAATCAGACTACATACCCTGTATTACTTGGGGAAGGAATGCTAGATTTGCAGAAAGTTTAAATATTGGTGATCATATAGAGGTATGGGGACGCATCCAAAGTAGAGTTTATCAAAAAAAATCTGAAAGTGGAGAAATAGCTACTAAGGTGGCTTATGAGATTTCAATAGGTAAGATGGAAATCGCAGAAGACAATAATAAGGCAGAGTAAAATCTAACATGTATAAAAGGGAAAGTTAGTAAAATCCAATTTACTAGCTTTCCTTTTAAGTTATATAAAAGTAATGAAAATAAAGGTGTTACAAGATGGAAAGGGAGCGAATAAAATGAATGTATCAAATAGAGAGGGGGAGTTAGTATGAAAAAGATATTAGTTATTTCAGATAGTCTGTTTTTACTTCAAAATTTTTATCGTATTTGTGAGGAGCGACATTATAATAAAGAACAGTTTGATATACGGTTTTGTGCCTCTAATAAGGCATTTCTAGAAAGATATAAAGGACGTACAGATATTGGTCCTATTTCTATTAAAGAAAGTGTAGAAGCTATTTTAAAGACGTATGATTTAGTGTTGTCTCTACACTGTAATGACAAATTACCAGCTATTCTCGTCAATCAGTTACCTTGTGTCAATTTACATCCTGGTTATAATCCTTGTAATCGAGGCAAATTCCCTTATGTATTTAGTATATTGAATAAAAAAGCTTTAGGGGTGACACTTCATTTAATGGACGAAGAACTTGATCATGGACCTATTATTGTGAGAAAGAAACTAGAAATAGAAGCTTGGGATACAATGGATACACTCTATGATAAACTCTTACAGCTAGAAGTAGAAGTACTTGAGGCGCATATAGAGAGCCTGTTAAATGGAACTTTTACAACCTTTCTACCAGAAGAAGAAGGAAATATTAACTATGCTAAAGATTTTCATCAGCTTAAAGCATTAGATTTAGAGCAAGAAATGACATTAGGAGAAGCAATTGATTTACTACGTGCCTTGACTCATAAGGATATCAATAATGCCTATTTTTATGATAGTAAGAAGAATAAAGTTTTTGTAAAAATCTTTTTAGATAAAGAAAACTAAATGCATAAATTTTTGGAACATAGTGTAAACAACTAGACTATCTTTTAAACTGTGCTATAATAATAATACCTATAAAAGAAAAGCAATTAGAAGGGAAAGAAGTGATTAATTACAGGATTATAAGACAAAATAGAAAAACCGCTAGTATTCGTGTAGAAGAGGATTTGACAGTAAGTGTTAGGATCCCTTATTTCATGAAGGAAAAAGAACTTCATACTTTTATAGAGCAGCATGAGGCATGGATTTTGCGAACAATTGAACAAAAAAAAGATAAAAAGCTACAAAGAGATTGGCTAACAACCGGAAAAATACTTTATCTAGGGGACTATAAAAAGGTGAAAATCCAATATAGCTCAAGAGAGAAAATAGAAATTCAAGATGAATGGCTTATTTTAACAACTAAAGAAGGGCAATCAGAAGAAAGGTTGCGCTTACAAATGAAAGAATTCTTCCGTGAAAAAGCTAAGGAACTGCTCCCTGAGTTTACCAAGTATTATGCGCAATTACTAGGTGTAAATGTGAATCGTATAACCATTCGTGAGCAAAAAACAAGGTGGGGGAGTTGCTCTTCTAGAGGGAATATAGCTTATAACCTCCATTTAATCGGAGCCCCTGAAGCTTGCATACACTATGTTGTGCTTCATGAGGTGATGCATCTTCGCTTTTTTAATCACAGCTTAAGTTTTTGGAAAGGGATAGAAGAAATAATGCCAGATTATAAGCAGCGCATGAATGACTTAAAGCTATTTGGACAAAACTTTAGTATATAGTTTTTTAGGAGGAAAAGATGTGGAAAATGGACTTATAGAAGTATATTATGGAGATGGAAAGGGAAAAACTACTGCGGCCATAGGTTTAGGTATGCGTGCTATAGGCAATCAATATAAAGTTATTATGATTCAGTTCTTAAAGAATGATGATACATGTGAGTGTAAGGTACTAAAAGGACTTGAGCCATACTTTAAGGTTTTTCACTTTGAGAAAAAGAGAGGCTTTACTTGGGAGTTAACAGATGATGAAAAAGAGGAACTTAAAGGAGAATGTCAAATCGCTTTAAAATTTGCTAGTAAAGTGATGGATACAGGTGAATGTGATGTGCTTATTTTAGATGAAATACTGAATGCAGTGCAGTTAGGTATTATCCCAGAAAAGCAGCTCTATGATTTAATGGATAATAAACCAGAAGAAATAGAATTAGTTTTAACAGGGCGCCAAATAAATGAAGAAATAGCAAGACGCTCAGACTATATCAGTTGTATAGATGCTATTAAACATCCTATGGAAAAGGGTATAGCGGCTAGAAAAGGAATAGAGTTTTAGAAAGGTTAGAGATTTGTCTAGCAAAAAAGCAAAATAAAAGAACCGTGTATGAGTGAACAAGCATACACGGTTCTTTTTACTTAAAGAGTCCAGGTCTTTTTAAAGGAATCTTTAAGCCTGTAATAAATGATCCATATTATAAAGTCCAGGTGTTTTCGTTACTAAAAATCTAGCAGCTTTTAAGGCACCTACAGCAAAAACTTCTTTTGAGGTAGCTTGATGGCTTAAAGTAATAAACTCATCGTTACCAGCAAAGAGGACGTCATGTTCACCTACAATACTACCACCACGCACTGCATGAATACCAATTTCTTTGTGTGGACGTTTTTCACGTACGGTAGAACGGTCGTAGCGGTAAGTATAACTATTATCTAAGGTTTCATTGATGGCATCGGCGATAGCTAATGCCGTTCCACTCGGTGCATCTATTTTTTGATTATGATGTTTTTCTATAATTTCAATGTCAAAACCACTATCTGCCAATATTTCAGTTGCTCTTTTGGCAAGAGCAATGAGAAGATTAACACCCAGTGACATATTAGCAGAAAAGAAAATAGGAATTTCATGACTGCTATTTTTGAGATCTTCAATAACTTCATCAGAAAGACCAGTTGTACATACTACAAGAGGCATTTTCTTTTGACGTGCATACTCTAAAAGTGCAGGAACAGCAGAAGCTGTTGAAAAATCAATAATCACATCAGCTGGAGTAGGGCATTCATCAATAGTAGCAAAAACGGGAAAAGGGTTAACAATATGAAGGTAAGGGTCTACACCTGCTACTAATTCCATATCCTGCTGATTTTTTATTATACGAGAGATGGTTTGACCAATCTTCCCATTACAACCATGCATTAATACTTTTATCATGTGTCTCATCCTTTCTACGAGTAACTACTCAGCTATTAAAGAAGCTTTTACAAGAGCCTCACGAAGTTTTGGAGCATGAGCTTCTTCAAGAGTAGTAAGTGGTAAGCGGCAAGGTCCTACGCCAAAGCCCATCATATTAAGTGCAGCTTTTACAGGAATAGGATTTACTTCGCAAAAGAGTGAATTTGCTAGAGGGAGTAATTCTAACTGAAGCTTGAGGGCTTCAGCTGTGCGTCCACCTAAATAAAGGCTAACGATATCATGGGTTTGTTTTGGGGCAATATTAGAAAGTACAGAAATAACCCCTTTACCACCTAAAGATAAAAGAGGGATAATTTGATCATCATTACCTGAGTAAAGATCAAGTTTATCGCCACAAAGTGCTGCAATTTCAGCTACTTGCGAAATATTACCCGTCGCTTCTTTAAGACCTACAATAAGGTCTATTTTAGAGAGTTCAAGTGCTGTTTGAGGTGTGATATTTACACCTGTACGACTAGGTACACTGTATAAAATCATAGGAAGGTCTGCAGCTTTTGCAATGGCTGTAAAATGTTCAATGAGACCTCTTTGTGTACATTTATTATAATAAGGTGTAACTTGAAGTGTTGCATCAGCACCAAGTGCTTTTGCATTTTTAGTAAGTTCAATACCATGACGGGTATCATTGCTACCCGTACCAGCTATAACAGGGATGCGACCAGCCACGCGGTCCACAGCAACCTTGATACACTCAAGGTGTTCTGCATCTGTCATAGTAGAAGCCTCACCTGTTGTACCACAAATAATAAGAGCATCTGTGCTGTTAGCTATTTGAAAATCAATGAGTTCCTCAAGTTTTCCAAAATGAATATCTCCGTTTTCGTGAAAAGGTGTAACAATAGCTACACCAGCTCCTTCAAAAATTGTCATAATACCAATCCTCTCACCATAATGTTTTTTATAATGACTTAACCGTATACTGCAGTAGACCTGTAAACTTTTACCTTTGCTACCATTCTATTCATAGAACGTTGTAAAGGGTACCCCTTTTGCTTTTTAAAATAAAAAAACCAGCACAAGAGGCTGGATACTAGGTCAAATCAAAAATCATTAAAAATGATGTAATGATAACGTAGCACTCCACCTCCTATTGTATAATAAGTGGTGACAGTTGTATAGTTATTAACCATACAACCAGAAATAAATACAGCAAGGTATTTAAATCTTCGGCAATCCACCCTTTCACTTTTTTTCAACTTCTCTTGCTAGAATCTAAAAAGTTACTCCTGAGCACTGCGCCTCTACAATTAAGTATTATATTGCGCTAACTATAGCACTTTAAAAGAATAATGTCAAGAATGAATTGTATTTATTTATAAAATTATAATAAAGTCCAATAATAATTATATTTTATTAGGATGCGAAACAGAATAAATAGGGGCCTAGTGTATAAAATTTATTTTTTTGATACATACTTTAGAAAATCTAAAAAGGAGTAAGGGAAGATGAAAAACAAAGAGAAGTTATTTGATGCATTATCACCAGATGAAAAGATGAAGTTAGAAATTGCAGAGGAGCTTGGTCTTCTTGGTAAGGTGCAAGCAGGTGGTTGGAAAAGCTTATCAGCTAAAGAAACTGGGCGAATTGGTGGATTAATGACTAAGAAAAAACGTGAACTCGCTAAACAAACAGAAGAGTAGGCGTTTAAATAGGTAAATAAAGAGCATTGCAAAACCTAAACAGTAAATGGATAGGGAGTGCAATGCTCTTTTTAGTAGGCTTAAATTAAAGTGGCTAAAGGTGTTAATAACGAATTTTTACAGCAATTAGCGACATGTTATGACACGCTAAGAGGTAATATAACATAGTATATAACTAGAAACACTAAAAGATAGGGCTAGGATGGAGTCTATAGAATAAGGAGGAGGAAAATGGAAATTAAAAACAATAAAGAAAACTACTGGGGAAGAGGATATAGAAATAACTTCAGAAAGAAAAAGGATCTCCAAGAGAATGTTAAAAGCACTATAGAAAATGATGACATAAATACAGTAGAAGAACATACTCCAGTGGATAAGGGATGCTATTACTGTTGCTGTAGAGGACCTAGAGGTCCACAAGGAGAAGTTGGTCCAGCAGGTCCAGTGGGAGTTTGGGAATCAGCAGGTATCCAACTTATTAATAAGGAACCACGAGCAGGAGAGGAACTTGTTATTCATACAGGAGAGGTTATTCCCTTTGATACGGTAGTAGAGGGATTTAATGGAGTAACATACAGCGATGGAAAGATTCATATTCATTCAACGGGTTACTACTTATTTAGTTGGGAATTCATAGCAAGGCCGCTGGAGACAGAAAGGCACATTATTGTTCGACTAGAAGATACAGGTTTTCTTCCTAATGTATATGGTAAGAGTGCGGCTATGTCCAATAATCCAAGTATTATAACGGGAACAGCCTTAGTATTAGTGGATAGTATTCCCTTAACAGCAAGTATGAACCATGAATTACTAGAAAATACAAGTTATCAGTTAGGAGGAAGCAAAGATTACCGACTGGTAAACCGCTCCAGTGGTGATATTGTTATTGCAAGTGCTTATAATAAAGAGGGAGATTTAAGTGTCTATTATGCGGGTTCTTTAACTGTTTATAAAATAGCTGATTTATACTGGTCATAAACCATATAAGTATAGTGTACAAATAAAAGTACTTTATATCGGATTATAAAAATCTGACATTAAAGTACTTTTTAGTTGCGTTCTTATTTCTAAAAAAATAAAATTTTAAAAAGAGAGATTAAAAACTTAAAGCCTCCAGTAAAGATAGCCTAATTGATGAGCTAATTTCTTATCATAGATTCCTTTAATATCAGCTATTAGAGGGGGATAGTCTTTATCTTTCTCTTTTTTAAAAAGTGTAAGAAAATCTTCCAGTGAATGGGCTTTGAAGCAGTCATGAGCTACTGCTATAACAAGTGCATCTAGACTCTGAAGCTCATGATAGCTAGTCAGTGTGAAGGGGTAGTGACTAGCTACTTCTTCTGGATCTGCTACTGGATCTACAATAAAGAGGTTAATACCATAGCTAAGGAGGGTGGTTAGGAGGTCTACAACCTTAGAGTTACGTGTATCTGGACAATTTTCTTTAAAGGTAATACCTAAAATCCCTACCCGTGCTCCTTTCACAAGACGATTGCCTTCAATGAGAAGGCGAACCACTTTTTCAGCTACATAAGAACCCATTTGGTCATTTAAAGACCTACCAGCCAAAATGATTTTAGAAGTATAGCCAAGTTGACTGGCACGATAAGTAAGATAATAAGGATCCACACCAATGCAATGTCCACCTACAAGGCCAGGGTAAAAAGAAAGAAAATTCCATTTGGTAGAAGCGGCTTTTAATACCTCTAATGTATCAAGATTCAAATGCTCAAAAATGATAGAAAGTTCATTCATAAAAGCAATATTAATATCACGCTGTGCATTCTCAATAACCTTTGCAGCTTCGGCCACTTTGATAGAAGGTGCACGATAAACACCTGCTTCAATAACTAATTCATAAACCCTAGAAATGGTATCAAGTGTTTCTTCATCTATACCGGAAACAATTTTTACGATTTTTTCTACTGTATGCACCTTATCCCCTGGATTAACCCTTTCAGGAGAATAACCTACTTTAAAATCCTTACCACAAGTAAATCCAGAAGCTTTTTCCAGTAAAGGAACACAAACCTCCTCTGTCACACCTGGAAAAACGGTAGATTCATAAACAACAATGCTACCAGGCTTTAGATATTTCCCTACAGTGTTAGAAGCATGAATGAGGGGGGAAAGATCAGGGGTATTATCCGAATGGACAGGAGTAGGTACAGCAATAATATGAAAGGTAGCAGTTTGTAAAGAAGTTTCATCAGCTGTAAACAGTAGGGTTGCTTGGTTAAGTGCTTCAGAGCCTACTTCATTGGTCTTGTCTATACCGTTTAAATACTGATTAATTTTAGTTTCATTGATATCGAAGCCTATAACCTTGATTTTTTTGGAGAAACCAAGAGCTAATACAAGCCCCACATAACCAAGGCCTGTAACAGCTAAGGTTTCTTTTTTTTGAATTAAATCTTCATATAATGATATCATCTCAACAACTCCTTATAGATACAAAACTATTATTTACATTTCTCTATATTAGTATTCTATAAAAGACACAGAGGTAACGTAAATAACAAAAAAAGATGTAAAAATACTAGAACGATTTGATAAATTACGACATATGATGTGATGATAAGACTTAAAGTTTAGGGGGAACCTTTATGGGAATTCAGCTCTTTACACCTACTTTTCATATTGAAGAGTGTTTAAAAGAGATAGAAAAGTGTTTGGAAAAAGGGTGGACAGGAATAGGCTTTAAAACATTTGAATTTGAGGAGGCATGGAAGGCTTATACTGGGCTTTGCAATGCACATTTTTTAAACTCAGCAACAGCAGGCTTACATTTGGCAGTTAAGATTTTTAAAATGTTAGAAGGCTGGCAGGAGGGAGATGAGATTATCTCTACTCCTTTAACTTTTGTTTCTACTAATCATGCCATTGCTTATGAAAAATTAAAGGTTGTTTTTGCAGATGTAGATGAGTATTTATGCCTAGACCCTAAAAGTGTAGAAAGTCACATTACATCACGTACAAAGGCTATTATGTTTGTAGGCCTAGGAGGAAGTACAGGACAATATGAGGGAATGGTAAAGCTTTGTAAAAAATATCATTTAAAATTAATATTAGATGCAGCACATATGGCAGGTACAAAACTAAATGGAGAGATACCAGGAAAAGAAGCAGATGCAGTGGTGTACTCTTTTCAAGCAGTTAAAAATCTACCTACGGCAGATAGTGGGATGATTTGCTTTAAAGAAAAAGAAGCAGATACTTTATGTAGAAAACTCAGTTGGCTAGGTATTGATAAGGATACTTATATGAGAGATCAAGGGAATTATAAGTGGCACTATGAAGTAGAATATTTAGGCTATAAATACCATGGGAACTCCATTATGGCAGCTATAGGACTCGTACAGCTTAAATACCTAGAAGAAGATAATACCTATAGACGTTTATTAGCAAAGTGGTATGACGAAGAATTAGCAAAGTGTATAGGAATTCAAAAAATTTCTATACCACAACAGTGCCTAAGTTCTCAGCATCTCTATATGCTCTTGGTACCAGAAAGAGATGCATTACTACAGGTATTGAATAAACGAGAGATTTATCCAGGAGTTCATTACAGAGATAATACAGAGTATAGTCTTTATGCTTATGCTAAGGGGAGTTGTCCAAAGGCTAAGTATTATAGTGACCATCTCATTTCTTTACCACTCCATTTAAGGCTAACAAAAGAGGATATTAAAGGGATTTGTGAGGAAGTAAAAAGGCATATGGAAGCATTAAAGGGGGTAGAGGATCATGTCTAAAATCTATAGAATACCTACCACGCAGGAAAAAAAAACCCTTATTTCTTTTATTTTATACCATCATAAAAGCTTGGGAGAAGATGAACTTTTATTAACGATTGATACGTATTTAAAACAGCAATATTTAGACCCTCTTACCTCCATTGAAGTGATTGTTCTATTAGATGAAATTCAATTACAAGAGCTACCTATCTTAGAGCATGCCACTTTACCTCTTGAGGAACGGTTAATTGTGATAGAAGGGGGAGAGGAGTTTAAGGGCCCAGGAGCACTGTGGAATGAAGGCTTTAAAATAGCAAGAGGTGAATTAGTCACTTTTACATGGACGGGGGTCAAATGGTTTTTAGATACTTCAGTGCACCTTGTAAGAATGATAAAGACAGGGGAATTGGACTGTGCTTATAGTAGAGCAGTTTATAAGCTTCCTACAGCTAATGGGAAGGTACAAAGTATTTTAGTCGGTGAAAAAGATCTATCTATTCATTTCCTTTCCTTTACTCCATCCATTCCTTTGAACTATACGATAATAAAGGCAGAAGTGGTGAAAGAATTGGGTGGATTTTGTGAAAATAGAGAGTTTGCTAAAATTGCTGACTGGGAATTGATGCTTCGTCTTTTTAGTCAATATCGTTCAGATGGTTTATTGGGAAGTTATCTCGTTTTACAAAAGCGTTTACAGGATATAGATTACGGTTATCCTTTCCGTTATTCATGGGATGATTTAGTAAGAGTTTTTATTAGTAAAACAAGTAGTTTTTTTAATGTACTTATGCCCAAAGGAAGTCGTAAAGAAACACTACTTCCAGAGATAAAATTTGAACCTCATAAAGAGATTAAAATAGGAATCGTTTCAGGACTATTAGAAAATGCACAAGTGCAAATAGAAGTACTGAATTATCTAGAATTTTTGGGGCTCACTTATCCTATAAGTTGGAGACGTTTTATAGAAAATCAAACGATGCCGGAGGAATTAAAGAACTATGATATAGTATTTTTTATTAGAAGTCGAACAGGAGAGGCTTTAGAGTTAGCTAAATACTGTTATAAAGAAGGAATTAAAACGGTTTATATTTTAGATGATAATTGGTTTTATGTTACAGAAACTTATCCACAGTTAGCATCTCAGCTAGGAAAGGATACGAGCTACTATCAGTATTTTATTTTAATTCTTACAACAGTAGATTACGTGATTACGTATAACGACATTTTATATGAAGATACGAAAAAATATAATCATAATGTGTTTAAACTCCCACCTAATGTAAATCTAGAGCATTTTTATAGACCGGAAGCTTTAGAAGAAGATACAAGTATTCGCATTGGATTCACAGGAAGTAGCTCGAAACTTCAACACTTTGGTCCAGCCTTTAAAGCACTTTATCGTATTTTAAGCGAATATCCAGAGGTGAAGCTGTATTTTAAAGGTATTCCGCTACCACCTGAATTTACTCCTTTCAGAGATAGAATTATAGAAACTTCCTATTCTCATAATTATAAGGATTATGCAAATGAAGTAAGTAAATGGAGATATGATATTATGATTAGTCCTATAGATGAAACACGTTATACGAATAGCAAATGTCCTTGTAAATATTTTGATGCAACAGCTGTAGGAGCGGCAGGTATTTATGCTACCACAGAATTGATGCGTAAAGTTGTTAAACCCAATCGAACAGGTTTACTGATAGAAAATAAAGAAGAGGCATGGTACCAAGCACTCAAAAAACTAATTATTCAACCAAGTCTTAGGGAAGCAATCGTTAAAAATGCACGTGAGGATATCGAAAAAAATTATGATACTAAAGCAGTTGCATCTTACTTCATTTTATTTTTACAACAAGTATTGGGAAGGAAGCTTTAGGAGGTAAGGAAATGGCACTTCATATTCTGATTGTTGCGAAATATCCAGAAAGTCCTAGCACACTGTTAGGGCTGACCCACAGTCTGAGTGCTTTGCAAGTACAAGGTAAATGCACCTATTGTGTAGAAGGCTTAAATGTAAAAGAAGAAGCTATAGAAGAGGCAGATTGCCTTGTTTTTTCACGTATTATGGATGCTCAATTAATAGATATAATGAAGAAAGCTTTAAAGGCTAAAAAGCAAGTTTTTTATTATATAGATGATAAATTATTTGATTTACCAGAGTATATTGTTGGTGCAACCTATTATAGATCTCAAGAAGCACAGGATGTATTAAAACAATTTATGGAGCAGGCAACAGTGGTCATTACATGTAATCAATGGTTAAAGGAGATTTATGAGCAGCGCTTTAAGAGAAACTGTATTGTTATTGAGCCGACTGTTTATTTACCAGAACCTTTGCCTAAAAGAGATAAGCAGGGAAAGCTTACTATTGGCTTTGCGGGAAATATTGACTACAAACAATCCTTGGAAAAACTTAAAAATCCTCTTTTAGAAATTTATAAAAACTATAAGAAGCAAATACAATTTGAGATATTTGGTCCGGCCATAAGCTATATGGAACCATTAAATGCCATTTACTATGCACCTACCTACTATGATATTTATGAAAGAATTTTAAGATTTAGGCAATGGGACATAGGAATCGCTCTTTTAGAAGATACAGAGTTTAATAATTTTAAGTATTATAACAAATATCTTGAATACTCACGCTTTGGTATAGCTGGTGTTTATTCAAATATTTCTCTTTATAGACGTGTTATTACGCATAAAGTAAATGGATTATTAGCACAAAACACAGAGGAAGCTTGGTATAGATGTCTTGAAGAACTCATTACCCAACCAGCCTTAAGAACGATTATTTTAAATAATAGTTATCAAGCACTTCAAAACAACTTTTTACCTAATAGGGGGGCAGAAGACTTTAAAAAGCTTTTTAAAGCATATGAACTTTTAGAATAAGGCATAGAGAAGAAGGGGGGAGAAGGTTATGTTAACAGTTGGGTGGGTTAATTATACCAGTTGTAATAAAAGAGGACCCAATAAGAAATATGTAGAGTATCTAGTGGGACTAAGTAAGCTAGGAAAACAGCAGGGCATTCGGTTTGTAGCTATTTTCCCAGAATATAATAAAGAAGATGCTATTTATGAGATTTTTAAAGAAAATCAAGTGGAGTATTATTTAACACCTATTTGTAATGCCTTATATTTTAACAGTGTTAATCAAGAAGTGAAAAATCAAGCACGGCAGACTTTAAAAAACAATATAGAATCCTTAAAAGTACTTTGTCAAAAAATCAAAGTAGATATATTGGTTGCCAATTGTACACTTGTAACAGAAGTAGCCTTTGTAGCTAAAGAGTTAGGTATTAAGTATGTGCTTTTTATAAGAGGTATTTTAAATCCAGTAAATTTCCCAAAGGACTATCAAGATTTTACCCAGTTTAGAGAAATAGAGAAAATTGTTTTAGAAAATGCAAATCTCATTGTTACTCAATCAGAATATACTGCAAAGCTCTGGGGATTAGATCATCAGTTTTATTTGCACTACAAAGTGATTCCCCTAGGGTGCCAATTAAATACCACTTGCCAGCCTCTTGAATTAGAGAAAGGTCCTTTGAAGGTGCTATTACTATCAGGTTTGGAGGCCAATAAAAACCAAGGAATGCTACTGGAAACAGCAGCTTTACTTAAAAGTAGAGGTAAAAAAGTAATTTTTAATATTTATGGTATTCATGGGGATGAGGTTTATAAAAACTGGGTAGAGAGTGAAATTGTTAGACAAAGGCTTGAGGAGTATATTCATATACATTCTTATGAAGCAAATATACAGAAACTTATAGAAACACATCATATGATGCTTATGACTTCTAAATTAGAAAGTTTTGGAGCGACGGCCATAGAGGCAATGCAAAGTTATCGTCCTGTTATTAGTACAAAGAGTGGAGGACCTGAGGAGATTATTGTGAATGGAGAAACAGGCATATTAATAGAAAATAATGCCTCTAAAGAACTGGCAGGATTATTGGAAAGTTTAATGAGTGACACAGGGCGATTAAGAGAAATGGGCATAAAAGGGAGAAAGCGTTGGGAAGAAAAATATAGCCAGGACAAAGTACTTCAAGAATGGGTGACATGCCTTAAAGAAATTCCGTATTTAAAGACTAACTCCCAAAAGGCTACTACTCAAAAGACTATTAAAAATCAGGGACGCTTAAAGCATTGGTTAATTGTTGCTAAAAATTTAAATAATTCTAGCTTAAGGGTAGGACTTGTTAATACGCTAGAGGAATTAAAAAGACAAAATAAATTAGAGTTTAGGTTAGCTAATCATAAAAATGCATCTGAAGAAGTGGATTGGGCAGATGTGGTTCTTTTTGTGAGACTAGCAGAGCCTGAAAACCTAGATACTTTTAAAAAGGTTTTAGAAAAAAAGAAGCCTTGTTTTTATTATGTAGATGATGCATTATTTGCTATTCCAGAAGATGTTATTGCACATGCTTATTATAATACCGATAAAAAAAGGCTTATGGAATATTATATAAAAAATAGCATAGCTACTATTACTTGTAGTCCTTGGTTAGGGGAAGCGTATGAAAAAGCTTATAATTGCCTAACACAGTGTCTACATCCTACAGTAGCCATTCCACCAAGATATTACCCTCATAATAAGAAAGAAAGGCTAATAATTGGTTTTGCAGGAGGTATTGATTATACGCGTTTACTAGAAGAGAAAAAAGATGTATTTCTTGAAATATACAGGAAATATAAAGAAGTTATTCAATTTGAAATCTGTGGACCAAACTGTTCCTTTGCAGAAGCGATTCATGCAACCATGTATCATTATACAGATTATGAAAGCTATGAAAGGCTTATGGAGAAGCGAGCTTGGGATATAGGGCTTGCCTTCTTACCCGATACGCCTTTTTATAATAATAAATATTATAACAAATTCTTAGAGTACTCGCGATTTGGTATAGCTGGAGTTTATGCAGATATTCCTCTTTACAGGCGGATTATTCAACCTGAAATAAATGGTTTATTAGCTTTAGCTACAACTGAAGATTGGATTAAGAAAATTGAACAGCTCATTCACAATAAGAGTATGAGAGAGAAGATTGCGACGAATGCTTATTATGAGGTAGGTGAAAAGTTTTCACCACAGGCAGGAGCAAAGGCTTTTGAAGCACTTTTTAAAACATACCTAGAGTAAGAGAGGGAGGGAGACTATGAAAGGTATTTTATTAGCTGGAGGGATGGGAAGTCGGCTACTTCCCCTTACACAAAGTTTATCTAAACAAATTTTACCTATTTATGATAAGCCAATGATTTATTATCCATTATCTACCTTAATGCTCGCAGGAATACGAGACATTCTTATTATTTCTTCAGAACGTGATATTAAAGGTTTTAAAGCTTTATTAGGAGATGGCAAGTGTTATGGACTTTCTATAAGCTATAAGGTACAGTCAAGTCCTAGAGGGATTGCAGAAGCTTTTATTATCGGTGAAAGTTTTATAGGTCAGGAAGCAGTAAGCCTTATATTAGGAGATAATATATTTTATGGCGATGATTTTGAAAAAACTTTAGAAAAAGTAATGAGAGATCAAGAAGGAGCCACTATTTTCGGATACAAGGTAGAAAATCCAGAAGCATTTGGTGTAGTGAGTTTTAATAAAGAAGGAAAAGTAACTGCTTTAGAGGAAAAACCTAAAAATCCAAAATCTTGCTATGCTGTTCCAGGTTTGTATTTTTATACCCCAGATGTTGTACAAATTGCAAAAAGTTTAAAGCCTTCTCTAAGGGGAGAGCTAGAAATTACAGATGTCAATAAGGTTTATTTAAATCAAAATCATTTACGAGTAGAATGCTTAGATAAAAAGGTAGTTTGGCTAGATACAGGAACGCCAGAGGCACTTTTAAAAGCTGCTAACTTTGTTGAGATGGTTCAAAAGATGCAAGGAGTAGCTATTGGTTGTATTGAAGAAGTTGCTTATAAAAAGGGATTTATTACAAAAAGTCAGTTAGTAGCTTTGGCAGAAAAAATGGGTAGAAATCAATATGGTAACTATCTTAGAGGGTTATTAGAGGGGTGAGTTAAATGGAGAAATTTGAGTACAAAGCAACAACTCTACCTGACTTAATACAAATTAAACCTCAAGTATTTGAAGATGAAAGAGGCTATTTTTTAGAAAGTTATAATCAAGCATTTCTTGAGAGGTTAGGGGTAAAAAAGCAGTTTGTTCAAGATAATGAGTCTTGCTCTAAAAAAAATGTATTAAGGGGTCTTCACTTTCAGTATAAGGAACCACAAGGAAAGCTGGTACGTGTCATTAAAGGGATGCTATTTGATGTAGCAGTAGACCTACGTCAAAATTCACCTACCTTTGGCAAATGGGAGGGATTTATTTTGTCGGATGAAAACAAAATGCAACTCTATATTCCAGAAGGCTTTGCTCATGGTTTTTTAGTACTTTCAGAAGAAGTGATTTTTCATTATAAATGTACCAGCTTTTATCGTCCAGAGTATGAAGGAGGGATCTTATGGAATGATCCTACTTTAGCTATTCAGTGGCCTATAGAGGATATAGGGCTTCTTATTCTTTCAGAAAAGGATAAAAAGCAACAAAGTTTTGCTACTTATCAAAAATGATAAATTTATATAATTCGACAAAAAAATGTAACAGGCTACTTTGTTTTGAATATATTATAGGAGGACATTAAGTCTGAATTTATTTGAAAAGGGGAATGAAATAATGAGTGAGCAAGTATTTGAAAGCAGAGAAGAACTAATGAAACAAATTGAAGGACAAATGGAACAGGCCAAACTTGCTTTTGAAAATTTAAAAGCATTAGGAAATGAATTGGCTATACTTTCTCAAGCTGAGGTAAAAGGGGAATACCAAGTAGCAGAAGAGGAAGAAGAAAACGAAGGAGAAGAGTATGGTAAAGGTGGCGGTGGCGGACATCATAAACCTTCTTGCTGCCCATGTATGTGCTGTTGCCAAAATCCTTGTAGTCAATATCCTTGCAAGTGTAGAAAATGTGATTATTTACAAGTTAGAGCTATTGGAAAATGGGAGTTAGGTTTTCAAGCATTAGAACAGGCATGGAATACCTTAGGTTTAGCAGGAGATCAATTTGATGATGGCTATCAAGCTCTTGGAGAGGCTATAGGCTTATTTATAGCAGCTCATAGATGTGCTGATAAGCATGATTGTCAAGATTACTGCAAAAAACATCACTGTGGTTGCTACTAGGATGACTGAGCGGTAAAGTTAATTTTTAGTAAGATGTATGACAAGGACGAAGAACAGTCATACTACTTACAGAATTAAATACTAATGAGAAGAAAGGAACAGGCTATGAATTATCTTTTATTGCTTCCTGACTATCAAATTGTCCGTTTAGACAGTGAGGAAATTACAAAACGATATATAGCGGAGTACTATATACAGGATTTAGAAAGCCATGCAGAAGAAAGAGACTTAAATATAGGGGAATTAACAGCTAAGAATGTAGAAGATATGTGTACGACACTAGGTGCTACAGATGATGCTTGTAAAATTTATAGTTGGGAAAATATCCTAAAAGCTCTTGAAGATAAGTCACTTGGGCAAGAGGAAAAAATAAGCCTTCATAACTTTCTGTTAGATATACCTATGGAAAAGAGGATCAAATGTCCTGGGGATTTAGGTGATTTATTAAGTATGACAGAGGAAACATATCATGATGAACTCTTGATAAAATAAGCAGGGGCAGCAAGAGGATTGAAAAAACAAGAAGAAGTAGGTATACTATTTAAAAAGTGGGGCTGTTCTAAAATACTCTATTTTAGGGCGCCCCCTTTCATTTGCAGAAATAAAGATAAATGACTTAATAGTAATCAATCTTGGGAGGTATAAAGGTGGAGGCATACAATACGTTTGCAAAGGTGTATGATGTTTTTATGGAGGACACGCCCTATTTAAAATGGAAAGACTTTATAGATGCTCAAATGAAGAAATATAAGGTGATACCTAAAATCATGTGTGACTTGGGTTGCGGAACAGGAACACTTAGTCGTTTGTTTGCTAAAGAAGGTATCGAAATGATTGGCATAGATGGCTCAGAGGAAATGCTAATGGAAGCTAGAGAATTAGCTATGGAGGAAGAGCTTAATATTCTTTATCTCTTACAGGAAATGAGTGAATTTGAACTTTACGGGACAGTAGATGTGATTTATAGTAGTTGTGATAGTCTTAATTATCTTTTAGAGGAAGAAGCTTTAAAGCAAACCTTTAAATGGGTAAATAATTATTTAGAGCCTCAAGGTCTTTTTATTTTTGATATGAACATGCCCTATAAATATAAAAATATATTAGGTGATAATGTATTTGCTCAGCAATCCGAAGATGCTGCTTATATTTGGGAGAACTATTATGATGAAGAAGAAGGCATTAATGAGTTTATTGTAAACTTTTTTATTCAGCAAGAAGATGGTTCTTATAAACGCACAGAGGAAGAACATTATCAAAGAGCCTATAAAGTAGAACATACTAAAGGTTTACTAAGGGAAGCAGGACTAGAACTTTTGGCTATTTATGAGGATTATAGTGATTTACCTTATACGGAGCAAACACAGCGTGCAACCTTTATAGCAAGAGAATGTGGGAAAAGAAAGGAATAAGAGATGAAAGATTATATTATTAGAGGAACAGACTTAGCAAGAAACTTTAGATTTTTTGGAGCATATACCAAAAATATGGTAAGTACAGCATGTAGTAAGCATCAAACGTCACCGGTAGCTTCAGCAGCTTTAGGACGTACCATGACAGGTGCTGCCATGATGGGACGTATGCTTAAAGATGATAATGATCGTGTAAGTATTTTAATTAAAGGAGATGGACCTATTGGTGGTATTGTAGTAGAAGCAAATGGAAAGGGAAATACTAAAGGTTATGTATATCATCCACAAGTAGATTTGCCTAAAAAACCTAATGGTAAATTAGATGTCAGTGGGGCCATTGGCAATGCAATCATGACAGTTATGAAGGATATGGGGCTAAAAGAACCTTATACAGGTCAGATTGCCATGCTTTCAGGAGAGATTGCAGAAGATTTTACAGATTATTTTGCCATTTCAGAACAGACTAATACAGCTGTAAGTCTTGGGGTATTAGTGGATGTGGACTACTCCATTAAAGAAGCAGGAGGTTTTATTATTCAAGTACTTCCGGAAGCTACAGACGAAGCTATTACAGAGTTAGAGGGGAAACTAAAAGCTTTTACTTCTCTTACAACATGTTTAGATCAAGGACAAACTGTAGAAGATATTATGAAGGATCTTTTAGGGGAAATTGATTTGATGGAAAAAGTGGAAGTGGAGTTTGTGTGTGATTGTTCTAAGGAGCGTATGGAAAGGGCTCTAGTGAGTGTAGGCAAAAAAGACTTACAACAAATGGCAGATGAAGATGAGGAAACGGAACTTGTATGTCATTTCTGTAATGACAAATATACTTTTACACAAGCAGAAATTCTTGAACTCATTAAAAATTGTTAAAGATTCAAAAAGACAATGAAAGCTGACAAGATAAAAGTTATATACTAATTAGGAGAACATGATTTAGGGGTAGGGCTGATGGACTATTGTACCCTTTATACGACTAAATATAAGAAGGAATTATTAGAAGAACTAAATGAAAATAGGGAGGAGTATTACCCTTATCCTTTTAAGATAACTTGTCAGAATGATGTTTATAAGATAGAGTGTGGACAGCTAAGCTTGGAGTCTATTGAAGATTTAGCACATATTTTATGTGACTTTATCCAAAAAGAAGCGGTTAGTAAGGTGACAAGAGAGTATTTAAAGAAACGAGATGACTTATCTGTACTCGATAAGCGAGATATTACTAGGCACTTTATGACACAGCAGTATATTACAAGGCAAGAAGGTATTTCATCACTTATCTATTATTTTTTATATAGCCCCTTATTAGAGACTTTGAAGGAACAGAAGGAATTGAATGTAGATGGGTGGTTATGTTTTAGACTAAGTAAGTATAAAATTATTTTACAAGATATACTGGAGCAGTTTATAGAAGAGTATATGGTAAAAAAGGATTTTGTTAATTTGATTAAACTTATTCGTGAAATCAACTTTTTGACACAACCTTTAGAGGATACAATGCACCTCGTTTGTGAAGAGAGAGGGAGACTACGTCTTCTAGATGAAGAGATGAAGGATGTAACGCAGGCGGTTATTAAGAAGTATTGTCAAGATCTTTTGCAAGATAGTACTTTAAGTGAGCAAGATTTGATTATGAATGTGCTTATTACCATCTGTCCAAGAGAACTTATCATTCATCAAAAAGAGAGAGTTCAAAAACCACAATTCATTAAGGCTTTAGAAGGTATTTTTGGTTTACAGGTTAGTTACTGTAATGGATGTCATTATTGCCGCTAGATAGACAAGGGAAAATAAAAGAAAATACAATATTGACAGTTCCCCATGGATTGATTACAATAATTACATTAAAAAGAATAGGTTAAAGCGATGATGAGACGAGTAGCTTATACCCCTTTTTCAGAGAAAAGATGCCAAGGCTGGAAGCATTTTTATTGGGCTTAAGTGAAGACTACCTCGGAGTAATTGCAAAACAATTCGGTGACCCCGTTATCGTCAAAAAAGTGAGTGACTTTTGCTTGAGTAGTACTTAGGTAAAGAGTAACAAGGGTGGAACCGCGGGAATAGATGCCCCGTCCCTTTTTAAATAAGAGGATTATTTAAAAAAGGGAGGGGGTTTTTTAGTTGTCTTAGCTTAAAGGATCTTCTTAAATAGAGGGAGTAGTTTAAATTTGAAAGGAGAAAATGATGATTAAAGTAACTTTAAAAGATGGTAGTATCAAAGAATGTCCACAGGGTAGTACTGTGCTAAGTATTGCAGAAGAACTAAGTAGTGGACTTGCAAGAATGGCTTGCTGTGGTAAGGTAAATGGTGAGATGGTAGACCTTCGTACGGAAATTCATGAAGACTGCAATCTTGAAATTCTTACCTTTAATGATAAGGAAGGAAAATGGGCTTTTCGTCATACAGCTTCTCACATTTTAGCTCAAGCTGTGAAAAGACTTTATCCAGAAGTAAAGCTTGCTATAGGACCAGCTATTGAAGAGGGTTTTTATTATGATTTTGACACAGATAGACACTTTGTAGAAGCTGATTTTGAAAAGATTGAAGCAGAGATGAAAAAAATTGTTAAAGAAAAGCTTCCAATCGAACGTTTTGAACTTCCACGTGAAGAAGCGATTAAGTTAATGGAAGAAGCAGGAGAACCGTATAAAGTAGAACTTATCAAAGAACTCCCAGAAGGAGAAAAGATTACTTTTTATAAGCAAGGTGAATTTGTAGATCTTTGTGCAGGTCCTCATTTAATGAATACTAAACCAGTAGAGGCATTTAAAATTTTATCAGCAGCAGGTGCTTATTGGAAAGGTAATGAAAAAAATAAAATGCTTGCACGTATTTATGCAACAGCCTTTGCTAAAAAAGCGGAGCTTACAGCACATCTTGAAGCCTTGGAAGAAGCTAAAAAACGCGATCATAATAAATTAGGACGTGAATTAAAGCTTTTCACAACAGATGAGAAGGTAGGGCAAGGACTTCCTCTTCTTATGCCAAAGGGAGCACGCATTATTCAAACCCTTCAACGTTTCGTAGAAGATGAAGAAGAAAAAAGAGGCTACGTATTAACAAAGACACCTCTTATGGCAAAGAGTGATCTTTATAAAATGTCAGGTCACTGGGATCATTATAAAGAGGGGATGTTCGTACTGGGGGATGAGGAAAAGGATAAAGAGGTATTTGCCCTTCGTCCCATGACTTGCCCATTCCAATTTACAGTTTATAATGCAGAACAACACAGTTATCGTGATTTACCTATCCGTTATGGTGAAACTTCTACATTATTTAGGAATGAATCTTCAGGAGAAATGCATGGTTTAATCCGTGTAAGGCAATTTACCATTTCAGAAGGTCACCTTGCTTGTACACCTGAGCAATTAGAAGATGAATTTAAAGGTGTTGTGGAATTGATTAACTATATGATGACTACACTGGGTATTGAAAATGATGTAACTTACCAATTCTCTAAATGGGATCCTAACAATACTGAAAAGTACATTGATGATCCAGAGGCGTGGGAAAGAACAGAAAATCTCATGAGAAATATCCTTGATCATTTAGAAATTGATTATACTGAGGCAGTAGGTGAAGCTGCTTTCTATGGCCCTAAGTTAGATATTCAGTTTAAAAATGTACATGGTAAAGAAGATACAATTATTACTGTACAAATTGACTTTGCCCTTGGTGAAAGACTAGGCATGACTTATGTGGATGTAGATGGGGAGAAAAAACATCCACTTATCATTCATCGCACATCTATTGGATGTTATGAAAGAACTCTGGCTATGCTTATTGAAAAATATGCAGGTGCCTTCCCAACATGGCTTGCTCCAGTAGCTGTTAAAGTACTTCCACTTTCTGACAAATATGCAGATTATGCAGCAGAAGTTGTAAAAGCTTTTAAAGAGCGTGGCATCCTTAAAGTAGAAGCCGATTATCGTACAGAAAAAATTGGTTACAAAATTCGAGAAGCACGTATGGAACGTATACCTTATATCCTGGTAGTAGGCGCAGATGAGATGGAAAACAAAACAGTTTCTGTAAGAAGTCGTCAAAAAGGAGATGAAGGGGTACAAGATTTAGTAAGTTTTGTAGATCGTGTTGAAAGAGAAATTAAAGAAAGATATAACTATTTACTTCATATGGAAGTAGAGGAAAAGAAATAGATTTTACAAAGAAATAAAAGATAAGGTTGACAAGACTTTTTAGTTATGCTATGATTTTATGTGTTGTGAACGAAACAAGTAGAGGCTATTCCTTCTCACCTTACAACGTTAGTTGTTCGTAAGGTCATACTAATTCAAACAAACAATTGGCATAGGTCAATTTTAGTATGCATAGAAGAAGTGGATAGCTAAAGGCTATCCACTTTGTTTTTGTGGATAAAAGCGTTACACCCATACGCTTAAGGGTGATTTAAATAAGGCAAACAAATTTAGGAGGTGCCCATTATTAACGACTTAATGATTAACGAACAAATTCGTGACAAAGAAGTAAGAGTCATAGGAGCAGAAGGAGAACAAATTGGTATTATACCACTAAAAGAAGCTCAAAAGCTTGCAAGTGAAAAAAGCTTAGATCTTGTTAAAATTGCTCCACAAGCTAAACCACCAGTATGTAAGATTATGGACTATGGCAAGTATAAGTTTGACGCAGCTAAGAAGGAAAAAGAGGCGCGCAAAAAACAAAAAACCATTAGTGTGAAAGAAGTGAGGCTTTCAGCTAGTATTGAAAAACATGACTTTGAAACGAAAATAAGAAATGCAGAAAAATTCCTGAAATCTGGGGATAAAGTTAAAATTTCAGTTGTATTTCGTGGGCGTGAAATGATGCATACGCAAAAAGGTTTTACTATTCTAGAGGAAGCTACTAAACTCTTAGAAGAAGTAGGCGTTGCAGAACAAAAACCTAAACTTGAAGGAAGAGCTGTGGTCATCGTGGTAGCACCAAAATAGTTACCTTTTGATAAATTTTAAACTAATGTATAAAGGAGGACTTTTTAATGGCTAAATTAAAATTAAAAACAAATAAAGCAGCGGCAAAACGCTTTAAAGTGACTGGTACAGGAAAGCTTAAAAGATCTAAAGCTTATACAAGCCACATCTTAACAAAGAAAACCACTAAGAGAAAACGTAATCTTAGACATGCAGGTTTAGTTGATAAAACAAATGAAAAACAAATGAAACGTTTATTACCACATTTATAAGAAACAGCGATAGGAGGTTAGTGAAATGGCAAGAGTTAAAGGTGGAATTTCCACTAAGAAAAGACGTAATAGAGTATTAAAATTAGCTAAAGGTTATAGAGGCGCTAAATCTAAACAATTTAGAACAGCTAAACAAGCTGTTATGAAATCATTAAACTATGCTTATACAGGTAGAAAATTAAGAAAACGTGAATTTAGAACATTATGGATTGCTCGTATCAACGCAGCAGCAAGACTTAATGGTTTATCATACAGCCGTTTTATGAATGGACTTAAAAATGCAAATGTTAACATTAATAGAAAAATGTTAGCAGACCTTGCAATTACAGATGCAAAAGCATTTACACAATTAGTTGAAACTGCAAAAGCTAATTTAAAATAATAATTAGGATAATCTAATAAATGATGGGAATAGAGTAAGCTGCTAATGCATCTGCTCTATTTTTGTTTTTAGCCAAAAAGAGATCAACCCCTTAATAAAGGATTGATCTCTTTTTTGTTAATAATAAATGCAATTTTAAATATAAAGAAAGAAAAGAATATGTAATAAAGAACATAAGCAAAGAATAAGTGAAGCAATAAGGACACCTGTACTTCTTTTGAGTAAAAAACTTAAAAAAAGACATAGACTTAAAATAAGTAAAAGTATAGAGATAAAATTAGCAACGGATAAAAAAAAATTTAATGTAATAAAAAGTAAAAAGAGGATACAGCTTATTAATAAGATACGATAAATATGTACATAATTAATCGATTTACTTTTTGTTTTATTTTTCATATAAACCTCCTAAAAGAGAAAATCTTTTAATATAGCCTATGAGATAACTTAATAAATATGCGAATAATATTAAAAATAGCTAAAAAAGTCTTGACAAGCTATCCTTCTTTTTTTACAATTAGTGTATTATTTGATATAGTACACTTAATACAAAACATACACTGAAAATAAATTAAAATCATAAAAGAGAGGTGATAAGGAGTGTTTCCCATTGATGTAAGAGATGTACGTCCTATCTATGAGCAAATTATTGACCAGATTAAAGAGCAGGTTATAAAAGGCATTTTAAAACCAGGTGATCAATTGCCTTCGGTGAGACAATTAGCAGGTAATTTGACTGTTAATGCCAATACGGTTACTAAAGCGTACCAAGAATTAGAAAGGCAACGCATTATTGAAACCATAAGAGGAAGAGGGACTTTTATAGCAGTGCTTCCAGAAAAAGAAGTAAATAAAACAAAGTTAGAAGAAATTCGTAAAGCACTTAAAGGAAACTGTATTGAGCTACACTATATGGGGTTCTATAAAGAACAGATATTAGAAGAAGTAAGTAAAATTTGTGAGGAACTTATAAAGGAGGATTAAAAATGATAGAGATAAATGATGCATGCAAAAGCTTTGGAACTCTTAAGGCTTTAGATCATGTTTCTATAAAGATTCCTAAAGGTTGTATATATGGTGTGATTGGTGAAAATGGTGCAGGTAAAAGTACACTTATACAAGCCTTAGTTGGTATTTATACATTAGATGAAGGAAGTATTTTAATAGAAGGTCAACCTGTTTACGAAAATAATGAGGTGAAACGTCATTTGGGGTATGTGGCTGATCGTAATCAATTTTTTAAAGGTTATACAGTAAAGCAAATGATGGATTTCTTTGACCTTGCTTACCCTAGCTTTTCAGTAGAGAAGTTTGAAGCTTACAATAAGGTCTTTAAATTAAAGAAAAATGCTAAAGTCAAAAATCTTTCCAAGGGGATGCAGATGCGTTTAGCTATTATGCTTAATATAGCTATAGGACCTCGGTTACTTGTTTTAGATGAACCAACTTCAGGGCTTGATGCGATTGCTAAAAAACAAGTTTTGGATCTTATTATTTCAGAAGTAGAGGAATCAGGAATGACAGTTGTTATTTCCTCACACCATCTAGCAGAATTAGAGCGTATTTGCGATGAAGTAACAATCTTAAATCAGGGAAAGGTAGCCTATCAAAGTACGGTGGATGACTTAAAAGCAAAGGTTAAGAAATTACAAGTGGTATTTGAGGAGAAAGCACCTGAAGACCTAGGTAAATGGCCAGAGATTGTAAACCTAGATCATGTGGGGAGTGTCTATTATATTGTAACAGACCAGTATTCACATAGCTTTGAAGACAAATTAAGGAAAAATGGAGCAAGGCTTATTGAACCCATTGGACTTAACTTAGAAGAAGTCTTTATTTATACAAGTACAGTAGAAAGAATAGAGGGAGAGAGGGGAAAAGATGAAAGAGTTAAAAGCTTTAATAAAAATTGAGTTAAGATCTACACTGCTTATGAGCATTTATTTTTTGGTTGTTAATTTGTGTGGACTTGCCGCTTGTAAAATTGCAATGGATAAAAATTATGTAAATCAGCTACGCTATGGTATAGGTTGGTATATAGCCCAGCCTAATGGTGAGTATATCTATCCGGTATTAGTAGGTACTTACTGTTTTACTCTAGGAGGTATTATATTACTGGTTTATTTTCAGTTTGTTAAAGATAAAAGCTTAGAGGTTGGAAGATTTCTTAAAGCTTTACCTTATACAAATCGCCAACGAGGGTTTGTTAAAATAGGTATGGGAATTTTGAGCTATACTCTTCCTTTCTTGATCCTAATAGGTGGCATGTTACTTTTACATGGAAGTTTTGTAGGGCAAATGCAGGAGATATATAATGTGTTTATGAATCAAGAAGTTATTGAACGTATTATCCATATAAATGAATTGTTAAAAATGTTTCTGTTAATGTATATGACATTTATAGCGGTTTATTTGTTTCTAATGCTTGTTCAATATGTAGCCAATAATAATCTTGGTAGCATTATAATGAGTATTTTAACATTGATAGCACCTTTATTTATTGTGCTGAGTGGTTCTGAAATTTATAGTTTTTTTAGAAGAATGCATAGGCTGAGAAATTTAATAATAGAATTCTTATTTGTCCCAGGTTATCCTCTAACATTAGAAGGAGGAAGTTTTGCGCTGGATAGACAAAATCAAGAACAAGCACATTTTATAGGCTATCAAGAGATAAACCACTATGGTCTAAAAGTAGTTGGGTTGATTCTTTTTATAGGGTTATGTCTTATTTTTATTCATTTGTTAATTAAGCACACAAAGATGGAGGATAGTGATAAATTATTTAATCATGGTTTGGCAAAATGGATATTTATTATAGGTGTAACAGTGTGCAGTGGCTTGCTGTTAGCAGATATGGGACTTCTTTTCATCTTACCTCTTTTTATGGATGAGTATTTTGTAATGACACAGGTTTTAATACTCATTGGAGCACTAATCGGCTTTGTTATTGCCTATAAAATAGGGCGCATAGGAAGTTATAAAAGGGAGGAGAAATGATGAAAAAATTAATCATTCTAGCAATAAGTAGTATATTACTTGTAGGATGCCAATCGATCAGTGAAGAAATTGAGCAATCACCTAATGAAGTCTATGTAACGAATAAAGTGGATACAGGTTTTCAAGAAGAATGGACAAACTTAAGAAATGAAGTTTATAAAATAGGACTTGAAATAACTCAAAACTGGGAACAATATGTGGAAATAGGTGAGCATGAGATTTATAATACGCGCTATAATATGCTGACAATATGGAACGTAGATGGAAGTGTAGGTAAAAAAGCGAGTGAGGTCTTAGAAAAGTTTATAGGTAAGGAACTAACAGAGCTTGTTAATGAGATGAAAAGGCAACCAAAAGACCAAAATACGGTGCAAGAGCGTATTATAAACAACTACGGTGTTATTTGTAACAATCAGCAGGGTAAAGTAAGTATACGTGTTATAAAGATTATGGAAGAAACAACAGAAGAAAAAGGTATTCAAAAAAGTAGACAAGAGCTTTTAAACGATGACTTTTTAATAGGGAATTTTTATAAAGGAAGAGACCATCAGCTTATTGAAGCTATTACCCCTATGCTTATAAGAAATAATCATGTCTCTTATGATGATGTAAGAAACGGAGCACGCTGTCAAATCTTTAAAACCAATAGTGGCGAATTAGAAAAAATAAGGATGCTTATCTACGACTATGGAAAAGAACCTATTGGAGAGAGCTATGATGAGTTTATAAATAAGATAGGGGATACAGTAGGAATGGATGAAGAGCAGCAAAAGTTCTTCGTTCAAAAGGTGCATAAGGTCATTAATCACGAAACAGATAAAGAAAAAGGTAAGGTGGATAAAAGTAGTTATAAGATTACGCGCTATTTAGCAAGAGAATATGAAAATGAAGACATTATTGAAGTTTTGGTTGAATTCAAATAATAATTTAAAAAAGTAATTATCTATAAGATGCTTATCAAAAGTGAGGTGTATGAATGCTCGAGCAGTTCAAAAAGCAAAATAAGAGAGTAAGACACTATAAATGGTGGCAAATAAGTTGTGTAATAGCATTAGTTATTATAGTAATAGGGGGAGTAAGCATAGGGAGTTCAGTTTTTTATATAATAAAAGAGGGACCCCGCATTGAGAGTGTTTTATTAGGTCCTAGTATAAAATATTTATCTAATAAGGAAGAAAACAGCTATGTTGCTCTAGAAGCAATACCTGAAAATTTAAAAGATGCTTTTATTGCTATAGAGGATGAACGCTTTTATGAGCATAATGGAATAGATTTAAAGGCGATAGTAAGAGCAATGGCTGTTAATTTACAGACAGGAAGTTATAGTCAAGGAGGAAGTACCATTACGCAACAAGTGATTAAAAACTGTGTACTTACTCCAGATAAAAATATAAGGAGAAAGATACAGGAGCAGTATTTGGCACTACAACTTGAGAAAATTTATGATAAAGATAAGATTTTAGAATATTATCTTAATACAATTGCTTTAGGGCAAGGGACAGTAGGTGTACAGCAAGCAGCTAAGTATTATTTTGATAAAGAAGTTTCGCAGCTTTCTCTGGCAGAAAGTGTGGTGTTAGCTTCTATTACGCAAGCACCTTCGCGTTATAATCCTATTTCAGATTCAGAAGCGAATTGGGAAAGAGTACAGGTTGTTTTGCAAAAGATGACTGAGCAAGATTTGATTACAGAAGAAGAAAAGCAAGTAGCGTTAAGTGAAAATCCTTATAAAGTAAAGTGAAAAGTAGAACAAGTTGCTATAAAAAATAAAAGTAAAGACTAAAATTTTAAAATAATAAAAAAGTGGATGAAAAAGCTTTAAAAAAGTAGATTATAGGTGTTCTAAAATGTAAATAGAAGACTTATAATCTATTTTTATTAAAAAAAGTGAAAAAAGGGGTTGACGATATCAAACAAATAGTGTAACATTATAAAAGTCGTCGGTAGCAACTGACACAATGATAGTTTTTAAAAGAACTATCAATGAACATTGAAAACAAAATAGTAACCATAAAACCAGTCGATTCATGAACTTACTTGTAAGTTCAGTGAGTACTATAAAGTACTAAGTAATAAGTCAGCAACATAAGTTGCATGGACAAACTTTTTTATGAGAGTTTGATCCTGGCTCAGGATGAACGCTGGCGGCGTGCTTAACACATGCAAGTCGAACGAAGCCAAGGGAGCTTGCTCCCAAAGCTTAGTGGCGGACGGGTGAGTAACGCGTGGGTAACCTGCCCTATAGAGGGGGATAACGTTCGGAAACGAACGCTAATAC
>NZ_PEDL01000065.1 GCF_002735925.1 Sporanaerobium hydrogeniformans | reverse complement strand
GCTTATCACGTCCTTCATCGGCTCTCGGTGCCAAGGCATCCACTCTACGCTCTTAGTAGCTTGACCTAATCCGTTCAACTTACGTTGACGGTTTGTCATGTGCCTTGTTAATCAACTTTCGTTGAATACAAAGAATATAAATTTATCGGTTAAATTGTAGATATAAACCAACAGATTATCTGTTTGTTACCCTGACAACTTGCGTTATCATTAGGCGCTAAAATAAATTTTAGCTTGCTCACTTAATGAGCATTTGAAGTTTAAATCTATCATTTGATTGTGTTTAGTTTTCAAAGTACAAAGTTGTCCCTCTCGCATTAATAGTAATGCTTTGGACAGTGGAGACGACGAGATTCGAACTCGTGACCCCCTGCTTGCAAGGCAGGTGCTCTCCCAACTGAGCTACGCCCCCATATAGGCCCAAATGGACTCGAACCATCGACCTCACGCTTATCAGGCGTGCGCTCTAACCACCTGAGCTATGAGCCTATGAATCTGGCAACCACCTACTCTC
>NZ_PEDL01000064.1 GCF_002735925.1 Sporanaerobium hydrogeniformans | reverse complement strand
TTAAATCAAGCATCTCGTAATGCACAAGATGGTGTATCTCTTATCCAAACAGCAGAAGGTGCTCTTGGTGAAGTACACAATATGCTTGGTCGTATGAAAGAGCTTGCTGTTCAAGCAGCCAACGGCACAAACACAACAGACGATAGAGAAAAACTTCAATCAGAATTAAACCAATTAACTTCAGAAGTAAATAAAATTGGTAACACCACAGAGTTCAATACCATGAAACTCTTAAATGGTGGTTCAGCAACATCTGCAACAACATCTTCTTCATTAGAAGGTATGCCAAGCTTAAACATTGAAGGAAGCTTAGATACAGTAGGAGGTCAAAACGCAAAAGTTTCTTGGGCTGTAGGGGCTAACGGTATTGATGCAACAGATCCATCTCGTATGGACGGCGCTAAAATGAGTTTTGAGATTGGTGGACAAAAATTCAGTATTACCTTTAAACAAGAAGCAAGTGCAACTATTACAGATGGTGTAATCAGTGCAGGTACTACAGCAGGAACAGATATTACTATTAAATACAATGCAT
>NZ_PEDL01000063.1 GCF_002735925.1 Sporanaerobium hydrogeniformans | reverse complement strand
AATTTATCGGTTAAATTGTAGATATAAACCAACAGATTACCTGTTTGTTACCCTGACAACTTGCGTTATCATTAGGCGCTAAAATAATTTTAGCTTGCTCACTTAATGAGCATTTGAAGTTTAAATCTATCATTTGATTGTGTTTAGTTTTCAAAGTACAAAGTTGTCCCTCTCGCATTAGTAGTAATGCTTTGGACAGTGGAGACGACGAGATTCGAACTCGTGACCCCCTGCTTGCAAGGCAGGTGCTCTCCCAACTGAGCTACGCCCCCATAAATCTGGCAACCACCTACTCTCCCAGCTCGTCTCCAAGCAAGTACCATCGGCCGACTAAGTCTTAACCATCGTGTTCGGTATGGAAACGGGTGTTTCCCCTAGTCGCATCATCACCAGAAATAAGTGAATATTCTTTTTTTATTAATGAACATTCAAAACAAAATAGTAACCATTCCAGTTGTTTCCTTAGAAAGGAGGTGATCCAGCCGCACCTTCCGATACGGCTACCTTGTTACGACTTCACCCCAGTCATTGGTTTTGCCTTAGACGGCTCCCTCCTT
>NZ_PEDL01000062.1 GCF_002735925.1 Sporanaerobium hydrogeniformans | reverse complement strand
TTAAGAAATCTTTGAATACCATTATCTGTGAGAGGATGTTTTGTCATTTGAACAATCACGTTATAAGGAACAGTTGCTATATGTGCACCTGCTTTAGCTGCATCTACTACATGCAGAGGACTACGTACACTTGCCGCAATGATTTCTGTTTCGATGCCGTGGATTGCAAAAATATCTGCGATATCTCTTACAAGTTGCATACCTTCTGCTCCGACATCATCCAGTCTACCTAAGAAAGGACTTACGTAGGTTGCACCTGCTCTTGCTGCAAGTAAAGCTTGTGCTGCTGAGAAAATTAAAGTGACATTGGTACGAATACCTTTTGCAGTTAATTGTTTTGTAGCTTTTAAACCTTCTTCTGTCATAGGCAGTTTGATAACGATATTTTTATGAATTTTAACAAGTTCCAATGCTTCTTCAACCATTTTAGGTGCTTCAAGTGAAATAACCTCTGCACTAATAGGTCCATCTACAATTTCTACAATTTCTTTAATAACACTTTTAAACTCTAAACCTTCACGTGCAATAAGAGATGGGTTTGTTGTTACACCACAGATTACACCTAAGTCATTTGCCTTACGAATTTCTTCTGTATTGGCAGTATC
>NZ_PEDL01000061.1 GCF_002735925.1 Sporanaerobium hydrogeniformans | reverse complement strand
AAGGAGGGAGCCGTCTAAGGCAAAACCAATGACTGGGGTGAAGTCGTAACAAGGTAGCCGTATCGGAAGGTGCGGCTGGATCACCTCCTTTCTAAGGAAAATGACTGGAATGGTTACTATTTTGTTTTGAATGTTTATGTAAGGGACTAGAGGAATCTAGTCCTTTTTGTGTTTAAATTAGGATAATTTGAAGCTAAGTATTAATAGATAAAAAATAATAAATAGGTGTTGACATATGTAAAATGATAGTGTAATATTATACAAGTCGTCAGCAATGAACGACCTTTATAAGGGTTATGCAAATAGCCAACTTGTACTTTGAAAAACAAATACTACGAAATGATAGATTTAAACTTCAAATGCTAGTTTAACTAGCAAGCTAAAATTATTTTAGCGCCTAATGATAACGCAAGTTGTCAGGGTAACAAACAGGTAATCTGTTGGTTTAAAATCTACAATTTAACCGATAAATTTATATTCTTTGTATTCAACGAAAGTTGATTAACAAGGCACAAAATGACAAACCGTCAACGTAAGTTGAACGGATTAGGTCAAGCTACTAAGAGCGTAGAGTGGATGCCTTGGCACCGAGAGCCGATGAAGGACGTGATAAGC
>NZ_PEDL01000060.1 GCF_002735925.1 Sporanaerobium hydrogeniformans | reverse complement strand
CGCCCTATTCAGACTTGGTTTCCCTTCGGCTTCGTACCTCCTGGTACTTAACCTTGCCGCAGCCAATAACTCGCCGGACCGTTCTACAAAAAGTACGCGGTCGCGCATCATATGGCGCTTCCACTGCTTGTAAACATAGAGTTTCAGGTTCTTTTTCACTCCGCTCCCGCGGTTCTTTTCACCTTTCCTTCACAGTACTATGCGCTATCGGTCACCGAGGAGTATTTAGGCTTGGGGGGTGGTCCCCCCGGCTTCCCACAAGGTTTCTCGTGTCTCGTGGTACTCTGGATCCTGCTAGGCTTCTCTCAGATTTCGTCTACGGGATTATCACCCTCTTTGATGCGACTTTCCAGACGCTTCGACTATCCTCAATCTTGCCACAACGCAGTCCGCAACCCCAAAGTACAAGTACTTTGGTTTGGCCTGTTTCCCTTTCGCTCGCCGCTACTTAGGAAATCGATGTTTCTTTCTCCTCCTGAAGGTACTTAGATGTTTCAGTTCCCTTCGTTCCCTCTGCATAGTTATGTATTGGCTATGCAGTAACTGAGGTTTGCTCAGTTAGGTTTCCCCATTCGGATATCTTGGGATCACAGTTTATTTGCAACTCCCCCAAGCTTTTCGCAGCTTATCACGTCCTTCATCGGCTCTCGGTGCCAAGGCATCCACTCTACGCTCTTAGTAGCTTGACCTAATCCGTTCAACTTACGTTGACGGTTTGTCAT
>NZ_PEDL01000005.1 GCF_002735925.1 Sporanaerobium hydrogeniformans | reverse complement strand
AAAAAAATGCCTATTAGTAATAGGCAGTTTTTTATATATATTCTACATTTCTCTATTCTCATTAAAAGCTTTTGTACGTAATTTAATACGTTTTGCATAGTCAATGATTTTACGATTGTATTCTTGGTCCATAAGTGGTGATGAAATTAAAAAGTCAGCTGTAGACTGATTAGTGGCTACAGGAATATCATAAAGGGCTGCAATACGAAGTAATGCCTTTACATCTGGGTCATGAGGCTGAGAAGCTAATGGATCCCAAAAGAAAATCATAAAATCAATATTCCCTTCTACAATACGACAACCAATTTGTTGATCTCCTCCTAATGGTCCACTATTAAAAGCTGTAATAGGAAGTTCTGTTTCTGCTGCTAATAAAGTGGCTGTTGTCCCTGTTCCACACAAAAAGTGCTTTCCTAATTTCTCTTTGTTTTGTTTAACCCATGCAATAATATCTTGTTTGCGATTATCGTGGGCAATTAGCGCAATACTCTTTTGCTTTTGCATTTGGACAATCTTAAAATCCTTCTCGTCGCTCATGGCTATCCTCCCTCATTTGTCTCTTGTTGTCTTCTCTTCTATTATAAAGCTTTTTAATTCATTTGACTATATCTTTTATATTCTTTGTACTTCTCAGCTATTGTATCCACAAAATAACTACGCGGTGCTTCATTGTGATAGGTTAAAGTAAGTTTTCGCCTTGGACGTGTCATGGCTACATAAAAAAGTCTACGCTCTTCTTCTAAATGATTATCACGAATACTTTTTGCTGATGGAAAGGTTCGTTCATTACATCCTGCCACATAAACTTTATCAAATTCTAGTCCCTTTGCTTGATGAATAGTTATAATAGGAATACGATTTTTAAAATAAATTGTCTGTTCTAATTCACTATAGTGGAGAGAAGCATAGGTTAATAACTGAATATGATTATCTTTTAAGGAAAGCCCTTCTTCATAAATAGCATCTGCAATGCGATAAAGCTCTCTTAGAGCTTTCACTGCTGAACCATCATAGTAGTCTTTAAATTGACAGTCATTCATTAAATAAGCTAAAGTATCTGCTAAAGGATGACTTAAAAGATAGACCTTGACCTTATTAAGCTTCTCTTTATATTCTGTTAAATAAGGATAGTACGCTTCTATTGCTTCTAATCGCTCTCCTCTTTTTTCTTGAATCTTAAATAGTAAATGTGTTAAGATTTCACTCGTTGCCAAAATATCATACAGGGCATTGTGATTAGGTGTATATTTTGTCTTAATTAACTTTGAAAGTGTTTCTAGTTTGTAATTTTCAAGTGTTGGGTATACTTTATAGGCTAAATCTAAAGTGTCATATACCTCACTCATAGCTAAGTCAGGAAGCTTATAGCGTTCTAAGGAACTTCGAATGATTTGAAGATCATAATTCACATTATGACCAATAACCACCTTCCCTGCTATCAATTTAAGAAGTGCTTTTAAAGCTTCTTCTGGTTGCTGACCTTTTTCCTGCAGTAACTCATCAGAAAAACCATGCACATAATAAGAACTCCCTACCAGCCGTGTTGGTTTTACTAATAGATTAAGCTGCTCCTTTACCCCACCTTCTCCATAACAAATGGCGGCAATTTGAACAATTTCATCATGTGTTGTATCAAGTCCAGTTGACTCCACATCAAGGACAATTAGCTGATCATGCTTATAACCTTCCCATAAGGGCATATAAGGATCCTTACTGCTAGTATGGAACCAGTCATGAAGATACATGTAGCAGTCTTTTGTATGCTCTAGGCGCTTTAAAAGCCACTCTCCCATCCCCATGTAAGGATGTTTACAAAGTCTAGACAGGGCTTGATTATTGCGTTCATTCACTCCATAGGCAACAAAGTCTAGAATATCCTTTATTTCTTTTTTGCGAAAAAATTTAGTATCCTCAATAAGCGTACAAGGAATGCCTACATGGTTAAAATAATGAGAAATATTTTTGGCATATTCATTATTACGGGTTAAGATCGCTAAACTCCCCTGCTCTTCCTCCTCTGCTTGCTCCCTCTGAATAAGCTGAGCTAAAAGCTGAATCTCTTGACTTTTTGTGGCCGCTTCCACAACATGTATTTTATCTCCTACCTTTTCTGAAGTCGTTAAACATACACTGGGATAAAGAGCACTACTGGCAATATAGTCATTGGCTGCTTGTAGAAGTAGCTGTGTAGAACGATAGTTAATTTTTAAATGTAAAAGCACTGGTGAAAAATCCTTTTTAAAGTCTGTAATCATGGATTTTGGACTAGATCCTCGCCACTCATAGATTGTTTGATTAAAATCACCAAACAAAGCTAAGTGATTGCTTTGAGCTAACTTTTTAATGAGGTTATATTCTCTTATACTGGTATCTTGCATTTCATCTACTTGAATATAGTGGTATCGTCCTTGCCATTTCGTTTGTATCTGTTCTTGTTCTAATAGATAATGCGCTTCTACCACTAAGTCCATAAAATCTACGCAGTTAATTTCTTTTAGACGTTGTATATAACCTATGAGAAGTTCCAACCCATAACGACTTAAAAAAGAGGAGATTTTCCCTTTATTTTTTCGTTGCTCCTCCCAGTAAGCTTTTACTAAAAAACTATAAGTATAGCGTTTATCTCTCTCAAAGCCTAGGCTAAAGCGTTTTATATTTTCAATAAAACTTCGTAATTCGGGGAAATAAAAAGGTTCATCTTTTAATCCTTTTTCTTCTAACAAGTCATGAAGCACTGCATCACTGTCTACTTCATCTAAAATGGTACAAGGAAAAGAAAAATGAGACTGTTCTTTTTCTTGGCTGATTAAAGTATAGCAAAAGGCGTGAAAAGTTTTTACTGTAAGCTTTGTAATTTCTTGCGGATTCAACCTTGTAATCCTATCCCTCATTTCTTTAGCTGCTTTATTCGTAAAAGTTAAACATAATATGTTTTCAGGGGCCACACCTTGTTTCATTAAGTAGGCAGTACGTAGTGTAATAACATTCGTTTTTCCTGTTCCAGCAGGTGCCACTACTAAAAGATGGGGATTTAAGGTTGTTACTGCCTGTTTCTGCTCATTATTCAAGCGTTCAAATGCCTCTTTAAACATTATTCTCACCTCATTTCTGCACCTATTATACCATATCTTTTATTGCATCTTCGATTTTTTCATAGTAAGATAAAAAGAAGTTAAAAAGCCATTTTATATTCATTTAAGAAAGAAGAGAATACTATGACACGTTTTATCAATTTATTAGAACAAAGCCTCAAACAAGGTACTTTTATTCGTTGTATCTGGAGCAATCCTCGAAAAAGTGATGGTGCTCAAAAATTAACTGCTAAAGGACTTACCTTAAATGATCACTATAAAGTTCAATTTGCCCTTCTTCAAGATAAAAAAGAATTTCATCATAACAAAGACTTAGAAGAAGTAGCTACTTTTGTTTTAGAAAAGGGACAAGGCTTTAAGCAAATTCAGCTTTATACTTCTGAAGCAGATTATACCTTCTTAATCAATAAAAAAGGACAAGCAACCATTAAGAAGGGTCCTGCAACACAACAGTTACCTGCTTCTCTTTCTCATAATCGCCAAAAAAATTATCTTTTAGACACTCCTTCCTCTGCTCCCTTCCTAAAAGCCTTAGGTCTTATGGATCAAGGGGGTCAAATTAAACCTTCTAAATATGATAAGTATAAACAAATTAATCGTTATTTAGAAATAGTTGCTGATACTTTAACGAGCCTTCCAGAAGGGCCTTTACGTATTGTCGACTTTGGTTGTGGCAAATCCTACCTTACCTTTGCTCTTTATCATTACCTTCATATACTTTTAGGCAAAGAAGTAGAGGTTATTGGGCTCGATTTAAAGGCAGATGTCATTGCCTTTTGTCAAAAGCTCGCACAGGATCTAGGCTTTATTGGACTTAAATTCCAAGTAGGGGATATAGGTCAGTATACAACAGACCAAACCATTGATATGGTTGTTTCTCTTCATGCATGTAACACAGCTACAGATAGTGCTTTAGCCAAAGCTATTGGTTGGAAGGCAAAGGTCATCCTAGCAGTACCTTGCTGTCACCATGAAGCCTATACGCAGCTTCAAAATAAACTATTAGAACCCATACTTAAGTATGGTCTTTTAAAGGAACGTATTGCTGCCTTACTTACAGATGGCATAAGAAGTACCTTGCTTGAAACATTAGGTTATACAGTTAGTGTTTTGGAATTTATTGATATGGCACATACACCTAAAAACATTCTCATTCGCGCTACTCTTCCTCTAGACTCTTCCCTTATTCAAGATCAAATGAGTTTAGCCAACTACAACACTTTATGTCATGCACTCCATTTAAAGCCTAGCTTAGGTGAGATGCTAAATCTTCATGAAACTCCCAAAAACTAGAAAGAAAGGAGGCTTTTATGCTACTTATTGAAAAGCCTTATCCCTATCCTTTAGTTAGTATGTCCCCCTCGGAAGGACTTATTGATATTGAGACAACAGGTTTAATAGGTAGGAGGGATACGCTTATTAGCTTAGGTATAACATATAAGGAAACTACGGGTACACTTCTTTATCGTCAATGGGTAGCTGAAAAACAAAGTGAAGAAAAAGAGCTACTTCTTGCTTTTTTAGAATGGGCTAAGTCCTTTAAAACCTTTTATAGTTATAATGGTAATAGCTTTGATTGGCCTTTTATACGTGCACGTCTTATTTACCATGCTATAGAGGATACACTCCTTGAAAACTATCGTTTTTTAGATTTAAAAAAGCTTCTTAAAAAAATAAGTCCTATACGTCAAGAATTAGAAAAACTTTTAGGTTTCACCCGTCAAAGTACACTGACAGGTAAGGAGTTAGTGAAGTTATATACACTTTATGAGAAAACACATGTAGCAAATTATTTAAAACTCTTGCTTGATCATCAAAAAGATGAACTCCTAAGTTTAGGACTTCTTTATGCACTTTATCAACTGCTTTCTCATTTAGAAGAAACAACGATTAGCTCCACTGAAAAGCAAGATGACTTTATTATCCTTTTCTTAGAACTTCGTGAACAACTCATTAGCACTTTCTATATAAATAGTCCTTATTTTTATATAGAAGGTAAAAGTGGCCAAAACAGACTACTCTTACGCTTTAAGTGTCAAACACTTCTCCTTTACCACTATCTAAGCCCAGCAAAAGACTATTATTTTATTCCTAGCCAAAATCAATTAATCCATAAATCTATTGCGCAATTTATACCCGCTGAAATGAAGCAAAAGGTTAAAAAAGATGCATGTTATTTAACTAAAACCTCCTCTTTTTTACCTCTTTGTACTACCCAAAAGTGTTCTTTACCACTTTGGCAAGATCAAAAAGGACATTTTTATGTAGAGTATACGCCTGATGCTATTCTAGGTGCCTTGCTTATTAAACAAGTTTATTTTTATTTGTTTTTATAGAAATAAATTTCTCTTATGCTATAATTATATAGAATATTAAAATTTAATTCTATATAAAGAAATAGGAGACAGATAAATGATGGATTATAGTGTTCAACCCTTTTTAAAGCCCGGTATGTTTTCTGTTAATGCTTCTGCCGATTCTCGTAGAAATGAATTTGATTGTAAAAATCAAGTGATTGTTCAAAAACAAATTCCAGTAGATTTTGTTTTTATCGGTGATTCTATTACTCATATGTGGGAACTAAATGCTTACTTTAATAAACCAAATCAAATGATTTTAAATCGAGGTATTGGTGGAGACCGCACAGAGTTCTTACTTAAACGCTTTATGGCAGATGTGGTACAGCTTAAACCCAAACATTGTATTATGAAAATAGGCATCAATGATGCATGGGATTTAGAATTTGATCACTGGCAACAGCTAGAAGGCAAATCATTACAGGAAATTTTAAATGTTGCTACAAATAATTTAGAACAACTTGTAGCTCTTGCGAAAGACAATGCTACTAATCTTATTCTCTGCTCTGTGCTTCCTACCAATATGGCATGGACTAATAAAGAAGAACTACGAAAAGAGTATGTAAAACTACTCAATCAAAACATTAAAAAATTGGCTAAAGAAAATGGTTTCATTTATGTAGATTATCATACTGCCCTTGTGAAGGAAGATGGGCTTACCGTTAAGGAGTCTATCACTATAGAAGGGCTTCATCCTAACGTATTTGGCTATGATATTATGGCTAAAGTTTTACGTCAAACACTTGCTGAAAATGATATTGAAATTTAAAAATAAAAAGAGATGGTCGTTCTTATTCCTACAACGACCATCTCTTTTTTACTTCTATTGACTTTTAGCGTTTTACACCTTTTTTTTGATAGAAAAAGATTTTATAAGGCTCTAAACCATAATCCTGACACATAATAATCTGTTCTGTGCTTCCTACAAATAAAATACCATCCTCTGCCATGGCCTTATGGAAATGAAGATAGATTTCTTTTTTAGCTTCCTCCGTAAAATAAATCATTACATTACGGCAGACAATAAGATCCATATTGCTAGGATAAGGGTCTTTTAAAAGGTCATGTTGCTTAAAAGTAATACATTGCTTTAATGTATCATTTATTGTAAAAAGACCATTTTTTTCAGTAATGTATTTATCTCTAAATTCCTTAGGTATATTCGTTAAATTACGTGCTATGTATTGACCTTTCTTAGCTTTTTCTAGTACTTCTAAATCTAAATCTGTTGCTAAAATACTGATTTGATGGAGTGGTAAAAATTGAGAGAGCACCATAGCTAATGAATAAGGTTCATCACCTGTTGAACAAGCCGCACTCCAAATTTTAATCGTCCTCTTTTTTTGAAGTAAAAGTGGAAAAATCTGTTTCTCTAAGATATCCCATTGAGAAGGATTACGAAAGAACTCTGTCACATTGATTGTGAGATACGTAATAAAATCTTGTAAAGATGTTTTATTGTTTTTTAAAAGTCTTAAGTAATCCTCATAGCCTTCACACTGATTCTTTTTAATAATCGCTCCAATGCGCCTTTTCATTTGATTTTCTTTGTAGGCATTTAAATCAATAGTGGTCAAAAGGAGTATCTGTTTTTTAAAATCTTCATAATTCATCGCTTTCTCCCCTAATCATTAAGTTGTTTAAGTTTTGCAATCACTTCCTCTATGACTGAATGTGGCGTAGAGGCTCCTGCTGTAATACCAATACGCTCACAACCTTCTAAAAGGCTTTTATCTAATTCACTTGCTTCTGCAATACAGTAGCTCTTTTTACAATATATTTGACATACTTCATATAGCTTATGTGTATTTGAACTAAAGTTACTTCCTATAATCAGCATGGCATCCACCTCTTGTGCCATTTGAGCAGCTTCATCTTGTCGTTCTTTAGTGGCATTACAAATCGTATTTATAAACTTAAAATGATAGCCTTGCTCTTTGAGATAATCAACCACTTCTTGTACCACTTCTTTTTTATACGTTGTCTGAGCCACTACTAAATAGGTTCTCTCTTTTTTAGGAAGGTTTTGCATTTCACATGCCATCTTATCCTTTACAATAAAACATCCTGCCGTAGCCCAACCACTAATTCCTTGTATCTCAGGATGGTCACAATCTCCTATAATCAAAATAGCATATCCTTTTTGTGAATGCTCCTGTACGAGTTTATGAATTTTTTTGACATAAGGGCATGTAGCATCTACTATGTCAATATCTTGCTTTTTAGCTAGTTCATAAACAGTAGGTGCTACACCATGGGAACGGATAATAAGGCGCTTTAAATCCTGCCCTTCAAGAGTATCAATAGGGTTTACACCTTGCTCTTTTAATTCTGCAATCACACGGTCGTTGTGAATAATAGGTCCAAAAGTATAAGTCCCTTCTATTTGTTTACTTTCAAAAGCTAAATCCACTGCTCGTTTCACACCAAAACAGAAGCCAGCTTTTTTTGCAAGTCTAATTTCCACGCTTATCACCTCTTTTGTTTCTAGTTTATGCAAGTAAATGGAGTATATGCGTTACAATCTCATCCACGGTTTTAAAGGTTGTATCTACTTCCTTAGCATCTTCAGCCTTCTTTAAAGGTGAAATACTACGATGAGAATCTTGATAATCTCTTTCTTCTATTTCTTGTATAAGTGTTTGTAAATCAACTACCATTCCTTTTTGCTTATACTCTAAATAACGCCGTTTAGCACGTTCCTCGGAAGAAGCTGTTAAAAAAATTTTAAGAGTCGCATCCGGCATAACGACTGTCCCAATATCTCTTCCATCCATGACCAAAGACTTTTCTTCTTTCATTTGACGCTGTTGACTGACTAACGTTTTCCTTACCTCTCCATAAGTAGCTACCTTGGAAGCAGCAGCAGCTACTTCACTCGTACGAATAGCCGTACTTACATCTTGCCCATTTAAATAAATTTTTTGTCCTTCCTTGATTGCCTCTATATCTAGCTTAATATGAGGAAGTGCAGCATTTACTTCCGTTTCTTCATTATAATCTATATTCTGTCTTAAACAATAAAGACCTACTGCACGATACATGGCGCCTGTATCCACATAGATACAACCAAGCCTTTTAGCTAATTCCTTAGCAATTGTACTTTTGCCGGCCCCTGCTGGACCATCTATGGCAATTGAAATCATATTTTCTCTCCTTTGGCTAAATCCGGTCTCAAAACCTTTGCACCTTCTAAATACTGATGCTTTACTGTTTTACGTGTAAGTACTTCACTTTCTATAAGAACAGCTACACGGATACACATTGAAAGGGAATCTTCTACAGAAAGTTCTTGCATACACATAAGAGCTGCTTCTGTAATCCCTAACTCACGTGCAGCTACTGCAGGATAAACTGCATCTAAGTCTTTTGTAGCTGTAAAAAGAATCTGGATGATCTGCTTCTTGTCTATTTGATTAGCTTCTATAATGGCTTGTACCAATGTTCTTGTAGCTTCTAGCATCGCCTCACGCGTATTTGCCTTTGCTGTAATGGCTCCTCGAATGCTTATACAACGCATCATGTTCCCCCTTTAATCTACTTTTTCTGTTGTCTCTGTCAGTGGTACGTTAAAGACATCCCTTAATGAATCATCATATACCTCATATTCCTTCCAAATGTTCTCAAGTTTATCTAAATTACTTGAAATTTCATCCTTCTTTCTTAAGCTGATAGCCACAATCAAGGCATTAATAATACTCATTGGGGCCACCAATGAATCCACAAATGAAATCATTTCGCTACGCCCAACTAAAGTGTAATCTGCAAAACCAGCCACAGGTGAAATATAACTATCTGTAATAGCTATTACACTCGCCTTATGACCTCGAGCAAACTCTAGTGCTTTTAAAACACGTTTTGAATAACGTGGGAAGCTAATCCCAATCATGACATCTTCATCACTAATGCGATGAATAATCTCAAACATCTCACTAATACTTGTTGTATTTACTACCTTTACATTATCAAAAATAATATTAAGATAGAATCCTAAAAAATTAGCTAGCCCTGCGCAGCTACGAACTCCTAATATATAAATAGTCTTTGCGCTTAAAATTTTATTTACCGCTTCATTAAAAGCCTTCTCATCAATTTGTTCACGGGTATATCGAATTTTTTCTTCATCTGTTTGTAGTACGCCCTTTAGAACATGATCTAAATCAATACGGTCTGTCGTTACCTCTAAGCGCTGCATAGCTGTTAGTCTATTTTTCACTAACTCCTCTAATGCTTCCTGAAATTTAGGGTAGCCATCATAGCCTAACTCATTGGCAAAACGTACAACTGTCGACTCACTTACCCCTACAATTGTTCCTAGACGTGCGGCTGTTAAATAAACTGCTTTTTCATAGTGCTCTAAAACATAATTAGCAATCAGTCTTTGCCCCTTACTTAGTTTCGACATGTTTTTTCGAATTCTATGAATCAAATCATTTTTACTCATATTATTGCCCTTTCCAACTGACATCTTTTTTACTACTACTCATTATACACTATATCTAAGTCTTTATGCAAAATAAATCAAACAAAAGACAGTGCCTCATTTAGCACTGTCTTTTGTCTATCTTATCCTTTTATTTATTAAACTGGATAAGCTTTATTGGTTGTATCTGCTACTTGTGGATCTACCTTTGTTTTTTGAGCTTCTCTGTATTTAAAGAATTCTGTTGCTACTTGTGGGAAAAGCGCATAAGATAAAACATCTTCATCTTGCTCTTTGTACATTGCCATTTCTTGCTCTAATTTTGCAAGTTCTGGTTTAAGAAGGTCTGCTGGTCTACAAGTAATACGTTCTTCATTACCGATAATTTTCTTCACAATATCCTCTTTAATAGGTACAGGTGTGCGTCCATATTCACCTTTTACAATACCTTTTGATTCTTTAGAAATCATCTTATAACGTTCACCAGCAAGTACATTAAATACTGCCTGTGTACCAACAATCTGACTAGTAGGTGTAACAAGTGGTAAGTAACCAAAGTCTGCACGTACACGTGGAATCTCTTTTAGTACTTCATAGTATTTATCTTCTGCATTTTGTTGTTTAAGCTGTGATACAAGGTTTGAAAGCATACCACCTGGTACTTGGTAACGTAGCGTATTAATATCTACTTCAAGAACCTTTGTACTCATAAGACCACTATCAAGTGCCTCTTGACGAAGAGGTCTAAAATACTCTGTGATTTCACTTAATGCCTCTGTATCAATACCTGTATCGTATGGTGTCCCCTTAAACGTTTCAACCAATACTTCTGTAGCTGGTTGAGAAGTACCCATTGCAAGTGGAGACATGGCTGTGTCAATAATGTCACAACCTGCTTCAATAGCTTTCATATAAGTCATTGCTGCTACACCACTTGTGTAATGTGTATGAAGCTGAATGGGTAAGCTTGGTACAGCTTCTTTTAAAGCCCCTACTAATTCTGCTGCACGGTATGGCACTAAAAGACCTGCCATATCTTTGATACAAATAGAGTTAGCTCCCATTTCTTCGATTTGTTTTGCAAGCTCTACATAGTATTCAATGGTATGTACATCACTAATGGTATAAGAAATAGCTACTTGTGCATGCCCTTTTTCTTTATTAGCAGCTTTAACAGCTGTTTGTAAGTTACGCATATCATTTAATGCATCAAAAATACGAATAATATCAATACCATTTGCTATACTTTTTTGCACAAAATATTCTACTACGTCGTCTGCGTAGTGACGATATCCTAATATATTTTGGCCCCTAAAAAGCATTTGTAATTTTGTGTTCTTCGCTTGTTCTTTGATTTTACGAAGTCTTTCCCATGGATCTTCTTTTAAGAAACGAAGACATGCATCAAATGTTGCGCCTCCCCATACTTCTAAGGCATGAAAACCTACTTTATCCATTTTAGAAACAATAGGAACGATTTGTTCAGTTGTCATACGTGTTGCAATCAAAGATTGATGTGCATCACGAAGTGTTGTATCCATTATTTTAACTGGTTTTGGATTAATATTAGCCATTGCCTGTATCCTCCTTTTTTACCCAACGAGTGGTCCATAAATTGATAATAAAATACCTGCCGCAATAGCCGAACCAATAACACCTGCTACGTTAGGTCCCATTGCATGCATCAACAAGAAGTTAGTCGGACACTCTTGCTGTCCAACCTTTTGTGCAACACGTGCTGCCATAGGCACGGCGGACACACCTGCTGCTCCAATAAGTGGATTAATTTTCTTCCCACTCGTATAGTACATAATTTTCCCAAAAATAACACCACCGGCTGTCCCGATACAAAAAGCCGTTAACCCAAGGATAATGATACCAATTGTTTGCCATGTTAAGAAGGTATCTGCTTGCGTTGTCGCTCCTACTGTCAAGCCAAGCATAATCGTAATGGCAGACATTAAACCATTACTTGCTACTTCTGCTAAACGGCTTGTAGAACCTGCTTCTTTTAAGAGGTTTCCAAACATTAAAAGGCCAACAAGTGTACCTGCTGATGGTAAGATTAAAGTAACAACTATAGTAACAGCAATTGGGAATACAATTTTTTCTGTACGAGAAACCGCACGTAATTGCTCCATTTTTACCATACGTTGCTCTTTTGTCGTTAATGCTCTCATAATAGGTGGCTGGATAACAGGCACCAATGCCATATAAGAATAAGCGGCTACTGCAATAGGCCCTAAAAGCTCTGGTTTTAATTTAGAGGTTAAATAAATGGCTGTTGGTCCATCTGCCCCTCCGATAATACCAATAGAAGCGGCAGCTAAAGGATCAAACCCTAGAAGTAGAGCCCCTAAGAAGGCAAAGAAAATACCAAACTGAGCAGCTCCTCCTAAAATAAGACTTTTGGGATTTGCAATAAGTGGACCAAAGTCTGTCATCGCCCCTACTCCAACGAAAATAAGAGGTGGAAAAATCCCCCAGTCCTTACCTGCTGATAAATAATAAAGTAAACCACCTGGTTGGAAGCCTGCTTCACCCCATACACCTGTTGCATGTGCTTTAATTCCGATTTCTGGAAGGTTAACAAGCAACATCCCAAATGCAATAGGAACAAGTAATAACGGCTCAAATCCTTTTACAATTGCTAAATACAATAACAAACATGCGACACCAATCATTAGTACATAACCTAAATTTAGGTGGGCTAGTCCAGATTGATTTATAAATTCTTTAATTGATTCTACAAAGACAGTACCTAGATTCATTTTATACGTTCCTCCTTATTTTGATATGGGTTGGAACTAGTTAATCGTTGCAATAACATCGTTTGTTTCAACCATTGTTCCTACTGATGTATTAATAGATGCTATTGTCCCTGCACAAGGTGCAACAACTTCATTTTCCATCTTCATTGCTTCGAGTACAGCTACTACATCACCTTCTTTAACAGCTTGACCACTACTTACTTTGATATCTACAATTTTACCTGGCATAGGGGCTGCTACTTTTGTTGCACCTGTTGGTACTGCTGCTGGTGCCGCTTGAGGCGCTGCCTTTGGAGCAGCTGGCGTAGCTACTTCTGTGCGTGCTACTGGTGTAAAGCTTCCTCCTACTTCTTCTACTTCTACATCATATACATTACCATTTACGGTTACTTGAAATTTTTTCATTTTAATAGCCTCCTCATGTTTTATGATTCTTATGGATTAAAGTGTTTTTCTTTCAACTTTTCTTAAAGAACGTACTTGTAATTTATCAGAAGTAGTTCCTAAACTTGCAGCAATAGCTGCTGTAATAACTGCTACTAATTCAAGGTCATCTTGCAAAACAGTTGGTTCTGGAGTGCTTACACTAGATACTGAAGTAGCCTCTGTTAAAGCCTCTGATGTTTTCTTTTTCTTACCTATATTTTCAATACTATTAACAGCCTTACTAATAAGCATCATAATAAAGATAAGCAAAATAAGGGTAACAAATACAACAAATACACCAATTAAGAAAGTATTTAAGCCTTCTACAAAGTTACTGACGTTTTGACCAAAATCACTAAAGTTCATTTTTTCCACCTACCTTATACTGTTGGGTGTTTTTTATAGCTATCCACCTGTTTGGTTGCTAAAATCTCTAATGCAGCAATTACACGTTTACGTGTTGCTGCTGGTTCAATAATATCATCAATATAGCCTTTTGCTGCTACTGCATAACTACTGCTTGTAAGTGCTTCATACTCAGCTACTTTTTCCGCAATCTTCTCAGCAGCTACTGTACTTTCTTTAATTTCTTTTTCGTACATGATACGTACAGCACTTTCTGGATTTAAAGTAGAAACCTGTGCTGTTGGCCAAGCAAGTACATAGTCTGCACCAATGTGTTTACTATTCATGGCTACGTAACTGCTTCCAAATGCATGATTTAAAAGCACATTTACTTTAGGTATGCTTGCATTAGCAAAAGCATGCACTAAACGACTGGTTTCTTTAACCATACCCATATTTTCTGTAGCCACAGTTGAGGTGAAACCTTCGATATTCGTTAAAGTAACTACAGGAATTCCATAGGCATCACAAAGGTTAACAAATGATGTTACTTTTTTAACACCTTTGTAATCAACTTGAGCTTCTGTTGTAGCAATGATACCTGTTGTACCACCATTGAAACGTGCAAAGGCTGTTAAGACACTTTGGCTGTAATCTTTTTGTAACTCAAGAAAGCTTCCATTATCAACAATAGCAGTTACGATATCTACTACCTTTCCATTTTCAAAATCAAAGTTATTAAGCCCTGCTTCTACGCGATTAATATCATCTGTTACAGTATAAAAAGGTATTTCTTCTTCACTGTTAAGTGGTAAGTAGCTTAATAATTCTTTTACTTGTTTAATTAAATCTTCTTCTTTATCACTTATAAAACTCGCAAGTCCACTTTCTTCTGCATGTACTTTTGCTGTTGCAAGTGTATCAAAAGATGCCTTCTTATCCTCCATTGCATTGGGACTGTTTAGGAATACTCTGGCATTTTTAGAACTCATAAAAACAAAATCAGAAAGCCCAGCAATAAATGCAGCTCCACCTGCACAATCTCCTGCTATAACAGCTAGCTGAGGAATCACACCTGAAGCTTGTGTCATTTTTGTAAAAATAGCACCATAGCCCTCTAAAGCATCTACTGTCTCTTGTAAACGAAGACCTACTGTATCTAAAAAGCCAACAACAGGAACACCCATTTTCATGGCTTTATCATAGACATTTACAATTTTTTTAGCATGCATTTCGCCTAATGCACCACCTAATACGCTCGCATCTTGACTATAAACATAAACAGGGCTACCGTTTACTGTTCCATAACCTGATACTACACCATCACAAGGTGTATCTTGACTGTCCATGTTGAATGCCAAACTTCTACTTTTTACAAAGGTTCCCATTTCCACAAAGCTGTTTTCATCAAGTAAGTTCGTAATCCTGTCTCTTGCAGTTAATTTTCCTTTAGCAAGAGCTGATTTTTTAGCATCTCCATTACTACTTTTTTCAATAGCAGCTCTGCGAGATTCTAATTCAGATAATTTTTCTATTGTGCTCATCTGATACCCTCCATTTAAAATTATTTAAAGCAAAGTGCAAAAATCGCCACTTACATTCTACTAGACTATAGGGCAATATTCAATATAAATTAATAATTTTTATTAAAAAATATTAAATTATAAATTTTATTTTTATTATTTTGTATATATATGTAAGTTTTTGCTAGTATATCAAAATTATAGGAGTCTTTGTTAGATATTTCTTATATTGTTAAAATATTATTTTTTGTTTTTACTTTATTTCATTTATTAAAAAATTTTTAGTTACTAATGGCTTTAGCTATACTAACGTAAAAAAAGAGTCTTTTCTAATCCTTTAGAAAAGGCTCTTTAACAAATAAATCCACTTGCTTAACTTTGATGCCGTATCATAAAAAGTACAGGGCACTGCCCTTTTACATTGCAGGAAATCATTTGAAGTACCAAGAACTGAGCTGGAAGCTTGGTGGATAGGTACTCTTGAATAGCTTCATGTTCCCTTTTCCCCTCTTCATGACCAGGGTACGTTATAATTGTCATAATCCCCTGTGGGTTTAAGCATTTCAAAGCTGCTTGAATTGCCTTTAAGCTGCTCTCCTTTTGTGTTGTACAGTTCTTACTTCCATGAGGTAAATACCCTAAATTAAACATAACAACATCCACTTCTTGCACATAATGAAGAAGCTCAGCATGGGTATTTAAAATAAGTTCTACCTTGGAGCCAAAAGCCTTAACCTTTTCGTAACTGGCTGCAACTGCTTGACTTTGAATATCAAAGCCAATAACCCTTCCTATATTAGGACACTGTGCTAAAAAGCAAAGATCCATTCCATTTCCCATGGTAGCATCTATAGCTATTAGACTAGCCGGCTCTCTTTCTTTGATGGCTTCTTGAATTAAAAAATGTGCATTGTCTGTCATTATCTTACTCAGCATCTAAACCACCTACTCGTCTTAAATAAGCAATCTCATCTAATGTCAGTGGACGGTATTTACCACGGGGTAATTTATCAAGTGTAATTTCACCTATAGCAATACGAGTGAGTTTGCTTACAGGATGACCAATACATTCACACATTTTACGTACTTGACGATTACGTCCTTCATGAATGGTAAGTGTCATTTCTGTACATTCCTTGCTCCGATTAAGTACCTTCACCTTAGCGGGCGCTGTTACTTTGCCATCAATCATGACACCTATTTGAAGACGCTCAATATTCTTCTCACTTACTGCACCTAACACACGAACTTTATAGGTTTTATCTACCTCATGTTTAGGATGAGTAAGTGCATAAGTCAGCTCACCATCATTGGTCATAACTAAAAGACCGGATGTATTATAATCCAATCGCCCTACTGGAAAGATACGTTCCTTTACTTCTGCCATAATATCCATTACTGTCGGACGTCCCTTTTCATCTTGTACCGTGGTCACATATCCCATTGGTTTATTGAGTAAATAATAGACATACTTTTGTTCATCGCTTACTAATCTATTATCACACGTTACCAAATCACCCACTTTCACTTGTGTGCCTAACTCTGTTACCACCTGCCCATTAATGGTGATACGCCCCTCTAAAATATAAGCTTCACACTTACGACGCGAAGCTACCCCACATTGGGCTAAATATTTTTGTAATCTCATGTGCTCCTCCTCAATTTCTTCTTTGTTTTCTTATCTATTTTTTATGAAAAATCCTTTTATATAATCGACTACTGTAGCTTTACGAACAGCTTCCTGAGTTTTTAAATCTCTCTTTGCTAATAAAACATCATTACAGCGAATCTCTACCTCACCTACGATCTGACCTTTTTCAATAGGAGCTACTAACTCTGTAGGAACTACTTTTTTAATAGTCAGTTGTTTTTTTTCTTCTTGAAGCAAAGGTAATGTCACTTCTTCTGTACACTCTAGCGATACTTTTTTAACCACGCCTTTTTTTACATTTACTTGGTCATAATCTTTGATTGGTTCTAAAACTTTTACCTTTTCATAGTTTTTAAAGCCATAATTCATTAAGTTTATAACGTCTTGATATTTTTGAGTTTTGCCTTTATTTCCCCAACCTGAGGCCAAAGCAACACCAATAAGCTGCATATCTCCTCTTTTAGCTGACCCAATAAAACAATGACCTGCTTTATTGGTAAAACCAGTTTTCATTCCATTGGCATCTGGATAACTATACAAAAAACGGTTTTTATTTTGTAAGCTATGGGATCTACTACCTTCTACTTTTACAGTAGGAATAACTATATTTTCCGTAGTTATGATTTTAACAAATTCAGGATTGTTAAGAGCATATGCACCAATAATAGCTAAGTCATAAGGAGTTGTATAATGTTTAGGTCCATCTAGCCCATTAGGTGTTTGAAAGCTAGTAGAAGTAGCACCTAGTTCATAAGCCTTTTGCGTCATCATCTCACAAAAGCCTTCTACACTACCACCAATATGCTCTGCAATAGCTACAGCTGTATCATTGTGGGACTCTAACATCAAAGAATAGAGTAGATCCCCTAAACGTTGTTTCTCTCCTGTGCGTAAATGTAGCTTTACCTCAGGTGCACTAGCTGCTTTAGAAGAAATGGTCACAATATCATCCAGCTTTCCTTTTTCTAAAGCAATAATACACGTCATAACCTTTGTTGTACTGGCCATAGGAAGAGGTGATTGTGCTTCCTTACCATAAAGAATACGCTTACTCTCTTGTTCAATAAGGACAGCTCCCTTAGCTTTCACCACTGGTGGTGTGGGGTAAGCCATAGTAAACTGAGAGGTTAAAAGTGTTGTTAGAAGTATCAAACTAATTGGAAATGTTTTCATAGGTATATCTCCTTTTAAAGTAAGCACTAGCTTACCATTTACTTACCCTAAAATCATCTCACATTTATACCCTTTTTATACACGACTTAAAAAGAAGTTGGTCCTTCCTCTTTAATGTGATCTTCATAATAATTCATCTCTAGCTGCACTTCTTCTTTGAACTTCTCTAACAGCTCTTCTTTAATTTGAGGCAGCTCTTCTAGATTTTTAAAACCAAAGTGCCTTAGAAACTCTGTTGTTGTTCCAAAAAGAATAGGACGCCCAATCACATTCAAACGTCCAACCTCCTCGATGAGTCCATACTCCATCAATTTACTGATAGTATGCTCACAACGAACACCCCGTACATCTTCAATTTGTGTACGGGTAATAGGTTGAGAATAGGCTACAATCGCTAATGTTTCAATCAGTGCCTGTGTTAATAAATTTTTGACTGGTTTTTGTTTAAAACGTTGAATAAGCGCCATATGACGTGGCGCTGTACACATTTGATAACCATCTTCTACCTCAATAATTTCAATTCCACTGTATGTCTCATTGTAGAATGCATTGAGTTTATGAACAGCCATATGAATCGTTATAGCTTCTACATCACAGAGTTCACACAACCGATTACAACTAATACTATCTCCTGAATAAAAAAGTAAAGCTTCAACGGCACTCTCAATCTCCGTTTTCTGCATCACACATACCTCCTGTTATCTGAATATCACCTAATGGCTGATTCTGTTCAATCTGAATCTGTTTTTTATGCACTAGCTCCAAAAGTGCCATAAATGTAACAATAAGTTCTATTTTAGGCATTTGACGTGAACAAATCTCAAAGAAGGTTATCTTCTTTTTAAGGGTAATTAAATTAAGAATATACTGGCCCTTTTGTTCAATTGTATAAACATCTCTCTTAAGAAGAGTATAGTCGATTTTTCTTTCTTCTTTCTCTTGAAGCTCTAAATCCTTCTGACGCATTAGCATCTCAAAGGTATCATAAAGACCCTTAAGACTCACATCCTCTAAAAGAACATTGTAAGGTATTTCTACCTCCGGTACTTCCATCTTAGCTATCTGATTACGAAAACAATAGGTATCTGAATCTTCCTGATGTTCTTTAAGCTGCTCCGAAACATATTTTACTTTTTTATATTCTAAGAGTTTACGCACTAATTCTTCACGTGGGTCTTCTTCTGATTCAAGTAGTTGTGGTTCTTTAGGAAGAAGCATACGTGATTTAATTACAAGTAAGGTCGATGCCATTACAATAAATTCACTTAATTGCTCAAGCTCTACCTTAGATGTATCTTCCAAATAAGCCATATATTGATCCGTAATTGAAGCAATCTCAATGTCATAAATATTCATCTTATTTTTCTCTATCAAATACAATAATAAATCCAATGGCCCTTCAAAATCCTGCAATTTAAAAGTTATTGCCACACTTTTATCCCCCTACTTTTTTATACTCCCTCTAAGTTTACCACATATTTCCCTTAAATTAAAAGAGCATAAAAAAGGAGTAAGCCAAAAATCTTCTCTTTTCTCAAATTTCTCCTTTTAATTCATAAAAAAGAAAAATGATTATTGAGGAATCTTTCCCTACTCCCATTTTACTTACCCTATTTGATTGTTTTAATGAGATAAGTTAAAATAACGTTTTAACATATAAGGTAACATATCACTTAACTTAGCTTTTGCTACATCATAAGTAGCTACAACAGGTTCTCTTCCTACTTCATTACCACCTAAAGAATAAATAATCGTTCCTACTTGTTCACCTTTAGCAATAGGGGCACAAAGTCCCTTCTTGTATTCTAGGGTGTAGGTTAGTTCTTCTTTATCATTTTGTTTAGGTACTACAAGAGCTTTCGTCTCTTCAGGTGTTACCTCTAAAAATTCTTTATCTCCTTTTTTTACCTCTACTTTACCTACAACAGTTCCCATTTTAGGCCCTGTCTTTACTTTATAATTGGCAAAACCATAGTCGAGAAGCTGAGCTGCCTCTTGAAAACGAATTTTCCCATCTTGTGCGCCCATAACAACAGCAATAAGATGCATGTCATCACGGGTAGCTGTAGCACTTACACAGTGTTTAGCTTCAGGTGTATAACCTGTTTTAAGTCCTGTTATCCCTTTATACCATTTAATCATTTTGTTCGTATTAGATAGACCAAATTCAGAATCACCACGTCTTGTATGGTGTACAATACTATCCATCCAAATGGTTAGTGTCTTTGAAAGCTCTGGATATTTCTGCATAAGTTCACGGGACATAAGGGCAATATCCTCTGCCGTAGACACATGTCCTTCTGTATGAAGGCCACAAGCATTTTTAAATACCGTATGATGCATCCCTAATCCCTTGGCACGTTCATTCATCATTTCCACAAATTGTTCTTCACTGCCTGCAATATACTCTGCCATAGCCACTGCTGCATCATTAGCTGAAGCAATACAAATACACTTCACTAAATCACGTACAGTTTGTTCTTCACCAGGTTCCATATAAACTTGAGAACCTCCCATATGGGCAGCATGTTCACTCACGGATACCTTGTCCTCCCAAGTAATTTTACCTGCTGCAATAGCATCTTGAATCAAAAGAAGAGTCATAATCTTTGTAATACTAGCTGGTGGGAAAGGTGTATCCTTCTCTTTCTCAAGTAAGATCTTACCGCTTTCTTCTTCCATTAAAACATAACTTCTTGCCGTTGCTCCTATGGTGGTCGCTTTTTTAGCCTCAGCCGCTTGGGCAAGACAAGAAGAAAATAATTGCATCACAATGACAAGTCCTATCAAAACTTTCTTACATCTCATAAGTAGCCTCCTCAATTCTATTTGCTTCTAGTATTTGTCATTATCTGCAAATTATACTTTTTTCGAAAGAGGAGTTCTACTTTTCAATTTATTTGGAGGTATCAATACCTTTGTTATTTAAATTTTACTAATTAAATAGCTCTACTACTGTCTCAACGTGCCTTTGGACAAATTGAGAAAACTATTTGGCGTTAAAAAGTTCTCTTAACCTAGGGGTAACTATCTACCATCTATATTCTGAACCATTTTAGTAAAACTATTCCCGTCAATCACTATCAAATTATATTTTAATTTTCTAGGCGACTTTTAATTGTTACTTTTTCAGTACAACCTAATTTATTAATTATTTCAAGTACCTCCCTATAGCCATCTTCCAAATTCACTATTTCACTTTCAAGAATATCTGCAGTGTTGTATCTTCCCAAAATACTAAATATATTCTCTATATTGCAAAATAATTCTCTATATATGCTAGTGGATTCTAGATTATTATTTCCTATCCATGTGGCTCTAATAAATATAGCAAGAATAAGGTTTTTCCAAGACTCATCTAGAAAACTAATTTTATTAGGATTAGTTCTAATTGCAGCTATATCATCTTCTAAATTCATTACACCAACAACTCTATTAATATGATAATGAGTAAAAGTTTCATATAACTTCCACATTATTTCCTCATCTTCATCAAACACTAATCGTGGCAATTTATTAGCTATATAATCTGCTTCCCCTAATTCATGAATTAATACAGCTTTGAACTTTTCATCGGATAAATTACTATTAATAACTATCTAAATTTTCTTTCTTTTCCTCTATAGTTTCTCCACAAAAACTAGACAAAGTTGAATCTTCAAAAATTTTTAGTGTTTTATTTTGTCTATCCAGTTTTTCTTTAATATAATCATAGAACTTCCTAATCTTTATATTACACTCAAATATGGCGTTGCACCTTTTACACATACATTTTACCTCAATATTACTTTTTTATATTTATGTTTCGTTTACAAAATTATATATCCACTTATTTCTTATTAACTTCTCTATACAAATCCAACAAGTTTTTCCCAGTTGTTTTCTCGATATAATCTATTAAAGCTTTACCTCTTAACCCTTTTTCCAATATCTCAGAAGCGTGGTTTCTATTTATCCCTAGTTTTAGTAATATATTATAATAATCTTGTGTTAAGCAAAGATTTAATGGTCTTCGTACTGTTATAGGTTGATAGTTATCTTTCATATCATCTAGTGAATGTTCTTCTATTTTTTCACAAGTAGGTTGTTTATAAACTCTAGCCTTCACATAAGGTATTTCAAATATTTTTGCACAACATACTCTATGATTCCCATTTAAAATTTTATATACTCCATTTTTTTCTTTTAAAGTTATATCATCGCTCCAATTATTTTCCGGTGATGAAATATATGTATTAGTTGTAAATTTTTCTAATAATGTTTTGCATAGACCTGTTCTAGAACAAACATTTTTGAGATATTTAATTTGACTTATCGTATAGTGCATTTCATTCTCTTCGAAAAATTTATATGTATCATTGTAAGTATGAAACAAATTCAAATCTCCAAAAATTTGTTTCATTATACACCTATTACCCCAGCCTCCAGATTGAATCGGATACATTATCTTCGAAGTATCTACATATTCAAACTTATCATATCCTTGCGAAATATCATTTGTAGTACTCATATACTTTTCATTAATAGGATCCTGATAAGGTTTTTTGTTCTCAAATAGTAATTTTCTATTTTCAAAAATAACTACATCATCCCTCATATTTTTTACTTCTAATAGTATAGTAGTTTCTTGCATTTTCTCAATTAATCTTCTATATCTAATAAATTTAATTAATAAAATTGTCTTTTTAATTAAAGTATCACATGTTGATATCTTGTTATAAATTTCAGAAAGTATAAACTCAGGATATTTTTCATATATCTTAATATAAATTCCAGGTAAATACTCTATTACATCGTAAGATTCTGTATCTAGATCACATTTGTTTATCCTAAAACTTATGCCATTAAAAATAATTCTCAAAGATTCAAACTCAATATTTTCTTTCTTTTTATACTTTATTTCATATTTCATAATAGCTAGTCCCCTTTTATTTATAAATTAAACTTTAAAATACTCATCTCTGCTAATATTCATTTTCCCTTGTCTAGACATCTTCTTATCAATATAATGACCTAGTTTTATCTTTGAATCTCTAATATCAAAAAAATCATTATAGAAGATATGCCCCCTGCTAAAATCAGCTTTATATTCTTCAATAGTCATTGTATAAAGTGAAATAGGATAATCAAATAGTTTCTTATATAAAGCCCAGTCTTTTTTAGTTTGAGGTGGATCAATAGCTTCATAACGTACAACAGTGCAGCCACCAATGATATAGCCATTTTGATAAAATAGTATTTTTGATTCAGTAATAGACTATCCTTCGCAAACTTAGGTACAACAGAATCCGTTGGTGTTCTGCAATTACTAAATGCCCACTCTCCAAAATCCTTATAATCTGCATACTTAGGTTGTAAGAAAGGATTACATATAATGGTTTCTCTTGATTTTCATCCACTATATTTTGGTTAATTGATATGTATTTTCGAAGTTCAATAATGCTATATAATTCTACATCATAATCCTCTTTTAGAGTCGTTACTATTCCACAATCATCTTCCTAACAAACCACTACATATTTTCTGTCTTGCTCCATATTAGAAGGATGCCCATGAAGTATAAAATTACTTGAAACATATTCAAACTCAACTGTTACATCTACACCGTTATAATCAATAGAAGCAATATCAAAGCCTCTTGCAGATGATGGAACCAATTTACTAAACCCTAGACTTTCATGAAGTTTAGAAAATGCCATTACTACCCCTAACTCTTCATTAATATCACCATAAAACTCTATTTTCTTCATCAGTATTTACCTAACCTATCTTATCATTCTTATATTTTATAATATTCAGTATAATATGTACACATTTTTCCTTATCTTTCGATTTATTTTACTGCAACACATAAGTTAGAATTATCTTTGGTACAAAAAAATAGGCCAACTAAGGATATCCGATTCCCCAATTGGCCTATCATTATAGCTTACATTCTAACCTTCTTTTATCCAGTAATCTAATTACTAATGTATTTCCCAACACTTCGATTTGCCCCAACATCTTCAATCATAAGTCTTCAAACTGATCCGAAAGCCTTCGTTTTTTAGTAGGTTACTGGTTTGTCCTCACACATAACTTCCCATGTTGCACCCCCAGCAAATGCATTATCAGCTGCATCATATATTGTTAAAACTTGTGTTACAGTAATAGTCTCAGTAACGCTATTATTAGCGTTAGCTCTAACTGTAAGAAAGACAGCCTTAGATTCAGCTGAAGTTGTTATATCAGTTATTGTGAAACCAGGTGCGTTGAATGTATCTACTGTAAGATTTGATTGCTTAATAGCTTCTGAGTAAAAAATTGTAATACTACCGGTAATATCTTGTGGTACATTCTCATTGCCATAATCTAGAAGACAAGTAAGATCTGTACTACCTATAACCTTAGCAATATCAGGAGTTGATACATCATTATCATGATCCCACTTAACAATTTCAGGAGCTATCTTATCATCAAGCTGTATCTTGTAATCAGATGCCAACTTACTACCACTTACTGACACTGAAGATGGAGCAGCAATAGTAGTAATACCAATCCTAGCTCCTGCCTCATCTGTTACATCAGTAGCTAAATCTTTATCTAGAAACAAATCCACTTCTGTTTTTCCATCCGCATGAATAGTGGTTTTTCCACTATCTACAATATTAATTGAACTTGGAGTGGTTAAGTTAGTTAATACTATATCGCTCACACTAATACTTCCCATCTCCTTATTGAATACAACCCTAATTTGATTCTTAGCTATTAATTGAGCTTTTTCCATAAGAACATTTTCTGAATCACTGCCATTTGAATCACTACCACTTGAATTACTGCCACTTGAATCACTGTCACTTGAATCACTTTTTGAATCGTTGGTCTGAGATGGTTGAGCTATTAATAAACCTGCTTTTTCAGCTTTAGTTTTTAAGTCAGCATTGTCACCAACGATATCAGCGATAACTGTTTTTCCACTAGCTTTTTCAGCAGTAAGAGTACCATATACAACTCCTATTGCAGCATCTCTAGTTAAGTCACCAGTTAAAGTTGCATCAACCTTGCTTCCTTTAGTTTCTGCAAGCTTAGCAACTGAAAGCTTATAGTCTGGAACAGTATAACCCATTTGGTTAAGCATGAATGTAGCAAATCTAGCAGCTGTAACAGTATCCTTAGCTCCAATAAAGTATTTATCATTCTGAGTTGAACCACTTATAATACTATTTGTTGCTGAATAAGCAACTACGTTCTTAGCATAATTTGATATACTAGCAGCATCATCAAACTTAGCTAAAGCTTCAGCTACTTGGTCAGCTGATAATGCACTAGCAGTATCATAGTATCCAAATAACTTTGCTAAAAATATTAATGAATCCTGTGTAGTCAATGCATTTCCTAGCCCTACCTTAGGATCATTAGCATCTTGACCTGAATAGAGACCAAGATCTTTTAATGTTACAGCTTTATCCGCATTTGCTAGTGTAGCTGAATCAGCTGCGAATACAGCAGTCATAGAAGTAAGCATTAGTGCTACTACTAGAACTACTACGATTAATTTCCTGCCATTTATCCTATTCATATACCCTCCTTATTTATTTTATTAAGTACTTTTCTTCTGACTTCATTCTATGCTTTATTTAAAGAATTTTCAATCATTTATTTCTAACTTTGTCAATAAATTACGATACAAAAAATACCTCCGATTCACTACGGGAACCGAAGGTATTTTTCTATGTTATAACTATCTCACTGAATAGCTTATGCTTTAAATCTAGTCGATGCTCATTGCTGCATACATACCAGCACGTACGGCACCGCCAACCTTACCAACTTTAACACAATCACCAATGATATGTGTCTTATTATGATATTTCTCATCAATTGCTCTTGCAACAGTACTATTCGGTACCATACCAAAGGATGCTACAACGGTTGTTCCTTCAATAAATACTTCTGTTCCATCTTTTTTAACAGCTTTAACGCCGTTTGATGTAATTTCAAGAACCTTATGTCCAGTACAGATTGTTACACCCTGTTTAAGCATCATTGGAATCAAGGAAGCTTTATTAATAAAATGATCTCCCACTGCCACTTCATCCAACATTTCAACAACAGTGACTTTCTTTCCTTTCATGGCTGTCTCTAACGCTGAGTCGCAGGAAGATAAACCACCACCACAATAGATGATATGATCACCAACCAGTTTTGATTCATCCAGATGAGCCTGAAGAATGTCTACAGTGTTCTCAATACCCTTAATGTTTACTTTTACAGGCACAGCGCCTGTTGCAACAAAGATTTCATCTGCTTCAGCAAGGATTTGAGAATCTGCATTGATTGTTGTATTCAATTTCACATTTACATTTAGAATTTCCATCTGACGTGAATACCATGTTACCAATTCTCTAAGCTGACTTTTAAATGGAGGTGTTGCAGCACTTCTTAATTGGCCTCCAAGACCTTCTGCAGCTTCTACAAGTGTAACGTCATGACCAATCAAAGCTGCTGTACGTGCTGCTTCCATACCACCAGGGCCGCCTCCGACAACAACTACCTTCTTAGGTTCGGTTGTTTTTACCAACTGGAAGCGTTTTTCAAATCCTGTCACAGGATTCACCGAACAGCTGATCTTAGTCAGACGGTTAATAATCCTTCCGATGCAATCCTCATTGCAACGGATGCATGGACGTACTTCATCTCGTTTGCCTTTTAAGAGTTTCTTTGCCATATAGGGTTCAGCAATTAGTGGACGTCCCATCAGAACAAAATCTGCATGTCCTGCTTCAATCAGAGCCAGGGCTGTTTCCGGCGTATGGTTACCAGCATTTAAAATCGGCTTGTTCGTTACTTTTCTTGTTGGTTCGCATACCTCTGACATACAAGCATCCCCTAGATAAGCCGGTGGGAAGATATAGTCAATATTTTCATAGCTTCCGGTATCAATATCAAAGGCATCAACGCCTGCATCCTCAAGGTATTTTAATAATGGCAAGGTTTCTTCCAGTGTTCTTCCACCTTCAAAATGATGCTTCATTGCCATTCTAAAAATGATAGGCATATCAGGGCCGATAGCAGAACGGATTGACTGAACGATTTCTACAGCAAAACGCATACGATTTTCTGGACTTCCCCCATACTCATCTTCCCTTTTATTCCAGACAGCACTCATAAACTGATCAACTAAATAACCTGCATGGGCATGTACCTCAATTGCATCAAAGCCAGCATCTTTTAAAATCTTAGAAGAATAGGCAAATTGCTTCATAATTGTCTGAATATCATCCACTGATAATGCACGGCAGATTAAATCCGGATTGAACATGGATGGAATAGGTGAAGCTGATACGGGTGGTTCACCGTACATATTAGCAAATGCATTTTTACCTGTACCACAGCTTAATTGAGCTACTATTTTCGTTCCGTAACGTTGTACGGCTTCACATAGTGTCGTCAACTGAGGAATAGGATAGGTTGTATCCAGATAACCTTCTAGAGAACCCTGTGCAAGCTCATGGGTGAGGAATTGACATCCCATGATGATCATACCTGTACCGCCTTTTGCTCTCTCTTCAAAATAATCGATTTCATCTGTATCGATGGTACCGTCCTTATGTCCTGCATTGAGTCCCATAGGCGCCATGGCAATACGATTTTTCACTTCCATTTTACCAATTTTATATGGGGTCATTAACTTTTCAAATGGCATGTAACTACCTCCTTAATAATAATCGCAGATATTATTTGTGATTTATTTAACAATATAATTATACCATATGCATCTATCCGACTTCATCGTGCAGGAAAATACAAAAAAGTTGTAGCTCTTGTTAGTATTGCACAAGAAGCTACAACTTTCCCGTATATTCAAGAATTTTATATGAGACAAAGAATTTCATCGCTATCGCATCATCCTCCAAACAGTCACCAAGAAGTTCATAAATTTTTGACATCCTGTAAGATAAGGTATTACGATGTATGTAAAGACTATTGGCAGTAGCAACAAGATTTTTCATATTTGATACATAGGCATAGACCGTCTTTAGATACTCTGTATTATGCTTTTGGTCATACTTTTTTAGCTTTAATACCGACGGATGACAAAAATCCTCAACATCATGATGTGCACCTGCCAGCTGAATCATATGATAAATTCCGTAGTCTTCATAGAGATAGATCGCTTCGTCTTTTCCTACTTTTTTCCCCAGGGATATGGCATTCACCGCTTGACTAAACCGATCTTTCAATTCAATAATATCATTAAATTCCTGACTGATTCCAGCTTTCAAAGCATTCTTTCTCAAAAATACATCTAATGCTCCCAACCCACGTTCATTGATATAGACATTATCCTCACATCCAAGAATGATAACCAGTTTATCCTCATAAATAACTGTTTCTTCCTCAGTAAACAGCTGCGTCAGAGTCTCACGAATATAGGGAATGAGTGTATAGGTATCTTCATATGAATTATATTCAATCGCAAGCACATACATTTTATAGGGTATCCGCCATTTGATATATTTAACACGATCAAGAATATTTTCCTTGCTCAAATGGTCGCCGTTTAAAAGATCCAAAATCAGATTTTGTAGCATAACATTTCTCGAATCAAAATACTGAGAATTCTTCTGCATTTCAGCAGAGATTAAATCGCAGACAAATGTTACAACTTCCAAATCTTTATCCTTAAATGGCCTCCTATGTTCAAGAACCGCCAAGTGACCTACGATGTTACCATCAATATTTACAGTGGCAAAAATTCGATTTACCCTACTGATTTCACCCAAATTGCCAATAATAGGTGCTTTTAACCTGGCAGATTGCTCTACAAAAGGTTTAAAATCATATTTCACCGTATATTCATAAGTACAATAACCCGTATTGCGAAACTCGTTCCAGGCATTGTCTTCAACGTCATCGCAACGGGAATAAGCTAAAAGTCTATGATTATTATCTCCTAACATAACAGGGTTTCCCAATAATTCACTGGCAATCTCCATAATATACGCCAGTCCCCGACCTTGAATGATGGAGTTGAGCAGCGCAGCTGAACTCTGGGTAAATGATTGGGAATCTGACAATATGTCCTGAACCTTATTCATGAGTTTATTCACTGATACTTGTTCAGGCAAAAGACACCAATTTCCACTTTTTTGATTCATTAGTTTATCTTTAAACGCCGCTATCTCCTCGTAAGAACAGATTAAAAGAAAATTACCGTTCTTTGGTTGATTCTCACTAGCTAATTGATTCGCATAACCGATATAGAGAAGCTCTTTGTGCCATATCTTTTGATTATAAATTAAGCGTGTTGATTCGATTCTCTGTTCTTCATCAAAACATACTATGACATAATGCTCCTTATTCTCAAGCTTTTCAATAATCTGTTCAAATTTTAGATTCATACTGATTCAACTCCTGCCATGTTTATATACGCATACTGCCAGTCTATTTACTGCATCTAGGATGACATAAGCCATTAGAATTCATAGTTAAAGCATATCACTGGGTGACTTTACTATCAAGCATCGATTGATAAAATTCATTATAACTAGAGCATAAATTTAATAACCTATCATAGTAATTGTTCCATCTCCATAGCATACCCCACATTTAATCCAACCTACACCACCACACTTCTTACAACTTTCTTCTACATAGCACCCTTCTCCCCCATAGCTATCTGCTTTCCACCTAAGGGTAGTGCCATTAACACACATGGTACAAGTTTCTTTGCCCATAGAACAGTAATGACAAGGGATTTCCGTCGGCATTAGACCTTCTATAGATGGTACTTCCATATTATCTGGTAGTACTTGCTTCCCTTCTGATGCTGCACTTTCATTAAGATAAGCTAAGTATTCCTCATTCCTTGTAGGGTGATCACTTAGTAAGTAGTTATCTTTAAAGGTTGCTTGATATACCTTCTCTATACGTGTTTTTAATGTGACAGTACCTTCAATGATCCCTTCCTCTCTATCCCATTTCGTTATACATACTGTTGCCTCTGTGAGGGGATTACCTAAACTATTTGGAATGGTATGATTATCATAAGAAATATATCCAAACATACTCCCATACGCTATTCCTGCATTAAATACAGCATCAGCATTCACAAAGCTATAGCCAGTATCCTGCTCCATGGTATAGGTTTTTCCTATTTCTATTCTATCAGATAGATAAAGGATAACACTTGGTCCTTCTATCATAGAACCTATTTGTACATGGGCTTCCTTCCCCTTGTCAAAGTAAAAATTCTCTTTAGGAAAAGTAGTAGTTACAAGATGGGATACTTGTTTGCCATCATATGTAATGTCTGCATAGCAAGCAGTATTCTTTTCATACGAAATAGTAGGTAGAGCCTGTGTAACATTGGCTGATGGTGTAGGAGTAGAAGCTACTCCATTTTCTGTTGTTGGTTCCTCTACTACTTTCTCCCCTTGTTGCACCGGACTAGGCCTAACTATACCCTCTATTTCAAAACTTCCCTTGGCATACTCTAATTCTAGTCGTAGCATAAAACCTTGAACAAAATTTTGTTCTTTGGCTAATTCTGTTTCATCTAATGCACTCAGATTTCCATAATTATTTTCTACCCATTCTCCAAAGGAATAACGGTACTCGCCTGTAATAATTTCTTCTAAAGTAATAGCATCAAAATACTCATAGGCATAGGACTTTTCTTCTTTTAGACTATCCTTCATATCTTCATTTAATGCTGTAAGAAAACAATAACTATATAAGGTAGTATCTGGTCTAAATACTTTTATATAATCCTTTCTTTCTGGGATGAGAGGAAGTAAACTATAAGGCTTTTCCTCTACAACAATCCGCTCCACCTCTTCATATTCGCCTATATTTTTTTCTTTCACATCTGCTATTGGTTCCTTAGCCTTTTTTTGTAAGTCCATTGTTTCATTCTCTTTTTTAGAAACACTGGGTGTATTGAGCACTTGTTGTGTTTCTTGAGGTTTACTGCCACAACTTACTACATAACAACTACTTATTATAACTAAGACTATTAGTTGTATTTTTTGGACCAATCTTAGCTTCCTTATGTTTTTTAAACAATCATTAATAATGGACATTTATTTCCCCCTTAGCATTACTGCATTAACTTAATTTATAGCTTAATTTTATATCTTATATAAGATATTTTTAATAAATTAAAATTATTCAATTAATATTAAATTACTCATAATGCAATAGGGTATCAACTTACTTCTTAATAAAATAATATTGCATCTAACTATGAAGGATCTACTGAATGCACAAACAAACCTGCCTTAACTCTCGTCTAAGACAGGTTTGTTGTATCGTATTCTTAATAAATCATTTTATAAATCAGTGTTGGCTTTTCTACCTCTGTTTCACTTAAGCTATAGGCTTCTTGAAGCATTTGCACTGCATCTTGAAGACGTGAAGCAGAGCTGTGGTAGAGAGTAGCAATGGGGTCATCTGGTGCTACATAGTCACCTATTTTTTTATGAATGATAAGACCTACAGCAAGGTCGATGGTGCTTTCTTTGGTTTCACGACCTGCACCTAGTAGTAGTGCTACTTTCCCTATTTTTTCAGTGTCAATAGCTGATACATAGCCCTTCTTCTCTAAGGTGACCTCTTGTGTTTGAGCACTGTGTGGCAGTAAAGAATAGTCTTCTACAACGCTAGGGTCACCTCCTTGAGAAGCAATCCATTCTTTAAGCTTTAGGATAGCTTCACCGTTTGCAATCACTTCTTTTACTCTCTCTCTAGCTGTTTGAACTGTATCGGCTATCTTGGCTAAATAAAGCATATTACTTGCTAAGTGAATGGTCAGCTCTGTTAGGTCTTGTGGTCCTTTTCCTTTAAGCGTTTCAAAAGCTTCAATAACCTCAAGTGCATTTCCTACTGCAAAACCGAGAGGCTGACTCATATCAGAAACTATACCTACTGTTTTACGGCCCACATTATTGCCAATGGCAACCATAGTTTCTGCAAGCTCTGTAGCAGCTTCTGCTGTTTTCATAAAAGCACCGCTTCCACATTTTACATCTAGCACAATAGCTTGGGCACCAGCAGCAATTTTCTTAGACATAATGGAGCTAGCAATCAAAGAAACATTATCTACCGTAGCAGTGACATCACGTAAGGCATAAAGCTTCTTATCTGCTGGGGCAAACTCACCACTTTGAGCAATAACAGCCATGCCATGGGTATTGACATTCTCCACAAAAGCCTCCATAGATAGCTCCACATGGAAGTCCGGAATAGATTCTAGTTTGTCAATTGTCCCTCCTGTATGACCAAGACCACGCCCAGACATTTTGGCTACCTTCACACCAGCAGCTGCTACAAGTGGACCTAAGACGATAGTGGTTTTATCCCCCACCCCTCCTGTACTGTGTTTATCTACTTTAATTCCTTCAATAGAAGAAAGATCCATCATCTGTCCACTCCTTGCCATGGCAAGAGTAAGCTGTGCTGTCTCCTCACTATTCATACCTTTACAATAAATAGCCATCAATAAGGCTGACATTTGATAGTCTGGAATACTGCCATCTGTATAACCTTTTATTACAAAATCAATAGCTTCCTTAGATAAGGTCCTTCCTCTTTTTTTATCCTCTATAATATCATACATTCTCATACAATAAACCTCCCTAGCTTCGTACGGCTTTCTATTTCTTTAAAATAATCTTTAAAAAGCTTTCGCCAATCTTTAAGGCAGGTAAGTTAAAAATCTCACAAACTGTTTGACCAATATCTGCAAAACTCTTTCGCGTACCAAGGTTGCAACCAGCTTCTACTCCTTTTCCATAAATAAGAAGTGGTACATATTCACGGGTATGGTCTGTCCCTGATGTCGTTGGATCACACCCATGATCGGCTGTAATAATGAGAATATCTTCGTCTGTCATTTGCTCCATAAGCTCTGGAACCTTTGCATCAAACTCCTCTAAACCTTTTCCATAGGCTTCTGCATCATTACGGTGTCCCCACTTCATATCAAAATCTACAAGGTTGGTAAAGATAAGTCCTTCTTTGTATTTCTTCATGCTTTCTAAGGTAACTTCCACCCCCTCTAAATTACTCTTGGTGTGAATGGCTTCTGTAATACCTTGACCATTGAAAATATCTTCTATTTTACCTACTGCCATAACTGGTACGCCCTTCTCCTCACAGTAAGTAAGCAAGTTGGGCTTAGGTGGGCAAATAGCAAAGTCTCTGCGGTTCGCTGTGCGGGTAAAGCTTCCTACTTCTCCTTTGAAAGGCCGTGCAATCACACGGGCTACCTCATGTTTACCTTTTAAAAGCCGGCGTGCTATCTCACATATCTCATAAAGTCTTTTAAGTGGAATAATATCCTCATGGGCAGCGATTTGAAAGACACTATCTGCTGACGTATAGACAATAGGATAACCTGTTTTAACATGTTCTTCTCCCAGCTCCTCAATAATAGCTGTTCCTGAAGCAGTACAGTTACCTAAGGTTTTCGTTCCAATTTGTTTCTCAAAAGCTTCCATAATTTCTTTAGGGAAGCCATTAGGGTAGGTAGGGAAAGGAACCTCTGTGTAAATACCTATCATTTCCCAATGACCTGTAGTCGTATCTTTGCCTTTGGAAAGTTCTCCTAAGCGCGCAAAAGCTCCTTTAGGACAAGCCTCCTTGCCTAATACTTCTATACCATCTATATTTCCCCACCCTAATTCTTTGAGGTGCTTAAGATTTAATGCTTTATTGTAGGTATAAACGTGTGAAAAGGTATTGGCTTTTTCATCGCCATACTGCTTGGCATCCGGCATAGCCCCTATTCCTACACTATCTAATACAATCCAAATAACGCGTTTCATTGAAATCACCTTCCCTTATTTATCAGTTCTTTTTTGCATGTCTATCTTAAGATTTTGCATGCCTTTATTATACCCTTTTCCTACCAATAAGTATACAGAAAGCTTAAAAGGAGAAGTATCCAATGCTATCTTTGCATGAGACCCTTCTCCTTTTAAGCTGTTGTTTTAAGCTCTTGGATGAGATTTATTATAAACATTTTTAAGCTCTTCAGTTTCTTTATTAAGATGCATATACACTTGAGTAGTCGAAATATCTGAATGACCTAACATTTGCTGAACGGATTTTAGATTTGCACCATTTTGCACCAAATGTGCTGCAAAAGAATGTCTTAGCATATGTGGTGTAATATCCTCAGTAATATCTGCATATTTGGCATAGGTTTTTAAAATCTTCCAAAAGCCCTGACGGGTCATTGGATTACCGTTGCAATTGACAAATAATGAAGTTTCCCTATTGTCTTTTAAAAGGATGTAGCGCACCTCAGAAAGGTAAACCTGCAGAGCAGCAATAGCAGATTTTCCAATAGGAATCGTTCGTTCTTTATGGGCATCACGACAAATGATGTAGCCTTGTTGTAAATTAATATCTGCCACCCTTAAGGCTACTAGCTCTGATACACGAATACCTGTTGCATAAAGTAATTCTAACATAGCCCGATCGCGAATCCCCTTAATACTCTTCACGTTAGGCTGTTCTAAAAGCAATATAATTTGTGCTTGACTTAAAATCTTAGGTGCCTTTTTCTCTATCTTAGGTAAAGCAATAACACGTGCTGGATTTTGCTCCAACAAACCCTCCTTCATTAAATATTGGCAAAATGCTCGAATAGAAGCTAAGGTGCGAGAAACCGTTGCCATAGATTTCTGATGTTCCTTTCTATCCTTTAAATACGCATCAATTATCTCTGAGGTTAACTCCGATACTTCCCCTATTTGACATGTTTCTAAGTACTGTATAAAATACTTTAAATCACGTTCATAGGATTGAATCGTATTACTGGATGACATCTTTACATTTTTTAAATAGTTCAAAAACAGTGCAACATTCTCCTCCATAGCTTTTCCCCTTTAATTCATACAATAATTTTACAATAATATTTTATAATATTTTAATTTTATTCTATTATATCTAAAATGACTTTTTCTGTCTACCACATTTCATTTTAAACTCTATATTTAGGCAAATTGTTGAATAAAAAAACAAGACAAGTCCCTTTTCTTTGAAAACTTCACGGGATTTGTCTTGCTTTTTGCTAAACAATTTTTTATATATTATCAGGCAACAATTTATTAAGTACCACACCAATAAGTGCTGCAATAGCTAAACCTGAAATCGTTATTGTCCCTACAATAGCTACGTTATTGATACCAATACCTGTTACAAAAATAATTGCTGCAATTAATAAATTTCTACTATGTGTAAAGTCAAGTTGTGCATCTACTAGCGTTCTAACCCCTACACTTGCAATCATACCGAAAAGAATCACACTAATTCCTCCCATAACTGGAGAAGGAATACTTTGAATAATGGCAGTAAATTTACCACATAAGCTTAAAATAATAGCGATAATAGCCGCAATACGTAAAATTTGTGGATGATACACTTTCGTTACAGCCAATACACCTGTATTTTCACCATATGTTGTATTAGCTGGTCCACCTATAAAACCAGCTACCATTGTTGCAAGTCCATCACCTAAAAGTGTACGATGAATCCCTGGATTTGCAAAAAAATCTTTTCCCACAACAGCTCCATTAGTAGTGATATCTCCAATATGTTCAATGAATACAACAAGTGCAATAGGAGCAATGCCGATGATGGCTTCCCATGAAAGAGTTGGAAGTGCCATAACATGTTCTTTACCTATTTCAGAAAAACCAATCCAAGGTGCTGCTACTATAGCAGATGTATCTACCATACCCAAGAAAAGTGCGGCAATGTAGCCTACTAAAACAGAAATCAAGATAGGTACAAGCTTAAAGAAGCCTTTTGCAAAGATAGAAATAGCAATCATACTAATGATAACGATGGCCGCTACGATTAGACCCTTAAAATCAATTGTCGAAGCTACTGAGTCATAGCCAATCATTTGAATAGCTGTAGGACTTAAACGAAGACCTATAACCATAATGATAGGACCTACTACAACAGGTGGAAAGAAAGATTTTACACTTTCTACTCCTACATATTTAATCACACCTGCCATTAAGACATAGACTAAACCTGTTGCAATAATTCCTCCTTTAACCGCTCCAATCCCTAAGCCTTGTAAATTAATAGCAATAGCTGTAATAAAGGCAAAGCTTGAACCTAAGAAAACAGGTACAATTCCTTTTGTTGTGCCATGAAAAACAAGTGTTCCAAGTCCTGCACAAAGTAAGGCAATCCCTGGATCTAAGCCTGTTAAAATAGGCACGAGAACCGTTGCTCCAAACATAGCAAGTACATGCTGCAAGCCTAAAATAATTTTTTTACTGGTACTGATTTGATCCATTTTCATCTCTCCCTTTTTATTCATTGATACCATTTTTCATTTCAAGTAGAACAACATTTTCGTGATCTACCTCTTCAACGTGAACGCGTACAATTTCTTTTTTAGAGGTTGGAATATTTTTACCTACAAAATCTGGACGAATAGGAAGTTCGCGATGCCCCCTGTCAATTAAGGTTGCTAACTTAATATAACTTGGTCTTCCTACATCCATAATAGCATCCAGTGCTGCTCGTACTGTACGTCCTGTATAAATGACATCATCCACTAATACCACTGTTTTCCCATTAATATCTGATCCAATAATACTCTCACCTGTCATTGGCTGTGGAAAGCGTTTTTCAAGATCATCCCTATAAAAAGTAATATTAATTTTTTCGATAGGAACTTCTACATTTTCTATACGTTTTATTTTCTCAGCAAGTACTTTAGCAAGTGGTACACCTCGCGTTTCAATCCCAATGAGTACAATATCTACTGCTCCTTTATTTGCCTCAATAATTTCATGAGCAATACGCGTAAGCGCACGATTCATGGCAGCTTCATCGAGCAATACTTTTTGTTCATGCATAGGGCCATCAGTCCACCTTTCTTTTTAACTTTGATTTACTCATTTTCTTAGGCTATTACATAAAAACAGACTTCTAAATTCCTTTAGAAGTCTGTTTGATATACTCATGCGTGAAAATGACACGTTCTATTAGTGTATATCCTTATTAGCCTCTCGTGCTACTTTAAAGGAATAAATTTTTATTAAATCTTTATTGATTTTCTCATGACTTTCTTAATTTGTCAATAATTTGTTCAAAATACTTGGGCAATTCACTATTAAACTCCCTATAGTATCCTTGGGTAGGATGCACAAAGCCTAATACTTTAGCATGTAAGGTCTGTTTAGTAAGTCCAAATTTATTTTTTAAAGGCCCATAAACAGGGTCTCCTAAAAGTGGATGTCCAATATGCTTCATATGCACACGAATCTGGTGAGTTCTTCCTGTAAATAAGGTGAGTTCTACATAGCTAAACTCCTTATACGTTTCAAGTACACGGTAATGGGTTTTAGCAGGACGTCCTCCTGCCACTACTGCCATCTTTTTACGATCTTGTGTGGAACGTCCTAAAGGTGCTTCTACAATCCCCTCTTCTTCCTTAAAGGTACCATGAACTACTGCATGGTATTTACGTGTAATAGCATGCACTTTAAGAGCTTCTGAAAGTGCCAAATGAGTCTTATCATTTTTAGCTACCATCAAAAGTCCCGAAGTATCCTTATCAATACGGTGCACAATGCCCGGTCTTATTTCACCATTAATACCAGAGAGTTGATCCTTGGCATGATACATAAGGGCATTTACTAAGGTACCTGTGTAATTTCCTGGAGCAGGATGAACTACCATATCTTGTGGTTTATTTACAATCAAGAGATCCTCATCCTCATAAACAATGTCTAATGGAATATTTTCTTCACAAATACCTACTTCTACAGGTTCTGGAATAGTTACTAAAATAGTCTCCCCTAACTTCACCTTGTATTTGGTATTCTGAACATGTCCATTAACAGTAACTTGCCCACCTTCTATTTGTTTTTGAAGGAAGCTTCGCGTATAGTCCTCTAATTCAAGAGAAAGATATTTATCTAAACGTGTCCCTTCCTTATCTTCTACAATAAGACTGATTATTTCTTTCATTCTGCTGTTCCTTCTTTTTGCTTTTCAAAATCCTTTTCTCCCATCAATATTACCAAAAGCAAGAGTCCTACACCACCTACAACTAAAATATCTGCAATATTAAAAACGGGAAAATCTATAAGTTTGAAGTAAAAAAAATCCCGTACATAATTTAACATGATCCTATCAATAAGATTACCTATTGCGCCACTTATAATACAAACAAAAGAAATACGGCTCATCTTTCCCCAAAACGTTACAGGCAATTTTTTATAATACCAAATAAGACCAACTAAAACGATACCTGTAATAACAATAAAAAACCACTGCTTATTTTGTAACATACCAAAAGCAGCACCTCTGTTTTCTACATAAGTGAGATGAAAAACATCCGGCCATAAAGAGATATCTTGCCCATTGCTAAGTTTTTGCACTGCCCATATCTTAGTTACTTGATCAAGTCCCACTAAACCTAAAATTACCACAATTGTCCAGATCGCCATTCCTTTTCTCCTTACCTATGACTTATAAAATGAGAAAAAACGTGCTTACTGACACGTTTCTTCTATAAATTGAAGAGCTGCTTCTACTTCTTCAAAGCTTACATCCTTTACAATAACAGTCTCACCTATACGACGTAACAAGATAAAGGCAATTTGTCCATGTTGTTTCTTTTTGTCATGGCTCATATTCTCCCATACTGCTTGTGCTTCAAAGCTTTGTATAGGCTCTAGTAAACCAAAGGATTGACATACAGAAATAATCTCTTTTAATGCCTCTTTTTGTAAATAGCCTCGTTTAAAACTAATAAATGCTGCCATAGCCATACCATAAGCCACAGACTCTCCATGAGAATAATTAAAATGACTAAGCGTCTCTATAGCATGCCCTAAAGTATGACCAAAATTTAAAATTCTCCTTAAGCCTTGCTCTTTTTGATCAGCTTCCACTACTTCACATTTCACTTTACAAGAGATTTCTGTCATCTCTTCAAGTATTGCTAATTCTCCCTTTAAAAGAGCTTCTCTTTTGTCTTTAATCAAATAAAAAAGGGCTTCATTTGCAATCAAACCATGCTTAATAGCTTCTGCTAAGCCACCTATGATTTCTCTTTTAGGAAGAGAATGTAGTGTGCCTACATTACTATAAACTAAAAGTGGATTATAGAAGGCTCCTACCATGTTTTTATAGGACATAAAATCAATTCCTACTTTCCCTCCAATACTACTATCATTTTGTGCTAAAACAGTAGTAGGCACTTGTACAAACCCAATACCCCGCATATACGTGGCTGCTACAAAACCTGCCATGTCCCCTACAACACCTCCACCAAGAGCTATAATTAAACTACTTCTATCTAGCCCATGTTCAATTAAGCTTTCATAGAGTTTGGCTACTGTTTGACTATTTTTATAAGCTTCTCCTGCTTCAAAAATTGTGCTTATAACAGGTGCTAATGGCATAAGTTCCCTTGCAACAACCTCTAAATAAAAAGGTGCTACATGGCTATCTGTTATAATACAAATCTTACTAGGCTTCACAACTTGACTAATATAAGAACATAAACCATTAAAATCTTGTGCGATACAAATCTTATACGGCCGATTAAGTGTCTCTTTTAACTGTTTCATTAATGCTCCTCTTCTCCCACAGGCATATACTCTTTTGTATAATACCTTTCCTCTGTATTTTGAGGAAGTGACTCAAATTCAGGTACTTCTATTGCTAGCTTTTCCTCACAGGTTACTTCTTCTGGTTTCTCCTGTTCTTTTTGACTGAGTGCCTCCTCACTTTGTTCTAACATATCTAACTGTGCTAAAAGCATTTGTTTAAGTTGCGAACGATAAGTGAGATATTGTGCTTTGAGTTCTTCATTTTTTTTAGCTAAATTAAAGGCTTCTTTACGTACTTGATCCAATATTTTATTCGCGCGCTCCTCGGCAGAAAAAATTATTTTTTCTGCTCGTTGTTCTGCTTCTTTTTTTACTTGTTCAGCTTTTTCATAAGCTGTACTCTTGGTATCTTGTGCTGTTTTATCCGCTAATACCAGTACATTTTGAATGGTTTCTTCCATCGTACGATAATACTGAATGCTCTCATTTAAAACATTTACTTTATCCTTAAGTGTATAATTCTCATTAGTTAGCTCTTGGTAGCTTTTAAGCACTTCGTCAAAAAATTCATTGACATCCTCTACCTGGTAGCCACCTAACTTGGCTTTTCTAAACACCTTATTTTGAATATCTACTGGTGATAACACAAGCTATCCCCCCTATATATATTTTTCAATACAAATATGAAATCGCTCTTTTTTAGTTTGTCCATTTATCTCTTTTAACTTCATCTTTCCATATCCCCTTAAAGTAAGAATATCGCCTTCTTTTAAGGGTGTACTTACGCTCACTTTCATCCCATTACAAGTTGCTTTATCACCTTGAATAAGTTTTGCACAATTATTGCGGGATAAACCAAACCCTGCTGCCAGAACAGTATCTGCACGAAGTGAAGCCACCGTAGTCCTAATCACCTTTATTGGCTGCATACTTTCTGGAATAGCTGACATAGGGACTTCTTGCATTTCACTTACCGTATAACGTCCAATTTGAGTTAGTGAACAGGCAATATAGTCTGCTATATTGGCCTTCACTACAATATAAGCTCCTTCTAACTGAACAATAATATCGCCTATTAAATCTCTTTCTAAACCTAAGCCTAATAAAGCCCCTAAATAATCCCGATGACTTAGGGGCTTACCAATTCCTGTTTTTACTGTAAGCTTTAAACAACAAATCGGTACTTCTGGTTCATTATCATAGGAGGCTAAAACGCCTAGAATCTGTCTCTGAGCCTCTTTATAACCTCCAAAGTAGGCAAACTGAGACATCCAACTTGCTCCTAAATATTTTTGCACTACTTGTTTCATCCATAGACCATCGTGAAAGTTGGTAAAAAGAGAGTAGTCATTTTTCTCTACTCTTGCAATGTACTCTATAAGAGTCTTTAAAAACAACTTTTCCTTTGGGTCAGTTACATATTGCAATACATCCTTCATCTATCTAATCCTTTACTATAGGGTAGGTGGAAAAACAGATTTTTGCTTTAATTTCTCTGGATTAATATGCACATTTTCTGGTGCAAAAATAAAAATATGATCTGTAATCTTTTCAACTGTTCCATTTAAAGCACAGCATGCTCCTGTTAAAAAATCCACAGAACGCTGCATTTCATGTTGTGCTAACTTCTCCATATTTACAATAATAGGCTTCTTTGCCTTAATATAACCACAAATTTCACCTGTCATATCATAAGTCAGCATGGTAAAATTAAGAATTTCCATTTTATTATTTTGATTAAGAGTCACAACCTTTGGTGTTTGTAAAGGTGACACATAACTAGTAGGACGTGTAGGATGTTCAATTTCTCTTACATCTTCCTCTAGATCTTCATCATCGTATTCATCTTGGGGTGAAATTAAATTTTTGAATTTTGACATTAAACTACTCATAAGGTTCCTCCTCTATATTCTTCATCGATTATGTGTAATTTCTGGCACCAAAAAGGGCTGTTCCAATGCGCACCATAGTGGCACCCTCTTCAATAGCTACCCAGTAATCGTTACTCATTCCCATCGATAAAACATGCATATTTATATTATCAAACTTTTGCTTTTGCATGTCAACTGATAAATCATAAAGTTGTCTAAATACAAGTCTATTGTCCTCTGGATTTTCTACATAAGGTGCCACTGTCATCAATCCCTCACAACGTACATGTGAAAGCTTGGAAATGCTACTGGCATAATCCATAGCCTCCTCTAGCAAGATACCGCTTTTACTATCTTCTTGTGCTACATTAACCTCTAATAAAATAGAGGTTATTACATCTTTCTTAAGCGATTGCTTCTGAATTTCTTTTAAAAGCTTTAAACTATCTACGGAGTGAACAAGTGCCGTTTTACCAATGATATATTTAACCTTATTGGTTTGTAAATGACCAATCATATGCCAATTGACTGGTTCTTCTATACTTTCTATTTTCTGCACTAATTCTTGAACTTTATTCTCTCCAAAATCCTTACAGCCTAAAGCAATGGCTTCTTGGATTGCTGAAGCAGGATATGTTTTAGATACAGCAATAAGTGTAATATCTTCTTCTTTCCTACCACTCTTTTCAGCTGCCTTCTTTATCGTGTGTTGAATACTTTCAAGCTGTTCTTTCATCATTTTCTTCACCTTCTACTCATTTTGTATATTCATATGATCTAAAAGTTGGTCTTTACTAATACTCTTTGGATTAGAAATAATTTTATCTAATTCTTTAAGCTCTGTATTGCCTCCTGGCTTTACAAGCGCATACTCTTCATTTTGTAAAACCATTTCAATAACCTTAAACTGTGCGAGTTTCCCATTGATAACATATACACCAGAAATAGGCTCGACTTCTTTTAAAACCGTAGACTCTCCTGACTCAGGTAAAACTAATACATCCTCTAACTGCAATGCATCTGACTTTCCTAGTTCTTGTAAAATATAAACAGAATCACCTACTAATGAATGTGAATCCACTTTGACAAACTCCGTTATTTCATTCTTTTTACGATAGCAACCCTGTTCTCCTTCTCGCTCTACTAGGTAGGTAGCTGGAATTTTTAACATATGTTGTTCTACAATAGCTTGTACAGGAATTTTTAGACCTTCTACGCGCTTATTACCAACACTATAATTAACAGTACGTAGCCCTAGAAATTTATTCCCTTGTTCCTGCGTTTCAAAAATAAGTTGGGTTCTTTTATCATCCTCTCTCTTTTTGATAACTTTCATTTTAAGCTCCTCTTGTCCTGCCGTATCAAACGTTAAAATATAGCTTTCACCTTCTTGGAACCTTTCTGCTTTATCACTATTCATATAGCTTACAATATACCAAGAATCCTCTAATACTAGTTTATAAAGTGGCTTACCTGGTTCAACCATACTGCTACTTAAAATATCATACTTGCTATTTTCTTTTAAACTTTTATAAGTTGCATAATCTAGCTCTTCTAATTGATCTTTAGTCAGTAGCTCTTCCTTGCCATCAATTTTATACGATACAATCCCTGCTTGTTCAGCATAGCTCACTTGTTGACCACTAGCAAGCTCCCTATCAATTGCACTTAACTGTGTAGTAAGCGTATTATTTACTTGCTTTTGATCTTTTATGTACAGGTCAGTGCGCTTTTCCGTGAGCGTATCCAGTGCTTTTCTCAGTGTATATACTGCATCTGTATTCTCTTTATTGTTTTGGCTATAAAAGTCTTGAAAAACATTTTTAACTTCCAATACAAGTTGATAATCTTCATCTTGATAATAAGAAAGTTCTTTGCGTTTTTCTGCTTCATTATAGAGTGTACTACTTACTGCCTCCTTTTCATTCATGGTAGCTTGCACTGCTGCCTCATCAAGAAGGACACATACTTTTCCTTTTTTACTGATTTTCTCACCTTCTCCAGCAATATAACCAATGCTCCCTGCGCCTTCACTATAATAGACCTTTTCATTACGTACAATAAGGCCATCAAAACTCTCAGAATCATCTAAATAGCCTTTTTGTACTTTCAAATAGGTTACTTTAGGATAAGTAAGCTGTTCTTTTAAGGTTATTCCTCCCCATGCCAAACCTATAGTAAGCAACATTAAGATAGATACTTTTAATAGGAATCGGCGCTGTCTACGCTTTTTATTTTTTTTCAATTGCTTAGGTGAAATTTTATTGTTACGTTGTAATTCCCTTTGACGTTCTTGAGGCGTATATTCTTTATATAAAGGAACTGGCTTTCCATATTCTACTTGCCGATTACGCTGGGAATTTTTATTAAAGGATACCCTTTTGGTATTAGAAGTCTTTTTCCTTTTTAAAGAAGTGGACTGTCTTACAAAATTAGGCTGCGGATCATAGGGGTTAAAATAATTTTTTTGAGATGCTTTTTTCTTATTTTTATTCGTATTCATGCGTTCACTTCCAATCCTATCCTCTCACTACTCATGATATAATGGATTCCTGTATCTGGCAAGACTACAAACACAGAAAGTAACCTATAGTTTACATTTTTACAATAAAAAACAAAGGCATCATTTTGCCTTTGTCTTTTATCTCTTATAATAAAATACAAATAAGTCCCCCATTGCCTTCATTGATAATTTTTTGTAGTGTTTCTTGCAGTTTTTGTTGTGCATCTTCTGGCATACGATAGAGCTTATTTTGTAACCCTTCATTAACTAATTCATGTAAAGACTTGCCAAAAATATTTGATTCCCAAATCTTAACAGGGTCTTTTTCAAATTCACTTAAAAGTGAATTAACCAATTCCTCACTTTGTTTTTCTGTCCCTACAATAGGTGAGACTTCTGTCTGAATATCTGCTCGAATAATATGATAGCTTGGTGCACTTGCACGTAGTTTCACACCAAAGCGGTTACCTTGTTTAACGATTTCCGGTTCTTCTAATTTTAATTCCTCAAAGATTGGACTAACAACACCATATCCTTTTTCTTTTACTTCGTTAAGCGCATAGGCCACTTTATCATACTCTTTCTTGGTTGCTGCTAATTCCTTAATAAGACTCATGAGTTCATGATCTCCATGAATTTCCATACCCGTTGTCTCGGATAGCACTTGATAGAAGAGTTCTTCTGTTGTATTGATATCTACCTTAACAATTCCCTCACCTAATGCAATCTTTTCCATATAAATATTTTTTACAAAATCTACATTTTTAAATTCGTTAATAGCCTCGCGCATTTGTCGTATATTTTCTAGTGGAAAAATATATTCCTTTACATAATCAATCCATGCTTTTTTCACCCAATGCTCATTGTCCAATGTCTCTACCCATTTAGGAAGCATAAACTGAATTTCACTTAGTGGGAATTCATAAAGGATTTTTTCAAGTACTTGATGAATATCTTCGGTTTTCATCTGCGCCACATCCATAGGCATAACAGGTACATCATACTCTCTTGATAAAGTTGCTACTTCTTCTACAACAGTGGTATCAAAAGGTTTTTTTGTATTATAGACAACAACAAAGGGTTTGCCTAGTTTTTTAAGCTCCTTAATAGCACGCTCTTCTGCTTCTATGTAACTTCCTCTTGAAATATCCGTAATTGTATTATCTGCTGTTATTACAATCCCAATAGTCGCGTGGTCTGTGATTACCTTTTTGGTTCCGATCTCTGCAGCTTGACTAAAGGGAATCTCCTCTTCAAACCAAGGTGTTTTCACCATACGTGGTGCATTATTATAGATATGTCCTTCTGCCTCTGATACCATATAGCCTACACAATCAATCATCCGTACTTTTACATCAAAATCTCCACCAATAGTAATACCAATAGCTTCATTAGGGATAAACTTAGGTTCAGTTGTTGTAATAACTTTACCATCTCCACTTTGAGGTAACTCATCTTGCGTTCTTTCTTTACTATATTCGTTTTTAATATGAGGTAATACAAGTGTCTCCATAAATCTTTTAATAAAAGTAGATTTTCCCGTCCTTACAGGACCTACTACACCTATGTATATATCGCCATTTGTCCTTTCCGAAATATCTCTATAGATATCATTATATTCCATAGCATTTTTTCCTCCTTTAATTTAAATGTATGGGTACATTTAAATATATGGTACAAAGGGCAGATATATACCTTATTCTTTATTTAAAGTTCACTTTTTTTATCACGTTGCATAAGCATTGTAATGGCTTCTGCTGTAGATTTATTTTCAAATAATGCTTGATAGACTGCTTCAATAATAGGCATTTCAATAGCATATTTAAGCATCAATGCATGAGCTGCCTTTGCAGTAGGTACACCTTCTACTACCATATTTACCTTTTTTAAAGCTTCATCAATGGTATAGCCTTGTCCTAAAAGTTCACCTGCACGCCGATTACGACTATGACCACTCGTACAAGTTACAATTAAATCGCCAATACCAGCTAAGCCTGCAAAAGTACTTGCTTTTCCTCCCATAGCTACACCTAGCCTAGTAATCTCTGCAATGCCCCGTGTAATAAGGGCAGCTTTAGTGTTGTCACCATAATTCATTCCTTCAATCACACCTGCTGCAAGAGCAATTACATTTTTAAGTGCACCTCCCATTTCTATGCCGATTAAATCATCGTTTGTATAAACACGGAAATAATGACTCATAAATAGCTCTTGAATAAACTCACTACTCGCTTCATCCAAGCTACTCACAGCCACTGTTGTGGGGACATGGCGTGCAACCTCTTCTGCATGACTTGGTCCAGACAAAACAACAACTTTATTTTCAGGTAAAACTTCATTAATAACTTCTGACAAACGCATTAAAGTCTCGTTTTCTATTCCTTTTGATACATTTACAATAATCGTATCTTTAGAAAGATAGGGTTTCATTAACTCTGCTGTTGTACGAATAGCTTTAGAAGGTACTGCTAAAATAGCAACATCTTTATCTCTTAATACTTCATCCATATTGGTTAAAAAAGCCATTTCAATTGGCAATTTAATACCTGGTAGACATCGTTTATTTTCTCTATGCTGCAGAATCATGTTTTTTTCTACTTCATCATAACACCAAATCGTTACATTATTTCCTTTTTCATTAAGAAGTAGGGCAAGTGCAAGTCCCCAACCTCCTGCGCCTATTACTGCTATATTTTTCATAGGAACCACCTTCTTTTCTATTTTTTGCTCGTTAGCTTTGCTTCTGTTCCATCAATAAGTCTGCGAATATTGGCTTTGTGACGGTAAAAAGCAAGTGCTGTAATGACAAATCCAAGAAGCATTGCCTCTATGCCAACATTTCCTTGTTCCCCACAGTAAAACAAAATAAGGAGAATGGGTACTGCAGCAGATAACAAAAGAGAGCTTAGCGATACAATACGAGTAATCCCAAAGCAAATCAAAAAGATTGCTGCAGAAATTAAAAATAAACGGTAATCAACAGCAATAAGTGTACCTGCTGTTGTTGCAATCCCTTTTCCTCCTTTAAATTTAAAAAACACAGGATAATTATGCCCAATAATGGCACCTATTCCACTGTAAAGTCCAACTAAAATGCTTGGCTCGTTTTGAAATAACATTCTAGCCAAACAAATGGCTACTACTGCCTTAAAAACATCTGCTATTAGTACAATAGCACCTGCTTTTTTACCCATAACCCGAATAGCATTTGTTGTTCCTGGATTACCACTTCCTTGTTCTGTGATGTTAATCCCTTTAAGCTTACCATATAAAATAGCTGACTGAATGCCCCCAAATAGGTAGCCGATCACAAATGATATAAGTCGATACATATTAATCCTTCTCCCCTTTTTCCCTTATTATAAACCTAAGTGGTGTACCTTTAAAGCCAAAAGCTTCTCTCATTTGGTTTTCTATATAGCGCTGATAAGAGAAATGCATCAATTCCTTATCATTGACGAAAATAACAAAAGTAGGTGGTTTGACGCTCACTTGAGTCATATAGAAAATCTTAAGTGGTTTACCCTTGTCAGAGGGTGGTTGATTCATAGCCATTGCTTCATAGAGTACATCATTTAATACACCTGTACTAATACGCATTGTTTGATTCTGAGCAATTGCATAAATAGTCTCAAAAAGCTTAGATAGGCGTTGCCCTGTTTTAGCTGAAATAAATTGGCAAGGTGCATATTGCATATAAGCTAGTGTATTCGTAATGTCCTTTAAATAGACATTCATGGTCTTATCATTTTTTTCAATGTCATCCCACTTATTAACTACGATAATACAACCTTTACCAGCTTCATGAGCCATTCCAGCAATTTTAGTATCTTGCTCTGTAATACCTTCTTTTGCATCAATCATAATGAGGATAATATCTGCACGCTCAATAGCTGCTACAGTACGAATAATACTATACTTTTCAATAGATTCTTTAATTTTACTTTTTCGCCTAAGTCCAGCTGTATCAATTAGTGTATATCTTTGACCATTTATCTCTACGTCTGTATCCACTGAATCTCTTGTAGTACCTGCAATGTCACTAACAATAACACGCTCTTCTCCTACTATTTTATTAACTAAAGAGGATTTTCCTACATTGGGTTTACCAATAATAGCTACTTTAATGCGATCATCTTCTTCAACTTCTTCTTGATCTACTTTAAAATGTGCTACTATCTCATCAAGCATATCTCCTAAGTTAAGAGGTTGACCTGCTGAAATAGGTACAGGATCACCTAATCCTAAGTTATAAAACTCGTATACTCCCATCACTTGTTTAATCATATCATCTACTTTGTTTACTACTAACACAACTGGTTTATGTGACTTACGTAGCATGTTTGCTACCTGCATGTCTGAATCTGTTAAACCTGTTTTCACATCTACAAGGAAGACAATAACATCTGCTGCTTCAATAGCGGCTTCAGCTTGTCTACGCATTTGACTTAAAATAATATCTGTACTTTCTGGTTCAATTCCTCCTGTATCAATTAAGGTGAATTTATGGGTAAGCCATTCTACTTCTCCATAAATACGGTCACGTGTCACGCCAGGTGTATCATCAACAATGGATGTTTTTGATTTTGTTAAGCGATTAAATAGGGTAGACTTTCCAACATTTGGTCTCCCTATAACAGCTACAATTGGTTTGCTCATATTTGTTTCTCCTTTAATTCTATAATTTGATCTAGCCACAGGCTCCCTTGATTAGGAACAATCACAATAGGTAGACGTAGTTCTTCTTGTAGACGCTCTATACTGTAATCATCTAATAAAATGTTTTCACCACATTTTAACATATTTTCAGCTAAAAGCACGACTTGTCCTAAATTTTCTTTTTGCCTTAAGGTTCTTAAAATATCTTGTCCCGTTAATAAACCGGTTACAGTAATCTCTTCGCCAAAAAAATGATTACTTACTGGATAAACTTCTAGGGTAAGACTTGGACATTTTTCTTTTAAAAGTTGAACGCATTCCTTCATAAAATCCTCGGTAAGACATCCTGTCACTATACTGGCTTTAAAAGGTTTTTGTGAGACTTTACTCCAATCCTTTTGCTCAAGTGCCTCTAGGAGCTCATGTCTAAACTTGGTAGCCATCCCTACCCCATTATCTAAAACAGGAAAATCCTCATACTCTTCATAGGTAGGAAGTGGTACCTCCCCCTTTATATAAAATTCATCAGCAGCAAAAACAAATCGTGTCTTCATCTTTTCCAAATAATAGTTCTGCCAACTATGAATAATATCTATAACTTCTCTAGAAGACTCTTTATCAAATCCCTTCAAAGAAGCTAGACCCTCCCTAAATTTTGAAATGCCAACTGGTACAACAGTAAGTGATAAAATATGTGGAATAAAGGCACTTAAATCACGAATCGTTTGATCAAGTACTTCGCCATCATTAATCCCTTTACAAAGTACAATCTGTCCATTAATTTCAATACCTGCTTCAACTAAACGTTTAATTTGACTAATAATATCACCTGCAAAACGATTAGTAAGCATATGTTCTCTAATCTCTTTAGAAGTAGCATGTATAGAAATATTGATAGGCGATAAGTGATATTTAATAAGTCTGTCCATATCGGTTTCCGCCATATTTGTTAATGTAATATAGTTTCCATTTAAAAAGGACATACGCCAATCATCATCTTTAAAATAAACCGTTTCACGCATATTGGGAGGAAGTTGGTCAATGAAACAGAAAAGGCACTTATTACGGCAACGGATTAATTCGTCCATCAAACTATTTTCAAATACTAACCCTAAATCTTCACCATATTCCTTTTCTATCTCAATGGCCCATTCCTCTCCATTAGCCTTACGAATAGCTAACGTTATTTCTTCGTCTGCTATAAGATAACGATAATCAAAAACATCTTGTATATTTTCTTCATTAATCCCAAGCAGTGTATCACCTGCCTCTATTCCTACTTCTTCTGCAATACTTTCTGGCTCAACTGCCATAATTTTATGTTCTTTATAATTCAAGTCTCTCATCTCCTTAGTCTTTCAGAGCCATAAATCCTCCTAATGTTCCTCGTTGTCCTTTCGTTTTGCGATGTGAAAAAAACAAGTTATCGTGACAACATGTACACAGCTTACTTACTACTATATTATGTTCAAGGATTCCGCAATTCATAAGTACCTGCTTATTACAGGCCCATAAATCAATGTTATATTTTTGCTCTTTAGATGTGTTTTGTATAAAATCTTCCTCACCAAAAACAGCTTTAAAAATATCTGCTACCTCTTTATCTACTTCAAAACAACAAGGGCCAATAGAAGGGCCAATAGCTACTTGAATAGCCGAAAGAGGTATACATTCTTTTTCCACCCAAAGTTCTACCATCTTTCGTCCTATTTGCCCCACCGTTCCACGCCAACCTGCATGTGCCATTCCTACAATATCATAACCAGGAGCATAAAAAAAGAGAGGAACACAATCTGCAAAATGAGTAACTAATGTTACTCCCTTTGTGCGTGTATAAAGACCATCTACACTCTCCCACTTATTGGGTCGATTAAACCCATTTCCTTTTTCTTCTTCTGTCACCTTTTCAATATGTGTTTCATGTACTTGTTTAGAAAGAACCAAAGAAGAACACTCTACCTCCAGGGCCTTACATACTCGTTGATAGTTTTCATATACCTTCTCCTTGTCATCACCTCTATTAAAACCCAGGTTTAGGCTAGCTAAAATACCCGTACTTACACCACCGTGCCTTGTGGTAAATCCATGGACTAGTTTGTCTTCTTTTTCCCATAAACTAAATTGTAAATAAGTCACCTCTTTATTCGTTATCAATCGATAAGGATACTTTTCGTTCATTTCTTACTCCTTTTAAAAAGCTGATTCTATATGATGTATATTGCCCTCTAAAACTTCAATAATATCAAATCGACAACTTACTTCATAACGATAATACTGTCTTAAATAAAAACAGGCAGTGCGTCCAATCCGTTGTCTTTTCTTATAGTTAACTGCTTCACAAGGATAACCAAAATAACTGCTTTGCCTATATTTAACTTCTACAAATACAAGTGTTTTATTTTGCTCAGCAATAATATCTATTTCACCAAAGCGGCAATAAAAATTCTTATTTAGTATTCTATAACCTTTTTCCTTTAAATATTGAACAGCTAACTCTTCATAGTAGTTACCTAGTTCTCTTTTATTCATGTGTACTTTTTGTTTTTGCATATAATTTATCCATATCTCCTACAAACACCATAATCTTTGCTACTAATTCATAAAGTTCTGCAGGAATTTGATTTCCTACTTCTATTTCTGTTAAGATTGTAGCCAGTTTGTTATCTTGATAAACAGGTACACCATGCTTTTCTGCTTCTTTCAAAATATTTTCAGCAACTTTACCTTTACCACTTGCCACAACAGTAGGTGCAGTCATTTCTTCGTTATAGGACAAAGCTGCTGCTTTTCTCTCATGTTTATATTTCATTTCTCACCTCACACTTTGTAATCCATATGCTGTAAGCTACCATCCTTAAGTGGTTCAACAGGAAGGTCCTCCTCTTTTAAATAACTCCAAAACAGCCCTTGCATAGTAAAGCCTGTCTCCTCTACTAATTGCTGAAGATTTGGCAAGTACGGTAAAATATGATTTTTAATACTTTCATCCTCTACCTTGAGTTGAAACAGAAGAGTCTTTTCTTCTTTTTGAATATGTATTTCCATATTATGCAAATGTGGGAAAGTAAGTGCAAGAACAACATAAAGTGAATTCTTTTTCTTGTTTTTTCCTTTTTTAGATTCAAAAAAATACATTTCACCTTGCACATTTTTTTGTGGTGTTGCAATAGGGAAGAGATAGTACTGTCCTTCCACATTCGCTTCTTTTAAAACAGTTAGTGGCTGTTTTAATTGATGAAGTATCTCTTTATCTTCTAGAGATAGATTTGCTTTTTCTAAGGTTTTTGTAAGCTTTTCAAGCACTTCATAAGTTGCTACCGGCTTACTTGCCTCTTCTTTTATTGCTTTTGTGTCCTTGGGCTGAAACACTATTTTTTCATCATAGAGTAAACTTACTACCTTCTTCAAAAGAAAAGGTTGCTTTTCAACAAATTGTAAAAGACGTGAAAATGCCTCTCCTTGTATACTATTTAACCCTTCCTGTTTCTCTTGGTTAAATAGCTCTGAGGTAAGGTTAGTTGAAAACAGGGCTCCTCCATCTTTATTGATCAATATAGGACCTTGTGCTTTTTCATTATAGACTATATTTTCTACTACAAGACTCTTTAAAACATCTTCTAGCTTTCCTGGTGATACTTTCGCTGCTAAGGTTTCAAATGCCTCTTTCAAAAGAATAGGTTCTTCTATCTTTATAAGTAACTCCTTTATAGACCGTACCAGTTCATCAAGACCTCCTGTTTTAAGTTGAACTAATATTTGTCCCTTATTCTCTGTTAAAGGTATTCCACCCTCTATAAAGTTTACTAAAACCTTAATTGGTAATTCTAGCCCTCTAGCTAAACCATACACTTTCATTAAAACTTCTTTATTCATAGGTAATTGTTTCTTTATAAAATCATTAATTATTTCTCTCATCTGAGAATTATCAGGCAACTTCCATTCTTGCAGTGTTTTATCTACAACACCTACCTCTTTTCCTATATCATGAGGTTTTAAAACACATTTTCCCTGTGTTTTGTCCTGTACAATAAACTGCATCCATTTTCCAATCTCCACCTGTCCATCAAGTTCTATAGGTAAACTTAAACCCATTTTAAGTTCTAATAAAAGCTTATTTGTATCCCCTTTAGATATAACTCCTTGTACTATATCTCCTACATTTAATTGAGTTAAAAATAACTCCTTCGCCTGAAGGAGTAAACGGGAATCGGTGAATCCCTTTACCTGATTTTTATTTATCTGACTTATTAATTCTTGGAATACTGTTACTCGATTAATCAATCTATCCCCTCATTTTTTAAAAAAGATTTACGATGAAGTGGTGTAAGTCCTAATCGCTGAATAGCTTCATAATGCCTACTGCTACCATATCCTTTGTTGTTTTCCCAATCATATCCAGGATATTCTTTAGCATATTCTCTCATTAATCTATCTCTAGTAACTTTAGCAATGATACTCGCTGCTGCAATACTTGCGCTCTTATCGTCTCCTTTAATAACAGCACTTTGAGAAACTTCTATACAAGGAATCGTTTTATCACCATCTACTAGTAAATAATCATAAGGCTTCTTTAAATAATGAAGTGCTTGACGCATTGCTTCAAAAGTCGCTTGTAAAATATTTATCTCATCTATAATAGGTGCTTCTATTATACCAATACCTATTGCAAGCGCCTCTTTTATAATAGCATCATAGAGTTCCTCGCGTCTTTCTTCACTAAGCTTTTTAGAATCTTTTACCCCTATAAGCTTTGCCTCTGGTGAAAGGATAACTGCCGCTGCAACTACTGGTCCTGCAAGTGGCCCCCTCCCTACCTCATCTACACCCGCAAGTGTAAGAGATTGCTGATGATAGCTTCTGTCAAAACCACACTTTTCCTGCCATTCTTGCTTTTCTTTTTGATAACTCATCATCTTTTTTTCATATTTTTGAAGGAGCTTAACTACACCTAAACGCTCATCATCTTTATATTTTTCAATACCTTTATTTAGCTCTTCTATACTCAGTTTCTTTAAATCGTTTTCTATTTCTAATATTTTCATCATTTCTCCTATCTTACTAACCCGACACGTTCAAAAGGATAGATACAAAAACCCGCTTTTGCAAAAATCCTTTCCCTAGGAATAGCCCCAAAATAGCGACTATCTTTGCTATTTTTCCGGTTATCTCCCATCATAAAATAATAACCTTCAGGCACTTTATAAGGAAAGGTAAGTGGGGAATCAGAAAAAAGATACGTGCTTTCCTCTGACTCTACATAATCTACTTCATCTAGTGGAACGGCGTTAATGTATACCTTTCCTTCTTGAATCATTATTATATCACCAGGAACAGCTATCACACGTTTAATAAGATTTTCTCCTCCTAATTTAAAGACAACAATCTCACCTGGCTTAGGATCCCTATAGTAGTACGGCATACGATTAACAATCAGGTGTTCTCCTGGATAAATATTAGGAATCATAGAACCTGTAGGAACATGTGTATGACTGATAATAAAGCAAGATAGCATTACAGCTGCCAAAACAGCCAGTAAAGGTTCTTTTATCCATTCGATTACTTTTTTTATAGAATGCTCATAATTTTTCAAACCAGCCACTCATTTCTCCATTTATGTTAAATAACTTTTTAATTTAAAGAACCCATTTGATTAAAAGGATAAATCTTAATCCATCCTTTTCCATAAATTTTATCACGCTTTACTGCTCCAATATAACGTGAATCGCCACTTTCAGGGCGATTATCCCCCATAAGGAAATATTCATCCTCTCCTACTTGATAAGGAAATATAATCGAAGTGGCATGTGTAGGCTCAGAAATCCCTTCTCCAGCTAAGTAGCTACTTTCATCTAATTTCTCACCATTAACATATACATTGCCTTCACGAATATCAATAAGATCTCCTGGTTCGCCAATAACACGTTTTACCCAGCTCTCCTTACCTTGTTTAAAAACAACTATTTCTCCTTGAACTGGATCCCGATAATAATAAGGAAGTAAATTTACTAAAATATGGTCACCTACATTAATCGTATCCACCATAGATACTGTAGGAATTTTATTATGACTCATAATAAAAGATGTAAAAAGTAATGCTAACAAAACAGCCAAAACAAGCTCTTTAATAAATTCAATTCCTTTTTTCACTTGATTCATAGTATTTTCCATCGTTATCTCTCTTTCTCTGTTAATGGGTTTTAGGTTTTTCTACAGTAATACGTCCCCATTTTCCTGCTCTGAACTCATCAAGGATAATTTGTGAAGCCCTTAACTCATCTAACTCTCCACCCGACTTGATAAGTCCCCTTTTTAAGGCAATGGCTTTAAAGGATTCATAGGCATCTTCCTGTAAAGAGACTTTATAGCGTTCTTCTAACTTTTCTTTAAATTGATTTGTTCCTAGCTTAATGAGGCCAATGGCTAATTCACGATTGTCTAGTATATTATCATTAATAGAACCGATGTAGGCTAAATTACAAGCCACCTCTTGGTCTTCAAACTTAGGCCATAAAATACCTGGCATGTCTAAAAGTTCAAAGCCCTTTTTAATTTTTACCCATTGTTTTCCCCGAGTTACACCTGGTTTATCACCTGTTTTAGTGCTAGCTTTTCCTACTAAAGAATTGATAAAAGTAGATTTTCCCACATTAGGAATTCCTACAATCATGGCACGTATGGGGCGATAAATACGTCCTCTTGCTTTATCTCTTTCTATTTTTTCACGCATCATATCATCAGCTACTTTTATAACTTCTTTAATACCTTTCCCACTGGTGGCAATAATGGGGATGACCTTGATATTTTTTCCACTATACCATTTAATCCATACTTCTGTCATTTTTTCATCCGCTAAGTCTGCTTTATTCAAAATAATGAGTCGCATCTTGCTACCAGCTAATTTATCAATATCTGGGTTTTTTGTACTATAAGGGGCACGTGCATCTAATAATTCAATAACAATGTCTACTAATTTAATATTCTCTTCAATTAATCGTTTTGTTTTGGTCATATGACCTGGATACCATTGTATATTCATGCTTTCACCTTTACTTTTGCTAATTGTTTATTTCTAGTCTGCTTAATAAAGCCCTATCTTTATTATATGCATTTGAGCTCTTTCTCACAAGTCTATTACTTTAAAATAAGATAATAATAAAAAAAGGACTTTGAAAGTCCTTTTTTTATTATTTAATAAGTTCTTTTACTTTTGCATTCTTACCTACACGGTCACGTAAGTAGTTAAGTTTTGCACGTCTTACTTTACCTAAACGAACTACTTCAATTTTTTCAACGTTTGGTGAATGAAGAGCCCATGTTTTTTCAACGCCTACACCATAAGACATTCTTCTAACTGTGAAAGTCTCACGTACGCCACCATTTTGTCTTTTAAGAACGATTCCTTCAAACATTTGTATACGTTCTCTTTGACCTTCTTTGATTCTTGCATAAACACGTACTGTGTCACCTACGTTAAATGAAGGTACTTCTGCTTTAAGTTGTGCGTTTTCAATCTCTCTAATAATTGGGTTCATAATCGTTTCTCCTTTTTTCTAAGATGTTCTTAACACGAGCGTGACAGCGGACCACCTGTAATAACATTTAGCATTATAACATGTCTTGTACTATTTAGCAACTTTTTTTGCATAGTCTTGTAAAAAAGCTTTATCTTTTTCTGTAAGTGGTGCCTTTTCTAGTAAATCTGGTCGTTTATGATACGTTTCAATCAAAGATTGCTCACGACGATAAGCTTCAATCTTTTTGTGATTACCTGACAAAAGAATTTCTGGTACAACCTTACCTCTAAACACAGCAGGGCGCGTATAATGAGGATGCTCAAGAAGGCCTTCATTAAAGGATTCTTCCTCAAAAGACTCTTGCTTACCTAATACACCAGGTACTAAACGAACGATACTATCCACCATAACAAGAGCGGCTAATTCTCCTCCTGTTAGAACATAATCACCAATAGAAACTTCATCTGTTACAATCTCATCTAGTACTCGCTGGTCTATCCCTTCATAATGCCCACACAGAATAACAATATGCTCCTCTTTTGAAAATTCTTGTGCCATCTGTTGATTCCATGTACGCCCTTTTGGGGTCACGTAAACTACTCGAGAAGGTTTACAAGTATTTGTCATTTGAATATGCTCAAAACAATTATAGATAGGAGGCGCCATCATTAGCATCCCTGCTCCTCCACCATAAGGATAATCATCTACTTGTGAGTGTTTATTTCCAGCAAAGTCACGAATGTCAACTGCTTCAAACTCCATTTCATTGTTTTTTTGTGCACGTCCCATAATACTATAGTTAAGCATCTGCTCAACAACATCTTTAAATAAGGTCATGATAGTTATTTTCATAGATCTTCAAGCCCTTCTAAAAGTTTTACAGTCAGCTTACCTACTTCTAAATTAACCTCCTTGATAACCTCTTTAATAGCTGGTAATAATAAGTCTTTTCCTTGTTCTGGACGCTTAACAACATAAACATCATTACTTCCCGTATAAATAATATCACTTATAATTCCTAAATAGCGGCCTTCCTCCGTATAGACTTCTAAATCATAGAGGTCACTTATATAATATTCATCTTTTTTAAGAGGTAAGCTATCTTTACGCTCAATTTTAAGTGTAGCATTTTTAAAAAACTCACCTGCATCCATATCCTCTACACCTTTTAGTTTTAAGAGTACAAAATTTTTATGATAACGTACACCTTGAATCTCATATTTCTCTAATGTATTTCGTTGTATAAAAACTTCTTTTAGCAAACTAAAGCGTTGAGGTTCATCTGTCATAGGCACCACTTTGAGTTCTCCTTTTACGCCATGTGTATTTACGATTTTGCCAATTGTAAACATTGTTTCCATTTGTCTATCACCCTTTTCATCTGTTTAAATAGTTATACTATAAAATAAATTATCCTCATTCATAGAGAATCTTTTATTTCATAGTATAAACGTGTATTCTCTAAAATATAGAAGAAAGGTTAGGGAAAATCCCTAACCTATTCAACAATATCCACTACAACCTTTTTAGTTACATCAAGGCTTGCAGCTTTTATAATAGTACGAATAGACTTAGCTATTCGACCTTGTTTACCAATTATTTTACCCATATCTTCTGGGGCTACTTTAAGCTCTAAAATAATTTTGTCTTCTTCTTCTTTTTGTGACACAGTAACTTTGTCAGGATAATCTACTAATTCTTTAGCAATTGTTTGTAATAAACTTTTCATAGGATTGCCTCCCTTATAAGGAATTACATTTCCATACCTGCTTTTTTAAGTAAATCTTTAACTGTATCAGTTGGTTGTGCACCATTGTTAAGCCATTTTTGAGTAGCTTCTTTATTAATGCTTAATTCATTTGGTTCTTGACAAGGATTGAAGTAACCTATTTCTTCAATGAAACGACCATCTCTTGGAGAACGAGAGTCAGCTACAACGATTCTATAGAAAGGAGCTTTTTTTGCACCCATTCTTTTTAAACGAATTTTTACTGCCATTTTTTTCACCTCCTTATAATTAAATTATTTATTTACATAAAAGGAAATTTAAATTTACCTTTTTTGCCTTTCATAGCGCCTGAAAATTGCTTCATCATTGTTTGCATTTGTTCAAACTGCTTAATCAGACGATTGACTTCTTGAATGTCTCTTCCTGATCCCTTTGCAATACGTTTCTTACGTGACATATTGAGAAGGCTAGGATTAAGACGCTCTTCCTTAGTCATAGATAATATGATAGCTTCCACATAATTCATTTGCTTATCATCTATTTGGACATCCCCTAGTTTAGCTGTATTTAATCCTGGGATCATCCCAATAAGCTGACTAATAGGCCCCATTTTCTTTACTTGTTCCATTTGCTCAAGAAAATCTTCAAAGTTAAACTCTGCCTTACGAAATTTAGCTTCTAACTCTTTTGCCTTTTTTTCATCTATATTTTGTTGTGCCTTTTCAATCAGTGTAAGCACATCACCCATTCCTAGTATACGCGAAGCAATACGCTCTGGGTGGAAAGGCTCTAGATCACCTAACTTTTCACCCATCCCTACATATTTGATAGGCTTATTAGTAACTGCCTTAACAGATAAAGCGGCACCACCACGGCTGTCACCATCTAACTTTGTCATGACTACCCCATCTAAACCTAAAGCATTATCAAAGGCTTCTGCCACATTTACTGCATCTTGACCTGTCATCGCATCTACTACTAATAGAATTTCTTGAGGCTTTAGAGAGGATTTAATACACTTAAGTTCATCCATAAGCACCTCGTCAATATGGAGTCTACCCGCTGTATCAATTAATACGACATCAAAGTTATTTTCTTTGGCATATTCCATACTGGCTTTAGCAATGTCTACAGGATTCACATCTATCCCCATGGAAAAAACAGGGACGTTAACTTGTTTACCTACCTTCGTAAGTTGCTCAATAGCAGCAGGCCTATAAACATCACATGCTACTAATAAAGGACGCTTGCCTTGGGACTTTATTAGTGCCGCAAGTTTGGCACTTGTTGTGGTCTTACCAGCTCCTTGAAGCCCTACCATCATAATGGTCGTAATACCACGTGTTGCAAAAGTTAGCTTACTTTGAGTCGAACCCATTAAAGCAATAAGCTCTTCATTAACAATCTTAATCACTTGCTGTCCAGGAGTTAAACTCTCCATAACTTCTTGTCCAACAGCACGTTCCTCTATCGTCTTAATAAAATTCTTAACAACCTTAAAGTTAACATCTGCTTCTAAAAGAGCAAGCTTTACTTCACGCAAAGCTACCTTCAAATCTTTTTCTGTAAGCTTACCTTTACCTTTTAGTTGTTTAAACACATCTTGCAATTTAGATGATAATTGATCAAAGGGCATCTAAAAGTCCTCCTAAATCTTATTAATAAATCCATCTACTAATGTGACAATCTCGTTCAGAGCTATTGCATACTCACCTTCTACATGTGCATACATTTTCTCACACAACGCCTTTATCTTAAGGAAGGTTTGCTGTTCTACTTGATGCCTCGAAAAAAGGTTTAACTTGCTTTCATAATCGAGTAATTTTTGCTCGGCTTTTTTAATAGTATCAAATACACTTTGCCTACTAATTTGATGTTGCTCCGAAAGCTCACCTAAAGAAAGATCTTCAAAATAATACTCTCTTAATAAATTTCTTTGTTTATCTGTAAGAAGTTCTTGATAAAAATCAAATAAATAGGTGATGACTACAAACTTTTCCATCTTCCACCTCGACTACTGTCAGCCCTTTTTACTTTACACCTGAATTATAAAGAAAACCTTGTTATTTGTCAACCATTATTTCAAAAAACTTTTAGTTGTTTTTAAAAAGTGCTTTAGCAAAAGCTTCAGAATCAAAGGGTTGAAGGTCATCTATCTTTTCTCCTACACCAATATATTTAACAGGTACTTGGAAGGTTGAATAGATCCCTACAATTGCTCCACCCTTTGCAGTCCCATCTAACTTGGTCAAAATAATGCCATTAATATTAGCTACTTCCTTGAAAAGTTTTACTTGTTGTAAAGCATTCTGACCAGTTGTAGCATCTAAAACAATTAAAATTTCTTTTTTGGCTTCTGGATACTCTTTTTCAATAATACGAGATATTTTTTCTAGTTCCTTCATTAAATTAACTTTATTCTGAAGACGTCCAGCTGTATCACAAATCAGCACATCTACTTTACGTGATTTAGCTGCTGCAATAGCATCAAATACTACTGCCGCCGCATCAGATCCTTCCTCATGTTTAATGAGGTCTACCCCTGCTCGATCTGCCCATACTTGAAGTTGATTAATAGCTGCTGCTCGGAAAGTATCTGCTGCTGCTAAAAGAACTTTTTTATCATTTTGTTTTAGGAGATGGGCTAGTTTTCCTATACTTGTTGTTTTACCTGCTCCATTCACACCAATAACAAGGACAACAGTAGGCCCTTCTTGAACCATTAAATCTTCTGGTTGAGCCATAATCATTTCTGTAATAATCGTTTGTAAGGCTTCTTTTAAAGCAGAGGGCTCAGAAATTTTATGTGCTTTTACATAACTTCTTAACTCTTCCATGATGTGCAAAGTCGTATCTACTCCAAAATCCGCCATGATGAGTGCTTCTTCTAATTCCTCATAAAGGTCTTCATCGATCTGTTTAAAAGCACCTAATACCTCATCAACTCCTTTTAATAAGGTATCACGGGTTTTAGTAAGACCACTAAATAATTTTTTTATAAATCCTTGCTTAGGTGCCCCTATCACCTCTTCCTTTTCATCCTCTCTTACTTGAATACTCTCTTCTAATTTTTCACTTGTAATGCCTTCTTCTTTATCCAAAACTTTAGATAAAGGTTCAGATACTTCTTCAAGTATGGCCTGCTTCTTTTCGTCTTTTCCATCCTCTATACTTTCAACTATTTTAGCAGATACTATTCCTTCTTCAGGCCTGTCTGTTAAAGCTGTTTCTGGCTTGATTTCTTCTTTTTTACCGAATAATTTTTTAAATAAACTCACACTTGTTCCTCCTAGCTAGTCTTTTTATTTTCAAGATAGTCCTTTGCTTCTTCTAGTTGAATAGATAAAACAGTAGATACTCCTCGTTCTTGCATTGTTACACCATAAAGAGTATTCGCCCTTTCCATTGTTCCTTTTCTGTGTGTAATAACAATAAATTGAGTTTCATGAGAAAGACGACTTAAGTAGTCTGCAAACCGAATAACATTAGCATCATCAAGGGCTGCTTCGATTTCATCCAACACACAAAAAGGGGATGGCTTTAAGGTAAGAATACCAAATATAAGTGAAATAGCTGTTAGTGTACGTTCGCCACCTGAAAGTAATGTCATGTTTTGTAATTTTTTACCTGGTGGCATAGCAATAATCTCGATGCCTGATTCGAGTATATTTTCAGGATTCGTTAATTCCAAATAGGCCTCGCCACCACCAAATAGTTCTTTAAAAACTACTGAGAAGTTTTTTGCAATACTTTCAAACTGTACTTTAAAGATAGCTTGCATTTGCTCCGTAAGATTTTGAATCATCTCTAAAAGAGTCATTTCTGCTTTTTCTATATCTAACCTTTGATTATTTAGGAAATGAAAGCGTTGTGAGATTTCTGAAAACTCTTCTATAGCATTGGTATTTACACTTCCCATTTGCTTAATTTTAAATTTTATATCTGCACTCGTCTTTTTAAGTTCTCCAATATGAGTATAGGGCTGTCTATAAGCCTGTGCATGATTATAAGTAAGTTCATACTGTTCCCAAATAGTATTCCCCCAAGTTTGTTTTTGGAGTTCTAAGTTTTCTTTTTTGTTATCTAAACGAAATCTTTCTTCCCTTAGCTTTTCCAAACGCTCATTATTAATTTCCATTTGTTTTTCCATTTCGAGCTCTTGATTCTCTAACTCTATTTTTAGTACATTGTATTCCTGACGTTTGAAATGACAGATTTCCTTTTGCTCTTCTAAGGTAGTTATTTGTATCCTAATCATTTCATTAGCCTTTAAAAGCTTTTCTTTTTCTTCTTCATAGCTTCTTAATAGTTCTTCTACCTCTACCTCTTTGGCTGAATGTTGTACTAATTGTTCCTGCAAATCTAAAAGTTGCTGTTTAAGATAAATTCTATTTTGTTCTGTCACTGATAAACTAATTTTCTTTTCTGTTACCTCTTGTAAAGCCTTTTCCTTTTGTTCTTTAAGTTGTGTTAAGCGACCTTCTAAAGTAGTAATAGAACGTTCTTCTTGACCAATCGTTTCTTGTAAAAACTCTAATTTTTCTTCAATAGTTCCATTTATTTGTTTTAATTTTTCTAATTGTTCTTCTAAATTATTCCGTTCTGTTATCAGCTGAATTTGATTACCTTTAATAAGCCTTAGGGCATGTCTCTTTTTTTCTAGTTCAAGATTAATATTATTAGCTTCTTCTTGTAATACTTGCACATGCTGTCTACAATTTTCCCAATTCATTTGAACATTTAATAACTGCTCCTTAAGTTGCTCTAAACTTTCTTTATACAGTTTTGCTTCTTTTGTACAATCTTTTACTTTTTCTTCTAAACCTTTAATTTCACGATTACGTGAAAAAATATTATTGCTTTGATTTTTAGTGCTACCTCCACTTAAAGCTCCACCTGCATTAAAAATTTCCCCTTCTAGTGTCACTAATTTATACCTATAGTGATATTTCTTAGCAATACGGGAAGCATTATCCATATTATCAACTATTAGAATTCGTCCTAATAAAGATTGTATAATGGCATCATAACTCTTTTCATAAGTAACTAAATGACTAGCCACACCTAAAAAACCTTCTTCTTGTAGCATACTCGGTTCGTTAATGTCATTTCCACTTGCCATTGTATCTTTAGGCAAAAAAGTCACTCTTGAAATATTTTTTTGTTTCATGAATCTAATCATGTTTTTTGCCGTTTGTTCTGTCTCAGTCACTATGTATTGGATAGCCCCACCTAGCGCTGTGACAATAGCGGTTTCGTATTTTTGAGGTACCTCAATAATCTCTCCTACTACCCCTATAATGCCTGACCACTTTTTAGGCTCTTCTGCTACTTGCTTTAAAACTTGCTTCACACTTGCAAAATAGCCTTCGTGTTCTGCTTTAATAGTTTGAAGCCACTTCAATTGTCTAGTAGCTTGCATAAGATTTTGCTCGTTGACAATTGTCTTTTGATTTTGCGTTTCATATTGTATTTCTAGATCTTTTTTAGTACTTTCTTCCTCTACTAACCGTTCCTTAGAAAGACGTATTTGCCCATCTACTTGCTGCACTTTTTGTTCAAGTACGCTGATATGCACCTCTTCATGTTGGATCTCACTATTCATAATCGCAATATTTTCTGTAATTTGAGCTATGCGATAATCAAGCTGACTTTCCACACTACTATTCTTTTGAATTTCTGCTTTAAAAGCATCCATTTCTCTTAGTTTTTTATAAAATTCAGCCTTAGATATATCAATAGTACCTTCCATATTTTCTAACTCTTTATTAAGTATCATAAATGCTTCTTCTGCTTCTTTTAAAACAGCTTCTTTTGAAGCTTTTTCCATTTCTAAGGCAGTACTTTTGGTTTCAAATAAAGCTATTTTTTCTTGCTGATTCTTATGAGTAGCTTCCTGCTTCTCCTGGTCCTCTTTAAGCTGAGTCAGAAGTTTTTCTGTATGAAGCATACGCTCCTTATTGAGTTCTATTTGGCTATTCTTTTTTTCTTCTTCTTTTTCAATTAAAGCTATTTGTTCAATAAGTTTTTCAATATTTTCATACAACTCACTCTTTTGTCTCTTATAAGCCACATTTTTTATATTTAAGTTTTCTTTCTCTAAGGTAACTTGTTGATTTTCTTCTTGTAGATTTTTACTATTTAATTTTAATGTAGTAAGTTCTTGCTCTAAGCGGTCTACCTCATGCAAAAAGATAGTAAGCTCTAATGTTTTTAATTCTTCCTTGAGGCGCAAAAATTGCTTTGTTTTTTCAGCTTCTTTCTCTAAAGGTTCTAAACGTCCTTCAATTTCACTTAGAATATCTTTTACACGTGTTAAGTTTTCTCTTTCTTTGTCAAGTTTCTTTTCAGCTTCTAGGCGTCTTACCTTGTATTTATAAATTCCTGCTGCCTCTTCAAAAAGTGTACGACGTTCTTCTGGTTTAGAACTAAGTACTCTATCAATTTGACCTTGTCCTATAATGGAATAACCTTCTTTCCCCACCCCTGTATCCATAAAAAGTTCTTGTATATCTTTTAAACGACACTGACTTCCATTAATAAAGTATTCGCTCTCCCCTGAACGGTAAATGCGTCTTTTGATCACTACATCCGAGTAATCTATAGACATGATTTTATTAGGATTTTTAATAACCATCGCTACTTCTGCATAACCTAAGGATTTACGCTTTGAGGTTCCTGCAAAAATAATATCTTCCATTTTACTTCCACGTAAACTTTTTGCACTTTGTTCCCCTAATACCCATCTAATAGCATCCGCTACATTGCTTTTTCCACTTCCATTCGGACCAATAACCCCTGTAATTCCATGGGGAATATTTAATTTCACGGCATCTCCAAAAGATTTAAAGCCATGAATCTCTATATTATCTAGGTACATACTCCACCTCTAATGTCTTACTGTATAAAGAGCCCTTTTTGCAGCATCCTGCTCAGCTTCTTTTTTACTTTTACCGACACCCTTTCCAAGACATATTGTATCATGATAAACCTCTACATAAAAGTTTTTATCATGGTCCGGTCCATCTTCACCTGTCACTTCATAAATAAGAGGGGTCGTACTTTCCTTTTGAATATGCTCTTGAAGAAGTGTCTTATAATCTTTATATAAATCCTCTAGTGGTCCTAACTTTTCTACTTCCTTTACCAGAGTCTTTTCCAAAAAAGCTTTAGCCTGCTCAAACCCACCATCTAAAAAAATAGCCCCTGTTAATGCTTCAAAAGCATCTGCCAATAAAGAAGCCCTTGTTTTTCCACCGGTCATTTCTTCTCCTTTGCCAAGCTGCAAATAATCTCCTAGCTGCAATATCTTGGCAGTTTGAGCAAGAGAACCTTCACAAACAATACTAGCTCTTATTTTAGACAAGTCCCCCTCAGGCATTGCCTTGCATTTCCTAAATAAATACTCACTAATAATAAGGTCTAAAATAGCATCGCCTAAAAATTCAAGTCTTTCATTATCTTTTAAACCCTTATGACGATGTTCATTAGCATATGAACTATGTGTTAAGGCCTCTCTCAAAGTCAAAGGTTCTTTGAATACGTAACCTATTACTTCTTGTAGGCGTTCCATTACTTGTATTTGATTTTCTGGATTTATTTTTCTTCCCATGCATTTATCTCCTTATCCTATGTCTTTTCATATACTAAAAAGCTCGCTATGCGAGGCCCTTTCATTACTCTAATCCAGTTTGTTCTTTAATATATTCTACAACTTCTCCTACTGTAGATACTTTTTCAGCATCCTCATTGGAAATTTCTATTTCGTATTCTTCTTCTATTGCCATTATGATTTGAAAAATGTCAAGAGAATCTGCATTTAAATCATCTGTAAAAGACGTATACGCTGTTACCTCTTCTTGTGAAATATTAAATTGCTCACTAATTATCTCTTTCACTTTATCTAATACCATGTCAACACCTCTTATAAATATTTATAGTTTGATAATATTATATAGTTACGAGCTAGTCAATATTTAATTTATATTTTCACTTAAATTACTTTCTAGCTTTTCAATAAGCCCTTCACGTATAAAGCCTTCTGTTTGAAAAATTGTACTATAAATCTCCTGGGCTTTGGAACTACCATGTGTTTTCACCACAAGTCCTTTTACTCCTAAGAAAGGTGCCCCTCCTTTAGTAGAATAACTAAATTTATCTTTAATGGTATAAATACCTTTCTTTAAAAGTAATGCAGCAAATTTTGTTTTAAAATTACGCATAAATTCCGCTTTAAGCATAGATAAAATCCAGCCTCCAAAGCCCTCCATAAATTTTAATACCACATTACCAACGAATCCATCACACACTAAAACATCTACTTTACCTGATGGAATATCTCGTGCCTCTATATTTCCCGAAAATGCTATTTGAGTATCCTCAGAAAGTAGTTTAAATGCCTCTTTAGTCAGTTGATTCCCTTTTTCTTCTTCAACACCTATATTGATAAGCCCTACTTTAGGCTTCTCTACCCCCATACAGCATTTCATATAAACAGAACCCATACGCGCAAACTGTACTAAATACCCTGGCTTAACATCTGCATTGGCTCCTGAGTCAATAAGTAAACTATAACCTGTCTTAGTAGGGATAATCGGTGCTAAAGCTGGACGGTCCACTCCACGAATCCGCCCTACAATTAAAGTAGCTCCTGTTAAGAGAGCACCACTACTTCCTGCACTAATAAACCCATCCACTTGTTTATCCTTTAAAAGTTTTAGGCCAATTACCATAGAAGATTGCTTTTTCTGACGGATAGCTTGTACGGGTGCATCTTCCATTGTGATTACTTCTTCTGCATGAATGATTTCTATTTTATCTTTATTATAAGTAGCACCCTTAAGTTGCTCACTAATGATTTGTTCATTACCTACAAGAACCAACGTAGAAGAAATGTTTTTGCTTGCTTCCACGCACCCTTTTATTATTTCATAAGGGGCATTATCCCCACCCATAACATCTATAGCTATTCTTGACATTTGCATCATCCTTATCATTCTCTCTACATCCATTAAATATACATGAAATTAAATAGACAAAAAGACAGCTAGAAGCTGTCTTTTTAGGGAATTAATCTACTTTTACTACAACGCGATTAGCGTAAGAACCACAAGCTTTACATACACGGTGTGGCATCATTAATTCACCACATTTAGGGCATTTCACTAAATTAAGTGGAGAAAGTTTCCAATTTGCTTGTCTTTGATTTCTTCTAGCTTTCGATGTCTTTCTTTTTGGCACTGCCATATTAACACCTCCTCTTAATACTACTCTTCACTCTGAGGGTGAAAAATATTTTTTAACTTTTCAAGTCTTGGGTCTATGTCTGCTTTTTCACAAGTACAAGACGTCACATTTAAGTCTTGTCCACATGCATGACAGATCCCTTTACAATCCTCTTTGCAAAGTACCTTCATTGGAATTTCCAAGGCAATTGCTTCGTTAATCGCATCTGACAAATCAACACTTGACTCTGTTAACGGAGTAACATCCTCATCTTGATGTTGTTCATTCAAATCAGATGAAAATACCCTGTATAATTCCGTATGAATAGGATATTCAACTTCTTTCATACAACGGTCACATAACAGTTTTAATGTAGAAGATAATGTTCCTTGGACCAAGTAGCGGTTGCCTTGCTTCGTCACTTTTCCTTCCACATTTACTTTGTAGTCATGTGTTTGGTCAGATAAATTGTGTTCAAGAAGACTAATGACTTCTTCACCTCTAAAGACAATTTCCGACTTGTTTAAAAGTTCATGGATATCAATCTTCATTTTTTCACTCCATTAAGTAACACTTCTGTAATTATACATAGCTTAGGATTATTTGTCAATGACTTATTTAGCAACTAATGTCACAGCATCTCTTGCAATCATTAACTCTTCATTTGTAGGGATAAGAAGCATTTTTACTTTTGAAGATGGCTTTGTTAAATCTCTTTCTACCCCACGGCATTTATTTTTTTCTGGGTCAATTTCAACACCTAACCAAGTAAGCATATTAGCAATTTCTTCACGCATAATAGCATTGTTTTCACCAAGTCCACCTGCAAAGGCAATGGCATCTACACCATTCATAAGTGCTGCATAAGCACCAATATAAGCTACTACTCTATGTTGATAAGCATCCATTGTAAAACGACAAGCTGGATCGCCAGCTACAACGCCATCTTCAATTTCACGGAAGTCACTTGATAACTCAGAAAGTGCTTCAACACCTGACTTTTTGTTTAAAATAGTATCTATTTCTTTAGCAGATAGACCTTCTTTTTCCATAAGGAACGTTACGATAGCTGGATCGATATCCCCTGAACGTGTTCCCATGATAAGTCCTGCAAGTGGTGTAAATCCCATTGTTGTTTCAACAGATTTTCCACCATCTACTGCACAAATACTTGCCCCATTTCCTAAATGGCAAACGATAGTTTTGGTTTCCTCAAGAGGTTTACCAAGCATCTGTGCTGCTCTTTCAGAAACATATTTATGAGAAGTTCCATGGAAACCATATTTACGGATACCATACTTTTTGTAATATTCTTGTGGGATAGCATACATATAAGCACTTTTCGCCATTGTTTGATGAAAGGCTGTATCAAATACACCTACCATTGGTACATTAGGCATCAGTTCGCGGCACGCGTCAATTCCTAGTAAGTTAGCTGGATTATGAAGGGGTGCAAGTGAACTACACTCTTCAATTGCTTTCTCAACTTCCTCAGTAATAATAACAGAACCATTGAATTTTTCCCCACCATGTACAACACGGTGACCTACAACATTAATCTCTTCTGGTTTAACACAAGCTGTTTCACCTTGCGTTAACATAGCAAGCATCTTTTCAAGTGCTACTTTATGATTAGGAAAATCTACTACTACTTTTACAGAGTCTTGCCCTTCTGTTGTATGTTTGATGAAAGAACCATCAATACCAATGCGTTCACAAATTCCTTTTGCAATAACAGACTCATTATCCATGTTTAATAATTGATATTTAAGGGAAGAACTCCCACAGTTTACAACTAATACGTTCATTTTTAGTTTCCACTCCTTTAATTTTATCTACTAATTTATTGTGCTTGAACAGCTGTAATCGCTACAACACCTACAATATCTTCTGCTGAACAGCCTCTTGAAAGATCATTAACAGGTTTTGCAATACCTTGTGTAATAGGTCCATAAGCTTCTGCTTTTGCAAGCCTTTGCACTAATTTATACCCAATATTACCTGCATCTAAATCAGGGAAGATAAGGACATTAGCCTGTCCTGCTACTGAACTAGATGGTGCCTTAGCTTTACCAACAGATGCTACAATTGCTGCATCTAATTGTAGCTCCCCATCTACTTTTAAGTCAGGTGCTTCCATTTTTGCAATACGAGTTGCTTCTACTACTTTATCCACATCTGCATGTTTTGCACTACCATAAGTAGAATGAGAAAGCATAGCTACAACAGGCTCTTGTCCTACAAGCTGACTAAAGCTTTTAGCTGAACTTTGCGCAATAGCTGCTAGCTCTTCTGAATTAGGATTTTGGTTAAGGCCTGCATCAGAGAAAATAAAGGTACCATTAGCCCCCATGTCACAGTCTGGTACCACCATTACAAAGAAAGCTGAAACAAGTTTTGTATTAGGTGCTGTTTTTAGAATTTGAAGAGAAGGTCTAAGTACATCTGCAGTTGCATTAATTGCACCTGCTACCATCCCATCTGCTTTACCTTGTTTAACCATCATAACGCCTAGGAATAAAGGATCGTTATGTAAGAGTTGATTTGCTTTTTCAATTGTCATTCCTTTTTTCTCTCTTAGTTTTACAAGCTCTGTTATATACGTATCCATTTCTTCAAATGTTTTAGGATTTATAATTTCCGCTTGGCTAAGATCTAAGCCTTCTGCTTTATCTTGAATTTCAGCTGCATCACCAATGAGAATTACATTAGCAATCTCTTCTTGCAATACAAGGTGGGCTGCTTTCAAAGTACGTATATCTGTTGTTTCAGGTAATACAATTGTTTTTTTATTACTTTTTGCTCTTGCTTTAATATCTTCAATAAATGACATTTACAATGACCCCTTTCAATTATAATTTCATTATGCCCTCATTTCTTATTATATGCAATGTATCTCGTGTATACAAGACATAATTCAAAAATTTATCGCCTTTCTTTTTTAAAAAGTTTCCGTTACAATAAAAATAAAAGCTTATTCGACATCTAAATTGGAGGTAATTATGCACGTTACAGGAATCGTTGCCGAATACAACCCTTTTCATAATGGGCACTTGTATCAACTCACTTATTGCAAAAAACAAATAGGTTCAGATTTTGTTATAGCTGTTATGAGCGGTCATTTTACACAAAGAGGCCTTCCAAGTATTGCAGATAAATTTACACGTACTCAAATGGCTCTTCACAGTGGTATCGACCTCGTTCTTGAACTACCTGTTCCCTTCGCAACAGCTAGTGCAGAGCGTTTTTCAGAAGCAGCTGTCTCTCTTCTCCACAAGACAGGCTGTACCCATACACTTTCCTTTGGTAGTGAAGTAGGAAATCTAGAGCTTCTCCAAACAATTGCCTCTACTCTATCAAAAGAAACTCCTCTTTTTTCTCAGACTCTCAAACATGCACTTCAACAAGGTGAAAGCTTTCCTCGTGCAAGACAAAAAGCTTTAATCCACTCTCTTACAGCTTTGGGCTTTTCACCTTGCACTTTAGAAAAAATTCTAGAATCTCCTAATAATATACTAGGGATTGAATATTTAAGAGCCTTAACTAAATGGGAGTCATCTATCATACCTACTACCCTAAAGCGGGAAATTGCCGATTACCATCAAACAGTTATTACAGCTCCTATTGCCTCTGCTACTGCTATTCGCCAAGCATTACTTGCTAGTGACCATACATCTATTTCAAGCTGCATGCCACCCAGTAGCTTCTTTTTTCTTCCTAAAGAACCTACAGCACTTCCACAATGGGACGACTTAGGTAGTTTGCTCCAATATAAACTTATGTTATCCCAAAAAGAGGATTTGTATTCTATTTGGGATGTTCCAAAAGATTTAATGCATTCTATTTACAATACCTTTTCTCAAACCATAGATTTAGAAACTATTCTTACTGCAGTTACCTCAAAAACATATACCCGGGCAACTGTACAACGTGCCTTTTTAAGGCTCCTTCTTGATATTAAAAAAATAGATATGTTATCTTTAGAAACTCACGACTGGATTCCTTATATTCGAGTCTTAGGATGTAGAAAAACAGCCTTTCCTCTTTTAAAAAAACTTACACAAAAGGCATCTGTTCCAATCATCACCAATCTATCTAAAGTAAAGCATACACTTTCGCCTGAAGCTCAAAAACTTCTTACTTACGAAATACGAGCAACTCAGCTCTACTATTACCTTTGTAAAAAACCCTCTTTTTATTTTCAAGATTACACACAACCCTTTATTAAAGTTTAACAGCCTTTTAGGCTGTTATTTTTTTATCTGTTCTTTCATATACATAATTAAAGACTTGTCTTAAATTATGTAGGCTTTACTAAGGAGGTTGCACGTGTTTAAAAAAATTACCCTTATCTTTTTCATTTTTCTATTGTTAGGTACTATGCTTCTTTATCCTCAGCTTTGCATTGAAGCTGCTTCCTCAGGACTCCTTCTTTGGTTTAATAAGGTACTTCCCTCTTTGCTTCCTTTTATTATTTTGGTCAATCTTTTAATGGGTTCTGATGTTCTCGGCAAATTACAATTCACTATGAATAAGTGGACACAAAGACTCTGGCATCTACCAGGTGGTAGTTTGCTAGCTTTTATACTTGGTCTCATAGCAGGTTATCCTATGGGGGCAAAAGTAACCAAGGAACTCTATCAACAAAATTATCTTTCCCTGTCAGAAGCACAAAAAGTACTTTGCTTTGCTAATAACTGTGGTCCTTTATTTATTGTTGGCACAGTAGGTACACTACTACTCCAAAACACTCATTTAGGCTACTTCTTACTTTTTATCCACTTTCTTTCTGCCTTTTTAATCAGTATCTGTTTACGCCGTTTTCCTGCTAGAGCTTCTTCCTTTAAAAGAAATCACCATGATACGCAGTCCTCTTCTTCTTTTTCCAATCTTTTTAATGAAGCAGTTAAGAACGGTATGGATACTATCGTCTATGTAGGTGCATATATCATTTTCTTTTCCGTGCTAGTAAGCCTCTTTATCACTGTATTACCTGCTTTTATAAGTCCTTACCATCTTCAGCTTTCTTCTTCTCAGCTTTTATTTCTTTCGGGTCTTCTAGAGCTTTCTAATGGTGTAAGTGGATTATGCCAATCTGCTCTTCCTCCTGCAACTAGCCTTCCACTGATTGCTTTTATTCTAGGCTTTGGAGGAATCTGTATTCTATTTCAAACTTCTTATATCCTTGAAAAAGTACCTTTTTCTCTAGTACCTTACTTTTTCTATAAACTTGCTCAAGGCTTTATAAGTTTTCTCCTTACTAAATGTCTTTATCCCTTATGGCAATGGCAAGTTGAAAAAACTCCATTTTATTTACCTGTTTATTGGTTAGGGGCTCTTCTACTTTTTATTATCTTCTTAGCTGGAAATACACAACGCCTTGTTTCAAAACCAATTCTGTTTGCTACTAAAAATATCCATCTTAAACACTAATTTTTATTTTAAAATGTCTCTTATAGTACTATCTTTTACATATAAAAAAGATGACCTAAGTCATCTTTTTTATTATTTACGTAATTTAGCAAGTTCATCAAGAAGTGCTGGATTAAGAACTTTAATATAAGTTCCTTTCATACCTAACGAACGAGATTCAATGACACCTGCACTTTCAAATTTACGAAGCGCATTAACGATAACAGAACGTGTAATCCCTACTTTATCTGCAATTTTACTTGCAATGAGAAGTCCTTCTGTTCCATCAAGTTTTTCAAAAATATGGAAGATAGCTTCAAGTTCAGAATAAGAAAGCGTGCCAATTGCTGATTTCACAATAGCAATACGACGTTCTTCTTCATCTGTTTCATCCTTTAACGAACCAAGCATTTCTACAGCCACAATGGTTGCACCATATTCTGCTAAAATTAAATCTTCAGTTGTAAAATTGCCCTCTCCCTTTTCTTTATAGAGTAAGAAAGTACCTAATCTTTGTCCACCTGCAATAATAGGTACAATGCAAGCTATATAATTTGCGCTATTAGGTGTTTCTGTAAAAATACTTTCTAATGCTACATTTTCTTTAAGATCCATAATAGTCATGAATTGATCATTGATAGAATAATCCATATATTGTTCTGCATTTGCAAAGTTATGAGGAATTGTACTATTTACACCTAATATTTTACTTTTTGCACTTACAACCACTGCGTTGGATTTAACTACATCACCAATTACTTCACAGATATCAGAAAAGATAACTCGATCTGAACCAAATCTTTGAAGTAAGCGATTCACTTTACGCATTTTTTGTAATAATTCTTGAGACATGACATCTCCTCCTTAATTCATTTGTACTTAGTTATAATCTAAAGGTTTTCTATACTTTAGTATGTTCAAAAAATTAGAAAATATACATTCATTCACTTAAAAAGACAAAGTTGACTTAGCAACTTTGTCTGCCCATAAACAAATAGTAACACCATTTGACAAAAAACTCAATATATAAATGTAAACTTTAATACTAATAATATTTAACAAATTGTAAATTAATTATTTATTCTGTTTGCCATAATTACAGGTTGTGTTTCTACATACTGTCTTTTTATTTTTACTATTTCCTTTTTCAACAAGCACATCTCCACATGCAGGACACTTGTCACCTGTAGGTTTTTCCCAAGACATAAATTCGCAATTTTCGCCATTGTTCTCACACCCATAATAAGTTCTGCCCTTTTTCGTCTTCTTAATAAGTACCTTACCACCACAAATAGGACACACAATACCTGTTTCTTCATACCAAGGCTTTGTAAAATTACATTCTGGGAAACTAGGACATCCTAAAAACTTACCATATTTACCATAACGTACAATGAGATGTGTACCACACTTTTCACAAGGAATATCTGTTTTTTCAGTAAGATCTACGTTTTGCACTTCAGCTTCTGCTTTTAATACTGTTTGATTAAAATGTGGATAGAAAGATTTAATAATTTCTTTCCATTCTACATTACCTGCTGCAATTTCATCAAGAATACGCTCCATATTAGCCGTAAACTCTACATCTACTATCTCATCAAACTGCTCTAACATAATATGGTTTACCACTTCTCCTAACTCCGTAGGATAAAGCATCTTATTTTCTTTTACAATATAACCTCTTGCCAAAAGTGTCGTAATAGTAGGTGCATAAGTACTAGGGCGCCCTACTCCATTTTCTTCTAAGGTTTTTACAAGCATTGCCTCTGAAAAACGCGCAGGAGGTTGCGTAAAGTGCTGATTAGGAATCATGCTCCCACACTGTAAACTTTGTCCTTCTTGTACTTGTAATAGATTGGTTTTCTTGGTCTTTTCTTCATTTAAATTATAAGCTTTCATAAACCCTTCAAAAAGAGTAATTGAATAGGCTGTCTTAAAAATATAGTCGCCATTTTGAATTTTAATAGAATGAGTTTCATATTCTGCAGGTGCCATTTGACTTGCTAGAAAGCGATTCCATATCAGATGATAGAGACGATATTGATCTCTTGAAAGGTATTCTTTTATTACACTTGGTTCATATTCCATATAAGTGGGCCTAATCGCCTCATGTGCATCTTGAATATTAATCTTCTTAGCTTTTCCATTGTCTTTTTGTTCACCTAAATAATTTTCACCAAATTTTTCTTTGATGTAAAGTGCTGCTTCCTCTTTGGCTTTGTCAGCAATACGTACAGAGTCAGTACGTAAATAAGTAATAACACCCACTTCTTTTTTCCCTACTTTAATCCCTTCATAAAGTTGCTGAGCAATATTCATTGTCTTTTGTGTAGAAAAACCAAGGTGTTTGGCAGCTTCTTGTTGCATTGTACTCGTTGTAAAAGGAAGTACTGTATTTTTTATACGATTACTTTTTTTAGTACTTATAACATGGAATTCACCTTTTTCACATGCTGCAATAATAGCTTTTGCTTCTTGTTCATTAGCAATAGTTATTTTTTGATCACCTTTGCTCTCTAGTTTTGCCTCAAAAGCCTTACTCTTATTCGCACTTAAGTGAACCTCTATGGACCAATATTCCTCTTCTACAAATTCACGAATTTCTTTTTCACGATCACTAATTAACCGAAGGGTAACAGATTGTACACGTCCTGCACTTAACCCTTTACGCACTTTTTTCCATAAAATTGGACTAATCTTATACCCTACCAAACGGTCTAATACACGTCTTGCTTGTTGCGCATCTACTAAATCCATATTGATAGTTCTTGGATGTTTAAGTGCTTCTTTAACCGCTTTTTCTGTGATTTCATTAAAGGTAATACGATATACATTTTTATCTTGTAATTTAAGAGTGTGAAATAAATGCCATGAAATAGCTTCTCCTTCACGGTCTGGGTCAGTTGCTAAATAAATATTGTCAGCACCTTTTACTTCCTTTCTTATTTTTTGAAGTAATTCCCCTTTTCCTCTAATAGTAATATATTTAGGCTCATAGTTATTTTCTACATCTATCCCTAATTGACTTTTAGGTAGATCTCTTACATGTCCCATTGATGCCTCTACTTTATAATTTTTCCCTAAGAATCTACTAATTGTATTTACTTTAGCTGCTGATTCTACAATCACTAAATTATCAGCCATATGGACCTCCTCATTTAATACGTACGTATCTTTCTCCTGGTAATCTCTTTATAAGTTCACGAGTTTCTAACCCTACTAAGCACTCTAATAAATTCATATAAGGTAACCTTGTGTTTAATAATAGCTCCTCTAAACATATAGGATTCCAACTTACATAAGCATATACTATAGTTTCATGTTGTGCAAGTTTATAATAAGGATTTACAGAACTATTTTTTTTATTCTCTTCAAATGTATTTAAAAAATCTATAGGTAATTCTTCCAAAATATCCTCTATACAAGTGACACATTTAGCACCATGTTTAATTAATTCATTCGTACCAGAGCTCAAAGAACTAGTAATATTTCCAGGTACAGCAAATACTTCACGATTATACTCTAATGCAAGATTTGCTGTAATTAATGAGCCGCTTCTAATGTCTGCTTCCACAACTAATACTCCCATTGTCATACCACTGATAATTCTATTTCTTAATGGAAAATGAAAAGGTAGCGGTTCAATTCCTGGTTCATATTCTGTTACCAAACACCCTTTTTGACACATTTCCTTATATATTCCATAATTTTTTTTAGGATAGCAACAATCTACTCCTGTCCCTAAAACTGCTATAGAATCTCCGTTTCTTAAAGCTCCTTTATGAGCTGCTTCATCAATTCCTAAAGCCATACCACTTACTATAGTAATACCTGTTTGAGCTAGGTTACTTGCCAATTGATACGCCATTTCATAACCATATTCTGAACATTTTCTAGAACCTACAATAGCAAAAAGAGGTTTTTGCAAACTAGCTAGCTGTCCTTTAATAAATAAAACTATAGGGCTATCTACAATTTGCTTGAGATAGAAAGGATACTCAGGATGAGTTTTATCTAGTATATATATGCCTTCTTTTTCACAATAATTCTTTATCTTTTCTGCTTCGTTAAGTCTTTTCTTTGCTAGTAAGAGTTTCTCAATACACCTTTTTTCTAAATGCGCTTCAAAATAAGCTTCATAAGAAGCCTCATATACTTTTTTAGCCTCTCCAAAATAAGTCAGTAGCTCCTGCTTTTGACGAGCTACTAAAGGCGTTTGTTGCAACCAAATATTATAAACTGTATCCATTATCTCATCACCTTACCGTTTTATTAATATTCAAAAAAATTAATCTACTGTGTTTAAATTTTATCTTTTTATCCTATACTTAAAAAAAGTTCATTAAAGAAAGGATAACCGGATGTTTTGCAAATTAAACAGTTTTTCATTAAATGGTGTTGATACATTACCTGTAGAAGTAGAAGTTGATCTAAGTGATGGCTTACCAGGCTTTGATATTGTAGGTCTTCCTGATAGCGCTGTTAAAGAATCTAAAGAACGTGTAAAAAGTGCCATTAAAAATAGTGGTTTTAAATTTCCTGCTCGTAAAATCACTATCAACCTTGCTCCTGCTGACATTAAAAAGGAAGGTTCTCTTTACGATTTACCCATTGCCTTAGCACTCTTAGGTTGCATGGGCGAAATCCCTACCAACATACTTACCTCTATATTATTTATAGGTGAACTTGCTTTAGATGGTTCTCTAAGGAGTGTCAAAGGTCTTTTGCCTATTCTTTGTAATCTTTCTCCTCAACAATTTACTTATTGTATTGTACCTGTTACCAATCAAGAAGAAGCTTCACTCATTCAGAAATGTCCTATCCTACTTGCTTCTCATCTAAATCAAGTTATTACTTTTTTAAAAGGAGATAAAAATCTAGAACCTTGTCCTCCCACCACTTGTTCTAGTTCTATTCCTAAAGAACCATTAGACTTTGCAGATATTAAAGGTCAAGAAAATGTCAAACGAGGACTAATGCTAGCTGCTGGTGGTTACCATAATGCCATCTTAATAGGACCTCCCGGATCTGGTAAAACCATGTTAGCTAAAAGATTACCTTCTATTTTACCTCCTCTCACCTTGGAAGAAGCACTAGATATTACTAAGATTTACAGTGTCGCACAAAAACTCCCTCACCATGGCATCATCCGTATGCGTCCTTTTCGTGCACCTCACCATACAATCTCACCTATTGGCCTTACGGGAGGAGGTGCTCATCCTAAGCCAGGTGAGATTAGTCTCGCTCATCATGGCGTTCTCTTTCTTGATGAGCTTTTAGAATTTAACCGTTCAGCCCTTGAAGTATTACGCCAACCTTTAGAAGAACATCAAGTTACTATTTCGCGTGCTCAAACCAGTATTACTTATCCTGCACATTTTTTATTTATTGCTTCTACTAATCCTTGCCCTTGTGGTTATTATCCTGATACTAAAAAATGTTCTTGTAGTTTAACAGAGATTAAACACTATCTTCGTAAGCTATCTGGTCCACTACTTGATCGAATGGATTTACACCTTGAGGCGCCCTCCCCTACTCTTGAAGAAATGAAAAAAACATCTACTACTTCCTCAACAATGCTTTATACTCATGTTATAAAAGTATTTGAACTTCAAAAAGAACGCTTTAAAAATCAATCTTTCCATTGGAATAGTCAAATTCCTTCTAACCGCTTAAATGACTATTGTCAACTTACAGCTGAAGCACAACGCTTACTTAATAATTGGTTTCAGCATACTGCTTCAAGCTTACGTGCATATGATAAAATTCTTCGCCTTTCACTCACAATCGCAGATTTTGATAATACTTCTCATATTGATAGTAGTCAACTTGCTGAAGCTCTTCATTATCGCTTATTAGACCGTCAATTTTGGGCATAATAAAAGGCTACATCTATAGATACTTAAATGTAGCCTTTTATTGTTTTTGTTTTTTTATATTTTCTAGCTCCGTAATAAATTCATCAATACTCTTAAATTGCTTATAGACAGAAGCAAAACGAATATATGAAACTTCATCTAAGTTCCTTAGGTGCTCCATTGTCATTTGACCAATCGTAGTAGAAGAAATTTCTTTTGTCTCCATCGTACTAATAGCATTTTCTATCTCGTCTACTAATCCTTCAATTTGTTCTATGCTAATGCTTCGCTTGTTACAGGAACGTACAATCCCTTTTAAAAGCTTTTCTCTATCAAAAGGTTCTCGTGTCATATTACGTTTAATAATCATGATAGGTATAGTCTCAACCTTTTCATAAGTTGTAAATCGACGCTCACATTGCTCACACTGCCTACGTCTTCTTATGGTTTCATTCTCATTCACAGGACGTGAATTAAGAACCTTAGATGTACCAAAACCACAGTAAGGGCATTTCATTTTATCTACCCCCTCATTCTAGTATTATTTAGAGAGTAGCATATAGTTCTCACCCTTGTCAATACTCACTTTCTTTCAAGTATTCCTCTGTATTCATTTCAACTAATATGATGTCTTCGCCTATTTTTTTTATCTTATCCCATGGAATTGCATATTCTAAATTTTTTCCAAACAAACCCATGATTTTGCTAGGTCCAGGAATAATCACCTTCTCCACCTTTCCTTCATTCCAATCCAATTCAATGTCACAAATATAACCTAGTCGTGAACCATCTAATGTATTAATAACTTCTTTGTGTTTCATATCTGCAATACGCATCATCACTATTCCCCCCAATATCCCTCTAAATATATTTTTTCATATGCTTTAAAGCTGTTTTTTCTAAACGTGATACTTGTGCTTGTGAAATACCTATTTCTGTTGCTACTTCCATTTGAGTTTTCCCTGCAAAAAAACGTAATGTAAGTATTTGTTTTTCCCTATCATTTAAATGTTTCATTGCCTCTTTTAAAGCAATATTCTCTAGCCAAATATCATCCTGATTTTTGTCATCACTTACTTGATCCATGATATAGAGAGTATCACTTTCATCATGGTATACTGGCTCAAATAAAGAAATGGGATCTTGGATAGCATCTAGTGCAAAAACTACCTCCTCTTTAGAAATACCTAACTCTGAAGCTATTTCATTGATATTAGGTTCTTTTGCATTCTTACGAGTTAACCTTTCTTTAGCTTGCAATGCTTTATACGCTGTATCTCTTAAGGAACGACTTACGCGTATTGCATTATTGTCCCTTAAATAACGTCGTATTTCTCCAATAATCATAGGAACTGCATAGGTAGAGAATTTAACATTCTGCGTGACATCAAAATTATCAATTGCTTTTATAAGTCCAATACATCCTACTTGAAATAAATCATCTACATATTCCCCACGATTATTAAAGCGTTGAATCACACTGAGTACAAGTCTTAAATTACCTCGAATATATTCTTCTCTTGCTACATGATCCCCTTCCTCAATGAGTTTAAAAAGAATTTCTTTTTGCTCATTGGTAAGTATGGGAAGCTTTGCCGTATTTACTCCGCATATTTCTACTTTATTTATAGCCATCTCATCTGCCTCCTAGTCCTACTCTTCCAGCATTTGTTAAGTCTATAAATAATTTTTTCCATAAAACATATATTTATTCAGTTCCTTAACTCATTCTATTAATTTCCTTTTTTAATCTCAATATAATTTTTTTCTCCAAACGAGAGATATAGGACTGAGAAATACCTAATAAATCAGCGACTTCTTTTTGTGTTTTCTCTTTACCTTGTTCACTAAATCCAAATCTTAATTCTACAATTTCTCTTTCTCTATCCGAGAGTTTTAAAAGAGCTTGCTGCAATAAATCTTTATCTACTTCTTCCTCAATATTACGATAAATAATGTCAGGCTCCGTCCCTAAGATATCAGAAAGCAGTAGTTCATTGCCATCCCAATCTACATTGAGAGGCTCATCGATGGATACTTCTGTTTTAAGTTTATTGGTTCTCCTTAAAAACATCAGAATCTCATTCTCAATGCAGCGTGATGCATAAGTAGCTAGCTTGATCTTTTTACTCGGTTTAAAAGTATTAATTGATTTAATCAATCCAATGGTACCAATAGAAATCAGATCTTCCATATGAATTCCTGTATTTTCAAACTTCCTAGCAATATAAACAACCAACCTTAAATTGCGCTCAATTAAAATCGTCTTTATTCGTTTTTCTTCTTCCTCAAAACCACTTGCATCTGAAAGACATTGAATAAGTATTTCCTCATCCTCTCTACTAAGTGGTGGTGGCAAAACCTCACTTCCACCAATATAATGAACAGCCTGAGGTACCTTTTTTAAAAGAAAGGTAAGAAAGCTATACCAACGCTTACGAAGCCAGTTTAAGACTTTTACTCTTTTTTTCATTTTCATTCCCCCTTATCAACTATAAATTCAGGATGAAGCAATGTATTATAGGCCTTATCTGAAAAAAAAGATGTGGGTGAAATTCCTACAATACACCTTTTAAAATCTTGCCTTTTGTTGTGCCTATAAACATAAATCTCCTCCATCTCTATTCCTATCAAAAAACCACTTTTACACCCCACGCTATTAAACGGAATAAGTGTTATCCCCTTTGGGATTTGCTCTAATTCTTCCCAGTTTTTTTGTCCCATGTAGTTTTTAACAAATAAGTATTCTTCCTCAGTTAATAAACTTTCTATAGCAGCATAAGTAACAACGCTAACTGCTTGATGCTTAAAAGGTGTATAAAGCATATTACCTGTATCCACAACAGCTTGGAATTCACCTATTCTACCTTGATGAAGCATTTTTACTCTATACTCAAAGTGAGGTAAAATCCAATGTTTTCTAATACTATAAAAGCTCATATAGATAACCAACGTTACACTGCCTGCAATCCCTAGCAAGTATAAAATACTTATTTCTTCAAAGTTTCCTTTATAGCCAAGCATATACCATAAACTAAACGTAGTTCCTCCTAATAAAAAGGCTAATCCTTGGCAAAGTAACCACCTTTTTATAAATATTGTTATGTGCCGAGGTTTATATAAATATAAAATAGATAAACTAGGTAATATCAGTGTGTAAACTAAGGCTGGTATATCTTGTAAAAAAGGCACACTTACTACAAGGCAATAAAGTGCTGCTGCCATCCCTCCAGCCAATCCCAGTCGTCTCAACTGTAAAGGTTCATTGAGCATAAGTGTAGCTATTAAGAACACCATACTATTCATTATCCAATTAATGAAAAAAAGTACATCTAAATATAAAACATACACCTTCTCACCTCACAAAGCTTTTCTTTCAATATCCTTATTGTAAAAGAAATGTTTTACAAATTTTGTAAAAAATAGCACGAGTATAAAAAAAAAGATACGACATTATCGTATCTTTTTTTACTATCTATTTCTTCTTAAAAACTGTGGTATCTCTACTTGAATATCTTTAATCGGTGTGAATTTTTCTTCCCTATTTAAATTTGCAGAGCCTGAACTAGGTTGTTTGGTTTCCATTTTAGGCACTTGTACCTTTGGGAAACTATTAATACTTATATCATCATTTTGAAAATCTGTAGCAATAACTGTAATAATAATTTCATCACCTAATTCTTCATTAATAGACGTACCAAAAATAATTTCAGCATCAGGATCAACAGACTCACGTATCAAGCTCATTCCTACATTTGCTTCCATTAATCCAAGACTTTCACCACCACACATATTAACAAGGACACAACGTGCTCCCTCAATACTCGTGTCTAACAGCGGACTACTAATAGCACACTTCACAGCCTCTTCTGCCCTGCTTTCACCAGTTGCCCGACCAATACCCATATGTGCAACACCCTTATTATTCATAATGGTACGTACATCTGCAAAATCAAGATTAATAATTCCAGGGTTTGAAATCAAATCGGTAATACCTTGTACACCTTGCTGTAAAATATCATCTGCTTTACTAAAAGCATCTACCATCGTTGTTTTCTTATCAATAACATGTAGAATTTTATCATTAGGAATAACAACTAAAGTATCTACATTTTGCTTTAATTCAGCTATCCCTTTTTCAGCATTAATCATACGTTTCCTACCTTCAAAACTAAAGGGCTTCGTTACTACACCTACGGTTAAAATACCTTGTTCTTTAGCAATACCTGCAATAACAGGTGCTGCACCTGTTCCAGTACCACCACCCATACCTGCAGTAATAAAGAGCATATCTGCTCCTTTAATAGATTGGATAATTTCTTCACGACTCTCTTCTGCTGACTTCGTTCCAATTTCTGGGTTTGCACCTGCACCTAATCCTCGGGTAATCTTTTCGCCAATTTGTATTTTAGTAGGAGCTCCTGATCTTGCTAAAGCTTGATGATCTGTATTTACTGTAATAAATTCAACACCATTAAGTCCTTTTTCTATCATACGGTCAACAGCGTTATTACCACCCCCACCAACACCTATTACTTTTATCTGTGCACCTTGTAGTTCATTTTCCCATAATTCAAGCAAAATAGACTCCCCTTTCGTCTCAAGTTATTCTTTTAATATATTTGTTTATTCAATGGGGCTTAAAACAACTTGTCCATTGGGTATCTGGGACAAATTTAACACGCCCATATCATGTGTTTCATGGATTTTTATAAGCCATTGAAGCTTTTCTTCAAAATGCTGTATATTTCCAATTATAACATCTAAATTATCAACATACAAGTGAATTTGTTCAAGGTTATAAATATCAATTCCAGTTACTTTTTGTGTATAATTATACTTTTTTAAGATATTAATCAGTTCTACTGCTATAAGTAGTGCATCTTCTGACTCAAGCGGAAGTACTTCTCCTATTTTAAAAGCATTAAAGACTAATCCTCTAATGATAGGAAGCTTTTGAACAACACTATTAACTTGTTCGATAACTTGTCCTTTTTCATCAATGCAAAGATATGTTCCCATAAAAGGAACATATCCATAAGGCACTTTTTCAATAAGACATATTTGTATTTTTCCTGGAAAGCTATAATCAATTTGACTATCCTCTACATAAGGGAGCTTCTTTAATTGCTCTTTAAGCTTTTTTTTAGACATTCCCCAAAGAGGTTCACCTTCTAGTTTTAGCACCTTCTTAATATCTTCTTCTGAATAATATTGGCTATCTTTCACTATAATTTTTGTTACCTGCCAAATTGGAAGGACGCTTAAAGTAATCATTAAAATACTTACTATTCCTATTGCGTACATTATTTTCTTAGCAAATACGTTATCTCTTGTTCTCAACCTTCATTACTCCCTCTCTTCGATACAAGCTCCAAGTTCTCTTAAGTCCCTTGCAATATCTTCATACCCTCTTTTGATATGATGAATATTTTCTACACTCGTTTCCCCTATTGCACAAAGTCCTGCTAGTACAAGCCCCGCGCCTCCCCGTAAATCTTCAGCTTGCACATTCGTTCCAGTAAGCTGCTTACTGGGTCTAATAATAGCAATTTTTCCTTCTACACTAATATTAGCCCCCATTCGTATCAGCTCATAAGCCGGTTTAAAACGTGCTTCGAACAAATTTTCTTTGATAATACTTGTTTCCTTACTGGTACATAATAAGGCCATCATTTGTGACTGCATATCTGTCGGATAACCCGGATAGGGTTCTGTAGTTAATGTTATACCTTTTAATATCCTAGGTGTCTCTAAAATAATACGTTGCTTTTCTTCAATAATTGTACACCCTGTCTCTTCTAATTTAGAAGTAATGGCTCTAAGATGAGTCGGATTCACTTCATTCAGTATAATATTTCCTCGTGTAATGGCTGCAGCAACAAGATAGGTTCCTGCCATGATTCTATCTGGAATGACCTTATAGGTCACATCGTGTAATTCTGTTACACCATGAATAACAATTGTCCCTGAGCCAGCACCAGTTATTTGAGCGCCACAAGCATTAAGGTAATCCTGTAAATCAACTATTTCTGGCTCTCTAGCTGCATTATCAATAATTGTAGTTCCTGATGCAAGTGTAGCCGCTAACATAACATTTTCTGTGGCTCCTACACTTGGAAAGTCAAGATGGATTTTAGCGCCTCGAAGGTATCTGCTTTCACAAATAATAAAACCGTGTTTCTCTTCAACTAAAATACCCATTTTTTTAAAAGCCATAAGATGCAAGTCGATAGGTCTCGCACCTAATGGGCATCCGCCTGGATAACTAATCTTAGCTTTCCCCAAACGCCCTATAATAGCTCCTAATAAAATAATAGAAGAACGCATCTTTCTTACTAGCTCTTCTGATATATTATAACTTTTTAAAGTACTAGTATCTATAATCAGTGTTTTATTATCCCACTTTACGTCGCAACCAAGTTGTTTTAATATTTCCATCATAATCTCTACGTCTGTTATCTTAGGACAGTTATAGAGATATGTTTTTTTTCCAGTCAATAAGGTTGCTGCTATAATTGGCAAAACTGCATTTTTACTACCATCAATTCGCAGTTCTCCTTCTAGACGCTTACCTCCATGAATAACGTACTTACTCATTCTGAGAGCACCTCCTATAGGTAAGCTTCTATAAGACCATTTTATTCTCTAAAGTGGAAAATTGTGACATATTACTTCGAAAGCTTTTTAATAGACGATGTACAAGAAATATTGAGCAATAATCCCAAGGTAGCAAGTAAAATAGCTAAAGCTGTCCCACCATAGCTCACAAGTGGAAGCTGCATACCTGTTGTAGGAATGGTGTTTGTATTTACCGCTACGTTAATAAGAACCTGAATACCTACCATAGTTGATATACCTACAGCCACTAGTGTTCCAAAATAATCAGTAGCCCTTATAGCAATACTTAGTCCACGAACTACTAAAATGGAGTATCCTAATAATAATATGATTGCTCCTACTAATCCAAGTTCCTCACAAATAACTGCGAAAATAATGTCATTATGTGGTTCAGGTAAGAAATCTTGTTTTTGAACACCTTTCCCCAACCCTCTTCCAAAAACACCACCCGAACCTACTGCATAAAGAGCTTGTATAGGCTGATAACCTTTTCCTCTTGGATCTAGCCAAGGATTTTTCCATACACGTATACGATCTAAGCGATAAGGCTTTAAAATATGTTTTACAATAGGTATATTAATTTCCTCATTGGGTTCTGTTGTAATAGCTAAAAAATAGACTCCCACCGCTAAACATGCTCCAATCCCCATAAAGGCTAAATAGTACCATACCTTAGGACTAGATACAAACATAATCATTAATCCAATAAAGAAAATAACAATAGCTGAACTTAGATTTTCAATAGCAACAACTAGTGTAGGAAAGAGAATAATTCCCCATGCTCCTACTATGTACTTCCACTTATTCATTTCTTTACGATGTTTAATAATATAAGAAGAGAGCATAATGACTACAGCTATTTTAGCTATTTCTGATGGCTGAAATTGGATGGGACCCATTTTAAGCCAACGTGTTGCACCATTAACTGTTTGACCTATAAACATAACACTTATTGAAAGAATAATACTTATCCCATATAAAACTTTAGCCAAAAACATATTTGAAAAAATACGATAATTAAACTTAAAGGTAATAATAAGCATGAGTATAATCCCTGCAATACCTATAATTAATTGTTTCAGTGCAAAATAAATAGGTGTTTCACCTTTATTAGTTGCATAGTAAAAACTTGCACTATATACCATAATAATTCCAAAGCTAACGATAAGTACAATTATTGCTAATAAAATGAAATCTGGTGTATTTTTTACATTTTTCTTTTGTTTGGTAAGGTTCGTCCCTTTTTGCGCCACACTTCTCACCCTTCCAAATGATTTACAATCTCTTTAAATAATTCTCCTCTTTGTTCATAGCTCTCAAACATATCCCAGCTTGCACAAGCAGGCGAAAGCAAAACACATTCCCCTGATTGGCTTTCCCTATAAGCTGCATGTATCGCTTCTTCAAAAGTTATAAAACCTTGATAGTTGTAATAGCCCTCTTCTTCACATTCTTTCATTAGTTGTTCTTTTGTTTCACCAATAATATAAACCTTAGCTACTCGCCCTTTAAAAAGTTTTGTCCAAGGTCTAAAGGAGATCTCCTTATCCATCCCTCCTGCTATCAGACGAATAGGTTTACCTAGTACACTAAGTCCCATTAAACCTGCAATAGCTGCATCTGTATTGGTTGCCTTGGAATCATTAAAAAAGTCTATCCCTTTCTTAGTTGTTACATACTCTGTACGATGTTCTACACCTTTAAATGCTAGAAGTGCTTCCCTAATACAGGATATTGGCACCCCAAAAGCTCTACAAATAGCAATAGCAGCGGCAGCATTTTCAATATTATGAGTCCCTTTTATCTTAAGCTCATTTACCTCGCAAATACTATTTTTTTCTCCTAGTATATTTTCTATTAATTTCCCGTCTTGTAAAAAAACACTTGATAAATTCTCCTCTTTTAAACTAAAGGTAATCACTTGTCCCTTTGCTTTTTCTTTAGCTTCTTTAAAATACGTATCTTGACTATTTAAAACACAAAAATCGCTGGTATTTTGATTTGCCAGAATCTGATATTTACAAGCACAGTAGTTTTCCATGGTATGATGGCGATTTAAATGATCCGGCGTAATATTTAAAATGGCAGATACCACTGGATGAAAGGTAGGAGCCGTTTCTAATTGAAAACTACTTACCTCTGCTACCACAATACCATCTGTTGGGATAGTAAGTACATCCTCACTGAATGCCCTGCCAATATTCCCTACAACAAAGGTTTGTGGATTATAACTTTTCATTATTTCGCCTACTAAGGTAGTGGTAGTGGTTTTACCATTTGTACCTGTAATCGCAACAATAGGTGCTTTACAAAAGCGAGAAGCAAATTCTAATTCACCAATTACTTCAATCCCCTTCGTTTTAGCCTTTTTTACACAAGGTATATCAAGAGGTACCCCTGGACTCATAATAACAAGATCTATGTTCTCAAGCTCAGGCTCTTCACCTAGAATAAAGCCAATCCCTTGTTTTTTCATTTCTTGAATGTGTTTTTGTATTTCTTCATTCCACTTTTCATAAGCTTTTCCATCATAAATCCAAACTTGAGCTCCCTGATTAAGAGCAAGTTTAGCTGCTGCTATCCCACTACGTGCATTCCCTATGATAAGGATACTTTTCCCTTTTACATCCATCTTTTTTCCTCCTATAAAGCTACTAAGCCAATTAAACACATAATTGCTGTCACAATGCTAAAGACTGTGACCACTTTTGTTTCTGGCCATCCTGATAACTCAAAATGATGATGAATAGGCGCCATTTTAAACAAACGCTTCTTTGTTTTCTTAAAATAAGCAACTTGTAATATAACAGATATATTTTCGATAACATAAATAATACCTACAATTAAAATAAAAAGAGGCATTTTCATAACAAAAGCTGTAGCAATTACAAACCCTCCAAGTGCTAAAGAACCTGTATCTCCCATAAACACTTTAGCAGGATAACTATTAAACAATAAAAAGCCTAATAAACTTCCCACAGCAGCTGCTGCAATAGGCAAAACATTGCTGTGCATAGCCCAAGCAATTGCTGCAAAGTAAGTAGCAACTAAAACTGTTACCCCTGATGCTAAACCATCTAAGCCATCTGTAAGATTAACAGCATTTACCACCCCTAATACAGCAATAACAAGAAATGGCCAAAATAGATAACCAAGATCTAGTTCTCTCCCTTCACTAAAAGGTAAAATAATACTGGTATCTAATCCTAAATAGACTTTAAGTGCATAAGCAAAAATCCCTGTTACAACTAATTGAGCAATAATTTTTTGCCTAGCCGTAAGACCTAAAGAACGTCTTTTGACAATTTTGATATAGTCATCTAGAAATCCAATAAGTCCGAATCCAATTGTTACAAATAAAATAGTATGAAGTTCCTTATTATTGATACTAAAAAGTAAGCTTGTTAGTACCATACTCCCTAAAATAATTACGCCACCCATAGTAGGAGTTCCTGATTTTTTCAAGTGACTATTAGGCCCATCACTTCTTACATTTTGACCAAATTTAAATTTTTGCAAGAGTGGAATCACAAATGGACTCATTGCAATATTTAAAAAAAAGGCAATTAAAGCCGCATATAAGGCATCATTTTTCATCATCCTTCACCTTTCCTAACACATCAATCAGTTCTTCAAACTTCATACCACGTGACGCTTTAAAAAGTACCACATCTTCTGAATGTATAATTTTTTTCATTTCTTCTTTGAATTTTTCCTTTGTTTCATAATGCTTACACCACATAATTGCTTCCTTACTCCATACACCTTCTGCAATATACTTAGCTAATTCACCTACTGCACAAACTCCATCAATTTGACATTCAGAAGTAAATTGCCCCACTCTTCTATGGAGTTCCGGACCATATTCTCCCATTTCGAGCATATCCCCTAAAACTGCTAGACGTCTTCCCTTACAAGGATAGTTCTCTAATACTTTAAGTGCTGCCTCCATAGAATCTGGACTTGCGTTATATGCATCATTTATAAGAGTCACACCTTCTTGTAAGTTTGTGATATGCATGCGCATTTTAGGCGGACGGTAAGAGGCAATACCGCGGCTAATTTCTTCTTCCGTTAAACCATAATACTCAGCAACAGCAATAGCCGCCAGTGTATTATAGATCATATGCTCACCCAATGCTGCGATTTGAATGGCATATTCTCTACTGGGTGTATGAATGGTTGCTGTTGTATATTCTGCATGACATACAATATTTTCTGCATAATAAGGATGTTCTTTTGATAAACCATATCGTATAACGGGATAAGTTAGCTTTTCTAAACTACCTAATAAATCATTATCTCCATTGACTATCAAAAGTCCTTCTGGCGATAAACCATCAGTTATCTCTAGCTTTGCTTTTAGAATCCCTTCTCGACTTCCTAAATTTTCAATATGAGATGTTCCGACATTGGTAATTACTCCTATATCTGGAAGTGCTGCCTGGCTTAATCTACTAATTTCCCCAAAGTGGTTCATCCCCATCTCAATAACAGCCACTTCATGATAAGGCTCCAACTTAAAAAGAGTGAGGGGTAATCCAATTTCATTATTATAGTTTCCTTCTGTTTTATGAACCTGCCATTTACCACTTAATACAGCTGCAATGATTTCCTTTGTACTCGTTTTACCTACACTTCCTGTAATGCCAATAAGTGGCAAGCTAAACTGCTGCCTATAGTAACGTGCTAATTGCAATAAAGCATTTCTCGTATCCTGGACATAAATTGTACAAAGTTCAGCGTCAAGTACCTCACGTACCTCCGTTAAAGTAGCTACTACTCCTTTTGCTTTAAGCTGAGGGATAAAAGTATGCCCATCAAAGTGCTCTCCTTTAAGAGGAATGAATAATCCCCCCTCTAAATGACATCTTGAGTCCGTATAAATACCTGTTATAAGCTGCTTCTCTAATTGATGAGGATTTAAACATTCACCCTCTATAGCTTTTATAATATCTTGCAAAAGTAATTTCATTACTCTTCCCCCTGGATATACTCTCTTACAATTTCAGAGTCGTCAAAATGGATAATACGGTCTTTAAGAATTTGGTAGTTTTCATGTCCTTTACCTGCAATTAAAATGACATCTTTTGCTTTTGCCTGTTGAAGTGCTTCTAATATAGCAGCTTTACGGTCTACCATTTTACTATAAGACACTTTATGTTGTTTTACACCTTTTTCTACTTGATCCAAAATACTAAGTGGATCTTCCGTACGTGGATTATCCGAAGTAATAATAACGTGTGTAGAATAGCGTGCTGCAATTTCACCCATTAGTGGACGCTTGGTTTTATCACGATCACCACCACAGCCAAAGACTGTTATTATCTCACCTTTCGCAAACTCCTTAATTGTCTCAAGTACATTTTGAAGCCCATCAGGTGTATGTGCATAATCCACTAAAACACTATAACCCTTTGCTGAAGTAAAGGATTGTACACGACCAGGTACCCCTTTTACCTGAGCAAGTGTGTCAATAATATGTGGCATTGGTACTTGAAGTGAAGAAGCTGCTCCAATAACTGCCAAAGTATTATACACTGTAAATTGTCCAGGAATAGGTACTACTACTTCAAAAACACCTTCAGGTGCACATAAGGTATAGCGTACACCTTCTGCTGTAATGTGTATATCCGAGGCTTTATAAGTTGCCTCATTATAAATACCATAAGTTATAAGCTCACATGTTGCCTTTTCAGTCATAATGTGTGCATATGGACTATCTGCATTAATCACTCCTACTTCACACATTGAAAACAACTTAGCCTTAGCATATGCATAGTTCTCCATTGTTCCATGAAAGTCTAAATGATCTTGTGTTAAATTAGTAAAAATACCAATATTAAAATCAACACCTGCTACACGACTCAACTCTAAAGCGTGGGAAGAAACTTCTAAAAGGGCATAATCTACCTCTTCATCCACCATTTTATTAAAAAGTCCTTGCAAATCAAGAGATTCAGGAGTAGTACGTTCTGCTTTAAGTATAGTATTGCCAATGCGATTTTCAATAGTACCAATAATTCCTATTTTTTGCTTATAGGCTTCTAAAACTTGCCCTAGCAAATAAGTAATGCTGGTTTTTCCATTAGTACCCGTTACTCCTACTACTTGTATTTTAGAAGAAGGATGTTTAAATGCATTATTCGCTACAATCGCCATTGCTTTTCTTGTATCTTCTACTTGAATGACTGTCATACCCTTTATTTCTACCCCAATATCCTTTTGGACAAGTAATGCCTTTGCCCCATTTTCAATTGCTGCCTGAATATACTGATGACCATCTGTCTTAAAACCTTCTATCGCTATAAATAATCCACTTTTTGTTTTAATACGCGAATCATAAATAATCATGTCAATATCTTGTTCCATATTACCTATAGTGCAATTATATTCTAATCCAACCATTAAGTCTTTCAGCTTCATTGTCATCCTCCTAACTTTATTTCTTTGTTATTATAACATGAGTCTTAGGGATTAAAAAGTCATCTACTGCGTATAAAGTATAATTTTAGTTGTTAAATTAATTACTTCATTTGGCATTGGAAATTGTGCAACTATTCTTTCTCCTGTTCCTTCAATCTGGAGAATGATATTTTTCTCTTTTGCCCACAGCCTAGCTTCTTTTAGAGAGAGTGTCTCAAAGTTAGGAACAACTAAGGTTTGTACTTCTCTTAAAGCCTGTTCCTTTTCATTATAGATAGGCTCAATATTCAAATAGGGTAAGGCATTAGCCAATACTTCCTGCATAACAGGTCCTGCTACTGTTCCACCATAATAAACACCTTGTGGTTCATCAATAATAACAATCCCCATTATTACTGGATTTTCAGCCGGAGCAAAAGCAAGAAAAGATGCTATGTATTTACCAGAACCACGAGGTAACTTTTGAGATGTAGCTGTTTTCCCACCAATGCGATATCCTGGAATATAGCTCTTATTTCCAGTTCCCTCTGCAACAACACTTTCTAAAATTTTTTTCATGCGTTCGCTCGTTTCAGTTGTTATAATCTGCTCCCCTTTAGGATAATCAAAAACCTCTACGACATTTCCTTTATTATCAATAATTTCTTTACCTAGATGAGGAGTAATTTGATAACCTCCATTCACTACTGAAGCTGCACCTGCTAATAGCTGAAGTGGTGTTATTTGAAAGGACTGTCCAAAAGACATCGTTGCCAGTTCTACTGGGCCAATTTTATTTTTATTATGTAAAATCCCTACAGCCTCACCAGGTAAATCAATTTGTGTTTTAGATTTAAAGCCAAACTTAATCATATAGTCATAAAACTTATTCGCTCCTACACGTTCAGCTACTTCCATAAATACGGGATTGCATGAGTTTTGTACACCTTGTACAAAGTTTTGTGCACCATGAGAACGTGGGCTACGCCAACATTTAATCGTTCTTCCTGCTACAATACGTGAACCCCCACAGTTAAAAGGGCTATTTTCTGTTACTACGTTTTCTTCTAATCCCATAGCAGAAGTAAATATCTTAAAAGTAGAACCTGGCTCATAGGTGTCATTAATTGTAAAATTACGCCACATTTGATTAAGTAAATCTTGTTGTTCCTTTATACTATATAAATTCCATTCATTTGCTAAAGTTTCATCATTAATAGTAAAAGGAACATTTAAATCAAAATCTGGCTTATTGGCCATCGCATAAATTTCACCATTTTGAGGATTCATTAAAATAAGTGAACCTCTCTTTGCTCCCTTCATTTCAACTACCTTTTCTAAGGCTTGTTCAGCATATTGTTGTAATGTCACATCTAAAGTTAAAACTAAATTATCGCCTGGAATAGGATTCATACGTACTTCTGCTTCTTCTTCTCTCCTCTGCCCTTTTCCATTGGTTTCCATTAAAATTTTCCCTGGAATCCCCTTTAAATAAGAATCATACTTCACTTCTAAACCTACAATTCCTTGATTATCTTTTCCTACAAAACCAATAGTTTGTGCCGCTAATTCATTATAAGGATAAAAACGCTTCGAGTCTTCATCTACTTTTACACCTGCTAAGTTTAAATTTCTAATTTCGTCTGCTATCTCCTTATCCACCTTCGTAGCAATACGTTCAAAAGCCACATGTTTGGTCACTTTTTGGTATACCTTTTCATAATCAATTTTTAAGCGTTCTGCTAAAATTTTGGCGACTCCTTCTGGATCTTTAATTTGAGCATTCACAACACCTACCGTTGCAACAGAACCACTTTGAGCAAGAATCTCTAAATTCCGATCATAGATAATCCCACGAGTAGGTGCTATCAAACGGTCTCTTGTATGTTGCTCGAGTGCTTTTTCTTGAAGCATAGTACCTTCTATTATTTGTACATATGCAAGACGTATAGACATTCCCCCTATTCCTATAACAAAGCAAAGAATAAGGATAAGAATACGACGTTGCACACGAACAGAAACCTCTTTTTGCATACAAAAATTCCTCCTTTAAAAGTTGTCTTACCTAAAGTTTATTTTAAAGGAGGAGTCATTATTCTCTTTATTGATATGTTTGTACAACTATTTGTGCTTTTTTTTCTATTTTAGCTCCAGCTTTCGGTACTTGATTTGTGATTTCACCACTCCCATTTCCTGACAAAGTAAAATCCTCCCCTACCAAACTCTGTGCTTGTTCAATACTCATACCGATTAAGTTAGGTACTTCCAACAATGCTCCTGGATTTTCTGCTTGCATATATAAGCGTACACTTGAGCCTTTTGGCAAAAGCGTTCCTTCCTTAGGATATTGACTTTTTATTTGAGTTCCTACCCCTATACTTTGATACGTTAATCCCTGAGCTTGTAATAAACTCGTAGCTTCATATAAATTCTTACCTATAAGAGAAGGCACTTCTCCTTGTTCTTCTTTTGTTTCTTGCATATTAGAAGTTGTTTCAATCTGTAAGTAAGGTAAGATTTTTCCCATCATCTCTTTAAAAGCCTTAGTAGGAGCACCACTCTTTTCAGGTGCTTCATCAAAAATAACAAGGGCAATAACTTCTGGATTTTCTAGCGGCGCGTAACCAACAAAAGAAACAATATATTTCTCATTTCCACGTTCTCCCTTTTCTGCTGTTCCCGTCTTTCCACCAATCTTATATCCACTTATATGAGCATTAACTCCTGTTCCTCCCTCATCAACTACCTTACCAAGATAGCGTCTCACAAGTTCTGAAGTTTCCTTTGATATGACTTGTCTTCTTATAACTGGTTTAGCATGATAAAGAACTTCTCCTCGTTCATCAACAATATCTGAAACAACAAGCGGTTCAAGTAAGTAGCCCCCATTAATAACAGCTGAAAAAGCACTTATTAATTGAACAGGTGTGGCTGTAAAAGTTTGCCCCATGGAATAAGTTGCACGCTCTACAGGACCTAGCTTGTTATGTAAAAGCCCTGTTTCTTCACCCGGCAAAGCTATACCTGTCCTCTCACCAAAACCATATTTATCCATATAAGATAAAAACAAGTCATAGTCAATCTTTTCAGCAATTTGAATCATGGCCATATTACATGAATTAGCCAAAGCTTGTTCTACTGTTTGTTCACCATGTCCAGATGTTTTCCAACAATGAATTAAACGATCAGCTACTTGCATAGACCCATGACATAGATAGGTATCATTTAAGTCAATGGCATGTTCATCGATGGCCAATGCTATCAAAAGAGGCTTAAAAGTAGAACCTAATTCATAAGGATTCTGTGTAGTAAAATTTCGCCATGCACTATAAAGAGCTGTCGTTTTATCTTGTTCATTTAAACCATTCCATACTTCTTTTCCCAACTGCTCCTCAAGATTATTGTAATGATTAGGGTCAAAGCTTGGATAAGAGTACATACTATAAATTTCGCCGGTGTTAGGATTGGCAATAATCGCTGCTGCATTAACAGGATTATACTCCTTAATATATTTCTTCATGGTTGTTTCTACATATTGCTGAATAACTTCATCTATGGTCAAGCGTATGTTGGCACCATTTTCTACTGCTTTCATTTCTGTTGTAATGATTTGTTCATCTTGAAACTGTGAGAAAATACGACCTGCTTCTCCTACCAAATACTCGTTATACTGTTGTTCAATACCATATTGACCTTGCCCATCTTTATTATAGAACCCTAAAAGTTGAGCAGCTAATTCACTTTTTGGATAGCTTCGAATAAAACTCTTATCATACCAAACACCTGTTAAAGCTTTTCCATTTATTTTTTTTTCTTTTAAAACCTCTACCTTTTCATTAGCTACATTTTTAGCAAGAAGAGCATATTGAGAAGATGGATTCTTTTCAACTAAAGCTTGAATTTCTTCCGCTTTTTTATCTACTGCCTCAGCCAATGCTTCATAGATTACATATCTATCCGTCTCTTCCTCTTCCATAATTTCCTTAGGTGATAAGGTAATATCATACGTCAAAAAGCTTGTTGCGAGTGTATTGTTATTACGATCTAAAATATTTCCTCGTTGAGGATTGATAGGGCTTTCTCTACTCATAAGCCGACTATAAACTTGCTTTTGATACTCTTCACCATGTATGAATTTAATGTAAGTAACTTGGTAGATCATATAAATAATAAAAACTATAAAAAAAAGGGCTATAATAAAGATGCGCCTATTTAGGCGCGTCTTAGAAAGGGTATTTTGATTTTTTTTAACTGATTGTTGTCGTCTTTCCATCTTAACTCCTACTTTATTTGCTCGATAAGGTATAACTCTGCTTAGGTAATTCTACATATACAATTTGATAAGGCAAAGGTTCTGCCATTCCTAGCTCCCTTGAAGCACGCTGACGAATATAATCAAGATTTAACTTCTCTGAAATATGTGCTTGTGTATAACTAATAGTACTTCGTGTTTCTCGGATTTGATTTTTAACTGTTTTAAGCTCAGCTTGCGCTGTTGCTAATGTTGAGTAAATATGTACGTACATAAAGGTACATACAAAAACAAAGAGACCGCATAGACTTAACTTAAGCGCTAAGACTCTATCTACGTTTGGACGAACTTGTGGGATACTTTGAGGCTGTGGATTTTGCTGAGGATATTTTCTAGGTGATATAGGTTCTGCTTCATATAAGTTTCTAACAACACTGCCATACTGATAACTATACTTTTGTTCAAATCTTTCTTCCACCCGCTCTTCCTCCTCTTCTAACTCTTTCTACTAAATTCTCTCTATAATTCTTAATTTAGCACTTCTGGATCGTGGATTCCATTCAATCTCCTCTTCTGAAGGAAGAATGGGTTTACGTGAAATCACTTTCACTTTTGATACTTTACCACATATACAGATTGGAAAACTCTTTGAACATGTACAAGGATCTTCCAATTGTTTAAAAGTCTGTTTCACTATACGATCTTCTAAAGAGTGAAACGTAATAATACATAACCTCCCTCCTATTGCTAATCGTTCTACTATCTTTCGAATAGTGGGTTCAATAATATCTAATTCACGATTCACCTCAATGCGAATTGCCTGAAACGTTCTTTTGGCAGGATGTGGACCATCCTTTCTTGCACCATGAGGAATAGCCTTTTTAATGACCTCTACTAATTCATAGGTTGTCTGAATAGGTTTTTGTTGACGCTCTTTTACAATAAACTGTGCAATGCGTTTTGCCCACTTTTCTTCACCATAATCACGAATAAGCGTGTATAATACTTCTTCACTTAATGCGTTAACGACTTCATATGCTGAATAGGCATTTTCTTGATTCATACGCATATCTAAAGGTGCATCCTGCATATAGGAAAAACCTCTGGATGCTTCATCAAGTTGATGGGATGAAACCCCTAAGTCTATCAACATGCCATCAATTTTTTCAATGCCTAATTGGTTAAGTACTTCATCGACTTGTTCAAAATTACTTTTTACAATGCTTACCTTAGGAAAAACATCTTTTAAACGTTCCCTTGACACTGCCAAAGCATTATTATCTTGATCTATGCCAATAAGATGTCCTTCTTTAGAAAGACGCTTACAAATTTCACTAGAGTGTCCGGCTCCACCTAACGTACCATCTACATAGATGCCGTTTGATTTAATCTGAAGACCTTCTAAACATTCTTCTAATAAAACGGATACATGTTCAAATTTCATTTTAGTCACCTTTATATTCCTAATTCTTCCATTTGTTGTGCAATTGTATCTGCATCAAATTCTTCTGCGTTATAAGCATCCCACTTCTCATGGCTCCAAACTTCAATACGATTACTCATGCCAATAAATACTATGTCTCTTTCAATGGTAGAATATACTCTTAACTGACTTGGAATCAGTATTCTACCTTGCTTGTCCGCACTGCATTCAACTGCACCTGATAAAAAAAAAACGAACAAACTTTCTTGCATTGGTATTAGTCAGTGGAAGGTCTTTGAGCTTTTGTTCAAAAATAACCCACTCTGAAACAGGATAAATAAACAAACAGCCATCCAAACCCTTTGTTAAAATAAAGGTGTCGCCCAGTTGTTCACGGTATTTAGCAGGCACAATCACTCTTCCCTTTTCATCTAAGCTGTGTTTATATTCACCTATAAACATCTACCACTTCACCCCACTTGTCCCCACTTCATACCACTTTCTTATATTTTATGCGTTTTCCCTAAAAATTTCAAGTAGAATATAAGATAAAGAGAAATTAATTTTCTAAAACTAAAGACATAAAAAGAAGACCAAATAGAATCTTTGGTCTTCTTCTCTGTTATTAGGCTTTATTCCTTTATTCTTAATGATTCATAACTTTTTTATAGTATTTTACAATCTCCTTGTCCAACTTCAAGCTAAGGGAATAAACTGCTTTGTTATTAAATAGTCCTGGTTTTCCACTTATGAGCTGCCTATTCAAATCAGATTGCAGTACTAATATACTTTTACGCATACTTTCCATATCAAATCCCCCTTAAAAAATTAAAAATAATTTATCTTTTCTCTATAGTTTAAATTATAATACCTATTTTGGAAAAAATCAACAATTATTCTTAATTTTTGGATTAATCAGGCGGTCTTATCGGACTTTCGACACATTATAATTCCAATTATTCCCATTATTATGGATAAAATGGCAACTAATTGTGACGCGGGAAAATGAAGAATAGGCAAAAGTAATTGGTCGGTACGTAATCCTTCTACCCAATAACGGCCAATCCCATAACCAATAAGGTACATGAAAAATAGTTGTCCATGATATTTTTTATGCTTACGAAGTACAAAAAGGAGGATTAATAACACAACATTCCATGTTGATTCATAAAAGAAAGTAGGATGAACTTGAATATATTCTGCTCCAAAAGCCGACTGTATATTTTGAAGAACATTTTCCGAAAAAGGTGGTTTTGCTTGACTTTTAAGTAGGCGCATTGCCCACTTACTGTTGGTATAATCACCAAAAGCTTCCATATTAACAAAGTTACCATAACGACCAATAATTTGTCCTAAAGTTAGACCAAAAACAGCTACATCAGCAAACTGCAAAAAGTTAATTTTCTTAGCCCTAGTAAATATAATGGCAACCACTATCGAAGCAAGTACTGCTCCATAAATGGCAATCCCCCCTTGGCGCAAATTGAAAATCTCCACCCAATGATCTTTATAATAGTCCCAATTAAACAATACATAATAAGTACGCGCACCTAATAACGCAAAAATGATATCATAAAGAATAAAATCAATGATTAAATCTGGGTTTAGTCCTTCTTTTTTTGCTATTTGCATGGCAAGTAAAGTCCCTAAGATAATACCAGATGTCAAAATAATGCCATACCAATAAACAGGTAGACCAAATAGTTCAAAAGCAATAGGATCAATATAGAATTTAAGATTTAAATAGGGAAAATAAATATTTGGCATAACATTCCTCCTTTATTATCTTTTCATTATAGAATATTTATCTAAGACTGTAAACGCCTGCTCTAAAGTTCTGCTCGTATAAACTTCTTATGTTTTATACATAATAAGACTGCATTTTATTGCAGTTTAGGTCATTATACGTTAATATAGAAAGGGTTATAAATAGACGAGTTACTACCTTGCTGTTTTTTTAATAGTGTAATAACAGGATTGTCTCATAGATTTTACTTAAGGAAGGATGAAAAATTATGAAATTAGGTATCGTTGGATTACCTAACGTAGGTAAAAGTACCTTATTTAATGCATTAACAAAAGCAGGTGCCGAATCTGCAAACTACCCTTTTTGTACAATTGAACCTAATGTAGGTGTCGTAGCTGTTCCCGACCCACGCCTTGAAAAATTGCGTCAAATGTATAACTCTAAACGTGTTGTACCTGCTATCGTAGAATTTGTGGATATTGCAGGACTTATTAAAGGAGCCAGCAAAGGTGAAGGTTTAGGGAACCAATTCCTCTCACATATTCGTGAAGTAGATGCCATCGTTCAAGTTGTACGTTGCTTTGAAAATGAAAACATTGTTCACGTAGATAAGACTGTTGATCCTTTAAGAGATATTGAAACCATTAATCTCGAACTTATCTTTGCAGATATGGAAGTTCTTGAACGTCGTATTGCTAAAACAGTAAAAGGTGCTAAGGCAGACAAAGCACTTGCTAAAGAACTAGAAATTCTTCAAAAGGTTTACAAAACTCTAGAAAATGGGCATTCTGCTCGTCAATTACTAGGTGAAGAGGAAGAACAAGATATATTTATTGCCTCTCTAGGCCTCATTACAGCTAAACCTGTTTTATATGCGGCTAATATTTCTGAAGATGATCTTGTAGGTAAAGTAGAAAATGCTTATGTTCAAGCTGTTCGTGATTTTGCTAACCAAGAGGGATCTGATACATTTACAGTATGTGCTCAAATTGAACAAGAGCTCTCTGAGCTTTCAGAAGAAGAACGTGCCATTTTCCTTCAGGACTTAGATCTTAGTTGCACAGGTTTTGATACACTTATTTCAGCTAGCTACAAGCTTCTTGGACTTATTAGTTACTTAACAGCTGGTGAGCAAGAAGTACGTGCTTGGACCATTACTAAAGGTACAAAAGCACCTGGTGCTGCTGGAAAAATTCATTCAGATTTTGAAAGAGGTTTTATCCGGGCAGAAATTGTTAATTTTGATGATTTAATGAGTTGCGGTTCTTATACAGCTGCAAAAGAAAAAGGACTTGTTCGTTTAGAAGGCAAAGAATATGTAGTACAAGACGGTGATATTATCCTTTTCCGTTTTAATGTTTAACAAAAAGAGCTATTGGAGTTTCCAGTAGCTCTTTATCTTTTTTATCACTCTATTTTTTCTTACACTAATTGATTATAAATTTTTTCTATACCTACTACTGATAATCCATGCTTTTTACCTAGTCGAAGAAGTGTCGCCCCAAATATTTCTCTTTCATCCCTTCCAGTTCCTTTCTCATAATCTCTTTGAAAGGATGTTTTTGTCTCATAAGGAAAGGTACTGGCTTTGTGATAAGACTCCTCTATACTCGTTTCTTTCAAATGAATACCTTCTAACAATGCTAATTCTTTAATATACTGCATCAAATATTTTACTTGTTCACTTAATTCAGGGTCTTTATATACCCCTCCAATGGTTTTATTATAAATAGTTGTTATTAAACCATATGAAGCAATAAACATATATTTACTCCAAATTTCCTCCCAATATTCTTTTGTCCACTCAAAAGTAATATTAGCTTTTTTCAACACTTCTTTTAATAGGGTTGCCTCATCTTCTTTTTGAGGATCCTTACCTAGGATAATTTTACAAGTTCCTCCCGTTTGTTCTATCACCCCTGGTTCTAAAATATGCGTCCCAACATATACACAAGCTGGATATACGTTTCCTTGAAAAACTACCTTTCTAATACGGTCATAAATATCTACCCCATTTAGTAAAGGAAGAATATGACATGTTGCCTTTAGCTTAGGTTTTAATGCAAGAAGTACTTGCTGCAAATCATAACTTTTAACACATATTAAACAAATGTCTAGAGGTGGTAACTGACTTATCTCTTCAGTTGCCAAAGTAGGAATACATCTTAGCTCACCTTCCTGATGTGTTTTTAAAATTAACCCTTGTTCCTTTATTTTAGCTAGATGTGTACCTCTTGCAATAAAATAGATGTTATACCTATCGTCTCCTTGAAAGGCCTGTGCTAACTTTCCCCCAAAATAACCACCTACACCACCTACGCCAATGATTCCAATATTTACCTTTTGATCACCCTTTTTCTCCCCCATTATTTCTCCTCCTTTATTTATTTCACTTCTTTCAATAAAGTGCTTTTTTTTATCTTAGCATTTGTTGTGACTAAAGGCTAGTAAGTACATACCTCCTCTTACTATAAAAGCAGTAATTGGAAAAACCAATTACCTGCTTTTATGATGCACTACTCATTCTCTTCATCTAAAGTATGATACTTATCTGCCACAGCAGTTTCTGTTTGATTTTTAGGAGCCTTTTTCTCCTTAGCAGTTGCCCCCTCATGCGTAAACTTTGTAACTAAATCAGGTACTTTAGCAAGAAGTCCTGGAATCATATCAATTAATTTGGTTACACTATCTTGCCCTTTAATGGAAATAAGCTGTGTCGTACCATTTTGAATCACTAACATAGCACTTGGTGTCATACGTGCACCTAAACCACCAGCCCCTGCATCTGTCCCTCCATCTACTTTACGTTCTGTTTCCTTTTTTCGTTCTGAAAATTTGGAGCTTGCAGTAGAACCTGCTGCTACACCAAAACTCACATCTACTAACGGAACAAGAATCGTATCTTCAATGTGTATGGGCTCACCTACTACTGTTTTAGTTGTAATAAAGTTTTCTAACTTTGCCATTAAATCATCCATGTTTTGATTTGCCTTGTTTTCCATCTCTATTCTTCCTCTCTGTTATATAGTATTCGACTTAGCATCTGTCTCGTGTCTTTATGAAGTAGCCACCAAAGCCCTATTTTAAAAAACTGGACAAGTCTAAAGCTTCCCTGCAAATAGATCTCTCCCCCTATACCTGCTGCTTCAAAATTTCCCTCTATGGTTCCATAAGGATAATACCAAGGAAATAATAAGGTTAGTCCAGCTAATAGTTCTCCTGTCTTGGCTACATCTTCTTTACCTAGTAATAAGTGAAAATGAAAAACTTTTGGTTTTAAAACCTTTATTATTTTTCCCAATGTCTCTATAGAATGTTTTATAAAAGGTTTTAAAGCAGGATCTGTTGTTATAGCCTTTAGTCTTCCCCATTTTGCCTTAAAAGGACTAACCTTTTCTTTTTTTGCAATCTTTTTCTTAGTCTTAGTCTTAGATGGCTCTACTACAAGCATATCTCCTTTTAAATCAGCCTCTACGTCTTTTGTAAGAGTCTCTAATTCATCAGGAGAAAAAGCACGAACATTTACTCCTAATAATTTCACCTCTCCCTTTACCTTTCCTTCCAGCATTTGAAACCTCACACGAAATAAATGAAATAGAGTAATCTCCCATTCACCTTCTGCTGACTCATAATATGCTGTATAACCTTTATAAGTAATAGGACCTAATAAAAGAAGCAAAAGTATTGCTAATAGTAATCCCATAAGAAGCACTAAAAAACTAGCTATTATTTTTAATACAACTCCCAAGATTGCCATACCTAACCTCCCTTACTCTGCTTGTAAAGACTCATAGCTTGTTGTTTGTTCATTGTATAAAGCATTAATAAGCAAATAAACTCTTTCAAATGCCTTGGTCTTAGTGAGGGTAATGGCTAAGACAGAGCTATGTTCATACCTTGAGGAGATAAATCGACTTTCCACTACCTCAAAAAGGGCATCTTGATGATAAGAGGTGCATAATACATAAACCTTTTGTCTACTTTTTTTATTTTGTTTTATTGCACGTATGCTACTACGACGCACACCCTTTTCAATCCATAGGTCTTTTGATACTTTCATTGGCTTTTATTCCTCGAGTACACATTCTTATTTTGTTCTTTATGTCTTTAAGTATACCATTGTTCGTGGTATTTGACCATAAATTCCTTTAATTATATGCCTTTCTATTGTATAATACTAGGTAGATTTGTAGAAATTTATAGCTTTTAGAAAGGATACATTTTATGATTTACTTAAAAAACTTGGACTGGAATCCCTTTATTATACGTTTAATAGGTGCTTTTGCTTTTCTACTTTTCTTTTTACTTTTTAGAAAGCTCCTTCGTAAATTTACTATCGGTCTTTTATCTAAAATTTCTATCAAGAAACTAGCACTTGGTTCTAAGCTTACTGAAGCCTTACAAAAACCCCTTGATTATTTATTCCTATTTACAGGTATCTGGGGTGCCCTTTGTATTTCCCCTCTCATACGTTATAAAGAGATTAGTAGCAATTCCTTTTGGTCTTCTGAAGCAGTATTTTCTCTAGATTTTATTCCTTTTGAAAGTGTAACAACTTTATATACCGTTGTCTTTGTTAGTATAGCCACTTGGGGAATTTATAATCTTGAAGTCGTTTATGAAATGGTGCTTTCTGATCTTAATGCTAAGTTGGGCATTACTGATAACACCCTTCTTATCCGTTTTACTTCTAAGTTAATTCGTTTTTTTACCCTTTTAATAGGTGGTGCTATCGTCCTTTCTCTTCTTTTTGGTGACATAGGGGGCATTATTACAGGAGTAGGTCTCGGTGGTGTTGCCTTTGCTTTCGTTTCTAAAGATGCCCTTTCTAATATTTTATCAGGGGCACTTTTGATGATGGACAAACCCTTTATAATAGGCGACTGGGTAGAAGTTTCTGGCATAGAAGGAATCATTGAAGACATTAGTTTTCGCAGTACACGCATTCGTACCTTTACACAAGGGGTAGTGGTTATCCCTAATGCTAAAATAGGTAATGAAAATATCATTAACTGGTCCCGTATGGAAAAGCGTCGTGTTAAGTTTAACCTTACCTTACCCTACCATACTCCTCTTGATAAAATCCATACCTGTATCCAGCAAATCAATTGCCTTTTAAGTGCTCACCCTACTATTGAGCAGGGATCTTTCTTAGTTGGTCTTGAAAGCTTAGGTGACTACTCGCTTAACATTCAGGTATTGTATTTTTCTCTTGCTACAGATTATGCTTCTTACTTAAAAATAAAAGAAACAATTAACCTACGTATTTTAGAGATTTGTGAAAAAGAAACCATTCAAATTGCTTTTCCTACTCAAACACTCCATGTTCACTCCTCTTAGGAGTGACATGATAGAGTATGTCTTTTTACATATTCAACGATTACAAAAAATCAAACTATACATAAAAAGGAGTTTTGCTAATGAAACTACCAAAACCTCTACTTATCTTAAGCTTTGTCCTCTTTACTCTTCTTCCAATTTCTTCTTTTGCTTCTACCTTTTATATTCCCCAACTAGAGGAAAGTTTTTATTGGGAAGATGAGCATCAAGTCATCGCCCACGCACTGGGACGTATTGATGGCATCAACTATACCAACTGCCTTGAAGCCTTTAAGCAAAATTATGAAAAGGGGTTTCGTGTATTTGAGGTGGATATGGCTTTATCTACAGATGATCAACTTGTTTTCCTGCATGATTGGAATACCTTTTGGGGGCTTACAATAGGCAAAGGAATTTTAGGAGGTGCGACTAGCTTTGAGCGCTATAATGCACAACAAATTCAAGGAAAATATACAACTTTATCTGTATTTGACCTACTTACCCTTTTAAAAAATCATTCAGATATGTATTTAGTAACAGATACAAAGACCATTGAACCTGAGCTTTTTAAGCTTCAAATGCGTCGTTTATTAGAAGCAGCTCAACAAATTGATTCTACCATTATTGATCGTTTAATTATTCAAGTTTATGATGAAGCAACTGCAACCGCACTAGAGGAAGTATATCCTTTTAAAAATGTCATTTATACGCTTTATACATCCCCTGATCGCTATGATGCGCAAAAAGTAAAAGCAACACTTTTAAAGCATAACTATCGTGTTCTTACCATGCCCTCTTCTCTTGTGAATGATGCACTTCTCAAAATGGCCCAAGAATGTAATGTAAAAGTCTTTACCCATACAGTTAATACAACTGACGAAGTGGTTAAACAACAAGCCAAAGGGATTTATGGTTTTTATACAGATTGGCTTATGCCATCTACTATTACTTACGCAAATCATCCTCTTTTATCTCAAAATGTTTCGCTTCGGATTAATGATCATTTTGTATCAACACCTGTCCCTGCTTATATTAGCGAAGGAACTACGTTCATTCCTTTGCATCTCATTCCTGAGCATTTAGACATTATCCTCTACTATGAGCCTCAAACAAAAAAAATCACCTTAAAAGGTGAGCATGTCTTAGAACTTACTCTTGATAGCACTTTGGCTTATGTGGATGGTTTTCCAACTACACTTACCCTAGCTCCTTTTATTTTAGAAGGAACTACTATGGTACCTATTCGTTTTATTGCTGAAGCTCTTAACTTACAAGTTGATTGGGATGAGGCTCAGAAAGTTATTTCCATTCGTTCTGCTACGTACATTCCTCTTTTTTAACATGTGTTATTCATCCGTTATGATCCTAAAAATCTATGGTTTTTACAATATGCCATAGGGGATTTTTAATAGTATTATTCATATTGATCAATAAAAGTACTTAAACGATTACCTAATTCACCTGTTTCTTGTAAAGGAAAAGCAACAGATTGCTCTTTTTCTTGCCCATCATAATAGAGAACTTCCTCAAATACATATTCTCCTTTTCTTAAGGACACACAAACGCCATAAACTTGATTTTCTGTCAACTCCATATCAGCCTCCATACATTCCGAAGCTCTAACTGATTCTCCACCTAAAAACAAAATTTTCCCTTGATAAAGAGCAGCAAAACCTATAAATAGACTCTGCATTTCGTCTTGCTCTAAATACTGCTTAATCCACTTTAAGGTATGTTGCCATCCTCTTTCATAATTTAAGATGGTATAACGGTTCCGAATATAATTTAATTCATCCTCATCTTTTAGCATAAATACAAGGGGTGCTTCCTCATTTTCTGCAAGACAAAGTAGGCCTTCTAAGTCATAGCTATCTTCGGGATACTTTTTAAAATAAAATGCTTCCAATCTCTTTCTTTCCTTTCTTAAAAACCAAATGATTCCAATAAATCAAGTTGATTCGATTCTGATAAATGACTCAATATACCAAGTTCACTCATTTTATCTGTTACTGTTTTACTTACCTTTGTACGGGCCCTAAAATCATCTTTGGATAAGAAGGGCCCCTCTTTAATAGTTTGTACGATAGCTTCTGCTGCCTTTTCACCTAAGCCATCAATCGCACTTAGAGAAGGCATAATTTTACCATCTATAATTTGAAAACGCTTATCATCTACTTTTTCCAAATCAATAGGTGCAAATTCAAAACCTCTTGCATACATCTCTTGCACTAAGCGCATATCTTTTAGAGTATCTTGTTCCTTTGCTGTCTGATTTTCTTTTCCCTTACTCATAAGTTCCTTCATGTGGTACTCTAGATGCTCCTTTCCTTGACACATTAATTCATAGGAAAAAGCAGATGCACGAATACTAAAGAAGGCTGTATAATAAGCAAGTGGATAGAAAATCTTATACCAAGCAATACGCCACGCCATCATAACATAGGCTGCAGCATGAGCCTTTGGGAACATGTATTTAATTTTTTTACACGACCAAATATACCAATCTGGTACATCCTTTTCTAACATAGCTTTTTCCCATTCAGGTTTTAATCCCTTACCTTTACGTACACTCTCCATAATGGTAAAGGAAAGCCCCTTATCCATTCCCTGATTAATAAGATAGGTCATAATATCATCACGCGTACAAATAACAGAGGAAATTGTCCCTTTTCCTTCTTCTATTAAAGTTTGAGCATTTCCTAGCCACACGTCGGTTCCATGAGAAAGTCCTGAAATACGTACCAAATCTGAAAAACTTTGAGGTTTAGCATCTAAAAGCATCTGGATAACAAAGTCTGTTCCAAACTCCGGAATACCTAAACACCCTAAAGGAATGCCCCCAATGTCTTTAGGGTTAATTTTTAAAGCTTCCGTACTATGGAATAAAGACATCACATCCTTATCATCAAGTTTAATTGTTTTGGCATTAATTCCTGTGATATCTTCTAAACGACGAATAATAGTAGGATCATCATGTCCTAAAATATCAAGTTTTAAGAGGTTATGGTCAATGGAATGATATTCAAAGTGAGTCGTTATAATAGGCGTATTCATATCGTTTGCTGGATGCTGAATAGCTGTAAATTCGTAAATTTCTCTATCATGTGGTACAACAATAATTCCTCCTGGATGCTGTCCAGTCGTTCGCTTAGCACCTGTGCACCCTTCTGCTAATCGGCGCATCTCTGCTCTTCTCTTGGTTTCATTGCGTTCTTCAAAATATTTATAAACATAAGCCAAAGCTGTTTTTTCTGCCATGGTACCAATCGTTCCGGCACGGAATGCCTTACCTTCTCCAAAAATAACCTCTACATATTTATGGGCTTTAGCCTGATAATCTCCTGAGAAATTTAGGTCAATATCCGGTTCTTTATCTCCTTCAAAGCCAAGGAAGGTCTCAAAAGGAATATCATGTCCTTCCTTTAAAAGATCCTGTCCACATTTTGGGCACTTAGCATCGGGCATATCACATCCCGAACGACCTGCATAAGCTTTAACAGCTTCTGAGTCAAAATCAGAATAATAACACGCTGGACAAATATAATGTGGTGCAAGAGGATTAACCTCTGTAATTCCTGCCATGGTTGCTGCAAAAGAAGACCCCACAGAGCCACGGGAACCAACTAAATAACCGTGTGCATTGGAATCCCATACAAGCTTCTGTGCAATGATATACATGACAGCAAAGCCATTGGAAATAATGGAGTTAAGCTCTCTTTCCAATCGTTCGACTACTACTTGTGGTAAATCAGGACCATAAATTTCATGGGCTTTATCATAACAAATTTTCTTTAAAGTGGCATCTGAATCTGATATTTCAGGCGGACATTTATCAGGAAGTACAGGAGAAATTTTTTCAATTTGTTCATTAATTAGTAACGTATTGGTAATGACCACCTCTTCTGCCTTTGCCTCTCCTAAATAACTAAACTCCTCTAACATTTCATCTGTAGTTCGTAAATACAAAGGTGCTTGTTCATCTGCATCCTTAAAGCCCTTGCCTGCCATCATAATACGACGATATACTTCATCTTCTGGATCCACAAAATGCACATCACAAGTAGCTACAACAGGTTTATGATACTTTTCACCTAATTCTACAATCCGTCGATTATAATCACGTAAATCTTCCTCTGTTTCAGCAGGGTATTTATCTGTTTTTAACATAAATTTATTATTTCCAATAGGCTGAATTTCAAGATAGTCATAAAAATTAACAATACGCCTTAATTCTGCTTCATCTTTTTCCTTAATAAGTGCCTGAAAAAGCTCACCTGCTTCACAGGCTGAACCAATAATAAGCCCTTCTCGATATTTTTCAATCAAACTCTTGGGCATACGTGGCCGCCTATTAAAATAATCCAGATGAGCGGCTGAAACAAGACGATTTAGATTCACCCTTCCTACCTCATTCTTAACTAAAATAATCCCATGATAAGAAGGCATTTTCTTAATTGCCTCAGGTGAAGCCTTTGCTAATCGCTCTAACTCATCCAGTGTTTGTATTCCTTTTGCTTCAAGTTTCTCTATAAATTTAACAAATATTTCACCTGTAGCAGTGGCATCGTCAACTGCTCGATGATGATTTTCTAAACTTACTTCAAGTGCCTTAGCCACTGTATTTAATTTAAAATTACTAAGATTAGGTAAAAGTATACGCGCTAAGGAGACCGTATCTACAACTGTATAGGTAGCACAAAGACCTTGTTTCTTAGCATTCACCTCTATGAAACTATAATCAAAATCAGCATTATGTGCTACTAACACAGCTCCTTCACAAAAGTCTAAGAACTCAGGCAACACATTTTCAATAGGTAAGGCATCTTGTACCATCTTATCTGAAATTCCTGTAAGCTCTTGAATCACATAAGGAATAGCTCTCTTCGGATTAACAAATGCACTGAATCTGTCTACAATCTCTCCTTGTATAACTTTCACTGCCCCAATCTCAATAATCTGATGATGAGTGGGACTGAACCCTGTAGTCTCTAAATCAAACACTACGTAAGTATCTTGTAAACTTTGATTATTAGAAGCAATGACTAGTTGTTTTAAATCATCTACAAAATAACCTTCTACCCCATAAATCACTTTAAAAGGCTCGTCTTTTTTTACACAGTGATTGGCAATAGGAAAAGCTTGTAAACATCCATGATCAGTAATGGCAAGAGCTGGCATCCCCCATTCCTTCGCTCGATTAATGACTTTATGAATATCTACCACCGCATCCATGTCGCTCATTACTGTATGTAAATGCAGTTCGACACGTTTAATAGGACTTCTATCCATCCGCTTAGTAGTAAAGTCTGCGATGGCCTTAATGCCTTGAATAGAGCCCAAACTAATTTCTTTATCAAAGTTATCTAAAAGTGCTACACCTTTTACTAAATAAAAACTCCCTTTTTTAAGTTGCTCTAAAATATCTGGAAGTTCTTCATTTTTCACAAAACATTTAGCAGTAATGGTATCTGTAAAATCGGTAATGTCAAAGATAATAATTGTTTTTTCATTGCGAATTTCACGCGTATCTAAAGCAAGAATCTTCCCTTTTACAACAACCTCCCCAATAGCATCTTGTATCTCACTAATGGGTGTAATAGCTCCTTCACAGTTGCGTCCATAGAAAACTTCTGGATCTGCTGCTGGCCTACGCTGCATCTTGGATGCTGCTTGTGGTATTTCTTGAATTTTTTCTTCTTTAAGCGCTTGTTCTTTGGAGGGTAAATTTTGCATTAAATTTCCTACTTCTTTTCTTAAGCGCACTTCATTTTCTTGTATAAGAGAGGGACCTTTTCCCACACAATATTCAAATTGTACATTAAGTGAACGTCTTAGCCGGGTTTCAAATATCTCTTCTAAAAACTGGCGTACTCCTTGAGACTTTTTGCGTGCCCATAGGCTTTCCTCCAAAGTAAGCTGCAGAGTATTACTGCTTACTACCCATTTGGCATTTTTAATAATCATATAAACAGAGGGACTATATTCCATAATTTCAAAAAGCAAGCTTTCTTTATAATCTTCTATGATTCCCTCAAGTGACATTTCCTTTGGCAAATTGTATTGCATTAAAAGGTGAATGCAAATGGGAGTAGTTGGAAAAACTTGTTTTTTAATTTGTGCCTCCATTTTTTTAACTTGCTTTTGATGAATAAGGTGTTTACTACATAGCCTAAAAGTAAGAGCCCTTTCACTTTGATTTAAAAAGACTTCCTCCACCTCTACTTGCTTAAAGAGATTTCCTAAGTCTTCTTTTACCTTTAATTCTGTTAATACTTCAAAAAAAGCTTTTGCTACAACTTCCATCTTTTTCACCCACATATCTTCCATGTACTTACTTGTGTCTATTTCTTTTATTGTATGTGTTTTTAAGAGAGATAACAAGCATTCGCCCCTAAAAAATGAAAAAAACTCTGTTTAATAATTATCAATTCTTGAACATTTATCTGTTCCCCCTTATAATAAACCCAACTTAGACATTCATAAGAGACATCAAAGGAGACACACTTTATGATTAATTTATCTACTGAAGCTAACCGTTGTTTAAAATGTAAAAATGCCCGTTGTCAGATACACTGCCCTATTCGTACACCTATTCCAGAGATTATTCATTTGTTCCAAGAAGGACAGATTCATGAAGCAGGTGAACTTCTTTTCAATAACAATCCTCTCTCGGCTATTTGTGCTATTGTTTGCCCCCATGAACATCAATGTAAAGGAGCTTGCATTAAAGGTATTAAAGGTGAGCCTGTTGCCTTCCACACTATTGAAGAATTCATTTCTAAGCGCTATTTAGAAGAACTTACTATAACACGCGCACCTAAAAATGGTTTTAAAATAGCCATCGTTGGCTCTGGACCTGCTGGACTTACTATTGCTATCACATTAGCTCAAAAAGGTTATGATATTACTCTTTTTGAAATGCGTGATCGTATCGGTGGCGTGCTAACCTATGGTATACCCGAATTTCGCTTGCCTCGCACTCTTATTGAGCAACTTGAGCAAAAGCTTCTTCAATTAGGTGTTAAAATCAAACATAATACCTTAGTAGGGCCTATTATCACACTGGATAAACTCCTTTTTGATGGATATAATGCTATTTTTATTGGTACAGGTGTTTGGAATCCAAAGACATTAGGTATTAAAGGAGAAACCCTTGGCAACGCCCTCTATGCCATTGACTATTTAAAAAATCCATCTACCTATCATTTAGGTGAAAAAGTTTGTGTTATTGGTGCAGGTAATGTAGCTATGGATGCTGCTCGTAGCGCAAAATATTATGGTGCTTCAGAAGTTACTATTTGTTATCGTCGTGGTGAGGAAACTATGACGGCTACACAAGCTGAGATTACCCATACCAAACAAGACGGGGTACATTTTAACTTTTATAAAACGCCTTTAGAAATTACAGATAAAGGAATTATCCTAGCAGACACTCGGGAAGTGTTACAAGAAGATGGGTCGTTTGTTTTGGAACAAATCCTTCATTCTGAAAAACTTTTCACTTGTGATACCATTATTATTGCTATCAGCCAGGTTCCTCAAACTAATATTGTTTCTACTTCTTCTTCACTTCAAACGCGCTATGGTCTTTTAGTTACCGATGAAGTAGGGCATACCACTAAAGAAGGTGTCTTTGCCTGTGGAGATGTAGTTAGTGGCGCTAAAACCGTTATTGATGCAGTGGTAGCGGCTAAGCGTGTCGCTCACGCCATTGATTGCTATTGTCAAAAACAGTCTACCCCATAGATTCCTATCATTAAGCTTTTTTAAGGCCTTTATTTATAAGACTAGTTACTAAAGTGGGAATATAATAATATAACATAAGGGAGTATAAAAAACGAGCTGATTCGTTTTCTATACTCCCTTATATATATAAATTCTTAATTTATCTTTTTCACACTTTCATTTATAAGTAATTGAGGATATAAGCAAATAACTTCTGGATTCGTATTTTTATTACTAATATTTTTAAATAATAATTGACATGCGTTTTTTGCTAACTCACCTAAATCTTGATCTATTGTTGTAATTTTAGGGGATACTACAAAATTATGTAGCGTATTATCATAGCTAATAATAGAATAATCATTAGGAACTTTTTTGCCACATTCACTTAAATATTTCAAAAAACCAAGTGTCATCATATCGTTGCAAATAAATACAGCGGTTAAATCACTATTCACAATCTCCTTACCTGCATGATACCCACCAATAACTTTATATTGCCCATCATAAATATATTTTTCATTCACAGGCAAACCGAATTGTTTCATGGCCTCTTTATAGCCTGTAACACGTGAATAAGTAACAGATTTGGAAACTGCATAACCTATACACCCAATTTTTGTATGTCCATTTTTTATTAGCATCTCTATTGCTTGTAAAGAACCATTTATATTATCAATATACACTTTATTGCACTCTATATTATCTAAATATCGATCTACCATTACATAAGGAATAGGAAGTGAACTTAAATACTTTCTAATTTTTTCATAATCCTGCTCATTCCCATTACTGGGTGTATAAAGAATACCATCTACACCCCTAGAAACAAGTAAATGTAATAATTCAATATCTTCCTTTGGATTTTCATCAGAGATTACAATCATTATAGCATACCCTTTTCTACGACAATATTCTTCTATTTTCTTAGACAAGGATGAAAAGAATATGTTTTCTATATCTGGAATAATTAAGCCAATTACATTTGATTTTTTTGTCACTAAACTTCTCGCTTGTTGATTAACTGTATAATTGTATTTTCTTGCAACCTCTATTATCCTTTTCTTTGTTTCTTCAGCAATTCTACAATCCTTTTGGTTTAGTACCAAAGAAACTGCTGCTACACTCACTCCTGCTTCTCGTGCAATATCTTTAATTGTAACCTTCATTTGTGCAACCTCCAAATTTAAAACCCTTTACAATATATATTAACACGCAAATACAAGAAAAGTCTATTCTATAAAAATAAGATCATGGATAAAACAAACATAAATAGAATACCAGTAATCATTGGCACTGAAGTCCGTTTAACAAGATCTAGAGGACTAATCTTAACAGTACCTGCAACAATCATAATAACTGCTGCTACAGGAGATACTGCCCTTATAATATTTCCTGCTAATGCCATAGGTATTGTTATCGCTAAAGCATTTATATTTGCCGCCATAGCTAATGGCATCATTAAAGGAACTAAGGCATAGAATAATGCCGTTCCACTTCCACTTAACAACACAATTAATAGTGTTAAACAAACTAGAATTAGTGGTAGTATAAATCCTGAACCTTGAATCTCAAACATGGTAGTTTGTAATGATGAAATTAACCCAATAGATTTAAGACCTGAAACATAAACTGTGGCTGCCACTAATAGAGCAACAGTTGCCATTGAAGTACCCATGCCTTTAAAAAAGAAATCCGTCTTACTAAGTGCTGAAACTATACTCTTTTTATGGATTGCTTCACAGATAATAGCAACTACAAAAGAAACTACCACTGCAAGTTCGACACTAATATTTACTGTGACATCTCTAAAGGCATCTAGTAAATAGATAGCTATTAATAGTAAAATAGGAAATATGGGTAAGAGAGTGTATATTATACGAAAAAATATACCTCCCTTTATTTCTTTTACTGCATCTACTACAATCTCATCTTTATTAAGCTTTCTCGTCCTTTTATCCATATACTTTTGCCAGAAGAAATGTACTACTGCCATAACAATTAAGGTAGGTACAGATACAGCAGCATGATACTTTAAGACATAATCAGACACTGTTAGTCCAGAAAATGCAGCATATTTAGCAAGCTCACTAGCAATAGCTACATTATCTCCTCCTAAAGGAGTAGGCATCACTGTTGCTGTTGTGGCAATCACAGCAGCTGTAGTAAGGGGCGTCATTCCTACTTGACGAAGTACTGGATATAACGTAGCTAATAAAATAATAGCTAGATTCGATGCACTTGGTATAACTAGCGAAAGCAAATTGCCTATTAAGAATACAGCAGGAACTAAAATATAAACTGATTTTATCTTTTTTATGGGTTTTGTCAGAGTATTAACAGTAACCTCATTGGCGTTGATTGCTGACATATACGAAGTATATCCACCTAAAATCATAATAATAAACCCAGCTGAATTAAATGAGGCTTTAAATTCATTAATTACTATTAATAAGGGATCTAAAACTGTTAATCCTGAAGATTTAAAATTATCACCACCAATGGTATTTCCCATGAATACTGCAATATACATTAATACAACACCCATTGCAAATAAAGTAATCTTTAAATCCATTTTTTTTATCAACATAACTATGACAGCAATAACTGATAAGAATGCAATACTATACATTATAAAGTTATTCATATGAAATGACCTCCTTCCTACTGTGGTATATCAAGCTTGATGGTTGCTTAACATATTATTCGTAAATGTATTTAAATACATTTACGAATAGATTCTTTAAACCATTCGCGGAATTTTTCCTGATTTATATCTATACAGACTTTAGCATTATGTGGTTGTTTCAAATAACCTTTTAGGTCAACTAATGTACAGCCTGCTGTCATAGAACCAGCAAGTTCCACATCAACATAGGTTTCTACGATTTCATATATTTGAGGGGCAAGCAAATAAGCTAAAGCTGTACTATCATATATTTTCAAGCCTGTATTAAAGCTTCCACCACGATATTTCTTAAACAGACAATATGCCATTTCTCCTGTTTTATTCATCGTTCTAATGGCCTCACTATCCTCTGGAAAAACCAATGCCTTAAAACCGACATCTAAACCTACCATGGCTATTTCTAGCCCGCTATGGAAAAGAATATAGGCTGCCTCAGGATCAACGCCTACATTATATTCTGACATAACTCCCATGTTGCCACGGCTTGCACTTCCCCCCATCATAACAACTTCTTTTATGTTTTTCTTTACTTCTGGATAAATTTTAAGCAAAAGTGCAATATTGGTTAATGGCCCAATTGCCACAATAGTGATGGCCTCTTTGCTTTCCATTATAACTCTACGCATAGCATTTACTGCATTTTCTTCAATAGGTATTTGAGTTGGCGGCTCAAAATCATAGCCTTCCATACCACTTTTTCCATGTACAGAGCTAGCATCTTCGTAAGATCTGATAAGAGGCCTATCTGCACCTACTGCAACAGGAACATTTTCTTTCTGAAAAAACTTTAATAAACGTAACGCATTGTAGGTTGTTTTATCAATTCCTACATTACCAGCTACGGTAGTAATTAACTTCACATCTAGTTCATTGGAATATAATGCAATTGCAATAGCTAAGGCATCATCTATACCAGGATCTGTATCAATAATAATAGGTCTTTTATTCATAATTTCTATCCTCCTTATAATATGCTTTTACTTCATCGAAATAAGGTATTGAAACTTGGGCACCCTTCTTAGTGACAGTTAAAGCTGCCACATCTGAGGCAAATTTTAATCCTTCTATAAAATCTTTATCCTTTATTAAATAACGACACAAAGCACCAATATAAGAATCTCCTGCTGCTGTTGTATCAACTACTTTTACCTTCCTTGATGCAATATACTCCAAACTACCTGTATAATTGGTTATACTTCCCTCCGTACCAAGGGTAACAATTACATGTACTCCCTTATCACTAAATGCCTTTAATACACTTTCATAAGTACTTTGTTCATGAGGATAAATACCTGTCAATAATTCACATTCACTTTGATTAACAATAACCAAATCTAAATATTGATAGAACTCCTCCTCAATTTCTCTTGCAGGTGCAGGATTTAGAATGGTATATAGACCTAATTCTTTAGCATATTTAATTGCTTTTTTTACAATTTCAAAATCATTCTCTAGTTGTGTTAAGAAAATATCACCTTTATTAGCTATCTTTTTTAATTTATCTTTTATCGTTTTTATATCTAAAGTATGATTAGCTCCGTTACTTAATATAATTCTATTATCATTATTACATCTTGTAATCACAGCTACTCCAGATGAAATATCCTTTGAAATTTCAATATTTGAAACATTTACTCCATAACTTCTTAAATCATCTATTAATTGTCTTCCAAAGGCATCATTTCCTACTTTTGCAATCATTTCTACTTCTGTCCCAAGCTTGGCTGCTGATACTGCCTGATTCCCTCCCTTACCTCCTGAGTTCATAAGGAATTCATAGCCATTAATGGTTTCACCACTTTTGGGTAAATAATCACTTTGAATTGAAATATCCATATTCAGACTGCCTAATACGATTAATTTTTTCATTATCAGGTACACCTCTTTCCTTCCAAAAACCTTCACCTCTATAGATGTTCTAAAACTATCCAAATAACTCTTAACCTTTTAATCGGTCATGTATTATAAAATTTCACCATACCGGGTCCAAGTTCGGCTGTAGGTCTTTCAATAAATCCAAACTTTTTATAAAAATTAGTAAGTCCAGGTGTTGACATAAGTCCAATATAGGCTCCTTCGCATGCTACTGTTGAAATATATTGCTGTATCCTGTCCATCAGCATAGAGCCGATATTTTGTTTTTGATATTCAGGAATAACCACCACATCTTTTATAAAAAAGACAATCTTTCCATCACCAACGATTCTTGATATTCCTATAGGCTTACCTTCATCATAGATAACTACTGTATAGAGAGAATTTTTTAGCGCAACTTTTACATCCTCATACGGATAATATTTAAAATTTACTTGTTTTCTAACAGCTATATATATTTCTGGTGTTAATGCATTGTCAACAATCTCTATTTTCATCCTACCACCTATATCATTTAATATTCCTTTATTGATATCCATCAAGTAGATCTTATTATTTTTTCTCCTATCTATGGCCACCTCTTTTACTATAAAAATGAACGCTAATAAGCGCTCATTTTTATACTTTAAAATAACAATACAAAAGATAGTACCAAACAGCTTATAATTCCAATTAGTATAGGTATACTTGTCCTTTTTACTAACTGAACTGGTGTAGCTCCAGTTGAAGATGCAACAATAACAATTACAGCCGCTACAGGTGAGATAGAGCGTACAAGGTTAGCAATCATCTGCATAGGCAAACCAATCATGGCTGGTGATACACCCGCTGCAGCTGCCACACTAGGAATTAAACCAACAGTTGCATAAAATACGGATAGGCCATTACCACTAATCAAACCAATAATAAAGGTAATACCACTAAACGCTAACATCATGATAATCCCTGCACCTTCTAAACCTTTAGCAGAATTCATCAACATATCAACAATCCCTAAAGCTTTTAAACCATTTACAAAAACAGTTGCTGCAACCATTATAGATACTACAGAAGCTAAACCTGTTCCCATACCTTTAAAGAACTCCTGAACATCTTGAGTAACATTAACAATATTTCGTGTTCTTAAAGCCTCACAGATAATGGTAACAATCAAACTGATAAAGGTAATAGTTACTAGTCCAACCTTTAATGAAGGAAATCCTAAATTAATAACTATTACTAAAACCAAAGGTAAAACAGGTAATAATGCATAGAAAGTGGGAGGAAGATTTTCACGTAAACCCTTTAACTCTGTCTTAAAAGCTATACCCTTTGTTTCATCTTTTTTATCACAATATTTTTGCCAAAAATAATGGGCAATAGCCATAAGAAGCAGAGAAGGAATAGAAATAGCAGCATGTTTGCCAACATAGTCAAGTATAGTCATACCAAACGTTTCAGCTGCGATTACATTGTCAGCTCCAAGGGGAGTCGGCATAATAGTAGCAGTAGTAGCTATAATACCTGCTGCTGTTAGTGGACTCATCCCCACCCTTGTAAGAATAGGAAATAGTGTAGCCATCAATAATACACCTAAACTTGAAGCACTTGGAACTACTAATGATAGTAGGTTTCCTAATATAAAAATAATCGGTACTAAAACATATTTGGATTTAACTTTTCCTAAAGGTTTTAACATAACTTGAACAGTTTTATCATTTGCACCTATATAAGTCATATAAGTTGAATATCCCATTAAGGACATCAGTGTTAAACCAATATTCCCTAACTGGCTCAGAAATGCTGTTTCGATATTTTTAAAAATATCCAGTAGGGCAAGCCCTGTAGTGGTTTCATTATCTAGAACAGGATGTCCTAAAATAACGGCTACCGCTAATAAAAGAATGCCGCAAAATAGTAACGCAATTGTGGTATTGTATTTTTTTACAATTAGCACTGACAGTAATATTATTGCTACAATTGAAATAATAACTTCTATCATATCTTTTCTCCTTTTCTTATAAATATACTGAGTTGTTGATAAAACGTTTAACCTTCTTCAAATATAAAATATCACATTTTTTATTCCTAAGTCAATAAAATTGTTAAAACGTTTAACCACTTTGTTTAAATTTACTTATTCTCTTTATTCTTTTTGTTTATTTTATACAAATAATTTTATCCTATTCCATATGCTTTTTATTTTTTATGCTAAGTAGCTATCACTAAAACAACTCTCTTTAATTATTACCAAAAACTTGTTAATGTATTAGATATTTTAGTAAAAGTCATAGCTAGGATATTAAAATTTTATGATGCTGAGTTTCCCCCATAAAAAAAAGAGGTAACAACTCCTGTTACCTCTTTTGTCTTCCTCTATTTCCTTCTCATTTATCTATTTAAAAACCTATCCTTCTAGTTCATCCATTGCCTCATTTACAAGAGCATCTACACGAATATTTCCTGCTACATCGGCATGCCCCTTCACCTTAATAAATTGAATATCTGTACATTGTGTGACTAAAGCATCCATCATTAACCAAAGGTCTTTATTTTCTACAGGTTCTTTTTTAGAGTTGATCCAACCCTTTTTTTTCCAGTTGTGAATCCATGAGGTAATCCCCTGGATACAATATGCAGAGTCACTGTGTACACGAATAGGTAAACTTTTATTTTTAATAGCTTTTAAAGCTTCAATAATAGCTGTCATCTCCATTTGATTATTTGTTGCACCACGAATAGCTCCCTTATCTTCTTTATAGTGAGAACCATAACTTAATGTATACGCCCAAGCCGATGCACAATCCTTACTTCCATTTCCACGAGCACCACCATCTGTATAAACAATAATTTCTCTTTCCACTCTGTTCAGCTCCTATTTTTATATTCCTCACTTGTTTCCTTTACAGTATAGTCCAAATAGATTTAAAATCCCATACCTTCTTTGATTTTTATAGTTTGTTATTTAAATCAAAAAGTCAACAGTACACTAAAAGGTGTAATCTGTTGACTCTCTATACTTTATCAGGTTGTTAACCAAGTCTATACGCCGGGTTCTGTATCAAACAGTCATCTATCTACGCCAAGAGTTACCTCAAATGGCTCTAGCGACCTACCCAAAGACTAGCGAGCAACTATATGTCTTTTGTACGGTCTTGCTCCAGGTGGGGTTTACAGGGCTCCCTTAGTCACCTAAGGGACGGTGAGCTCTTACCTCGCCTTTCCATCCTTACCTATCAAAGTAGGCGGTTTATTTCTGTTGCACTATCCTTAAAGTTGCCTCCACTGGGTGTTATCCAGCACCTTGCTCTATGGAGCCCGGACGTTCCTCAAGCACCCTCTTTCGAGTTGGTACGTGCGACTGTCTGACTTACTTAACAACTTTTCAATAATAGCATAACCTTACATTATTGTCAATTAGGAATGTAAGGAGCTACCACCAATAAATTCACGAATAATAGATGTTGTTGGGATACAGGTTGTATCCATTCCCAAGAAATATTCTAAAAACTTTAGCATTCGTTTTGCCTCAGGATAATAAGGAGATTGGCGATCCACTCCAAAAAGTAAGGCTTCAGCTTTTTGCTTTAAAACAGCTAATTCATAAATTAATACGGTATTAAACATCACGTCTGCTTCTTCTTGATAAGGAAAAATATTTTTGTTTTCACCTCTTCTTACAGAAGCCCATAACTCAATAGTACGCTCAGGTGATATGCCACGGTATTCATTATCTCGAATCATACGACGGATAAGCCTAGTATCTGTTGTAGGAATGCGATTATGATGATCAATATTTAGCTGTGTGAGACAACTAACATACACTTTGAATTTATTCTCTTTAGGTACTGCATAGCTTAATTTTTCATTTAAACCATGAATTCCTTCAATTACAAGTATATCTTCTGCCTCTAGCTGTACACGATGCCCCTTATATTGCCTTTGTCCTGTTACAAAGTTAAAGCTAGGAATCTCTACTTCTTCACCCTGGATAAGGCGATTCATGTGTTCATTAAATAATGCAATGTCGATGGCTTCTAAAGCTTCAAAATCATACGCTCCACTTTCATCACGTGGCGTAAATTCCCTGTTAACAAAATAATCATCAATAGATATGACATGTGGCTTTACTCCATTAACACGTAGTTGGATACAAAGCCGCTGAGCAAAAGTTGTTTTTCCTGAGGAAGAAGGACCTGCGATAAGAACTAACTTTACCTTTTCTTTAGCTACAATTTTATCTGCAATTTGAGCGATTTTTTTCTCATGAAGAGCCTCTGAAATGCGAATCAAATCCTCTGCTTGCCCCTGAGAAATGACACGGTTAAGAGAAGCTACTATATCAACCCCCATAATCTTTGCCCACTGTTCAGACTCCCTAAACACTTCCGAAAGCTTGGGTTGAGGTATGAAATCAGCAAGAACAGAAGGATCACTTTCTTTAGGAAACTGTAAGATAAAACCATGTGCATACGGTATGAGTTTAAAGAGTGTAATCCACCTTGTATTGGTCAGCATATAGCCATAGAAATAATTTTTAAATCCATCTAGATCATATACATTAATGGTTGACGTTCTACGGTACTTAAAAAGTTCTTTTTTATCAAACATTTTTTCTTTTTCAAAAAGTTTTAAGGCTTCATCAGTGGAAAAAGTATATTTTGAAATAGGTAATGCTTCTCCTACCATCTGCTTCATTTCATCTTCAATCTGTGCAATAAAAGCTTCATTAGACATGGTAGCATCTTCAAATTCACAAAAATAACCTCCTGTAATATGATGATTAATATAGATATTACAAGTTGGTTTTAAACGTTTAGCTGCCACAATCATAAGGAAAGTCGCACTGCGTTGATATACTCGCATGCCATCTTTTTGACTTAAGTCTACAAATTCTAAGTCCTGTATGTCTTCTTTTATAACTTGGCAGAGTTCCTTAAAACCTGTAGGCGTTTTGGCTAGCATGATGGGATAGGGGTATTCTTTTTGAACTGTCTCTGCTATTTCATAAAGTGAAACAGGTTTTTCATAACTTAAAATGCGCCCATCCTTAAGTGTTACCTTGATTGTTTGTATCATCTTATTTCCCCCTTTTTAGTTAGAGTATATGCAAGGTTTCTGCATGCACTTTTGAAATCACAACCTCTAAATTTTCAAATGTCTCCGAAAGCTTTTGTCCTAGATAAGCCATAGCACCATTCTCAGAGGCATAGTGCCCTACGTCTAATACACATAATCCAAGGCTTTTAGCCTCTTGTGCTTCATGAAATTTCATATCCCCTGTAATATATAAGTCTGCCACTTGAGCTGCTCGTGTTAAAAAACTCGCTCCACTTCCTGAGCAAATAGCAACGCGCTGAATGGGTTTTTCAAAGGTGAGTTGAGTGCTGCGCAATTGTTTAATATTGAAAACATATTTTACTTTTTCTAAAAAGGCTTCAAAGGTAACTGGCCTTTCTAACTCACCATAACGTCCTAAACCATAGACTTCTTCAAGATGTTGCATCTTATACACATCAAAAGCAACTTCTTCGTAAGGATGTACTTCACGAACCACTGCTAAAAGCGCTTGAAGGTCACTCGCCCTACATAACCACTCAATCTTCTTTTCAGCTACCTTCTCCAACTGCTGCTGCTTGCCTATGTATGGATGGCTTCCCTCGAGTGGCTTAAAAGTTCCCTCTCCTTGACTTGTAAATGTACAACCAGTATACATACCTAGCTTATATGGATTATGGGTAATAATTGCCTCACGCACCTTTTCATAGTGTGTTTCTGGTACATATACTATCCCCTTGTAAAGGCTATCACGACCTGTTATCTGTAGAACTTGACAATTTTTTAGACCTAGCTGTGTACATAAGAAATCATTTAGACCAGAGGGAGCGCTATCGAAATTCGTATGCATACTATAAACACTTATAGAATGTGAGAGCAGTTGAGCAATGAGCATCCCTTTTTTAGTATCTAAATCTACACACTTAATCTCTGAAAAGAAAAAGGGATGGTGTGTAATGATACATTGCACCCTACTCTTTATAGCTTCTTCCACAACTTCTTCATTCACATCAAGTGCACATAATACCTTTTGAACAGACTGTCTACGACTTCCTAGCATGAGTCCTACATTATCCCATTTTTCAGCCAATTTCAAAGGAGCCAGTTGCTCCAAATAAGTCATTATATCCTTTAAAATATACATGCCATTACCTCTTTATGCATTAATTTTTCTTTTTTTAAAGCTTCTTTGCGTTTTAAGCTAGTAGGCGTCTCTACCCCTTCTAATTGCGCTTCAATAGCTTCCAACCGTTTTTGTTTTAAAAGGAGCCACTCTTTAAAAATAGGATCTCTCTTTTCAATAAGACATTTGCCATAAGTATACTCATATTCTTTTGTATAACACTCTTTACCTGGTTGTGCCACAAGAATAGTATAATATTTCCCTTCATCCTCTACAAAGCATTCATTACTTATACAGAAACCTATGGTGTGTAAAAAACGGCGTACTACAGGCACATCTTGCTGAGGTTGTAAAATAAGCTGCGAGCTCTTCTTAACTAAGGGAAGTGCTGCTTTAAGAATATCACAAATCAAATAGCCACCCATACCTGAAATCATAAGAACATCCGTTTCCCCTTCTCGGATAGGCTCAAGCCCTCTACCTAATCGTACATCAATATCCTTTAAACCAAAACGTGCAATTTGCCTTTTGGCATTAGCAACTGGCCCCTTATTAATATCTGTTGCAATACAACTCTTCACAATATGATTTTGAATTAAATAAATAGGAATATAGCCATGGTCTGTTCCCACATCCACCACACGGCTTCCAGCAGGTACACAATCTGCAATAGCTTGTAATCTTTTGGATAATTGTACTTCCATATTCTATCCTCTCTATCAAAAAGAGAAGTTGACAAGTCAACTTCTACTCTAAGTAATCTTTTAATTTTTTACTACGACTTGGGTGACGTAATTTACGGAGTGCTTTAGCTTCAATTTGGCGAATACGCTCACGTGTTACATTAAACTCCTTGCCGACTTCTTCTAAAGTTCTTGCTCTACCATCATCTAATCCAAAACGTAAGCGAAGAACTTTTTGTTCTCTTTCTGTTAAGGTATCTAAAACTTCTATAAGCTGCTCTTTAAGAAGTGTAAAGGCTGCTGCTTCTGCTGGTACAGGAATATCCTCATCAGGAATAAAATCTCCTAAGTGACTATCTTCTTCTTCTCCAATGGGTGTTTCTAACGAAACAGGCTCTTGAGAAATTTTCATAATTTCACGTACCTTAGCTACACTCATTTCCATTTCTTTAGCAATTTCTTCTGGCTGTGGGTCACGACCTAACTCTTGAAGAAGTTGACGTGAAACACGCATTAACTTATTGATGGTTTCTACCATATGCACAGGAATACGGATGGTACGCGCTTGGTCTGCTATAGCACGAGTGATTGCCTGCCTAATCCACCAAGTCGCATAGGTACTAAACTTAAAACCTTTTGTATAGTCAAATTTTTCAACAGCTTTGATAAGCCCCAAATTCCCTTCTTGTATAAGGTCAAGAAAAAGCATCCCTCGTCCCACATAACGTTTAGCAATACTAACAACAAGTCTTAAATTTGCTTCTGCTAATTTTTTCTTAGCTTCTTGGTCACCTTCTTGCATACGTTCTGCTAAACGAATCTCTTCGTCTGCTGATAACAGAGGTACTTTGCCGATTTCTTTAAGGTACATACGTACAGGGTCATCAATACTGATACCATCTGGTAGATTGGTAATATCAATATCCTCTTCCTCTACTTCTAACTCAACTTCTGTGATATTACCTATTATATCAATATTTTGAGATTCTAAATATTCATAAATCTGTTCAATCTTAGTGGGGTCCAAATCCATATCTGCGAAAACATCATTGATATCGTCTTGTTCAAGTACCCCCTTTTTTTCTTTTGCAATAGTCATTAATTGGTCAAGCTTCGTCTTAAACGCTAGCTTCTGTTCTGCCATATCTTTCACGATTATCCATCCTTTCTCCTGTCTACTATTCTAACCATTTCTAAAATCAATATACAATTTGTCAAGGTCGTTTTTTTGTAATAGTAGATTCTGTATCTCGGTTACATCTTTTGCTGTTCTGCTTTTTTTCTCAATATAACTTTTCTTAATTCTTTTTATATTTTCTAGCACCATTTTTTCTAGAACACTCTGATCCTCATAACGCTCATCATAGTTCATTAAAACATATGAAATAATAGTTTGGTCTTGAGCTTCTGGATAGGTAGCTGCAAAATAATCCATATCCAAGGGTTTCTGTTCCACAAGTACTTCATTAATAACTCTAGCTAAATCCTGTAATAAAGGCGTTTCAAACATCTCCCATGTCACATAATCTCCTATTTGCTTTCCAATATGTGGATAATGATAAATAGTTGCTAAAAAGTTTACTTCTGCACTTAACACTGGCTTTTTAACAGGTACAGATGCTTTGGCATTATAGCCTCTAGGAAGGAGCTGCTTGCGCTTATAATGTTGAACAATCTCTGCTTTTAAAACATTGAGGTCAATCCCATATTGTTCACTTATTTCCTCTGCATAAAGCGTTTGCTCAATACTACTTTCTAAATCACTTAGCTTGTAAGCAACTTCTTGTAAAAACTTCACCTTTTGTTCTGTTACCTTTAAATCATATTGAAGTTCTAAACGTGAAATCTCAAACCATACATCTGTCGTTGCCTCCTCCAATAAACGTTTTAGACTTTCTCTACCATGAGTTTTTAAGTATTCATCAGGATCTTTCCCTTCCTTAAGCTGTAGTACCCTTACCTTGAGCCCTTCATTTCGCAAAATAGGAATAGCACGCTGAACAGCCTTAATACCCGCACTATCACTGTCATAGAGAATAACCACTTCCTTTGTATAACGCTTTAAAAGCTTTGCATGAAGTGGCGTAAAAGCCGTACCTAATGAAGCTACTGTCTGAGTAAATCCAGCTTGATGCATAGCTATAACATCCATATAGCCTTCTACTAAAATAAAATAGGTACTGGCACTACTTCTTGCTAAATGTAAACCATATAATGTGTTACTTTTATTAAACAAAAGATTTTCAGGTGAATTTAAATACTTAGGTAAACTATTATCTAATACACGGGCCCCAAAGGCAATTACTTTTTTACTTGTATCAAAAATTGGAAAAATTACACGTCCCATAAAACGATCTGCTATAACTTGTGACTGCTTACCTACTACAAATAATCCAGACTCCATAAGAAGTTCTTTAGAATAGCCCTTTTGTTCTAAATATTTATATAATCCATTATACGTAGCTGGAGAATAACCAATACCAAATTGTTTAATTGTATCTAAATTCAGACCACGTTCTGTTAAATAATGAAGTACCTCTTTATGAGTAGCATCTCTTAGCATGTAATAAAAATATTTACCTGCTTCCTTTAAAACTTCTAGAAGTTTTTGACGATGATGTGTACGTTCCACTTCCTCTGGTGAAAGATAATCTTCTTCTAGAGATATATTTTCACGTTCTGCTAAATATTTAAGTGCTTCTACAAAGTTCATATTCTCTTTTTGCATCAAAAAAGTTAGTATATTGCCACCTGCTCCGCATCCAAAACAATAATAAAGTTGCTTATCCTCACTGACAGAAAAAGAAGGTGTTTTTTCCGTATGAAAGGGACATAAACCTGTGTAATTATTTCCTTTTTTTGTAAGACTCGTATGTTCGGAGATAATAGATACAATATCACTGCGTTGTCTAATCTCTTCAATCACATGTTGGGGATACATCTACTCTCCTTCTTTCTATCTAATCTTATGTTTAAAGAAACCTTATTCTATTCTTAGTAAATATTCCAAGATGCAGGAAAAAACAAATCACAAAAACAATGAATCGCATAACGATCTGTCATCCCTGCAATATAATCACAAACAAGTTGTTCCTTTGTTTCTCCATACTCTAATTTTTGATAAATATGAGGTGGCAATGCCTCTAGTTTATGGATATAGTAAGCATAAAGCTGACGAATTACTTGCTCTGCCTTTCCTTCCTGCTCTTTAGCAGAAGAACCAATGTAGACCTTATCAAATAAAAACTGACGCATACCATAAAAAGCTGTCTGCATAGATTGACTCATTTTTATCATGGATTTTCCATTACTCTCATTAATAAGATCCATAATGATACGATTAATCCGAATACTAGATGTCTCCCCCAATACTTGACGATACTTTAGGGGTAAATCGTCTTGTGTCAATACCTTCCCTCTAATTGCATCATCAATATCATGATTAATGTAAGCTATTTTATCAGCAATTTGAACAATACATCCCTCTAAAGTCTGAGGATGTCCACTGGTGGGATGATTAACTATACCATCCCGCACTTCATAGGTCAAATTAAGTCCTTTTCCTTCATTTTCTAGTTTCTCAACTACACGCAAACTATGTTTATTATGTGAAAAACGTCTTTCTGTTAATTCTGATAAAACTCTCTCACCTGTATGTCCAAAGGGCGTATGTCCTAAGTCATGTCCTAAGGCAATAGCTTCTGTTAAATCTTCATTCAGCCTTAGAGCTCTTGCAAGTGTTCGTGCAATCTGCGCTACTTCTAGCGTATGTGTTAACCGCGTTCTATAATGATCTCCTTCTGGTGAAATAAAAACTTGTGTCTTATGAGCCATCCTTCGAAAAGCTTTTGAATGTAAGATACGATCACGATCACGTTGAAAGGCTGTTCGAACTTCACATTCCTCTTCTAAACGCTCTCGCCCTTTAGATTGACTCACTCGCATAGCATAAGGACTTAAATACTCTTTTTCAAATGCCTCTTGCCTTCTTCGATGGCACATTTTTATCACCTCACATACTATTAGTAATACTACATAATTTCTCCATTTCCTTTTTTAAATGACAAATTTGTTTAAAGAAACAAAAAGTGTCATAAAAGCACATTTTTTTTAGTATAATCGCACAAACAAAAAGTACTACGATAAGGCAAGCCTTATGTAGCACTTTTATGAAATATATTCTTATTTTTGAGTAAGCGCAGCTTGTGCAGCAGCAAGTCTTGCAATTGGCACTCTAAATGGTGAACAAGATACATAATTTAAACCTACTTTATGGCAGAACTCTACAGAAGATGGATCACCACCATGTTCACCACAGATACCAAGTTTAATGTTTGGACGTGTTTGTCGTCCTTTTTCAGCAGCCATCTCTATAAGTTGACCAACACCTGTTTGATCAAGTCTTGCAAATGGATCGCTTTCATAAATATTTGTATCGTAGTAAGCAGGTAGGAATTTACCAGCATCATCACGAGAGAAACCAAAGGTCATTTGTGTTAAGTCATTTGTACCAAATGAGAAGAATTCTGCTTCCTCTGCAATAGCATCTGCTGTAAGTGCAGCACGTGGGATTTCAATCATTGTACCTACATGGTATTCCATTTCAATACCTGATTCTTTAATAACTTCATTTGCTGTACGAACAACAACATCTTTCACAAATTTAAGTTCTTTCTTTTCGCCTACAAGTGGAATCATGATTTCTGGTACAATGTCGTAACCTTTTTCTTTCTTCACTTGTACAGCAGCTTCAATAATAGCACGTGTTTGCATTTCTGCAATTTCAGGATAAGTCACTGCTAAACGGCAACCACGATGCCCCATCATTGGGTTAAACTCTTTGAGTCCTTCTACCGTTGCTTTAAGATCTTCAAAATCTAGTTTCATTTCTTTTGCAAGCTCTGCAATATCTTCATCTGTGTGAGGTACAAACTCATGAAGTGGTGGGTCAAGAAGACGAACTGTAACCGGTCTACCTTCCATCGCCTCATAAATGCCTGCAAAATCTCCTCTTTGAAGGGGTAGAAGAGCTTTAAGGGCTTCTTTTCTATCTTCAACTGTTTTAGAAACAATCATTTTACGAATTTTCATAATACGATCTTCTTCAAAGAACATATGTTCTGTACGGCAAAGCCCGATACCTTCTGCACCAAAGCGTACTGCATTGGCTGCATCTTTTGGTGTATCTGCATTGGTTCTTACCTTAAGTACTCTTGCTTTGTCAGCCCAAGCCATAAGTGTTTCAAAGTCACCTGTAATTTCTGGTTCCACTGTTTTAATTTCTTCACCATAAATATTACCTGTAGAACCATCTAGTGAAATGTAGTCGCCTTCTTTATAGGTAGTTCCACCTAGTGTGAAGTATTTAGCTTCTTCATCAATTTTGATTTCTCCACAACCAGATACACAGCAAGTCCCCATACCACGAGCAACTACTGCTGCGTGAGAAGTCATACCACCACGTACAGTTAAGATACCTTGAGCAGCTACCATACCTTCAATATCTTCTGGAGAAGTTTCCAAGCGAACAAGGATAACTCTTTCACCTGCAGCTGCTGCATTTTTTGCATCTTCAGCTGTGAAATATACTTTACCTGTTGCTGCACCTGGTGAAGCTGGAAGTGCACTACCAATTATCTTAGCAGCTTTTAATGCCTTTGTATCAAAGGTTGGATGAAGTAGTTGATCAAGTTGTTTAGGATCAACACGGCAAACAGCTGTTTTTTCATCAATTTTCCCTTCTGCTACAAGGTCTACAGCAATTTTAAGAGCAGCTTGTGCTGTTCTCTTTCCATTACGTGTTTGAAGGAAGAATAATTTACCTTCTTCAACAGTAAACTCCATATCTTGCATATCACGGTAGTGATTTTCAAGTTTTGTATAGATTTCTGTAAACTCCTTGTATACCTCTGGCATGTCTTGTTCAAGCTGAGTAATTGGATTAGGCGTACGAATACCCGCAACAACATCCTCACCTTGTGCATTGATTAAATATTCACCATAAATTTTATTTTCACCTGTTGCAGGGTTTCTTGTGAAGGCAACGCCTGTACCAGAAGTTTCTCCCATGTTACCAAACACCATCATTTGCACGTTTACAGCTGTACCCCATTCAGATGGATAGTCATGCATTCTTCTATAAATAATGGCACGTGGATTCATCCAAGAGCGGAAAACAGCTTTGATAGATTCCATCAATTGGAATTCAGGTTCTTGTGGGAAATCTACACCTTTTTCTTCTTTGTAAAGTGCTTTAAAGCGTACAACCATTTCTTTTAAGTCGTCTGCTGTAAGGTCAGTGTCAAGTTCTACACCTTTTTCTTTTTTCATTTCATCTATAATTTTTTCAAAACGTGGTTTTGGAATTTCCATTACAACGTCTGAGAACATTTGAATAAAGCGACGATAAGAGTCATATGCAAAACGTACATTATCTGTTTTTTTAGCAAGACCTTCTACAGCCACATCATTAAGACCTAAGTTAAGAACGGTATCCATCATACCTGGCATAGATACGCGAGCACCAGAACGTACAGAAACAAGAAGTGGATTTTCTGTGTCACCAAATTTTTTGCCTGCAAGTTCTTCTAGTTTGCCAAGGCATTCTTTAATTTGATTCATCATTTCTTCTGAAAGTGTTTTATCATTTTCATAGTAACCAGTACATGCTTCTGTAGTTACTGTAAATCCTTGAGGAATAGGTAAACCTAGTTGTGTCATCTCTGCAAGATTGGCACCTTTTCCACCTAATAAATTTTTGTTTCCAGCTTCTGCTTCCTGAAACATATAAACCCATTTCTTACTCATTTATTTCCCTCCTAAATTTTATGCATAATGATTAAGGTTCTGGTGTAAATCAATTGGCGGCGAATTTACAGACCTGCCCCTTTTTTCATTCCTTTCCTATTATAACATAAAATTTAGATTAGGACATAGTGTTTTAAACTTTTATGACTTCATTTATAATATTAAACATTATTCACATTAGTAAATATTATTTTTTGTTAATTTTTTACCATTATCCTTCTTTTTTCTTTTAGATATCCTTTTGTTTTCTTATATTAATAAAAAAATAGCCAAAATCTTCTTAGATTTTGGCTATTTTTTGTCTAAAACTTCATTTTGTCATGAATATAACTAACAAGCTCACTAATAGCAATACGCTCTTGTGCCATCGTATCACGATCACGCACAGTTACCATTTGGTCTTCTAACGAATCAAAATCAAAGGTGATACAGAACGGTGTACCTATTTCATCTTGCCTTCTATAACGCTTACCAATTGAACCTGCCTCATCAAATTCTACATTAAATTCTTTGGCAAGTAGTTCATATACTTTAGTTGCTTCTTCTGAAAGCTTCTTAGAAAGAGGAAGTACTGCAGCTTTCACAGGTGCAAGAGCAGGATGGAAGCGGAAAACTGTACGTGTATCACCATCTTCTAATGTTTCTTCATCATATGCTTCACATAAGAAAGCAAGTGTCACACGGTCTGCTCCTAAAGAAGGCTCCACACAATAAGGGATATATTTTTCATTTGTCGTTGGATCAAAATATTGCATATCCTCTCCAGAGTGTGTTTGATGTTGTTTTAAGTCAAAATCTGTACGACTTGCAATTCCCCAAAGCTCGCCCCAACCAAATGGGAAAAGAAACTCAATATCTGTTGTAGCATTACTATAGTGAGAAAGTTCTTCTGCTGAGTGGTCACGAAGACGCATATTCTCTTCTTTAATTCCCAAATTTAATAAGAAGTTTTTGGCATAGCTTCTCCAATAGTCAAACCATTCAAGCTCTGTACCTGGTTTACAGAAAAATTCAAGCTCCATTTGTTCAAACTCACGAATACGGAAGATAAAGTTACCTGGCGTAATTTCATTTCTAAAAGACTTACCAATTTGACCAATACCAAAAGGTACTTTTTTACGACTTGTACGTTGTACACTCTTAAAATTAACAAAAATACCTTGTGCAGTTTCTGGACGTAGATAAACTACATTTTTAGAGTCCTCGGTTACACCTTGGAAAGTTTTAAACATTAAATTGAATTGGCGAATATCTGTAAAGTCATGGGCACCACAGGTTGGACAAGCAATATTCTTTTCTTTAATAAAGCTTTGCATCTGTTCATTTGTCCATCCATCTACCACTTCTGGAGTACCTTGTTCTTCTAAATAATCTTCAATGATTTTATCTGCCCTAAAACGTTCCTTACATGCTTTACAATCCATAAGTGGATCATTGAAGCCACCAACGTGCCCTGAAGCTACCCATACTTGTGGATTCATTAGAATGGCACAATCTACTCCTACATTATAAGGACTTTCTTGAATGAATTTTTTCCACCAAGCTCTTTTTATATTATTCTTAAATTCTACCCCTAGTGGACCGTAATCCCATGAATTTGCAAGACCACCATAAATTTCAGATCCTGGATAAACAAATCCTCTTGATTTAGCTACAGCTACTATTTGTTGCATACTTTTTTCAACCATTTCATTGACTCCTCCTCATTTTTGGATAAAATAAAAAACCTCCCATCCCTGGCAAGGGACGAAAGGTAACTTCCGCGGTTCCACCCTTATTGAATAAGCCTAGACTTATTCCTCTTTTAAGTCTTGCTCCAAAGTGCCTTCACATCTAGGATTTGATTGGCTTCCACCCTCCCAATCTCGCTAAAAAATCTTTAAAAGATGCTACTCTTCTTTTTCACTGCAAGGATTATAACTTTACGCTCTTAATGTAGCAAAAACCATAGAAACTGTCAAGTCCTTCCTTTCACTCTTCCCTTATTTCTATAATTTTATGACCTATTGCCCAGTTTGTAAAAAAAGTTTAAGGTCTTTTCCTGCTTCTTGCACAGTAATCTGTACTTCTGCTCCTCTTTCTTCTAAAAAAGTTTTAAGAGCTTGCTTATCGTTAACACCTGTTAAGTAGATACCTTCTGTCCCTACATCTTCCTGTTCCATAAATAGAGTGAAACCTTGTTCTATACTATAAGTCTGTAATGTCTCTAAAAGACTTTTTTGATCTTTGTTCGTAACTACCCATTGCTCTACAACTGCTTGATTATCTTGTTTTATAGTTCCCTCTCTCTTTTGATTTGCCTGTGTATCTGCATGATTTGCTGCAGAGGCTGCCTCTGGTATATTTTGTTCTTCAGGTATAGCCATGCGTGTCTGTGGTCCCACGCTTTCCGTTATCATGCTTTGTGCTTCATAAGGAGCAACCGTTAAAGGTTCTACCCCTGATTCGGTTTTACTTTCTTTTCTAAAAAATCCCCCTTGTTGAGATAAAGTTATGACAAGTATAAAAACAGCTGCCACACTTCCCGTAACCTTTATCCATGATCGATTATACCAATACTTAGTAAAAGTTTTGTGATTTTTATCTATTAATTCTTTACTTTGTTCCTTTTTTACACCTGCTAACATACGCTCATGTAAATTTTCTGGTACAGGAACTTCTTCTAAATGATGTACTTCTTCTAAAATAAATTTCCATTTTCGCCACTCTTCTTGGCAATAAGTGCATGTGCCAAGATGTGCTTCTATTTGTTGTTGTTCTTTACTATTAAGTTGGTTATCGTAGTACTCTGATAGCCTCTCTATACAATGTTTACATTTCATAGGACACACTCCTTATTACCTTTTTAGACGAAAAAAAGATTGGTAGGGTTCCTTGTTTTGTTCCAAAACTTTTTTAAGAGCCCCTCTTGCACGGGACAGTCTCGATTTCACCGTTCCTAAAGTGATATTTAAGACCTCTGCAATCTCTTCATAAGCATAATGTTGTATATCACGTAGCACTAAAATTGTACGATAATCTTCTTTTAATTCCATAAGTGCTTGTTGTAAAATAGCTTGAAGTTCTTTTTGTTCGATTTGCTTTTCTATACTAATCTCTTCATCTGGTTTTTCAAATATCCATTCTTCTTTCTTATGAGTATCTTGTTGAAAGAGGGAAATATCTTTTTTATGCTTCCATTTTCTTAGCTGGTCTAAACATTGATTAGTCGTTAATCGATAAATCCATGTACTGAGTTTTGATTTATATTTAAAAAGATGGAGCTGCTTCCATAACTTAAGCGCAACCTCCTGTGCTGCATCCATGGCTTCTTCTTCATCCTTTAATAAGCGTAAACAAATAGTATAAATGGGCTTCTCATAGTGAAAGAGTAGCTCTTCAAAAGCTTCCATGTCGCCACTTTTCACTTTTTCAATCAGCATTCTTTCCCTTGCTTCTTCCATGAGCTTGTCCTCCTTTCTATGGGCCAACTTCTACTTTAAATCTTAGGCCATTACTTTTATTGTAATCGATTAAGCATTAAGATACAATCTTTTCCTTTTTTAGTGAGTTACAAAAAACCACTGAATATCTTTACATTTTACTTGCACTTTCAGTTAGAATATGGTAATATACTACTTGTCTTAAAACAATTCAAGATTGGCCGGCATGTCGGAATGGCAGACGAGGCAGACTCAAAATCTGTTGTAGGTAACTACGTGTGGGTTCAAGTCCCACTGCCGGCATTAAAAAGCACATCTATATAGATGTGCTTTTTTGTATGTCTTTATCTCTTCTTAGAATTAAAAAAACATCAGCAATGGGTGCCGATGTTCTTTATTGATATCTTACTTTATTTTAAGTACTAATTTTGCTTTATTTATATACTCACTTATTTTTGTTTTTCTCTCCATCTTATCCTTCAACTTTAAGACTTCTTTTTGACCTCTACCTGCTTCTACTTCTTTAGCTAAACGAAGTACTTCTTCTCTTATTTGTGGAAATTGAGTAAGATAAATAAGAGCTACCCAGAGGTTATCTGCTGTAATTTTATGATATACATTGGGTCCCCAATATTGATCATATTGCTCCTGAATGGAACTAAACATCATACTGTCTAACTCTTCTTTTGTATGATAGCCTTGGTCTATAGCCATTTGCACAATATCCGTAGCAGGTAAAAAGTTGAGTCCATGGATATTGAGACTAAAAGGATGAGCTAGCTCTAAACATAAATAGAAGGTTTCCTTAAGCTGCTCTTGGTTTTCGAACGGATGGCGAATCATAAAGTCATAATAAACCTTAGGCACCTTACACTCTGAAAGAATATGACTGGATGCTATAATTTGTTCTTGCGTCTCTGGACGATGGAAAGTATCTTTTCTTACAGTTGGTGAACCACTTTGAATCCCTACTACAATTTGATGTAAGCCTGCATCTACAAGATGAGTAATAATCTTTTTATCTACCTTCATCGGATGCCCCCATATACGGAAAGGAATACCAATTTCTTTTTTATAACGTCTTGCAAATTCCTCTACCCATCCTTCTTCATCTGAAAAAATCTCATCCCAAAAGTGAATAACACGGAGTTTAGGAATTTTGCGCTTCGCTTCATTTAACTCATCCATTACACTTTCAACAGTGCGGAAACGTACATAGCGTCCTTTGCCTTTATAAAGACGACGTAAGTTAATAGCACTGCAATAAGAACAAGAAAAAGGACAACCTCTAGAAGCATTTAATTCATAAGTAAAAGACTTGAGTTGAGGATCACCTCTATGTATTTTATCCCCATGGATTAGATACATATTTTCTGCTCCAATGGCTGGATAACCATACAGGTCAATATCTTGTTCAAGTGGACGAATTTCATTACATATGTATTCACCTTGTGCATTTAAATAAGCAAGGTTTTGGATTGTTTCATAACTTTCTCCGTTTTGTAAGGCATCTAAAAGCTCAACAATGGTTTTTTCACCCTCACCACGCATAACAAAATCACATTCCTTTATTGCTTTTTCAGGCATAAGCGTTGCAAATACCCCTCCCCAAGCTACAGGAATATCAAAATGCTCTTTAATTGTTTTATTTACAAGATAAATCGTTTCTAAATATAAAGAACTCATAACACTCAGTCCAATAAAGCAGGGTTTAATTTCTTTTATAAGCTCTCTGAGCATTTCTAATTCTTTTTCAGTAGCTTTACTGGGCTCAATACTATTAAAGCCTTTAAAAAATAAAACATGTGGTTCATACCCATGTTTTTCTATGGCATTAGCTAAATACCTCACACCTAATGCTTTCTCATTATAAAATCCTACTAATAATACTCTTTTATTGGTCATCTCTTGTTGCACTCCTCGACACTTTTTTTCATACTTCTTCCATTCTATCACTATCCTCTATAATATTCAATTAAAAAAGCCCTATCCTTCTAGATAAGACTTTCAAGAATGATGGAGCCCACGGTATTCGTTGTATAAATGGTAAGCTTTTTTAAGAATATAACGCTCATCACTAAACTTTAAAAGATGATAGGCTTCGTAATATTTATAGTATCCTGCATCAATAAAATATTCCTCACGTTGGGGTTTGCAATAAAAGCTATCTGCTTGCATCAGATACCAATGTACTGTTTTGCAAATACGGTCTTCATGACCTTGAAAGGTATACTCACTTGAACCGATAAACCGAATAATACGCGCCTCAACACCTGTCTCTTCTCTTACTTCTCTAAGAGCTGTCGTCTGGTGAGTTTCTCCTGGTTCTACAGTCCCTTTAGGAAGTACCCAGCCTACATATTTTTGTTTATAATCCTTATAAAGCAGGAGCATCTTTCCCTTATGGATAACAACCCCTCCACAGCTTACCATTCTTATCATACACGTCCCTCTTTACTCTTTACATTTTCACTATTCCTCTATCTTCTCATATACCTGTAATAGTCTATTGGTCACATCAAGAGCTTTTGCACCCTTCCCACCATTTTCAACAATAATTGCAAAAGCAATAGGCTCTTTGCTGTTATCTAGAGCTGTTGCAAAACCCATAAACCAAGAGTGATCTTTACCTGTCTCATTTTGAGCTGTACCTGTCTTACCAGCTACTTGAATATTTTTACGGGCAAGTTTACTTCCTGTTCCTTCCTTTACCACTTGTCTCATAAGCTCTTGCATTTGCTTAGCAAGCTTTTCATCCAGTATGGCTGAAACATATTGAGGAAGTACTTTCATTTTATCTGTTCCCTTTTGATTGGTGGCACGGTCTAAAAGATAAGGTTTCATCAAAATGCCATCATTAGCAATAGCTCCTGCAAGCATCGCCATATGCAAAGGACTTACCAGCGTTTTACCTTGCCCAATATACGTTGCAGCTTTCTCAAAAGCTGTATCACTCGCAAGAAGCTGATATCTACTCATCGCATGATCCATATCAAAAGCTAAAACTTCGTTAAAACCACATTTTTCAGCCATAGCCTTTAGATTTTCTATCGGCATCTCTTGAGTCAGCTTTACGAAGTACGTATTACAAGATACTGCAAAGGCTTGCTTTAAATCTACCTTGCCATGCTTTGTTTTATTATAACACTGAATTGTGTAATCTTCACCTTTTATTTCTCCTTCACAGGTATAAGTAAAGTCATATGCATTCTCCCCTTTTTCTTCTAAAAAAGCAAGAGCTGTCAGTGTTTTAAAAATAGAGCCTGGTGGATATAAGCCACTCGTTGCACGATTCACTAAAGGTGAGCGTTCTGTATCCTGTCTTAGTTCTTCCCAATTTTCCTTTAAATTATTAGGGTTAAAGGTAGGACTTGAATACATTGCTTTTACCTTACCTGTAGAAGGTTCTAATACAACTACACCACCTTTATAGTCTCCTAAAGCTTCTGCAGCAGCTTCTTGATAACGTTGATCTAAGGTAAGTACCACATTTCGCCCTTCAAATTTTTCATTTTGAAAAGCATTTTTAAAAAGTGAAGTAAAAGAATAGTCTGGGTAAAGAAGCTGGGTATTGGCAACCGCCTCCATACCTGTTTTACCCATTTGAGCATAACCTACAGCATGAGCGTAAAGATTACCTTGTGGATAATAACGTATCCCTTCTTTATTTATTGCCAAAAGTTCTCCATTGGCATCATAAATATTCCCTCTTACTACTTCTTCTTCCATAACGTTTAATCGTGTATTATAAGGATGTGTTGCAATTTGTTTTTGTTTAAAAGCTGTAAAATAAACTAAATAACCAATTAATAACATAAATAGGCTTATATACATACCGCCTACAAGACCTGTATAACGCATATTGTTTTCCAAAGAGGTAATAGGTTTTTTAGGTCGACTTTTTTGATAAATTTTAGCATTTTCTTTAATAGGTTTAAAAGGGATTTTTTCCTTTTTTTTAGTCATTTTCCCCCTCCTCTATGTCTTGCTTTCTACTTTGATAGGATAAATAGGTAAGTAGCCCAATCATGCCAAAGCTCACAACAAGAGAAGAACCACCTGCACTCATAAAAGGTGTGGTAATTCCTGTAAGTGGAATAATCTTAAGCACCCCACCTAAAATAATAAAAGTTTGTAAGGTAAATAAAGCACCTATTCCCATTGTTACCAAGAGTTCAAAACGCTTATGTTGTCTTCTTGTAATTTGTAAAGTTTGTAAAATAATCCCTAAATAGCATAGGAGTAAAATAATCCCCATAAAGTTTCCAAATTCTTCACAAATAGCTGGAAAAATATAATCTGTAGAAGCAAAAGGAATGACACTTGGTGTTCCACGAGTTAGGCCACTTCCAAGCCATCCCCAAGTTCCCATAGCAAAAAGACCTTGAACAACTTGATATCCTGAACCAGTAATGTCTTGCCAGGGGTTTTGCCATGCCTCAACACGTACCTGTACATGTGAAAAGAGAAAATAGCCCATTACTCCCCCTAAACCACCTAATCCTAGTCCTAATAAAGGAAGTAAAAGCTTACCAGTAGCTAACAAAAGTAGCACTAGAAAAGTCATGTAGTATAAAAGGGCAGCTCCCAAATCACGCTGAATAATCAAACAGCCAAGAGCTATAGCTACCACTAAAGAGCCTTGTAAAATTTCTAAAAAAGTCATCTTCTTTTTTCCACCCCATAGTGCTGCCAAGTAAAGGACTAGAGCAACTTTTCCAATTTCCGAAGGTTGAAAACGTAAGCCTGCGATATTAACCCAATTCTTCGCTCCTAATATGGTATCTCCAGCAATAAAGGGTAAAAGCATTGTAAGTAGTAAGATGCCTAGATACAAGTAGCGATTGCTGGCACGAATTACTAGTGAAAAAAGGCTTGGAAGTACAAGGGCAAAGCTTACTCCTAATAGGTAGGCAATTATTTGCTTTGTTGCCAAATCGTGATCTAAACGCTCTAACATCAAATAACCCATATCCATCAAGAAAAAAACAAGATTCCATAAAACAATTTCTTTATCTCTTCGCCAAAATCTAAGAAGCCAAAGTGTCAGACTCATCAGGATAAAAACAATAAGTCCATTACGCAAAATAGCCACTCGTGCCACTACGTCTGTTGTCTTTCCTGCTAAAATAGCTATACCACCTAAATGAATAAAGGTTAGGCAGAGATAAAGGAACCTATTTTTTTCTCTGGAATGTCCCAGAGCATAATGCGTAAAAGGCTGCATAAAGCTATAGGCAACAATAATAAAGAGCAAACTAAACCCTGCAAAAATAGCACGACTTAATAAAATTGCCAAATTAAAATAGGCCATAGATTCTCCTTTCTTTATTCAACAGTTTTAAAAGCTACCCCATCTAAGGTAGTAATAGACTTTTCATCTTTATACAAATAAGCTTCACAAATTTGTTTGATTTCATAATCCTTTTCAAAAGTAAATTGCAACCTTAAATGTGTTGTTCTCTGTCTATTGAAACTTTCTACTTGTTTAACAACTAACGGTTTTGGAGTGAGAAGCTGCATGACACACCCTTCACAATCTGTTACAATCGGCCATTTACTATCTTTTCGGTCTTTAAGATACAAACTTCTTTTTGTATCTTTACCTTTTTGACACTGCTTATAATTCCCTAAAAGACATTGCGAGGTAGTCATGACTGGCAAATAACCATAAACTAAACGTTCTAATGGTCCTCTTAATGCTTCACTTTCTTTTCTTGTAAGTTCTGGCGAAAGCGTCATACCATCTATCCCTTTATCCTGCCAGAAAAGAACAGCTTCATTATTAAGCAGGTTAAAGTTGTAATCTAACTGAATCTTTTTAGTCGTTCCTGAAAAAAGATAACAAAGACCATAGGTACGCACTAAATACCCATCACAAATTGACTTCTCCCATATGAAGAAATCTTTTTTATAGCGCGTATAATGAGCTGTTTTTATGATACTTGGAAAGGCAATATAAAACTCTTTCCCTGCTTTTTTTGTCTGTTCCAATGCTATTTGTGTATCTTCATTATTATATTGCCATTCCCAATAAATACGTGTTATTTCTGTATAATCAAGGCAAATCTTTAATTGCTGTAGTGTTCGTACACCTACATGCCAATTACTATTTTCCAATGTCTTAGGTGTTTCACGTATAATCGGTTTTTGTTGCATGTTTTCCTTTTTTAAAAGTGCTGCTTCTAATAATGCAATAACCTGTCTTCGTGCTTCGTTAAGCTGACTAATTGCTAAATAAGCACCCTCTGTCCATTGGGCACTTGAAGTTGCCACTACAAAAGAAGTATTCCCAAATTTGGTTAATTGTTTCATCACCTTTTCTTCTGTAAGTGGAGCTTCTAATGCTTGTTGTACTATTTCACCTTGATAAGTAACGGTTAGGTCTTTATATTTTAGTTGTAAATAAAGAGGTTTTCCTATTTTACCAACGACTAAAAGTTCTACTGGGATTTTACGTAATGGCTTTTGGTAAGATGCCTTTAAGCTTTTAATCAGCTGATGATTTTTGGTTAAATAAACAGGACTTGAAGGTGCTACATATCCCTCCAATTTTTGAATAAGAGTATCTCCTTTTTTATAAGCTCTTGAAATCCCGGCACCCACACTTTCTTTACCCGTTCTTAGTATTTCAATGCCATCTCCTGCATTTAAATTGCCTTCCAATCGAATGGTCGCTGTAGACGTTTTGGGAGAAAAAGCTATGACTGTACCTATACGCACACCCAAATGTTTAGGACTTTCTTCTGTTATCATATTCACTCCTGACTTTTGAAAATAATAACCTTTTGAAAAGCCCCCACGATTAAAAATTCCTTCCACTCTTCCCCAATCTTCACGAGCCACTTGATAGGTTAGCTGTTTTTCAGCTAGGTCAATATACTTACGGTAAGTACTTACTACAGAAGCCACATATTCAGGTGATTTCATACGCCCTTCTATCTTAAAAGAGGTTATACCCGCTGCTATAAGGGTAGGTAAATCCTCTAGTGTACACATATCCTTTAGACTCAGCATAAATGTATCCTCTGTAAGTGAACGGTTTCCCTCTTGAAGGGTATAGCGCATACGACAAGGCTGTGCACAACGTCCACGGTTACCACTACGCCCACCAATTAAACTGCTCATTAGACATTGCCCTGAATAACTATAGCACATGGCCCCATGGATAAACGTTTCAATCTCCACATCACATTTTTCACAAATATCCTTTATTTCATCTAATTGCAATTCACGTGCTAAGACGACACGACTAAACCCAGCTTCCTTGAGGAATAAGACATCTTCGATGCTGTGTGCTGACATTTGTGTACTGGCATGTAATACCATCTGAGGAAAATGTGTTTTTACCAAACGTGCCACTCCTAAGTCTTGTACAATAAGGGCATCTACACCTAACTCATTTAAATACGTTAAATAGCCAATGAGTTCTTCCATTTCTTGCTCTTTAATCACAATATTGACTGTGACGTGAACAGCTACATCACGAAGTTTCGCATACCGTACAATCGTTTCTAGTTCTTCGTCTGTGAAGTTGTCTGCATACTTCCTTGCATTAAAGCATTTGCCTCCTACAAAAAGGGCATTGGCTCCATTTTCAATAGCCGCATAAGCGTTTTCTAGTTTTCCCACAGGGGCTAATAATTCTACCATCTAAATCGTTCACCTTTTCTCTTTATAGAATGAACAGGGGAAGGTATTACCTCCCCCTGTTAATATGTTTCTTTCTGTTAACGGACGCATAAGTGGGTTGTTCTAAGAGTTGAAGCTTTGCATTCTCTTCTTTTAAAGCTGAAAGCTCTCTTTTAAGCCGTTCTTTTTCCTCTTCAAAAGATTGAATTTCATCCATACATACACTTAGCTCTTCTAAAGCCTTAATATATTCATTGGCAATATTTAAGGCTGCTAGCATATACACCTTTGTAGGATTTAAGTTCTTTCTCACATTGTTTTTTTGAATTGCCATGAGTTGTTTGTCTATCAAGCTAGCTACCTTTTGAATATGCTCTTCTGATTCCTCCCCTTGAAGTGCCAAAATAGTTCCGCCAATAATGACTTCTACCTTATTTTTTGACATCACTCACCACCCCTATACGCTTAGTTTTACCTTTTTTGTCATTATACCATAGGGATGTTAAAAAACCTACTCTTTCTCTCTAACATTCCTCACAAAGATAGACTTCCTAACTCAAAGCATTCATAAGCATAAGGTGTTAACATACGTCCCCTAGGTGTACGTTGCAACAAGCCTTGCTGCAAAAGATAGGGCTCATACACATCTTCTAATGTATCCTTTTCCTCTCCAATAGCAGCTGCTAAAGTTTCAAGACCTACCGGTCCCCCTTTAAACTGAGTTGCAATAACCTGTATAATTCGCCTATCAATTTCATCCAAACCTCTTCGGTCAATATTTAATAACTCTAAAGCCTTTAAGCATACTGTAAAATCAATGTTTTTCTCATATTTGATAAGTGCAATATCTCTTATACGCTTTAACAACCTATTAGCAACTCTTGGAGTCCCTCTACTGGCTTTAGCAATCTCAAGAGCGGCCTCTTCTATAATAGGCGTTTCTAAAAGACGTGCGGTACGACTTACAATTTGCGCCAACTCTTCATCTGTATAATACTCCAGTCGTTGTATAATTCCAAACCGATCTCTGAGCGGTGAACTTAGCATACCTGCCCTTGTGGTAGCTCCTATTAGCGTAAAAGGTGGAAGGGTCAGACGAATAGATTTTGCAGCTGGCCCTTTCCCTACCACTATATCAATACAGTAATCTTCCATGGCGGAATATAACACTTCTTCAATAGGTCTGCTCATACGATGAATCTCATCAATAAATAAGATATCTCTTGGTTGTAAATTATTTAAAATAGCTGCTAAATCACCTGGTTTTTCTATAGCTGGACCAGAGGTTACTTTATACTTAACCCCCATCTCATGGGCTATAACACCTGCAAGTGTTGTCTTTCCAAGACCCGGTGGTCCATATAAAAGCACATGATCGAGTGGTTCGTCACGCTTCTTAGCTGCCTCTATAAAAATGCGGATTGTTTCTTTAATAGCAGTTTGACCAATATAGTCCTCTAATGTCAAGGGACGAATATTACTTTCTATTTCCGAGTCTTCTAGCTGTAAATCTGAAGACATCATGCGTTTTGTCATCTTTTCCCCCTTTCTAGCCTAGTAAACTTAAGGCTTTTTTAATGAGCTTCTCACTGGTATCCTGGTACTCAAAGAGAGCTTCAACAGCTTTCTTTGATTCATTTTGTCCGTAGCCTAAAATCATTAAAGCTTCAATTGCTTCTTCCTTTACTTCTTTATAATCTTCCTTACCTGTTTGTAAGAGAGGTATTTCTGCAAGAGCTAGTTTGGCTAAACTATCTTTAAGCTCAAGCACTAGACGTTGAGCTGTTTTAGGGCCGATACCACTCACTTTACTAAGTGCTTTAGTGTCTCCTTGTGTAATATAGCCAATGACCTCACTTGTTGCATACTTATTTAAAATTTGCATGCCTCCCTTAGGACCAATACCACTGACACTAATAAGTTTTTTAAAGAGTTCTTTATCCTCTTTCGTTTTGAATCCATAAAGATCATAACTATCTTCTTTTATATGCTCATAAATATAAATCTTTTCTTCTTTACCTAAAGTCACCTCAAAGGTGTAACCATTACAAAATATCTCATAACCTATGCCATTTGTTTCAATAACAATAAAACTTTCACCCAGTTCTACTAATTTACCTCTAATATACGTAATCATCCTTGACTCCTCATGATTTAGAACATTTGTTCTTATTGTATACTATCTGGTGAAAAATAGCAAATAAGGATGCAAGGAAAGCAGGCTATATTACCTGTATTTCCTCACACCCCCATGACTTATCACTGATTAAAAGTGCTTTAAGGAGTTGATCTGTTTCTTCCATAGGCACTGTTTCTAAAAGTTGAAATTTTTGTCCTACCCCTATGGTATATAGAAAGGGATACTTGATTAAATAGCGATCATAAAAACCACCTCCATACCCTATTCGTCCACCTTTTCTATCAAAAGCCAAGCCAGGAACAAGCATAATATCTCCCTTGCTTGGAATGATTAACGTATGACACGAAGGGTTAGGCTCTTTTATGGCTAAAGAACCATAATAATGCACTTCTAACTCCTCTAACCTATCTACCTCATAAAAAGTCATTTCTCCTTCATTAGGTCCCATCAATGGATAGGCCACCTGCTTCCCCTCTTCTCGTGCTTTTTGATGGATAGTAGAAGTTTGTATTTCTAAAGGCATAGCGGCATAACTCAATATTTTTGTTGCGTTTTGATATGCTTCTAAGGTTTTAAGCTTTTCAGTTATTTGCTTAGAAGCCCACTCTATTTCCGCTTGCTCTTGCCTTTTACGCTGTTCCCTAATTGATTGCCTAATGCTTAACTTGTTTATCACTTGGTCTATAGGTGAGAGGGTGAAGTTTACCATCTGGTGTTTGAATTTTTGTATTTTTTAATTGATTTTTAAAATTACCTCTGAAAATGGCTAAATATTCTTGTCTAAGATTTGCTTGTTCTTCTTGCTCAAGGGTTGTTAAACCCTCATCCTTTTGTTTACGTGCAAGCTCATTAATACGTGCAATAAGTTTATTCATTTCCATATTGTTTTCCTTTCTAGTTGGCCACAAACCAAGTGCCTATTTCTTCACCATTTAAAATGGCATTTAATATATCTATATGGTCTCCAGAAGCTACAATGGTATGCGCACCACATGCTTTAGCAATTTCTGCTGCCATAATTTTAGTAATCATTCCTCCTGTACCCAAATGCGAACCTGCATCACCTGCTAAATTCTTGATAGTCTCCGTAATCTCCTCTACTGTGCGGATTAAAGTTGCCGATGCATCTTCCTTCGGATTAGCTGTATAGAGTCCATCAATATCTGTTAGAAGAATTAAAAGATCAGCTCCAATAAGATGAGCTACTGTGGCTGAAAGCGTGTCATTATCGCCAAAGCGATATCCTTCAATTTGAGCCGTAGAAATACTATCGTTTTCGTTAACAATAGGAATAACCCCTAAATCTAATAAAGTCTCAAAGGTATTTTTAGCATTTACCTTTTTAATTTCATCCTCCATCACATCTTTAGTTAAAAGAATCTGTGCTATTACTTGATTGTATTCTCCAAAAAATTTCTGATACATTTGCATTAAAATAGCTTGTCCAATAGCTGCTGTTGCTTGCTTTAAAGGTAAATCTTCAGGCCTTTTATTACGCCCGATTCGTTGCATTCCGGCTCCAATTGCTCCCGAAGAAACAAGGATTACTTCTTTACCTGAATTATTAATATCCGTTAATACTCTAGCTAATTTCTCCATTTTATCCAAATTCACACGCCCATTTTCATGAGTAAGTGAAGAAGTTCCTATTTTAATAACAATTCTTTTTGCTTTCTTTATAGCTTCACGTGTAGCCTCGCACATTTTATTGCCCCCTCATTTTCTTGCGACTTATAAATGTTTTCCTGCCGCTGGAATAGTTTTTACAGCCCCTTTTGTAAGGGCCTCATCTTCTACTTTTTCAATCCGACTCATTCCAATCTTTTTAGTAATGTTCAAAACCTGAATGCCTGCCGAGTCTTTCTTTTGCTTCTCGCTAATAAGATAAGTAGGTACAATAGCTACTTTCTCATCTTCTCTTACTAATTTTACAAAATCCTCTTCCTCTACATAAGCCATTCCTACACAAGGTACTTTATCAGAGTATGCCTTAACGAGCTTTTTACGATTGGTTTTTGTCTCATAAGCCTTCACAGGGATTTTAGCTACCTTTCCATTATAGAAACCAAAGGCTATAAATCCACTATAATCTGCCGTTGGATGGATGAAGATAATCTGTTCACCTTCTTCCATCTCCAATAAATTCGGTAAATACACTCCATATTGACTGGCTTTTGTATCTTCAATTTCATGGAGCTTTAACTTATATACATTACATTTATTACTAAAAAGTAATAACTCATTTTTATTGCTGCTCTCCATTTCTTGTAAGATGACATCATCTTCTTTTAACTTTTGCTCTCCACTACTTCTTAAGGAAACTAAGGTAATCTTCTTTAAGTATTGATGATCTGTAAAGAAAAGTTTTACACGGTAATCTTCTATAAAAACTTCTGCCTTAGGTTTTACTATCTCCGTATGCTTAATCACTTGTGTACGTCGGTCTCTACCATATTTTTTATGAATTTGCTTTAGTTCATCGCTAATAACCTTTTTTATCTTTGCTTCACTAGAAATGATTTCTCTCAAACGTTTCATTTCTGCCTCCAATACATCCAGCTCCTTTAAGGTTTCTAAGATATATTGTTTATTTAAATGACGCAATTTAATTTCAGCTACATATTCTGCTTGCATCTCACTTAAATCAAAAGATTGCATCAGATTAGGTACAACTTCTTTTTCTTTTTCTGTATGACGCACAATGTAAATAGCCTTATCAATATCTAATAAGATTTTTTTAAGACCCAATAAGAGATGATGTTTCTTTTCCATCTTTTCACAATTAAAGGTGTATTTTCTTACAATACACTCTTTTCTAAAGTCACACCAGTGCCCAATAATCGTTTTTACCCCCATCACTTGTGGCATCCCACCGATGAGCACATTAAAATTACAGCTGAAACTATCTTCAAGTGCTGTCATTTTAAAGAGTTTACTCATCAAAAGTTCAGGGTCTGTATTACGTTTTAAATCAATGGTAAGCTTTAAACCAGATAAATCTGTTTCATCACGCACATCTATGATTTCCTTAATTTTTCCTTCTTTCACTAACTCTTCAATTTTATCGATAATCGTTTCTACTGTAGTGGTATAGGGAATTTCAGTAATTTCAATACAATTTTCTTTTTTCATGTATCTATAATGTGAGCGTATTTTAAAGCTTCCTCTACCTGTATCTAATATATTCTTGATTTCGCTTGCATCATATACAATACTGCCTCCTGTTGGAAAGTCTGGAGCAATAATGTAGTCCATCATTTCTGCTTTCTCATCTTTTAGGTACGCAATCGTTGCTTCACAAATTTCCCTAAGATTAAAGCTGCAAATATTGCTTGCCATCCCAACAGCAATCCCTTGGTTAGGATTAACTAAAATATTGGGAAAGGTAACTGGAAGAAGAACAGGCTCCTTCATAGTACCATCATAATTATCCACAAAATCTACTGCATTTTCTTCTATATCATTAAAAAGCTCTGCTGATACTTGACTTAGCTTAGCCTCTGTATACCTAGCTGCTGCATAAGCCATATCACGGGAATATACTTTACCAAAGTTACCTTTTGAATTAACAAAAGGTAGATTAAGTGCCCCATTCGCCTCCGTTAAGCGTACCATGGTTTCATAAATAGTTATATCTCCATGGGGGTTAAGTCGCATGGTTTGTCCTACAATATTAGCTGATTTGGTTCGTGCTCCTTTGATAAGATTCATACGATACATGGTATATAACAATTTACGATGAGAGGGTTTAAATCCATCTATTTCGGGCAATGCACGAGAGACAATAACGCTCATGGCATAAGGCATATAATTATTTTCAAGTGTTTCGGTAATGTTCTGGCGAATCACATGATCTTCCATTAAACGTTCTCCTTTCTCTAGCTCATATCCGCTAACTCTAAATAGCGATGACCTTCTGTAGCAATATACTCCTTACGACCAGCCAGGTCATCTCCTAAAAGTTTATCAAACATCGTTTTCGTTGCTTCTATCTCTTCTGGAACAACTTGAATAAGACGTCTTGTCTCTGGACACATAGTGGTTTCCCACATCATATCCGGGTCATTTTCACCCAGCCCTTTTGAACGCTGTAATGTATATTTCGTCTTAATAGTTTTTAGAATCTGTCCTTTTTCATATTCTGAATACGCAAAATAGGTTTTACCCTTTGTGTTAATTTCATAAAGAGGTGTTTCTGCAATAAATACCTTGCCTTTATTAATTAATGTTGGTACCAAGGAATAAAGCATCGTTAAAATAAGCGTACGAATCTGATAACCATCTACATCTGCATCTGTACAGATAATAATTTTATTCCATCTTAAATTGTCTATATCAAAGGTATGCAGATCTTTATTATGCTTTGATGTAATTTCAATCCCACAGCCTAATACTTTTAAAAGATCTACAATAATATCATTTTTAAAAATCTTATCGTAATCTGCCTTTAAGCAATTAAGAATTTTACCACGTACAGGCATAATACCTTGAAACTCTGCATTACGTCCTAACTTACAAGAACCTAGCGCTGAATCACCTTCTACAATATAAAGTTCGCGTTCTTCTACCTTCTTTGTTCGGCAATCCACAAACTTTTTAACACGATTGCTAATATCAATGGAGCCACTCAACTGCTTTTTCACATTAATACGTGTGCGCTCTGCCTTCTCACGGCTACGTTTGTTAACTAAAACTTGCTTAGCAATCCTACTTGCTTCATCTTTGTTTTCTGTAAAATAAATAAATAAGTATTCCCTAAGATATTCTTGTATCGCCTCTTGAATAAATTTATTTGTAATTGCTTTTTTAGTTTGGTTTTCATAGCTTGTTATGGTTGAAAAAGAGTTAGCAATTAAAATCAAGCTATCTTGAACATCTACAAAAGTAATTTTCTTTTCATCTTTATTGTAAATACCTTCATTTTTAAGATACTGATCAATGGCATAAACAAAGGCGTTTTTTATAGCCTTATCTGGTGAACCACCATACTCAAGATAGCTTGAGTTATGGTAATACTCTAAACTATTCTTTTCATTACAGAAACAAAAAGCTATTTGAAATTTAAGCTTATATTCTGGACGGTCTGGACTATCTTGCCCTCTTGTTTCCTGCTCTGCTACTCGAATATCTGTAAAATTTTTGCCTACAGCTAATTCTTTTACATAACCCACAATCCCCTCTTCATAATAATAACTTTCTGTTATGCCTTCCAATTCATTTTTAAAGTTAAATTTAAGCCCTTTATTCACCACTGCTTGTCGTTTTAGGACATCTTGAAAATAAGTGGCTGGAATATCCACTTCTGTAAAAACGTCTTTATCTGGCTTCCAATGAATGCGCGTTCCTGTCCTTTTAAACTCTCCTGGAGTTTTGCGAAGCCCTCCTATGTTTTCCCCTTTTTCAAAATGCAATTCATAAATCATGCCATCTCGTTTTACTTCTACATCCATAAACTCTGAACTGTATTGGGTTGCACATGAACCTAGTCCATTTAGCCCTAAACTAAATTCATAGTTTTCACCCTCATTATTATTATATTTTCCCCCAGCATATAGCTCACAAAAAACTAATTCCCAATTATAACGCTGCTCTACCTCATTAAAATCTAAGGGAATACCCCTTCCATAATCTTGGATAGTAATGGAATAGTCCGTATGTAAGGTTACTTCTATGACACTGCCGTAACCTTCCTTTGCTTCATCAATTGAGTTGGCTAATATTTCAAATACTGAATGTTCACAACCTTCTAATCCATCCGACCCAAAGATAACTCCTGGACGAAGTCTTACCCTATCTGCCCCTTTTAAGGCAGATATACTTTGGTTACCATATGTTTTCTCTTTCATCTCTATCACCTATAAATTTCTTCTTATCCTATAACTGTAAAGAAAACCCTACTTCTTGTCAAGTTTTAAATCTTGTATAAGTTTCTAAAAATGACTTGCTTCGCGTACTTGTACAGGAGATAAAACTTCCGGTTCGTCGTAGGCATATCCAAACGTTTCAATAGTAACGGTCTTTACTCTTCTCTCTGTTTGAAGTACTCCTTTGCCACTAGCTGGTTCATTAGATAGCTCCTCTAGTATGGGAAGTCCTTCTATCACTTTTCCAAAAGCTGTATAATAGCCTTCTAAACGGCTGTCTTTTTGAAGAAGAATGAAAAACTGAGAGCCTTCTGTATTAAATCGACTACTTCGTGCCATACATACTGTACCAGCTTCAATGGGTAGGCTGTTAGACACGCCATTTTGCCTACATTCACTTTTAATGAGATACCCAGGAAAACCTCTACCATTTCCTAGAGGATCCCCTGTCTGAATGAGGTAGTCTGGAATAACCTTACTGATGGCAAGATCATTATAAAAACGTTTTTGAGCAAGTGTTATAAAATTATTAACTGTATTAGGTGCTTCTTCTGGATATAATTCTATTCTAAATACTTCACCATTTTCTAAAGTTACTGTTACAATAGGATGTGGCCAATCCTTTGGTGAAGTTTTCGCTCGGCTTTCCATATAAGCTACTCCTCCCATTAAGGTCAGACAGAAAACAAGAAGTCCTATCTTAACTATTTTTCTCATAACACACCCCTTTCCTTTTATTAAGTATGGGGTATTCCTGCTTTTTTTATACTTTGTCCTAATGCGTCTTGCTTTTAGATTTCCCGTCTTTATATTTTACAAAAAAGCAAAAAAAAAGAGGCTAAGCCTCTTTTATTCTTCTTCTGAACCTTCTTCAAATTCACCAAAGAATAGTTCATCGAATTCTGCTGCTACTTTTTCATATTCTTCATCTGTTTCAATTTCATCTAATTTGACTTCTTCTCCCTCTTCTGAATAACGGAAGATAAGTACTTCTTCTTCATCTTGTGGGGCAACAGCAATGTATTCCACATCATCTACTTCAAAAATGCTCAGTACATCACATGGCACTTCTTGATCTTCGTCTTCAAAGGTAATATAAATAACAGAACCTTCTTCGTTGCAACCACATTCGCAGTCATGTTCCTCGTGTGAGCAATCACAGGTATTTTCTTCATGGTTACAACCACATTTTTTGTTCTCTTCCATGTTTCGTTCCTCCTTAGGAATGGATTTCTGTTTTATTATAGCATACTGTGTAAATTTTCCAAGCCCTTTCCTTTAGAAGTTTTCCCTTAAAAGGCGTTCTGCATTTTGATAGGTCCACTTTTCAATAAGTCTTGGACTGTATTTCTTACTTAGGCTCTGTGTCAGTTTACCCATTTCTCCAGCATGACATACCTCATTTTTGCAGACAATGCCGTCAAAATCAGAGCCTAAAGCAATGACTTCTTCACCACCTACTTTAAGAATATAATTAAGGTGACGTTCTATGGCCTCAATCGTACTATACATGCTTCCATCTAAAAACACACTATAAAAGTTAATTCCTATAACTCCCCCTGATTCTGCCACCTGGCGGATGGCTCCATCGGACAGATTACGGGTATGTGGATAAATGGCATAAGCATTGGAATGAGAAGCTACAATAGGCTTATGATACAAGCCTTGTAAATCCTTTAACACTCCTTCTGAAGCATGTGAAATATCTAAAAGAAGTGGAAGTGTATTAGCAAGCTGTGCTACCTCTTTTCCAAAGGAAGTCAGTCCTTTCGTACTCCAATGCGGGGCAGCAAGGGTATTTTCATAGTTCCATGTGAGAGTCATTAAACGAATTCCTTCTTCTACAAGCTTTATAAGATTCTCTAGTGAGCCTTCTATCACTTGCCCTTCTTCCAAGGATAAAAAAGCAGCTATTTTCTGTTGTTTTTTTATCCTTTCATAAGCTTCGTAGCTAGTTGCTAGGGTTATGGTGTCACTACAAAGTGTTAACTGCTCCTTAAAATAAGTAAGCATTTCAAGAGCTTTTTCTATTAAAGAACTCTCTACTTGTTCTTTATCTATAAAAATTGCAAACCACTGAGCCAAGTACTTTGATGCTTTTAATTTTTCAAGATCCACATGATACGTATTGGTTCTTAAGCTTCCTTTATTTTCATAGAGTTTAGCAATGGTATCACAATGAAAATCAATAATTGCCAAATAGCTCCCCCTCTTCTTTCTTTCATCTAGTAGTCTTTACCTTTTGTATCTACAGTAACTGTTTTCATTACAACAGGTACAGTGGGTTGATCCATAAAGTTTGTTTGGGTGCTTGCAATAGCATCTACTATATCCATTCCTTCTATCACTTTACCAAAGGCTGCATATTGTCCATCTAAATGAGGTGAATCTTGATGCATAATAAAAAACTGTGAGCCTGCAGAGTTAGGATCCATTGCACGTGCCATGGAGAATACACCACGTGTATGTTTTAAATCATTTTTAAAGCCATTGGCACTAAATTCACCTTTAATATGGTAACCTGGACCACCTGTTCCTGTCCCTTGTGGGCATCCACCTTGGATCATAAAGCCACTGATAACACGGTGAAAAGTTAAACCATCATAAAAACCTTTTTGGATAAGATTTATGAAGTTCTTAACTGTTTCAGGTGCAATTTCTGGATAAAGCTCTCCTACAATTTGACTGCCATCTTCCATTGTAATTGTTACAACTGGGTTTGTATTTTCCATTTTATTTTCCTCCACTTTTCTTTAAGCATTTTGTAAAAAGGCTATATAAGCCTTTCGCATTTCATAGATGTCTGCCTTACTGGTGATTTCCCATGGTGCATGCATACTATGCACTGCTACTCCACAGTCTATAACATCCATACCGTAGTTGGCAAGTATATAAGCAATTGTTCCACCACCACCTAAGTCAATGCGACCAAGTTCAGAAGTTTGCCATGTTACATGATTATCGGCCATAATACGACGAAGCTCAGCTAAATATTCTGCATTTGCCTCGTTAGAACCTGATTTTCCTCTGGAACCAGTGTATTTGTTAAATACCACACCTTTCCCAAAATAAGCCGCATTTTGCTTTTCTAAAACCGTAGGATGGTTTGGATCGTAGCCTGCTGTTACATCTGAAGAAAGCATTTTAGAATGAGCTAAAGTACGACGTAATTTAAGGCTTGAATAGTCACCTACTAAATTAAGCAGCTCAGCTACACTATTTTCGAAAAACTTAGATTGCATACCCGAAGCTCCTACGCTGCCAATTTCTTCTTTATCTACAAGCACACATACTGTTGTTTTCTTTGGATTTGTCACTTCAAGCTGTGCCTCAAAAGAAGCATAAGCACATACACGGTCATCTTGTCCATAGCCAATAATCATGCTACGATCTAGACCATAATCTCTCGCCTTACCAGCTGGTACGATTTCGATTTCAGCAGACACAAGGTCTTCTTCGTCAATACCGTATTTTTCATTTAATAAATGTAAAATATTCGCTTTTACAGCTTGCTTTTCTTCACCCTCTAGTGGCATACTACCTAAACAAATATTAAGATCTTCACCCGAAATAGCATCTCCTAGTTTTTTCTCTAGCTGTTCTTTCGCTAAATGAATCAGTAAATCAGAAATACCTACTACAGGGTCTTCTTCTGCTTCACCAATATGAATATTTACAACTGTCCCATCTTTTTTAGCCACTACACCATGAATAGCTAAGGGAAGGGCTACCCATTGGTATTTCTTTACGCCACCATAATAGTGTGTTTTAAACATAGCTAGTTCATTATCCTCATAAAGTGGGTTAGGCTTTAAGTCAAGGCGTGGTGAATCTAAATGAGCTCCTAATAAGTTAAGCCCTTCTTCTAAAGGACGCTCACCTACACAAAAGAGAATAAGTGTTTTATCCTTATAATTGGCATATACTTTTGCCCCAGGGCCAATTTGGGCATTTTGCTTCATTAGCTCTTCTATATTTTGATAGCCCTCTTTCTCAGCATACTTCACCATTGTGCGTACACATTCTCTTTCTGTTTTACAGTTAGAAATGAATGCTTTATAACGCTCACCATAAGCAAACAGTGCCTTTAAATCTGCCTCAGAATACTGAGACCATACGGTTTTATACTCTTTTTTCAATGTTGTCATGTTATCCTCCTTATCAGTTGCTAGCTGTAGTATACCATAATTTTCTAAAATTCTACAGTTACTCAGTCGCTTTTATTCAAGTATGCCCGTTCCATCCTTATTCTATTTATCTCTATACGGTTTAGCGGATCCACACCTTAGTCCCTTTTTGCATTGTCTCATAAAGCCATAAACTATCCTCAGGTGCTAAACGGATACATCCGTGAGAAGCTTGCTGTCCAAGCTGATTATAACCACTAATAATACGAGAACCCGTTACATCAAAAAGAACAGAATGATACAAGTAATCTCCAAAGATTTGATAGGCATTTTTGCAACGATAGCCTTTATCAAGTCCAAAATAAGGTACACGATTGGTTAACTCAAATTCACCTGTTGGAGTAGGTGTTACATTGTTACCAGAAGAACAAGCCATACGCCGGATAAGTTCCCACCCTTTCCCTTTGTCCTCAAAAACATAGGTATACTGACGTGATAAGTCTGACCAAATCAAATAAGCTGTCTTACTTTTCATCCCTGTACTATTAATAAAGCCTTCTATTTGCTCCTTCGTTGGCTGATTTTTAAGAGGTTGAGGATTTTTAGGAATACTTACACTTCTCCAAGGCACCTTAACCTTTTGCCCCTTTACTGAAATCACCCAATAATAAAAACCATCTTGTGCAGCCCAAACTTGTACTTTTTCCCCTTTTTTAAAACCATTTGTCGCATATTTCATAGTCCCTTCAATAACAAAAGTAGGAAAAAGTATAGATTCTTCAGTATTTTGTTCTTCTTTAGTTATTTTCTGTTCGTATTCTTTTAAAAGAGCTATTTCCTCTTTTCCTATAGGTAAAGTACTTTCCATGCGTATTCCTTCACAAAGCCATTCTAAGAGGTGAGTCGTTAAAAACTTTGCATCCTTCGAAATACCTTGTGGTGTATCAAAAGCTCTTTTCTCTCCTGGACTAAGTTGCCATTTTTGAGCTGGTTCCTCAACAACTTGCCCTTTTTCCCAGTAAAGACGCTGAAAATCAACTTCTAATACTTCAGCTCCCACATTCTTTATGCCTTCTTCATCTACCTCTATGTAATGCTCGGGTATATATATATAGGGAGAGAGAATTTTTTCTGTTGAAGTCGCTATTATTTCAAAATAATTCTCTAGTGCCTTAACAGAAATTAAAAGTTGATCTTTAGTTTGCAAACAAAAAAAACGAAAAGGTCCTATGTAAACAACTTGTTCACTAAAGGTTACAACTTGATTATGCAGTGTTGGTATTGTTTTTGACCCTGAACTATTCTTCCAGTTAAGTTTTAATCCACCTTCTAATTTTTGAATGACAAATCCCATATTCTCTAAAGCAAGAAGGGGAATATACACTCCTCCTTCAAGTTCATATGTATCATAGCTTCTATCTGCTAAACTTACTTTTATTTTGCTTAGCTGTAAGTTACCTAAAGGCTTCTTAATATCAAAATCCCATTTCTGTAGTGGGCGATTTATAGCTATGTCTTTTATTTCCTCTTCTTGAGTAACTATCTGCTCCTTTTCAACTGTCTCCAGTTGCTGGACTTGATTCAAGTTAGTTACTGTCTTTCCTACTACGTCATTTCCCCAAATTATTTGTGTACAAAATGCTGCAGTACATAACATCACTGGTATTTTTTTCACGTTTTATCCCCCTATTACTAATTTCCATTTTTTACCTTTTAAGTATATCAAATACTTTTTTAATTAGCAATAAAGAAGATAATGTTTAATTATTTTAATTTAAACACCTAAAAAAGTGATAGAGACTTATCTGTCGCCTATCACTTTTTAGATTAGTAATATTCTACTTCTACAATTTTTCCCAAGCTGATTAAAACTTGCTCTAATCGATGCAACACATGAAGTTTAATACTTAATTCATTAGGAAAATCCGGATTCTGATGAGCTGGGTTAATAGCCCTTCCTATAAGCATTTTAATATGTGTACAGTCTTCAAAAAGGATACGTGCTAGCTGAGAGGCACCATCACCTGCATAAAGAAAATCCAGCTCTTTAGATACCTTTACTCTTTCTAATCGTTCTACCGCTCCTTTTAAAGTTAAGATTCCCTCAGTTACCAAATCAATTCCTCGTATGTAGCCAATAGGTGGGATATTGGGATCAGGCATCTCAAAACTCGTTTTAATCTCTGTTCCTAACTCCCGTGCAACCATATTAGCAGCTGTTCCACCACATACAATTTTTTTCCCGATAGTATGCATTAAATGACTAATCATCTCTTTATCCCTATTTTTATCAACAGGTGGGCCTGAAAGTAAAGTAGCTTTCTTTGGCGTAATGGCTTTAATAGCTGCTACTGTTGTATCATCTCCTGGACGTTTGATATAAAGATCCTCACAAACCCCTAACAAAAGATTAGTTACCATCTTGGCTGTTGTTTCTCGGTCTGTGACTGTCTGCAAGTAATTTGCCACTTCTTTCCAGCTCCAACCTAAATTTAAAATCATACCGGCTCCTGCATGGATCACTCCATCACTGACAAAAACAAGAATATCTTTTTCCTGTAATTCAAATTGACTCTCTTTGATTTGACGTCCGTTAATCTCCTTCACTGTTGTATCAAGAGGAATCACTTGATTGTTTCTAAGAAAAAACACACTTGGATTATCAAACTCTACTACATACACCATACCTTCTTTATTAACTTTAATAATGGTAAAGGTCGAATAAGCTAATTTACGTACTGAGCATACCGGTAGAGTATGAATAATGGTATCTACAACCTCTTCAATAGATAGTCCCTCTTTAAGCATTGTAATGGCAATTTTAGCCGTTAAAGTAGCTAAAATATTTGCCTTCACGCCACTTCCTAATCCATCAGAAAGAACAGCTATAAAACTCTCTTCCTCTTGTACAAATTCCACTTTATCTCCACATAATTCTTCACCTTGTTTATTTAAACTCCCTGTTGCAAAATCTATAAAGAATTTCATGGTTTCACGTCCTCTTCTGTTTGAATCAAATGTTTAAGTTGAGTTAGCGTTACCTTGGTCTCTGCAGTGGTCTCCCCTAAAAGACTTGCAATTTCTTGAGCTACTGTCATCTGCTTATTAATAACTTGTTGTGCCATATTAATCGCATCAATTTTCATGGTCTGAAGACGCTTTTCTAATTTTTCATCTCGGCTGATATCATGTGCAATCCAAAGCATCACCTGATGATATTCAATCCAAATCACACTTTGAATAACTGTAGATTGTGTATTTTTAACTATCTTTTTTTGACTAACCACATTACGTTTAGCTTCTTTTACCTGCATAAAAATATCGGTATCCAATAAAATCTCAATAGGTAGATCGATCATACTTTCCTTTGTTGTATGAAAGAATTGAGCAGCTGAAGGATTTAAGTCTATAATTTCTAATTCTTTATTTACAATAATAATGAGATTGGGTGTCGCATCAAAAATAACATTACTTAAAGTTTCTGCTTTTTGACGCATAAAAGGCAAACACATATTGGGTTCTGCCATACCATTAAAAACAGCAATAGCTTTATCTCGACAAGTAGGGTAACCACAGCTTCCACAATTAAGTTCATCATTTTCGGTATACTTACCAATACTTCCCAAAATCTCACGTATTTGTCCTTCTTTAGGTTTTTTAAGTGGTACATAAAGTGGCTCAAAACGGCGTCCTATCTCTAAGCCTTTTATAGCTCTCATATCTGTCTGTTTACATCCTTCACCTTGCTTTTGTTGCTCTTTTACATATTTCTTAATCCATTCTTTACGTTCATAAACGCTTCTACCATCTTCTGAAAGTCCTGGACCACCTACACAGCTATGTCTACAACAATTCATTTCGAAGAGAATGTTTTTAAGGCTTCCTTCTTCTATAGCTTTTAGTACTTCCTTACATTCCTCTACACCATCTACAGGGATAATTTGCTTTTTAAGTCCCTCTTGTTTAACCGTTTTAGTAGCTCCCCCTACAAGTGGGTAAAAGGCCTGTTTACTATTGGTTTGGTCAAAAGCACTTTTAGTTAAATCATTTAAATGAATATTTTCTTCTGCTAGCCACTTTTCTAATTCATCAAAAGTAAGTACGGCATCTATACTTTCTTCCTCATGGCCTTCTATCTTTTTAGAAAGACATGGACCAATGAAAACTACCTTGCTAGTTGTACCATAAGTTTGCTTTAACATTCTAGCATGACACACAACAGGTGAAACCACTGGAATTAAATGAGGGATAAGTTTAGGGTGATGCTTTTCAATCAAATAAACTACTGAAGAACAACAACTTGTAATATAACAAGCATCATCCTCTTTTTGGGCATAAGCTTCATATTGCTCGGTTACAAAGTCAGCACCTACTACTGTCTCCTCTACTGCATCAAAACCTAGCATTTTAAGAGCTGTGCTAAGCTTACTTGCATTTTCGCCAAACACACCCACATAAGTAGGTGCTACAGTAGCTACAACCTTTCCAGGTCTTTTCACATATTCTTTTACGCTTTCTAATTCAGGCTTTACTTGCTTGGCATTTTTAGGACATGCCTTGAGACATCTGCCACAACCGATACACCTTTCCTTCATAATTTGAGCTTGTTCTGCTTTTACTTCAATAGCATGTACTGGACAGGCTCTTACACAAGCATAACAATTTTTACAATCTGCTTCTGAAAAATTAATAATCCACATAGGTAGTCACTCCTTAAAGATAGGCAACAATTTGGTTAATAAATATCTCTCTTGCATTAGCTTTGGTAACGGATAGCACTTCACCATCCCATCTCACAACAGATACTGCTTCAGTACATTTTCCTACACAAAAAGCAGCACTTAATTCTATTTCTTCTTCAAGCTTATATTCTTCAATCAATCCCTTAAAAGCCTCTATTACATGATAGGAGCCTTTGAGATGACAAGCACTTCCAATACAAATTTTAACAACCTTCATTTTCCCCACTCCTTTACTAGAACCTCATTTGCTTCTCTCAATCTAGCATACTCCATTGTTATTTTTTAGTCAATCAAATGATTTCTTATTTTCTTGACTTTTTTTTATCCCTTCTTACTTTGCTTTTCTTTTAAATTCATCTATCCTCCCTTTATTCCTTTCATAACTTTTAGCAGTTTACTTATATCTTTAATGAATCAGTTCTTTCTTGTCAAAAGCTAACTATAAGTTTGATTAAGTAGAAATCTATTAAAACTTATTGTTCAAATAAAAAAAGATAGAAAACAAATCCTTTGCCTTCTATCTTTTTTATTCTTCTATTATTCAATAAAACTTTCTTTGCGTTTACATTTTTTCCTTTGCTTCATATGAAGTATGAAGAAGTTTATGTGCTTTATGGCTCATTGGTTTTTCAAAATAATCTTTATACATTTCTTTAATAAATGGATTTTCATGAGATTTACGAAGAACCTTATTCTTATCTTCATTATAAATTGCTGTCTGGCGTTTCTTAAGAATCTCACTATTGCCGTGGTGATAAGGCTGACCACCTCCACCTATACATCCACCTGGACAAGCCATGATTTCAATCGCATGGAAATTCTTTGGATTACCATTTCTGATTTCTTCAAGAAGTGCTTTTGCATTACTAAGGCCATGGGCAATACCTATATTAAGGTCTAGATTACCTACTTTTACAGTAGCATTTCTTATGCCTTCAAAGCCTCTTAACTCTTCAAAATCTACCTTTTCAAGAGTCTCCCCTGTAATGACTTCATAAGCCGTACGTACAGCAGCTTCAATAACACCACCTGTTGTACCAAATATAACAGATGCACCTGTTGATTCACCTAATGGATTATCAAAGTCTTCGTCTGGGAGATTTACAAAGTCAATATTAGCTTGCTTAATAAGATGTGCAAGCTCTCTTGTTGAGATAGAAATATCTACATCTCTATTAAATTCAGGACGAGAAGCTTCATATTTTTTAGCTAAACATGGCATAACAGATACAACTACCATTTTTTCTCTTGGAATATTCATTTTTTCAGCAAAATAACTTTTTGCAATAGCACCAAACATTTGTTGAGGTGATTTAGCTGTTGAAGGTACATCTAAAAGATCTGGAAATTGACTTTCAAAAAAGTTTACCCAAGCAGGACAACAACTTGTAAGAATAGGTAGTTTTACTGTTGGATCACCATTTTGGAATCTTGTTAGACGGTCAACAAGTTCAGCGCCTTCTTCCATAATCGTTGCATCAGCAGCAAAATCTGTATCAAATACATAATTAAATCCTAATCTTCTAAGTGCTGCTGTCATTTTACCTGTTACAAGTGTACCTGGCTCCATACCAAATTCTTCACCTAAAGCGGCTCTAACAGCTGGTGCAGTTTGCACAACAACAATTTTGTCTTTATCAGCTAAAGCATCCACTACACTCCATATATGTTCCTTTTCACAAAGAGCGCCCGTTGGACAGACAGCTACGCATTGTCCACAATGTGTACATACCGAATCAATAAGGTCTACCTCAAAAGCGGGTGCTACTACGGCATTAAAACCTCTATTGACACCTGATAAAGCACCTACTGCTTGCACCTTGTTACACATTGTCTCACAACGTCTACACATAATACATTTATCCATATCACGAACTATGGCTTCACTTACATCTTTTCTATAAGTGGATTGTGCACCATCTTTACCTATTTTAATATCACGTATGCCAAAAGTAATAGCTAAATCTTGGAGTTCACAATTCCCTGATTTTTCACATACTAAGCAATCTTTTGGATGGTCTGATAAAAGCAGTTCAAGTACTACCTTTCTAGCATGAAGTACTTTAATAGAACGCGTATTAACGATCATTCCGTCTGTAACAGGCGTTGCACAAGCAGGCGCTAAATTTCTACGTCCTTCTACTTCTACAACACATATTCTACATGAAGCACCTTGATTCACCATTTTTGTATCATGTAAATCTAAATGGCAAAGAGTAGGGATATGTACACCTATTTTCTTAGCAGCATCTAATATTGTTGCACCTGGTGCAACCATCACGTCGGTGCCATCGATTGTAATTTTAATTTCTGACATATTTTCCACTCCCTTTCCTATTCTTTTACAATGGCTTTAAACTTACATTTTTCCATACAAGCGCCACACTTAATACATTTTTCTTGATCAATCGTATGTTTTGCCTTAACAGCTCCTGTAATAGCATTAACAGGACAGACTCTTGCACAGGCTGTACAGCCAATACATTTATCTGTAATTTTGTATTGTAAAAGTGCACTACATTGACCAGCTGGACATCTCTTCTCCCGTACGTGAGCGATATACTCATCTTCAAATTTATTAAGTGTAGAAAGAACAGGATTTGGAGCAGTTTGGCCTAAACCACAAAGTGCTGTATCCCTAATTACTTGACTAAGCTCTTTAAGTATCTCAAGATCTTCTTCTGTTCCTTTACCTGATACAATTTTGCTTAAAATCTCAGAAAGTCTCTTTGTTCCTATACGACAAGGAGTACATTTACCACAAGATTCCTCTTCTGTAAACTCTAAGTAGAATTTAGCAACTGCAGGCATACAGTCATCTTCATCCATAACAATCATACCACCAGACCCCATCATAGAGCCTTTTGCTATAAGGTTATCAAAGTCAATAGGTGTATCTAAGTCTTCTTCTGTTAAGCAGCCACCAGATGGTCCACCTGTTTGTACTGCTTTAAATTTCTTACCATCTTTGATACCACCACCGATATCATAAATAACTTCTCTCAAAGTTGTACCCATTGGTACTTCAATAAGACCCACATTATTAATTTTACCTGCTAAAGCAAATACTTTTGTACCTTTTGATTTTTCTGTTCCGATAGAAGCAAACCAATCTGCTCCTTTTAGGAAAATAACAGGTATATTAGCAAGGGTTTCAACATTATTTACATTGGTTGGTTTTCCCCAATAACCACTTGCCGCTGGGAATGGAGGTTTCGTAGTAGGTTCACCTCTCATACCTTCCATCGAATGAATAAGTGCTGTTTCTTCTCCACATACAAAGGCACCTGCACCAAATTTAATTTCAATATCAAATTCAAAATCTGTTCCTAAAATATTTTTACCTAACAAACCATATTCCCTTGCAGAACGAATAGCTGTTTGTAAACGGTTTACTGCTAAAGGATATTCTGCACGAATATACACAAGACCTTTTGTGGCACCAATAGCATAACCACAAATTGCCATCGCCTCTACGATAGAGTGTGGATCTCCCTCTAAGATAGAGCGGTCCATGAATGCACCTGGGTCCCCTTCATCTGCGTTACATACCACATATTTTTGATCAGCTGCATTTTTAGAGGCAAATTCCCATTTAAGTCCTGTTGGGAAACCACCACCCCCACGTCCACGAAGACCTGATTTTTTCACTTCATCAATAACTTCTTGTGTAGACATACTAAGTGCCATACCGAGAGCAGCATAGCCGTCTCTTGCAATATATTCTTCAATATTGTCTGGATCAATGAACCCACAATTACGAAGAGCTACACGTTGTTGTTTTTTATAGAAATCCATATGTTTAGAATCTTCGACATGTTCACTTGTTGTTGGATCTTGGTAAAGAAGGCGATCTACACGACGTCCCTTAATCACATGTTCTTTTACTAACTCTTCTACATCTTCTGGTTTAACTTGTACATAGAAAGTATTATCTGGAAGAATCTTAACAATAGGTCCTTTTTCACAAAAACCAAAACAACCTGTCTTTAAAACTTGTACCTGATTTTCCATATTGGCTTCTTTTATGTAACGTTCTAAATTTTCCACAATTAAATTAGATTGTGAAGAAAGACACCCTGTACCTCCACAAACTAAAATGTGCATATTATATTTTGACATTGACAGGCCTCCTACTCATCTAATGATTTGTGAGCAACTGGAATAATACCATCTACCATTTCCCCACCTTGGATATGTTTTTCTAAAATTTCTTTTGCTTTTTCTTTTGTTACATGACCATATACAACAGGCTCTTGACCTGGAAGTGTTACTTCTACAGTAGGTTCTGCATAGCAATATCCCATACAACCACTTTGTGTAATCATGACATAATCAAGGTCATGCTCTCTTACCATATCAGCAAAAGTATTCATAATCTCTCTTGCTCCAGCAGCAATCCCACATGTTGCCATAGCCACACGTACAACGACCATTTTATCTACGTTTTCGCCTTTTATACGTAAATCTACTTTATTTTTCACATTATCTCTAAGAGCTTTTAATTCATCTAAAGACATGATCTTAGGCATAGGTAATCCTCCTCTATTTTAATATTCGCTAAGAATTTTTCTAACTTCATCTGCAGTGTTAATACGTCCATATACTTTGTCTCCAATTAAGACAACTGGAGCAAGCCCACAAGCACCTACGCATCTTAAAGCATCCAATGAGAACTTACCATCTGGTGTTGTCTCTCCTATTTCAATACCTAACTCTTTCTTGAAGGCATCTAATACTTTATCTGCACCTCTTACATAGCAAGCTGTCCCAAGACAAACAGAAATGGGATGTTCTCCTTTTGGAAGCATAGTAAAGAAAGAATAAAAACTGACTACACCATAAACTTGAGAAACAGGTACCCCTAATTTCTTCCCTACAAATACTTGTACTTCCTTTGGTAAGTAACCAAATAATGATTGGGCTTTATGAAGTACAGAAATGAGTGCCCCTCTTTTTTCTGGTAGTTCATTGATGAACTTTTCAAGTTCCAAATACAGGCTCTTTGTCAGTTCATTTGTGCAGCTTTCACATGACATAATGCATCCTCCTTATGACTATTTTTTTAATTCTTGTAGCTTTCTTTTGTTAATTTTTTAACATAAACCCTATAAAATAACCACTTACTTTATGAAAATAACACAAAAAAAATGGAATGTCAATTAATTATCTTTTTACTTCGAATTAACACTATTTATGTGTAATTTAATTCATTTTTAAATAATTTAAGTTTTTTTGTCTATAACCTTGAAGATTTCATAAATTGTACATGCTTCTGCCGACAAAAAGTGCCTTCTTTCTGAGATATCTTGTAAATAATGTGCATCGGAAGACTGCAATAATTGGTAATTTATATAATTCCTTTCATATACTTCTTTAGGAGCTCCCTTTGATATTTCTATAGCATTTACTCCTAATTCTGGTGGAATAAAACCTAAATTAGAGAGGATACTATAACTCTGTCTATCAATATGAGCAGGATAAATAATACCACCTACTTCGCGTACTTTTCTAAAAACTTCTTGTGCAGTAAGTGATGTAGCTGTTAATAAAAACTGATCAATCTCACCTACTATTTCGTCTTCCTCGTCTAGTTTCCACTGATTGCCAAAAATATCAATACGATTTTTAAGAGAAGGCAACCCTTCTTTAACACTTCGTTCCACTTCATAAGCTGCTTCTAAGCTTGGAAAGAGGGCTATTGTGTGAAACTCCTCCTGGCACTCAATTTCCATTCCTGGGATGACAAGAAGGCCCTTTGCTCTGCCTACTTTCATAACTGAAGCACAATTAGCACAGGTGTTATGATCGGTAATAGCAATGGCATCTAAACCATTCAAAAGTGCCATATTAACAATATTATGTGGAGACATCCACTGATCACCACAAGGTGAGGCTGCGGTGTGAATATGGAAGTCGTAGGCTAGCTTCATAAACTCACCTAGCCTTCTATTTGTGCTAGCTTTACAGCAAAATCAAAACTATTAAAGAGGGTTTTTAAAATAGGGATACCTTCCTCATTAGCCTTATCTAGCATCTCTTGATCAGCTTCTACCCCTTCTGTAAGAACAATAGCTGAGAGTCCAAGCAAGCTAGCAACTGCTACCGAATTAATGTGCCCCTGAATGGTAAGCCATATATTTTTTTCTTTCGCATGAGACATGACAAAGCTTAATAAATCACCTGTATATCCTCCACTTACTTCATTAGAAAGCCCTTCTTTACCTGCTATTACCTCTACTTTTAATGTATTTACTATATACTCCACAGTCATTTTCCGTAACCTCCTTTTAATTTTCATCTGCTGTAGGAAGAGTTGTTTGTGTAAGCTCATGCATATTTTCGGAAAGCTCCTTCACTTTCTTCCTAAACATAAAAATACATTCTTCAATTTGAGCATTATGACGTACCACATCTTCTGCAAAGCAACGACAAGTGGGTGCTCCACAAGAACCACAATCAATTTGAGGTAATTGAGTATAAAGCTCCTCAATAGCTTGCATTTTCTCTATAGCTTTTTGCGTATCATGATCTAACGAAAATACTGGTCGTGGCACAATACTCTTTTCATATCTCACAGGCATTTTAGCTATATCTTCTAATAACTCCGTATTTTGTACTCTTTTTTCTTTCTTATCTTGCTCCATCCATTTTTGAAGATAACAGCGGCTTACAAAAGGATTTTCCACGGTCAATGCTCCCCCTAAACAACCTCCTGTACAAGCTAAAGCTTCTATATAATGTACTTCTGTCAGTGTCCCATCTTCAACCTTTTCTAAAATTCCAATAACATTGTCCATCCCGTCAACAGATAAATGACTCTTTAAACGTACTTCATTTAATCCACCTGTTCGCCTTGCCCACTTTAATCCTTCTAAGCTGGTTTGACGTATAATCTTATCTACTCCCTCACTATTTAAATAAGGAAGTACTTTTTTATAAATATCCTGCATCCCAATAACTCCATCTACTTCGGACTCCTTAATTCCTTTAGGGCGCCTTATCTCCGTAGCTTTAGCAGGACAAGGTGAAAGAAAGAAAATCCCTACCTCTTCTCTAGAAGCCCCTTGCTTCTTATAACATTCCCTTACATATCTGGCTGCTAGTTCCATAGGTGAGATAATAGGAAGTACTTGGTGAATAAGAGATGGAAACCGCCGCTGAATAAGCCTTACAATAGCTGGGCATGAAGATGAAATAACAGGAAAATGTGTGGCTTCTTCTAACCATGCATAGGTTTTTTCTGCTATCACCTCACCCGCTGCACCTACCTCTAATACATCTGTAAAACCAATGGCATATAAGGCATTTAAGATGTGCTCAATACTTTTAGCTTTAGGAAATTGAGCATAAAAAGAAGGTGCAGGTAAGGCAACACGATGTTTAAATCGACCTAGCATACGCCAATCGTCCGTCACCGCCTTCTTGGCACCATTGCGACATATACGAATACAGTTTCCACAATCAATACAACGCTCCTCTATAATTTGAGCCTTAGACCCTCTTACGCGTATAGCTTCTGTTGGGCAACGTTTAATGCAATCTGTACATCCAATACATTTTTCCTTTTCTAATCTTACAGAATGGCTATACATCTGCATTCCTCCTCTCTTAGCTTCCTTTTTTACTCTTTATCTAGTGCAAAAAAACAACTAACTGTACTGTAGTCCCCACGCCTACCTCAGATGTAATCTTTAAGTCATCACTGTACTTCTTCATATTAGGCAGCCCCATCCCTGCCCCAAAGCCTAGTTCCCTAATCTCATGGGAAGCAGTAGAGTATCCTTCTTTCATCGCTAAATCTATATTAGGGATACCAGGTCCTCTATCCTTTAACACAATCTTCACTTTTTCAGAGGTAATCTCTACATCAATTTCTCCTCCATCGGCATGAATCACCATGTTCATTTCTGCTTCATACATGGAAATTGCAATTTTCCTTATTATGGCTGCATCTATGCCAATTTGTTTCAAGGTACGCTTCACTGCACCAGAAGCTTCTCCTGCTACTAAAAAATTATCCCCATCTACTTCATAATGTAACTTCATCTTAATCCTCACTTTCACACATTAATCCTGCTGCATAAAGTTTGCCACAAGCCATATAAAGTGGTTCTTGTGTGGATAAAATAATCATACCTTTATGATTTGCCATTTCAATCATTTCTTTAGAGGGCTCTTTACCTCTCACAAATACAATAGCTCGGATATCTAACATTTCCGCTGTTCGAATCACTTGAGGATTAACAAGTCCCGTAAGTAGAAGTACCTTTTCTTTAGCAAAAGCTAACACATCACTCATAAGGTCGCAACCACATGCTGCATACACTTCTCCTTCTAAGTCCTCTTCTCCTGCCCAAATATGGGCCTCTAAAATTTCTTGTACCTTTTTCATTTTCATTGTTGTAGCCTCCTATACTTTATAATAGTGAACACCTGGTAATATAACCTCTAAGGTATTACTTTCCAAATGAGTAGTTATTTGTATTTCCTTTTTATTTTCAAATAAAGCTTTTGCCTTAGAAAGTCCAATACCTAAATGAAAGCTATTGCCCTTTTGTCCTAAAATAAGAAGTCTTGAATATAACCAAGGGTTTATCCTAACTCTTCCTTCTCTTATCTCTGTATACATGCAACTGGTGGGATTGGTGACTGTTAGCGTTTCTTCTTCTATCCTAACTTCAATATACTGGGTGTTATTCCAATAATCCCGGTGGATCATTGCATTAGTAACGACCTCTAAAAGGCCTTGAATGGGATACTGCTCTGGAAGAAGTACTTGCATACGTTCTTGAAAAATTTTAAGCATAGTTGTAATGTTTCCTGTAATCGCTTCTACTTTTCCTTTATAGTTAATCTCTAATACAGCTTGCGCAATAAAATCTTGAGGATTTTTACCAAAAAGTAATAAGCCACCATAAGTTGGATAATATCTTTCTTTTTCAGGTTCTGGCGCAATAATCCCAAGGGTGCTTAAAATCAATTTATCCTGTTCTTTATAATCTACAAAATAACCTAAGACACTTTGCAAAAGAACTGAATCTAATGCCTCTAAAGTGGCTTGCCTACAAGGTACATTTTCGAAACTTAGCATGCCATATTGTTGGAGCATACTAGCTATCTCATGACGGGTTGCTTTATCTGTGGTAGAACCTCGGCGCACATAAAATGCACCTGTTTGTAGCATTTGATGAGGAACTTGCATGCTTTTAAAAATAGTTAATATCCCAATGGTCTTTTCCTCTATTTCTTCTAATTCAAATTTAACTGGAACAGGCGGAACACTCCGATTCACTATGATTTGTTGAATACGTTCCTCTATATCAGTTGGTACCTCTTCAATACCTACAATAGCTTTGGTCTTATCTTCTATACCAAACAAAATATAACCTCTTCCATCTGGCGTATTCGCTATGGCAATAACATCTTTTACAAACTCTTTTTTCTCTGATTCAAGTTCTAAAGAAAGCTTCAGCTTAAAATCCAGTTTAAACCCTTCATCCTGTGCTAATAACTGTTTGATTTTTTGTCTATTCACTGATAGGCTCCCTTCTTATATGTCAAAATTGTTATAATTTTATATTTTATTTTAGCATGGAAACTTGAGTTGTGACAAGCAGGATCCCTATCTTTATTCTCTAACGGCATGTCTTCACTCCTTGAAATTCTATCTCCTATGCCTATCTACTCTTTTTTAATCATATACTATACTAATTCTTTCTTAAGGAGTGGCTTTATGCAAAAAAAAGAAATGGTACCACAAGCCTTTATTCGATTCTTCCATGCCTTCCCTTCTGGGGAAAGCTTCACACTTTATTTGGATGAAAAACCTCTTGCTCAAGATTTACTTTTTGAAGACTTCACTCATTATTTTTCCCTTGAACCAGGTACGCATACCCTAGAACTCCGTCATACACATACACATGAAATGATTACAACTAAAAAAATCAGCGTCTTTAATCAAAAAATTTATACCTGCCTCATCGCTCCAGCTTCCTTCAAACTTCTCACACCTATTTGCTTCTTTTTAGAAGATATAAGACGTCCCTTGCCAGATGGTCACCTTGTTATACGACTAGGTCACTTTGCAGCTACTATAAGTCGTTTGGAACTTAGCTTAGAGGAAGAGAAAACACTCTTTCGCCATATAAGCTTTGGTGAACTTTCTTCCTATACTGCTTTTCCACCTGGCAACTACACCCTTAAACTTCAAGAAGCAGCTACACATACTGTCCTTTTTACTCAATCCATAAAATTAAAACCCTATCGTTTTTATTCGGTTTATGCAGTAGGTCAGGGAACAAAAGACTATCCTTACCTTGCCATCCTCCCTTTAGATGGACCTTCTTATTTATAAATATATGAAGATACACCTCTTAAAAGTCCAAAAAGCAGATGCCCTCAAAGAAGCATCTGCTTTTTATACTCATGTACCTTTCACTTTACTTAAGGCTCATCTCTTTTTAGATTTTTTATTTCTCTTTCTAGATTTTTCACCTGTCTTTTGATTATTCAATCTTTCTGATTCCTTATTTTTCTTTTGGATTTTCTTTCCTTTTTTTACCGAATAGCCAAAGGTGCCTAATTCTTGACCTAACTCTAAATACGTACCATGAGAATAGGCAATAAGTCCTGTTTGATTCAGCTGAAATTTTCCCTTTTCATCCATATAGTTCTCATCAACATAGACATTCATCACTTCTGCAATAAACATATCGTGAGAACCTAAAGGCATGATTTGCTTGACCTTGCACTCAATGCTTACTGGACTTTCTAAAATCATAGGGCAACCAGATTCATTCTCATAGTCGGGTGTCAGCTGCATCTCGGAAAACTTATCATGGTCACGTCCACTTCTTACCCCACAATAATCAGTTGCCCTAAGAAGCTCTTTCGTCGTTAAGTTAATGACAAAATAACCGGTTTCTTTTATCAGTTCATAAGAAAAGCGAGAGGGCCTAATAGAGACATACGTCATAGCTGGATTGGTACAAATCGTTCCTGTCCACGCAATCGTAATAATATTGGGCTTTTCTACTGTGCCACAGCTTACCATTACAGCAGGTAAAGGGTAAATCATATTTCCTGCTTTCCACTTTTGCTTTTTCATTCTCTCATTCTCCTTAGTCTTTTATGATTTCCTTTTAATAGTATAACAAGGATAGTTACTAGGGCAAATATTTCTAGAGGCTTTAAAGAATGCCAGGTGCTTGATTATTCATAGAGTAGCCATCTGCTCTTACATCATTCATATCTAAATAAACTTCTTTGACTGCTATTTGACTTAGTTTCTTTACCTTACCATAAGGTTCTTTTAAGGAAAGCTTGTCACCCCTTCCTGAAATAATCCATAACACCCTATACCCTCTAGGAACTATCTCTAGTTTCTCTTCTCCTTTGCCATCTGTGAAATAAATTAATACATTTATTTTATGCTGATTGGCATAGTCAAAAACAGGGGTGAATTTCGTGCCACCTCGTATAGGGTTTCTCTCTTTTAAATCCTTTTCAGATTTCACTTTATAGATACGTCTGATTTGATCATCACATTCCAAGACAGTTATTTCATAATTCACACTCCTAACAATACCAAGAACTTCTTTAATGGCCTGCTTAAATTCTTCATCACTCATACTCCCACTTATATCTAGTGCCACAGCTATTTCTGCTCGATGTGCTCTTAATTCACCTCGTAAATCTAGCCTGTCAGGCTGTCTTCTACTTCGTCTCATCCTAGTCTTTTTTTTATGCCCCTCTACTGTTCCCATTAGCTGTTTAAGATAAAGTTGCCAAGGCAATTCCTCTTTATTCTTTTTGAGGCCATTTAGTAGCCCCTCTAGATAAGTAGGAACCTTTCCTTTTTGAGAAGCCTCTACAAACTTTTCTGTAAAGTCTCGTAGTAGCTTTTCATCTAATACTTCAGACTCTTCCCAAATCGCATGCATGTCCTCCTCCTCAGTTTGCTCTGACAAATCTATTTCTATTTGAAGCTTCTCCACATAGTATTCAAAGGGCTCATAAGGCTTTAACTTTAAGTCATATTTCACATTTATTTGTTCTAAGGTAGTTGCATAAGGAGGTAGGTCTTTTAAATATTGATTTACAACAATATCCATCGCTCTATCTATAGCAAGTGAGCTATACTTCTCTTTGAGCTCTTTGGCTCTTACTAAATGCAAAGAGAGAATATGATGGATCTCATGTTTAATAGAAGATTTCATTTGCTCTAATGTTAAATTTAAAAATAAAAGGGGATTAAAATAAATCACATAATGTGCACCTTTAAAATTTACACCTGTATAGTATTCTAAATCTAAGCGAATTTCCCTATCCATTTGAATTAAAAAATAACTATAAAAATCATTTTTTTCTTCCATTAAACTCATATTTACTTGGTCAATAAGCTTAAAAAAAGCCTTTCGGAAATCTTCAGGTATTTCCTTTTCTGTTTCTTTTAAAAGCTCTATAGCCTCTGTATAAAGGGCTTGGGTTTGTTTTTCAAAATAAGTTTCCATAACCTTTAACCTCTCATTAAACGATGCGCCTCAAAATAAAGTGCCACAAATGCTTCGTTTTCCATAGCTATTTCGTAGACAGCCCTATAACTCTCTTTCATATCTTTCATAATCCCAATCCTAAGATCTACAGGATAAAGTCTTATAAATGCAATAAGTCTTTTAATACTAGGCTCTATTTCTAACTCTTCCATATGGCTTTCTAGATAACTTAAAATATTTCTGGCTGTTAAATAGAGCCTTGTATGACTCTCTTTTTGTATTCTTTCTGCTACATATTCACTCAAAGTTTCTCCCAAAAAAACATCTTGAAAAGTCACTAAGGATTTATAGTCACTCTCTATAAAATGAAGAAACTCCTCTGCCAAAACCCTTCCTATATTTCCCTTTACAACATTCAGAAAAACCGCTCTAGATAGTAGCTCTTTATTGGCCTTATAATACGTATAACTTTTTGAAATCCTTTCAAAGCTACGGGGTGTAGCACGAACATCCCCTTCATTTTTCTTATTTAGATACTCTGGAAAAGTTGAAATAAATGCGATAACCTTTTGTTCTAACTTCTCCTTTATAGCCCATTGTAACCATTGAGTGACATCACTCTCCATAAAAAGCCAAACAAATCGATTTTCTTGAGCCACATCCATATCTACGACTTGATATTCAAAATCCGCACCATACTTGCTAGAAGGATTCATGGCTGCCAAAACCTTAACCTCCTCATGAAGCTTGTAGCCATTAATTTCTCGATTTAAGATGAGATTCATCAGCTCTTGTTGAACAGTATGCTCACAACGATTGATCTCATCAATAAATAAAAGAACACTCTCACCTTTAGCAAGCTTTTCATCTATTTCTCTTAATTTGGTATGCACTGCGTAGACTGTGGTTTTTTTTTCGATAGGATGACCCTTTTCATCCCTTGTTATATAAGCTTCTATGGTTGGCAATCCACCTATTTCTCCCTCTTTAAGCAAATTGCCATCTATGACAATGAGCTTCCAACCCTTTTTCTTTGCTAACTCTTTGGCTAGGGCTGTTTTGCCTATGCCACTTTCCCCTACAATGAGAGGAACTTCTCCTGTAGCTAGTACCAACTCGGCACTCTTTAATGTATCATTAAAATTCATGCTTACCTTCTCCTATATCCTCTTTAGTTTTTCATCTACTGCTATCTTCTTTGCTTTTTTACTGCCATACCTATCAATAAATAGCATCTTATCCCTATGTGACAACACGCGATCCATCGTACGACAATTTAGGAAATCTCTTATATATTTATCACTTACATCCTCTTGCGCCACTACTTCCTTTAGTACTTCTTCAACCTCCTCTTGGGTAATATCCTTTTCTATATATTTTATGACTAAACTATTCACCCCTAAAAAGGTGCGCTTTTTTGCCTGATCTAAATATTTGATAAATTGAATGGCTCTTTCATTCCTTTGAATGGCCATTGTCTCTACTTTTAAGCTTGGCTCAGCAATATATCTTAGTGACTCATAGCTTCCTTTCACAGCTTCTTCCTGTACGCTTTCATAAGGCGCTTTTATATATTTGATAGCATCTACATTCTTCCGTACAGCTAATAACTGTAATTCTTCACTAGGTTCTTTAACATACTGAATGGCCCAACCAGATTGCTCTAAGGCTAATTTCAAAATCTTCTGAGTAGGATTTTTTATAAATTCCAAAAGAACCCAGCTTTCCTTAACTGCCTGTAACATCATCTCTTCCGTGGGTTCTTTAATAAACTTAATTGCTCTTACATCCTGATTCATAGCTAACTCTTCTATTTCCCTTATAGGATCTTCAATATAAGCTAGTACTAAACCCTTTTCACTAACAGCTAGCCTTTTCATCTCCTCTGTAGGATGAGAAATAGTCTTAATCACATCAGGATTATTTTTTATCATTCGAATAAGCTTTTCTTCTTCCATGGCTACCCTTTCCTTACGTTTATTTCAAACTACTACTTATTTCAGCTCTAATTTCTATTATTATATAATAATTATACTCCTTTGTGCTAAAATTTGAAACAAAAATATCACCAACTTCATGACTCAAGTTGATGATTTCATTCCTTAGCTCTTAAGCTATTTACTCATAACGCTTTCCATTTACATCAACAAAATAACATTCAACGGAGAAGTCATTTGAGGGGGCTTCCTTATAAATAATTTTATTGTTTCGGGCGTCTAGCTTTATTGCTTCCCCAGTTTTGCCATCCATCGTATAGGTTATTTCTGCATAATCTAAATCTGCTTTATTTGCCCAAAACAAGTTATAAAGTCTTTGATTAATGGTAGCAGTTGTAAAGATTAATTTATCATTGGGTCTAGTAACATTTGTTTGAAATTCATATTTATCATTACCTATCGGTGCAAAAACGGCTAATCCGTGTCTATTGTTTTTAGTAGTATAGCCGCTAATAATATAGCCATCAATCATAATCTCTTGGTCGATGGTGGTAGCCTCACCTAAATTGCTGATTTCTCTTAACCTAAGTTCTCTGCTTTCAATGGTAGCACCACTCCATTTACTTTTGTTAATAAAAAAGCCTATTAAAAATCCTATAAATATAAGCATCACTAAAGGAACACTATATTTTTTTAATTTCACCTTATTGCCTCCTTCCTCAAATATAAATACTTTTTTCGTTATTGTATCACTTACAAAACAAAAAAGTCATGTGAGCATTCAAATGCTCACATGACTTTTTATATTATTTTCTCTTACCTAATTCTACTTCAACTTGTTCCCAAGTGATACCTTTTAGTGCCATAAGTACAGTGAGGTGGTACATAAGGTCTGCTACTTCAAAGACAAGCTCACTGCTTTCTTCTTCTTTGGCTGCGATAACGACTTCCGTACATTCTTCTCCTACTTTTTTGAGGATTTTGTTAACCCCTTTATCAAGTAAGTAGTTGGTGTAAGAGCCTTCTTTGGGATGCACTTTGCGATCCATAACTACCTTGTAAAGAGCGCTGAATTCGTGGGCACTTTCTTCATTTAAAAAAGGTGCTACTACGCTTTCTTGATTTTTTATTTCTGGTAAGTCTTCTTCTAGCTCACGATAGAAGCAGCTAGAGTTACCAGTGTGGCAAGAGATGCCACCTTCTTGTTCGATTTGAAGGAGTAAGGTATCCCCATCACAGTCTATGCTGATACTTTTGAGGTATTGGAAGTGACCAGAGGTTTCTCCTTTGAGCCATAGAGACTGACGACTACGGCTATAGTAGTGAACTTTACCTGTTTCGAGAGTGAGCTTCAGGGCTCCCTCGTTCATATAGGCCATCATGCGTACCTTTTTAGAGTGTTTATCTTGAGCGATAACAGGGACTAAGCCTTGTGCATCGTATTTCACTGCTTTAAGAAATGCTTCGTATTTCATATGTGCCTCCTATCGTCTAACGGGAACCTGATGCGCCGCTAAATAATCTTTTAAATCTTTAATTTCTAGCTCTTTGAAATGAAAGAGAGAAGCTGCTAGCGCTGCATCTGCCTTACCTTCTTCAAAAGCTTCTAAAAAATGTCTTTTGGTTCCTGCACCACCTGATGCAATAACAGGGATTGAAACCGCCTCACTGATAGCACGGGTTAAGGCTAAGTCATAGCCTGCCTTGGTTCCATCACAGTCCATACTGGTTAAAAGGATTTCGCCTGCTCCACGCTTCTCGGCTTCCAGTGCCCATTCTACTGCATCCATGCCCGTTGGGATACGGCCACCATGCATATAAACTTCAAAGCCTGATTCATTTACCTTACGTTTGGCATCAATAGCTACTACAATACATTGGTCCCCAAAGCGTTCTGCTCCCTGAGAAATGAGGTCAGGATCCTTAATGGCAGCAGAGTTCATGCCAATCTTATCTGCCCCTGCATTTAAAATGTTGCGGATGTCTTCTAATGAACGAACACCTCCCCCTACTGTAAGGGGGATGAAGACCTGTTCAGCTGTTTTTTCTACCACATCTAAAATAATATTACGCTCATCCGAAGAAGCGGTAATATCTAGAAAGACCACTTCATCTGCTCCTGCATCGCTGTATGCCTTAGCAACTTTAACAGGGTCACCTGCATCAATGAGATTAACAAAGTTAACTCCTTTTACAACTCGCCCACCTTTAACATCTAGGCAAGGAATAATACGTTTACAGAGCATTACTTCTCCTCCTTTCTACTGAAAACGTTTCACAGCTTCTTCTAAATCAATAGCACCGATATAAAGCGCTTTACCAATAATGGCTCCATGCACTCCAATCACTTCAAGACGTTCTAAATCTTCAAGGCTAGATACCCCTCCAGATGCTATAATATCCAGCTTTGTTGCTTCTACAAGCTTAGCTGTCTCCTCAATATTAGGACCTTGCATCATGCCATCCTTGGCAATATCCGTATAAATAACAGTTTTTACACCCATGCTTTCTAGTTCTTTGCAAAATTCAAGGGCTGTAGTATCTGTCACTTCTAACCAACCTTCAATGGCGACCTTACCCCCTTTGGCATCCACACCAATAACAATTTTTTCTGGCCCAAAGATTTCTAAAGCTTCTTTGACTAAAGCTTTATTTTTAACAGCTGCACTCCCTAAGATAACACGGTCTACACCTAGGTCTAACTTTGCCTTGATATCCTCTAAAGTGCGGATGCCACCGCCTAATTCAATAGGAATATGTAAAGCCTTCACCATTTCAGTAATAGCGGTATCATTCATGCCCTTGCCTTCCTTTGCCCCATCTAAATCCACAATGTGAAGGTAAGCACCACCTAAGCTCTCCCACTTTTTTGCCATCTCTACTGGGCTATTCCCAAAAACGGTCACCTGGTTGTAATCTCCTTGAAAGAGTCTTACACAGCTCCCTGCTTTTAAATCAATCGCTGGATAAAGTTTCATCCTTATAATCCTCCAAAGTTCTTCAGTATGTGTAAGCCTACCGTTCCACTCTTCTCAGGATGGAACTGTGTGGCAAAGATATTATCCTTTTGAGCAGCTACAGCAATGGTGGTGCCATAATCCGTAGTGGCACTCACTACATCTGCCATTGTTTCTAAATAATAAGAGTGAACGAAGTAGACACTATCTCCTTCTTTTAATCCTTCAAATAAGGGAGCATTCTTCAAAAAATTTAGATTGTTCCACCCCATATGTGGTACCTTTAAGCTGACTCCTGCTTCATCTACCATGTTCTCAGGCTTAAATTTTACAATTTCACCTGGTAAAAGCTTCAGACCTTCATATTCCCCATACTCATAGCTTTTATTAAATAAAAGCTGCATGCCCAGGCAAATCCCTAAAAGGGGTGTACCCTTTTGGGCCACTTCACAAACGGCCTCACCTAAACCTGTTCGGTTTAGCTCTGAAATAGCATCTCTAAAAGCTCCTACCCCAGGCAAAACTACTTTTTCGGCTTTTAAAACCCTCTCAGGTGAGGATGTAATTTCCGCCTCTAATCCTAGAGAATAAAAAGCCTTATAAACACTTTTTAGATTCCCCATCCCGTAATCAACTATAGCTATTCCCATCTTCTATACCTCCAAGATGCCCTTTGTTGAAGGCACACCTTTAACTCTTGGATGGAGACTCATAGCATCTAGCATGGCTTTAGCAAAAGCCTTGCACATTCCTTCAATAATATGGTGATTATTCTTTCCTTTTAAAACTTGAATATGGAGATTAAGTCCTGCGTGAATGGCTACAGCACGAAAGAATTCCTCTACCATCTCCGTATCAAAGTCACCTACCCTAGTTACTGTAAAAGGCGCCTCAATATCCACATAAGGACGTCCTGAAATGTCTACCGCACAAAGAATAAGGGCTTCTTCCATAGGGATAATAGCATGCCCATAACGGGTAATGCCTTCTTTGTTACCAAGAGCTATCTTTAAAACTTCTCCTAAAACAATCCCTGTATCTTCTACAGTATGATGACAATCCACCTCTAAATCACCCTTGGCTTCTACCTTTAAATCACTTAAAGAGTGTTTACCAATATGGGTAAGCATATGGTCAAAGAAACCAATCCCTGTATCAACCTGGGTTTTGCCTTCTCCATCAATCGTTAAACTTATTTCAATAGTCGTTTCTGCTGTACTTCGTTTTAAGCTTGCTGTGCGCATACTCTCGCCTCCTTTTTTAAAACATTTATAAGTAGTGTATTTTCTTTGGGTGTCCCAATGCTTATACGGAAATAAGGCTTGCCATTATACCCCATCTTCTTAATAAATATCTCTTCCTTTGTTAGGATTTCATCCAAAGCAAGAGGGGTTTCTACCCAAAGGAAGTTGGCTTTAGAGTTATAAACTGTTAACCCTAGTTCCTTTAAGGCTTTAATTAATCTCTCTCTTTCACTCACAATAGCCGCAATAGAAGGTGCAAAAGCTTCTTGATGAGTAATGACCCAAAGAGCTACTTCTTGCGCAAAAATATTAAGATTAAAAGGTGGCCTTATTTTATTAATCATAGTAATAAGAGGCGCCTGAGCCACACCATACCCCACACGAGCACCTGCTAAAGAATAAGCTTTTGAAAAAGTCTTTAAAACAATTAAATTGCTGTATTTTTTAACCAGTGGTATAGCTGTTTCTCCTAAAAACTCTCCATACGCCTCATCAATAATAACAAGAGCGGAGGTACTCGTTACAATACGTTCCATCTCTTCATTGGTTAAGGCACACCCCGTTGGATTATTGGGATTGCAAATAAAGATGAGTTGAGGCTGTTCCTTACGGATGCCTTCTAAAAAGGCTGGCACATCATAACTAAAATCAGATGCTAAAGGCACTTCTATAAGCTGCCCTCCATTAATAAAGGTGCTTTGACGATACATACTAAAGGAAGGACCAGGAGCTAATACCTTATCTCCTTCCTTTAATACAGCACGTAAAAGGTAATCAATAAGTTGATCTGAACCCACTCCGCAAACCACCCAATCACTAGGCACCTCATAGTTCCTTGCAAGGGCTTCACAAAGTGCTATACTATTGGTGTCTGGATAAAGAGAAATGAGCATCGAATCTACCCATTCTCTCATATGGTCACGTAAAGCTTGTGGGATAGGGTGTGTGTTTTCATTGGCATCTAATTTAATCCCTGTTGTGATATAAGGGGCTTTATAGGCTTCAAGACCTGCTAGATTTTGTTTCATAAAAGGCATATTAGTTCACTCCTTCTTTTCTAACCTTAACAGATAAGGCATGTGCAAAGAGTCTTTCACTTTCTGCAAACGCAATGATACTATCTGCAAGGGGCATAAGGGCTTCCTTGGTAAAGGAAAGAATACTGCTCTTTTTGATAAAGTCATCCACACTTAGAGGTGAAAAGAAACGTGCTGTGCCATTAGTAGGTAGCACATGATTAGGTCCTGCCATATAGTCTCCTACTGGTTCAGGCGTATAGTGCCCTAAGAAAATCGCTCCTGCATTGGTGATTTTGGTTAACACTTCAAAGGGTGCGTTTACCGCAAGTTCTAAGTGTTCTGGAGCAATGGCGTTGGAGAGTTGACAAGCTTCTTCCAGATCCTCTACAAGGATAATGGCACAATAATTTTTAAGAGATTCCAATAAAATTTCCTTGCGTGGCAATTCTTCAAAGAAACGCATGACTTCTTTTTGCACCTCTTGTGCTAAGTTTTTGCTCGTTGTAATGAGGACTGCTGAAGCTAGTTCATCATGCTCTGCCTGAGAAAGAAAATCAGCTGCCACATAAGTGGGATTAGCACTCTCATCAGCAATGATAAGAATTTCACTAGGGCCTGCAATGGAATCGATACTTACATAACCAAAGACCTCTCGTTTAGCAAGAGCTACATAGATGTTCCCTGGTCCTACGATTTTATCCACTTTAGGAATGGTCTCTGTTCCGAAAGCAAGAGCAGCTATGGCTTGTGCTCCACCGATTTTATACACTTCATCTACTCCAGCTACATAAGCTGCTGCTAAAACTTCATCTTGAAGGGTACCTGCTTTAGAAGCAGGTGTTACCATCACAATTTGTTTAACACCTGCTACTTTAGCTGGAATCACATTCATTAAAACAGAAGAAGGATAGGCCGCTTTACCTCCTGGGACATAGACACCCACCTTTTCAAGAGGCGTCACACGTTGCCCCAGAATTTCTCCTGTTTCTTTCAAATCCATCCAAGACTTCTGTTTTTGTTGGGCATGAAAACGTTCAATGCGAGCAGCTGCTAAAGTAATGGCTTGTTGCAAGCTTTCAGGAAGGCGTTCAAAAGCTGCTTTTGTTTCTTCTCTACTAACTTTCACATTAGCTGGTGTGAGACTTTCAGAGTCCCACTGCTTCGTATAACGGAAAAGGGCTGCATCACCTTCTTGTCGAACGGCATCTACAATTTGCCGTGTCGCTTGGGCATAGATACCTGTATCCATATTCCCTCTTACTTCTAAAGTCTTTAAAAAATCTGCCCTTGCTTCATGTGTTTCTATCTTTTTTAGCATTTAAACGTCCCTCCTTTTTTCCATTTCTCTTAATAGATGATGAATGGTATCGTGTTTCACCTTCATGCTAGCCGTATTGACGATACAACGCGCTGAAAGAGGAATAATGTCTTCAAGTACTACTAGACCATTTTCTTCTAAAGTCTTGCCACTCTCTACAATATCTACAATAACATCTGAAAGCCCTACAATGGGTCCAAGCTCTACAGACCCATTCAGCTTAATAATCTCTACAGGACGATTGGTCTTTTCAAAATAGCTTTTCGCAATGGTGGGATACTTAGTAGCTACTCGTATAAAAGCACCACTCGCTAAAAGTTCTTTTTTGCTTGGTTCACCTGCTACTGCCATCTTACACTTACCAAAACCAAAATCTAAGACCTCATAGACATTGCGATTTTCTTCCACAATGGTATCCTTTCCTACAATCCCAATATCGGCTACACCGTAGTCTACATAGGTGGGTACATCAGAGGCTTTGGCTAAAAAGAAGCGAAACTTACCATCATCACTGGTAAAAAGTAACTTACGACTTTCTGTTTCCATTTCACTGCAGGTAATGCCTATTTCTTTTAAAATGCCCATGGCTTTTTTGGCTAATCGCCCTTTCGCTAAAGCAAAGGTTATTTGACTCATTTTTTCTCCCCCTTATAAAGCATTTACGTTGGTCTCTTGCATCGTATCTTTTTCTAAATTATAAATTTCTACTTTATCGTCTTCTTTAAAGTAAAGTACACCTCCCATGCCCATTTGTTTACCATAAGCAAGTGTCTCTTCAAACGTATCAAAAAAACTCGTTTCCACGACTAGACCATCTTTTCTAAAACCTTCTATTACTTTTAAAGCCATTTGACGCGCTTCTCTCTTATAAAAAACTAAAGTACGGCTCTTATTCATAGAGGGGACTACCTTTTCTTTTAAAAGCTTTTGTAAGAGCAGATGAATATGTACCCCAAAACCTACAGCAGGTCTGTTTTCCTTAAACATTTGAAGCAGCCCATCGTAACGTCCACCTTCTACAATGGCACTTCCTACGCCTTTGGTAAAGATTTGGAACATAACCCCTGTGTAGTAGTTCGCATAAGAAAGGAGACTAAAATCAAAAAGCACATACTGGGATGCACCATAATCTTCTAAAACTTCATAAAGCTCCTCTAAATAAGTAAGGGCTGCTTTTGAAGCAGGTGCACTCATCCTTTCTTTTACACTGCGTAAAAGTTCAATCTTTCCTGCACACTGCATAAGCTCTAGAAGCATTTCTAATGTTTCACTATCCATGTGAGCAGCTTCTAAAATACTTCTTAAACTGACTGCATCCTTATGATCAATGGCTTTATAGACAGCTTCTTTACTCTTTTCACTTAACCCAATGTCACTTAATGTATATTCTAAAAACTGACTACTTCCTATATGAATCGTAAAATCCTCCACTCCTACTGCACGTAGGGCATCAATCGCTACCTTAATGACCTCTGCATCAGCTTCTATACTATTAATCCCAATGAGTTCAATCCCCCCTTGAGTAAATTCATGTAATTTTCCTTGGTAACGTTCAGGATAGCGAAAGCTATTTGCCATATAGGCATAGCGCTGTGGGAAAGGACATTGACTATTTTGTGTGGAAGCCACCCTGGCAATAGCTCGTGTCATATCACTTCGAAGAGCTACAACTTCTCCTTGACGATTAATAAGATGATAAAGCTGAGGTTTTTGAAAACTATTTTCCCCAAGGGTAAAAACATCTAGGTATTCAAAGGTAGGTGTCTCTATTAGATTGTAGCTATAACCAGTAAAAACCTTTTTAATTTGATTTTGTAAGGTTTCCTTGATACTGGCCTCTTCTCCTATATAATCTCTAACCCCTTCTGGGATATGTAACGTGTAATTTTTCATAGCGCCCTCCACTTCACTCAATTAAAGTAGTAAATTAATAAATCACTAAAGTAAGTATAGTAGGTTTATTTCAAAAAATCAAGTTTTTATTTTATTTTTTGCCTATAAAAAGAGACTGCTAGATGATCCTTATCTTCTAACAATCTCTTTTATTCTCTAGTGGCTCTAAGAACTGAGCTGCTTTGGCACACCAGCTCATCGCCTCATGATAATCTTTTTCTACCCCTTGCCCATTGAGATACATATAGGCAATCCAAATCATTGCATACGTATAACCATCCTCTGCTAGCTTCCTATACCACTTCATAGCTTTTTCGTAATCTTGTTCCACACCATCTCCTGTATGATATAAATACGCTAAATGATAAATAGCCTCTTTATTTCCTAGCTGGGCTTTTTTTTCGTACCATTCAAAGGATTGTTGCTCTTTTTGAAGATGCTTTTCATGTTGCAAATACCCGATATTAAACATAGCAGTATAGTTGCCTAAAGCTACAGCTCGCTGATACCACTGTAATGCCTTTTCTTGCTGAGCAGTTGTTCCTTTTCCTTCATGGTACATATTTCCTAAATAATTCATTGCTGTGGCACTTCCTTGACTAGCTGCCTCCTTATACCAAAAAAGTGCTCTCTCATAATCCTGCCCAACACCCTGTCCTATATAATACATATTCCCTAAATACTTCATAGCGGCCACACTACCTAAACTAGCTGCCTCTTCATAAGTCTTCAGAGCTTCCTTATAGCTTTGGCGTATACCTTCACCACTATAAAAAGCATCTCCACGCCTCAAGATAGCCTCAGCCTTTTCAGAAAGCATCAGCTTTTCTTGTTGTTTACCAGAAGCTTCTCCTAACTTTTGTACCAAAGGCTTATCCTCACTAAAGGCAGTATCTATATTTTTTTCTTTTTTAATAAGACTCATCCATAAATCAACAGCTTCTTCTGCCAAACGCCGTTCACAGCCTTGCTCCTTTTGCAAAAGGCAGATACACTCATTGCGTTTTAGCATACAGGTATGAATATCACAACCTTTTAGTTGTCCATAAATATCACTTGCCAGGCCAAGCTGCAAAAGTTGATGTTCCCATTTGGCAAAAGGAAAGTAATCTCTCACAAAGGCCATGAGGCGCTTTTTATCTTGCAACAACTCTTCCCCATAAGTATTTTTCAAAAAAAGGATTTGACGAATGATTTTTTTACGCATTAGCATCCTCCTTTCTCAAGCTCGGTAGTATAAATCACTGCTACAGTAATATCATCTCCACTTCCACAACGGGTAGCTTCCTCTAGCCATTCCCTTAAATGACTTTCTAAATAAAGGGAAGATTTCTGTTTTAAAAGCTTTAAATAATCTTCTCCTATTTGTAAAAACCCTTCACTACTTATAAAGCTATTAGCATAGCCGTCAGTACTAAGTAAAAAAAGCTGTGGTCTGGTAGTATAATAAGATAAAGGTGCTAAAAAACTTCTAAAGTACTGCCATGCATTCTTTTGACACAAAGAGTAAGTTTCTGTGCCATATTGTTTTTCATAAGGCAAAAGCCAAGAGGTTTCACCTCCTTCAAAAACTGCTAAAATATCCCCATCACCTAATTGCATGGCAAAAACCAGTTGCTTCGTAACTAATATAAAGAGTAAGGTGGAACCATACCAAGTCCATAATTCTTGGTCACTCTCAGCCTCTTGCCTTCCACTTTTTTGATGAAAAGCCTTTACTGCTTGCTTCCACTCTTTTTCCAGTGCCTTAGGTAAGTCAATATCTTTGGTTTGGCTTAAAAACTCATAAAGAAATAAGTCCGAATGGCTTTTTAAAAGCTCCTCCCAAAACCAGTGTATAACTTTTACACCAAGTTCTGCTCCATCCTTACTGTATTTACAGCGTTCACTTCCATGCCCATCTGCTAAAGCACATAGCAACTTCTGTCCTTCTAGACTCTCAAGCAAAAGAGCATCTTGACAAGGCTTACCTGACCGCAAATGACTGGCTCCTTGAACGGATTCACCTATAGCTTTCCAATCCTTTATATGTACTTTATTACCATACATCACTATCCTCTTCTCCTATAACTGGAATAGCCTCTAAGTCAATAGGGCTAGCTTTAGAGGTAGCTGTTAAAACGCGACTATTCGGGCTAGATACTTGTTTAGCTACCGTAGAGGCCCATTTAATATATTTTACCAGTGCCTCCGGATTATTCGCTTGTAAAACAGGTATCTCACTCTGGTGAATGAATTCCTTTAATACAGTGGTATCTGCATCACTACCTATGGCAATAGCAATCCTTACAGCTTTTTTGCCCCAAGGTAAACTTAGAAGGCGTTCTAAACCTTCCTTATAGGAGTCAGTAGGTTGTCCATCTGAAAGAAGCACTAAAACAGGTGGCAAGGCTCGTTCTGGCATAGGCGGCATCTCTAGCTGATCTGCTACTAAATGAAAGGCTTTACCCATATCAGTTAGTCCATCTGCTTCAATATCCAACCATTCAAACTCCTCAATAGTAGTAGGCGTAGCAACATGCCAGCTTGCTCCTTCAGAAAATTTAGCGGCACGCACATAAAGTTTAGCATTTGGATTTTCTGCTGCTGCTGCCCGCATATCTGGAATGGTTTGTTTAATAGCATAGTTAAGAGACTGAATTTTTTCTCCCATCATAGAGCCTGAACAGTCTAAAATCCATATAAAATGAAGTGGCCTTGACGCCATCTCTCCTCCTGGTCTTTTAAATCCTTCTGTCATTCTAACTCCTCCTTTGTTTTTCCCTTATAGAAGCCTTACTTTCTATCTTTTGTCTTTTCATCTTTATTCTTTTAAAACTGCCCTTCCACTCCCCCAAAATCAATACGTGACCCCTTTAAAAGAGGTGCGTTTTTATCTGGTAGTACCGCAGATTTTGTGCCATCTGGCTTTATCCAAATCCATTCCTTATCCGTTACATTATTCAGTCCCCATTTAGTAGGATCTTTAGGATGTTGAGAAACTTTTGCTATAACTGTCTGCATGTCAAAGTTGTCATATAGGTGATGGGCTAAAAGCTCTGTTTCCTTACCTAATACAACGAAAGTACTTCCTATTTGGATAGAAGGTGGCTTGTTTATATTTTTATTGCAACACCAGCATATGTTACCTGCACCAATTTGGTCACTTTCTCTATAGAAATTCTCTACCCCACAAGAAGGACATTGTAATATACTGTTTCTTAGGCGAATAAATGCCCGTTTCCACTGATTCTCCACAATGCGGCGGTTGGGATTATGTAACCCTTCTGTAAAAGCTGTTATAAATAAATCTTTGATAAACTTAGGATACAAATTCCAATAAATAATAGCATTTTCCTGATAACCGGCAATAGGACGATTACTCTTATCTTGTGGATCCCATATAAATAAAGGGGTACGTCCATAAATTTCTTGCTTTGCTACTGCATCAAAGCATTTGATATCTGCTTCTCTTGCTCCCTCTAAAGGATGATGTAGCATAAACATATAAAAAAGTAAGATTGCCAAAGAATATAAATCGGTTTCTGCCTTAGGTCCGGTTTTGCCCATAACAATCTCGGGTGCCATAAAACCAAGCGTTCCTTCTACTCCACTTTTGGAAAGGCCTGTTACCACTACATTATCATTATCACAAATGAGCACTTCCCCTCGTTCAGGATCTAAAAAAGCATTCCCAAACGAAATATCACAGTAGCTATAGCCTAATGAATGTAGCTTTTGAAAGCAGTCTGCCAGTTCATAGCCCGCTGTACATAGCGCCCAAAACGAAGGCTCTGCCTTACGCTTCATCAAATCTACAATACTTTTATACCGATTAGGTCTTAGTGCCATAATGTACCCAAAGGTTCGCTTTCCATTAATACGATCCATTGGCCATAAAAAACGTATATCTGGCGAACCATTTTCCACTAGCTTTTCAATGATTTCTCTTTGTCTTAGTGTTGCCATATGTTCATGATACCATTTGAGAGCATAATGCTTCCCCTCACTTTCAACCTCATAAACTTCTCCTTGTCCACCACTGCCTAGTAATGCAATCACTCTATAGACCTTACCCTGAGAAGAAATAAGCTCATCTCCACTTTGAAGCATTGAAATCGTCACCTGCATTCCCCTCTCCTTATTCCCTATCTGCTCATTCAGCTTTATTATACTATATATTTTAAATTTTTACATAAATTTTAGAAAAGCAAGACAAAAAATCCTCCCTTTTGATTTACCATCAAAAATGGAGGATTTTCTTTACAAAAAGTTCACTTACTCTTTATTTATAAAAGATCTAAACTTTCAATATTTAGGCGATAAGTCACATCCTTACGCTCAACAATAATCGTAATTTTTTGCTTTAATGCTTCATCTTCTTTAATTTTGGTAAGGAGTTCTTTAGTGGGATTAATAGCAAAAGGATGCCCTACCATTTTAAGCATGATAAAGTCTCCTGCTGTATCTCCATAGGCATAACTGGCTCCTAAATCAATCCCATAACGCTCTACCATTTCCAAGATAGCTTTCTTCTTACTAGCAGCATCCCACATAGGTACCACTTTGCCGTTGTATTTACCATCTTTTGTTTTCTCATAAATCGTTCCTTTGTAATCATCCATACCATATTTTTCTGACATCTCTTTAACTAATTCAATAGGTGAACCTGAAATAGCAATGACTTTATGTTGATTTTCTTGATGCCATTTAATACGTTCTCTTGAAAAAGTATATACTCTATCTCCTTTTTGCTCAATTACTTTCTTAGCAATATAAGCAATTTGATCTTCATGAATATCTTGTGCCGCTTCCACATAAATATCCACCATCTTTAAAAGATAGGTATCATAATCTCCTATTCGTTTATCCCAGCTTAAAAAGGCAGGGCGTACATCATTGTACCACTTGCTTCCATCGATAAGCTCATAACTTACTAGTTTTTTAAAAACCTCAGTAATCAGCCCTTCACGATAAATGGTTCCATCTATATCAAAAAATGCAGCAATCTGTTTCACCTGACCCTCTCCTTTTCTTTATTGCTATTTATTTTTACTATCATGCCATAAACTCCTGATATTTACAAGCAAAGGATGCAAATCCCCTAAAAAGCTTTCTATGTTTTTCATTTTCCATAGAAAG
>NZ_PEDL01000059.1 GCF_002735925.1 Sporanaerobium hydrogeniformans | reverse complement strand
AATAAAATCAGAGATTGGTGAGGGGATTGTATGAATAGGTATAAAACAAGTAATTGTATTATGTGTGGTGAAAAAGCTGTAGGTTGGCATGGTCATGTGGTAGCAAAAGAGAGAATGGCGTTAGGAAATTTAATTGATGTAAAGGTTATAGCTGGATTTTGCAAAGAACATAATGAAGGTGGCTTGCAAAGTGATATTAATGGATGTTATGGACAATATTCTCGTTCAAAGCATGGTGAACTAGAGGTATTTAAAATATAAGTTTGGAAGGGGATGAGCTATATAATGGCGCTGCTTAATTATACAACTACTATAGATGTATATAAAACGGTTGGTGAGATTCAAAAAATACTTGTTACTCACGGAGCACGTAAGATAATGCAAGGCTATTCAGAAGATGGACATATATCTTCTATTTGCTTCTCAATCGTTACGAATGATGGTGAAAAAGGTATTAGACTACCTGCAAATGTACCAGCCATCTATGAGGTATTAAAACAGCAAAAGAAACAAGGCAAAATCAAAATAAACATAGATTACGCACAAGCAGAACGTGTAGCATGGCGCATAGTAAAAGATTGGATTGAAGCTCAGGTGGCTATTTTAGAAAGCCAAATGGTTTCCATGGATGAAATATTCTTACCATACATGCTTAACAAGCAAGGACAGACTTTCTTCCAAGCATACCAACAAAAATTACTAGAATAATAAAATCTGATTTT
>NZ_PEDL01000058.1 GCF_002735925.1 Sporanaerobium hydrogeniformans | reverse complement strand
CTCTATCACCCATTTTGATATTACTTCAGGGGTAACCCATGACACTTTAGCTTTACCTGAAATGATTGAAACTCTTTCAGAAAAAGAATTATTTTTAACTGATTTAGGATACTTTGATACGAATCAACTTCAAAAAATAGGTGAAAAAAATTTCTTTATCAGTCGTATCAAGACAAATCTAAAACTATTCAAGATTGTTTCTGAAAAGTATTCTATCTATGAACAACTGGATATGACGACAATACTAAAAAAATCAACTCATTCTGTTGATCAGGAGGTTTACGTTGGAACAGATAGCCATTCTAAACTAAAAGTTAGATTAGTAGGCACTAAACTCCCAACTGAAGTTACACATAAACGTATTAAAAAGGCTATCATACAAAATGACGGTAATGCTATTAGTGATAATAAACGTGAAATATTGCATTAGAATCTTATGATTACTAACATCGATGCAAATGTACTAAATACAACAATTATTACAGAACTCTATCGTTTAAGATGGCAAATAGAGTTGCTTTTTAAAGTCCTTAAAAGTACTTTTTCTATAGATAAGATGCATGTAGCTAAAACGAAATATATTGAATCCATTCTTTATGGTCGTTTAATTGGAACACTATTGACAATGCCACTTTACGATTGCATAGACCAAACCTTGCTTTCTAATAAGGGGAGAGGCGTTAGTATCCAAAGATTTTACATTTTACTTAATGTTGATTTATATCAATTTTATGCAGTAAAGAAAGGGACATTACATAGCTATAGCAAACTCAGTGACATACTTTTAAGAATAGGTAATTT
>NZ_PEDL01000057.1 GCF_002735925.1 Sporanaerobium hydrogeniformans | reverse complement strand
GCTTATCACGTCCTTCATCGGCTCTCGGTGCCAAGGCATCCACTCTACGCTCTTAGTAGCTTGACCTAATCCGTTCAACTTACGTTGACGGTTTGTCATTTTGTGCCTTGTTAATCAACTTTCGTTGAATACAAAGAATATAAATTTATCGGTTAAATTGTAGATTTTAAACCAACAGATTACCTGTTTGTTACCCTGACAACTTGCGTTATCATTAGGCGCTAAAATAATTTTAGCTTGCTAGTTAAACTAGCATTTGAAGTTTAAATCTATCATTTCGTAGTATTTGTTTTTCAAAGTACAAATTGATTACTTTCGTAATCTTTATTTATGTCGTTCATTGCTGACGACTTGTATAATATTACACTATCATTTTACATATGTCAACATTTATTTACTATTTTTTATGTATTAATATTTGGTTTCAATTTCTCCTAGTTTTTTAGGGCTCTTCCTTATCCCATCTACCTTTTAAATATTAACTAAACTACCACGCCTTTTAAAACCTCTTCTCTCTCCCTCAAAATTTCAGTTTGTCGGGGTGTTTTACACATTAGACTACTAAAAGGAAAGGGATAGGGGGTGTTCTCTGGGACCGCAAGTAAGGGAGCTCTTCTCCAGCTTCTCGGTCCTCGGATGGGTAAAATCTAAGTTCAGTCCAATAGGCTAACGGTCCTACCTATCACAAGAAAGGCACTTGTGATAACGTCCCTAAAAGCAGCCTATAGGACTTCTCTAAGATTTTACATCCATCCTGTGGAGGAAGCTTGCGAAGAGCTCCCTTACTTGCTAGCCGAAGCTTTAT
>NZ_PEDL01000056.1 GCF_002735925.1 Sporanaerobium hydrogeniformans | reverse complement strand
AAAAACTAATTTTATTACTCAAACAATGTGATTTGTGTACCCTTTACGTTAGACCATATAACTTCTATTCTTCGTTTACCTTGTTCGGCTTGTGCATTTATTTCATACTTAGTCCACCCACTAAGTACGTCATTGTATAGTCCTGCGTCATAGCCACTTAATATCACAGGTCCTGAATGTTCTTTTAGGGCTTCAAGTAATTTAACATGCTGTTCTTCTGTTTCCATTTCAACATTGTAATATCTCTGTCTCCTGGTACTTAGTAAATACGGTGGGTCAACATATATAAGACAATCTTCTCTGTTATACTTTTTTATTAGGTCCAAAGCATCTGTATTCTCTATTTCTGCATCTTTCAGCCTTTTAGCTGATTCCAATATCTGCTCCGGAACTTTGTTCCATGCTCCGGTAACCCGCTGTTTACAAGTTGCTCCAAGTACCGGACCTGCGTGTCTCCAACTTGAACTATAATATTGCATCCCAGCTCTAGCCATATTGCAACGGATAACAAATTGTCTCGCTCTCTCCAATCCGGTTCCTTCCCGATTGTATGATTCTTTATATTCCTGCCTACTGTATGGAGTAAGTTCTATAAGTCGGGCCAATTCTTCCGGATAATCTCTTATGCATTTAAAAAGGTTTACTATATCACCATCTAGGTCATTTATTACTTCTGTATTACATGGGGTCTTTGAAAAAAACACTGCTCCGGACCCAAAGAATGGTTCAAGATATATCTTATGTGGCGGAAGTAGCTGCACTATCTTATCAGCTATACTCCATTTGGCACCTGGCCACTTTAATGCTCCCAAACCCACACCCCCTATCTAATAAATAAGTTATTT
>NZ_PEDL01000054.1 GCF_002735925.1 Sporanaerobium hydrogeniformans | reverse complement strand
TCATTTAACTTAATAATTAAAGTCATCATCTCTGCACGTGTTAATTCTCTTTGTGGTTCCATTGTGGTTGCACTTGTTCCAGATAATAACCCTACACTCGTACAATAGTCTATGGCTTCTTTATAAGGTGAAGTCTTCACATCTTGGAATGCAATACTAGGTTTTACTCTCTCCAGTTTCCCTTTTGTCACTTCATATAATACTTGAGCGAGTAATTCCCTCGTCAACCCTTTCTCTCTATACTCACAAGTTTTTGCCAAAGTTTCCTCACTAAGCTTAGAACCAATGGATGCTACATATGCAAATCCCCAATGCTCTTTATTTGTTACATACTTTTCTACTGTTGTTCTTGGCAGCTTCATCTCAGTAATACCTTTACTAAGGAGTACTCTATCTAGGAAAGTAAATGTATCTACTTGTGTTAACTTGCCATTTGGATTAAAGCTTCCATCTGGATTACCTGCTACTAATCCTATTGCAGCTGCTTGCTTAATGTAGTTATTTGCCCAATATGTAGCTTTTACATCTGTAAAAGTAGCATCTTTAATAGGCTCTAAAACAACCGCTTTAGCCAATAAGCTAGTATCTACTCCCAACTTACTTAAAAGCTCTGGATTTTTAATCATCTCCTGTAACTCTTCATTTGTAAACTTACCTTTTGTAAGTTCATTTAATTGTTTTACTGTAATTGACTCTCCAAGTGCTGTATAAGGCATTTTATTTTTTGCCTTTTCTATTTCTTGTTTAATTTCTTGTTTAGTTGAATCAGGTAACTTATTAATAGCTTGTTCAACCTTTGATGTTGGATTTGAAGGGAGTGTTCCTCCACCGGATGATGAGCTACCGCTTGAGCCTGAACCACCTCCGCCTGAAGAAGTAGCTTTAACTGTTACTTCCGTCCTAGCACGAAG
>NZ_PEDL01000053.1 GCF_002735925.1 Sporanaerobium hydrogeniformans | reverse complement strand
TGATGTGACCCCAATAAGTTAGACTTTTTTGCGTAGTAGTTTTTAACTGCTACGCAATTATTTTATGCTGCCAAGAGACTGAGCCTATATTCTACAGGACTCATCCACCCTAGTTTCTCTTTAATTCGTTTCTCGTTATAATACCTTATGTATTTGTCTATTGTCTCTTTCAACTCATCATAGCTATAATAAACCTCACCATAATACATCTCTTGTTTCATAATTCCAAAGAAGTTTTCCATTACAGAATTATCATGGCAGTTTCCTTTCCGGGACATACTTTGAAAGATTTTATTTTCTTTTAGCTTATAACTATAAGCCTTCATCTGGTAAGCCCATCCTTGATCTGAATGAAATGTACGCCTATATTTACAATCGCTTGTAATTTTTATGGCTTCATTTAAAGCATCCATTATATTTTCAGCAGATGGTCGCTGCGAGATACCATAACTAATTATTTCTCTATTGCACATATCCATAAATGGATCCAGATAGAGTTTTTTGATGATCATTCGTCCTTTATCATCTACCTCATAATACTTAAATTCGGAGGTGTCTGTTGTAATCTTTTGGTGTGGAATAGGAGTTTCAAACCTCCTGTGAATTCTATTAGGAGCAACCTTACCCACCTTGCCTTTATAAGAACTATATTTACGGCTTTTTCTAGTAAATGAAGTAACTTGAAGGCCTAGCTTCTGAATAATTCGTTGAACACGTTTCTTGTTTACAATGAGGCCCTGTTTTCTTAATTCACCATAAATCCGACGGTAGCCGAAATCTTTGTTTTCTTTTCTGATTTCCAGGATTCTTTGCTCAAGATCCTCATTTGGATTTTCTCTATTAAAGCGTTTCTGCCAGTACATATATGTTGCTTTGGGAAAACCTGTGAATGCGAGAATATCTTTTAGTTTGAAGTCTCCTCGGAGGCTGTGGATGATTCTCGCTGTTTTTGCAGAAGAGCTTCCTCCTCTAAACGCAACCTCCTCAATTCTTTTAAATAGGCATTCTCTATTCTTAACTTGAGATTTTCATCTTCAAGTTGTTTTAAATACTCTGAATTATTGCTTGTAGTTTCGATATTGTTAGATTTACTTTCCTTTGGTTTAGACACTTTGGAACGTCGCCCCTTTCGTTTGGGTCGCAAAGCATCAGGACCAGCAATTCTAAAGTCATTTACCCACTTAGAAACTAATGGTGGGTTGTTTATGCCGACGGATAGAGCCAACTCCTGATAAGAGACCTCTGTTGATAAATATAACTCTACCACACGAAGTTTGAATTCGAAAGTATATGTTTCGTTTTTTCTGGAACGCATTAAGCCTTCATCACCAAACGATTTAAAAGCATTTACCCATTTCATGACATCTTGAGAAGATTTTACACCATACTTATTTGCTAAAAACCGTTTTCCTCCTTCGCCATTCATGTATGCATTTACAATTTTTTTCTTGAATTCATAATCATATTTTGCCATAAAAAAA
>NZ_PEDL01000052.1 GCF_002735925.1 Sporanaerobium hydrogeniformans | reverse complement strand
ATGGCCTCAGGTTAGAAGTTAAGTATTACAAGAGAGGTATCCCACCATTGACTCCACCAAGACTGGCGTCCTGGCTTCAAAGTCTCCCTCCTATCCTGTACATGTAATACCCAACCTCAGTATCAAGCTACAGTAAAGCTCCACGGGGTCTTTCCGTCCTGTCGCGGGTAACCAGCATCTTCACTGGTACTACAATTTCACCGGGTGCGCTGTCGAGACAGTGCCCAAATCATTACGCCTTTCGTGCGGGTCAGAACTTACCTGACAAGGAATTTCGCTACCTTAGGACCGTTATAGTTACGGCCGCCGTTTACTGGGGCTTAAGTTCAAAGCTTCGCCTTACGACTAACCTCTCCCCTTAACCTTCCAGCACCGGGCAGGCGTCAGCCCTTATACATCACCTTTCGGTTTAGCAAAGACCTGTGTTTTTGTTAAACAGTTGCTTGGGCCTATTCTCTGCGGCCAGCCGAAGCTGGCACCCCTTCTCCCTAAGTTACGGGGTCATTTTGCCGAGTTCCTTAACAACGCTTCTCCCGTCGGCCTTAGGATTCTCTCCTCATCCACCTGTGTCGGTTTACGGTACGGGCACCTATCACGCAATAGCAGCTTTTCTCGGCAGTGTGGATTCAGGAACTTCTCTACTTAAATTTCGATCCGCATCACACTTCATCCTCGTCTGGCGGATTTACCTACCAGATGCGACTTTGTGCTTGCCCAGAGATACCATTCCCTGGATTCCTTATCCTCCTGCGTCCCTGCAGTTCTGATAATAGGTGGTACTGGAATTTGAACCAGTTGTCCATCGACTACGACTTTCGTCCTCGCCTTAGGTCCCGACTTACCCAGAGCAGATCAGCTTTACTCTGGAAACCTTGGATATTCGGCCTACAAGATTCTCACTTGTATCTCGCTACTCATTCCGGCATTCTCACTTGCAAGCGCTCCACAGCTCCTCACGGTACTGCTTCGGCGCACTTGCAACGCTCCTCTACCAATCCATCTTTAAGATGTATTCCATAGCTTCGGTGGTGTGTTTGAGCCCCGGACATTTTCGGCGCAAGATCTCTCGACTAGTGAGCTATTACGCACTCTTTGAATGAATGGCTGCTTCTAAGCCAACATCCTAGTTGTCTTCGAAATCTCACATCCTTTTCCACTTAACACACACTTGGGGACCTTAGCTGATGGTCTGGACTGTTTTCCTTTTGACCATGGGTCTTATCACTCATAGTCTGACTGCAGATGGTATCTTTATGGCATTCTGAGTTTGATATGCTTCGGTAAGCTTGTGGGCCCCCTAGGCAATTCAGTGCTTTACCTCCATTAGACTCCTATCCACGCTAGCCCTAAAGCTATTTCGAGGAGAACCAGCTATCTCCGGGTTCGATTGGAATTTCTCCGCTACCCACAGTTCATCTCCACCTTTTTCAACAGATGTGAGTTCGGACCTCCATTACCTTTTACGGTAACTTCATCCTGACCATGGGTAGGTCACCCGGTTTCGGGTCTATTG
>NZ_PEDL01000051.1 GCF_002735925.1 Sporanaerobium hydrogeniformans | reverse complement strand
GTATTACCTTTAAACAAGAAGCAAGTGCAACTATTACAGATGGTGTAATCAGTGCAGGTACTACAGCAGGAACAGATATTACTATTAAATACAATGCATTAGCTACAAGTATTTCTCAAGCTAATGTACAAGGAGCTATCCAAGCAGCACTTGGTTTAATGTCTACACAATCTATCACTATTGCTGGTGCAACGACTGATTTAGGTAGCGTATTTACTACTAACGGTACAAGTATAACAGCAAGTGCTAACAGGGCAAATGAAGAAATTAAGTTTGAGCTTAAAGGCTTTAATACAGCTGACCTAAATATGGTTGAAAATCTTAAAGGTAAAGTTGCTGTAACTGCAACAGATGCTATAGCAACTATCGATTTTACAGGCAAAGATGGTACAGATGTAGTGAACCAAAGCTTTAACTTTAAAGGTACTAACTATATCTTTACACAAGATAATGATGCAGAGGATACAGAAAGTGTTAAATATATTAACTTAAATAGTATTAAAGCTGCAGGTGTACCTAAAGCACTTAAAGAAATCACTGCAACAGAACTAGCTGATGCCCTTGCAAATGCAATTGGAGCTAATGCTATGTCAGATAAAGACCCAACAGGCAAAGTAACGATTAGTTCAGCAACAGCTGGTAAGGTAACCTTTACTGCAGCGAAAAAGGGAGCCGAGGCTTCTAGCGCTTTTAAGGAGCTTTTTGGCTCAGCTGGACAAAATGTAACAAGTGGGGGTACTTTTAAAGCAAGCTTACAGGTAGGAGCCAATGAAGGTCAAATGATGGCTATTGAGATTAATGATATGCGAGCACAAGCATTGGGATTAAGCGGAGCTGTTAATCAAAGTGCGAAGGGGAATATTAGAGAGGGAGCAACAGAGGCTCGTTTTACGAAGATGGCTGGTGTAAGTGGTACAGGTACAGATAATGTAATGACACAGGCAGCTTTAGATATTACAACATCTGAAAGAGCAACTTCAGCTTTAACTGTTATTGATAATGCTATTAAATTGGTTTCCGAAGAAAGGTCTCGTATGGGGGCTTATCAAAATAGATTGGAATATACAACTAACAACTTAAATACAACTTCTGAAAACTTAACAGCAGCAGAAAGTCGTATCCGTGATACAGACATGGCGCAAGAAATGATGAACTATACCAAGTTCAACATCCTCAATCAAGCAGCTCAATCTATGCTTGCACAGGCTAATCAGAGTCCTCAGCAAATATTACAATTACTTCAGTAATTGTTTTATAAAAAATTAATTTTAATCTAAAGTTTTTATCCTTGTGAGTCGATATATTATTTGAAACTCGCAATAAAGTTAAATGGCCAAATAACTTTAAAACTATTTTTAACAATCAGGTATGGATGCCTAATTCAAATTCAAGGAGGGATTACTTATGGCTACAGTTATAGCTCATAATCTATCAGCAACAAATGCATTTAACAAATTAACAGTTAACAACTCTGGAACAAGTAAAGCAATGGAAAAATTATCATCTGGTTATAGAATTAACCGTGCAGGTGATGACGCTGCTGGTCTTGCTATTTCAGAAAAAATGAGAAGTCAAGTAAAAGGTTTAAATCAAGCATCTCGTAATGCACAAGATGGTGTATCTCTTATCCAAACAGCAGAAGGTGCTCTTGGTGAAGTACACAATATGCTTGGTCGTATGAAA
>NZ_PEDL01000050.1 GCF_002735925.1 Sporanaerobium hydrogeniformans | reverse complement strand
AAATGCACAAGCCGAACAAGGTAAACGAAGAATAGAAGTTATATGGTCTAACGTAAAGGGTACACAAATCACATTGTTTGAGTAATAAAATTAGTTTTTCATTCTTTTCTTTTCATAAAGTAAGAGACTATAAGACAGATGATACCGGGAAGTAAAAATAATACTCCTGATAAAAGCACGGTGAATCCAAGCCCTAATGGTACGGCAAACATTTTTGTTTTTATCAAATAATAATCATAAAAAATTGATGCAAAGAACGTAATAATTAATAATAACCCAATAATGGATAAAATAATTCTTATTATTTTTTTCAATATAATCATCCTCACTTTTAGGTTGATTATAAAATATTTAGAAAATTATTTCAATCAAAGATTAAAATTGACTTTTTATAAAAAATAAAAAAGAGTTTAAGAAGAAAAAGTCTTAAACTCTATGGTGTTAAAGATTATATTGTAAAATTAGATTTTCAAGTGTATTAAGCGTATCCAAACCAGCTATTCTAGAACGAAAATACTCATCTAATAATCTTATTCTCAGTACATCGGAAGTCGTATTTGTTAATACTCTCAATGAATATAATCCATTTTTAATAAAATTAAGAGTATTTAAAGTAAGTAATACATGTATATTTTGATCACCAATATCAGGAACAGTTTCTAAATACTCTAAAATTCTACTGTTAAGTTTCTCTATGTTGTTATCAATATTGCTGATACTATTTGAAAGTCTTTGCTTAAATTCAGAAGGATTAATTTGAGCAAACTGGGCTATATCAAATACTTGTTGTTGTATTTGCCTTATTTCAGAAATGAATTGATTAATAGTTTGCTTATGTTCTGTACTAGTAGGATAAATAAGAGTGGTCGGGGCTGACTCTAGAGTCGGAATAGGTGCAGTAGCACTTAATGGAACGGAAGCAATTAAAATTACGATTGATAAAATAATAGATACTATTGATTTTGATCTAATCATGTTATTCATGTAACACCTCAAGTTATTGATAAGATCTATACACTTAAGATAACCATTTTTAAAAAAGAGTATGTATTATTTTGTGAGTTAATAAAAATGAATTTTTAACTAGGAGGGCAGACATGATACAAATACTTGAATTATTCGGGGGCATTGGAAGCCCTCGAATTGCCCTTAGAAATATGGGAATAGAAACAAAAGCTATCGACTATGTAGAGATAGACGAGAAGGCAGTAAGAAGCTACAATGCAATGTTTGAGAATGAATTAGCTTATAAGACTCAATCGGTTGTAGGGTGGAACCTTAAGCCAGATATTTTAATACATGGTAGCCCTTGCCAAGATTTTAGTATTGCAGGGTATCAAAAGGGCGCAGATGAGGGAACCGAGACAAGAAGTAGTCTAATGTGGGAGACAATACGTATCATAGAACAGATGGGGCACTGGAAGCCTAGAATAGTTATTTGGGAGAACGTGAAGAACGTGTTAAGCAAGCACATGATCCATAATTTTAATCGTTACTTAAGTGAAATGCAAAGGCTAGGCTATACGAACAGCTTCCAGGTGCTTAATGCCATGGACTTTGGATTACCACAGGACCGTAACAGAGTTTTTACTATTAGCTGCTTAGATGGTGCCATGTTTAATTTTATGACACTTAGAAAGCGAGAATGTAGGCAATTAATCCATTATCTAGAAAGCAATGTAGGAGAAGAATATCTAGTAACACAACCTAGCATATTAGCCGGATTAGGAAAGACAGGAGTAGTAAAAAGGACCACAGTACTTAAAGATAAGTGCTACACAATAACAGAACGTCAAGACCGTTGTCCGGCGCAGGTAATTGATTTAGGAAATGGAAAGTACAGGTTTTTGACAGATAGGGAGTGCTGGAGACTGCAGGGGTACAGTGATGAAGATTATGATAATGCTGCTAAGGTAAATAATCGTAGGGCATTATATAAGCAAGCCGGGAACAGCATCCCGGTTACAATCTTTGAAGCTATATTCGAGCAGCTTCTAGCATAAAAAATAATAATTTGGTGAGGTGAGATCATGAATAGACAACTAAGTTTATTAGAATCTAAACCTAAACTTTGGAAATATGATAATGAATTGGGTGTAGCTTATTTTTGCCCACATTGTAAAACATTCATATGTGATAGCCATCCTATATGTAAACATTGTGGTTTTGAGGTTGATTGGAATAAGGAACAAGAGTTTAAAGGAAAAGTCAAATGGTAACAAATCCAAAATTGAAAAGGAGAAAAGAAAATGGTTGAAAAGAAGTGTAAAACGTGTGGATGGGGCAGACAGATAGCTGAATCTAAAACAATTTTTATATGTGGATGTCCATTAAGTGGATGCTTCCAAACTCATGTTATAGAGAGTGAAGGGAAAGAGTGTAATCGGTGGAAGAAAGCTAGTGACGATTATCTAAAATATATAGGAGAGTTATAATAAAATCAGAGATTGGTGAGGGGATTGTATGAATAGGTATAAAACAAGTAATTGTATTATGTGTGGTGAAAAAGCTGTAGGTTGGCATGGTCATGTG
>NZ_PEDL01000004.1 GCF_002735925.1 Sporanaerobium hydrogeniformans | reverse complement strand
GTATTACCTTTAAACAAGAAGCAAGTGCAACTATTACAGATGGTGTAATCAGTGCAGGTACTACAGCAGGAACAGATATTACTATTAAATACAATGCATCCGTTACAAGTATTACCAAAACTGATGTTGAAGATGCTATTACTGCTGCCCTTGGTTTAATGTCTACACAATCTATCACTATTGCTGGTGCAACCACTGATTTAGGTAGTGTATTCACTTTAACTAATGCAAATGAAATTGAAGCTACAGCTAATAGAGCAAATGAAGAAATTAAGTTTGAACTTAAAGGCTTTAATACAGCTGACCTAAATATGGTTGAAAACCTTAAAGGTAAAGTTACTGTAACGGCAACAGATGCTAAGGCAACTATCGATTTTACAGGCAAAGATGGTACAGATGTAGTGAACCAAAGCTTTAACTTCAATGGTACTAACTATATCTTTACACAAGATAATGATGCAGAGGATACAGAAAGTGTTAAATATATTAACTTAAATAGTATTAAAGCTGCAGGTGTACCTAAAGCACTTAAAGAAATCACTTCAACAGAACTAGCTGATGCCCTTGCTAATGCAATTGGTGGGACTGCTATGGCAGATAAAGATCCAACAGGTCAAGTAACTATTGCTTCAGCAGGTGGAAAAGTAACCTTTACTGCAGCAAGAAAAGGTGCTGAAGCATCTGATGCTTTTAAAGAATTATTTGGTTCATCAAGCGGAGCAGGTGCTTCTGGTACAGCCTTTAAAGCAAGCTTACAAGTAGGTGCTAATGAAGGGCAAATGATGGCTATCGAAATCAATGATATGCGCGCACAAGCGTTAGGTATCAGTGGTGCGGTTAACCAAAGTGCTAAAGGTACTATCAAAGATGGTGCAGCAAATGCTCGTTTTACTAAAGCTGCAGGTGTAAGCGGAACAGGTACAGATAACGTAATGACACAAGCTGCTCTTGATATCACAAGCTCAGATAAAGCAACAGCTGCTATTACTGTTATTGATAACGCAATTAAATTGGTTTCAGAAGAACGTTCTCGTATGGGTGCATACCAAAACAGATTGGAATACACAACCAATAACTTAAATACAACTTCTGAAAACTTAACAGCAGCAGAAAGCCGTATCCGTGATACAGACATGGCTCAAGAAATGATGAATTACACCAAGTTCAACATTCTTAATCAAGCAGCACAATCTATGCTTGCTCAAGCTAATCAAAGCCCACAACAAGTATTACAATTATTACAATAATAGTGTTTGCTTAGCAAAGTTAAAGGAGACAGGGCATATACTCTGCCTCCTTTATTTTATTTATTTGTAAGCTTCTCTAAATGGTAAAGGAAGAAAGGAGCTTAGAAATAAGTAAAAATACTTAGTATAATGGAGGAATTAAAATGAAGATTACTGCGTGCTCAATTGTTAAAAATGAAGAAAAAAATATTGTACGCTCCATACAAAGCTATAAAAATGCAGTAGATGAAATCATTATAGTAGACACTGGATCTACCGATCGCACCGTAGAGCTTTGCGAAGGATTAGGGGCTAAAGTCCTACATTATAAGTGGGATAATGACTTTGCTAGTGCTAAAAACACAGCTTTGGAAGCAGCTACAGGAGATTGGGTGATTTTTTTAGATGCAGATGAATGGTTTGAGCCAGCTTTAGAAAGGAAGGCTTTTTTAGAAGCACTAAAACAAGTAGAGGATAATCCTTTAATTGATTTGCTGAAAGTTAAATTTTTTAATATAGAGGAACATACAAATACAATTATATCATCTACTGTTATAGGAAGGATCTTTAGAAATAGTTCGGAGCTTAGATTTAAAGGTAAGATTCATGAAGAGATAAAAAAAGGTACCAAGATGTTAGGTGTAGGTATACTAGAGAACTTACAAATCTATCATACGGGTTATTCAAAAGATAGGGTAGCGGATAAATGCGAGCGAAATTTAACGTTATTAAAGAAAGCTTATGAAAAAGGAGAAATAGACCCACATCTTTATTTTTATTTATGTAGAGAAAACTTATTATGTGGAAACCATGAGGAAGCAGATAAATTTTGTGAACTATTCTTAGCACAAGAAAATGTGGATGAGATGATAGCACATGCTAACGTACTTGTTAGTATTTATGAATATAACATCAAATTAAAGCTTAAATTAAATAATAAGTACACGATAAAGGAAGTAAAGGTAGCTATAGATGAAGCTTTAGATAAATATCCTCAAATACCTTTACATTATTACCTAGAAGGATGTTATTATGTCAAGTTTGATAGCTTAAAAGCATTAGAAAGCTTTAAAAAAGCTCAAGTACTTCAAGAAAATTATAAGCTTGATTATATTAATAACTTTGATGCGCACCAATATGATAATTATTATCAAATTGCAAGCATTTATGAAGGTGTACAAAGATATAATGAAGCTTTGGAGTATAGTGTTTTAGCACTACAAAATAAACCTTTAGATAGTAGAGGATTTGCCTTACTAATCCAATTACTGAAGCGTGAGAATGCAGTAAATGCTCTTATTATATTAAAGAAAATTTATAACATGCAAGATGAAAACCATGTGAAGTTTTTAGCACATCAATTGATGACAACAAAATCAAAAGAACTATTTTTGCAATTTGCTATTCGGTATAATCAAAACTTTAATGGTCAAGATGAAACAACTTATATAGCAATGCTTCTTGCAGGTCAGATAGATAATATGGTAGGAACAGCGGTACAAGCTTATTTAAATGGTGGAAGAAAAGATGACCAATATTTTATTGCACTAGGTATCTTATATGGTAAACGTAAGGATTTGTTTGATAAATATAAGAGCTATTTAGATAAGAATTATGTAATGATTGTAAATAGGTATTTAAGTGGTGATGAATTATTACAACCTACTGATGAAGAACTAAGAGCTTGGATGCACTTATATGACCACCTGTTCTGGTGTTTGGAAGAAAGAGAAATAGAAGACTTTGAAGCTATTTTACCTTATAAAACGGTAGATATTACAAAAGCAATGCTAGAAAAGAGTCTAGCAACTCACGATTACAACTATATTTTAGATAGAGCTGAAAAAATAAGAGGATTGATTCAAGAGCCCAATATTAGGATACAATTAGATAGGATTATTGCAATAAGTTACTTTTATACAGGAGATTATGAGAAGAGTATAGATGCATTTGGTTTACTTATAAATAGTCAGAAGGTAGATATAGATATAAAAGTAATCAATTGTCTTCAAGCATTAAGCCGTTTAACATTAGGAGAAAGATATAGAGATAAAGTTGAAAAATTATATACTATATATAGAAATGCTGTTTATCAAAGTATACTTATAGCCGGTATGTTGACTGCTAATAAGGTAGAAGAACTGCCTGATTTAGAAGATCAAGTAGATATTGTAGAGTTGTCTGTGGATGCATTTGACGACTACCTAAAGAATGAAGAAAGTAAGTTACCAGAATTTTATTTAATGGCACTTTCTGGTTTAATGGAAGCTTATTTAAATCAAAGGTCAGATAAAAAGGTAATAGATCTTCTTGTAACATTCATTAGAAATGATTTTAATAGAGAAGTAATGATGTTTAAACTTGCAGAAGCATTTAATCGTATAGGCAAAAGTGAACTTGCTTATTATTGTCATAAAAAAGTATTTGAATTAAATAAGGCGTATGCTCAGATAGCCTTTAGAGAGAGTGAAAATATAAATAAAGACTATATTTATGAAGAGGTAGATACAACTACTCAAAAATTATGTCCACTGTGTGGGAGGGAAACGAAGCTAGAAAGTATATATAGTAGCTTATGGAATCCTGAGTTTTCAAGAAATTATCCGGTTATTAAAAAGTGGCGTTATTGTGAAGGGTGTATACATAGATTCCAAGAGAATATTCCTGTTGGTAGCCCAAAAGAAGAGTTAACGGATTCATATGAACTGTCTCCAAAGAAAATTTTATTAGGTCAGAAGATGATGGAAAAGGTGAAAACTTATAAGAAGCAAGGGAGCTTATTCATTCTAGGAAGTAATACACAAGAACTACAGCTACTTGCAGAAGAATATGGATACGTTGTTGAAGGGATAAACGCTGTTGAAGATGTAAAGGAAGTTCTGCCTAGTAAGAAATATGATATCATTATTTTAAGTAATGGAATTGAAAAGAGTAAGACACCTAAGGAGCTACTTGAGAAAATAGGTGAGATGCTGAACAAAGGGGGGATACTCTCTATAAAAACGCCTAATTTTAAGAGTGCTTATGCAAAAATAGAAAAGGATAAATGTTTAGAGAATAGCAAACCCTCTCTGTACAACTATTTTTCTAGGCAATCTCTTGAAAGTATGATTCGATCTATAGGGTTGGAAGCTTTAGATTATGAGGCCTCTATAGATTCACAGGGATATATGATTATAACAGCTATAAAATAAAAATAGATGGCATGTCCTAGGGCATGTCATTTATTTTTATTTTATAGCTTTAAATGGAACTATTAAGTATGAAAAGTAAAGTATATTTAGGTTTAGGAAAAGTGGCGATTAAATTAAAACCTTAAAGTATCTAAAATATTAGAAAAGGAAAAGAGATATAAATAAGAGACTAAAAAAGTCGATACATATAATGAAATGGAGAATTAAAGATTTTATTAGTTATTTAGAATATAAATTACCTTTAATAAAGAATTATTTTTAGGTTATTATAAATGGAAGGTTTGATAAAAATGAGAAGCTTTGACAATGTTTATAAGGATAAAACCGTACTTATTACAGGGCATACAGGTTTTAAAGGTTCATGGCTGAGTATATGGCTAAGGGAATTAGGAGCAACTGTAATAGGTTATGCCTTAGAACCAGCAAGTAAAAAAGATAATTTTGTGCTTACAGGGCTAGAAGAAAAAATAATAGATATTCGTGGAGATATAAGAGATAAGGAAAAACTTCAAAAGGTATTTGCTAAGTATAAACCAGATATGGTATTTCACTTAGCAGCGCAGCCTTTAGTTAAGATGTCCTATGAGCAACCGGTATATACATATGAGGTTAACGTTATGGGAACGATTCATGTTCTTGAATGTATAAAAAACACTCCTAGTGTAAAGGTAGGAATTTTAATTACAACGGACAAATGTTATGAGAATAAAGAGCAAGTTTGGGGATATAAGGAAACAGATCCTTTAGGAGGTTATGACCCATATAGTTCATCTAAAGGAGCGTGTGAGATAGCTATTAGTTCTTGGCGGCAATCATTTATGAATCCTTTACATTTTAGTGAACATGGTAAAGCTATTGCTTCTGTTCGTGCAGGAAATGTCATAGGTGGAGGAGATTGGGCAAAGGATCGTATTATTCCTGATTGTATAAAAGCATTAGAAGCTAATGAAGCTATAAAAATCAGAAGCCCCTATGCAGTAAGACCATGGCAACATGTTTTAGAGCCACTGAGAGGTTATTTGCTATTAGGTCAAAGGATGCTTTTAGAACCAAACTCCTATAGTGAGGCTTGGAATTTTGGCCCATTATTAAAGTCTGTAGTAACAGTGCAAGAGATAGTAGACCAATTAATTAGATGTTATGGAAAAGGACAAATGCTAGATGTATCAGATGGAAAACATCTTCATGAGGCAAATATGCTTAACTTAGATATTAGTAAAGCTAAGTTTAGATTAGATTGGCATCCGATTTTAAGTTTAGAAGAGACAGTTTTTTATACAGTAGATTGGTATAAGAATTATCAACGTAAAAATGTCTATGAGTTGTGCAAGCAGCAAATAGAGGATTATACAGAAAAACTAGCATCAAAATAACGCAATCCAGCTAAATATTTTAGAATGGATAGCCGATATAACAGTATAAATAGATAAAGCAAGAAATGTGGAGGTGGACAAATGGCTTCAAATACAATAAGATTTAGTGGCATGGCGTCAGGGTTAGATACAGAGAATATGGTAAAGGCTATGGTGGCTAGATATCAGACAAAGGTGGATAATAAAAAGAAAGAACAGACCTTGCTTGAATGGAAAAAAGATGCTTATAAAGCCATGAACACAAAGTTTTATAGCTTCTACACTAAGCAGGCAAGCTCCTCACGTTTGCAAAGCACTTTCTTAAAAAAAGAGCTAACAAGTTCGGATACAAGTAAGGTATCAGTTAAAACTTCAGGTTCAGCACCAGAAGGTACACATACCATTAATGAAGTCTCACAATTAGCTAAGTCAGCAACGATAGAGACTCATTCTATTGGCAAAGTATTGACAGATGCTATCAAGGGAGAAAACGTAACGGGAACAACTAAACTTTCAGAGATAGGTTTAGAAAAGAATATTACCATTAAAATAAGTGATGGTTTAAAAACAGCAGAATTAGAAGTTAACAAAGACTGGTCATTAGAAGATTTAAGTGATGCTATTGATATAGTAGCTCAAAGAGATGGACTTAACATTAGAACAAGCTTTGATCAGGATAATAAGAAGTTTGAAATATTATCTACAACAGGAAATGCGCAAAATATAAGTATTTCAGCCTTAGACAGTAATGATAATGAAGCACTTGGGAAAATAGGATTAAAGACAAAGAAGATTACAGGAACGACAAAGCTTTCTGAATTAGGTATTACCTCTGAATATACACTGGGCATTAGTGTCGGTAGCAAAGAAGTAGATTTGATGATTAAACCAGATATGACTCTAGCTGAATTTGCAGCAGAGATGAGGCAAGCTGCACCCAATGCAAGTGTAAGCTTTGATGAAGCAGCAGGGGCTTTGTTTATCTCTACTAAAAAGACAGGGACTAGTCAGGAGATAGGAATAAGAGTAAAAAACGGGGACTCAGGGATGAGTTCGGTTTTAAGTAAACTGGGTATAGGGAATAAAACAAATAATGTTAAATTATCAGATACTACGTTAGATATAAGTACAGCACTTAGTACACTAGGAGTTATAGATGGGGATAAGTTAGAGTTAAATGATGGAATGCGAAGCTTTAATATTGTCCTCAAAGGAGAAAACACAATAAAAGATATCTTAGATATGGTAAATACACAAATTCCCAATGTAGATGCAAGTTGGGACGGAAAGAATTTCATATTTATGAATACCAATATGGGAGTCAACCAACCTGTTTCAATGAAAATTACAGATGCAAGTGGGCTAGACAAGGGACTTCTTACAACAGGAACTGTAAGTGTGTCATCAAGCATTTCAGCGCAAGGTAGTAATGCACACTATAAGTATAATGGTGTGGATATGCAATCAGAATCTAACTCGGCTACTGTTAATGGCATGGAACTCACCTTTAATGGCACAACAAATGAAGCAGTAACGATTACCTCCACAGCCAATACAGATGAAGCTTTTAAATTTATTAAAGAATTTGTAGAAGCTTATAACAGTTTAATAGCCGAAGCAAATGAAAAGCGCAATGCGGATAGTGCGGGCAAGCTAAAGCCCCTAACCAGTGAAGAAAAAGAGAGCATGAATGAAAGTGATATAGAAGCGTGGGAAAAGAAAATTAAAGACAGCTTATTAAGAAGGGATGATACACTTACAGACACACTTTATGAGATGCGTAATGCTTTAGCGAGTGTAGTTGAGGGAGGTAGTATAAAGACCTTATCTACTATAGGGATTACAACTTCGAGTGTACTTAAAGAATATGGTAAGTTAGAGATAGATGAAGATAAGCTAAAAGCAGCTTTAGCAGAAGATATTGAAGGAGTAGCAAGTTTGTTTGCAGGTGGCAGAAGTGCCCAATCAGTTTATCTAGAAGCGAATCAAGATAAGACAGCAGCGGATTATGAAGCTTTATCAGCTGAAGAAAAAGCAGTGTGGAAAAACAAGGTTAAAGGTGTTGGTGAAAGACTTTATGAGGCATTAGGTAAACACTATACAGGTATTCAAGATGTGAAAAGCGCAACAGTTATGTTTAACGACCTTTTAATGGATAAAGAATTGAAAGACATTAAAAGTGAATATGATGTATTGGTAGATCGGTTAAATGCAAAAGAGGATTACTACTATAAAAAGATGGCCGCCATGGAAAAAATGATGAACCAGCTTAATAATCAAAGTAATTATTTAGGAATGTTAAGTTCTGGAGGGAACAAGTAATGAGAAATCCATATCAACAATACAAACAAAATAGTGTTCTTACTGCCCCAGCAGGCGAACTGACACTTATGCTCTATAATGGAGCACTTAAGTTTTGTACTCAGGCTGAAGAAGCTATAGAGAAACAGGACCCTAAGTTAAGTCATATCTATCTTATTAAGGTGCAGGACATTATATCTGAACTTACAATAACTTTAGATAATAAATATCCTATTGCAGCAGAGATGAAACGCTTATATGATTATATTAATGAATTACTAATAGAAGCGAACATGAAAAAAGATGTACAAAAGTTAAGGGAGGCCAAGGGACTTATAAAAGAGTTTAGAGATACTTGGCAAGAGGTCATTAAAGCAAAGAAATAATAAAAAGAGTAGAGGTCCTAACTTTAAGTGATACAAAAGAGAAGTTAGGGCTTTTTCATATAAAGGATAAAGGAAGTGGTAACGATGAAAGAAAAATTGCTACAGGCACTATGGCAGTTAACACTTGCACAAGAAAAAGCATTAGAGGATGATGAAATAGAGGAATTTGAGAAATTTCTTAATCAAAAAGAAACCTTAATTCATCAGTTAAAAGTAGTAAGAGAAAAAGAAGGGATGGATTGGTCAGAAACAGAGAAACAACTTGTTAAAAAGTTGCAAGAGGTAGATGCAAGGATGAATACTTATTTTCAGCAGGAGCTTGAAGCTACTAAAAAAGAGATAGGAAAAATAAGAAATCAAAAAAAGGTAGCACATTTCTATAATCACCCTTATTCAACAGCCAGCGAAGAAGGTATATTTATTGATAAAAGAAGGACTTAGATTATTTTATATAAGATTAGGAGATAAGGTATGGAGGAGCTATTTCAAAAACTAAAAGGTATTATAGAAGTGCTAGAGCAAATCAAAACTCTTACAGATAATCAAACAACTGTGCTCCTAAGTGAAATAACAACTTTAGAAGAAGAAAGTAACTTATTGGATATGATTGAGCAGATGGCGGCCTATAAGGATGAAATGATGAATGCACTTCATAAAGAAGAAGATGAATTTCAAAAGCTTTATGCTATGCACAAACAAAGCTTAGCAGAAAGTAATTGCCTAGCGGATATTCAAAAGCAAGTAGGATCTATTTTACAAATGCAACAAATCATCGTAGAGACTGAACAAAACAATTTACTTTTAATGCAAAAAAGGGTAAGAATGAAATCAGAAAAAGTAGCTTTACCAGCTAATCATGCAAAAGTAACTGCTGCCTATCAAAGACAACAAAAGAAATCCTAAATTTAGTAATAAAATAATGAATAATAAGCTTGACTACCTATTTAAGAGTATGATATATTTGAAGTGTACCTTAATAGGTCTTTTTTTTATGGCAATTTTAAGAGATTTAACACAAGTGGAGGTGTCAAAAGTGAGAGTACAAATTACTTTAGCTTGTGAAGAATGCAAGCAAAGAAACTACACCATGACAAAGGATAAGAAAAAACATCCAGACCGCATGGAAACTAAGAAATATTGCAGATTCTGCAAAACACACACACCACACAAAGAAACTAAAAAATAGTTTGTGTGAGAAATAGCCAGGGAGGAAAAAGGTTATGGTAGAATTTTTCAGAGACTTTATTGCAGAAAGTAAACGAGTGGTATGGCCTAACAGACCAGAGTTATTTAAGATGACATTTAATGTTGTTGGACTATCTGTAATGGTTGCACTTATAATTTTTGTAATGGATTATGCATTTAGCACCGTAATCAGTTTATTACAAGGATTATTATAATAATGGAGGAACAAACATGGAGAAAGCAAGTTGGTATGTAGTTCATACTTTCTCAGGCTATGAAAACAAAGTAAAAGCTAATATAGAAAAAGCGATTAAAAATCGAAATATGCAAGAACTCATCCACGCTGTAGAAGTTCCTTTGCAACAAGAAATCGAAGAAAAAAACGGTGTAAAGAAAACCGTACAGAGAAAAGTTTTCCCTGGGTATGTATTAATCAAGATGATAATGACAGATGATACTTGGTATGTGGTAAGAAATACCAGAGGGGTTACAGGATTTGTAGGTCCTGACTCCAAACCTGTTTCACTTTCATTAGATGAGGTTAAAAATATGGGAATCGATACAGCAGTGCTCATGCCAAATGTAGCTGTTGGAGATGCGGTAACGCTTCTTACAGGTGCGTTTGAGGGCTCAGAAGGTATTGTCAAAGAAGTCCATGCTTCTAAAGGTACAGTTGTTGTATCTGTTAGTGGTTTTGGACGAGAATTCCCAGTAGAGATAAGCATGAATCAAATAGAAGTGCTTGTCTAAAGGCCTGCACCGGTTTCGATGTAAGCTTCAATATGAGTAATCATTAAATTACGACGCGCGAGTGGGAGGGAATTCCCCGCGAATACCACATTTTTAGGAGGTACCGATAATGGCAAAAAAAGTTACAGGAATGATCAAATTACAAATTGCTGCTGGTAAAGCAACTCCAGCACCACCAGTTGGTCCAGCTCTTGGTCAACACGGTGTAAATATCGTTCAATTTACAAAAGAGTTTAATGAAAGAACAGCAAAAGATGCTGGTCTCATCATCCCAGTAGTTATTACTGTATATGCAGACAGATCTTTCTCTTTCATTACAAAAACTCCACCAGCTGCAGTTCTTTTAAAGAAAGCTTGTAAAATTGAATCTGGTTCAGCAAACTCTATCAAAAATAAAATTGCTAAGATTTCTGAAGAAGAAATTCGTAAAATTGCTGAGCTTAAAATGCCTGACTTAAACGCAGCGAGCGTTGAAGCAGCTATGAGCATGATTTCTGGAACAGCTCGTTCTATGGGAATCACAATTGTAAAATAATCTTTGAATTTATAGAGGCGCGTAACTTATTACGTGGGAGGGCAATGCCCCGATAAAACCACAAGGAGGTAAAGTAATGAAAAGAGGAAAAAAATATATTGAAGCAGCTAAGCTTGTAGACCGTACAGCAATGTATGATCCATCAGAAGCTTTTGCGTTAGTTGAAAAAACAAAAACTGCTAAATTTGATGAGACAGTAGAAGCTCATATCAAATTAGGTGTAGATAGCCGTCATGCTGACCAACAAGTTCGTGGTGCAGTAGTATTACCACATGGTACAGGTAAAACTCAAAGAGTTTTAGTATTTGCTAAAGGACCTAAAGCTGATGAAGCATTAGCAGCAGGTGCTGACTTCGTTGGAGCAGAAGATTTAATCCCAAAAATTCAAAATGAAGGTTGGTTTGAATTTGATATCGTTGTAGCAACTCCAGATATGATGGGTGTTGTAGGTAGATTGGGTCGTGTACTTGGACCAAAAGGTTTAATGCCAAACCCTAAAGCTGGTACTGTAACTATGGATGTTACAAAAGCTATCAATGAAATCAAAGCTGGTAAAATCGAATACCGTCTTGATAAAACAAACATCATTCATGTTCCAATTGGTAAAGTATCATTTGGTACAGAAAAATTAAAAGACAACTTCCACACATTAATGAGTGCAGTTATCAAAGCGAAACCAGCTGCTGCTAAAGGTCAATACCTTCGTAGCATCTCTGTTTCATCAACAATGGGCCCTGGTATCAAAATCAACCCAATGAAAGCTGAAGAATAATCTGCAAATATATAAAAAGAGTTATTGCATAGCGGATACATAGCTAATGCAATAACTCTTTTTTGTGAATAGTTCAACTTTCTGTTGAAAGAGTTGAAATGTGTACCACAAACAAAGTCATAAGATTTTGCAGTGTATTGGTTAAATCTATGTCCTACATATCTTCACAGAACATGAAAAATAATTTAACATACGTTTTTTGATCATCCTGATTCCAGCGGACCCACTCCAGAATGGTATATCTGGTAAATATAATAGCTGTATGGCTAACCACTACATCATAGGTACGGTGCTGAAATTTCTGTTTTCGTTGTCACAAGGAGAGAGCCAAATACATCTCTAGCGCCTTCAAAATCTACAAACCTTCTCGATTTTGGAAGCTTGTATTGTTTGCTTTTGCAGGTGTAGCGTTGTTTTAACTGCTTAACCATTCCAATGGAGTGTAATCCAAGAGATAGGGTCTCTTTAATCATTGACTCAGTGGTAAACCAAGTATCCATCAAAACGTAATCAGCTGTGATAACAGAATTGTCCAATACAAAAACCTTTACTCTTTCAGGACGAGTATTTTTAGAAACAGGCTAATTTTTCTGTTTAGAATTCAGGAAATGAAACAGAGTCTTTCTCTAAAATACTAGAAGTAATAAAAATTTAAATACTTAATACGCTGGAACTTCACTGGGTTTTCTAATAGTGACTTTCCAAAGCATCTTTCCAACGCCTAATTCCTTGATGGCATTGGCAAATTGATTTTCGATATGGTCATATGAAGTATTATGGTTTATCATAAGTTTAGCACTTTTCTTGTATGATTTTGTTTTCACTAAACTTATTATACCAAGGTTAGGTGCTTTTTTTAGGTCAATGCACTGAATTATCAAGTTGTTTTTCTTGATTTATCAAGCGTTGACCGCACTTTTGAGATGGTAAAGTTGAGTAAGCAATAGTTAGATATTTATAGGCTAATATTAATTATTTATGAAGTAAGTCGAAATATAATATAAATGTATTTATACTGTGAGAGATGGGAGTAAGATAATGCAGGGTGAAGTTATAATTATAGATACACAGACTATGGAGACTCCGAAGGTGGGTAGTAATCTTTATGAATCAAGGAAAAACAACTATACGAATCGTGAGAGAGCAACTATACCTGAGGTAAGTATATATGTCGTAGCATATAACAGACTAGACAAAACACGCTATTGCATAGAATGCATCTTAGCACATACTAAAAATGTAGATTACGAACTCATATTATTGGACAACGGTTCTACTGATGGAACGTTAGAATTTTTTGAGAGTGTGGTACATCCTAGAAAAAAGATTATAAGAATTACTAAAAATATAGGTACCGGTTTTCTATTAAGTGAAATTCTTAGACATTACACCGCAAATATTTTAGTTGGAGTTTGTAATGACGTTTATGTGACAGAAAATTGGTTAGCAAATATTTTAAGATGTATAAAATCAGATTGTAGGATAGGACTAGTTGTTCCTATGTCATCTAATGTAAGTAATCTTCAAGATCCAAGACTAAATTTTAAAACATGTGAAGAGATGCAAGCACAAGCAAGGCTATTTAACATTAGCAATCCTAAAAAATGGCAAGAAAGAATGCGGTTGGTGACTCCTATAATGGGGATTAGAAGAGAGGTACTTGATACAGTAGGCGTGTTTGACACAGGATTTTTTCATGATTTTGGTGAGGATGATATGTGCTTTAGAATACGACGTGCCGGATATAAAATGATATTATTAGGTGACACATTTGTTCATCATGATCATAATATTTTTATTGGTGAAAATAAGGATTCAGAAGTATTTAGAGAATCCTTAGCAAGGGGAGCACAAAATTTTAAGGATAAGCATTATGGTATAGATGCATGGGAAGATATTTTGAATATGGAAACCCCCCTTATTCAAATGTTACCAAATGTTATTAAACAAAAGATAAAGCTTCATTTGTTGGGAATTGATATTAGGTGTGGCGCACCTTTGTTAGAGCTTAAAAATTATTTAAGGTGCAATTCTAATGTACAACAGCTGTTAATCTCTGGTTTTACGACGCAAGCTAAGTATTATGCTGATTTGCAGACGGTATGTAATACAGAGGTGGCGTGTGATAGAATGGATTATTTAGAAGAATACTTTGATAAAGAGTCAGTAGGGTGTATTCTCCTAGGAGAACCCATTAATACATATGATAAGCCTATACGTATTATTGGACGATTGTTAGCATTACTTGAAAAAGGAGGAGTATTGCTATGTAAGCTTACTAATACAATGGATGTTAGAATGTTGTATGGTATTTTGGGAAATAGGGAAATAGTAGATAAAGAGATGCCAATACATATTTCCATAGATGATTTATTTATATGTTTGCAGCAAATGAATATAGAGGATATAAAAATTTCTGCTATAAATCATCAACTTGATGAAAATGGTAGAGGGGTAATTAATACTATTTTTCAAACTCTTGAGTTACCAGAAGATAGTGAGATAATAAATAGAATAGTATGCAAAGAATATCTCTTATGCATTCAAAAGTAAAAAAATAAGTAAAACATTAAATGTAGATTGATTTTATGATATAGAAACTACTTTCTTTTGAAGTATTTTTAGTACTGAAAAAAATAGGTAATATGTAAAACTATATAGAGAGCGTGAAGACATGAATAATATATATGATTTAGAAAAAATGTTAGATGACTTTGAAAATAATTTATTAGATAAAAATATGGATAAGGTTGTAGAGTTAGATAAAAAATCCATTTTACTCTATGGAGCGGGCAATATAGGCAAGAAATTATATAGAAAGTTAAAAGAAGGAACATTTAATATAGTGGGATTTATAGACAAAAATAAGGAAATAGATAAATCTATATATGAAGTGAATGTATACTTACCAGAGGCAGTAGAATTAGAGGAATATAAAAGTAAAGCAGTAGTCATTTTGGCAGGATTATTTTCTTTAAGTGTTACAAAAGACATTAAAAATAGATTATATGAACTTGGATTTAAAAATGTTTATGGATTAAATGAAATTAACTGTTCCACTATTAGGAATAAAGCATTTTATGAGGAAATATTCAATGATCCGTATAATAAGGAAGATATATTAAACAGAGATAGAGACAAAGTAATACAAGCATTCAAATTGTTAGAGGAAGAACAAGATAGAAAATTGTATATTGGATATATAGAATCACGTTTAAAAGCAGATTTTTCTAATTTAGAATTACCTCAAGACATATGCAAACAATATTTAGCAGATGATATTAGTATTAAAAAGGATTATTCTAGATTTATAGACTGTGGTGGATTTGATGGGGATACTATAAGGAATCTTATTAATAGTAATATTGATATTCAGTCTATAGCTGTTTTTGAACCTCAAAATGACTTATGTAGAAAAATAGCAGATTACATTAAGATAACACCAAGTATTGAATTTGCAACAGTATTTCCATGTGGTGTACATTCAGAGTTTGCAAAACTAAAATTCAATACCTGTGCAGAAGCAACATCATCTGCCAGAGTAGATACACATGGAGATGATATTATTCAGTGTGTGGCTATAGATGATGTATTAAAAGGATTTAAACCTAGCTTTATTAAAATGGATATAGAAGGTGCCGAGGTAGATGCCATAAAAGGTTGTAAAAACACAATAATAGAAAATCATCCACAATTAGCTATTTGTGTTTATCATTCTATCTCTCATATATGGGAAATACCACTTTTAATTAGTAGTTATTATTCAGGATACAAGTTTTATCTAAGAAGTTACAACTTTATGGGGTTTGAGACAGTTTTATATGCCTTTCCCACTGAATAGGAGGAAGAGATGATACAGGTTGTCCACGTAGCAGCACATTTAGGGGGAGGAATTGGCAGGATTCTTTCTAGCGTAGCTATTTGTTCAAAAGAAAATAAACAGGTTAGGCATACTATTTTGACCTTGGAAGAGACACAAATTTCTCAATTTCAAGATTTATGTAGGGAACATGATATTCAAGTTATAGGACAGGCTAACTGTAATGTTGAAGAGTTAATAGAAGAAGCAGATATAGTACAGGTGGATTGGTGGCATCATCCCCTTACCTCTGAATTTATGAGTAAGTATTTAGAAAAAATAAAATGTAGATTAGTAATATGGAGCCATATATCTGGGTGCAACTATCCTTACATATCACCACAGTTAGTTAAAGTGGCAGATCAATTTTTATTTTCCACCCCTTTTTCTTATGAAAATAGTGGTTGGTCAAGAGAGCAAAGAGAAGAAATTAAAACTATATCAGATGTTATTATAAGTTCGGGAGTAGATTTTAAAGGTGCAGTTGTTAAAAAAGAGCATAATACGTTTAATGTAGGGTATATAGGTTTCTTAAGTTATAATAAGATCCATCCAGAGTTTGTGAAATTTTGTGAAGCGGCAGCTCATATACCAAATATAAATTTTGAAATTATAGGTGATATGAGTTATGGAGGACAATTACAAGTTGATGTTAATAACTCATCACTAATAAAAGATAGGGTAGTATTCGAGGGATATGTTTTAAATGTAGAAGAAAAGTTAAGAGAGTTAGATGTATTTGGATACCCACTTAATCCAGAGCATTATGGCACAGCAGAGAACGCGTTACTTGAAGCTATGGCTGCTGGTGTAGTGCCTGTAGTGCTTAACCAATGTATAGAGAAGTATACTGTTCAACATATGAAAACAGGTCTCATTGTAAATAATATTAAAGAATATGGTGAAGCAATTCATTGGTTATCTAAATACCCAGAGGAGAGAATCAGATTAGGAAATAATGCATCAGCATTTATTATTAGAGAGTATAGTGTGCAAAAAACAGTTGAACGGCTAAATGCACATTATATAAAGTTGATGCAAAAGCACAAGACATTTCATGATATAAGGGGGGTAGTGGGAACAACACCATATGAATGGTTTAAGAGTGGCTATAGTGGAGATGATGAAAGGATTACAGGCAATGCTTTTGCTGAGACAAAAGGCTCAGTAAAGCATTATGTTAAGTATTTTCCACAAGATAAAAAATTAAGAGAGGTTGTTGAAAAAAATGAAAGCAGAATTAAAACCATATTATGATACCAATAGAAAGAAATTAGCAGAAATTATTCCTTTACAGGCGCCTTTTACAGTATATATTGAGCAAACAAGATATTGTAATTTTAAATGTTTTTATTGTATGCATGCCACTCGAGATATAGAAGGTGGTGCTTTTCAACAACTTGGACATAGGATAAAACATATGGATTTTAACATGTTCGAGCTCATAATCAAGCAGTTAAAAGAATTTCCAACTGGAATAAAAAGAATAGTATTTTCAGGTTTAGGTGAACCATTAATGAATCCTGCATTGCCAGATATGGTGAAGTTAGCAGTAGATAGTGGAGTTGCTGACAGAGTAGAGATTATTACAAACGGAGCTTTATTAACTCCTGAAACAAGTGATAAACTTATTAAAGCAGGGGTAACTAATATTAATATTTCAATACAAGGAATTTCTGCCATTCAGTATGAGGAGACTTGTGGTGTGAAAATAGACTTTAATAGATTTGTTGATAATCTGAAGTATTTATATGATCATAAAGGTAATATTCAAATATATATTAAAGCCATTGATGCCACATTAAAAACTAAAGAAGCCGAACAAGCTTTTTTTGATATATTTGGTAATATATGTGATAAAATATATATTGAGCATCTTATAGTAATGCAGAAGGAAATGGAAGAACTAAAAGCAGTAGTAGATGAAAGTAGAAATTTTTATAATGAAAAAATGGAGGATGAGAGGAAAGTATGTGCACAGTCTTTTTATTTTCTTCAAATTGGTTGTGATTATGATTTGTTCCCATGTCCTAATCCAGGATTACCAGTAAGTTTGTCAATGGGAAATTTAAAAGAAAATACATTGTTAGAAATTTGGAATGGTGAAAAAAGAAAGAAATTATTAAGAACCATGCTAGAATTTAATAGAAATTCAATTCCTACATGTGATCATTGTACTACTTTCAAGTGCATTAGTAATTCAGCAGAAAATTTAGATATGGATGCTAAAAATTTAATTAAATACTTTGAATAGATAAATCCAATAATAGAGGGGGTAACATATGGCATCAGAAATTAAACCTATTTATGGAACGGAAAGAACAAAGTTATCAGAAGTTCTTCCCTTAGATACACCTTTTAGTATATTTGTATTTCCTACAACTTACTGCAATTTCAAATGCGTTTATTGTGCGCATTCTATGGGGCACAATAAGATGAAAGAAGCTTATGATTTTATACCTGAAACTATGAGTATGGAAGTTTATGAAAAATTTATTTTTCAGATGAAACAATTTCCAAAGAAATTGAAGATGCTTTCACTTACAGGACAAGGTGAACCGCTTATTAATAAAAATTTGCCACTTATGGTGAGAATGGCAAAGGAAGCGAATATAGCTGAAAGAGTAGAGATTATTAGTAATGGAGCATTACTTACACCAGAATTATCAAATGCCCTTATAGAAGCAGGATTAGACACCTTAAGGATTTCTTTACAGGGGATTACCTCAGATAAATACCAAGAGATATGTGGTGTCGGTATTGATTTTGATAAATATATGGAAAATATAAGATACTTTTATAAAGCTAAGAAACAAACGAAACTTTATGTGAAGATTATGGACGTGGCATTAGCGAAGGAAGAAGAACAGGAATTTTATAAACTGTTTGAAGAATGCTCAGATAGGATGTACATAGAAAAGATGCTTCCTGCATATGATGGGGTTAGTTTAACTAAAAATATGCAAGTAGATTATGATCGGTATGGTAGAAAACATGAAAAACGAAAGGTGTGTCCACTTCCTTTTTTTATGTTAGGAATTTTTCCTAATGGGGATGTAGAGCCATGTGATACTATTTACAAACCTATTGTGTTGGGGAATATTAATGATGGATTATTATTAGATATGTGGAATGGACCTCTTTTAAAAAAATTTTGGAGAGAGCAGCTAAAAGGCAATAGATATGAAAATAAACGCTGTGCAGTGTGTTGTGCACCAGATGATGTTTCTCACCCAGAGGATGTTTTGGATAATGAAGTTGAGGTACTACTAACAAGAATTGATAGTAAGACACAGAAAAGTTGTGGTGGGAGAAAATGAAGGCTATTAGGATAGATGGTCAAACCCCAGGAGGCAAACGAACAAATCTTGCCCAAGCATTACCGCTAGATACACCCTATATTGTACAGGTGTTTCCGGTGTATGCATGTAATTTTAGCTGTGAATATTGTATTCATTCTGTACCTTTAAATGAGAGAAGTTATATTGCAGATAAAAAGATGTTGGAATTGGGTGTTTATAAAAAGTGTATAGATGATTTAACTAGATTCCCACAACCTATTAAAATGTTACGCTTTGCAGGGACAGGGGAGCCTTTGTTGCACCCTAATATTACAGAAATGGTAGCATATGCCAAAGAAAAGGGCGTGGCTAAGAGTATAGATATAGTGACCAATGGGGCACTTCTTACTAAAAAATTAGCAGATAAATTAATTAGTGCAGGACTTTCAAAATTAAGAATATCAATACAGGGAGTAACAGAAAAGCAATATAAAAATATTACACAGAGGGAAGTAAATCTAGAAGAATTGGTACAAAATATAAGCTATTTTTATAAGAATCGAAAGGAAACACAAGTATACATAAAAATTATTGATTGTGCTATTGAAAAGAATGAAGAAACATTATTTTTTGACATGTTTGGAGATATTTGTGACACCATTGCCATTGAACATTTATTACCTGCAGTTCCACAAATTGATTACAAGAGTAAGTTTAATGTGACAACCCATGCGGTTACGCAAAATGGAAATAAACTTTTAGAAACTCAAGTATGTCCTCAACCCTTTTATATGATGCAGATTAACCCAGAAGGTAATATTGTACCTTGTTGTGCAATGGAGACTACAACCATTTTGGGAAACTGTACGGAAGTCAGTCTTTATGATATATGGAATGGAAAAGAATTTAACTCTTTTCGGCTAAAACAATTAAGTAATCAAAAAAATGAATATCCTATATGTCGTACATGTAGTCAATATAGATATATGATGAGTGAAGAAGATTTACTGGATAAAGAGGTCAAAAGGTTGATTGATTTTTATCTTTAATTGCTACGAGATTAAACAAAGAAATGTTGTAGCAATTTATGGAAGTTAAATTTATATATGGTAGTTAGATTTATATATAGAGTAAGTTAATATATATTAAAAGGTGGGGACAGTATGAAAAAAGCAAATCAGTTACTAGTTATGCCTCGTGTGGTTGATAGAGTAGGAGAGTGGTACACATTTCCTTTAGGGATACCGTATGTATCTTCTGCGTTAAAAAGAGCAGGTTATAATATATATACTTTGAACTTGAATAATGTGGAAGGTGATGTATATGACATTTTAAAGTATGAGATAGAACGTAATGATATTGAAATTATTTCTACTGGTGGATTATCTTTTCAATATAATGCCATTAAGGAAATAGTATCAGAAGCAAAATATATAAAAAAAGATATCGTGACAATAGTAGGTGGAGGAATTATAACTAGTGTTCCTGAGGTTGCAATGGAGGCATTAGAATTTGTAGATTATGGAATTATTGGTGAAGGAGAAATAACAAACTGTGAACTAACTGAAGCTATAGAAGAGGGTAAAAACATAGGGAAAATTAAAGGCATTATCTATAAGAAAGATGGAAAGTATGTCAGAAATTTACCTAGACCAGAAATAGAAGATCTAGATACTATTCCGTTCCCAGACTATGAGGGGTTTGGATTTGATAAGATAATGAACGCAGAGGCTTGTACTTTAGGGATTAATCATACTAACACTATTACTATGTTATCCAGTCGTTCATGCCCATTTCAATGTACATTTTGTTTTCATTCTAGTGGGAAAAAGTATAGGCAGCGTTCACTTAACAATTTCTTTGAGGAATTAGATTATTTAGTCGAAAAGTATGGTGTTAAATATATCTTTATAGCAGATGAACTTTTTGCCTATAATATGGAGAGGGTTAAAGAGTTTTGTTCATGTATTAAAAAATATGATATAAAGTGGCATGCTCAATTTAGAGTATGTGATATTACTGAGGAATTAGTACTCTTATTAAAAGATAGCAACTGTGAGATTATGGGATTTGGATTAGAAAGTGCAGATAATCGTATTTTAAAGAGCATGAAAAAGGGAATTACCATACAACAGACAGAAAAAGCACTAAAGTTAGCATATGATGTGGGTATTGCAACTCAAGGAACATTTATTTTTGGTGATGTTGAAGAAACAATAGAAACAGCAACTAATACGCTTAATTGGTGGAAGGAACATTCATATTATGCAATAGGATTAATTTTTGTTACCACTTTTCCTGGTACACCTATATATAAATATGCCGTTGAAAAAGGAATAATAAAAGACGAAATTGCTTTCTTAAAAGAAGGGTGTCCCACTATAAATATATCAAAAATGACAAAGGATGAAGTTGCATATATATCTCAACAGATATCTATACTACCACAACAAAATTTAAAGGTACCATTTCAGATAAGAAATGTAGAAATTGATAAGATTAAAAAGAATATATCTTTTAGAGCTAAATGTGCCACATGCAAATCGGATAATGTGTGGGAACATGTGAGGCTATTCAATAGAAACCCTATAACTTGCAAAGTATGTGGTCAACGTCATAAAATGCCTATCATGAAAGATATTGTTCTTGAAATAAATAAAAATCTTGGAGAGCTTTTGAAGGAATCAAAGAAAATAGGTGTATGGGGAATTAATGATTACATATGTGAATTTTTTGAGTATGTAGATCAGATTAGTGATGAAGGTATTTACTTTATAGATTCATCAAAAATGAAACAAGGCAGTATTTTAAATGGGAAAATTGTATATTCTCCTGAAATTATTGCTCAAGAAAAAATAGATACTATAATTATTCCCCTAGTGGACTATTTTAGTGTTATTGAAAAGCAAGCAAGAGCAGAATATAAAGCCATAGTAAGAGTCATTTCTTTGACTGATTTAATATAGTTTAAATATAATGACATAAGTTTGATTTGAAATAGCTGTTGATGTTAATGTGAATAAATTAAAGCACTATTTAATAAAGATATTCAATAACGTGATAATAAGAAATTGAATATGAAATAGTAGTACATGAAGGGAAAGCGAGATATTATAATTATGGGAAAATGTTTATCTAGTAAAAACATATATACTATACATAATACTAGACTGCCAGGTTGCAAGGAGATTATATGTAATGGTTTTTACGACAATCGAGGTATATCTATAAAATATTTTCATAAGTCAACTTTTCATTTACTAGATATAAAGGAAGAATTCTTTGAGGATTTAATGGTAACATCTAAAAAAGGTGTTATTCGTGGTATGCATTTTCAAAACCCACCTTTTGGACAGGCTAAACTTGTTTATTGTATTAAGGGAAGGATTAAAGATGTTATTTTAGATATAAGGGAAGGGTCTCCGACATATGGACGATATGATACTATAGAACTTACTGAAGAGAAGAGAAATATGCTGTATATCCCAGAAGGCTTTGCTCATGGGTATATGGCATTGGAGGAAGATAGTATTATATTTTATAAGATGTCCAATGAATATAATAAAGACTACGAAGGTGGTATTAGGTGGGATAGCTTTGGTATGAATTGGGGGAATGAAAAATTTATACTTTCAGAAAGAGATCAATCTTTTAAGAAGCTATGTCAGTTCAATTCACCATTTGTTTATAAGTAATATATTGATTTAAAAGAGGGATTATCATGAAGAATTCAGAGCAAATAAAGCAAGAAATTATGAAGTTGGTTGAGGAGTATTATCGGCAAGAACATTTAAAACATGATGAATACTTACAAGGTGATAGAGTTCCTTATGCGGCAAGAGTATATGACGAAAGAGAACTTGAAAATCTTATAGATGCTAGTTTGGAATTTTGGCTAACATCTGGAAGATATACAAAGGAGTTTGAAATAGGGTTAGCAAAATTTCTAGACGTTAAATATTGTTATAGTTGTAACTCAGGTTCTAGTGCCAATTTACTTGCATTTATGGCACTTACGTCGCCTCTTTTAGGTGAAAGGAGAATCAATAGGGGGGATGAGGTGATTACGGTTGCAGCAGGTTTTCCTACTACAATATCACCTATTATTCAATATGGGGCTGTACCAGTGTTTGTAGATATCACTATTCCTGAGTACAACATTGATTGTAGTCAGTTAGAGTTAGCAAGAACAGAAAAAACAAAGGCAGTAATGATAGCCCATACTTTAGGGAATCCGTTTAACCTAGAAAAAATACGTCAGTTTTGTAATAGATATAATCTATGGCTAGTAGAAGATAATTGCGATGCATTAGGTTCTAAATATTACATTGATAATGAATGGAAATATACAGGAACGATAGGTGATATTGGAACATCAAGTTTCTATCCACCACACCATATAACCATGGGAGAGGGAGGAGCAGTATATACGAACAATTCTATTTTGGCTAAAATTTTATTATCTTTAAGAGACTGGGGGAGAGATTGTTGTTGTCCTTCAGGTGTAGATAATTTATGTAGTAGTCGATTTAGTAAGCAGTACGGAGAGTTACCAGTGGGATATGATCATAAATATGTGTATGGTCATTTGGGATATAATCTTAAGATTACAGATATGCAAGCGGCTATTGGATGTGCACAATTAGAAAAGCTTCCCAATTTTATTAAAGCTAGGAAAGAAAATTGGGAATACTTAAGGCGGAAATTAGAGCATATGAATACTGTATTTACTTTGCCGGAAATGGATGAAAATACAGAGCCAAGTTGGTTTGGATTTGTGATAGGGGTAAAAGCTAATACTCATTTTAATAGAAATGATATTGTTAAGTACCTAGAATCTAAAAAGATTCAGACGAGGATGCTATTTGCAGGTAACATTATAAAACATCCTTGTTTTGATACAATAAGAGATACAAAGCAGTATAGGCAAGTAGGTGATTTGCATAATACAGAGTATGTAATGAATAATGTATTTTGGATTGGTGTCTATCCAGGGATGACCAGAAGTATGCTTGACTATATGGTTAGGTGCATAGAACAATATGTTCAACGCTCTATGGGAGAATAAACGAGTACTCCAAGGATTAATTTCTTTGGAGTATTTATTATACAGAAAGGAAAAATGCATGAAGATATTAGTAAGTGGAGCTACAGGATATATTGGTTCAAATTTAGTGAATAAATTGATAGAAGAAGGAAATGAGGTTCATGTTTTAGTAAGAAAGGATTCGAATTATTGTTTAATAGCAAGTAAGATTAAAGAAAAAAATATTCATGTATATACCCAGGATATACAAAATTTAAATGATATCTTTAATGAGGTAAGACCTACAGTAGTTATACATTTAGCATCACTGTTTAAGGTGAATCATGAAAAAGAGGATGTAGAAAGACTTATTAGTAGCAATATTTTATTTGGAGCCCAGTTGTTAGAGGTTAGTGTATTGTGTGGAGTAAAATATTTTCTTAATACGGGAACGTATTGGCAACATTATTTGGGAGAAGATTATAATCCTGTTAACTTATATGCTGCAACAAAAGAGGCTTTTGAAAAAATAGCAAAATTTTATTTGGAAACTTCAGATTTAAGAATAATTACGCTAAAATTAATGGATACTTATGGACCACGTGATTCAAGAGGAAAAATCCTTAATTTAATCAAGGATGCATCTCAAACAAATAAAATTTTAGAAATGTCAGGTGGGGAACAAGAATTAGGATTAGTTTATATAGATGATGTAATTAAGGCTTATAAAAAAGCATTAAAAGAATTAGTAGCCATGAAGGCACATGAGGAAAAGACATATATTGTGTCACCTAAAGAATACTTAACACTAAAAAATGTTGTGAAGATATTTGAAGAGGTAAGTAATAGAAAACTAAATGTATACTGGGGAAAGAGGCCTTATCGAACAAGAGAAATAATGAAGATTCAATGTAAAGAAAAAAATATTTTAGCAAATGAAGAAATATTAAATCTAAAAGATGGGCTTGCTAAGATGTTGGAAATAGATAGGGAAGAATAATTGTAGATACTATTTTAAAATAAGTAAAATGTCGATATAAATAATATATAAATTAAGGTAGGTAAAGTATATGAAACTAGTTATTTTAGCAGGGGGTTATGGAAGCCGACTTGGTGAAATTACAAGCATTGTTCCTAAGCCTATGGTGGAAATAGGTGGTAAGCCTATATTATGGCATATCATGAAGATATATTCTCATTACGGTATTAAGGACTTTGTTATTTGCTTAGGTTATAAATCACATTTGATAAAAGACTATTTTTTACATTACAAAGAGCGAACGAATGATTTTACTGTTCATTGTGGAGATGGGACAGTAGAGTTTCATACTCAGCATGATGAACAGGAATGGAAGGTAACCTTAGTTGATACAGGATTAGATGCTTTAAAAGGTGCTAGACTTAAGAAAGTAGAAAAATATTTAGATGAAGGAATAAATCTACTTACTTATGGAGATGGATTAGCTAACATTAATATTGATGAACTAATTAATTATCATTTAAACAAACGAAAATTAGTTACAATCTCAGGAGTACATCCTCCAGCTAGATTTGGGGAACTAATAGAGGAAGGTGGTATTCTGAAGAGTTTTGAAGAGAAATCACAAACTTCACAAGGGCTTATTAATGGAGGTTATATGGTATTTGAAAGAGAGCTTTTAGATTATCTTACTGAAGATGATAATTGCGATTTAGAATATGGAACATTTGAAAGGCTTGCTGAAATGGATAAAATAGCTGTTTATAAGCACGAGGGATTATGGACTTGTATGGATAATGAAAGAGATTTAGGACAATTAATTAATATGTGGAAGAAAGACAAAGCTTTTTGGAAAGTATGGTAGGTTAAAGTTACTAAGGATAATAGCATTAAAACTTTCAATACCTATTTTTTACATGATATTAAAAGTTGACAAGCTTATTTTATAGTGTTATACTAATTCATGTTAATAAAAGAATACTGTACCGCAGACAGTAGGTGCCTTAGGGCTTAACGCAATGCAACCTACCGAGGTCTTTATAATAAGGACGGAAGTGTGTCGTTTTGCCTGCGGATAGATAAGCAAAACGATTTTTTTATTGAGTAAAACAAGGAGGTGTAACAATGGCAAAAGTAGAACAAAAACAAGTGGTTGTTAACCAAATTAAAGAAAAACTTAACGGAGCTTCATCGGTTTTATTAGTAGACTACCGTGGTCTTACAGTAGACCAAGATACTAAGCTTCGTAAAGAACTTCGTGAAGCTGGTGTAGAATACAAAGTATTCAAAAACACTATGGTTAACTTTGCTATTGAAGGCACAGAATTCGCTGAGATTTCTAAAGATCTTGAAGGACCAACAGCTATTGCTATTTCTTATGAAGATGCAACAGCAGGACCAAGAATTCTTGCAAAAGCAGCAAAAGCTAATGAAAAACTCGGATTTAAATCAGGTGTTGTAGAAGGTCACTACTATGACGCAAAAGGCATGATGGCTATCGGTAACATTGCACCAAGAGAAGAATTACTTGGTCGTTTACTTGGAAGCTTCAAGTCTCCAATTGCAAGTTTTGCACGTGTTATCAAACAAGTTGCAGAAAACAAAGCAGAATAATAAAAACTATTTTAATAAAAAATTACGGAGGTGCTTATAATGGCAAAATTATCAATCCAAGAAATTATTGATGCAGTTAAAGAATTAACTATTTTAGAATTAAACGATTTAGTATCAGCATGTGAAGAAGAATTTGGTGTATCAGCAGCAGCAGGTGTTATGGTTGCAGCAGCTCCAGGTGCAGCAGCAGCTGAAGAGAAAACTGAATTTGATGTTGAGCTTACAGAAGCTGGCGCAGAAAAAATCAAAGTTATCAAAGTTGTTCGTGAAATCACAGGTCTTGGCTTAAAAGAAGCTAAAGAAGCTGTAGATGGCGCTCCAAAAGTTCTTAAAGAAGGCATATCTAAAGAAGATGCTGAAGCAATTAAAGCTAAATTAGAAGAAGTTGGCGCTAAAGTTACATTAAAATAATAAATGTAAATAATAAAGAGGAGATACCTAGGTATCTCCTCTTTTGTATATAGAAGTAAAAATAAGTGATACATATACATTTACCCCTTGAAAGCATAAAAGGGCAATGGTATAGTTAAACTGAATTCAATTTGGTAGTAAATAGAAAATACAAAATGCTAAAAAATACGCATAAAAAAAGAAAAAAGGTTGACTTAACCTTTTTTTTGTGATAGCATTATAAAATGCGCTAATATGCTAATTAGTCACATTGATTTTTTATCATTATAGCACAGGAAATAACTATTTACAATACATATTCTGATTTTAGTTAATTGTTTATGGACAAGTTTCTAAGAAGTGAATGTGTCATATTTTTGATTTTCTATTCTGAAACGATGCAGCTTGCTGCATTATTTATAAATTTTGCAAGGGGTGAGAAACACATGCAAAAATCTACAATGCACCCAGTTAACATGGGTAAACAAATTCGCATGAGCTACGCTAAAACAAAGGATGAAGTTTTAGAAATTCCTAATCTTATTGAGATTCAAAAATCATCTTATGAATGGTTTTTATCAGAAGGTCTAAAAGAGGTTTTTCAAGATATTTCTCCAATCACTGATTTCAATGGTACCCTCATTTTGGAGTTTGTGGATTTCTTTTTAGATAGCAAACCTAAGTATACTATTGAAGAATGTAAGGAAAGAGATGCTACTTACTCAGCGCCGCTTAAAGTAAGAGCACGTCTCCATAACAAAGAAACAGGCACAAGTGTTGATAGTGATGTTTTTATGGGCGATTTCCCTATAATGACAGAAACAGGTACCTTCATTATTAATGGTGCTGAACGTGTTATCGTTAGTCAGTTAGTACGTTCTCCTGGTATTTATTATGGTGTTGCCTTTGATAAAACAGGTAAAAAATTATTTTCATCCTCTGTTATCCCTAATCGTGGGGCTTGGCTTGAGTATGAGACAGACTCTAACGATATTTTTTATGTAAGAGTGGACCGTACACGTAAAGTACCTATTACTGTATTATTGCGTTCTTTAGGTTTGGGAACAGATGCTGAGATTATTGAGAAATTTGGCGAAGAGCCTAAAATTATTGAAACCATTCAAAAGGATACAAGTAAAACCTATGAAGAAGGTCTCCTTGAGATGTATAAACGTATTCGTCCAGGTGAACCTCCCACAGTAGATAGTGCTGAAACACTTCTTCGTAATATGTTTTTTGATCCAAAGAGATACGACCTTGCAAAAGTAGGACGTTATAAATTTAACAAGAAGCTAGCACTTCGTAACCGCGTAACAGGATATATCTTAGCAGATAACGTCATTAATCCATTTACAGGTGAAGTAGTAGCTAGTAAAGGTGAGAGGATTACCGTTAAATCGGCAGATGCTATCCAAAATACAGGAGTAGAAGCTATTCTTGTTGAAGTACCTGGCTCTGACAGGCTTATCAAAATCCTTACCAATAGAACAGTAGATATTTCTAGCTTTATTGACTGTAATCCAGCTGAACTTGAAATTAGAGATACTGTTTACTACCCTGTGTTAGAAGAAATTTTAACTCAGTATCAAGATATTGAAGATATTAAGAGAGAAGTACGTACTAGAAAGAATGAACTTATTCCTAAAAGCATTACTTTAGATGATATTTTTGCATCTGTTAACTATAATATTCATCTTGAATATGAAATTGGTTATACAGATGATATTGACCACTTAGGGAATAGACGTATTCGTGGTATTGGTGAGCTTTTCCAAAATCAATTCCGCATAGGGCTATCTCGTATGGAAAGAGTTGTTCGTGAAAGGATGACCATCCAAGACCAAGAGGCAATTAATCCTCAAGCTTTTATTAACATTAGGCCAGTATCGTCTGCTATAAAAGAATTCTTTGGAAGCTCTCAACTTTCACAGTTTATGGATCAAAACAATCCATTAGCAGAGCTTACTCATAAGAGAAGGTTATCTGCTTTAGGACCTGGTGGTCTTTCAAGAGAAAGAGCTGGTTTTGAGGTGCGTGATATTCACCACTCTCACTATGGACGTATGTGTCCTATCGAGACACCTGAAGGTCCTAACATCGGTCTTATTAACTCATTAGCTACTTTTGCACGTATTAATGAGTATGGTTTTATCGAAGCACCTTACCGTATTATTGATAAAACAGGATCAGAGCCACGTGTAACAGATGAATATATCTATATTACAGCTGATGAAGAAGAAAAATATACAATTTGTCAAGGAACAGAACCTCTTACAGAAGAAGGTTATTTCGTTAATAAACGTGTAACAGGTCGTCGTGGTGAGGAAATCCTTGCATTTGATTATAAAGATGTGGATTTAATGGATGTTTCTACAAAGCAACTTGTTTCTGTAGCAACGGCACTTATTCCTTTCCTTGAGAATGATGATGCGAACCGTGCTCTTATGGGTGCGAACATGCAACGTCAAGCTGTACCACTTATTTCAACCAATAGCCCAATTGTAGCGACTGGTATGGAATATAAGATTGGTATGGACTCTGGAGCTTTAGCAGTTGCCAAAGAAGATGGTGTTGTAGAAAAAGCATCTGCTAGAGAAATTATCATTAAAGATAATGAAGGCAAAAAGCATTCTTATAAATTAGCTAAATTTGAGCGTAGTAATGCAGGAACTTGTATTAATCAACGTTGTCTTGTAACAAAGGGTGATGTGGTTAAGGCAGGAGACGTACTTGCAGATGGACCTTCTACTCAAAATGGTGAACTAGCTCTTGGACAGAATCCGCTTATTGGTTTTATGACATGGGAAGGTTACAACTACGAGGATGCGGTTCTTCTTAGCGAAAGACTTGTAGAAGAGGATGTTTATACCTCTATTCATATTGAAGAATATGAGCTTGAGGCACGTGATACGAAAGTAGGACCAGAAGAAATCACAAGAGACATTCCTAATGTAGGGGAAGATGCTCTTAAAGATTTAGATGAGCGTGGGATCATTCGTATTGGTGCGGAAGTGCGTTCAGGAGATATTTTAGTAGGTCGTGTTACACCAAAGGGTGAGACGGAACTTACAGCAGAAGAAAGACTTTTACGTGCTATCTTTGGAGAAAAAGTACGTGAAGTAAGAGATACTTCTTTACGTGTGCCTCATGGTGAAGCAGGTATTATCGTAGATGTAAAGATTTTTACACGCGAAAACGGAGATGAATTAGACCCAGGTGTTAATCGTATGGTGCGCTGCTATATCGCTCAAAAGAGAAAAATCTCTGTAGGAGATAAAATGGCAGGAAGACATGGTAACAAAGGGGTTATCTCTAGAGTACTTCCAGTAGAGGATATGCCTTTCCTTCCAAATGGTAGAGCATTAGATATCGTTCTTAACCCACTAGGGGTACCCTCACGTATGAATATTGGACAGGTACTTGAAATTCACTTAGGTCTTGCTTCTAAGGCTCTTGGTTTCAAAATTGAAACGCCAGTATTTAATGGTGCAACAGAGCAAGATATCATGGATACACTTGAGATGGCTAATGACTACGTTAATTTACCTTGGGATGAGACAGAAGCTAAAGAAAGACAACAAGAAGATTTAACCAATACTTTTACGGCAAAATGGTCTGAAAAAGTCAATGAGGGTGTTATAAATTATCTTGATGAAAATAGAGAGCATCGTTCAGAGTGGAAAGGTGTTCCTATTGATAGGACAGGTAAAATCCGATTAAGAGATGGTCGTACAGGAGAAGAATTCGATAATCCTGTTACTGTAGGCTATATGCATTACCTTAAACTACACCACTTAGTAGATGATAAAATGCATGCACGTTCAACAGGACCTTATGCGACTATTACGCAACAACCACTTGGAGGTAAGGCGCAATTCGGTGGACAACGTTTCGGAGAGATGGAGGTTTGGGCACTTGAGGCTTATGGTGCTGCTTATACACTTCAAGAAATATTAACTATTAAATCAGACGACGTTGTTGGTCGTGTAAAAACTTATGAATCGATCGTTAAAGGTGAAAACATACCTGAACCAGGTATTCCAGAATCCTTCAAGGTACTTCTTAAAGAGCTACAATCACTTGCTCTTGATGTAAGAGTTCTGACAAGTGACTTAAATGAAGTGGATATCAAAGAAACTGTAGATGATGGTCAAGGTATTAGCGTTAACATTGAAGGTCTTGAGGATGTGCCTGTAGCTGATGATTATATAGGTGACATAGATGTTGAGGTTGAGGTTGACGTAGATGCTGAAGTAGACCCAGATATCTTTGAGGAGCCTATCGAATTAGATTTTGAACCTGAAGATGATATATTGTTTTCAGAAGATGTTGTAGTAGACGATTTAGATTTATAAATATAGAAGGGAGTGCATAGCATGTCAAACATGGATCAATCTATCTTTTTTGAGAGTATAAAGATAGGACTCGCTTCCCCTGATAAAATCCGCGAGTGGTCACGAGGAGAAGTAAAAAAACCAGAAACTATTAATTATCGTACACAAAGACCAGAACGTGACGGACTGTTCTGTGAAAAAATCTTTGGACCAAGCAAAGACTGGGAATGTCATTGTGGAAAATATAAGAGAATTAGATATAAAGGCGTTATTTGTGATCGTTGTGGTGTAGAGGTTACAAAAGCAAAAGTTAGACGTGAGAGAATGGGACATATTGAGCTTGCTGCTCCAGTATCACACATCTGGTACTTTAAAGGAATTCCAAGCAGAATGGGGTTAATATTAGATATTACCCCAGGAAAGCTTGAAAAAATATTATACTTTGCATCTTATATTGTACTTGACCCAAAAGATACAGGTCTTGAATACAAAGAGATTTTAGGCGAAAAAGAATACCGTGAAGCTGAAGAGAAATACGGTTCAGGTTCCTTCGTAGCGGAGATGGGTGCTGAAGCTATAAAGCGTTTGCTTTCTGACATTGATTTGGAGAAAGAAAGCATGGAATTAAAAGAAATGTTAAAGACTACAACAGGTCAAAAGCGTGTACGTGTCATTAAGAGGCTTGAAGTAATTGAAGCCTTCCGTTTATCTGGTAATAGACCGGAGTGGATGGTACTCGATGTGATTCCAGTTCTGCCACCAGATCTTAGACCAATGATTCAATTAGATGGTGGACGTTTTGCAACTTCTGACTTAAATGATCTTTATAGAAGGGTTATTAACCGTAATAACCGTTTAAAAAGACTTCTTGACTTAGGTGCACCTAATATTATTGTAAGAAATGAAAAGCGTATGCTACAAGAAGCTGTGGATGCCCTTATTGATAATGGTCGTCGTGGCAAACCTGTAACAGGCCCTGGTAATAGGCCACTTAAATCTTTATCAGACATGTTAAAAGGTAAATCAGGACGTTTCCGTCAAAACTTACTTGGTAAACGTGTTGATTACTCAGGACGTTCAGTTATCGTAGTAGGACCAAGTCTTAAGATTTATCAATGTGGGTTGCCAAAAGAAATGGCAATTGAACTCTTTAAACCATTTGTTATGAAAAAATTAGTATCTGATGGTATTGCCCACAATATCAAAAATGCTAAACATATGATTGAAAGATTACAACCACAAGTATGGGATGTATTAGAAGAGGTTATTAGAGAGCATCCAGTGATGCTTAACCGTGCCCCCACACTTCACCGTTTGGGTATTCAGGCCTTTGAACCCATCTTGGTAGAAGGTCGCGCAATTAAACTACACCCACTTGTATGTACAGCTTACAACGCTGACTTCGATGGTGACCAAATGGCTGTTCACGTACCTCTTTCAGTAGAAGCACAAGCAGAATGCCGTTTCTTACTTCTTGCACCAAACAACCTCTTAAAACTTTCTGATGGGGCACCTGTTACGGTTCCTTCACAGGATATGGTGCTTGGTACCTATTATCTTACCTTGGATAAGGAAGGGGAAATGGGAGAAGGTAAATACTTCCGTAATACGAATGAAGCCATTTTAGCATATGAAACCAAAAATATCAGTTTACATGCACGTATTAACGTACGTCGTACAGTTATAGTAAATGGTGAAGAGATAACAGGTATTACTCAAACAACAGTGGGACGTATTATCTTTAATGAAATCATCCCTCAGGATTTAGGTTTTGTAGATAGAACGGTTGAAGACAACAAACTTAAGTTTGAGATAGACTTTTTAGTAGGTAAAAAGCAACTTGGTCAAATTATCAAAAAATGTATCAATACCCATGGAGCAACTGAAACAGCTATCCTACTTGATAATATTAAAGACCTAGGCTTCAAATTTTCTACACGTGGTGCACTTACCGTATCTGTGTCAGATATGGCTATTCCTAAACAAAAACAAGAATTCCTAGATGAAGCACAAGCAGAAGTAGATAAAGTAACTAAACTATTTAGGCGTGGGCTTATGACAGATGAAGAGCGTTACAATAAAGTAATTATGGCTTGGAACGTTGCTAATGACAAGATTACTAAGGCACTTCTTGATAACCTTGGAAAATACAACAATATTTATATGATGGCTAACTCAGGTGCCCGTGGTTCAACAAACCAGATTAAACAATTAGCAGGTATGCGTGGTCTGATGGCTTCGACATCAGGTCGTACAATCGAACTTCCTATTAAGGCTAACTTCCGTGAAGGTCTTGGTGTACTTGAATACTTTATCTCTGCTCACGGTGCACGTAAAGGACTTAGTGATACAGCTCTTCGTACAGCCGATTCAGGTTATCTTACACGTCGTCTTGTTGACGTATCACAAGACGTTATTGTTAGAGAAACAGACTGCCATGAGCATGCACCACATGAAGCTATTCCTGGTATGTGGGTAAAAGCTTATATGGATGGTGCAGAAGTTATTGAGCCACTATTTGAACGTATTTCAGGACGTTTTGCAGCCGAACCAGTTATTCATCCAGAAACAGGTGAAATGCTTGTAGATGTCAATGAAATGATTGTACCCAATACAGCAGAACTTATTGAAAAACTAGGTATTCAAAAGGTTAAAATCCGTAATGCACTTACCTGTAAATCTAAGATTGGCGTATGTGCAAGATGCTACGGTGCTAATATGGCATCTGGTAATGAAGTAAGGGTAGGGGAATCAGTAGGTATCATTGCTGCTCAATCCATCGGAGAGCCAGGTACACAGCTTACTATGCGTACCTTCCATACAGGAGGTATTGCAGGGGATGATATCACACAAGGTCTTCCTCGTGTGGAAGAGCTTTTTGAGGCACGTAAACCAAAAGGTCTTGCGATTATCTCAGAAATTCCAGGTATTGTGACTCTTACAGATACTAAGAAAAAACGTGAAGTAACTATTACGGATAACGAAAATGGACAAACTAAATCTTATGTTATCCCCTACGGATCACGTATTAAAGTTCATGATGGTGATTATATTGAAGCTGGAGATGAACTAACAGAAGGTAGTGTTAATCCACACGATATCTTAAAAATCAAAGGTATTACAGGGGTACAACACTATATGATTCAAGAGGTACAACGTGTATACCGTCTTCAAGGGGTTGATATAAATGATAAGCACATTGAAGTCATTGTTCGCCAAATGCTTAAAAAAGTTAAAATTGAAGAGAGTGGCGATACAGATTTATTACCAGGTAGCTCAATAGATATTTTAGAATATGAAGAGGTAAATAAAAAAGCTATAGAGGCCGGTTTAGAGCCTGCTGTAGGTAAAAATGTTCTTCTGGGTATCACAAAAGCCTCACTAGCAACTGAGTCCTTCTTATCAGCGGCTTCTTTCCAAGAAACAACTAAAGTTCTCACAGAAGCAGCAATTAAAGGTAAAACAGACCCACTTATTGGTCTCAAAGAAAATGTAATTATAGGTAAACTTATTCCAGCTGGTACAGGTATGGATAAATACCGTAAGCTTGATATCACAATAAATGAAGAATAAATTAGAAAAGGTAGGAGCATCCTAAGGGTGGCTCTTACTTTTTTACTTGTAAATCAAAAGGATAACATTTATTTGAAGCTTAAATAGTTAAAGATAACTTTTAAAAGAGTGATATAAAGCCACTAAGTTTAAAAAGTAGTGAAGTAAAAAAACCTTGACAATTTAAGCTTGAAGTGATAAACTGGCTCAGTGTGTAATAGTATGCATAAAAATCTACCAAAAGGGGGATTTGTAGTGTACCATTTTGAAGACACAAAAAAGATAGTTGGTACAAAGCAAACTTTGAGACAGTTAGAAAAAAATAACGTTAAAGTTCTATTTGTTGCCAAAGATGCCGATGACAAAGTTACAGGTCAAGCGGTGGAGCTTGCAAAAGCTAACAATGTACCAGTGGAGTATATCAACACGATGTGCGAGCTGGGCAAGAAATGTAACGTAGAAGTAAAAACTGCAATTGCAGCAATTATTGAGTAAGGAGGAGGTGCCAGAATGCCAACATTTAACCAATTAGTTCGTAAAGGAAGAAAAGAAATCGAGAAAAAATCTACTGCACCAGCGTTACAAAAAGGGTTTAACTCTCTTCAAAAACGTAGTACAGATATCTCTGCGCCACAAAAAAGAGGTGTTTGTACAGCAGTAAAAACAGCAACACCTAAAAAACCAAACTCTGCTCTTCGTAAAATTGCAAGGGTACGTCTTACAAACGGAATTGAAGTAACAGCTTATATTCCAGGTGAAGGACATAACCTTCAAGAGCACAGTGTTGTATTAATCCGTGGTGGTAGGGTAAAAGACTTACCAGGTACACGTTACCACATCATTCGTGGTACATTAGATACAGCTGGTGTAGCTAACAGACAACAAGCTCGTTCTAAATACGGTGCTAAAAAAGGCAAAAAAGGTGCTGTAAAAGGCAAAAAATAATTTTTAAGAAATGAATTGGTGCCCAACTTACGAAAATAAAGCTGACAAATCAGATTTAAATAAATGAGTGGGCACGCACGATCCTCTCTAAAAAGAGGACGAGTACCGATGATATTTCATGATATTTAGTTAAGGAGGGAAGACCGTGCCACGTAAAGGACATGTAGCAAAAAGAGACGTATTAGCCGATCCACTTTACAATAGTAAGTTAGTTACAAAACTTATTAATAACATTATGTTAGATGGTAAAAGAGGAACAGCTCAAAAAATAGTTTATGGTGCGTTTGACATCATTAAAGAAAAGACAGGTAGAGATGCATTAGAAGTTTTCCAAGAAGCTTTAGAAAACATCATGCCAGTGTTAGAAGTAAAAGCACGCCGTGTAGGAGGTGCGACTTACCAAGTACCTATGGAGGTTCGTCCAGAAAGACGTCAAACATTAGGACTTCGTTGGTTAACCATTCATACACGTAAACGTGGAGAAAAAACAACAACAGAAGCTCTTGCGGCTGAGTTATTAGATGCACTTAATAACACAGGTGGAGCAGTTAAGAAAAAAGAAGATACACACAAAATGGCAGAAGCAAACAAAGCATTTGCTCACTACAGATGGTAGGCTATTTAATTTAAAGGAGGAAATACCTTGGCAGGAAGAGAATATCCACTTGAGCGTACTAGAAATATTGGTATCATGGCTCATATTGACGCAGGTAAAACAACTCTTACAGAACGTATCCTTTTCTATACAGGTAGAAGTCATAAGCTTGGTGAGAGCCATGAAGGTACTGCTACTATGGACTGGATGGCGCAAGAGCAAGAACGTGGTATCACTATCACATCTGCTGCAACAACTTGTTTCTGGTTAAATAACCGTATCAATGTTATTGATACTCCTGGACACGTTGACTTTACTGTAGAAGTTGAACGTTCACTACGTGTACTTGATAGTGCAGTAGGCGTATTCTGCGCAAAAGGTGGTGTTGAACCACAATCTGAAACAGTATGGCGTCAAGCTGACAAATACAAAGTACCTCGTATGGCGTTTGTAAATAAAATGGATATCATGGGTGCTGACTTCTTCAGAGCAGTAGGCATGATGAGAGAAAGATTAGGTGCTAATGCAATACCTATCGAATTACCAATCGGTGCAGAAGATTTATTCGTTGGTGTTATTGACCTATTCAAAATGAAAGCCTTCATCTATAAAGATGATTTAGGTAAAGTAATTGAAGAACAAGAAATACCAGAAGATATGAAAGATCTAGCTGAAGAATATCGTTCAGCAATGGTTGAAGCAATCTGTGAAACAGATGAAGACTTAATGATGCAATATCTTGAAGGGGAGGAGATTTCAGAAGAAGATCTTCGTAAGGCTCTTCGTAATGCAGTTATTAATGTACAAATTATCCCAGTTCTTTGTGGTTCAGCTTACAAAAATAAAGGGGTACAAAAACTTCTTGATGCCATTGTAGAATTCATGCCAGCACCAACAGATATTCCAGCTATCAGAGGTATAGATCCTGAAACAGGAGAAGAAATGGATAAACATTCATCTGATGAAGAACCATTTGCAGCTCTTGCCTTCAAGATTATGACTGACCCATTCGTAGGAAAGCTTGCTTTCTTCCGTGTTTATTCAGGTACAATTGATGCAGGGTCTTATGTACTGAACTCAACTAAAAATAAAAAAGAGCGTCTTGGTCGTATCTTACAGATGCATGCCAATGCACGTCAAGAGATTACTACAGTTTATTCAGGAGACATCGCAGCAGCTGTTGGTCTTAAAATAACAACAACGGGTGATACACTTTGTAATGAAGATCATCCAGTAATCCTTGAATCAATGGAATTCCCAGAACCAGTTATTCAAGTTGCTATTGAACCTAAAACCAAAGTTGGTCAAGAAAAAATGGGTATTGCTCTTGCTAAACTTGCAGAAGAAGATCCAACCTTTAGAACTTGGACAGATGAAGAAACTGGACAAACTATCATCGCTGGTATGGGTGAGCTACACCTTGAAATCATCGTTGATCGTTTAATGAGAGAATTCAAAGTAGAAGCTAACGTAGGTGCACCACAAGTTGCATACAAAGAAACAATTGCTAAAGCTGTAGATGTTGAATCTAAGTATGTAAAACAATCTGGTGGTAGTGGTCAATACGGTCACTGTAAAGTACGCTTTACACAACTTGACCCTAACTCTGAACACACTTATGAATTCGTAAGCTCAGTAGTGGGTGGTTCTATACCAAAAGAATATATCCCAGCTGTTGATAAAGGTATTCAAGAAGCAATGAATGCAGGACCACTTGCAGGCTTCAAGGTACTTGGTGTTAAAGCAGATTGTTACGATGGATCTTACCATGAAGTTGACTCTTCAGAAATGGCCTTCAAAATTGCTGGTTCTATGGCATTTAAAGATGCTATGAGAAAAGCAGGTGGGGTACTTCTTGAGCCAATCATGAAAGTTATTGTAACTTGTCCAGAAGATTACATGGGAGATGTTATCGGAAGTATCAACTCTCGTCGTGGTCGTATGGAAGGTATGGAAGCAATCGGTGGTGGACAAGAGATTAGAGCATATGTTCCACTTGCTGAAATGTTTGGATATGCCACAGATCTTCGTTCTAGAACACAAGGTCGTGGTAACTACTCTATGGAGTTCCATCATTATGAAGCTTGTCCTAAAAATATTCAAGAAAAAGTTGTTGCGGATCGCCGTGGTAACTAATATACTTTTAAACTAATAAATCATTTGTAGCTACTTGCAAAGTAGCTACAAATTGAATATAATCAAATTATCTGAGGAAAAATACTCAGCTCATATTAAAGGAGGAAATGACAAATGGCTAAATCTAAATTTGAAAGAACCAAGCCACATGTTAACATTGGTACAATCGGACACGTTGACCACGGTAAAACTACATTAACAGCGGCAATTACAAAAACACTTCACGAAAGATATAAACTTGGTGAAGCTGTAGATTTTGACAATATTGATAAAGCACCAGAAGAAAGAGAACGTGGTATTACAATTTCTACATCTCACGTTGAATATGAAACTCCAAACCGTCACTATGCGCACGTTGACTGCCCAGGGCATGCTGACTACGTTAAAAACATGATCACAGGAGCAGCTCAAATGGATGGTACTATCCTTGTTTGTGCAGCTACAGATGGTCCAATGGCTCAAACTCGTGAGCACATCCTTCTTTCTCGTCAAGTAGGTGTTCCATACATCGTTGTTTTCTTAAACAAATGTGATATGGTTGATGACGAAGAGTTATTAGAATTAGTTGAAATGGAAATTAGAGACTTATTAAGCTCTTATGATTTCCCAGGCGATGATACACCAATCATCCGTGGTTCAGCTCTTCAAGCTCTTAATGATCCAATGGGACCATGGGGAGATAAAATTGTTGAGTTATTTGAAATCATTGACGAATATATCCCAACTCCAGAACGTGCTGTAGATAAACCATTCTTAATGCCAGTAGAAGACGTATTCTCTATCACAGGTCGTGGTACAGTTGCAACTGGTAGAGTAGAATCAGGTGTTCTTAAAGTTCAAGATGAAGTTGAATTAGTAGGTATCCATGAAGAAACTCGTAAAGTAGTTTGTACTGGAGTAGAAATGTTCCGTAAACTTCTTGACCAAGCTGAAGCTGGTGATAACATCGGTGCACTTCTTCGTGGTATTCAAAGAACAGAAATCGAAAGAGGACAAGTTCTTTGTAAACCAGGTTCAATCACACCTCATACAAAATTTGAAGCACAAGTATACGTTCTTAAAAAAGATGAAGGTGGCCGTCATAAACCATTCTTCTCTCACTATAGACCACAATTCTACTTCCGTACAACTGACGTAACTGGAGTTATTGAGTTACCAGAAGGTGTAGAAATGTGTATGCCTGGTGATAACGTTCAAATGACTATTGAACTTATCCACCCAATCGCTATGAGCCAAGGTCTTCGTTTCGCTATCCGTGAAGGTGGTCGTACAGTAGGTTCTGGTGCTGTAGCAAGTATTATTGAATAATATTTTTTAGTATAGGGAGTACACCTTCTAGGTGTACTCCTTTTATAATGTGGTGATTAATTTAGAGAAGGGTATTAATAAAGTAGGAAGATATAAAAGAGATCTCACTATATTATAGAAACAAATAAATAGAAGTAAAAATAAATGGATAAAAATCCCTTAAAAAATTACGTAAAAAATAAAAAAAAACCTTGTAAAAGGAGAAACCATAGTGTATACTCAATATTGTTGTGACATTGAGAACTATGATCTAGAAGGTTACCATCGTAAGATGAATTTCTAGGGAGCGAATGTCCGGTTCAAGAAACCAGGCGCCAGGTCACTGTACTATAGAATTTGTACCCTATGCATGAAGGATAGCCAAGCTATGCCTATATGCGTATGTGGCACGCAAGGTCGAGTGTACAGTCACCACTGGTCGTACTGCTTTCAAAAAAGTACGAAAAGGAGGGGACTTTTTTTATGGCAAGTCAAAAAATCCGTATTACTTTAAAAGCTTATGATCACAAATTAATTGATCAAACAGCAGCTGAGATCGTTGAAATTGCTAAGAAAACAGGAGCACAAGTAAGTGGTCCAATACCATTACCAACTAAAAAGGAAGTGGTAACTATTCTTCGTGCTGTTCACAAGTACAAAGATTCTCGTGAGCAATTTGAACTTAGAACTCACAAAAGATTAATCGACGTTGAAGCTACACCAAAAACTGGCGATGCACTTATGCGTATCGATTTACCAGCAGGCGTAGATATCAAAGTTGACGCGAAATAATTTTCGCATAGTGGGCGGTTGATTAATCGTCTAGGATGATTATCTAAATGGTAATCCGCTGTAGATATTAGGAGGTGTAAAGGAAATGAAAAAAGCAATATTAGCTAAAAAAATTGGTATGACACAAATTTTTGATGAAAATGCAAACTTAATTCCTGTTACAGTATTAGAAGCAGGTCCATGTGTAGTTTCTCAAAAGAAAACAATCGAAAACGATGGATACGAAGCAATCCAAATCGGTTTTGGTGAAGTAAAAGAAAAACGCATGATTAAACCAGAATTAGGTCACTTTAAAAAAGCTGGCGTAGCACCAAAGAAACACTTAAAAGAATTCCGTTTAGAAGATATTAGTAGCTACGAAGTAGGTGCAGAAATCAAAGCGGATATATTTGCTGCTGGAGATAAAGTAGATGTTACTGGTACTTCAAAAGGTAAAGGATATCAAGGTGCAATCAAAAAATATGGCCAAAGTCGTGGGCCAATGGGACATGGTTCTAAGTCTCACCGTGTAGCAGGTTCTATGGGTGCAGCAACAAGTCCAGGACGTGTTATGAAGGGTAAAGGTCTTCCATCACATATGGGATGCAACCAAATTACTGTTCAAAACCTTGAAGTTGCTCGTATTGATGTAGACAAAAACTTAATCCTATTAAAAGGTGCAGTGCCAGGACCAAAAGGTACTATCATTGCAATCAAAGATAGCGTTAAAGCTTAATGAAGGTCAGAAAGGAGGAAAAAAGAATGGCAAATATAGCTGTTTATAATATAAATGGACAACAAGTAGGCGAAGTAGAATTAAACGATTCAATCTTTGCAGTAGATGTAAAAGAACATTTAGTTCACGCAGCAGTTGTGGCACATCTTGCAAATAGACGTCAAGGTACACAAAGTGCTAAAACACGTGCAGAAGTACGTGGTGGTGGTAGAAAACCATGGAGACAAAAAGGTACAGGTAGAGCAAGACAAGGTTCTATTCGTTCTGTACAATGGACAGGTGGTGGAGTTGCATTTGCACCAAAACCTCGTGACTACTCTGTAAAATTAAACAGAAAAGAAAAACAACTTGCATTAAAATCAGCTTTAACAAGCAGAGTAAATGCTAGCAAAATGATCGTTTTAGATTCGTTAGAGCTTGCTGAAATTAAAACAAAAGCAATGGCTAATGTATTAGCTGCTCTTAAATTAAACAAAGCATTAATTGTTACAGAAGGTGAAGCAAGCAGAAATGTTATGTTATCAGCTCGCAACATCCAAGGCATTAAAACATCAGCAGTAAACAACATCAATGTATATGATATTTTAAAATATGATACATTCGTTGTAACTAAAGAAGCATTAAGCAAAATTGAGGAGGTGTACGCATAATGGCAGATTTAAAATTTTATGATGTCATTTTAAAGCCAGTGATTACTGAAAAAAGTATGAACCAAATGGCAGAAAAGAAATACACATTCCAAGTACACAAAACTGCAACTAAAGGACAAATTAAAGATGCAGTAGAAAAAATGTTCGAAGGAACAAAAGTAGAAAAGGTAAATACAGCTAACTTCGATGGTAAAACAAAACGTCGTGGAAAAACAGTTGGAAAAACCAATGACTACAAAAAGGCAATTGTTAAACTTACCCAAGAAAGCAAAGACATTGACTTTTTCCAAGGAATGTAGTTTAATAGAGCAAGATGAAACACACGGCTAAGTGTAAATGAAATGATTGAAAGGAGTGAAATGAGATGGGTATCAAAAAATATAGACCATATACCCCTTCAAGAAGACATATGACTTCTTCTACATTTGAAGAAATCACTAAAGTTACTCCTGAAAAATCTTTAATTGTTACTTTAAAGAAAAACTCAGGTAGAAACAATCAAGGTAAAATTACAGTTCGTCATCGTGGTGGCGGTGCAACAATCAAATACAGAGTCATCGATTTCAAACGTAACAAAGATGGTGTTCCAGCAAAAGTTGTAGGTATCGAGTACGATCCAAACAGAACAGCGAACATCGCACTACTTGCTTATGCAGATGGTGAAAAACGCTACATTTTAGCTCCATTAGGACTTAAAGCTGGCGATACAGTAATGAGTGGTGAAACAGCAGAAATACGTGTTGGTAACTGTCTTGAAATGAAAGATATGCCAGTAGGTGCAACGATTCACAACATCGAAATGAAACCAGGTAAAGGTGGACAATTAGTACGTTCAGCAGGTATGTCTGCTCAACTTATGGCTAAAGAAGGTAAACATGCTACAGTTAAATTACCATCTGGCGAAATGAGACTTTTACCAATTAACTGCCGTGCAACAATCGGTCAAGTTGGTAATATCGATCACGAGCTTATTAATATTGGTAAAGCAGGACGTAAACGTCACATGGGTATTCGCCCAACCGTTCGTGGTTCTGTAATGAACCCTAATGATCACCCTCACGGTGGTGGTGAAGGTAGATCACCAATTGGACGTCCAAATCCATGTACTCCATGGGGTAAACCAGCTCTTGGATACAAAACAAGAAAGAAAAACAAACATTCTAATAAATACATTGTACGTCCACGTAATAAATAATTATGTGGCACTTTGAAAGGAGGCATCATTAATGGCTCGTTCCATCAAAAAAGGACCATTTGCAGATAGTCATTTATTAAAGAAAATCGACGCAATGAACGCTGCTGGTGAGAAAAATGTAATTAAATCATGGTCACGTCGTTCAACAATCTTCCCAAGCATGGTAGGACATACTATCGCTGTACACGACGGTAGAAAACATGTACCTGTATATGTTACAGAAGATATGGTAGGACACAAATTAGGTGAATTTGCACTTACAAGAACTTACCGTGGACATGGTAAAGATGCAGAGAAAAAATCAAGAGTTCGCTAATTAATTATTTACGGAAGGAGGTCTTTAAAAATGGCAAAAGGACATAGAAGCCAGATTAAAAAAGAGAGAAACGCTCAAAAAGACTCAAGACCAAAAGCAAGAGTAACATTTGTACGTTTATCAAGTACTAAAGCAAATATCGTGCTTGACCAAATTAAAGGTAAAGATGTAAATACTGCACTTGCAATACTTGCATATACACCAAGATGGGGTGCACGTGTAATAGAAAAAGTATTAAAATCAGCGATTGCTAATGCTGAGCACAATATGGGAATGGATGTATCTAAGCTATATGTTGACGAAGCTTTTTCAACAAAAGGACCAACACTTAAGAGAATTCGTCCACGTGCTCAAGGTCGTGCATATCAAATTCAGAAACAAACTAGCCACATTACAGTGGTATTAAATGAAAGATAAGGAGGTTAACTAATGGGTCAAAAGGTAAATCCTCATGGATTAAGAGTAGGTATTATCAAGGACTGGGATGCTAAATGGTATGCAGACAAAAAAGAATTTGGTAACTACCTTGTAGAAGACAATAAGATAAGAACATTTATCAAGAAAAAGCTTTATGCTGCAGGAATAGATAAAATTGGAATCGAAAGAATGTCTAAGCGTATTAGAATCCACGTTTATACCTCTAAACCAGGTATTGTAATTGGTAAAGGTGGAGCATCTATCGATGAACTTCGTAAACAAGTTGAAAAACTTACACCAAATAAGGTTTCTATCAACATTGTGGAAGTTAAAAGACCAGAAGCTTGTGCACAATTAGTAGCAGAAAACATTGCACTTCAATTAGAGAACCGTGTTTCTTTCCGTCGTGCTATGAAACAAGCAATGGGTAAAGCATTTAAATCTGGCGCAAAAGGTATCAAAGTATCTTGTTCAGGTCGTTTAGGTGGAGCTGAAATGGCTCGTACAGAACATTATTCAGATGGTAATATTCCACTTCAAACATTAAGAGCAGACATTGAATACGGTTTTGCAGAAGCAGATACAACTTATGGTAAAATCGGTGTGAAAGTATGGATCTACAAAGGAGAAGTACTTCCAGTAAAAGCGAAAAAGGAAGGGAGCGATAACTAATGTTAATGCCTAAAAGAGTAAAACGTCGCAAACAGTTCCGTGGACGTATGACAGGTAAAGCTACCCGTGGAAATAAAATCACTTACGGTGATTACGGTATCGTTGCAATGGAGCCAGCTTGGATTAAGTCAAATCAAATCGAAGCAGCCCGTATTGCTATGACTCGTTACATTAAACGTGGTGGTAAAGTATGGATTAAAATCTTCCCAGATAAACCAGTTACAGCTAAACCAGCTGAAACACGTATGGGTTCTGGTAAAGGTTCTCCAGAATATTGGGTAGCAGTAGTAAAACCAGGTAGAGTTATGTTTGAATTATCAGGTGTAGCAGAAGAAACAGCTAGAGAAGCATTAAGACTTGCAGTTCACAAATTACCTATGAAGTGTAAGATAGTATCTCGTGCTGAACAAGAAATGGCAGGTGATGGTAGTGAAGAGTAGAGCATTCTTAGAAGAAATAAGAACAAAATCAGCTGAAGAATTAAATGTTGAATTGGTGAATGCGAAAAAAGAACTTTTTAACTTAAGATTCCAAAACGCTACCAATCAATTAGATAATACAGCAAGAATCAAAGAAGTAAGAAAGAATATCGCACGTATTCAAACGATTATTACACAAAAAGCAACCGTGTAATAGAGAGGAGGTCAAGTCGTGTCAGAAAGAAATTTACGTAAAACATTAATTGGTAATGTAGTGAGCAACAAAATGGATAAAACTATTACTGTTGCAGTAGTAAACAATGTAAAGCATCCTCTTTACGGTAAAATCGTAAAAAGAACTTATAAATTACATGCTCATGATGAAAACAATGAGTGCCAGATCGGTGATAGAGTTAAAGTGATGGAAACAAGACCACTATCTAAATCAAAACGTTTTAGACTTGTTGAAATTGTAGAAAAAGCAAAATAGTATTAGTAATCTTGAAAGGAGGGCACTTCTCATGATCCAACAAGAAAGTAGATTAAGAGTAGCTGATAATACAGGAGCCAAAGAACTTCTTTGCATCCGTGTACTTGGCGGTTCTACAAGAAGATATGCTAACATCGGTGATGTTATTGTAGCTACAGTAAAAGATGCAACACCAGGCGGCGTTGTTAAAAAAGGTGATGTAGTGAAAGCAGTAGTAGTTCGTACAGTTAAAGGTGTAAGAAGACAAGATGGTTCTTATATCAAATTTGACGAAAATGCAGCTGTTATTATTAAAGAAGACAAAAACCCAAGAGGAACACGTATTTTTGGACCAGTAGCAAGAGAGTTAAGAGAAAAGAAATACACAAAAATCTTATCACTTGCTCCAGAAGTTTTATAAGGAGGTGTGAATAGTGAAAACTAAACTTAAAAAAGGTGATAGAGTAGTTATTATTGCCGGTAAAGATAAGGGCAAAGAAGGTAACATTACTTTTATCAACCGTAAAGATGGCCGTGTGGTTGTAGAAGGTTGTAATAAAGTTACAAAACATCAAAAAGCAAATGCAGGTAATCAAGGTGGTTTAATCGAAAGAGAAGCACCCGTTCACATTTCTAACGTGATGTATGTTCATAATGGTAAACCAGCACGCTTAGGTGTTCAAATAAACGATGGAAAAAAAGTTCGCGTAGCGATTGTAAACAAAGAACGTTTTGTAATCGACTAAGCTAGGAAGGAGGAAATATAAGCTATGGCAAGATTAAAGGACATTTATAGAAATGAAATTGTGAGCGCTATGACTCAAAAGTTCAATTATAAAAATCAATTAGAAGTACCTAAAATTCATAAAATTGTAATTAACATGGGCGTTGGTGAAGCGAAAGATAATGCAAAAGCATTAGAAGCAGCTACATCAGATATGGAAATTATCTCTGGCCAAAAACCTATCATTACAAAAGCAAAAAAATCTGTAGCGGCATTCAAACTTCGTGAAGGTATGCCTATCGGATGTAAAGTAACTCTTCGTGGAGAAAAAATGTATGAGTTTCTTGATCGTTTAGTAAACTTAGCGCTTCCACGTGTACGTGACTTCCGTGGAGTAAGCTCTGCAGCATTTGATGGTCGTGGTAACTATGCTTTAGGTATCAAGGAGCAACTTATTTTCCCAGAAATCGAGTATGATAAAATCGATAAAGTTCGTGGTATGGACGTTATTATTGTAACAACAGCAGAAACGGATGAAGAAGCACGTGAGCTGTTAACACAATTCGGAATGCCTTTTCAAAAATAAGGAGGGTAAATAGAATGGCAAAAACATCTATGAAAGTTAAGCAACAAAGACCTGCTAAATTTTCAACTCAAGAATACACAAGATGCCGTATCTGTGGACGTCCACATGCGTACATTAGAAAATTCGGTATCTGTCGTATTTGTTTCAGAGAATTAGCCTATAAAGGTCAAATCCCAGGCGTTAAAAAAGCAAGCTGGTAAGAAGGAAGGAGGCAACTAAAAATGACAATGAGCGATCCTATTGCAGATATGCTTACAAGAATCAGAAATGCAAATATTGCAAAACATGATGTTGTAGAGTTCCCTGCATCTAAAATGAAAAAAGCAATTGCAGAAATCCTTTTAAACGAGGGTTACATTAAAAGTTTCGAAGTAATCGGAGACGGTGTGAAAGCAAATATTCGTATTACTTTAAAATATGGTAAAGATAAGAATGAAAAAGTTATCTCTGGTATTAAGAAAATTTCTAAACCAGGTCTTCGTGTATACGCAGATACAGAAAACTTACCTAAAGTATTAGGCGGACTTGGAACAGCGATTATTTCTACAAATAAAGGTGTAATCACTGACAAAGAAGCTAGAAAACAAAACGTAGGCGGAGAAGTTATCGCATTTATTTGGTAGTAGACAAAAAAATATAAGGAGGTGCGAGAATGTCACGTATTGGTAAATTACCAGTTCAGGTTCCTGCAGGCGTAACAGTTACAATTGCTGAAGGCAATGTAGTAACAGTTAAAGGACCAAAAGGAACACTTACGAGAACATTTGACTTAGCAATGAATATTGCACAAGAAGGTAACGAAATCATAGTTACTAGACCAAACGATCTTAAAAGAAATAGATCTCTTCATGGTTTAACAAGAACACTTATTGCAAACATGGTTGAAGGTGTTACTAACGGTTTCACAAAAGTGTTAGAAATCAATGGTGTTGGATATAGAGCACAAAAACAAGGTAAAAAATTAGTTCTTTCATTAGGATACTCTCACCCAGTAGAAATGGAAGATCCAGAAGGTCTTACAACTACAGTAGAAGGTAATAAAATTACTGTTTCTGGAATTAATAAAGAAGAAGTTGGCCAACTTGCGGCTGAAATCAGATTCAAACGTCCACCAGAACCTTACAAAGGTAAAGGGATTAAATACGTTGATGAAGTAATCAGACGTAAAGAAGGTAAAACAGGTAAAAAATAAAGCAAAGGGGTGAACTAACAAATGGTAAGCAAACAATCACGTAGTGCTATCCGTGTAAAAAAACACAACAGAATGCGTAAAAATCTTGCTGGCACAGCTGCTAGACCAAGACTTTCTGTATTTAGAAGTGAAAAACACATTTATGCACAAATTATAGATGATCAAACAGGTAATACATTAGTAGCAGCTTCAACAGTTGAAAAAGCAATCGCTTCTAAACTTGAAGGCACATCTAATGTAGCAGCTGCAGAGGCAGTTGGAACAGCAATTGCTGAAAAAGCAAAAGCTAAAGGAATTGAAGAAGTAGTATTTGACCGTGGTGGATTCTTATATCATGGTAGAGTTAAAGCATTAGCAGATGCAGCCCGTGAGGCTGGATTACAATTCTAATAAAGGAGGGAAAGACGGTGGCTAATCAATTAAGAATCGATCCTACAGCATTGGATCTTCAAGAAAAAGTTGTTACAATTAAACGTGTAACAAAAGTTGTTAAAGGTGGTCGTACATTCCGTTTCTCTGCTTTAGTAGTAGTTGGAGACGGAAATGGTCATGTTGGTGTAGGCTTAGGAAAAGCAATGGAAATCCCAAATGCTATTCAAAAAGCTATCGACGATGCTAAGAAAAATCTTATCTACATCCAAAGAAATGATGCAGATAGTATTTATCATGAATATACTGGTGAATTTGGAAGTGCTAGAGTACTTCTTAAACCAGCTAAAGAAGGTACAGGAGTTATCGCAGGTGGCCCAGCTCGTGCTGTCCTTGAACTTGCAGGTATCCGTAATATCAGAACTAAATCTTTAGGTTCAAATAACAAGAAAAATGTCGTTCATGCAACAATTGAAGGACTTAGAACATTAAAAACACCAGCAGAAGTTGCTAAACTTCGCGGCAAAACAGTAGAAGAGCTTTTAGGATAAGAGGAGGAATGTTCAAGTGGCTAAAATAAAAGTAACTTTAGTAAGATCCACAATCGGGGCAATTCCAAAGCATAAGAAAACTGTACAAGCTCTCGGTTTAGGAAAAATTAATAGCTCAAACATTCACGAAGATAACGCTGCAATTCGTGGAATGGTTGATCAAATAAAACACTTAGTTAAAGTTGAAGAGATTAACGAGTAATAGAAATACTAGATAGAAGGAGGTGCCAAAGACATGAATTTAAGTGAATTAAGACCAGTTGAAGGTTCAAAAAAATCATCTTTCCGCGTTGGCCGTGGCCATGGTTCAGGTAACGGTAAAACAGCTGGTAGAGGACATAAAGGACAAAAAGCAAGAACAGGTGGTGGAGTTAGACCAGGTTTTGAAGGTGGTCAAATGCCATTATACAGAAGACTTCCAAAACGTGGCTTCACAAACCGTAATAGCTTAGAAATCGTTGGTATCAATGTTGATCTTTTAAATCGCTTTGAAGATGGTGCGGTTGTAACAGTAGATGCTATGATTGAAGCAGGTATCATTAAAAACCCAAGAGACGGTGTTAAAATTCTTGGTAAAGGTGACTTAACTAAAAAATTAACAGTACAAGCAAATGCTTTTAGTGCTGGTGCAAAAGAAAAAATCGAAGCTGTGGGTGGAAAAACAGAAGAGGTGATGTAGGTGGATTTATTCAAAACGCTTAAAAATGCATGGAGAGTACCAGAACTACGCAAAAAAATGATATATACACTTTGGATGTTTGCTTTTATTAGAATAGGTGCACATGTAACAGTACCAGGTATTGATACAGCAGCCCTAAGCTCTATGATGAACAGTCAAAACAATGTTTTAAACCTAATGGATGTTGTAACAGGAGGAGCCTTCAAAACTATGGCATTATTTGCTCTAGGTGTAGGCCCCTACATTACAGCCAGCATTATTATGCAACTTCTTCAAATAGCTATTACAAAGCTTGAAGAGCTTGCTAAAGAAGGCGAAATTGGCCGTAAGAAAATTAACAAATACACACGTTATGTAACTTTAGGTTTAGCACTTATTCAAGGTGCTGCTACAACCTATACAATTAGGAGTCAAGGGGTTCTTGTTAACCAGTCTATTTGGACTTTCTTAGTTGTACTTATTGGTTTAGTAGCAGGTTCAATGCTTGTTATGTGGATAGGTGAACAAATTACTCAAAAAGGTGTGGGTAATGGTATTTCATTAATTATCTTTATCAACATCATTGCGAGACTTCCAAAAGATGTTTACCTTATGTTCCAGACTTCTGGATATATAAAACCACTTATTATCATTTTATTATTTGTATTAGTAATAGGCTTTGTTGTCTTAATGGCACAAGGAGAAAGAAGAGTTCCTGTACAGTATGCTAAACGTACTGTAGGACGTAAAATTTATGGTGGTCAATCACAACATATACCAATTAAAGTTAATCTTGCAGGGGTACTTCCAATTATCTTTGCAATGTCCATCATGAATTTTCCACAAATTATCACCAATTTATTTGGTGGTACAACAAATGAAATATGGTCACAAATTTTACTTTATCTTAACTGGACCCATCCAGTAGGAACAGTTATTTATGTTGTTCTTATATTTGCATTTGCTTTCTTTTACTCTACCATTGCATTTAATCCTATGGAGATTGCATCAAATATGAAAAAAGGTAGTGGTTTCATCCCAGGGATTAGACCTGGTAAACCAACATCAGATTATTTATCAGATGTAGCTACCCGTATTACCTTATTAGGAGCCATATTTTTAGCAATACTTGCCGTACTTCCACTCGTATTTCAGCTCATATTTAAAGTGCAAGTTGCATTCTCAGGAACATCTCTCTTAATCGTTGTAGGTGTAGCATTAGAAACGCTTAAACAGATTGAGTCACAGATGCTTATGAGACATTATAAAGGATTTTTGTAAAATAGGGGGGAGCCGCAATGAGATTAGTATTATTAGGTGCACCAGGTGCAGGTAAAGGGACACAAGCAGAAATGCTTACTAAGCTTTACAACATCCCATGCATTTCTACAGGTAACATCTTTAGAGAACATATCTCTAAAAACACTGATCTGGGCAAACAAGCTAAAGCATTTATGGATGAAGGAAAGTTGGTACCAGATTCTCTTGTTATAGAGCTTGTTAAAAGTAGGATTACACAAGAAGACTGCAAAAATGGCATGATTTTTGATGGTTTTCCTAGGACAATTCCCCAAGCTGAGGCATTGGATGCAATGCTTAAAGAGTTAAGTATTCCAATCGACTATGTTATTAATGTAGATGTGCCAGATGAGATGATTATTGACCGTATGGCTGGCAGAACGGTTTGCCCAAGCTGCGGCGCTTCTTATCATAAAACAAATAAGATTGAAAAAGTGGCTGGTAAATGTGATCTTTGCGGTAAGGACCTTATCCAAAGAGAAGATGACAAAGCCGAAACTGTTAAAAAACGTTTAGACGTTTATCATGCTCAAACTGAGCCACTTATTGCTTACTACAAAGGTCAAGACAAGGTACTTGATATTGATGGTGTAGGCAGTGTAGATCAAGTAAGAGCAAGAGTTATGAAAGCATTAGGAGTGAACTAAAATGCCAATTCCCATTAAATCTGATGCGGAAATAAGCTTGATGAAAGCTTCAGGAGCCATTCTAATAGAAGCTCACGAGCTGGTAGCGAAATCTATTGAAGCAGGCATTACAACAGGTGAGCTAGATGCTATAGCTGAAAAGTTTATCAGAAGTCGTGGTGCCGTGCCTTCATTTAAAGGTTACCATGGATATCCAGGCTCAGCTTGTATCTCAATTAATGAAGAAGTTGTTCATGGCATTCCAGGAAAGAGAAAGCTCAAACAAGGTGACATAGTAAGTGTTGACCTTGGGGTATACTATAAGGGATATCACTCAGATGCTGCAAGAACCTACCCAGTAGGTGATGTGTCAGCAGAGGCATTAAAACTTATTGAAGTGACAAAACAATGTTTTTTCGAAGGTTTAAAATATGCTAAAGCAGGCAATCATCTAGGACAGATATCTGTTGCGATTCAAGCCTATGCTGAGAGTTTTGGCTATGGTGTAGTAAGAGATTTAGTTGGACATGGTGTAGGAAAAGAATTGCACGAAGAACCACAAGTTCCAAACTACAAAACACCTGGAAGAGGACCCAAACTTCAAAAAGGTATGGTGCTAGCTATAGAACCTATGATTAACATGGGAACTTGGCAAGTTAAAGCGCTAGATGACAATTGGACGTTCGTAACAAGAGATGGACTTCCATCTGCACATTATGAGAATACAGTGGTTATTACAGATGATATTCCAGAAATACTTACATTACGAATAGGTAAGTAATGAGGTGATTATATGAATAACGAGTTTGAATTAGGACAAATTGTTTTCTCAAAATGCGGACGTGATCAAGGAAAACCATTTATAGTCGTAAGTATCGAAGAAGAATATGTACATTTAGTAGACGGCAAATTACGTAAAGTAGACAACCCTAAACTGAAGAAGAAAAAGCATGTTCAAAAGACAAATACAATTATGGAATGGATTAAACTAAAAATTATAGAAGAGAATCGTCTAACCAATAATGATGTTAGAAAAGCTCTAGATGAGTATTTAGGGCAATCTTCTGTGGAATGAGGAGGTTTGAAACTTGGCTAAAGGTGATGTAATAGAAGTAGAGGGAACAGTGATAGAAAAGTTACCAAACGCAATGTTTAAGGTAGAGATTGAAGGAGGACATATTGTTCTTGGTCATATCTCTGGTAAACTTCGTATGAATTTCATCCGTGTATTACCGGGTGATAAAGTAACTATAGAACTTTCTCCGTATGATTTAACCAAAGGACGAATTGTATGGCGTTCTAAATAAATGGTATAAAAAGAAAGGAGAACAGAAAATGAAAGTACGTCCATCAGTAAAAAAGATTTGTGAAAAATGTAAAATCATTAAAAGAAAAGGTCGTGTTTGCGTTATCTGTGAAAATCCAAAACACAAACAAAAACAAGGCTAATAAAAGCTTAGTAGCTTAACGAAACAAATATTGATTTATAATGTTAGATGATATATAATAATTATTTGTGAAGTTTAACTTTAAGCGGCTGCGGCATAACGTCATTATGCTGTATAAATATATATTTAAACTAATAGGAGGTGCAAGACAAGTATGGCACGTATTGCAGGTGTAGACTTACCAAAAAATAAACGTGTAGAAATCGGTCTTACTTATATTTTTGGTATCGGCCGTCCAACTTCTCGCAGAATTTTAACAGAAGCTGGAATTGATTTTGATGTACGCGTTAAAGACTTAACTGACGATCAAGTAGCAAAAATTCGTGAACTTATTGACAAAACAGCAATGGTTGAAGGTGACCTTCGTCGTGAGATTGCATTAAACATTAAGAGATTAATGGAAATTGGTTGTTACAGAGGTATCCGTCATAGACGTGGACTTCCTGTAAGAGGACAAAAAACAAAGACAAATGCACGTACACGTAAAGGTCCTAAGAAAACAGTAGCGAATAAGAAAAAATAGTAAATAAAGGAGGTTAAGTCTCATGGCAGTAGCAAAAAAAGCGGCAAAAAAGGGTGCAACTCGTAAACGTCGCGACAGAAAGCATGTAGAACGTGGAGTAGCACACATTCAGTCTACTTTCAATAATACAATGGTTACATTAACTGATACAAACGGAAATGCTCTTTCATGGGCAAGTGCGGGTGGACTTGGTTTTAGAGGTTCTAGAAAATCAACTCCTTACGCAGCTCAAATGGCAGCTGAAACAGCAGCAAAAGCAGCAATGGAACATGGTTTAAAATCAGTAGAAGTTATGGTTAAAGGCCCAGGATCAGGTAGAGAAGCAGCAATCCGTGCGCTTCAAGCAGCAGGATTAGAAGTAACATTAATTAAAGATGTAACTCCTGTACCTCACAATGGATGTCGTCCACCAAAACGTAGAAGAGTCTAATAGGAGGTGTAGATAAAAATGGCTAGATATATTGGTTCTAAATGTAAACAATGCCGTCGTGAAGGAAAAAAATTGTTCCTTAAAGGTGAAAGATGTTACTCTGCTGCATGTGCAGTAGAAAAAAGACCATATGCTCCAGGACAGCATGGTCAAGCTAAATCAAAATTATCTGAGTATGGATTACAGTTACGTGAAAAACAAAAAGCAAAAAGAATTTATGGTGTTCTTGAAGGCCCATTCAGAACATACTTTAAAAAAGCTGACCGTCAAGCAGGTATCACTGGTGAAAACTTACTTGTACAACTTGAACTTCGTTTAGATAACGTGGCATACCGTTTAGGTTTAGGTCGTTCTCGTACAGAAGCTAGACAAGTTGTAAGACATAACTTAGTTTTAGTAAATGGTAAAAGAGTAAACATTCCATCTTACCAAGTACGCGTTGGTGATGTTATTGAAATCAAAGAAGATGCAAAAAGCTTCGAGCGTTTCAAACTTATTACAGAAGTTACAGCTTCTCGTATTGTACCAGAATGGTTAGAGGGGGATATCGAAAACCTTAGAGGAACAGTTAAAGCTATCCCAGCTCGTGACCAAATCGATACAGACATCGAAGAAACACTTATTGTTGAGCTTTACTCTAAGTAATAGTTCGTTACCCTCAATATTTTATTTTAAAACCAAAGGAGGGTTTATCCGGTGTTGGAATTTGAAAAACCACAAATTGAGATTAAAGAGTTATCTGCTGATGGGAAATACGGCTGCTTCGTAGTGGAACCATTAGAGAGAGGATATGGTACTACTTTAGGAAATAGTCTACGTAGAATCTTATCTTCCTCTCTTCCAGGGGCTGCAGTTAGTAACATCAAAATTGATGGGGTACTTCATGAATTTAGCTCTATCCCACAAGTGAAGGAAGATGTTATCGAAATTCTTCTTAACATTAAAGGGCTTGCTATTCGTGATACAAGCTTAAGCATGGAACCAAAAGTAGTTTATATTGAAGCAACGGGAGAAGGTGCGGTGACTGGGGCAGACATTAAGTGTGGTCCAGAAATTGAAATTCTTAATCCAGAGCATCATATTGCTACTTTAAATGGTGGTGCAAATTGCAACCTGTCTATTGAAATGACTGTTACAAGAGGCCGTGGATATGAAGGTGTAGATAAACTTAAGAAAACCGAACTTCCAATTGGGGTTATTCCTGTAGATGCCAACTATACACCAGTAGAGCGTGTAAACTTCACTGTAGAAGATACACGTGTTGGTCAACAAACAGATTATGATAAGCTTACATTAGAAGTTTGGACAAATGGTACACTTAAGCCAGATGAAGCTGTTAGTTTAGCGGCTAAAGTGCTTAGTGAACATTTAAACTTATTTATTGATCTTTCAGAAAATGCACGCACCACAGAGATTATGGTGACAAAAGAAGATGATTCTAAAGAAAAAACTTTAGAGATGACCATAGAAGAATTAGATCTTTCAGTAAGATCTTTTAACTGCTTAAAACGTGCAGGTATTAACACAGTAGAAGACTTAACAAATAAAACTGAAGAAGAAATGATGAAAGTTCGTAATTTAGGACGTAAGTCATTAGAAGAGGTATTCCAGAAATTGGAAGAGCTTGGCTTTGCACTTAAACCAAGCGAAGATTAATGACAAACAAAAGGAGGTTAGGGCATGGCTGGACAAAGAAAGCTTGGACGTGATGCAGCAGGACGTATGGCATTACTTCGTAACCAAGTAACAAATCTCTTATACCATGGGAAAATCAGAACAACTACAGCTAAAGCGAAAGAGATTCGTAGAATTGCTGAAGGCTTAATTGCTATGGCTGTTCGTGAAAAAGATAATTATGAAGAAGTTACTATTACTCAAAAACAACCTAAATTAGACGTTAACGGTAAACGTGTAAAAGAAGTTGTAGATGGTAAAAAAGTAACAGTATATGAAGAAGTACAAAAAACTATCAAAAAAGATAGTGCTTCTCGTTTACATGCTAGAAGACAAATGTTAAAGGTGTTATACCCTATAACAGAAGTTGAAGCAAACAAAAAAAGACAAGCTAAAAAAGTTGATTTAACTGATAAATTATTTAGTGAAATCGCTCCTAAATATGTAGACCGTAATGGTGGTTATACAAGAATCATCAAAATCGGACCACGTAAAGGTGACGGTGCTGAAGAAGTAATCATCGAATTAGTATAAGCTAGAGGGATTAAGAACTATTCTTAATCCCTTTTCTTCATATAAAAAGATTGCATAATGATAGGTTTTTTATTATATTTAATGGAAGATAGGTTAGGTTGAAAAAGTGTATAGGTATAAATAAATACTTTCATGATGAAAGTATTTATTTATACCTATAGATGGAGGAGTGCTAACAATGGAGCATATTATTGAAGCAAAAGATATTGTATTTGAGTATTATAATTATGATGAAAATGGTGAACAAAAGGAAGCGATAACAGCCCTTAACCATACCAGTGTCTCTATTAAGCAAGGTGAGTTCTTAGTTATTTTAGGACATAATGGTTCAGGAAAATCTACTTTTGCAAAACAATTAAATGGGATACTTACCCCAAAATCAGGAACACTCTTTGTAAAAGGCATAGACGCTACAGATCCTCAAAACATATGGGAAATCCGTAAAGAAGTGGGGATGGTTTTTCAAAATCCAGATAATCAAATTGTAGCTACAGTAGTAGAAGAGGATGTAGCCTTTGGCCCAGAAAATATAGGTATACCACCAAAGGAAATTCGAAAAAGAGTAGATGAAGCATTAGAAACTGTTAATATGTTAGATTACAAAAGAGTATCACCTAATCAGCTTTCAGGAGGGCAGAAGCAACGTATTGCCATAGCAGGTGTGATTGCGATGAAACCAGAATGTATCGTTTTTGATGAATCTACAGCTATGCTTGACCCTATTGGAAGAAGGCAAGTCATGGCAACTATGAAGAAGCTCAACAAAGAGTACGGTATTACCATTGTTCATATTACGCATTATATGGAAGAAGCCATACTCGCAGATCGTATTGTAGTAATGGAAAAAGGTGAAGTTTTATTAGAGGGAACACCTAAAAATGTATTTAAAGAGGTAGAAACACTCAAAAGGATTGGTTTGGACGTTCCAGCAGCAACTTATTTGATGTATCTGCTTAACAAAGAAGGGTTCCAGTTTAAAAGTGATGTATTAACTGCAGAAGAGGTGGCACAAGAGTTATGGCAATAAAGATAGAACATTTAACCCATACCTATAATCCCAATACGCCTTTTGAAAAAACGGCGTTAGAGGATATTAATATTGAAATAAAAGATGGTGAATTTGTGAGTATAATTGGACATACTGGTTCAGGTAAAAGTACTCTTATTCAAATGTTTAATGGACTTCTTAAACCGACCATGGGTCAGGTTTATATCAAGGGGCAGGATATACATGGAGAAAATGTAGATAGAAAGGCTGTAAGGCAACAAGTAGGTCTTGTCTTTCAATATCCAGAATATCAGCTTTTTGAGATGACTGTTTGGGAAGATGTGGCTTTTGGACCTAAAAATTTAGGGCTTAATGAAGAAGAAATTAGAGAAAGAGTTGCGTATGCTTTGCAAGCAGTGGGCTTAGGAGAAGAGTACTATCAGAAATCACCTTTTGAGCTTTCAGGAGGGCAGAAAAGAAGGGTGGCTATTGCAGGAGTTCTAGCTATGAAACCGAGTATCCTTATTCTAGATGAACCTACAGCAGGTTTAGACCCTAAAGGTAGAGATGATCTTTTTAATAAATTAAAAGAAATGCATAAAGGGCTAGGTCTTACTATTGTACTCATTTCGCATAGCATGGAGGATGTAGCAAGATATGCACAACGTATGATTGTTCTCTATAAAGGAAAGGTCAAATATCAAGGTACACCTAAAGAAGTTTTTGCACATGGTGATGAATTAGAGAAGATTGGACTTGCAAGACCACAGATTGCTTATATATTAGAAACTTTAAAGGAAAAGGGGATGGATATAGCTACTGATATCTTAACAGTAGAAGAAGCAGCCCTTCAAATTAAAGCATACTTACTTAAAAGGAGGGACAATAATGCTTAGGGACATTACCATTGGGCAATACTATCCAGTAGACTCTCCTATTCATCGTATGGACCCACGTGCAAAGATACTTATTACTTTTGCCTATATTATTGGTTTATTCTTTATTAATCATTTTATAGGGTATGGTTTTGTAGTGCTTTGTCTATATGGAACGATACAGATGAGTAAGGTGCCTATTCGCTATATGTTAAAAGGACTAAGAAGTATCCTATTTATTTTACTCTTCACAGTAGCACTCAATATTTTCTTTACTCAAGGTGGCAGGGTGCTATGGAGTTGGGGTTTTTTAACTATTACAGAACAAGGCCTCATAATTGCTGCACAGATGGCATGTAGACTTATACTACTTATCATAGGTTCTTCATTATTGACACTCACAACGTCACCTATACAGCTTACAGATGGTATTGAGAACCTGCTTAACCCTTTTCGAAGGATTGGAGTGCCAGCTCATGAAATCGCCATGATGATGAGTATATCTTTACGTTTTATTCCTATCTTGCTTGAAGAAACGGATAAGATTATGAAAGCGCAAATGGCAAGAGGAGCAGATTTTGAAAGTGGCAATATTATTAGACGTGCAAAAGCAATGATTCCAATTATGGTACCTCTTTTTATTTCAGCTTTTAGACGTGCTGAGGAATTAGCTATGGCCATGGAGGCAAGATGTTATCGCGGTGGAGTAGGGCGTACAAGATTGCATAGCTTACACTATGAGAAGGTTGATTACTGTGCTTTTGTGCTTGCTAGCTTGTTTTTTATAGGTTGTATTATTTTATAGGAGGAAGAGAGATGTCCCGGTTTAAATTAATAGTAGCTTATGATGGAACTCATTATCATGGTTTTGCAAAACAGCCTAATGGTATAACCATTCAAGAGCTATTAGAAAAGGCTGCAGAAGCTATTTTAAATCAGCCCATTCATGTCATTGGAGCAGGACGGACAGATACAGGAGTACATGCTAAGGCGCAGTGCTGCGTCTTTGATGCTACTACAGAGATAATGCCAGAACGATTGGTTAAAGCTATTAATTCTAAATTACCTAGGGATGTAGTTGTACAGAGCATAGAGCTTGTTTCAGAGGCATTCCATCCTCGATATGCTGCTAAGCGAAAGACTTATCGCTACCAAATTCATAATGGTAAGGTACAAGATCCTTTTATCTATCGTTATGCCTATTTTTATCCTTATAAATTAGATTTAAGGAAAATGCAGGAGGCAGCCACACATATAGTAGGCAAGCATGATTTTGCGGCATTTTGCTCAGCTGGGAGCAGTGTAAAGACAACTATAAGAGAAGTCTATCGTTTAGAAATCACTAAGCAAGGGGAGCTTATTCAAATCGATATTTGTGGTAATGGTTTTCTTTATAATATGGTAAGGATTATAGTAGGAACACTCATTGAAGTAGGTATTGGTAGAAAAGCACCGGATAGTTTAGTCACCATTATAGAAAGCAAAAATCGTAAATTGGCTAGTCCTACAGCACCTCCACAAGGACTAATGATGCTGAACATTGAATATGGAGAAGAAGCTTAAGCAGAAAGAGCAGCTCTTATCCACAGAAGAAGAAAAAAATGAAGAGGAAAGTTGGAAAAGTGTGGACAACTAAACTTTTTGTTGACAAGTATTAGCTGGAATAATATAATATAAGTTGTGTGAATAAGCCCACTTGTAAAATCCAATAGCCCCGGATTTTATATGAGATAGATGGTTTAAATGAGATTTTTAAAGACTCAAAGGAGGGTATACAATGAGAACAACATATATGGCAAATGCTCAAAATGTTGAAAGAGAATGGTTCGTAGTTGACGCTACTGGACAAACAGTAGGTAGACTTGCAAGTCAAGTAGCAACAGTATTAAGAGGAAAAAACAAACCAACATACACACCACACGTTGATTGCGGTGATCATGTTATTATTATTAATGCAGAAAAAGCTGTATTTACAGGTAAAAAATTAGATCAAAAAGTATATAGAAGACACTCTGGTTATGCAGGTGGTTTAAAAGAAACTTCAGCTCGTGATATGTTAGATACACATCCAGAAAGAATTCTTATGCACGCTGTAAAAGGTATGCTTCCAAAAAATAGCTTAGGTCGTCAAATGCTTACAAAACTTCGTGTTTATGCTGGTGCAGACCACAAACATGAAGCACAACAACCTAAAGAATTAAAATTCTAATTTTCGAGAGGAGGAAATATAAATGGCAGGAGTAAGATATTACGGAACAGGTAGACGTAAAAGTTCAGTAGCACGTGTTTACCTTGTACCAGGCAACGGAAAAATTACAATTAATAAAAGAGATATTGAAGAATACTTTGGTTTAGAGACTTTAAAAGTTATCACTCGTCAACCATTAGTTCTTACTAATACATTAGGTAAATTTGATGTACTTGTAAACGTATATGGTGGAGGAACAACAGGTCAAGCTGGAGCAATCCGTCACGGAATCAGCCGTGCATTACTTCAAGCTGATGGTGAATTCCGTCCAGCTCTTAAAAAAGCAGGGTTCTTAACACGTGACCCAAGAATGAAAGAAAGAAAGAAATACGGTCTCAAAGCAGCTCGTCGTGCACCACAATTCTCAAAGAGATAATATTATACAAAATGAAAACACCCCAAACTCTTATGTTTGGGGTGTTTTTTTATGATTTTACACCATATGAGCCATGCGTTTAGATACTTTTAATCATGATTCATGTCGGAAAAATCATGTTTCATGCAATGGACGGTTTTTTTTGAGGAACAGCCGCTACAATGAAAATATGAAAGCTAAACAAAAAATTAAGGAGGAACAACATTATGAAAAAACGAATTATGAGCATCCTGCTCATCCTGTGCATGGTACTCTCCTTGCACATGACGGCTTATGCCAGATGCCCCATGGATGTGCTGATAGGAACAAATGAGCCGTGGGGGATGACAAGAACCTTTGTCGTAGGTGATGCCTTTGACGGGATAGGGGAGATTTATGAACATAAAAAAGGCGGAATCATCTCTCATACCAAAAACAGGGAGTGGTGGGCAAACGGCGTTCAAATAAAGCAAGGCGATGTTTTCAAGCAGGTAGGGATGTATGAAATGGTCATGCGATCTGGCAATATTGTCGCAACGCCATATAAATTTGACGTTATCCCCCGCTTAGACCACGGCTGGCAAAACGTCAGTAAGCTTGCGCTTATCACGCCACCGAAAACGACCTACCGCCAAGGGGCGGATCCGTTTGACCCAAGGGATATTGTAGTACGGATTACTTTTAGGAACGGTCAAACACAGGATTTGCACCACGAGGATTTAATGATTTTTGCGGGGCCACGGGGTATGCGCAGTTACGCGGATGGCGTGCGGGTTCAGCAGGGCTTCCGTTTTTTTGAGGCGGGCGAAAGAGACTTTATTGTAAGGGTAGTAGGTAAGGAATTAACTATACCCTTTACTGTTACCCCGTTTGTTACAGCTGTGGAATTGACCCAGGAACCTATGAAAGGCGGCAACCGCACAGATACAACAATTCGTTCAAGTGACTTTGAAGTCCGCGCTACCTTCAAAGATGGCAGTTCACAGCTTATTAACGGCGACTGCCTGCGTATATTAGGAAACGGCAACCGGCTGTTTTTCGGCGGAGAGTACGATTTCGGCGTAAGCTCAGTTACAGTAAATATTACCATGGGAAATTTTTCTATTCGGCGCGTACTGCACACGGTGGCGGGGCTTAACATCCTGTCATTCCCCAAAAAAACCGCATACAGCGTAGGTAACGGCTTTGACAGCACAGGGTTTAACGCGGTTATAAATGATGGAGGCAAAAACATAAACGTAAATGATAGAATCACCTTTTATATGGATAACGTGCAATTGACGCAGGGGCGCGCCTTCACAACCGCCAGAAAAAACAGAGTGGTGGAAGTACGGTACGCGGGTAGAAAGGTGGCGGAATATACCATCCATGTATATGACGGGACTGTGTCGGCGCAGGCCGCGCCCGTTCCCGCACCGGTGAAATCGCCCGCCGCGGCTGTAACGGTGCCGGAAGTAAAAGTTCTAAATAACAAGGAATATGGTGGTGCACCTTACCGCAATAAGCCGGAGGGCAATGTTTTAGGCACAATCCCCCAAGGCACAAAGGTTTTATTATTAGAGAAAAGGAGAGACGGATATGCGTGGGTTCGTTGGAACGGCATGGAGTATTATGTTTGGGCTGAAAGAATTGAAATTCCGACCCCTGCGTCAACCGCCACATCGTCAACATCGCCAAACGCTAACGCTACTGTTTTAGAATCCGGCGATTACTATATGAAAATCGGCGACAGATATATTTACCCTGCGGGAGGGGATCATTACTGGCTTGAAGTTTCATCCGACAAGCCCGATAAGCCATTTAGTGTTAAACTTGTAAACAACAGTGCTGATCGCGGACCGGAATACACAATTATTTATGACGGTCGTTATGTGTATATGGACACTAGCTGCCCGGCATCCATGCAATTACACTCAAATAATGTACCCCATTCGTGGAGAATCAACACGTATTCTAAATTCAGCACAATCAGGGATTACAAAAATCAAGCGCTGCTTGTAAACACCTTTGGGGGCACGGTATTCGTTTCTTCCATCAGTGGTTCTGCTCCTGAATTAGGCAGAATCGTTTTCATCAAAGATTGATTCACTATCCGCACCGAGGTTTCCGCAGTGCTGCGCCGCTTCGTGGAGTTAGCGATCTCCAGCCACACTATGTAAGTACCTAGATTATCAAAGAGTTAATATCTTTCAATCAATATATGAAAGATATTTATTAGGAAATTTTCTATTTACACATTAAAAAAGTGCTTAAAACGAAACACTCGTTTTTTAAGCACTTTTTTAAAGCTATACTTCTTCAGCAATCTGCTTATCTGTTTCTAAGATGTGATGAACTAACCAATCCGTTAAGAATTTTAAAAGCTCTGTAATCATAGCATCAGAATGATCATCTAAGTGATCTAAGTTAAGTTCATCTAATTTTTGCTTAAATGCATCGTGTTGAACCTTTTGTGTAAATAACTTTTTATATCCAATACGCATCATATATTCTTCTTCGTTATTAAAATGCATAATGGTGTAGTCTTTTAGCTTATGTAGAATGGCTGAAATATTATCATATTTATCTACAATAAACTCATTACGCTGTAACTGATAAATTTCTTCTGCTATTTCAAATAGTCTGCTATGTTCTTCATCAATAGAAGGAATACCGATAAAGTATTCAGGTTTCATTTCGTACATATACATCCTCCTTGGAAAGATAATAATAGTATTATATCAAAAAAAATAGTGATTGACTATTTATAATAGTTAAATTAATGCAGATAATTAGAAGGGAATCAAATAGGTAGAGAAATTAACTACTAGAAAGAGGAAGGCTACCAATATCTTTTTAGAGAATAATCATTTGAATGGTAAATTTCTTTAGGATGCTATGGTTTTTTAAGTGATAGAGAGGGCTTACGGTATAACAGTCAAGATAGCGGAGGTATAAAGGTAGAAAATAGTGTATAATGAAGTAAAGGATAATCTTGTACTATAGGAGGAAAATATGTCTCAGAAAATAAAAGTAACTTGTGAAATGGAAATTACGCTTAGAGTAATTGGAGGAAAATGGAAACCCCTTATTATACATTATTTACAAGAAGAAGGACCAAAGCGTTATAATCAAATCTTACGCTTTCTAGAAAGAGCACCTAAAAAGACTTTAACGAGTCAGTTGCGTGAGCTTGAAGAAGATGGGATTGTAGAGAGAAAAGTATATCCAACTGTTCCGATACAGGTAGAATACTCTGTGACAAAACAAGGTGAGACCTTATATCCTATCCTAGAAATGATGTGTAATTGGGGAAGTGAAAATGAAGGCGATAAATATGAGGTGATGAATCGTCAGTGCTATGAAGAATAAGTAGGGCACCTTTGTGTAACCTATAGGGATAAAGGTGCCTTCTTGTGTCAAGGGGAATAAAGAAATATAATGAATTTAGATAACCAAGAAAGAAGGTAGGAATAATGGAAAACTTTACATTTTATGCACCCACTTATTTTGCATTTGGAAAGGATACAGAAAATGAGGCAGGAAAGTATATAAAAAAATTTGGAGGTACAAAGGTGCTGATTCACTTTGGTGGAGGATCAGTAGTTGCTTCAGGATTATTAGATCGTGTAAAAGCATCATTAGATAAAGAAAATATAGCTTATATAGAACTAGGTGGTGCAAAGCCTAATCCAAGAAGTGGCCTTGTATATAAAGGGATAGAGATTTGCAAGAAAGAAACTATTGATTTTATCCTTGCTGTTGGTGGGGGAAGTGCTATTGATTCCGCTAAAGCCATTGCAGCAGGAGCAGTTTACGAAGGGGATTTTTGGGATTATTACCAAGGCAAAGAGGTTAAAGAGGCTTTACCATTAGGAACAGTACTTACTATCTCAGCAGCAGGAAGTGAAGGCTCTGGTGATTCAGTAATTACTCATGAAAATGGGATGTATAAGCGGGCTACATCAGGTGAAGCACTACGTCCTAAATTTTCTATATTGAATCCAGCACTTACCCAGACTTTGCCAAGTTATCAAACAGCATGTGGGATTACAGATATTATGGCACACTTGTATGAAAGATATTTGACAAATACCCAAGATGTAGAAGTAACAGACCGCATGATTGAGGCATTGCTGCTGACTATGATTACGGAAGGACCTAAAGCCATTGCTGACCCTAACAACTATGAAGCACGTGCCAATATTATGTGGGCAGGAATGATGGCTCATAATAACTCCTGTGGCGTGGGTAGGTCTCAGGACTGGACAAGTCACGCTATTGAGCATGAATTATCTGCTTTGTACGACTGTGCACATGGTGCAGGGCTTGCAGTGGTTATGCCAGCTGTAATGACCTATAACATGCATCATAATATTATGCGGTTTGCACAGGTAGCTTGTAGGGTTTGGGGATGTCAAATGGACTTTAATCATCCAGAGATAACTGCAAAAGCAGGTATTGAGGCATTACGTCAATTCTTAATTTCCATTGGTATGCCAAAGAACTTTGAAGAATTAGGTGCAAGAGAAGAAGACATTGAAAAGCTTGCCTATATTGCTTGCTATGGTGATGTAAATAATGGTACATTAGGTGGTTTTGTCACCTTAAAACAAGAAGATGTAGAGAAAATTTATAGATTAATGCTCTAAAAGAGTGTTACAAACAATAAAAATGTAAAATGAAAAAGTGACTAAGGTAAGAAGTGACCATAGTCACTTTTTATATTTTAATAAAAAATTTAAAAGATATGTTATAATAGAGTTCGAAAATAATGATAATTATGAAGTTTTATCTTATAAATGGGTAGGATGAAAAGGTAGAGGAAAGAAGGGAAGCGATGTGAGAAGGTGTAAATGGAGCCTAGTAAAGTTGTTAATAGGTATTATGCTAGGTATATATTTAGTAGGGTGTGGAAGGTATGTGAAGCAAGATACAGAGGTAGTAAATACTAGGCTAGAGCAAGGAAGTAGTAAAGAAGAACAAGTAGATGAAACAAAAGTAGAGATAGAAAACACAGTGGGTCAGTCTATTCAGGATATAGAGAAAGATAAGGAAATTGTAATAACTGAGGAACAAGTTTCTATTATTATGGTAGGAGATGTGCTTCTTCACACGCCTGTCACAGAAAGTGGAAAAGGGGAAAATGATGTTTATAATTACGCTCATCTCTTTAAAGAGGTAAAGGAAGATATACAAGAAGCAGATTTAGCTATTGTGAATCAAGAGGTTATATTAGGTGGCAAGGAGTTAGGACTTTCGGGTTACCCTACTTTCAATGGTCCTTACGAAGTGGGGGATGCATTAGTAGAAGCAGGTTTTAACGTAGTTTTACATGCTACTAATCATACTTTAGATAAAGGGAAAAAGGGTATTTTAAATACTTTAAATTTTTGGGAGACCCACTACCCTCAGGTAGGCGTTTTAGGCATTCAAGATACTCAAAAAGAGCAGGAGGATGCTATTTATGTGTATGAGAAAGAAGGCATCAAGATTGCTATACTAAATTATACCTATGGGACGAATGGGATTCCCTTACCTGATGGACAGCCTTATTGGGTAAACTTACTAGGTGAGGACAGACTAAAAAAAGATATAAATAAGGCGAAGGCACTTGCTGATTTTGTCATTGTATGTCCTCATTGGGGAACAGAATATACGCATGTAGCAACAAAGGAGCAACGGTACTGGGCAGAATTTATGGCTCATGAGGGAGTAGATCTTATTTTAGGTACGCATCCTCATGTTATTGAGCCGATAGAATGGATAGAAGGTAAAAATGGGCATAAAACGTTAGTATATTATTCCCTAGGTAATTTTGTGAATTCAACCAGTGAATCTGGAAAAGGGGTAGCAGCGCGTATGCTAGGTGCTATGGCAAAAATTACATTAGAAAGGGATGAGAAAGGACAAGTAGGCATTAAGGAATATGGCGCACAAGCACTTGTTACTCATTTACAAAAAGGAAGAGGTAATATAACGACTTATAGATTACAAGATTACACAGAGGCATTAGCACAAATAAATGAGATCAGAAAGCAGGATGAAGCATTTAGCCTATCCTATTGTAAAGAAATTTGGCAACAAGTTTTTAAAGAAATACTAGAGAAAACTGATTTTTAAGGATAAACAAGGGCTTATTATAGATGGAATCAGCAGATAGTCTTCCTTTGCTATTACAGGATTATACATAAATATGTTGCATAACTGAGAGATATTATTTATAATTTAATAGATTATGACAAATGTATTTTGATGTAATATAGTGTACAATTAAAAGATGTTGTAAAAGTAGAGGAGGATAGAAATGAAAGAAGAACAAGGACCGCTCAATCAGAGTCAGAAAAAAACACTCCTTAAATTCTTTGGCATTTCAGCCGGAATAACATTACTTGTTGCTTTCATTATAGTAGTAATAGGCGTATGGAGCTATAATACATATATTTATGATGGAAGTTCTAAAAAAACAGAGGAGTCTGGTGATTTAGAACAAATGACAGATAAGGAAAAAGAAAAGCATGAATTAGCTACAATTAACAGAACCATTGCTGTTTTTGGTGTGGATGATGATGAGGTACGTACTGACGTTATTATAGTGGTTAATTTTAATAGTAAGACAAATAAGATAAAGGTTGTTTCTGTACCTCGTGATACAAAGGTAGTCTGGTCAGAAGAGCAACGTGCAGCACTTAAAGAAGATAAAGGGTATACTCAGTATGTTTCAAAAATCAATGAGATGACTGCTTATGGAGGAATGAAGAATATCCGTAAGTATACGATGAATGAATTAGAAAACATCTTAGGTATCACAATTGATAATTATGCCGTTGTCAATTTAGAAGCTTTTAGAAAGATTGTAGATACGATAGGTGGTGTAGAAGTAGATGTGCCAAGCCGAATGCAGTATAGTGACCCTTATCAAAATCTCTATATTGATTTGCAACCAGGTGTGCAGTTGTTAAGAGGAGATAAGGCAGAACAGTTAGTGCGTTTTCGTTCGTATCCAAGGGGAGATGAGGATCGTATTGTGGTGCAACAGCTTTTTTTACAAAGCTTTGCAGAGAAGATTATGAGTCCACAAACCCTTACCAAGTTACCTCAATTTATAAATATCCTTATTAAAGATCTTACAACCGATGTAAGCTTACCACAAATTATGGATTATTACCCTTACCTTCAAAATTTCAATATTGATAACCTTGCTTTTGCCACTCTACCTGGTGAGGGAAGAATGGAAAATGGTGTTTCGTATTTCTTTATTGACACAGTGAAGCTTCCGGAGTTTATCGAAAATATTTTTTATGACCGAGAAGTAGGTAAAACCAATGATATGGCAGAGGATAGTCAGTTGCAAACAAGTGCTCCGTCAGAGGGAACTAATTTAGAAAGTCAGGAACCTATAATAGATAAAAGTGTAAGCATTGAACTTTTAAATGCAGCAGGCGTGCAAGGGCTTGCAGGACGTATCAAAGATAGTTTGGAAGGACAAGGCTATCAGGTGAAGCGTATTGGAAATTATAAAGACGGAGAGAAACCCACAACAATTATTTATGCAAAAGATGCCACGAAGGGTGAGCAGTTTAAAACTTACTTTAAAGGGGCTATTGTAGTAGCAAGTCAGAGTATTACTACAGATATACAGATTGTCCTAGGACAAGACTACAAGGTAAATGAATAAAAGATGAGAAGGCAGGGCTCTAGATAGGGAGTTCTGCCTTTTAATAAAATAAAGTAGTAGGTGTAATTATTTTGAATAGTTTGAGTATAATTAGGTGAGCCTATAATAAAAGAAAAAGACTCTTATAGGAGGGGATGCCATGCACTGGAAGGAAAAAATAGTTTATCAAATTTGGCCTAGATCTTTTGCAGACAGCAATGGAGATGGTATAGGTGATTTAAGGGGGATTATAAGTAAGCTAGATTATTTGAAGGAGTTAGGTATTGACCTTATTTGGCTCTCACCGGTTTATCTTTCACCTAATAAGGACTATGGCTATGACATTAGTGATTACTATCAAATCAATCCTGAGTATGGGAGCATGCAAGATTTTGATGAGTTTTTAAAAGAGGTAGCAGCAAGAGGAATGGAAGTTGTTATGGACTTAGTTGCTAATCATACCTCTGATCAGCATATTTGGTTCAAGAAAGCTCTCCAAGAAGAAAATTCACCTTATAGAGATTTTTATATCTTTAAAAAGGGGAAGGGAGATAGACCTCCTAATAATTGGATGAGCTTTTTTGGTGGTAGTGCATGGACATATGAAGCTAAGAGCAAGAGTTATTATATGACACAATTTACACCCAACCAGTGTGATTTGAATTGGGAAAATCCTGCCATGCGGCAAGAAATTTATAAGATAATGACTTTTTGGCTAGAGAAAGGTGTGGCTGGTTTTCGAATGGATGTTATTAATGCCATTAGCAAGGCGGAAGGATTTCCAGATGTGGGTAGCAATCCCAAAATCTTATCATTTCCTGGGGAATTAACCTTAAATCGTCCAAAGACTCATACGTATATTAAAGAAATGTATAAGGAAGTATTAGAGCCGTATAGCTGCATAGCCATAGGGGAAGGGCCTCTTGCCAAGCAAGAAGATGTGGTGCTTTATACAAGAGAAGACAGGAAAGAGCTTCAGATGATGTTTCATTTTGATTTGCATCATTTAGGTTATGGCGTATTGGGAAAGTATGATTTTAGAAAGCTTTATCATTGGTCTATAAAAGATTTTAAAAGGGTTTTATTTAGTTGGCAAATCACCATGGAAAGAGAAGGTGGTTGGACGGGGAACTATTTATCGAATCATGATCAAAATAGACAAGTATCACGCTTTGGAGACGATAAGAGATATTGGCTTCAAAGTGCGAAGGCACTTGCTCTTTTAAATCTTACTTTGAGAGGGACCCCCTTTCTTTATCAAGGAGAAGAAATTGGCATGACAGACTGTATCTTAGAAGAAGGTGAGTGGCAGGACTATGAAGCACTCAATGCTTATAAGGTATTGCAAGAGATGATGCATTTACCTAAATGGTTAGCAAGACGTATTGTCAAAAAGGTGACAAGAGATAATAGCCGAACAACTATGCAATGGGATGCTTCCGAGAATGGAGGCTTTTCAAAAGGAATACCTTGGACGAAGACCAATCCTAATTATAAGACGATTAATGTAGCAAACCAAGAAAAAAAACCTCACTCCATCTTAAGCTTTTATAGGGAGCTTATTAGCTTTAGAAAACAACATCCTGATTTAACATGGGGAAGCTTTGAGCCACTTTTAGAGGAGCACCCCCAGCTTATTGTTTATAAAAGAAAGGGAGTAAAGGAGAAGTATCTTGTAATTATTAACCTATCTTCGAAAAAGATAAAATATCCTCAAGAACTAGAAAAAGAATTACACAAGCAGTTTTTATTAGGTAATTATGAAATAACAGAACCAGTGAGTAGGTGTAAACCTTATGAAGCAAGACTCTATAAAATTTAGAAAAGTGTAGCTTATAAATAGACAGCTAAGGGGAAGTAGTTTAAAATAGGAGCAGGAGGATGGCAAAATGAAAAAGAAAAAACGAGTAATAGGTGTGTTATTAACAGCACTTATACTTTTAAAAGCACCAGGAACGATCAAAAGTCTGCCTATTTATGCAGCAAGTATACAAAATGGCGTGAAGGCTTTACCTACCCCAGCAAAGATTTTTATTAATGAGAAGTCTATTGGTTTTGAAGCCTATTCCATTAATGATAATAACTATATTAAATTAAGAGATTTAGCACAAGCTGTAAAAGGAAGCCAAGCACAATTTGATATCGAATGGGATAGTGAAGCAAGAGCTATTAATTTAGTACAAGGAAAGGAGTATATAACAGTAGGGGGCGAGTTAAAGGTAGGAGATGGTCTAGCTAAAACAGCTACTTTATCTCAGGCACCTCTTTATAAGGATAGAAAAAAGATAGAGTTAACCGCTTATACTATTGATGATACCAGTTATTTTAGATTGAGAGATTTGGCAGAGGAATTAGATTTTTATTTGGGGTGGGATGCACTTACACAAGGCATCACTATTGATACCAGTTTAAAAAACAATGGAGAATCTAAAAATTCAGTAGGTACCCAGCAAGATTCAAAGTCACTTATCTTAGATGAAATGAACTTAGCACTTCCTCATAAAATGCCTAAAAAAGAACCCAAGACTCAGGAGGACTATGAAGAAATCATCCTTTATATGGTAGCTAACAATCAAGATAGCTACGAGATTAAGTACGATTCTGATATGAGACAGTCTTTTCAAGATAGGATTCTCTCTGAAGTTATTTTAAAGGCACATCAAAAGGTTTTTTATAATTATCCTGAGTATTTATGTTATAAGAATATGATAGAGGTGTCTTTAAAAGGTACTTATGGCAGTGGAAAGCTTACTTTGAAGCTTATGAATAATAATATAGAGGCTGATAAGGTAAATAAAATGCGTGATACCTTCTTTGAAGAAGTCAAGGTTCTTGCCCAAAACTTGATTGACGAAGGCGTTCTTACTAAAGAGATGACAGAGACCCAAAAGGCTAAAGTTTTGTATGAATGGGTTATCCTTCACTTAGCATATGATACAGACTATAGTGAGGAAGGTTATACAGGGTATGGAGCACTTTTAAATGGTAAAGCAGTATGTCAGGGTTATACTGGACTCTATAATGCCCTTTGCAAGCTAGTGGGGATTCAGATTACAGGGATAGGTGGTACTGCAGGAGAAAATAATGAAAGTCATATGTGGAGTAAGGCTATTTTAGATGGGAAAGAAGTATTTATAGATACAACCTTTGGCGACCCTGTACCAGATCGACAAGGGGTATGTGATTTTAAATATTTTGCAGTAGACAAAGCTTTTTTAAGTAAAACACATACATGGGAATAGGTAAAGATTTAAAGAAAAGTGAAATCATTAAAAAGTGACGATTACACCCAAGCAAGGTGAAATCGTCACTTTTTTTAAAGAAGTCCCCCATCTAGGGTGAGCACTTGCCCTGTCATATAACTCGATTGATCACTGGCAAGGTAAAGGCAGGTTTGAGCTACATCTTCTGGTGTACCCATTCGGCAAAGTGGTACGTCTTCTAGAAAGGCAGACCGTTCTTCTTGGGTAAAGGAACGATTCATTTCTGTATCAATCCAACCACAGGCAATGGCATTGACACGAATATTAGAAGGACCTAACTCCTTTGCAAGACTTTTAGTAAAACCATGAAGAGCACTTTTACTAGTGGAATAGGCAACTTCACAAGAAGCACCTGATTTCCCCCAAATAGAAGACATATTAATAATGCAACCCGATTGACGACTAATCATATGAGGGACAGCAAGAAAGCTGCAATGATAGGCTGAATGAATATTGGTAGTTAACAATTTACTCCACAAGTCAGGTGGAGTATCTGTGAATAAACCCACATGACTCATACCTGCATTGTTGATAACTACTGTAGGGTACATTAAAAACTCAGCGTAAATATGAGAAAACAAGTTTTTTGCTACTTCAAAATCAGATAAATCTCCAAAAAAGGAAGTAACAGTAAAGCCTTTACTAATAAAAGACTCATAGGTATGCCTAAGAGCTAGTTGGTCATGGGCACCATTTAAAATAACACGAGCTCCTTTTTCAGCAAAAGCATAAGCAACTGCCTTTCCAATGCCACGAGATGAACCGGTTACTAAGACAACTTCCTTTGAAAAATTCATTACTTCAATCCCTCCCTTAAAAAGGCGATTTCTTCTTTATATAAGTTAGTCTTTGCATCTAACCAAGGTGTCTCTAAAATAATAGGTTTCCCTTCAAGGGCAGGGTGATGTGCAATCGCATAAAGAGCCTCTTTACCAATTTGGTCAGCACCTCTAGGATTTGTTTCGTCAGCTCCCAAATTGGCATGACGATCTTTTTTGGCACCACAGACATTAAGGGAACCATTTAAATGAACGACTTTTAATTTATCTAAACCAATGAGTGCATCAAAGTATTCTAATAGTTTATCAAAGTCATTAATGATATTATAGCCACTATCATGAAGGTGGCAAGTATCAAAGCAGATTCCTAACTTGTCCTTATATTCTACTCGGTCTAAAATATCTCTTAACTCTTCAAAGCTTCTACCGATTTCGCTTCCTTTGCCTGCCATTGTTTCAAGGCAGAGGATTGGCTTTTGAGTAGGGGTGAGGACTTCATTAAGAGCTGCAGCAATGCGTTCTATGCCGTAAGCATAGGTTTGAGTTGTAAAAGAGCCGGGGTGAAGAACGAGATAGTTAGAGCCTATAGCTTCAGTTCTTTCAAGTTCAAGAGCAAGAAACTCCTTAGCTAGAGCATAGGTCTCTTCTTTAGGAGAAGCCAAATTAATAATATAAGGGGCATGTACCACGATATCTGAAAGATCATGGGCTGCCATAAAGGCTTGTCCTTCTTTTATTTTAAGCTTTTCGAGAGGGGAACGCTTTGTGTTTTGTGGAGCACCTGTATAAATCATAAAGGTATTGGCTCCATAAGAATAAGCTTCTTTGGCAGCACCTAAAAGTCCGCCACTAATTGAAACATGACTACCGATTTTAAACATATTTGTCTCCTTTTTAACCTTATGTTTCTAAAATACAACAAAAATTACAAACAGACAACAAATAGTTTGTAGTAATTTCTTTTTTTATGGAAGTATGCTATGATAGGGGATGGATTAAAATGTAAATTCTTACCCTTTTAAAATGTATCATATTAATTCCTATTATGGACAAAAATAAGAAGAAAAATAATAAAGAGCTTTAGAAAACATAGGAATATACGACAACAATGCATGTGAAGAAATTTTAATAGCTGTAAGACAACTTGGAGGAATAAGATGAAGAAGAAGAAGTCAAGTAAAAACCAACTCTGGCGTTTGTTTATAAAATCTGCCTGCATTACATTAATCATTGGACTCGTTATTATAGCAGCAGGAGTATGGGCTTATAAACACTTTTTTTATACTGGAGATAATAATAAAGAAGGCGGACTAGGTTTTAATAATCCTTTTACACAAGAGAAAAATATTAATAAAACTCTTGCCGTTTTCGGTGTAGATATAGAAGGATATCGTACAGATGTTATTTTCTTAGTGAACTTCAATAGTGAAACAGGTAAAGTAAAGGTTATTTCTGTACCACGTGACACGTATGTAGCTTGGACTCCTGAGCAGCAACAAATGCTCAAGGAGGAAAAAGGTTATACAATTTCTGTTTCTAAAATTAATGAGATGAGTGCTTATAGTGGAATGGACCATTTAAGAGATTTTACCATTGCACAAATAGAAGATCTATTAGATATAACGATCGATAACTATGTCGTTGTGACACTAGACGCTTTTCGCAAGATTGTTGATGAAATAGGAGGGGTAGAGGTCGATGTACCTATGGCGATGCACTATGAAGACCCTTACCAAGACTTGTATATTCACCTTGAGCAAGGACTTCAAACACTAGATGGGGAACATGCCGAGATGCTAGTACGCTTTAGAAAAGGGTATGCAGAAGGAGATGTAGGACGTATCAAAACTCAACAGCTCTTTTTAGAAGCTTTTGCAAAAAAGATACTTGATCCAAGTATTATTACCAAGGTGCCGCAACTAGTACCTGTACTTATCTCTTCCGTTAAAACAGACGTTTTACCTGGTGAAATAAGTACCTACTATAAATACATGAAAGATTTTGACACAACCAACTTAACCTTTGATATTATCCCAGGTGAAGGCAAATATATCGGTAATAAGTCCTATTATGTAATAGACGAAGTAGCTCTGCCAGAGTTTATTGACCGCGTAATTCATGATAAGGTACCAGAGCCAGAACCTGAACCTATTGTAGATAAAAATGTAACTATTGAAATCTTAAATGGAGGAGGGATTAAAGGAGCAGCAGGAACTGCCAAACAAAAGCTTGAAAGTGAAGGTTACCAAGTAAGCAGTATTGGGAACTATACGGAGGAAACCTTGCAAACAACAACTATTTATACCAAAGATAAGGCAAGGGGCTTACAATTTAAGACTTATTATCCCAATGCAATCGTTATTCAAAAAGATGATCAAGCAGTAGATGTTCAAATAATATTAGGAAGTAATCAATAAGCAAAAACAGCTAGGGGGGCCATGAAATGAGATGCAAAAAATTAGTCACCTATCTTCTTGTGGGAATGATAGGTGTAGGGCAAATAACGCCATTACAAGCAAGTATACTTTATAAAAAAACAGAAACACAGACCGTTACAAAAGGAGCAACGCTTACCAAAGAAGCTGTACTTACCGAAGCAGGTTGGCTTGACCTTTATCTTTTAAAAGCCAATTTATTTGATGAAAATATTGCACTTAGACCGATTGAATCACCAGTATTAGGTGAGAGGCAAACTGTCTTGCAAATGGTACAAAATAGTGGAGCAGTGGCAGGTGTAAATGCAGATTTCTTTGGACTTGTCGGTAATACACCTAGTTTTGGACCAGTTGTTGAGGAGGGAGAAATAAAGCATGCTTACCATAATGGGCTTGTAACAGATGTAGGACCAGGGGTAAACATGGGAACCTTTTTAATTGATAATAAGGAGAACATCCTTCTTAATTATTTCAGTATGGGGATAACTCTTTATGCAGATGGCCAATGGCTTAGCTCTATAAGAGCTTATAACAAAGTAGGGTCCACTCTTTCAGCACCTGTTATTATCGATAACACCTATCTTAAAAACACCTTAAGTATTGTTACCAAGTTCGTAGGAGCTTGCACTATAGTGGTAGAAAACGATAGGGTAGTTAGACAAGTAGGGATGGGTGAAGCGGTAGATATTCCTCAAGATGGCTATGTTATTTTGATGGATAGTAGCTATTATAATAAGCTTAAAGGTTCTATGGCTGTAGGGAGTATAGTAGAAGTTAAAAAAGACTTTTACCTTAATAATGAGATAGCCACCTCGGTAAGTGATGTAAAAATGGCAGTTGGAGGAGGTGGCCTCATTATGAAAGGGGGAGAGGCCTACAAAGGTAGTACCAATGTAGTATCCCCTAATGCTAAAAATCCACGTACTATTGTAGCTACAACTAAGAAGGCTGGAGAAGTACTTTTGATAGGAATAGATGGTAGAGGAGCTTCCATAGGAGTGACGCATAATGAACTTATTAACCTTCTTAAAGGCTATGGTGTACAAGATGCTATGTATTTAGATGGAGGCGGCTCAACAACTGTTGTTGCACGTAGTGAAGGAGAAACGACAGCTACTGTTCAAAACAAACCATCAGAAGGTGCTCTTAGAAAAGTAGTGAATGGGGTAGGGATTTTTACAACTCAACCTCTAGGAAGCCTAAATGAATTATACATAGAGTTAGAACGTACATGTACCTTTGTTGAAGAACCTATTAGCTTTAAAGTAAGAGGTACGGATAGTAATAAAAACCCTGTAAGCTTAGATACCAATCAAGTTGTATACAGTGTAACCGGCATAGAAGGTGTATTTGAAAACAATACTTTTACACCTCTTACAGCGGGGAAAGGATTAATTATAGCAGATTATCAAGGGATCCAGGTGGCTACAGAAGTCCAGGTGCATGAGGCACCAGTAGGGTTAGTAGTGGAGCCAAGTAAACTCCAAATTGATGAAAATAGCTCTAAGAGTGTGAAGGTATATGGCGTGGATGTAGAGGGCTATAAAATACCTATTTCTGCAAGTAAGCTCCATTGGGAAACCAATAATGGGGCTGTACAGGGAGTGGGTAATACCATTAGTGTAACGAACAAAGCTATCGCATTATTAAGAGCCGAGTATGGTAATGTATCTAGTGAAGTAGAGGTAATTGGCGGCGCCAGTGTTATTTTAGGTGATTCCTTTGAAGAAAGCGGCGCTAAATGGGGCGGAGATACCAGTACAGTAACAGGGAAGGTAGAGCACTCTAAAGAAGTTAAATATCACGGCACACAAAGTATCAAAATGACATATAACCTAGCTAAAACCAATAATAGGCAAACGGCCTTTATGAGCTTAATGAAGCCTATAACTGTTCCAACAGATGCAGCAACCATTAACCTATGGCTCTATGCCTCTAATCAAAAGGATGCTGTAAAACTTCAAGTGGAAGACAGTAAAGGGAGAAAGTACTACCTGAAAGTATCCGATAGCTTAACACATAATGGTTGGAAATACTTCTCGGTACCTTTACCACAAGGCATGCAATTACCTGCTAAAATCACCCGTGTCTATACAGTAGCACCTAAAGTAGCGGAAAAACGTACAAGTGCTATTTATGTGGATCATGTTTCCTTCACAAGAGGTAGTCGTAAAACTCAAGGGATTACCCTTTATGACCATTATAAATTTGACCCACTCTATCGCAGTGACTTAAGTGGTATAGAGGCTGGGCAGCAAACGCTTAATATAATTGGACCAACGGCTATTAATACACTTACCTTAGAAGAATCAACAAAGAAAACGATTGGTAAGGAGCTTTCAAAAGAGACTAACTTAGTAGTGCAAGCCTCTAATAAAAATAGTGAGCTACCTATTACAGCTTCTTTATATAGCTATAGGAATAAACTAGAGACACTGGATATGAATGCTACCAAAATTATGATGGTTGGTTCTGACTCTGGAAGTATTCGCCTAACTGATAGCTCAGCATGGGCAAAAATGACAAAACAAATTAATGAAACAAGTGCAAAAAATATTATCCTTATTACACGTGTAAATCCTTTAACTCAGTTTAATGACACAAGAGAGGGAATGGCTCTTCATGATGTTTTAAAAAGCAAAAGCGAAAAGGATGGTACCAATATCTTTGTTATTTTCACAGGTGGCAATGAAAGTGAAGTACGTATGGAAGATGGCATTCGCTATATCCGCTTAAATGGATTTGAATCTACAACCGATAATATTAATGACGCTATGTATCTACGTTTTAAAATAATAGGGGAAGATATTTATTATACCTTTAATAAGCTTATTAAATAATGAAAATAACTGGAGAAAAGGGGTGTCTTATGAAAAAGAGAACCAAGATTTTATTAGGAGTCATACTACTTGCCACCATTTCCACAGTCTATGCTGCACAGTATGGAGCAGGAACATCAGAAGACCCAGTGGTAACAAAAAGCTATGTAGACCAGAAGATAGCAGAGCTGAGCAAACAAAACACTACATCTACTACTTTTACTTATGAAGTAATGAGCCTAGAGCCAGGACAAATCTTACTTGGTAAGCAGGGGACAGAAATCATCATGCGTTCAGGTGAAGGACAAGTCATTGGTTCAGAAGCTGGAGGCGTACAAAATATTACAGCAGGCTCTGATATTGCAAATGGTAAACCAGTTCCTAAATACCACCTCTTACTCATTCCACGAGATGATGGTAGAGGAATTATCGCCACAAAACAGATGTATGTTATGGTGCGTGGGGGATATGTGGTGCAATAAATACAAAATTCTTTAAAGAAATAAGAGCATAGAAATAAGGCACTAACCTGTTAGAGATATAGGGTTAGTGCTTTATTTTATCCACACTGTGGAAGTCTGGAGGCGATTTGAATAAATTTTTACTTTCTTTTTAGCAGAATGAAAAGCTATGTACACCACAGATTTATGCAAAGGCTAGATTTGTATAGAGGGGGTATGCTATAATATAGGGTAAAGTTTTAGAGCAATAATAAAGCCATGTGTTTATAGGTACACCTAAAACCTAAATATATAATTGCAAGGATGAATAAGGTGCAAAAAGGTAAAAAAATCTTACTCGCATTAATGAGCTTTGATATAGGTGGGGTAGAAACCCATGTTTTAGAGTTAGCTTGTGGTCTTAAAAAAGCAGGACACATTCCCGTAGTTGTTTCCAATGGTGGAAGATTTGAAGAAGATTTAAGCAAGGAAGGCATTGGGCATATTAAGGTGCCTCTCCATAATAAAAATCCTCTCAATATGTGGAAGGCTTATAGAATGCTTAAATCCATTATAAAAGAAGAAAAAATTGATATTATTCATGCCCATGCCCGTATTCCAGGCTTTATTTTGGGCAAAATTCATAAGGAGACAGGTATTCCTTTTGTGACCTCTGCTCATTGGGTATTTAATACGGCTTGGATTTATCGTGTGACCACAGATTGGGGGCCACAAACTATTGCAGTTAGTGAGGACATTAAGAAATATTTGATGGATAACTACTCTATTCCAGAGTCACAGATTAAGGTAACCATTAATGGGATTTCCACTGAGCGGTTTAGTCCAGAGATTCCTCATGAAGATGTGGTTAAAGAGCTGGGGATTGATGAAAATAAAATAAAACTTGTTTATATTAGCCGCTTAGATGAAGATAGAAGTTTAGTTGTACATCATCTTTTAGAGGTTGCTACAGAGCTTTATGAAAAGCACCCTAACTTACAAATCATTATTGTAGGTGGTGGGAATGACTTTGAAAGGGTTAAGGCAAAGGTAGAGGCTATTAATAGCAAGCTAGGAGTTTCCTTCATTTTATTAGGAGGACCACGTACAGATATTAATAAGTTTACAGCTCTTGCAGATCTCTTTGTGGGAGTAAGCCGAGCGGCACTAGAAGCTATGGCTGCTAAATGTCCTACCCTTGTAGCGGGTAATGAAGGTTATATAGGGATTTTTGATGAAAGCAAATGGGCATCAGCAAAGGCTTCCAACTTTACTTGCCGTGGTGAAAAGATGTGTGAGCCATCCCTACTGAAAGAAGATTTAGAAAAACTCTTAGCACTTAATGAAGAAGAAAGAAAAAGGCTTGGAGAATATGGTTATGAGATTATTGAAAAGTATTACTCTGTAAAGAAAATGACAGAGGACAATTTAGCTGTTTATGAAAAGGTTTTAAAAGACTGAGAAGTACCAGGATAAAAGCAGCAATTAGCCAAATTGGTCAAGTTAGGAGTTTTACAAAATGATAGATGTATTGATATCAGGTTTTTATGGTTTTCGCAATAGCGGTGATGATGCCATTTTATTAGGTATGGTTCAGGAACTAAAAAGGGTTAATCCTCAAATCAAAATTGCTGTGCTTTCCAAGACACCTGAGAAAACAAAAGAAATTTATGGAGTAGAGGCTATTTCGCGTTTTAATATCCTTGAGGTCATTAAAGTGATGAAAAGGTCTCGTCTCTTTATAAGTGGAGGGGGTAGCCTCATCCAAGATGTGACCAGTACACGTTCGCTTCTTTATTATCTAGGGCTTATTAGGCTAGCTCATTTTTTAGGTGTGAGGGTTATGCTTTATGCCAATGGGATTGGACCTATTAAAGAAGAAAAAAACCGTAAGCTTTGCAAAAAAATATTAGATAAAGTATCGCTTATTACCCTTCGTGAGCCTATGTCTAAAGAAGAGATAGAAAGCTTAGGAATTACCCAGCCTCGTATAGAAGTGACGGCAGACCCAGCTATGCTTCTTAAAGAAGTAGAAGGAGAAAAAGTAAAGCTGCTTTTAAAAGAAATAGGTGTAGTAGAGGAAAAGCCTATTATCACCCTATCTGTGCGCCCTTGGGGTGAAAATATCGAAGAATATACCCAGGTTATCGCCCAAGCAGCTGATGAGATTTCCAGGAAATATGATGCTCAGATTCTACTTGCCCCTTTGCAGATGAGTCAAGATTTTGACGTTTGTGAGCAGGTGGCGAGTAAGATGCAGGCACCTAGCTATCTTTTAAAAAGAGAGTATCATATTACAGAATTACTCGCTATTATTAAGGCATCTGATTTAATGATTGGGATGCGTCTTCATGCACTCATTTATGCTGTGTCCATGTGTGTACCTATTGTAGGTATTGTTTATGACCCGAAGGTAGAGGGACTTTTACGTTATACCCATCAGCATTCGGCAGGAGCTGTAGAGGAACTTCATAAGGACAAGCTTCTAAGTGTCATTGAAGAGGTATGGACAAAGAGGCAGATCCTTAAAAAGGAATTACAAGATAAAAAGCCCGAGTTTGAGTGCTTAGCTCGGAAAAATACGGAAGAAGTTATAAAACTCATAGCTTCCTACAAATAATGAGGAGTGAAGAAGTTGGATTATAGTAAGACCATCAGAACCGCAGGGTTTATGGCCATCACCACCATACTTGCAAAAGTATTAGGATTGGTTCGAGATATGATTTTGGCAGCAGTCTATGCCACAGGTATGCAGGCCACAGCTTTTACAGCAGCTACAGAGGTACCGCTTAGGCTCTTTGATGTGGTCATCGGTGGTGTGATTACAGCAGCCTTTATTCCTATCTACAACTCTGTTTTAACCAAAGAAAACAAGAAAAAAGCGATGAAGTTTGCCAATGATTATGTAAATGGTGTGTTAGTCATTACCATTTTACTGACAATCTTTGGATTGGTTTTTAATAGATGGCTCATTGGCTTTATTGCACCGGGAATTGATGCTCCAACGACAGAGCTTGCTATTGGGCTTTCCCGTATTATGTTTGGAATGATTATTTTTACAGGGTTAACCTATGTATTTGTAGGCATACTTAACTCCAATGGTGAGTTTTATATTACCTCTATGCTGAGTGTAGTCTTTAATGCCCTTTTGATTGGTTATTTTTTGTTTTTCATAAAAAAAGGTGGTATTTATGGTCTTGCCATCACATGGGTATTAGCATGGGCGGCACAAGCCCTTGTACAGGTACCTCATTTAAAGAAGTTTGAATTTAAATATAGACCTACTCTAAGGCTCAATACACCAGAGATGCGTATGGCGCTTAAGCTAGCTGTGCCTATTTTGATTAGTTCATGGGCACCACCTATTGCTTCTCTTATTAACCTAAGAATGTCTTCTTACTTAAACGATGGAAGGGCATTTACAGCTCTTAGCTACTCTAATAAACTCTATATTGTTATTACAGGTGTCTTTGCTTTTGTAGCATCCAACCTCAGTTTTCCCTATCTTGCAAAGGCAGAGGCTTCAGGAAGAAAGGATGACATTAAGAAAATGAGGGGACTCTTACTAAGTACCATCACTTTTATTATGGCACCTATTATGATTGGACTTATTCTACTCGCCCTTCCCATTGTAAGGTTAGCCTTTGAAAGAGGAAACTTCACAGCAGCAGATTCAGCTCTTACAGCAGCTGCTCTTATGGGGTGTAGCTTCGGGATGCTGGCTCATTCTTACAATGAAATCCTTAATAAAATTTTTTATGCCCTTAAAAATTCCAAAACACCTATGTATACAGCTATGATTGGAATGGGCGTAAATATTATAGGGAGTGTTATCTTACCTCCCTATTTAGGAATCGTTGGTTTAGGGTATGCTATTGCACTTGGGTATATTGTAACAGCCATTTTAAATCTTATGATGATGAGTAGGGAACTAGGTGATTTTGCTCAGAAGGAAGAGCTTGTAGATCTGGGGAAAATGGTAATAGCTGTTACATTAATGGGCGGTATTGTTTTTGTAACGAGAGGATTTTTTGAGAATGCTATTTTAGGTGTAATCGTACCTACAATTATAGGTGCAACGGTTTATTTAGTAAGCTGTATCGGTTTAAAGGTGTCTACCGTTTGGCAATTTATAGACTTTATTCAATCAAAACTAAAGTGAGGTGAAATAAATGGAAAACAGCCTTTTTGGCTCAATGCTTCTTTATTTTTGGATGCTTTATAAGGACAGTTATCTTTATAAGCTACTTACTCATTTATATGCCTTTGTGGAAAGGTTATTTGTAAATAGCTTTTTTTATTCTTTACTAGTGAGGGAAGGTAAAAAAAGAGACTACAAAGAAAGTAGAACTTACAAGATTTTTTATACCCCCTTCAGGTGCTTAGAATGGATAGGAAACAAGATTTCTTTAGAGGGGGTAAGGCAGAGCTGTGTTTTAGGGGAATTACGCCGTTATATTTGGAGCGTTTTTTCTTTAAATACCAATCTAATAGGAGCTTTTTTGGTAAGCTTTACAGCTCTCTATGCCTTACTACATAGAGGGTTAAATAAATACGTAGTCATAGGAGCTATAGGAGTAGGAATAATAGGGATTCTTATGAACCGTGATGGGATGCGTATCATAGAGCATAGTAAAGTGATGCAAGCTGTATTTTATCTTTTAGACTTTAAGATAGACTTTGACTTTTACGTTTCTCAAGATAGGTTACGTCATCTGATTTATGGGATAGGCTTAGGTGTGCTGACAGCTGCTACAGGGGCACAGATAGGACCAGTTATGGCAAGTGTTTTAGTTGCAGCGTTTACAGCTTTATTTATGATTTTTTATCGTCCAGAGTATGGCCTTTATGCTGTCGTATTTGTTGCACCTCTTTTAGGTACTAAGTTTGTGCTACCTTTAGTCTTTTTAACGATTCTTTCTTTAGTAGTAAAAAGCTTTATGGAAAAAGGCTTTAAATGGGTATTAGATGAAGTAGGACTTCTTATTATGGGACTCCTAGTCGTGTTCTTTGTAGCAAGCTTATATTCCTACAGTCGTATGAGTAGCTTTGTACTTTGGTTTATTTACCTTTGTTTTATGGGCTTTTATTTGATAAGTGTGAATATAACTAATAAAAAAGAAGTGCTTATGAATGTGGTGAAATTCTTTATTTTATCAGGTACATTAGTTGCCCTTTATGGTATTATGCAATATGTATTTGGATGGAATGTAAATAATGGTTGGGTAGATCAAGAGATGTTTGAAGACCTTAAAATGCGTGCTTATTCTACCTTAGAAAATCCTAACGTTTTAGGGGCTTATCTGATTTTATCAACAAGTCTAGGAATGGGGCTTGTATGTACGAAACAAAAGTTACTACCTAAGCTTGTTTATTTAGGTTGTACAGGGATTATGATTCTTTGTTTAGCTTTAACTTATTCTAGAGGATGTTGGCTAGGGTTTGGGGTAGCCATTATTATATTTATGACCTTTTATAATGGCAGACTATGGGGTCTATTTATCCCCGCACTTTTAGTAGCTCCTTTGGTTTTACCAGATAGTATTATCAATCGTTTTGCAAGTATTGGTAATATGGAGGAGTCTTCTACTTTAGTTCGTGTGAAGATTTGGATGTCTTCCTTACGTATGGTAGGTGATTTCCTATGGACAGGCGTAGGGATGGGAACAGGTGCTTATGGATATGTCTATCCTTTCTATGCTTACTATTATGTATTTGCACTTCATTCACATAATACCTTTATTCAGCTTTTACTAGATGGTGGTATCATGGCACTTGTTTTATTTTTAGCTCTTATCCTTGTATTTATCAGGAAGATGGCAACGTGCTATACAAAGGCTATGAAGATAAAGGATAAAGATATAGCGATCATTACATTAGGAATGAGTGCTGGAGTGATAGGTTTCTTAGTGCAAGGCGTATTTGATCACCTCTTTTATAACTACCGCTTAATTCTTATCTTTTTTGTTTTTATTGCTCTAGCAATGAGTTTTTTACGTGTTATCAATAATAAGGAGGCATCCCTATGATAAAAGTACTGCATGTATGTAATGATACGAATATAGGGGGGGCAGGTAAATATTTAATAAACCTTTTGTCTGAAATAAATCAAGCTGCCTTTCAACTTATTTTAGCCTTACCAAAAGGTAGTTTGCTTAAGGGTTACATGGAAAACTTAAATATCAAGGTTATTGAATTAGATATTGAAGGAGACAAATCCTTTGCTCTTAAGGATATTATAAAGTTTAGGAAACTGATTCAAGAAGTTAAGCCAGATATCGTTCATGCACATGCTAGTTTAAGTACACGTATTGCTGCTAGGTTAGCAGGTGTAAAAGCAGTTGTTTATACACGGCATTATGTAGATACCTATGCATTAAAATCAGATAAAGGAATTAAGAAGGTACTAAAAAGTACTTTAAATAATGCTTTATGTGATGGTGTGATTGGGGTAGCCAATGAATGTTTACCTGTTCTTATGAATATGGGGCTTAAGGAAGAAAAGATAGACATCATTCTGAATGGTGTGGGGAAGCTTCCTCTTTTATCAGAACAAGAAAAGCTTGCGGTTCGTAAAAAATATAAGCTAGCGGAAGATGTTCCAGTCATTACGATTTTAGCAAGGCTTTCACCAGAAAAAGGACATGATATTTTTGTTCAAACAATGGCAGAGGTTTTTAAAGAGAGATCGGATGTAATTGCTCTTATTGCAGGGACAGGCCCCAATGAGGAAGCTATCAAAAAACAGATTGTAGAACAAGGACTTCAAGAGAAAATTCGAATGCTTGGTTTTGTAGAAAAGGTAGAAGAAATCCTTAGTATTACAACCATTCAAATGAATACAGCTTATACAGAGGCACAAAGCTTGGCGCTCTCTGAGGGGATGAGTATTGGTATACCAGCTGTTGTTACAGATGCAGGGGGGAATGCGAGTATGATTCGACATGGCATCAATGGTTTTGTAGCACCAGTAGGTGAGTATAAAATCCTAGCTCATGAAGTGCTTACTTTACTCCAAGACCAAGTGACTTATAATAAAATGAGAGAGAATGCCTTTATTGTTTATGAAGAAAATTATACGGCAACTGTTATGGCAAAAAAAACAGAGGCGTTTTATAGAAGTGTATTAGAACAAAAAGGTGTAAATAAGAAAATGGGTGGTGATAAAAGTGAGTAAGGAAATAAATAAAAAGAAAATGAAATTTAATATAATAGATGTAGTGGTAATCATTGTACTTATTGTTGCCTTTATAATAGGGAGCCGAATATTAGGCCTTGGCAAGAAGATGGGTATAGGCATGGAAGAAACAAAAGCAACTTTTACAGTAGAATTACGTGATGCACCCCTTGAGCTTTTTAATCAAATGCAAGTAGGCGATGAAGTTAATATTGCTATAGACAGTGTAGACTATGGCAGGATTACAGCTATCTCTGAACCAGAACCAACTATGGTTCAAGCTTTTGATACAACAACTGGAAAATATAACTTTGTAGCGCCACAAGATCCACGTTATACAGCCTATATTACAATTGAAGCAAATGCTAATGAGAGTGACGCCAGTGTTTTGGTAGGAAATACAGAAGTTAAAGTAGGAAAGGCTATTTTCGTCAAAGGGAAAGGCTATTCAGGAAAAGGCTATGTAGTAGAGCTTGATACAGCTAGTACACCTAACCCATAAGAGACTTTAAAGTGAAAGGAGTGGAGAAAGATGGATAAGAACGGGAAATTATTAGGTAAACTGAATATTATCGATTTATTAGCACTTTTAGTAGTCATTGTCCTCGTAGGTGGTGGCTTTTACCGCTTCTATGGTAAAATGGCAGCTGAGACTTCAACACCAGCTACCATTGAATATGTAATGGAAGTAAATAATATTAGACAGTTTACAGTAGATGCCCTCCAAAGAAAAGGAGATATTTTTACCCAAAAGACAAAATTGAATGGCGGAACAATTATAAATGTAGAGAGTGTGCCTTATGTGCAAGCGGCTACCATGCCTAATGGGACGGTTGTAAAAGCAGAGGTACCGGATCGCTATACAGCTTATGTGACAGTACGTACAGAAGGTCGTTCAGGTGAAAGAGTTTACCTAGATAGCTCCAATACAGAGATTTATGTAGGTGGAAATCTGGCGTGGGATACGAAGTGGGTGCAGCTTTCTGAGTGCAGTGTAAAGAGTCTTCAAGTGATTAAATAGTATTAAGAGGGTAGCGTACCTTTATTAGGAGAGGTAGGTTACTCTTTTTTAGACTAGACTAGAGGAAACAAAGCGAGTAAGGAGGAGGATTATATGTTGAAATATAAGTGCTTGGTTTTAGATCATGATGATACGGTGGTGAAGAGTACACCAGAAATTCATTTTCCCTCTTTTTTAAAAACATTAGAGAAGTTAAGACCAGAGCTTAAGATGACCTTAGAGGAATTTATGCTATACTGTTTTGAGCCTGGATTTAACAAGTTATGCTTTGAGGTATTAGGTTTTTCAGAAGAGGAAATGGCTTATCAGCTCCAAGTTTGGGAAGATTATGTAAATACACATGTACCTGTTTTTTATGAAGGAATGAGGGAGATTATTGCAAGATATAAGGCAGAAGGGGGGATTGTTTGTGTGGTTTCTCACTCTTCATCTTCAGCTATTCGTAGAGATTATAAAGAAAATGGAGGGATTCAGCCAGATAGGATTTTTGGCTGGGAACTAGGTGAGGAAAAGCGTAAACCTCAGCCTTATCCCTTACAGGAAATTATGCGTACTTATAAGCTTTTGCCAAGTGATCTCCTGATGGTAGATGATTTGAAGCCAGGTTATGATATGGCAAGGAGTTGTCAGGTGGATTTTGCTTGTGCAGGCTGGTCGCAAAGTGTGCCTTCTATCATTGAATACATGCATAAAAATTGTGATTACTATTTAGAAGAAGTAAAAGAACTTGAGAAGCTTTTATTTAAGAAAGAAGAGGAATAAACCGTTTTTAAATTGCAATTATGTTACTTTAGGTTACAACTAGAAGTCGATTAGGTTAAGGATAGATGAATACTCTTTTTACATAGGTTAACTTACTATATACTTTAATTAGTAAAAAAAGAAATAGTAGACTGTTCCATCATTAAGAAAAATTTTTTATTTATGATACCCCTTCATTAATAAATAGCTCTGACTGGTCTTTCATAAGACACGTCAGAGCTATTTCTATTGAGAAAAGAATTGTGGAAAAGTAGTAGCAAATAACTGTTTATATAAAAAGTATAGAAGAAATAAAAAATAAGGAGTATTTCATAAGCAATAAAGATTAAATAGAATAGATAAAGTGCATCTTTTTAAGAAGCTGGGTTAGAACTATTTTATAATAAATGAATGCGAAAAATAAAATCATAAGGAATAGTGTTCAATAGGCTTACCATAAAAGAGCAATATTATTTGAAAAGTGAAGGTCTTGTGCAATATAGGAAGAGAAGTATACTGTATTTCATGTTAAGATAGTAATATAAAAAATGCATACAAAACTATCTTTTTAAATGAGATAATATGTACAAATTGTACAATTTTATATGTGCAATATATACATATTAGAAGTCTAAATTTACTCGGAGGTTCATGAAAATGAAAAGTGTAAAAAAGGTTTTAGGCATTACAGCTGCAATGATTGGGCTCATTACATCAGTTTCTATATTTGGAAGTGTCTCTAGTGCAAACTATTCAGACAAAATACAAATTAGACTGGCACATAACCAAGCAAAAGAGTCAGAAATTGCGCAATCAATTGCTTTGTTTTCAGATTTTGTTGCCCAAGATCCAAGCAAGAATCTAGAAGTAGATATTTATGCAAGTGGTGTGTTAGGCTCAGAAAAAGAAGCTATTGAGATGGTAAAAGCAGGTGTATTAGATATGGCAAAAGTAAGTTCGAATACACTCGGACAATTTAATGATCACTATTCTATTTTTGCAATGCCATACTTGTTTACAGGGCAAGAACACTATTATGCAGCAATGGAAAAAAGTGAGGCAGTTAAGGCTTTATTTAAAGAAAATGAAGAAGAGGGCTACATTGCCATTGGCTATTATGCAAATGGAGCTAGAAATGTTTATTTAAAGGAAAATGTTCCTGCAACAGACCCTTCTGTACTGAAAGGGAGGAAATTGCGCTCTATGCCAAGTTCAGCTTCCATGAGGATGTTGGAATTAATGGGGGCTTCTCCTGTTCCAATGTCTGCAAGTGAAACGTATACCTCTTTACAGCAAGGTGTTATTGATGGAGCTGAAAATACAGAACTTGCCTTAACTGTTGATAAGCATGCAGAGATTGCAAAGTCTTATACATATACAGAGCATCAGTACTCACCTGATATTTATATCATCAGTACAAAGACTTGGAACGATTTAACAACAGAGCAACAAGACTATTTAGTAGCATGTCTTACTCAGGTTAATGACAATTTCAAGCAGATGTACAATCGTATGATGGAAGAGGCTATTGTAGAAGCAGAAGCAATGGGAATCACGGTATATCGTGATATTGATAAGAGTGCATTTATAGAAGCGGTACAACCACTACATGAAGAGTTTGTAGCAAAAGGTGAGGACTACCAAAAATTATATGAAGATATCCAACAATATAGTGGAAACTAGGGGAGGAATATGATGAAAGCATTAAATAAAATGTTAGGTACACTAATCGTTAGTTTAATGGGGATAATGGTACTAGGATGCTGTTGGCAGGTTGCAACAAGATTTCTCTTAAATAATCCAAGCAAGTATACAGAGGAATTTTTACGCTATGCACTGATTTGGCTAACGATGTTAGGGATGCCTTATGCCTATGGACAAGAAAAACATATTTCTATTAACTTGATAACGAAAACCTTCCAACTAAAAAATCTAATAAAAACAAAAATGATGATTGAAGTGGTTATTCTTATATTAAGTATTTTTGTATTAATTATGGGAGGAACCATGGTAATGCTAAATTCAGTTGGACAAATTTCTCCAGCTATGCAATTACCAATGCCTATTTATTACGCATGTCTTCCAATAAGTGGGGTACTTATGAGCTTTTACTGCCTAGTAAGATTAGTTGGATTTATAAAAGAAATGAAGGAGGAAAACTAGATGGAACTTCAAGTAGCATTAATGCTCGTTACTGTATTCTTCTTGCTCTTAGCATTTAGTGTACCAGTCTCTTTTAGTATTATTATCTCTGCACTCGTATCGATTATTGCATTTTTAACCCCACAATTTGGGATGTTCATTTCAGCACAAAAGTTAGTAGGTGGTATTGATAGCTTTACACTACTAGCTGTACCCTTTTTCATTTTAGCAGGGCTTTTAATGAGTAATGGTGGGATAGCAAAACGTCTTATTAATATGGCTTTATTAGTATTAGGTAAGGTACCAGGTTCTTTAGCCCTTACTAATATTGCTGGGAATGCTATGTTTGGTTCTATTTCAGGCTCAGGTATTGCCGCAGCAACAGCTATGGGAGGTGTACTTCATCCTCTTCAAAAGGAGCACGGTTATGAAGATGCTTATTCAGCAGCTGTAAATATTGCAACGGCACCTGTAGGACAATTAATCCCTCCAACAACGGCATTTATTGTCTTTTCTGCTGCCAGTGGAGGAACTTCCGTAGCAGCTTTATTCATGGCAGGCTGGATTCCAGGTTTGTTATGGTGTGCCTTATGTATGATTGTAGCCTTTATTTATGGTAAAAAGAAAGGCTATGTTATAAAAGGTGAGCATTTAACCACAAAAATTGTTTTAAAAACAATCTGGGATGCTATCCCAAGCTTATTCCTAGTTGTTATTATCATTGGTGGGATTTTATCAGGTTATTTTACACCAACAGAAGCATCAGGTATAGCCGTTGCATATGCGTTTTTCTTATCCGTAGTTGTGTATAAATCTATTAAATTAAGTAAAATCCCAGAGATTTTAAAAGAAGCAGGTGTTATGACGGCTATTGTTATGCTCATCATTGGTGCTTCTTCTGTACTTTCATTTGTTATGTCCTTTACAGGTCTTCCAGAAGCTATCAGTAACCTAGTACTAGGGATTTCCAATAATAAAATTATTATTTTACTTATTATCAATATTTTATTATTAATTGTTGGAACCTTTATGGATATGGCACCTGCCTTACTGATTTTCACACCTATCATTATGCCTATTGTAACAAGTATCGGTATGGATCCTATACAGTTTGGAGTAATGATGGTAATGAATTTATCAGTAGGTACGATTACCCCTCCAGTTGGGAACGTTTTATTCATTGGCTGTAGTGTGGCAAAGCTTCAAGTAGAAGAGGTTATGAAAACCTTAATTCCTTACTTTGTGGCTATCTTTATTGGTCTATTAATGGTTACCTATATTCCAGCTTTAAGTACATGGTTACCAACTGTATTAGGACTTATGGGTTAAGCTGTAGACCACTAGTAATAGGGAGATCGTTGGTATAAGTAACAATATTAAGTGTTTTACGGTATTTTAGGGGAGACAAAGTCATATAGGTTTTAAAGATTTTCTCAAAGTGAGTAAGGCTTTCATAGCCAAGCATTTGCGAGATTTCTGAAACACTAAGCTTAGTCTCCTCTAAAAGCTGTTTAGCCTTTTGAATACGATGAATGTGAATATATTCATTAATGCCATAGCCTGTTACTTCCTTAAAGCTTCTACACAGGTAATATTTGCTAAGAAAGAAGTAGCTTGCTAAGGATTCAAGGGAAAGTGATTCAGTATAATGCTCAGAGATATAATCAGATACAGCATAAATAGTTTGGTATTTGGCACTTGTATTGGAATTTATATCTGCAATTTTGTGTGCTTGATTTTTGCGCATAAATTCAATAAAATACATGATGATTTGCATAGCAATCATGGCATGAGAATGACGTTCTTTAGTATCAAACTCTTGTTTTAATGATTCGTAAAAAGTCATAAATTGCGTTTGTTGTTCTTCATTAAGGTGAAAAACACCATATTGCTCTCTGAAAAACTTTACAAGGTTAATAGTAGGAAAGAGGTTATCTAATTCCTTCATCTTTTGCTTATTAATGTAAAGAATAATCCGATCATGTCCTATATCCTCATCAGAATTTGCCCGAGTCATATGGATGGCATTTTCATTGACTAATATAAGGCTACCGGGTTTGATTTCATAAGCACGGTTATCAAAGAAAAACTGTCTTTTACCTTCTAATAAGTAGAAGATCTCATATTCATTATGAAAGTGTTTCACATTCATATCAAATTTACCTATACGTTGCATGCGTTCTAGTGCAATACCTTCTGTTTCAGCAAAATAAAGTAGTTTATCCAAGAATAGATTCCAGCCTTTCGTTAAATTTTAAAGTCATTATATTTAGTGATAGTATACAAGAAAACAAGATAACTTTCTAGAATAGTATCAGCTAGTTTTAAAAAAGATTGGAGAAAATAAGTATGAAAAAAATAAACCATTCAGTAATCCAAGAAAAATTAGACCGTGTGATTGACAAATTATTAAATTTAGAAGGACCTCAAAATGAAGAGGAATTAGCAAAAAAGGGTGGAGAAGCCATTGGTTACTTTAAAAGAGATTTTGGCATTAAAGAATGGGACTGGCCACAAGGCGTAGGTTTATATGGTCTTTTAAAGGTAATGAAAGCTAAAAAGAATAGTGAATATGAAGCTTTTTTATATGAGTGGTTTAAAGACAATATAGAGATGGGCCTACCCTCTAAGAATATTAATACGACAACCCCTTTACTGACCCTTGCATTGCTTAATGAAACAAAAAAGGATAAAGAGTTTGAAGCGCTTTGTCTCACTTGGGCAGATTGGCTTATGGAGTGTCTTCCAAGAACCAAAGAAGGTGGTTTCCAACATGTAACAAGTGCCAATGGAGATCGCCAAGGTGTACGTCTCAATGAAAATGAGATGTGGATTGATACTATTTTTATGACCGTACTATTTCTTAATAAAATGGGTCAGCTTTATAATCGCCAAGATTGGATTGATGAATCTATTCATCAGGTATTAATGCACATTAAATATTTACATGACAATAAAACCGGCTTATTCTATCATGGTTGGACATTCAATGGACGTAACAACTTTGGAGGTATATTTTGGTGTCGTGGCAATAGCTGGTTTACAGTAGGGATTCTTGAATATTTAGAGTTCTTCCAAGGCAGCTTAAATGCGGGTGTGAAACAAATCATCTTAGATACATACAAAATGCAAGTCAGCACACTTAAAAAATTACAAAGCAAATCTGGTTTATGGCATACGGTATTAGATGATCCTACTAGCTATGAAGAAGTTTCCGGTTCAGCAGCTATTGCAGCAGGTATTTTAAAGGGGATTCGTTTAGGTATTTTAGACGATAGCTATTTAGAATGTGCGCATAAGGCTATTGCTGCCATCCTTCAAAACATTGCAGAAGATGGAACGGTATTAAATGTTTCAGGAGGAACAGGAATGGGTTACAATAAAGAACATTATAAAAATATTTTGATTGCACCCATGGCTTATGGGCAATCTTTAACGATTTTAGCCTTATCAGAAGCACTTGAGCAATAAAAGAAATAATTTTTATAAACTAGGATAATAAGAAGGGAGATGTATAAACTAAGATAAAAATGAGTGTTAGGATAGGGGGAAACAAAATGAATAGAGCAGAAGTAGGAATAGATCAGTATGTAAACTTAAAGCATACGTACATTAAACTTCCTAAAAGTTTGTTTTCAGTACAAGCACCAAGTAAGGTACCGGAGCCTCGGCTTGTCCTATTTAATAGGCATTTAGCAGATAGTTTAGGTTTAGATAAAGCCTTTTTGCAGAGTCAAGAAGGAATACAGTTTCTAGCAGGTAACAAGGCTCCTAGAGAAGCTATCGCACAGGCTTACGCAGGACACCAATTTGGATATTTTACAATGTTAGGTGATGGACGAGCAATACTCTTAGGGGAGTACCAAGCAAAGGATAAGGAAGTCTATGATATTCAACTTAAAGGGGCTGGGAGAACACCTTATTCAAGGGGAGGAGATGGAAAGGCAGCACTAGGGCCTATGTTAAGAGAGTATATTATTAGTGAGGGAATGCATGCTCTTGGGATTCCGACGACAAGAAGCTTAGCAGTTATAACAACAGGTGAAAAGGTCATTCGAGAAGAAGCTTTAGAAGGTGCTAGATTGACGCGTATAGCCAAGAGTCATATACGTGTAGGAACTTTTCAGTATGTAGCAAGGTGGGGAACAGTCAAGGAGCTTAAGGCATTAGCAGATTATACCCTAACAAGACATTTTAAAGAGGGGATGAATGAAGAGAACCCTTACTTCTATTTGTTAAAAAGAGTGATAGAACGCCAAGCCATACTTATTGCAAAATGGCAACTTGTTGGATTCGTACATGGGGTTATGAATACAGATAATATGGCAATTAGTGGAGAAACAATTGACTATGGTCCCTGTGCTTTTATGGATAGTTATGATCTTAAAACTGTTTTTAGTTCTATTGATGAGTATGGGCGCTATGCTTATGAAAATCAACCCCCTATAGCAGCTTGGAACTTAGCAAGATTTGCAGAAACTTTAGTGCCTATTTTACATGCAGACAGGGAGGAGGCCATTCGGTTAGCGGAAATAGCCCTTTCTGATTTTAGGCAGCTTTATAGTAAAAATTGGTATGAGGGCATGAGAGCCAAGCTTGGTTTAGTTCATAAAAAAGAAGAAGATAAAAACTTAATTCAAGAGCTTTTAAAGCTTATGGAAAAATATAAAGCAGACTATACAAATACTTTTTTAAATCTAACTATTAATAATAGAGAAGGTATGGATTGGTTTAAGAATGAGGACTTTAAAAAGTGGTATACTATGTGGCAGAAGCGATTAGATGAGCAAAGAGAGTGTAAAGAGGTTATAAAAAGACTTATGGAAGCCAACAATCCAATGGTTATACCACGTAACCACAGGGTGGAAGAAGCCCTAGAGGCTGCAGCTGAGCAGAAGGATTATAGTGTAATAAAAGCACTTTTAGAAGCTATTACAGCACCTTATGATTATACAAAATATAATGCATACTATACTACTTTGCCAGAAAAAACAGAGAATAAATATAAAACCTATTGTGGTACATGAAAAGTATCCTTTATAGGACGAGGTGCTGTCTTATAAAGGATACTAATAAAAGGATAGCTGATAGATTACATAACTTCATGAGAGGTTTTACAAAAATTGTCAGACAAGAGCAAAGGTTTATTAAGTAAATTTTGCTTTACAACCTTTATATTATAAGTTATAGTATACATAAGATAACAACTAAATAGGAAGTAGATAGAGGTTGCGGTTTTTAAGAGTAAGCTTGTGGAGTTAAGCACATTGAAGCAAGCTGAAAGGAGAAATCGCCGAAGCGATGTAGTTAATGCTTTAGGACTATAACGTTGGGGTTATGTAGAATATATATAACACTGTCACAAATTAAATTTGTGGAGAGCTATCACTAAAGTCGATTTGTTGAATGAGAGGAGTGCCTGAGCGTTAGGCATTTACTTAGTCAGAAATGAAGCCTTGAGTGATTTGCTCAAGGCTTTTTTGTTATCTAAAGATTATAAAAATTAAGAGAGGAATAGGAAAAGATTATGGAAGCAATTGATGTTGGTTGGTTATCGATACTCCCACCTATTATAGCAATCGCACTGGCACTTATAACAAAAGAGGTTATTTCCTCATTGATTGTAGGTATTTTATCAGGGACACTTATTTATGCTTTTAACACAGGGGGAGGCATAGTTAAGGCCATGGATGTTACTTTTTCATTAATGGCTCAGAAATTAGGAGACAATGCACCCATCATTTTATTTTTGGCATTTTTAGGTGCACTTGTGGCTGTTATTACAATGGCAGGGGGTTCAAGAGCTTATGGTGATTGGGCAGGAAATAAAATTAAAACAAAAAAAGGAGCACAACTTGGAACCTTTGTTTTAGGGGGGCTTATATTTATTGATGATTACTTTAACTGCTTAACAATTGGTACAGTTATGAGACCAGTAGTAGATAAGCATAAGATTTCTAGGGCAAAGCTGGCATACATTATCGATGCAACAGCAGCACCTGTTTGTATTATTGCCCCTATTTCATCTTGGGCAGCATCTGTTATTTCAGCAATGGAAGGTTTAGAGGTAAATGGTGTACCACTTAATGGTATGGAAACCTTCATGGCGACAATCCCTTATAATCTTTATGCTATTTTAACTTTAATAATGGTCACTGTACTTTGTGTCACTCCTATTGAATTTGGCGGCATGGCTAAGTTTGAAAAGATGGCACGAGAAGGCAAGGAAATAGCAAATGCAGATACTGAAGAAGACGAGCTTTCTAAAGTGAAAATTTCTTCAAAAGGAAAAGTATATGATCTTATTATTCCTATTTTTGCGCTTATTGTATTTGCAATACTTTCTATGCTTTATGTAGGTGGCTACTTTGAAGGTGGTATGACATTAGCTGAAGGATTTGGTAACACAGATGCAGGACGAGCACTAGCTCTTGCAGGCTTTGGTGCACTCATTGTAGCCTTTCTTCTTTTTGTACCACGCAAACTCATAAGCTTTAAAGAGTTTATGGAAGGTATTGGTATAGGTGTTAAGACCATGGTAGGTGCGTTCATTATTCTTACTTTGGCATGGACTATTAGTGGTGTATGTAGAGAGCTGTTAAATACAGGAGGCTTTGTAGGGGGACTTGTAGCAAATTCACAAATGCCTGCAGCATTTATTCCAGCTAGCGTATTCTTAGTAGCAGGAGGACTTGCTTTTGCAATGGGAACTTCTTGGGGGACCTTCCTACTTTTAATTCCTATTGTAACAACAATCAGTGCAGCAGTAGCACCACAGCTTGTAATAGCAACTCTTGCAGCAACTCTTGCTGGAGCAGTATTTGGTGATCACTGTTCTCCTATTTCAGATACAACTATTCTTTCATCTACAGGAGCAGGGTGTCATCATATAGATCATGTCTCCTCTCAAATTCCCTATGCTTTAGTTGTAGCAGGCTGCTGTTTGGTAGGCTATATTGTCGCAGGTTTTACAGCTAGCTTGTGGATGACATTAGGAAGTTCAATTCTATTATTAGGGGTTACACTTTTCATATTCAATAAGTGGGATAAAGCAAAACAAAAATAGAAGGTAAAAAGTCTTACAATTACTTGGGTTTCAAGGATTGTAGGCTTTTTTTCTTTAAAAGAGGTAGTAAAAAATTTTAGTTAAACAGGAAATAATATATTGACACCTATCTATGTGCTAAGTAATATAATATATAGATAGATATCTATATGTTGTGCAAAGGAGAAATGAGTGTGAAATACAGTTATAGTGAATATGTGCCTTTACTCAAGGCGTTAGCAGATGAAACGAGATTAAAGATCATAGATATGCTTTCTTGCGGTGAGCTTTGTGCATGTAACATACTTGAAAAGCTCAACATTACACAGCCTACGTTATCCTACCATATGAAAATGTTAACACAATGTGAGCTTGTTAGTGCAAGAAAAGATGGGATTTGGATGAAATATAAGTTGAATGAAGCGAAGGTTATAGCGTATAAGCAATTTGTAGAAGAACTTTTATCGCATAAGGAGGATTGCATTTGTAAAGAAAAATGGGAGGGTTGAGGATGTTTACATGGATGAATGAACAGTTACTCCAGATGAAGTGGTTGTATGGCTTGATACAATGGTTTGTTGAAGAGGTGTTTGACCTAAATATTACAACTAGAATAGGAGGAAGCATACACTTCTTTATATATGACACCCTAAAGATTTTCATTTTATTAGGAGTACTCATCTTTATGATTTCTTATATACAAAGTTACTTTCCACCAGAGAAGACGAAAAAGATTTTAGGTAAATTTAATGGGATAAGTGGAAACATCATGGGAGCACTATTAGGAACAGTAACCCCGTTCTGTAGTTGCTCTAGCATTCCCTTGTTTATTGGATTTACACAAGCAGGCTTACCCATAGGAGTAAGTTTCTCATTTCTCATCTCTTCTCCATTGGTAGATTTGGCATCTGTCTTATTATTAGCTAGCATTTTTAACTGGAGTATTGCAATAACTTATGTAGTAGTTGGAATCATCTTAGCTGTAGTAGGGGGGACCATTATCAGTAGGTTAAAGGTAGAAAAGTATATAGAGCCATTTGTATTTGAACATGTAGAGGGGAAAATAGACATTACATTACCAACCTTAACTAAAAAGGACAGATTCAATTATTCCAAAGATCAAGTAAACGAGATTTTTATAAGAGTATGGAAATATGTACTCCTAGGAGTTGGAATAGGGGCACTTATTCATAACTGGGTGCCAGCACCCATTATTTCAGCAGTGCTCGGTCAAGAAAATGTTTTTTCAGTTCTCATTGCAACTCTTGTAGGTGCTCCTATGTATGCCGATATTTTTGGAACCATACCCATATCAGAAGCCTTACTCTATAAGGGAGTGGGACTAGGAACAGTTCTATCATTTATGATGGCAGTAACTACCTTATCTTTACCATCTCTTATTATGCTTAAAAACGTTATTAAGCCAAGGTTACTTGCTCTATTTGTAGGAATTGTTATAGTAGGCATTATCATTATTGGATACGCATTTAATATTTTTTCATTTTTAATGCTCTGAAAAAGAAAGGAGATAGGATGATGCATATTAAAGTTTTTGGAGCTTGTTGCTCAAAATGTACGAGGATGTATGCTTATGCAGAAGAAATTATCAAAGAACAAGGACTGGATGCAACACTTGATAAAGTAACAGACATTAAGGAACAGATGAGATATGGTATTATGAGTTTACCTGCCCTTGTAATTGATGAAAAGGTAGTTTCAGCAGGAAGAATGCTTTCTAAGAAAGACATGGAAACATATATGTGTAAATAATACTACAAAATGATTTGACAAAAAGGAGAATGAAATCGATGCAAAAGTTAAAAGTAGCTTTTATATGTGTTCACAACTCTTGTAGATCACAAATGGCGGAAGCCTTAGGAAAACATTTAGGGAGTGAAATTTTTGAAAGCTATTCAGCAGGTACAGAGCAAAGACCTGAAATTAATCAAGATGCAGTAAGGATTATTAAGGAGCTTTATGGCATAGACATGAATGAAACACAAAAGAGTAAACTCTTAACAGATATACCAGAGGTAGATATTGTGGTTACAATGGGATGTAATGTAGAATGTCCTAGTTTACCCTGTCGCTATAGAGAAGATTGGGGCTTAAGTGATCCGTCAGGAAAAGAAGATGCAGAATTCATAAAGACAGCACAGCTTATTGAAAAAAAGGTTTTAGATTTAAAGACTAGGATAGAGTCAGGTGTATTTAAATAAAACGAAATAAGTAGTTGATTGAAAAGGCATAGATAAAGTTTACTTATCTATGCCTTTTAATTGGTATGAATTTCCTCTCATTTGCACAAAATAGCTTTACAACGGAGAAGTGGGAGGAATAATGGATGAGAAAGCTAGAGCGAACATTCATACAGGGTTTGATGATGCTATCCTTTATAGTATGTCTGGTTATAGGGGGAAGACGTATAGCTATTGAAGGTCAAGAGCAAGGTGTGCGTATTGGTATTCGTTATGAAGATATTTTAAATATGTCACAAGAGAAGGATCAAGAAATTGGTGATTTGCTCATTCAGTTCAAAGAAGCAGGGGCTACAACTTTATTTATAAAAGAAAACACCTTATTACCTCAAGGGAAAGGCTCTTTAGATAATGAAGCAAAGCAGGGGCATATAAGGGTGTTAGCAGGTTATGAAGAAGCAAACATTTCAAAAGCCATACCACAGATAAAGGCACCTTTTATTTATATTGTGGTAAAAGAACCGGCTATCGCTGAACGAATAAAAGGACATTTAACTCATAAAGGAATTCCTAATAGAAGCTTTAACGTAGAGGATGAAACTTATATTGAGGTACGCGATGAAAGTAGTTTAACAACCATTGGTGTAGGTTTTCCAGAAGAAGGGATTCAGGTAGGTGCAAACCTGGGGTATGAAATTTGCTTAGGGCTTAGAGCTTGGCCAAAGGGATTAGAGGAAACAGCCGCCTATATAGTCTCAGAAATCAACAAACTTCCTTCTATAGGACCTTTGTATTTCTTAGAAGATAGGATTTCGGATTATGATTCACCTGAGCTTATCAAGTTAGTAGCTGAAAAAGGGGTGTTTTTTAGAGAATTCCTAGCTCATAAGCAAAAAGGATTTATTGCCTTGGTAAAAAGTGTTTATAATCATACGGGTACTTATCCTGTTGTTCGAGAATTTGGAGATGATAACCTTAAGAGCTTTTCTACATTAGATACATTGAATCGCTATAAATTAGCACTTAAGGAAAGGAAAGACCGTGCTTTTTTATTTAACCTACCTCAGCAGGAGCGAATGGCAATTCAGGATGAAGAAAGTTTGTTAGAGCTTATAACTTCATTTAAAAAAGAAGCAGAAAAAGCAGGCTATGAGGTAGGAGTTACTCAGCAGTATGATGAACTGAAACCAGGGGCTAGAACAGTTAGCACAGATATTCTAGTGAGTTTTATAGCTGGATTAGGTGCCATTGGTTTTTTTGTATTACTAATGGATGATTTTAATAGAAGAGGGCTGGGCTATGGACTGGCTATAGTGGGAATAATCGGTTATAGTCTTATACTTTATACGAGATGGGGATTAGGACTTAAGTTAATGGCTTTATTTGGGGCTATTATTTGTCCTGTTTATGCGGTTGTAACAGAGGTGAAACCTCAAAAACGTGATTATATTCAGGGAATAGGGGCATTACTTAAAATCTGCCTTATCTCCTTTGGTGGAGGTTTAACGATTATTGGAACTCTTTCAAGGACAAGTTATAGTTTAGGCATTGACCTTTTTAGTGGAGTAAAGCTTGCCTATCTTTTGCCTATACTAGGTATTGTACTGATTTTATTTTATAAATACCATGAGGAAGAGAAGCACTCTATAAGAGAGCTTATGCAATGCAAGGTGACGTATTTAGCGCTCATTATCATGGGTATATTAACACTTTTCTTTTTGATTTATGCCATTCGGAGTGGCAATAGTGCAGAGGTACCCCACTTTGAAAAAATCATCCGTGATACGCTTACCAAATGCTTAGGTGTTAGACCACGTACAAAAGAATTTTTAATTGGTTATCCCTTCCTATTGCTGGTTTTGTGTTGGGGTTACCAAGATAAGTATTTACCTTTAGTAGCATTAGGAGCCATAGGTCCAGTTTCATTAGTCAACACCTATGCTCATATTCATACGCCACTTCTTATTTCCCTATTACGTAGTAGTTATGGTATAATTCTAGGGATAGCTATAGGACTTGTTTTACTTGTTCTTACTAATTGGGTTATTTCTTACTTTCAAAAACACTATCCCTGTCACAAAGAGTGATAAGGTTTTAAGAAATGGGAGGCAACATGGATAAAAAACAATGTGAAAAAATAGTAATTATGGATATTCCAGTTTGTAATGTTACAATGAGAGAGGCAATTGGTCAAATTCAGCAGTTTACAAAAGGAGACAAAGTGCACTTAGTTTTTACACCTAATCCTGAAATTATTATGACTGCTAGAGAAAATGAACGACTTTCTTCTATATTAAATAAAGCAGACTTAGTAGTACCAGATGGGATAGGTGTAGTGATTGCATCTAAGTTTTTAAGAGGAAATACACTGAAAGAACGTGTAGCAGGTTATGACATGGTACAAAATACCATGAAAGAGGCTGTTTCTAATGGTTATAAATATTATTTTTTAGGGAGTAAGCCAGGTATTGCCAATAAGGCAGCAGAAGAAATGAGAAAGCTTTATCCAGGTATTCAAATCGTAGGTACTCATGATGGTTATTTTAAACCTGAGGAGAGTGAGAGGATTATAGAGGCTATTAATGCTTCGGGTGCCAACATTCTTTTAGTTGCATTAGGAGCACCTAAACAAGAAATTTGGATAGAAGAAAATAAAGATAAATTAACCCACATACGCGTTGCTATAGGGGTAGGTGGTAGTCTCGATGTAATGGCTGGAGTTGTTAAAAGGGCACCTTTTATTTATCAAAAGCTAGGCCTTGAATGGTTTTATCGTCTTGTGAAAGAACCTAGTCGTTTTGGAAGGATGTTAGTCTTGCCAAAGTTTCTTCTCTATGTTTTATTACGTAAATAATAGAGAAAGTACTTAAAAAAACGGAAAAAGATTAGATAAATTGTCTATAAGGCGGGTTTATGTCAATTAATTACTAAAATAGGCTATAAAATCTATAGAAAATACTACGTAAAGATGGTTTTTTAGAGGTACCCTATAAAGGTGTAAAGGGAGTTTGGGACTATTATCCAAAACAGGTAAAAGCTTTTTATAAAAATAGTCAATAGTTTGGCGAAGTCAAATATAGTATAGTAAATTAAGTCCAACGAGATAATAATTAATTCCAAACTAAGGGGGAAAATCTTATGGCAGGCTTAAAATTAAAAAACATTGTAAAAAAATACTCTAATGGTTTCGTAGCGGTTAAAGACTTTAACTTAGATATTGAAGACAAAGAATTTATCATTTTCGTAGGTCCTTCAGGCTGTGGTAAGTCAACAACGCTTCGTATGATCGCTGGTCTTGAGGAAATTTCTTCTGGTGAATTATGGATTGGTGACAAGCTTTGTAACGATGTGGCACCTAAAGATCGTGATATCGCGATGGTATTCCAAAACTATGCGTTATATCCACATATGACTGTATATGACAACATGGCATTTGGTTTAAAACTTCGTAAGACTCCAAAAGAAGAAATCGACCGTCGTGTACGTGAAGCAGCTAAAATCCTTGACATTGACCAATGCTTAGATCGTAAACCAAAAGCATTATCAGGTGGTCAAAGACAACGTGTTGCTATGGGTCGTGCAATCGTTCGTGAGCCAAAAGTATTCTTAATGGACGAACCTTTATCAAACCTTGATGCAAAACTTCGTGTGCAAATGAGAACAGAAATTTCTAAAATGCACCATAGATTACAAACAACATTTATCTATGTTACACATGACCAAATCGAAGCGATGACACTTGGTACACGTATCGTAGTATTAAAAGATGGTGTAATCCAACAAGTAGATTCACCAAGTAAATTATTTAGTGAACCACAAAACCTTTTCGTAGCTGGATTCATCGGTTCACCACAAATGAATATGATTGAAGCTAAAGTTGTGAAGAGAGGAGAAGGTCTTGCGCTTACCTTTGGTTCAGTAGAAGTACCAGTAGTTCCTGAAAAAGCTAAGAAATTAGCTCCTTACGTAGGCAAAGATGTTATGATGGGTATCCGTCCTGGCGATATCGCTGAGCCTTCAACTTTATTTGAAGAACAAAAACCAAATTATGCTTATGCAACAGCAACTGTAGAAGTAGTTGAAATGCTTGGTGCAGAAAAGAACTACTACATGGTTTGCGAAGGCAACAACATCACAGGTTGCTTCCCAGCATCTTGTACAGCTGTAGTAGATGATAAAGTGGATATTGCAATTGATATAACAAAAATCCACGCATTTGATTTAGAAACACAAAAGACAATTACAAACTAGTGATTGCTTAATGAATAGAGACAAAAGCCATAGGATACTTTAATATCCTATGGCTTTTTTGTAAGAAAGAAGAGATTACTGTAAGGTTTTTTTCATTTAAGCTTTTTTTTTGAACTATTATAGGATAAAATAGAAGGTAAGATAAAATAGTTATATCATTTGAATTTAGGAGCTGATAGATATGATTTCCAATCAAATTTTACAAAGTACAATAGACGGACTAAAAAATATTACACGCCGTGATTTTTGCATTATTGATGCAGAGTCAAAAATCGTTGTTTCTACAATTAGCAATAATGTAGGAGAATATGTACCACAAGTAGAAGCCTTTATTAATTCTCAAGCGGATAGCCAAGAGATGCAAGGCTCTCATTATTTCAAAATTTATGATGAATATTTAGTAGAGTATGTTTTATCAGTAAGTGGGGTAGATGATGAAGCTTATAAATTAGGTAAAATTGTAACCTTCCAAATTAAAAGTTTACTAGTAGCTTATAAGGAACGTTTTGATCGCGATAATTTTATCAAAAATCTTCTTTTAGATAACTTACTTTTAGTAGATATTTATACACGTGCAAAAAAACTTCATATTAAAAATAATGTACGTCGTGTTGTTTTTCTTATTGAATGTGATGATAAAAAAGATAACAATGTTTCAGATATCCTTCGTAATATTTTCCCAGACAAAACAAGAGATTTTGTAACAGCTGTAGATGAAAAGAACATGATTTTAGTAAAAGAAGTGATGTCAGATGATTCTGCTGAAATAGAAGGTTACGCAAAGATGATTTATGATACCTTAAGTGCAGAAGCTATGAGCAAGGTTTATGTAGCAGTAGGTGCAGCTGTTAATGACTTAAAAGATGTATCTAACTCTTACAAAGAAGCTACAATGGCTCTTGAAGTAGGTAAAATCTTTAACTGCGAAGGGCATATTTCACATTATGCAAAACTGGGAATTGGTCGTATTATTTACCAATTGCCACTTTCACTTTGCAAGCTTTTTATCAAAGAGGTATTAAAGGACAAGCGTGTAGATAGCTTTGACGAAGAAACCTTAACAACTGTTAACAAATTCTTTGAAAACAGTTTAAATGTGTCTGAAACTTCAAGACAACTTTATATTCACAGAAATACTCTTGTGTATCGTTTAGATAAATTATTAAAAACAACAGGTCTAGACCTTCGTCAATTTGACGATGCCATTGTATTTAAGATTACAATTATGGTAAGTCAATATATGGATTATATGGAGAGACAAAGTCAAAATAGAATGTAGAAACTTGGTGGATAGCATATGATTTACTTACAAAATGTATCAAAGGTTTATTCCAATGGGGCAGTGGGGTTAAATAATACAAACCTAAGTATCGAGAAGGGAGAATTTGTATTTATTACTGGGAATAGTGGCTCAGGGAAGTCCACCTTATTAAAACTTCTTTTAAAGGAAATTGAACCGACCCATGGTAAGATTATCATTAATAATAAAGATGTAACCAAGCTAAAACCAAAGCAAATTCCTTATCTAAGAAGAGATATAGGGATTGTTTTTCAAGACTTTAGGTTGCTTCCTAATAAAACGGTTTATGAAAATGTGGCCTTTGCCATGCAAATTGTAGGGGCAAGTGGGAGAGATATTCGTAAAAATGTCCCTATTGTGCTAGGGCTTGTTGGTCTTGCCCGAAAAGCAAGGTGTTATCCTAATGAGCTTTCGGGGGGGGAACAGCAGCGAACAGCCCTAGCACGTGCTATTGTCAACAATAGCCCTATTCTCATTGCAGATGAGCCTACAGGGAACTTAGACCCTGCTACGTCTTGGGAAATTATGAACTGCTTACAAGATATCAATAAAAGGGGAGTGACTATTGTCATGGCAACACATGAGCGTGAGATTGTTAACTCCCTTAAAAAGAGGGTCATAGAGATTAGAGAAGGCAATATAGTGAAGGATATACAAGAAGGAGGCTATGACGATGAAATGGAATACTCTCAAGTATTTATTTAAAGAGGGTATTATAAGCTTATGGAAAAATAGAATCATGGCGTTAGCTTCTGCAGGCACTATTGTACTTTGTTTATTGATATTAGGTGTTTCCTATGCTTTAGGAAGCAACATAGATACCATCTTGAAACAGGTAGAAACAAAGTTCGGTATTACCGCTTATGTAAAGGATGGAGTAGAAGAACAACGTATTTTAACCATTCAGCAAGAGCTTAATAACATTCCACATATTACCCATATAGAATATATTTCAAAGGAAGAAGCACTTAAGATTTTTAGTGATGACAGTGAAAGTGATACCTTATTTGAAGATTTTCAAAAAGATAATCCTCTTCCTGCATCCTTTGAACTTACGGTTGAAAGTATAGAATTTCAAGATCAAGTAGCAGAGAGTTTAAAAAAATATAGTGAGTTAGAAATTGTCTATTTGCAAAAGGAAACAGATATTTTTATGAAGCTTAATCATACAGTGAATTATGTTTCATGGGGGATAAGTGTTTGCCTAATTATTATTGGTTTACTGTTAATGGCCAACACCATTAAGTTAACAGTTTATATTAGACGAAAAGAAATTAATATTATGAAATATATAGGTGCCACAGACTGGTTTATTCGTTTACCATTTCTGATAGAAGGAATTGTCATTGGTTTTATAGGTTCCCTTGTTTCAATTGTATGTATAATTCTACTTTATAATAGTGTTCATGAGTTTATGATAACTCATCTATTAAGCTTATTAAATGGTTTCCATCTATTAGAAGTAAAAGAAATCATGAGAGAACTTATTCCTATTTACTTAAGTATAGGCATTGGTATCGGATTAATAGGTAGTGGCGTTTCTGTACATAAACATTTGAAGGTGTAGGAGGTAAATATGAGGAAAAAACTAGCTTTATTTTTGAGTTTTTTATTAATACTCACCCCTCTGTATGCTTCTAGTTTATCAAGTAAAAAAAATGAGTTAAGTAATACGCAAAAGGAAATAAAAGAAACTAAAAATAGCCTTGCTTTAACAGAAGAAAAAAAGAAGCAAATTAAAGAAGAAATTAAGAAGGTAGATACCCAGATTGTAGGCATTCAAGATAAAATTGATCAATTAGAAGTACAGTTAGCAGAAAAGGAAGAGGCTATTGAAAAGAGTGAGGCAGCACTGGAAGTAGCTACTGAAAAAAAAGAAGAGCAGTATGAGGATACCAAAAAGCGAATGGTACAAATGTACAAAAATCGCAAAATAGGGTATTTGCAAATTGTTTTTTCTTCAGGAAGCTTTTGGGAAGCGCTTAATCGCGTAGAATATATTAAACGTATTTCAGAAAAAGATAATAATACATTAGTGAGCTATGAAGAGCAAATACGGGTAATCGATGAGCAAAAAAAGCTTATTGAAGAAGAAAAGGTTGAGCTAGATACACTTTTTGAAGAGCAAGTAAGTCGTAAGCATGAACTGCAAGCTGCTAGAGAAGAAAAGGATAAAGCTATTAGCCAGCTAGCAGGTGAAGAAGATAAACTCAAGGCTCAGATTAAAGAGATGGAAGAAGAGTCTAAGAAGTTAGAAGCAGAGATAAAAAGGTTAACAGCTGCAAGTAACCTGAAATATGCAGGAGGAAAATTTGGGTGGCCAGTACCAGGTTTTTATCAATTAAGTTCACAGTACAATTCAAGAACAAGTCCTATTTCTGGACTTAGAGAATTTCATACAGGGATAGATATTCCTGCTTCCTATGGCTCACCTGTAGTAGCTGCTGCTGATGGAGTCGTTATTACTTCAGGTTGGATAAATGGTTACGGTTATACGATCATGATTAATCATGGAAGTGGTTTAGTAAGTCTTTACGGACACAACTCTTCCTTGGTAGTTCAAAAGGGTGATACAGTGAAAAAAGGACAAACTGTTGCTAAAATAGGGAGCACAGGGTATTCTACAGGTAATCATTGCCATTTTGAAGTACGTGTAAATGGTGCACATACAAGTCCTTGGAATTATCTTAGTAAAAAATAAGATTTTGGGTAAACTAACAGTATAAGAACATACATAAAAGAAGTAACTAATATATTATTATAGAGTTGCTTCTTTTTAAATGTTTAAGTATTGCTTGCTAAAGAAAAAAGGAATACAATGATAAAAAAATAATGGGCACATAAGGAGAGAGACCTTTGAAAATAAAAAAGATAATAGGGATTTTAACAGGGATGGTCGTAAGCGTAAGTGTAATGGGAACAATTGTTGGTTGCAATTTAGAACGTTTTACGGCTCCTCAGTATTCAAGAAGTAAGATGAATCAACTGAATAAGTATTTAGACTATAGCTTTTTAGGTGATATGGATCAGCAAAAGATCATGGATAGTTTGTATGCAGGTTATGTAAGTGGCTTAGAGGATCCAAGTACAGTTTATTTAAATGAAGAGGAATATGCGGCAGAAAAAATCTTTGAAAAAGGACAATATATAGGAACAGGTATATTTTTTACTTGGGGTATAAGTGGGAATGAAATTATAGTTACACAAGTATTAGAGAACTCACCTGCTGAAAAAGCAGGGATTAAGGTAGGGGATAAAATTATCCAAATTGATGAGATAGGTGTGCGAATGGCTAATCAAGTAGGGCTTTATGAAAAGTTAGCTTATACAGGTAGCCAAAAGGTAACTTATGTCATACAAGATAATTCAGGTAAAGAGAGTCGAACAGTAGAACTTGTTTCAGAGGTGATCCATATTCCGGGTTTAAAGACTGAGATTTTAGAGGGAAATAGAGGCTACATAGAAATGAAGACTATTACCCCAGATACCAGTGAGGAATTAGCAGAGGCCTTAAAAAGTTTTAAAGAAAAGCAAGTTAAAGATGTGATTTTAGATGTCCGCTATCTTACCAGTAGGAATCTTGAAGAAATTGTAGAGATTTGCGACTTGTTTATAGAAGATCAGCTTCTTTTCAAAGTACAAGACAAAACAGGTAACTTTAAAGAGTATAAAGGAAATGCAGGAATAAGTTATGATGGAAAAGTCGTTCTATTAGTAAATGAGGGAACAAGTGGTACTGTAGAGGCCATGGTAAGTACTTTAAAAGAAGTAAAGAAAATGCCAGTCGTAGGGAGTATTACCAGTGGAAATGGTGTGGTAACACAGTGTATAGATTTAAAAGATAAGACGGGGGTTCGTGTTACAACGGGTATTATTTACAGTATAAGTGAAGTCAGCCTAAAAGGTAAGGGCATTGCACCTGATATTGCTATAAAAAACACTGTTGAATCAGCTGTTGAGCTGATGACAAGTGGTGAAATATCTCTTAAAAATGATGCACAGCTTATGAAAGCTTTGGAGCAATTTTAAGCTTTAAAGGAAAAAACTGATAAGGATAAGAATGTTAAAATAAGGCACACTAAAAACAGTCACACATTTATAAAGGAGGTAGCATTGATGAAAAAAAATAGCTTTTTTCGAGGTGCTGCTATAGGTTTTTTATTGTCAACAATAGTATTGGTGGGAGCAGGTTTCATTGATAAGTACTATTATGTAGATAAAAAATTATTAGCGATAGAAGCAGTTATTAATGATTATTTTGTAGGCGAAGTTAATAAGGATAAGATGCAGGAAGGGATTTATAAAGGATTTGTAGCAGGAGTAGGGGATGTTTACACCAATTACTACACTTCAGAAGAATATGCAAGCTTTAAAGAAAAATCAAGTGGTGTCTATGCAGGGATAGGTGTACAGATGACAGTTGATGCTACTGACAATACCATTGTAGTAACAGAGGTATTTGAAAACTCTCCAGCTAAAGAAGTAGGCATTTTGCCAAAGGATAAAATTATTAAGGCAGAAGGTCAGACCATTACTGGGGATGATTTTGAAAATGTCCCTAAAATGATTAAAGGACCACCAGATACAACCGTTAATGTTAGCGTTTATAGGCCTTCAGAGCAAAAGGTTTATGATTTAGTGCTTACTCGTAAAAATATAACGTATCCTTCTGTAAGTTCTCGTATGTTAGAAAAACATATTGGTTACATCAAAATTACTCAGTTCGAAGAGTTAACCCATGAACAATTTGTAAAAGCTTTAAATGACCTGGAAAAAGAAAAAGCAAAAGGTATAGTTCTCGACCTTCGTAATAATCCAGGAGGGTTATTGCAAGTTACGACTAAAATTGTAGATGAACTTATACCAAAGGGACTTATTGTTTCCACAAAAGACAAAAATGGTAAGGTAGAAGAAATTTATGCAGATGATACCTACAATGCTATCCCTATCGTTGTTTTGGTAAATGGAGATAGTGCTAGTGCTTCAGAGGTGCTTTCAGGTGCACTTAAGGATCATAAACGTGCGCAGCTTGTAGGTGAAACCACATTTGGCAAAGGGGTTGTTCAAAGCATTGTACCCCTTACAGATGGTTCAGCCCTTAAGCTTACCACAGCTAAATATTTCACACCAAGCGGTGTGTGTATCCAAGGTATTGGGATTGAACCAAACTATAAAGTTAGCTTAACTACCAATGCACTTACAAAAGGCAAGCTAGAAGATAAAGAAGATACTCAACTCCAAAAAGCTATAGAGGTTGTAAAAAAAGAAATCAAATAGGAGGATGAGATGGAAAATAAATTAAAAAGATGGATAATGGGATGTTTTATAGGGATAGGTATTAGTTTTGTAATGAATAGAGTAGGAGGCCCATGGCCTCTTACTTTTAATTTATTTTGGTTACTCCCCATTAGTCTCATAGCTGGAGCTTTTCAAAGTAGGTGGTACTGTTTGGCATACAGTGTTCCTATTTTATATGGGGTTTATAACATAAGTAGTTATTTAGGGCTACCTAGCAAATGGTTTATAGTGCCTTATAGGCAGCTTATACTCTTAGTAGGATTATTACATATGGCAGAAGGGATAATGGCTTATTGGGAGGCACCCAAAGCTATAGTGCCTGTTAAGGGGTACAAAGGAAAAGAAAAAGTAGAGGGATACCAAACTTATTTAAGTTGGCTAGTCCCTCTTTTTTTATTTTCTTATAAACTTTTATTTATTCCTATGTTTATGGTATATAGTGATGATACAACTTCATTAAAACCAGTTAAGAAGTTTAAGTTCATGGGAGGATGCATTTTTTTATATGGTGCATGTATGACTTGCCTAGGTTGGATTTTAGTAAAAAAGAATCTCAGATTAGAGGTTGCACTTCTTTTCATGCCACTTTTGCATGAAATACTAACACTTATTCATTATAAAATAGAATAATATAGAAAATTTAATTTATTTTAAGTTGGCAGATAAAAAACATAGGATTATAATGAAGGAGAAGGAATGTTTGTAATTAATAGATAGAAAACTATGGGTAAACAGCACAGGAGGAGGAGAAAGGGATGACAAAACAAAGGCTAATAAGAAAAATTTTAACATGTATCATTAGGGAACAAAAACAGAAGTTTATTTGGCAGTTTGGGGTTTTGGGGAGAGCTATTGGACCTGCACTTATTGTGGAGGCTATAATAGGTATTTTTTTTGGAGAGCTGATACGTCATCCTCAAAACTTCTTAGTGAGTGTGTTTATTAAATTACTAGTACTTATGCCAATCGGTTTTATACAGGGTTTTATTTCTTGGGGGGTTTATAAGGAGCTACTTATCAAAGAAGTGTGGGATAAAAGTATGAAATGGCGCTATATTTTTTCAGAAGGTGTATTAGGTTGGGGACTTTTGTGTTGGATAGTTCTTTTTGATATATATCATTTTAGTGCTATTGCAGAAGGAGTTAGTTTCATTTTATTTATATTATGTGGAATAGGTTTTGGGGCAATGATGCGAATGACCTGGAACATTAAAGAGGTTCAAAAACTAGCTAATGACCTTAAAAAAGAGGGAAAAAGAGTAGCTTAAATAGAGAAATAAAGAAAGCTAAGTAAGAATTCATAAATTCTTACTTAGCTTTTTGGTGTAGAAAATTGATATGAGTTTAAAAATATTGTTAATAATGATTTTTTAAAAAATATACATTGACAGGTGAGGTATATATGAGTATCATATAAAATGTAAAATACTTCACTAGGTGAGGTATGTATAAAGTTAAAATAAATAATAATTGAATATAGTATAAGCAACAATAAGATGCATAGTAGGAAAAATAAAGAAGAGAAGTTGTCTTATGAAGTGTTTGTGTAGAATATGACGAATAAGCAGGAGGGATCAAATGAAGGGCTCATCAGAAAAAAGAAAAGTCAAAAAGAAGATATATGGTTTATTTTTGCTATTAGCTCTAGTTAGTATAGGGTGCTTTCTTATACTATTTTATAAGCTACCACAGAAAAAACAAATAGGGGAAGTTACATTAGAGATGAATAAAAAGCAACCAATAGAAAATGCACCTAAGGTGTTGGAAGAAAATAAAGTGATGAACTCCAAAGAGCAGCTTACAGCGTCAGAACCACAAACTGTCTTTAGATTTTATGAAAAGCAAGCAAAAGAAAAGCTACTTACAATGAGTTTAGAAGAGAAGGTAGGACAGCTTTTTTTAGCTAGATGTCCAGATGTAGGAGCTATTGAGCAAATAAAGAATCTAAAACCAGCTGGTTATGTGCTTTTTAGTCGTGATTTTAAAGATAAGACAAAGGAAGAAGTAATAAATACAATAAATGCTTATCAGGAAGCAAGTACCCTGCCCATGCTGATGGCGGTAGATGAGGAAGGAGGAAGTGTTGTGCGTATTAGCAGTAATCCACAGCTTGCCAAAGCACCTTTTAAATCACCACAGGCTTTGGAACAAGAAGGGGGGCTAGAAGCTATAAGACAAGATGCAGTTGCTAAGGCAAAGCTTCTTAAGGAGCTAGGGATTAGTCTTAATTTAGCACCAGTAGCAGATGTGACTAATGAGCCAAGTGCCTATATGTATGGGAGAGCCTTTGGTAAACAGGCATTAGAAACAGCAGAATACGTAGTAACTGTTGTAAAAGCTATGCAAAAGGCAAAGCTTGCTAGCACACTTAAGCATTTCCCAGGGTATGGAAGTAATGGAGATACCCATACGGATTTAGTAAGAGATACAAGACCTTTAAGAAGTTTTAAGGAAGTTGATCTTATTCCTTTTCAAAAAGGAATTGAACAAGGAGTAGAGAGCATATTAGTTTCTCACTCTATTGTAGAAGCAATGGATAGTGAATATCCAGCGTCTTTATCTTCTAAGGTACATAAGCTTTTAAGAGAGGAATTAGGCTTTACAGGTGTGATTATGACGGATGATTTAGCAATGGAAGCCATTTCCCTTTTTTCAGGAGAGATACACCCAGCAGTGTTGGCACTTCAAGCAGGCAATGATTTAATCCTTATTTCTGATTTAGAAGAGAGCTGTGCAGCAGTGTTAGCAGCTGTAAAGCACGGAGAGATAGAGGAAGCACTTATTGATGAAGCTGTAAGTCGTACTTTGGCATGGAAGTATAAGATGGAAATTATAAAATAGAGAAAGAGTAAGGGATTATGCAAATTATATTAAAATACTTGATAAAATCTATTACAGAAAAGAAAATGCGTACTTTTTTGGTAGTATTAGCTGTAGCTTTAGCAGGAGCTCTCTATTTAGCCTCTACAGCCTTATCTGCTTCAGTGGTTCAGATGCAAACAGATAAAATAAGGGAGACAGGAGGAAATGTAGAGATTCATATCTATGCAGGCAAAAAGATGGATACAAATCTCCTTAGTATGCATCCTGCACAGCAGCTAGAAGCTCTAGCAGACTATATTATTCCAGTGATTACAGGAAATGGGCTTTATGAAAAAAAAGACAAGGGCTATGATACGATTCAGTTAACAGGAATAGAACTTGAAGATTATATTAAAATGAATAAACTTGTCTTAAAACAACAGCTTTCAGGGGCAACCTTTGATGATAGAAGTCTTATTATCAGTCAAAAGACAGCTGAGAAATATAAGCTTCAAGTAGGGGATAGCTTTGAAATGCGAATTGGGGAGAAAAAAAGAAAGCTAGTGATTTATGGCATAGCTTATCCACAGGGACTATTTGGTAGTGAAACAGAAGAGGCAAAGGGATTAATGCGTTTTAGTGCTCTTAGCCAGTTCTTTGGAACGGAGCAAAAGCCTACTCTTATCTATATGAAGTCAGCTGCAGAAAAGATAACGATTGATGAGTTAATTGAGAAGCTAAGAGTAGCTTATCCTAAGGCAGAGGTAAAAGAGTTTGTTGATAGGAAGGATCTAGAAGAAAGCATTTCTTGGATTGCACAGCCCCTTCTCATGATGACTGTACTAGTTACTTTTATGAGTATCTATATTGTGCATTCTTCCTTTAAGGTAATTACCCTTGAAAAGCTTCCAGTAATAGGTACCTTTCGAAGTATAGGAGCAAGCAAACGCATGGTAAATAGGGTACTGCTTCTAGAAAGTATAGGCTATGGTATTATTGGTGGGATTTGCGCTATTTTACTAGGTTTTTTAATTCTTTTCCTAATGCTTCAATTTTTATCAACAGGGGAGCTAGAGGGTGCTAAAAAGATAAAAATGGAGGTTGGGGGAGTAAGATGCTTTATTACTTTCTGCTTTTCCCTTTTAGTTAGTGTAATAAGTAGTATGCTTCCTATTTTAAAGGTAGGGAAAATACCCGTTAAAGATATTGTGCTAGGTAATGGAGGCGGATATAAAAAGAAAAAGGTGAGAAAAAGTATAATAGGGACGGTAAGCTTATTCATAAGCATAGGGGTACTTCAACTAACTAACGGACAAAATATGATGATTTTATCATCACTCTCTCTCACCTTTCTGATTATAGGAGTTATCAACCTTTTACCAACCTTAGTAAGGTGGACTTCTTATACTTTACAAGGGATTTTTGAAGTTGTCTTTGGAAATATAGGGGTTTTAGCAGTAAGAAATATTAAAGCTAATAAAAATATGTTAAATAGTATTACCCTCATTACCTTAGGTGTGTCAATGCTTCTCTTTATTGTAAATATTAGTATCAATGTACAAGTAGAAGTCTTAAATTTCTATGACCAGACCTTCCAGTCCGATATGGTAGTATGGATGGAAAACATGGATAAAGGAGCGGCAAGAGCTTTAGAAAGTGAAAAAGGGGTAGAAGATGTAGTCCCTGTTTATGAGCAAGCAGCTATTAAAGTGCAGGAGTGGGAAGCAGAAATCTGGTGGGTAGAAGGTATAACTGGTCCTGAGTATGATAGGCATGTACAACTAGACTATATGGGAAAAAAGGAGGAATTACTAGGGAAGATTAATGAAGATCGATACCTAATTCTTACAAAGATCCTTAAAGATCGTTATGGTGTCAAGGAAGGAGATAAATTAAGCATTGCTACACCAAAGGGAAACCGTATTTACACAGTACTTGGCTTTATGAATACTTTTATGAACAATGGCAACTATGCCCTTATGAGTGAAAAATATTTAAAGCTCGATATGAATAAGAGATATTATGACAATGCTTACCTACTTACTAGTGACGATGAAGAGGAAGCTTTAAATAAATTGCAAAAAAAATATGAAAATCGTTATTTAAGTGGACGTTTGATCCGTTCCATGAAACAGAGTAACAAAGAGAGTAATGACCAAATGATGATGATGATGGTAGCTTTTTCAATATTAGCTGTTATCATTGGAATTGTAGGGATTGTTAACAATCTATTTATTAGCTTTATTGAGAGAAAGCAAAACCTAGCTGTTTTGCGTTCAATTGGTATGAGTAAGCGGCAAATCATGCAAATGGTATTTTTAGAAGCATTAGCCTTAGGGATACTGGGGGCAATTATTGGCATCGTTACAGGATGGGGCATGTTTAAGATTTCGCCTTATATATTAGAAGGTATGCAATGTCCAATACCTATGCATTTTATAAAAAGTGTACTATGGCTATATGTAATAGGGGCAATAGGTGTGACAATTATGGCTTCTATTACACCTGCAAGTAAGTCTTCAAAGTTCAATATTATTGAAGCTATTAAATATGAATAAGTGAGGGAAGTAAATGGAAAATGTAATAGAAACGCAAAACCTATGTAAGAGCTATGCATTAGGAAATGCAACAGTAGAGATCTTAAAAGATATCAATTTAGAAATTAAAAAAGGAAGCTTTTACTCTATTATGGGGCCTTCTGGTTCAGGTAAGAGTACTCTTCTTTATCTTTTAGGGGGATTAGATACACCTACATCAGGAAAGATTTTAATTAATGGTAAAGAAATGAGTAAGATGAAAGATGAGGAAGAGAGTAAAATGCGACGAAGTGATATTGGTTTTGTATTTCAGTTTTATAACCTAATTCCAAATCTAAATGTAGAAGAAAATATTATGCTACCTATTTTGTTAGACGGTAAAAAGATGAAAGCACATCAAGAGGATTTAGAAGCAATACTTGAAATAGTAGGGCTTAAGGAAAGACGAAAACATACACCTAGGGAATTATCTGGTGGGCAGCAACAACGAGTGGCTATAGCCAGAGCTCTTATTAATCAGCCAGATATTATTTTTGCAGATGAACCTATTGGGAATCTAGATAGTAAGACAGGGATAGAGATTATGGAGCTTTTACAACGTATTAATAAAGAACAAGATAAAACCATTATTCAAGTGACACATTCCAAGGAAGCAGCAGAGTATGGCACCCATCTTATCAAGGTAAGAGATGGGTACATTTGTTAAGAAGCTAGCTCAATAATAAGAGTGTGTTTCGTATGAAAGAAGGGGAGAAAGAGAAATGAAAAAGATGAAATGGGTAGTATGGATGCTAGTAGGCATACTTTTGGTAGGCTGCAATAAGAGTGAAGAAGCTAATAGTGGGCAGGTAACAACAGAAAAAATAGAAGCTGAGGTTCAAGAAGGCATTGATGTTTTTGGTGAAATTACAGCTAATCAGACAAAAGAAATATATATTGATTTTCCGGCTACTGTAGAGAAACTGTATGTGAAGGAAGGCGACTGCGTTAAAAAAGGAGATAAATTAGCAACACTTGATATAAAGAGCTATGAAACAAGTATCTTGAAAAAGGAAAAAGAAATGGAGCTTCTTGAGGTACAGTTGGGAGAGTTTGAAAAGAATTTAGATCCTACAAGTGTAGAGGCAAGTAAAATTAAGCAAGAGCTTCTTTTAAAAGAACGTCTTTTACAAGAGGAAACAGATCCTGAATTAAAGATGCAGACAGAGGAAATAGCTGAAGCTGAGAGAGTGCTTGCTAAGGCAAGGAAGGACTATGAGGTATTAGAAACTCTTTATGTAGCAGGAAGTCTAGCGAAGAATGAAGTAGATGAAGCTCAGCTTGGGATTCAGAGTAAAGAAAAGACTTTGAAGGAGGCAGAGGCTAAGCTAGAAAAAGCAAAGACAGAAAAACAGTTAGAACTTGATGCTTTAGCAGCGAGCTTAAAGGTTAAACAAACGCAGGCAAGCAATACCTCCTATTCAAATAAAAGTGAGATAGATGAGCTAATTATTAGGAGGAGTATAGCAGAGGTTGAACTTGAGGAAATGCAAAGTAGATTAAGGAAGAGTTATATAAAAGGTAAAGACATTATAGCAGAAACAGATAGTATTGTAGAAAAGCTAGGCATACAAGAAGGCTGCCTTGTGGGAAGAGATGGTCAAGGTGTCGCCTTAAAATTAGTAGATGAGACCAGTCTTGTGGCAACAGTAGATATACCAGAGAGCTTTATTAAAGATGTGAAATTAGGGAGTCAGGCAGAAGTAAAGTGTTATGCAGACGAAGAACAAGTGATAAAGGGACAAATTAGCCGTATTGCTCATAAAGCCATTGAAGAAAGTGGTGAAACGATTGTGAAGGCAGATGTTACTTTGGCAGGTCATGGTGCTTTTATTAAGCTAGGGTATGGTGTAGATGTAAAAATCTTAAAATAAAGATAGAGGAGTAATACAATGACCATTAAAGGGAGCAATCAAGTAAGAAGCAAGGAAAAACAAGCTCTTCTAGTAAGTGCATGTCTGTTAGGGATTAACTGTAAATACAGTGGAGGCAATAACTTTAAAGAAGAAATTTTAAATTTAAAGGGAAAATATCATCTTATTCCTGTATGCCCAGAGCAGCTTGGTGGTTTAACAACACCGAGAAATCCAGTAGAACTTAGAGGGGAAGAAAGAAGCGCATGGACGAGTTGTGGGGTAGAAGTAACAACGGCTTTTATTAAGGGAGCAGAAGAAACCTTGAAGCTTGCACAGCTATTTGGGTGTAAGGTAGCTCTTTTAAAAGAAAATAGTCCTTCTTGTGGTTTTGGGACAATTTATGATGGGAGCTTTTCAGGGCAAAAAAAAGAAGGAATGGGTATAACTGCAGAACTTTTGCATCAAAATGGCATCTTTATTTTAGGAGAGAATCAGTTAAGCGTTTTAGAGGAACAAATTAATGAATAAATGTTTTGCAGATTGTTTGTTTGCTATTTACAAGCTACTTGACGTATAATAAAAAAAACGAAGTAGGAGATACTGTAGTATATAGGTTGAATAAACTATAACGTGCAAGGAGTAAGCAACATGGATATTGAGAGAGTAAGGGAATTTTTTAAAGATGATAAGTTTGCGACAGGTGTAGGTATAGAAATTGAATGGGCAGAAGAAGGTAAAGCATGCTGTAGTATGCAAATACAAGAAAAACACTATAATGCCGGTGGCTCTGTACAGGGAGGAGCCATTTTTACTCTAGGGGACTTTGCTTTTGCGGTAGCCGCTAATATAGGTGGACAACTCACTGTTTCACTTAATAACAGTATTTCTTTTATTAGTGTGGCCAAGGGTAAAAAACTTATAGCAGAAGCAACAAGACTTTCAGAGAGCAAACGTATTGGTGTCTATGAAGTCATTATTACAGATGAACTTGGCACTAATGTAGCTCATATGGTAGTCAATGGTTATAAGAAAGATGTAACTATCCGTTTATAAAAACATAGGTAAAAAAACTACCCTTTTTGTCTAAAATAAAGACTAGAATTTTAGAAAATCTTGTCACAAAAGAATCAAAACGGAGTATAATAGAGATAAGACATACTCTAAATACCTCATGTGAACAGAGATTTAGGAGGGGCCTATGAAAGTACCAAAGGATGAGTGTAATGTAGTTGGTTTTATCAATCATGAAGTAGCTACCTTGGGAGAGTTTCCTTTTAGTGGAAAAGTGTATATGGCTCCGGGTGTAGTGAAACATGTCATGCGAAAGCATGGTAAGGATCTCGGGAAATACATCATCAGTCATATAGAAGATTATATCGAAGAGATTATCACAAATCCTGAGTATGTAGGTTGTCATCCTAAAAAAGTAGGCACAAGCTTAGAGCTGGTAAAGAAATTGGATAAAAACTTATTAGTAGCTTTAGAAGTAGATTTAGAGGAAGACTATATTTATGTAGCTTCTTTTTATCCCATTACACCAAGTAAGCTAGAAAACCGTATTTTTAGTGGTCGATTTAAAGAAAATTGCATTGACTGTGATAAAAAAGTGCAGTATAATTAGTGTATAAAATAGTATTAAAAAGTAATAATTTGAGGTGGGAAAGGGCTCCCCACGCGCTGCTTTTTGGTAGTAATCAGAGATGCAAGGTACGCCGGCTTGCCAAATTATTATTTTTGGATAGCACACCCAAGTGATTGGGTGTTTTTTACTATCAAAGTAAACAAATACATAGGTCTATGATGAAAGAAGGAGAAATAAAGATGATTACAAAAGAAATGGGAATTATAGAAGTCGTAGAAAAATATCCAGCAGCAGCAGGCGTATTTGCAGCTTTTGGTATGGGTTGCCTTGGTTGTGCAGCAGCACACTTTGAAACAATCGAACAAGGTGCAAATGCACATGGTATGGATATTCCATCTCTTATAGAAGCATTAAATAAAGTAGTAGTACAAGCTTAATAAAGAGTATAATAGTAAATAGTAAATAAGCTGTCCCAAAATAGTTTGGGCAGCTTATTTTTATGTGCTCTTTTATCAGCCGTTTACAATTTCACCGCCATTGATGTGGATAGTTTGACCAGTTATATAGGAAGCTGCTTCAGAGGCTAAGAAAACATAAGCACCGGCACATTCTACTGGTTGTCCAGCGCGACCAAGAGGTGTATTTTTCCCGAATTGTGAAACTCCTTTTGCATCCAGTGAGGAGGGGATAAAAGGTGTCCAAATAGGTCCTGGAGCTACTGCATTAACACGAATTCCTGAACCATTTTTAGCAAGGCAGATAGAAAGAGAACGTGTCATAGCCATAAGTGCACCTTTAGTCATAGAATAATCAATTAAGGTTTCATTTCCATGAAAAGCTACCACAGAAGAAGTCATGATGATACTACTGCCTGCTTTCATCACTTTAAGAGCTGCTTGCGTGAGGTAAAAAACCCCATATACATTCGTTTTAAAGGTTTTATCAAATTGTTCATCAGAAATGGCATCTAAAGTAGCTGCTTCGTATTGCACAGCTGCATTATTAATAAGGATATCTATTTTTTCAAAATGCTTAAGTGTAGTATCAACAATGGCAAGGCAGTCTTTTTTTTGTGTTAAATCGCAAGGGAAGAGGAGACATTTCCTACCTAGTGTTTCGATTTGTTGTTTAACGAGATTGGCATCGGCTGTTTCATTTAAAAAAGGGATAACGATATGAGCACCTTGTTTAGCATAAGCAATAGCAACTGCACGTCCAATCCCACTATCTCCTCCTGTAATGATAGCTACCTTGTCTTGAAGTAGTGTACCTGTTTGAAGATAGTGAGGGTCATCGTAGATTGGTAAAGGAGACATAAGTGATTCAATACCTGGATGTTGCTCTTGATGTTGCGGTGGAAAAGATGTTGGAAAGTTCATAGTAGTCCTCCTAGTTAAAATAGAGTCGTATGTAGTTAGTATGTGAATAAAAGTATATTTTATAACGTAAAGGGATATTTAACAAAATTTTTACAGAAGAATACAAAGTAAAAACGAAATAATTTATTAAAATCAAATAATATTACAAACATGAATGACCTAAAAAATTGTAGTATAAGTTTATAGTATATAGGAGTAAGTCTAATAATAAAGGAAGGTGCGATATGACAGATTTAGAAATAATTGCATATGCCGAGGCACAGGCAGAAACGGGAAAACTCTTACCGAGAGACTCTATTATTCAATTGCTTGCCATTGAAACAGGAAGCGAGACATGGAAGGAATTGGGAGCTGCAGCACGCCGTGTCACAAGCCGCTTAACACATGACCGTGCCTATCTTTGGGGAGCAATCGGTGTTGATTTTGCCCCATGCTCCATGAATTGTGATTTTTGTTCCTTAGGAGAGGCGTGGGGGATTGTTACCACTGAGAGGAAATATGACGAAGAGGAGACTGTAAAGCAAGTACGCGAGTATGTACAGCAAGGTGTACGTTGGATTGTTTTGCGTACTACGGAGTTTTATTCAAAAGAAGCACTGATGGATATGATTCGAGCTATCCGAACACGCGTCGTGGGCACATATGAACTAGGTCTTAATATTGGAGAATTTGATTTAGAGACAGCAAACTGGCTTCATACCTGTGGTGTAGATTTTATTTATCATTCTTTGCGACTAGGTGAAGGAAAAGACACTCACTTTGACCCTAAGGTGCGTATTGCAACTTTAGAGGCAGTAAAAGCATCACCACTGAAATTGGTATTTTTAGTAGAGCCTGTTGGGATAGAACATAGCAATGAGGAAATAGCAGATATTTGCTTACTTGCAGCTAATTGCAATGCCATTGTAACAGGTGCCATGGCTCGTATTCCTGTGCCAGGAACACCACTAGGAGTATATCCACAGATTGAAGAAGAGCGCCTTGCACAAATTATAGCTGTGACACGACTAGCTTGTGGCTCTCATGTACCAGATATTTGCGTGCACCCAGGCTCACAGCTACAGATGGAGTTTGGAGCCAATGTGACTGTTATTGAAACGGGTTCAGTACCACGGGATTCAAGCTGCTGCTGTGGTGGTAAGTGGAATCAGTTTGATGCAACAAAGGCTAAGGAATTGTTTCAAAAAGCGGGTTATACAGTTTATGCAACTGCTGAAGGAGAATAGAGAAAGGAATGTAGAGACAATGAAAAAGAAAGTTATTAGTTTATTAATAACTACTGTGACTTTAGTAGGGGTACTTGCTGGTTGTGAAAATAAGGTGAGTAACAATAGAGCTACTGAAAAAGTGCAGGCAACTGTAGGAACATGGAAAACAGCTCAAACACTTACACCCTTTTTCTATGAGGATTTTTTAACAAAAGGAGACCAAGTAGAAATTTTACCTTTTACAAATCCAGGTGATCAAAAGGTAGCATTACTTGCAGGAAGCTTAGATATGACAGGTACAACTCTTCCAACAGCTATTGCAGCTAGAGCAAGTGGTGAACCAATTAAAATTGTGGCAAGCTTATGTAATAAATGTTCAGCATTAGTGGTAAAAGAAGATTCAGCTATTAAAAAAGAGGCAGATCTTAAAGGCAAAACCATTGGGTATGTACCAGGAACCATGCATCATGTTTTGTTACTTGATGTACTTCAACGTGCAGGACTTAATGCCGATACGGATGTTACCTTAGTACGTATTGACTTCTTTGATATGGGACAGGCCTTGGCAAGTGGAGAAATTGATGCCTTTTTAAGTGGAGAACCTTATCCTTCTCAAGCAGTAAAAGAGGGATTTGGACGTATTTTAAGTTACCCTTATTTTGATGATAGTATTGGAACGATTAATGCAGCTATGATTGTGACAGAGGATATGATTAAAGAGAACCCTGGAAAGGTACAAAAGTTAGTGAATGCACATATTGCTGCAACAGAGTATGAAAATAAGAATCGTGATGCATGGTTAGAGAAAGCTGCCTCCTTTGGAACAGACAAGGCATTACTAGAGGTTTCAGCTGATAATATAGAGTTAGGCTGGGAGATTGATGAGATGTATATTCAAAATGCAAAAAATTTAGCAGAGCAAATGTTACAGTTAGGGATGATTGATAACATTCCAGATATTGATGCTATGTTTGACTTATCCTTTATTCAGCAAGCAAAGAAGAAATAGGTATGAGAAGATATAAGTTAGATGCTATGGGTGTAGTGTTACCAACGGTACTCGTATGTATATGGTTTATTGCAAGTGCCTCTGGTGCACTACCAGCCTATAAGCTGCCATCACCCCAGCGGCTCATAATGGTTCTTATAGATTTTGCAACAGGAACGTTAAACATAACACCCTACAGTGGAACCTTACTTTCCCATCTATTGTGTAGCTTAAGACGTGTACTTAGTGGCTTTACACTGGCTACGTTAATGGGCATATCCCTTGGATTTTTAACAGGGAGGGTATCTCTTTTTCAAAGGTTAGTAGATCCATTTTTAAATATGCTTCGCGCTATACCAGGCATTGGTTGGTTACCAGTTGCCATTGTTTGGTTTGGTGTAGGAGAAGGAAATACATTATTTCTTATTTCTCTAGCAGCATTTTTCCCTATTTATATGAATACAGCACATGGAGCAAAAGAAGTACCTGTTCTTATCTTGCGTGCAGGACGTATGATGGGGGCTAGGGGGCTTAACTTATTTGCTACTGTTATTTTCCCAGCAGCTTTTCCCCAAGTAGCGGTTGGACTAAGATTAGGGCTTGGCGTGAGTTGGGCCTATTTGGTTTTAGGTGAAGTTACAGGCGTATCTATGGGCTTAGGTGCAGTGATGTCAGATGGACGTATGCTAGGCCATGTAGATATTGTACTTGCTACTATGCTAGTAATTGCTATAATGAGTAAAGCAACAGATAGACTACTACTTTATTTGTGTAAGAAAATTTCTCCACAGTTACGTAAACGGAGGGAAGAAAGATGAAAAAAGGAATTTCTATTCATGAAGTAACCAAAAGCTTTTTAGGAACTAATGGCGATAAGGTGTATGCACTTGATAAGTTAACTTTTGAGCCACCACATGGAAAAATTACAGCTTTGATTGGTCCAAGTGGATGTGGAAAAAGTACACTTCTCAATATTATTGGAGGTTTTGAAACAGCAGATACAGGTGAGGTATGTCTACAAGCAATGAACGGGCAGAAACCGTGTATGGTTTTTCAGTCACCCGCATTGTTTGATTGGCTAACGGTTTCACAAAATGTGGAGTTTGGTCTTAAAAGGCAACACGTACCTATTAAGGAAAGGAAAAGAGCCGTAAGACAGATGCTTACTTGGGTAGGACTAGAGGCATTTAAAGATGCTTATCCTAATGAGCTTTCAGGTGGAATGAAGCAGAGGGTAGCACTCGCACGCGTTCTTGTCTTAAGACCTCCAATGTTACTTATGGATGAGCCTTTTGCAGCGCTTGATGCCCGGTTAAGAGAGAAAATGCAAGATTTACTTCTAACTGTATGGGAAAAGCTTCAATTAACAGTTCTTTTTGTGACACATGATGTGGAGGAGGCACTACGTATTTCAGAACAGGTTGTTGTATTTACTGAAAGACCAGGGCGCATACGTGCAAGTATAGAAGTAAAGAAAGATAAACTTTCAGAATGTAGAAGTGCTATTTATAAGGCTTTATTATAATCAGTTTTGTTATTTTAATAAAAGGAGAGAGAGTATGAAAGAGATAGATAGCAAATGTGCTTGCAAAGGAAGTACATTAGTGCGATTTATACAACCCATTATTCTTGCAAGCTTATGTGAAGGTCCCAATCATGGGTATAATTTGATAGAAAAAATTAGTCAAACAACTATATGGCAAGGAAATTCACCGGATGCAACAGGCATTTATCGTATACTACGTGATATGGAAAAGCGAGGCTTGGTGAAATCTTATGTAGAGGCAGAAACGAGAGCAGCTATAGGAAAACGAGTTTTTTCTATTACAGAGGAAGGGCGCCAATGTATAGGTAACTGGATACATACACTTCGTCAATACAATGAAGGGATTAAAGATATTATTACACGACTTGAACCATTCACTCCAGAGATAGAAAAAAATAAGAAATAAATATTTGACTTAGGGTGAAAAAGGTGATATAATCTATAGATATATACAGTAAACATTTATAGATTTCACATGTAATTAGAGATTATATAGACGCGTATATAATTTGTAATTGCATGTGAATTTTTTTGTTTAATGATGTATACAAAAAATTCATAATAGGAGGTACCTATAAATGACAGGTACAGTTAAATGGTTTAACGCAGAAAAAGGTTTTGGTTTTATTCAAAGAGAAAGTGGAAATGATGTATTCGTACACTTTTCAGCTATTCAAGGTGATGGTTTTAAATCACTTGAAGAAGGTCAAAGAGTTAACTTTGATATTACAAAAGGTGCTCGTGGTGAACAAGCAGAAAATGTTGTAAGAGCATAAACTTGTGAGTAAGCAGGTAGGACAGTAGTTCTACCTGCTTTTTTATAAAATAAAACGAATGGAGGTAGAATAATGTTTAAAGTTGGTGAAGTTGTTTTTTGTCCTATGAGAGGGAGTGGAGTGGTTGAAGCCATAGAGGTAAGAACCATGCTTGGTGAGTCAAGAGAATATGTGATTATACAAATGAAAGACCAAAATGTACTCATGATGGTGCCTACAGAAAAAATTCATAAATCTGGTTTTAGAAGGATGAATACCCTAGAAGAAGCAGATAAGGTAGAGAATATTTTGTTTAAAAAAGAAGTAGATATCGATTATTCAATAGATATCAAGAAAAGAATCAAGCAAAATCAAGAAAAGCTTCTTTCAGGTTCTTTTATGAGCTGCAGTGAAGTGGTTAGAGATTTAAGTTGTATGGAAACGATAAAAACACTTAACAATATGGAGAGGAACATTTTATCACAAGCTAAAAGACTTTTATTAGATGAATTTTCTAATATTAAAGCTATTTCTACCGAAAAAGCAGAAAAAATTATTAATAAGCTATTAGAAAAAAACATATAAAATGAACCCTATGGACTAGACACTCTTTTAGAAATGTCTTACTCATAGGGTTCATTTTAACTAGGAATAATTTTTTAAGGACTTTTTTATTCAACGTGTGTATGGTTTTTAAGATGCTCCATACAGTATTCATAGTTACCATTACATTTAGAGCAGTAGCGAAAATCCATGTCGGGATGAGTAAGCTCTGTTTTGCCACATATATGACATTTATGGAAAGCTACTTGGATGGGTTCACTTGAACTTGATTTATAGTGTCTCTGAGTGCTGCTTTGAGCACGTTTTGTTTTATTAAATTGTTTTTGTGTAGCTGTTTGACGCCCTCTTGTTAAGGTGCTTCCAAAGAAAAGGATATAGTTAAATAAGGAAATAATAATAAGTGCTTTACCTGCAAGTCCCTGCTGGATAAATTCAAATAATAAAAGAGCTACATCTAAATAAGCAAGATATTTTACTTTAACAGGAATAAGACCATAAAGTAAAAATTGAACATTAGGAAATAAAGTAGCATAGGCTAAAAATAAAGAAAGATTAATATAGTAAGTCGTACCAAAACCACCCAGTACGCCAGATGCAATCATGGTAAGTAGAGCACCTGTAAAGTAATAAACATTAAATTTAAAGGTTCCCCAAGCATGTTCAAGGGCACTACCAATAGAATAGTATAAAAAGGCCATAAAGATAAACCAGATAATACTGTAGCTATTAGGGATGAAAATAAAGGTAATAAGTCGCCAGACTTGTCCATGTAAAACAGCTTGCCAATTAAAAGCAAGTAAAAATTCAATTTGTGGTCCCATTAGATGATAGAGTAAGAAAACAATCCCATTTCCTAGTAGAATATAAAGCATCAGATTAGGAATGGCAAATCGTCCCCATTTACGTTCCATTTTGTCTAAAAAATTCATAGTTCCTCCTGCAATATTCATAAAAATAATATATTTTTACTGCATTATTATTTATAATAGGTTAAAATGTTGATATCAGTATAACACACTCTTTTCATTAGTCAAAGGGGAATAAAGTAAGCAGGGAGAAGAAAAGATGGAAAAGTATGGTAAGGACTTTAAGGAACTAAGTAGAAATGAAAAAATTTGGTATTTATGGGAATACTATAGAAGACCAGCCCTTGCTATAGTGATAGCAGTTATTTTAGTAGGGGGACTTTTGGTTAATATGTTAAAGCCACGTGAAGTAAATGAGGTAGATATTACTATTGCGGGAGGACTTATCACGAATGATGATTTAGATAATGAGATGACACGTTATAAGGAAGAGTTTAATACAGGACTTTTTGTAACGGCTATCGATTGGAATATGATGAGTGAACTAGTTATGGTTATGCAACAAAAAATCATGGTAATGATGCAATCCAAGGAGCTAGATATTTTGGTACTTCCTACAGATACCTTTAAGCAGAATTTGGCCAATAGTGCAGGGAGTATGTTTATCCCTTTAGATGAAATTCCAGAGTTAGCAGAGATAATAAAATCCCATGAAGTCATTCGTACTGGAGATGTGACGGCTGTGGATAGGAATGGTGAAGAACGGGAGATGGAAGAACATATTTGGGGAATTAAGGTTCCCAAATTAGCTCATTTAGCAGGTATTGATGAGCATGAAGAAATGGTAATTGGTATTACAGCTACAGCTAAGGATGTTACAAAGGCTGCCAATATGGTAGATTATTTAGTAGACTAGGAAGTGTTATAAAGAAAGTGAGAAGAGAAGAAATATGGAAAAAACAATAAATAAAATAGGTATAGTAGGCGGCGGTATGGGAGCTTTACTGTTTATGGCAGAAGCTGCCAAAAAAGGGATGGCTACGACTTTATTAGATCCTCGCATTAACTGCTTAGGAGCTACTTATGCAAATGAACATATGATTGCTGCTTTTACAAGTGAAAATATTAAAAAATTAAGCCTAAGAGTGGATGCAGTTGTTTTTAACACACTGACAGACTGTACGCTTAAGTTAGAAGCAGCTAGTTATCCTCAAAAGGACTCTATGGGTATACTTAGTAGTCCAAAGAAAATACTAGAGCTAGTAACTGAGCTAGAGGTTCCTTATAGAGATACCTATTACCAAGATAATAAAGGGGATACCTTTAATCGTATCGATGAAATCAATTTACCCTTTAAACTAGTTAAAGAGTATGAAGATCGCATTGAAACAGTAGAATTATTTAATCAATCAGAGCTAGCAGAAGAGATTCTTGAAATGAATGAAAAAATCAATAGTTTTATTCTTCAACCTATTCGTCAGTATAGTACTAAAATTATTTGTGTGGGGCTAGTAGATAATAAAAACAATGTGGTTTTTTATAATCCAGTAGAAGAATGCTACGATGAAGAAGGACATTTAATGAGCCTTACAACAACTACAAGTCTTTCTAAAACGATGCTTCAAAAGATTAATCGTTATAATAAAAAGCTTGTAAAAGAACTAAATAGCGTTGGCTTATATACTATTTGCTATGGTGTAAAAGCCAATAAGGGTGTAGAAATCTTAGAGATTACACCAGAGCTCCCTCTTGCAGCAAATCTTTTAGAAAAGGCTTATGATTTATCACCTTATGAGCAATATATAGGAGTTCTAATGGGAATGAATTGTATAGAACCCACTTTGCTACGTCCGATGCAGGGACATCTTTTAAAGGGTGCAAGGGTAAAAAGTTCTAAGGTAGCTTACCATGTTTATCAGTTAGAAAATGAACAGCTCTATATAGTACCTTTAAAACAGGCATTAGAACAGCCTACTCAAGGTAGTATTGAGCAAAAAAGAGACAAGACAAAAAAAACAACAAAAGAAATGTAAACAAAAAATGAGGAGATTGCTTCCAAAGCTTAGTATAAGCTGGAAAAGCAATCTCCTTTTATACTTTATTTTTAAGATCATATTTCTTAAGATAGGAGGCAATTTTTTGTGTATCGGCCTCATAAATAGTAGGAACAGTGGGGTTAACATGCCCATTATGCCCATACAGATAAAAAGAAGCAAAGTTATAAGCTTGAGCTGCTCTTTTTTCAGTAGGATAAATACCTAAATAAAACTGTTTTGATTTATAACCAATACTTGCCCTAAAACCACTTTTATCTTTAGAAATGCCACGGTATTTTTTGAAAGAAGTAACTCGTTTTCTTTGATTGCCTGTAAGCAAGACAGGAGAGATAGAAAGTCGGTCATAGATTTCTTTGTATTCGGGTAAAGTAAGATAGGCAATTTCATTTTTAATGTAATCCCGTGTGAACCCTTTACTCTTTAATAGGTCTATGGCTTTGTTATAAGCAATAGCAGCTTCTAACTCTGTTTGATAATGACCGATAATCAGATTATGCTTCACAAAAATGCGGGCACTATAAAAAATTTGACCATGGGCTTCTTCCTTACTAACACCTTTATAGCTATTAAAGATTTCGAGATTTTCAGCACGAAAATCATAACAGTCTTCATTTTTAAAGCGATAATCAACACCCATAACAGAGTGGGGAGGGATGCCAAAGCGAGAAAGGATGCTCTGCTGAGTAATAGCATCCTGCGTATAAATATAATTTCCACGCTTAAAAATTTTATAAGAAGAAAAATACATGAGTTCCTTCATATCAAAAGTTAATTTTAAAGAAGGAGATAAGAAGTAGCAAAAGTAGCGAGGATAAATATAAATAGGATTTTTTATATAAACTTTGTTATCTCTAAAATTACAAAGGGATATGTATTTCTTAAAAGGAATATAATAAGGAGTATAATCTAGGAGTGAAAAGTTACCTTGCATAATGGTCTGGGCTTCTTTTAAGGCAGCTTGTGCATCAGACTCTGTCTTGTAGTAGCCTAAATAAAGCTTTTTAGCATGGTGGACAAAGTAAAGTCTATAAACAGTTTGTCCATTTTGCAAGATAGGATAAATGTAAGGCATAAAATCACCCTCCTTATTGAATAGGAATAAATAGAAAACATAAGAATTTCTAATTTTAATAGTATCATAAATTGTCATATACATGAAGAAAAAAAAGAGGTATAATGTAAAAGTATGATTTTTTTGTACCTAATACCCTAAGGAGGAAAAAGATATAATGAGCAAGATTAAAGAGCAGTCGATTAATACCATTCGCGTTTTGGCAGCAGAAACTGTACAAAAGGCTAACTCAGGTCACCCTGGTTTACCATTAGGTTCAGCACCAATGGCATACACTCTATGGGCAGAACACCTTAAACACAATCCTAAATCACCTAAATGGGAAAATAGAGACCGTTTTATTCTTTCAGCAGGACATGGTTCAGCGCTACTTTATTCATTACTTCATTTATTCGGCTATGGGATTACAATAGAAGATTTAAAGAATTTCCGTCAAGAAGGAAGTCTAACACCTGGTCACCCAGAGTATGGGCATACTGTAGGGATAGAAACTACAACAGGTCCACTTGGACAAGGGATAGCAACAGGTGTAGGTATGGCAATGGCAGAAAAATACTTAGCCACTCATTTTAATAAGGAAGGCTATGATATTGTAGACCACTATACCTATGCTTTAGTAGGTGATGGTTGTCTCATGGAAGGTATTTCTTATGAAGCAGCTGCACTTGCAGGTACATTAGAGCTTGGTAAATTTATTGTGCTTTATGATTCCAATAATATTACTATTGAAGGAAATACAGATATTGCTTTTAGAGAAAATGTAAGAGCACGTTTTGAAGCACAAGGCTTTGAGACTTTCCTTGTAGAAGATGGTAATGATATAGAAGCTATAGGAGCAGCCTTAAAAGCAGCTAAAGCCAACCAAACTAAGCCAAGCCTTATTGAAATTAGAACACAAATTGGCTACGGTTGTCCTGCTAAACAAGGTAAAGCAGCCGCTCATGGTGAACCACTAGGTATAGACAATATTAAAGAAATGAGAACCTTCCTTGGGCATCATGAAGAGGAATTCTTTGTAGATGAAGAAGTAAAAACACATATGGAAAGTATTATTCAAAAAGGTGTGGCTGAAGAAGCTAAGTGGAATGCCTTATTTGAAAACTATGCAAAGGCTTATCCAGAGCTTGCAAGCGAATGGAAGAGCTGGCATGCAGATGAAGAAGTTTCTTTAGAAGAGCTTTATGCGAAATATGCAGATCCAGCAGGGAAAAAAGCAACTCGCGTCGCTTCTTTTGAAGTCATTAATGAAATGGTAAAAGCTGTACCTAATGTATTAGGTGGTTCAGCTGACCTTGCACCTTCTACAAAAACCTATATGAATGGTAAAGGAGATTTTAGTGCGGAAGATTATACAGGACAAAATCTACACTTTGGTATTCGTGAGCATGCAATGGGAGCTATTGCAAATGGTATCAGAGTACATGGGGGACTTAAAACCTTCTGCTCAACCTTCTTTGTATTTAGCGATTATATGAAAAATCCTATGCGTCTTGCAGCACTTATGAAGCTTCCTGTTATTTATGTACTCACACATGATAGCATTGGGGTAGGAGAAGATGGACCAACTCATCAGCCTATTGAACAACTTGCTATGCTTCGTAGTACACCTAACATGGTAACTTTTAGGCCGGCTGATGCAAAAGAAACAGTAGCAGCTTGGGAATATGCCTTAAACAGCAAAACAGAACCAGTAGCTATCGTTCTTTCAAGACAAGACCTACCTTACCTTGAAAAAACAGGAGCAGAAGCTAAAAAAGGTGCTTACGCTGTAGCAGGTTGTGAGCCAAAGGATGCAGATATTATTCTGATTGGAACAGGCTCAGAAGTACAGCTTGCAGTAGAAGCTGTAAAAGAACTTGAAAAAGAAGGCGTAAAAGCAGCAGCAATTAGTATGGCGTCAATGGATGTATTCGAGGAACAATCTCAAACCTATAAAGAGTCTATTCTTCCTCCTCACAAAACAAAAAGAGTGGCTATTGAAGCAGCAGCTTCTTTTGGTTGGCATAAATATACAGGCTTTGAAGGCCGTGTCATTGCCCTTGATACCTTTGGTGAATCCGCACCAGCAGGTGTGATTTTTGAGAAAAAAGGTTTTACAGTAGCCAATGTTGTAAAAGTAGCTAAAGAAGTTCTAGCATAATATTCAAAAAGAGTTGTCCTAAAAGGAGGGACAACTCTTTTTTTGAGAAATAAAGTAGACTTTTTTGAAGTTATTTATATTTTGCAAAAAAATCTACTAAATAGGCTTACAATTTTTGGTTTATATGATAAAATTAGTGTGAGTTTATAAAAGAAACGCTATCTTTCAAAATAAAATATAAAATAAAGTGAGGTAGGATATATGGCAGTTTTAGTAACAGGAGGAGCAGGTTTTACAGGCTCACATGTATGTATTGAATTATTAAAAAGAGGATATGAAGTGATTATAGTAGATAATTTTTTAACTTCTACAGCTCAAACTTTAACTCATATTCGTGAACAAAGTGGACATGACTTTAAACTTTATGCAATGGATTTAGAGCATGAAGATATGGTAGCACGTATTTTTAAAGAAAATGAAATAGAAGGTGTCATTCACTTTGCTGGAATTAAATCAACAGGTGATTATAAACGCAAACCTATTACATATTATCATACCAACCTTACAAGTACACTTATGCTTTGCAAGGTGATGAGTAAATACAATACTAAAAAAATGGTATTTAGTTCATCAGAAGGTTTTTATGGGGATAATGGTGCAGGAACTACACTTTATGGAACCGCAAAGACTATGATTGAAAGAATCTTAAAAGAAGTTTATCTTGAGGATCCTGAATGGGGGATTAAGATTATGCGTTATTTAAATAACGAAGAGAATATTTATACCAAGCAAGATATTAAAGTAGAAGAAATGTGTAGTATGTATATCAAGGCCTTTGAAGAAATTGAAGCAGGTTCTTTTGATACCTATGAGATTTCTCTAGCTAATAAACAAATTTCTACTACCAAAATAGTAGATTATGCAGGCTATGGTGTAGAGAATATCTAATGAGGAGAAGAGATAATGGTTAAACATATTGTCATGTGGAAGGTCAAGGAGCATGAAGTCCATGGTACAAAACAAGAGGTTATGATAAAAATGAAAAATGCTCTAGAAGGTTTAAAAGGGCAGATCAAAGGCTTGCAAGAGATAGAAGTAGGTATAAACTTTAATACAGGTGATGCAGCTTATGATGTCGTACTTTATAGTGTGTTTGATAATAAAGAAGCATTAGAGTATTACCAAGCGCATCCAAAACATCTAGAAGTAGCAAATGAATTAGTGAGGCAAGTGACAATTAGCCGTGTTGTAACAGATTATTGTGTAGAATAATCTCAATAAATCCCCTCTATGGAGATAAAAATCCTAAAAGAGTGGGATTTATTTTATGCACTTTATAAAAAATACAATTTTTTACTAAAAATATATAATTCTGAAATATAAAGGAGAATTTTCTTCACCTTTTTACATAAAATTTTAACGTAATTCCTATAACAAACATGATATCCACAGGTGGGGGTAAAAAATTTAACGTGTTTTCAAGTTATGCACAAAGTTATACACATTATCCACAGGTTCAAAAATAATTATAGGAAGATTATGTTAACACTATGGTGATAAAAATGGGGATAAAAAGGATAAAAAACTCATAATTTATGAGTCTCTAGGGCTTGATAGAATAAGGCCTCTTACCAAAGCATGAAAAAGAATCAAAAATAAGTATTGACTAATTATTCATCAATATGTATAATGATGCATATAGATGGTTTATGTATTAAAAATGAAGTGAAATAGGAATAGATAAAAAATAGGGAGGTTTTAAGATGAAGGCAAATAAATTAATAAAAGTTATAGCATTAGTAGGAATAGGTGTTTTAAGTATAGGTTTAATGGCAGGTTGTGGTGCAAAGAAAAATGAGGCTGAACCAGGAGTAGCCAGTGCATCACCATCAGAAGAAAAAAATTATATAGTAATGGGAACGAATGCAGAATTTGAACCTTTTGAGTACCGTGAAGGCTCAGAGGTAGTTGGTTTTGATGTTGAGATTGCTAAAGCTGTTGCAGCTAAAATGGGTAAAGAACTAAAAATTGAGGACATGGAATTTAACTCACTTATTGTAGCACTTAACAATAAACAAATTGACTTTATTGCAGCAGGAATGAGTGTCAATCCTGAACGTGAGGCACAAGTGGATTTTTCAGACAAATATTTCAAGTCTAAGCAAGCTATTATTGTTAAAGCAGATAATAATGAGATTCAAACAGCAGACGATTTAGTGGGTAAAAAAGTGGGAGTACAACTTGGTACAACAGGAGACTTATTTGTAAGTATGACAGAAGGCATCGAAGTGATTTCCTTTGATAAAGGACCTCTTGCAGTAATGGATCTTAAAGCAGGCAAAGTAGATGCAGTTGTTATTGATGCAGAACCAGCCAAAAAGCTTGTAGAAGGACAATCGGATGTTAAAGTTATTGAGGCACCTTTCGTAGAAGAGGAATACGCTATTGCAGTACGTAAAGGTGATACAGAACTTTTAACAGCTATTAATGAGACGATTAAAGAAATGAAAGAAAATGGAGAATATGATAAAGCATTAGCTACTTATTTTACTGAGTAAGAAAGAGATTAGCAAATAAAAGAGGAGATTCTATTAGAATCCCCTCTTTATCTATATAAGCATAAATTCAGAATAAAAAATAAATACACATAGAATAATTATGGGTTATGCTGTATAATAATACTAAAATGACAAAAAATGAGAAAGGGAGAGTTTATGCAAGAAATGTTAGCTGCATTTTTAGGAGAACAAACAGTAGCGTTTTTTAGGGCTTTTATGGAACAAAAATTTTACAATCTCCTTATTCAAGGGATGTTATGGACATTAGGTTTAACAGCCATTGCCACATTAATAGGGATTTTGATTGGTATTGTTGTAGCTATTATTCAAATCTGCCAGTTTCCTAAGCGTCCTGGCGTTTTAGGCTTTATTTTAAAGTGGGTAGAAAAGATTTTAAAATTTATTGCAAAGCTTTACGTAGATGTTATCCGTGGAACACCTGTTGTAGTACAAATTATTTTTATGTGGAGTGTTATGTTTGGACAATCTTCAATTCCTCGTATTGTTGTAGGGGGAATTGCTTTTGGTGTAAATAGTGGGGCCTATATGTCAGAGATTATCCGTGCAGGGATTATGGGCATTGATAAAGGGCAAATGGAAGCTGGTCGCTCTTTAGGACTTAAATATATTGATACAATGCGTTACATCATTATGCCTCAGGCTTTTAGGCAAATGCTTCCAACCATTGTAAGTGAGTTTGTTGTTTTGATAAAAGAAACAGCTATCGTTAGCTTTATTGGTGGATTAGACTTAATGAAAGCAGGTAATATCATTATTAGTCGTACCATGAATGCTTCCTTACCACTTATTATTGTAGCTTTATGTTATCTACTCATGACTGGTATATTTACAAAAATTATGCGTAGCGTTGAAAAAAAGCTAAATAGTTCAAGGTAGAGGAGTGGAGAGAATGATAAAAATAAATAACTTACACAAGAGCTTTGGTAACCTAGAAGTATTAAAAGGCATTACGGATTATGTGAATAAGGGAGAAGTCGTTGTTATTATTGGACCTTCTGGCTCAGGAAAATCCACTTATTTACGCTGTATTAATTATATGGAAGAACCCACTAGTGGGCAGATCCTTGTTGGTGATGTAGATATTACTGACCAAAATATGGACATTAATCTTATTAGAAGAAAGGTAGGGATGGTTTTTCAACACTTTAACTTATTCCCTCATATGACCGTATTAGAAAATATTACTTTGGCACCTATGAAGCTAAAGGGATTGTCTAAGAAAGAAGCAGAGCAAGTGGCATATAACCTTCTAGACAAAGTAGGACTTAGAGAAAAGGCAAATGAGTATCCTAATCGTTTATCAGGTGGACAGAAACAGCGTATTGCTATAGCAAGATCTCTAGCTATGAATCCAGAGGTAATGTTGTTTGATGAGCCAACCTCAGCTTTAGATCCTGAGATGGTAAAAGAAGTATTAGAAGTTATTAAAGAACTTGTTAATGAGGGAATGACGATGATGATCGTTACTCATGAAATGGGATTTGCTAAAGAAGTAGGCACAAGACTGCTTTTTATGGATGAAGGTAAGATTTTAGAGCAAGGTAATCCAAAAGAAGTTTTTGAAAATCCAAAGGAAGAACGTACTAAGCTTTTCCTGAGTAAGGTGCTATAATAGCTATTATTTGAAAAAAGAATAGGTAGTTAAACCTAAAGAAAGCTAGAGAAACAGGGGTTATTCCTGTTTCTCTAGCTTTCTTTTTTTACGTATTTGTTTTTGGGAATAGAGTAGTTTATCAGCTCTTGATAAGAGGCTTTCTAATGTAGCATTTTCATCAGAAGTGAAAGGCAAGGCACCTATGGAGATAGAGAGTTCATAGGGTTTATGGGAAGAATTATTAAAGTTATTACAAAGGTTCTGAATGTGGGCAGAAACACTCTCAATAAAGGAGCTATCTTTATTAATGCAGAAGATAGTAAACTCATCTCCACCCATGCGAGAGATAATGTCTTCTGAACTAAACGTTTCACGTAGAATATTGGCCATGGAGGAAATTGCAAAATCACCTTCATGATGTCCATAGGTGTCATTAATCATTTTAAGACCATCCATGTCCGCAAAGAAGAGGATACCTTTTAAGTGTTGTTTCTTGAAAAGTTTATATTTTTCTTCAGCACTATTAAAAAAACCACGTCTATTTAAAAGCCCTGTGAGTTCATTTGTCTGAGAAAGTGTTTCTAATTTTTTTTCGATACATTTTTGAGAAGCAAAGATAGAAGAGAGTTTAATTGCACAACCAATTTCGATTGTAAGTGTTTCAATTAAATAATAATTTTCAGGAGCAAGCTCTAAGACAATAACACCTAGCTGTTCATTAGAAAAGAAAATAGGATGAACAGAAATGGCATAGGGAGTTTCACGTCCTGCAAAGCCATAGGTTGTAATTTGCATAGGAGAAACTGGTATAGGGTCCAGATTTAAAGTAAGTGGCTCCTTATTAACGTATCCCATATAAAGATAAACAGTAGATGGCATTTGCCATTTGACATTTAGATGATGAGGTATTTCGGTAGGATATAAGTAAACCATGCAGGAATGGATACCACAGCTTATCAAGTCTGGAATTAAGGCTTCTAGTTGTGCTTTTTTATCAAAAATAGTGGAAGTCATACGTAGTAGTATTTGGCGTATAGAAGAAAAATTACTTTGAGAACGGTCCATCTGTTTACCAGCATATTTGAGTCTTGTATTAAAGAAATAATGCAGATTAGTAAGAGCATTAAGCTCCTCTTCAGGCGAATTGATATGTTGTCCACAAGAATCTCTTAGTACAAGCTGGGAAGGAATAAGTTTATTGTTAGCTGGCTGAGTATGAATCAGGTCAAATAGGATGTGAAAGGCTTCTTTAGCAAAGGCTTCATAGGGCTGTTGGATAGAGGTAAGACTAGGTACAGCGTACATGGAGCTACTGATATTATCAAAACCTGTTAAAGAAATTTGCTGAGGAACCTTGATTTGACGACGTTCTAATTCATTAAGAGCAGCTAAAGCCATAGAGTCATTGGCACAAACAATAGCATCAATGTCTAAATGACGTTTATCTAAAAAAACCTCAACAGCATCAATAGCAGATTGAGGGGTAAAATCCCCAATATGTATGAGTTCAGGCTGAAAGTTTAATCCATTTTCAGTGAGGGCATCAATATAACCAGCATAACGATCAAGAGCATCACGATTGCTACTTGGACCAGTGATGAAAGCAATCCGTTTACGGTTATGGCTTTTGATAAGATGAGAGACAATGGTTTTAAAAGCTTCTTTATTATCCGTATAAACACTAGGTAAACTTTTGATATAGGTACCTAAACTTACCATAGGTAGAGGGGAGTACTTGGAGTAGAAATGACTAAATTCTGTAGGGGTTAAAAAGGAAGATAGAACACCTGAAACGAGGATGATACCATCTAGATTTTCTGCATGAGCGTAGTCAAAGGCTACATTGTATTGATATTGGTATTTAGAATGATCAAGAGTAAAATCAGGATTAAGTGAACCACCTAAAAAGCTAATGAGATTAACATTATATTCCACAGCTACCTTCATAACGGTTTGAATGAGCATATGAGAATATTCAAGTTCAACGCCTGTGGTAAAAAAACCAATGTTATAATGTGCTCTACTACCTTTAGACATTTTATTTACCTCCAATCCTTTTTTGAATAAAAAGGATTTTTCTTATTAGAGAAATACATCTTAATTATACAATAATTAATAGTAAAAAAGTAGGGCGGAAAGAGGCACAAGTATTAGAAAAAGAAGAAAATGTTTAGGATTGACATATGAAAAGAAAAAGTGTACTATACTGTATATATATAATATATACAGATAGGTACTTTTGAAGAGGTTAACTGATAATGAATAACTTGTTTGAGAAAAGGCTAGGTGAAGTATGGATATTATTATTATGAGTGATAGTTCAATGCCGCTTTATGAACAAATCACGAACCAAATTAAAAAACTTATTTTAAGTGGCGAACTAAAGCAAGGAGAATTATTACCATCCATTCGGATGATGGCAAAAGAACTTAAAGTTAGCATTATTACTGTTAAAAGGGCGTATGAAGAATTAGAAATAGAAGGTTTTGTAGCAACCGCTCTAGGAAAAGGAACCTATGTATCTATGGTAAATACAGAGCGATTACGTGAAAGTCAAATCAGTCAAATAGAAGACCAGTTGGAAGGGATAGTTTTAGCAGCTAAAGGTATAGGGATGAACTTAGAGGATTTACAGGAACGTTTAAAAATAATTTTTGAGGAGGCGTAGTAAGATGTATGCAGTTACTTTTAATAATGTAAGAAAACGCTTGGGGGACTTTGAATTAAATATTCCTAAACTAGCAATAAGGCAAGGTTATATGACAGGGTTTATTGGAGAGAATGGAGCAGGAAAAACGACAACTATTAAGTTAATTTTAGATATGCTTCAGCTTGATGAAGGAAGTATTGAAGTTTTGGGGAAGAACATAAAGGGAGGTAGTGTGAGTATTCACCAAGAAATAGGATACGTAGGAGAACCTACAGGTTACCCAGAGGAAACACCTCTTGAGGCTATCAAAGATATGTTAGCTTTATTTTATAAAAATTGGGATGAAGTATTATATAAAAGCTATATGCAATTTTTTAATCTTAATTCAAAGCAAAAATACAAAGACCTTTCTACGGGGCAAAAGAAGCAATTTGCGATGATAATGGCACTTTCTCACCATCCGAAACTGATTTTACTAGATGAACCTACTTCTGGATTAGACCCGGTAGTACGTAATGAAATTTTAGATATTCTTATGGATCATATGCAGAATGAAGAAGTAACCATATTTTATTCTACGCATATTACCTCTGATCTTGAAAAAGCAGGAGATTACATCGTCTATATAAATGATGGACAGATTAAGTTAAATAGTGAGAAAGACACTCTACTTAATGAATATTCGTTAGTAAAGGGACCAAAAGCTTTGTTTAAGGGGGACATTTGCAAGGAATTTCTAGGGCTAAGAGAAAACAGTTTTGGGAGTGAGGCACTTCTGAAGAATAAAAAGGTAGCTTACGAGCTCTTTGGAGAAGAAGTCAAATACAGTAAACCTACTATAGAAGAAATTATGATTTTTTTATCTCATAATAACTCAAAAGTAGTAACAGAAAAAGCTCTAAGGGGAGGGAATAAACAATGCTAGAAAGTGTTATAAAATTATTAAAAAAAGATTGGATTTTTATTAAAAGTTCTTTGAAAAATTTGATTTTTGTAGCACTAATTTTTTCTTTAGTAATGCCTTGGGGAAATGGTGGGATGCTACTTGTTGTACCTATACTTGTTGGTTACCTCTTTAACTATGGACTTTTAGCTTATGAAGAAAAGTATAAAATGGATGTATTACTTTGTTCACTTCCTGTGGGACGTAAGGAGATGTGCCTAGCTAAATATATAGGACCTCTTTTATATACTTTAATTAGTACGTTAGTGATGATGGTGAGTTTAACTGTAAGGATGGTTGTACAAAGCAGCTGGAATGGGGAGGTTTTAGTAAATTTACTTTTAACAGTAATTGCAATAGCTCTTATTTATAATGCGGTTATTTTACCGATTATACTTTATTTTGGAGCCATTAAGAGTCGCTGGGTAATGATGGGAGGCTATGTACTGGCTTTTATTTTAATGGGGATGTCTAGTAGTGAATATAGTCAGCAACTTCAAGCGATTATTAGGCAAGGCTTTCATACTAAAATAATGTCCAGTTTAGTTCTTATAGGAGTTGTTTTGTACGGTATTTCTTATGGTATGAGTAGAGGTATTTATAATAGGAAAGAATTTAAATAAAGAAAGCAGGTTATTTAATACGCAGAGTAGAGGCGTTTAAGGAATAATTAGCATAGTGAAGTAATTCCTCTAAAAAAGTATTTACTTCCTCCATATCAGCACAACATATTTTAGCTAAATAGCAGCTGTGACCTGTTGTACGATAACATTCTCTAACAACAGGTTGATGCTGAATAAAATGAATAAAGGCCTGATGGTCGGAGGTGGTCATTATGATATTGACATAAAAAAGCAAAGACCTACCCAGGAGTTTTTCGTTCGTTGTAATCGTAAAATGGGTAATAACGCCTAGATGATAAAGGCGATTGATACGGTTAGATACAGCTTGAGGAGTAAGGTGAACTTTCTCACCAATCATTTTAAGTGAAGTACGTGCATCCTCTTGAAGAATCTCAATAATTTTAAAATCAACATTATCAAGCATATAAGGTAAAATCCTTTCATTTTTAAAATAAATACCAAAAGACTCTTTCACCTATCAAGTGATAAAAAAGTTAAAATAATTATAACAAATTAAATAAATATTAGATAGTTAGAGGAGGAAAAACAATGAAAAAAGCATTATTAGTTATTGATATGCAAAATATTTATTTTACAGATGAAATGTTAGTAAGCTATCCTAAAGGAAGTTTAGATAAGGTGTTAGAAGCCATGGATTTTGCAAAGGCGCAAGGGATACCGATTATTGTGGTACAACACAGTAGCATGCAAGGTGGCTTTAAAAAAGGCAGTAAAACCTGGGAAATTTGCAACCAGATAAAAAATAAATCTTACGATTATTATATAGAGAAATACAAGCCTAGTAGTTTCTATGAAACTCAACTTGAAGATATTTTAAAGAAAGAACAAATTGATACCGTTGTAATAAGTGGGTATATGACTCATATGTGTTGTGATACTACAGCACGAGAGGCATTTCACCTAGGTTATTATGTAGAGTTTTTATCTGATGCCACGGGAACCATTCATTTAAATACCCCAGGAGGACAAAAGCAAAGCAAGGAGATTCATGAAACAGTTCTGGCTATTCAAGCCTCACGATTTAGTAAAGTATTAACAGTAGAAGAATGGAAAGGCTTATAGGGCTTAAAGAATGGGTCTTCCTATGCTATAATAAAAGAAAAAGTTAAAAGCATAAGGAGGCAATATGAGACTACTTATTACTAACGATGATGGAGTAGATGCTAGAGGCATTTATACGTTAGCTCAAAGACTTTCAAAGGAGCATGATGTAACGATTGTAGCACCCAAGGAGCAGAAGAGTGCATCAAGCCATGCCATTACTCTTCACATGCCAATACGTGTGAAAGAAGAAAAATTAGAAGGATTAGATTGTAAGGTCTATAGTGTAGTGGGGACCCCAGCTGATTGTACACAAATGGGACTTAACTTGTGTGAAGGTAAGATTGACTTAGTTGTATCTGGTATTAATAGGGGACTTAATTGTGGTACAGATATACTCTATTCGGGGACTGTATCGGCTGCTATTGAAGGAGCTATTTATGGGGTACCCGCCATTGCCGTATCTATGGAGGTGGACTGGACACGAGAAGATGAGGATTATAGTAAGGCCGCAGAGTGGACTGCTAAGATTATTAGGGAAGTGGGTAGGGACTACTTAAAAGGGGAGAGAGTACTCAATCTTAACGTTCCTGATCAGCCCATGAATAAGATAAAGGGGATTAAGGTTTGTAAACTCGGCAAATCCACTTATGAAGGAAGTTATGAAATAACTGAGGAAAATGGAGAGCAGATTTATACCCTAAAAGGGCTTCATAAGAATATTAAGGTACACGATGCAGACCTCTACTATTTATCACAAGGCTATGTGACCTTGACACCTTTACAATTTGACTTTACTCATTTTAAGGAATTAGAAAAGGTAGAGAAAATTTTTGCAAAATAATCACTAAAAAAGGTTTCAAATGAGTCTAGCTAAAATAGAACTTATTTGAAACTTTTTTATGATAAAAATATAAAAATGCTTTATAATACAAAAACATTATGCTATACTTTCATCTAAATTGTTTATGTATAAGGACTATAATAGGATGCTAAAGGGTGGAAATAAGTGATGAAAGAGACTAAAAAAATCCCAGCTTGGGTAGGAGATTTAATGCTTTTTATAACAGCTTTAGTTTGGGGAGGGGGCTTCATAGGTGTAAAAGAATCTTTAAATACACTTTCTCCTTTTTATATGATCGCTGCCAGATTTGCCATTGCCAGTATATTATTGGTACTGATTTTTTGGAAGAAGCTTGGAGGCTTTACAAAAGAAGAAATAAAATATGGGAGTATAATAGGCCTTTTCCTTTTCCTTGGGTTTGGCTTTCAAACAGTAGGTGCCATTCATTTAGAGATGAGTAAATTAGCTTTCTTAACAGCACTGAATGTCATTATGGTGCCATTTCTTGTAAGGGTAGTATTTAAAGAGCCCATTAAAAAATATAACTTAATTGCTAGCTTTATTGCTGTTTTGGGATTTATCTTTTTAAACTTCAATGCAGCTACAGGTTTAACTATCGGTTACGGAGAGGTATTAGGAATTTTATGTGCCATTGCTTTTGCAGCACAAATAACTTCAACTGGTCATTTTGCTAAGAAGGTAGACCCTATTCGCCTAACAGTTATTCAAATGGTAGTATGTTGTCTGCTTGGTTTTATGATTGCCATTCCTTTTGAACCAATTCCACAGGCAGTAAGTAAACAGATGCTTATACCCGTTCTTTATTTAGGTGTATTTAGTACTTGTATTGCCTTTTTATTCCAAACTGTAGGACAAAAATACACTTCAGCACCTCGTGCAGCCATTATTTTATGTATGGAATCTGTATTTGGAACACTATTTGCAGTGTTGTTTTTTAAAGAGGTCATTACAGTATATACAGTGATAGGCGCTATTTTAATTATGGCAGGTGTTATTTTGTCGGAATATATGCATGCCAGAGGTGAAAGTAGATAACACTTGCACAATGGCTTTAAAACAGCTATACTTAATGAGGAAAATTGCATAGGACAGTTCGAAAGCCTCCTGTCGTTAAACAAAACTACGGTATCTGTAAACTAGCTTCTTCTTAAAAGGAGTTTGGTTTTAATTTGCATGTATATCGTAGGTGAAAACCTACGATTTTTTTAATTTTATCCACATGGCCCTGAACTTTTGACTATGCAAAATAATTAAATTAAGAGGGGAATAAAAATGAAAATGACCACACAAAGAATTGTAAAAACAGCTGCTATTGCAGCAATTTACGTTGCTTTAACACTAGCTTTTGCTTTTATGAGCTATGGGAATATCCAATTTAGATTATCAGAAGTTATGACACTTTTTGCCTTTTTTGATCCATTCTATATTCCAGGGCTTACGTTAGGTTGCCTGATTGCCAATTTATTAGGTCCTAATGGTATTCTAGATGCTGTAGTTGGAACAATAGCTACTTTAATAAGTGTTATTTTAATAGCTTTAACAGGTGTGAAGATGAGACAAAGCAGGGTGGGGATTTGGATTGCTTCTATTTGGCCTACCTTGATTAATGCAGTTATGATTGGTATAATGCTCAACAAGCTTTTTGAATTACCTCTTGCGTTAACTATGCTAGAGGTAGGAATTGGTGAATTTGTAGTGATTACTCTAGCTGGTGTACCACTTTTTAAATTTTTAATGAAAAAACATGCAATACTCTTTGATAAGCTTATCAAAGAAAAAAGATAGGACAGTATTTTTTTGGAGAAAAAAATATAAAAATGTATAAAAAAATCTTCAATAAAAAAAGGAAATCCATCACTTATCTCGAATATATAAAGTATAACTAGCTTATCTATAGATAGACAAGTAGGCTAGTTGAGAGGAGAGATGCATATGAAATACAACATTAGTGGAAAAAACATTGAACTTACAACAGCATTAGAAAATGCCGTAGCAGAAAAGATGGAAAAGCTAGATAAGTATTTTAATGACAATGTAGAGGCACAGGTTACATTAATTGTTGAAAAGCTGAGCCATATCATTGAGATTACTATTCCTTTTAATGGAACAGTTCTACGTGCAGAAGTAGAAGGTAAGAATATGTACAACATCATGGATGATGCTGTAGAAGTAATAGAAAAACAAGTAAATAAATTTAAAAACAAATTAAGAAGTAAACATAGAAATACAGCAACCGTACAATTTACACCAAGCTTTTTAAATGAAGAACAAATAGAAGACGATGTAACTCTTAAAATTGATCGTAAAAAGAGATTTGCCATTAAACCAATGGATGCAGAAGAAGCAGTGATGCAGATGGAGTTAGTAGGTCACAACTTCTTTGTTTATTTAGACAGTGAGACAGAAGAAGTAAATGTTGTTTATAAGCGTAAAAATGGAACCTATGGTCTAATTGAACCTACTTTAGATTAAAATTCTATCAATAAGCTACAATCCTAAAATACTATGAGGATTGTAGCTTATTTTTAATTTATAAATTTTATGAATGAGATAGGGAGATTCTAAAGCTTTTAGTATAAAATGTCGATACAATAGTATAAAACGAAAGAAGGGTAGGTGAATAGGAAATGAATAAAAAAACTTAGTTCATCCAAGTAGGAGGTGAAACTTATGATGCACATCATAACTAGTGTTGTGAACTCTTATCATCTTATGGAAAGCAGAGAGCCAGTTAAAAAAGCAATAGAGAAACAATCCTTTGATACCGTTCTAGATGAAAAGCTTAAAGTAGTACAAAAAGTAGAAGGCTCTCGTGGTTTAAGGCTACTAGATACTAGCAAAGGTAGGGAAACGAATACGAAAATTATAACGAATGAAGATGGCACAAAAGTAATGCTTGTTATACAAGAGGGGATTATAGTTAGTCAAATCATACTGACAAATAGCTTATCAGAAGAAGTAAAACAAAATGTAAACAAAAGCAAGGCTTTAAAAGCCTATGGACTTACTGAAAATTAAAAGACAAATGAGGTAAAAAGATGCAAGTTTTGGAAAGCATAGATGAATAAAAATCCCTAAGTATACATTGGAGTAACTTGGGGGTTTTTATTTGTTTAGGCTATATAAAAAATTCAAAAAGCTTGAAAAATAGTTAGTATTTACTTATAATAGAATGGTTATAATTGGATAAATAGCATAGTTGTAATAGATTACAATATTTGCTATACTTAATGATAGTGTAAAAGAATGTAAATGAAGATAGAACAGTATTTTGCAGTCTATAAATAAAACGATTATACGAGTCTATTAAAATAGAAGAAGAGGGTGAAGAATTTGAACTTAATTGAGAAAATATTTGGTACTCATTCAGAGAGAGAGTTAAAGAGAATTGAACCTATTATTACCAAAATTGAATCCTATGATGAAGCAATGCAAAAGCTATCTGATGAAGAGTTAAAAGCTAAGACAGCAGAGTTTAAAGAACGTCTTAACAAGGGAGAAACGTTAGATGATATCTTACCAGAAGCTTATGCGGTATGTAGAGAAGCAGGCTATCGTGTACTTAACATGAAGCACTTTAGAGTACAACTTGTAGGTGGGGTAATCTTACACAATGGGCGTATTGCTGAGATGCGTACAGGTGAGGGTAAAACTTTAGTAGGAACTCTTCCTGTTTACTTAAATGCATTAGAGGGTAAAGGTGTACATGTTGTTACTGTTAATGATTACCTTGCAAAACGTGACTCCGAATGGATGGGACAACTCTATAGCTTTTTAGGTCTTAGTGTAGGCTGTATCTTAAGCAGTATGGAAAATAACGAACGTAGAGAAGCCTACAACTGTGATATTACCTATGGAACTAATAATGAATTTGGGTTTGATTACCTTCGTGATAACATGGTACTTTATGCAGAAGAAATGGTTCAAAGAGATCTTAACTATGCTGTAATTGACGAAGTAGACTCTGTTCTTATCGATGAAGCAAGAACACCACTTATTATTTCAGGACAAGGTTCTAAATCCACACATCTTTATAAAGCAGCAGATATTTTTGTGCGTCGCCTTCAAAAAGGTAAACTTTTAGGAGAAGAGACAGCTATGTCTACTTTAATGCGTGAAGAAATTGAAGAAGAAGGGGACTTCGTTGTTGATGAAAAACAAAAGACTGTTACCCTTACCCAAGAAGGTGTGAGAAAAGCAGAGCAATACTTTGGTCTTGAAAACCTTGCAGATCCAGAAAACATGGATATTCAGCACCATATTACAATTGCCCTTAAGGCACATAACCTTATGCATATTGAAAAAGACTATATCGTTAACGATGAAGGTGAAATTGTTATTGTCGATGAATTTACTGGACGTTTAATGGATGGTCGTCGTTACTCAGATGGACTTCACCAAGCAATCGAAGCAAAAGAAGGTGTAGAGGTTAAGAAGGAAAGTCAAACTTTAGCAACGATTACTTTCCAGAATTACTTTAATAAATATGCTAAAAAGGCTGGTATGACAGGTACGGCACTTACAGAAGAGGCAGAATTTAGAGATATTTATGGAATGGACGTTATTGTCATTCCTACTAATAAACCTATTCAGCGTAAAGACCTTGCAGATGTAGTATATAAAACAGAAGCAGCTAAGTTTGCAGCTGTTATTGAGGATATTAAAGAGACACATAGTAAGGGGCAGCCTATACTTGTAGGTACAGTTAATATTGACACATCAGAGCTTTTAAGTAAGCTTTTGAAAAGAGAAGGTGTTAAACACCAAGTACTTAATGCGAAATACCATGCGAAAGAAGCAGAAATCATTGCTGAAGCAGGTAAAAAAGGAGCTGTAACCATTGCTACCAACATGGCAGGTCGTGGGACAGATATTAAGCTTGAAGAAGGTGTGCAAGACTTAGGTGGGCTTAAAATTATTGGTACAGAGCGCCATGAATCAAGACGTATTGATAATCAGCTACGTGGCCGTTCAGGTCGTCAAGGTGACCCAGGGGTTTCACGCTTTTATCTATCTCTTGAAGATGACTTAATGAGGCTCTTTACACCAGAGGCAACGCTTAAAATGTTTGATGCACTTGGTCTTCCTGATGATGAACCCATTGAACACAAAATCCTTTCCAAAGCCATTGAAAGAGCCCAAACGAAAGTGGAAGGCAATAACTTTGGTGTACGTAAGCATTTATTAGAATATGATAAAATCATGAATGAGCAAAGAGAAATCATTTATGCTGAACGTTTTAAAGTGCTTAAAAATGAAAATCTGCGTGAGAAGGTTATCGAAATGGCTAAAGCTGTAATAAGCAAAGTAGTAGATAACTGCACAAATGGTATCGAATATGCAGAAGAATGGGATATTGCAGGTATGATGGAACACCTTCGTACAATTATCCCTGTTGCAGATGTGAAATTTACGAAAGAAGAGCAAGAGAATCTTACCGTAGATGGTTTAAAAGAACTTCTTAGTCAAAAAGCGGAAGAGCTCTATAAAACAAAAGAAGAAGAAATTGGCGAACAGCTTAGAGAAATTGAACGTGTGATACTTCTTAAAGTGATTGATCAAAAATGGATGGATCACTTAGATAATATGGATCAAATGAAGCAAGGTATTAATTTACAAGCTTATGGTCAAAGAGACCCTCTTGTAGAGTATCGTTTCTTAAGCTTTGATATCTTTGAAGAAATGATTGAAAATATTCAAGAAGAAACAGTAAAAGCACTTTACCATGTACGTATTGTGGTAAATAAAGAAATCAAAAGGGAAAGAGTAGCGGAACCAGTAGCTACTAATCACTCAGATGAAAGTCTTGGTGCAAAACCAACTGTTAAAAAAGAAAAGATAGGTAGAAATGATCCTTGTCCTTGCGGCAGTGGTAAAAAGTACAAAACATGCTGTGGTAAAAATGAATAATTAAAAAGCAATTGTTTTAAGTAGTTGTTAATGAAGTAATATAAATGATTATAAAAAAAGTCGTGGATTATGAATTTATTCCACGGCTTTTTTATAATATATCTTTAAAATAAATAAGAAAATGAGATACTCCGATGTGATAAAAGATTATCACCTAATGATGCAACATACATCGCTAAAATGTATAGGATAAGATAGACGTCTTATGAAATTAGTATAACTTAAAGGAAGGCATATGATACAAGGAAAATACTGAGGATTTATAAAATGGAAATACTATAAAAAATAAATAAAAAAAGACTTGCATTATGACAAGTAATAGGATATAATCAAAAAGTGCTTGAAACAGAGTACAATATGGCGGAATAGCTCAGTTGGCTAGAGCACACGGTTCATACCCGTGGTGTCGAGGGTTCAAATCCCCCTTCCGCTACCAGTTGGTCGCTTAGCTCAGCTGGGAGAGCACTGCCTTACAAGCAGGGGGTCATAGGTTCGAGCCCTATAGCGACCATTTTTATAAGCCTTACCACTTGTTGGTAAGGCTTTTTGTGGTTTAATAAATAAGTTTGAAAAAGGAGAAAGAATAAAGGAGACGTTATGAGCAAATGGATTGGGTTTCGAACTTTAAAAACAGGGATAGGTGCTACTATAGCCATTATTTTTGCACAACTACTTGGCCTAGAGTATGCTTCTTCAGCTGGAATTATTACCATATTAAGTATTCAAAATACTAAAAAAGAGTCTTTAAATATTGCTCTTAAAAGACTTATTGCCACTATTATAGCTTTAGTACTGAGTAGTTTACTTTTTAAAGTACTAGGATTTAATTCCATTGTATTTGGGATATACATTATTTTATTTATCCCATTAGCGGTGCGACTTAAAGTGTTAGAGGGTATTGTCCCAGCTTCCGTTTTAGTCACTCATGTATTAGCTGCCAATAGACTCTCTAGTAGTTTATTTATAAACGAATTACTACTGTTACTTATAGGAGCGGGTATAGCATTGATATTAAATTTATATATGCCTAATCTAGAGCAGCAGCTTCTAGAGGACAAAGGTTATATTGAACAAACCTTATATGATTTAATGAAGGATATGGCAAAGGCTTTAGAGACCCAACAGGTAGATAGACGTTGTGGGGAGTGGTTAGATGGGCTTGAAGAAAGATTAAAAGAAGCAAGATTTAGAGCAAGGCAAAATAATAATAATCATTTTACTCAAACCATTAATCATTATGAAAAGTATTTTGAGATGAGAGAGAGGCAGTTTCAATTGGTTATATACATGCGGAGGCATTTTGAGAAGTTTTATAAAACCTTTGAACAAACAAAAAAAGTAGCAGAATTTACAGAACATGTAGCCTTATCTATTTATCGTAAAATAACAGTAGAAGCACTTCAAAAAGAATTAGAAGATTTAAGAATCTTTTTTAAGGAAAATCCACTCCCTATTACGAGAGAAGAATTTGAAAATCGTGCAATGCTTTTTCAGTTTTTAAATGACATCGAACAATTTTTAAACATTAAAAAAGAATTTAAAGAAAAACTTACATTAGAAGAAAAAAAAGTTTTATGAAGAAGAGAATGTATTTTTCGACAGATAAAGAATAAGTAAATAAATTTATAAATAATGTCGTAAAGTTTTAAGAATTAATTTCCATATATTTACAAAATAATAAAAACCTCCTCTGTATAATTAATAATACTGTAGGAGGGAGAGATGATTTTGACAAGTACAAAAGAGAAAAAAGAAACAGTACAGGTTGAGGGATGGACAAAGGTTCAATGGTTAACATTACTGCTGGCATTAATAGGGATAATGATTAGCCGCGTTAGGATATGGGAGAGCTTTTATACATTAGGTGTATGTTATATTGGGGCTCTCTATTTCGATAAAAGGATAAGAAGGTGGGGGATAAGTGGTGGGCTCATAGGTCTTATACTATCTGGCTTTTGGGATACTATGGTACTTAAATATTTACTCGTTTTAGCTGTAATAGGCATTTTACGTATTTATATGGAATGGACAAAAAAAGTTTTTGATTTAAAAAGTCAAATCTTTATAACGAGTTTGGCATTTTTAATAATCAATATGTCTTACTTACTCACCACCCAGTGGAATAGAGTGATATTATTTTCATCTGTATTGGAAGTGGTAGTAAGTTGTGGGATAGTAGCGATTTTTGGATATAGCACAGAAATTATTTACAAAGGTAAAGGAAACTCTTTAAATAGTAAAGCGTTGTGTAGTATGGCTTTTTTATTGGCTATATTTACAGGAGGTATGATTGATTTTTATATACGTGTACCTATTTTTAAAAGTATTTATTTTAGAGATACAGTAGTATTTTTAATACTTATTATGGTGACCTATCTAGGAGGAAGCAATATAGGAGTAAGTCTTAGTTTGCTTATGAGTACAGTGCTAGTCGTAATGGGTTATATGCCTACACAGTTTGTAGCTGTTTATGGAGTAGCTGTTTTAATTGGAAGTATTTTTAAGGTATTAGAGAAGTTGGGTGTAATTTTTGCAATGGGAGTAGGATTATTAGTGGGTTTTGTTCTATTTAATGAACGGGTGGTAGATATGCCTATTTTGGGAGCCTACACTCTTGCTGCTGTTATTAGTCTTTTTTTACCCAGTAGTTATTTTGGACTAGCTGGTTGGTTTGGAGAGGGAGACGAAGGAGAGGAAAATAGACATCTAGAACGTGTACAAAAAGTGATTACAGAAAAACTTAGTCATTTTGCAGAAGCTTTTTATAAACTCAGTCATACCTTTGAAAAGATATCAGATACAAAAGTTCACCTCAATGATAAAGACATTCAATATATTATTGAGGATACGGGAGAGAGTATGTGTAAGGGTTGTTCGATGAGAGAATTTTGTTGGAAGGATTATTTAGAAAGAACTTATAAGTGTGCCTTTCAAATGTTAGAACGTATTGAGGAAAAAGGTCAATTGGTAGCAGCAGATATACCAGAACCCTTCCGTAAAGGCTGTGTGAGCCCAGAGAGTTTTGCATGTACCTTAGGGTTTAAATTAGATTTATTTAAACAAAATAGGATGTGGAAAAATAGGATGGTAGAGAGTCGCAAATTGATGGGTGAACAGTTTCATGCAATAGCAGAGAGTATTAGTGGGCTAAGTAAAGAGATTACTCGGAATGTTTACTTTAATAAAGAAGATGAAATACTTCTTAAAGAAAGCCTAAGGAGCAGTGGGATACGCACGAAAGATATCATGGTAGTGGAAAATAAGAATCGCAAAGAAAACATACATATTTATACTCCTTATTATAGACAAGCAGGAAATTTAGAGGATTCTATTAAGAACGTGATTTTTGAGAGCTTAAATTTATCTGTAGAACTTGAAAAAAGAGAAGTAAATGAGGAGGAGGACTATTGCTATTTTAAGTTAAAACCTACCAAGGTTTACCATGTACTTGCAGGAGCTGCCTTTCAGGCAAAAGGAGAAATCTCTGGTGATGTGTATAGCTTTATGGAAGTGGAAGGAGGCCGTTATTTATTAGCTTTAGCAGATGGAATGGGAAGTGGTAAGCTGGCCATGGAGGAAAGTACAGCTACGATAGAACTTCTAGAAAGCTTCATGGAATCTGGTTTTAGAAATGAGTTAACAATGCGTATTATTAATTCAGTACTGGTACTTAAGTCAGAAGTAGAAAACTTTTCTACCATGGATATGACACTTATTGATGAGTATACAGGTGTAGCCGAGTTCTTAAAGATGGGAGGGGCCACTACTTTTATCTTAAGAGATGGTCAAATTACTACAGTACAAGCCAATACCTTGCCTATAGGGATGCTTAAAGATGTAGATATACAAATAAGTAAGAAGCAGTTAAAAGATGGAGATGTCATTATTATGGTAACTGATGGATTGTTGCAGGGAGATGATGATTTATTAGGAAAAGAAGAGACTTTTAAACACTTTATTTTAGAAGTAGGAACAGGTAATCCATCCTATATAGCAGAGCATCTCATGCAAAAAAGCAGTGATTTGTTAGGAAATGCACATAAGGATGATATGACGATTATTGTGGCACGGATATGGAAATAAGATTTGATAAAGATATTTCGACAAATTAGAAAATATGATAAGATAATAGAAATAGGACAAATGATGTGACATAGAGTGAGGTGGGAGAAATGAAGAAAAAAAAGCTTCTTATTCTGTTGATAAGTATAATGATTTTATTGCCAATACATACAGTAGCAGAGGAGGCAAAAAAAACAATTACAGTATCAGCAGCAGGAGATTGTACACTCGGTTATTATCCTAAACAAAGTACATGGAATCGTTTTGATACGGTAGCAAAAGCTAAAGGGTATTCCTATTTTTTAGAAAATGTTAAACCTATTTTTGAAAAGGATGATTTAACCATTGTAAATTTGGAAGGTCCATTAACTCTAAATGGTAAACCGGCAGATAAGGAGTTTGCTTTTAGAGGGTTACCTGCTTATGTAGAGATTTTAAAAAGTGGAAGTATAGAATCGGTCAACCTAGCCAATAACCACACTTTAGACTATGGAACTATAGGCTATACAGATACTCAAAAAGTATTAAAGGATAATAAGATAGGTTATTTTGGAGGAGAGCGTATCGAATTTAAAACCATTAATGGTATTCGAGTAGCCATGATAGGAACAAAAGGATGGTACTTTAATGAGGCAACTAAGGATTTTTTAGCTAAACAAATAAAGATAGCTAAAGAGAAATCTGATTTAATCATTGTAGAGTTTCATTGGGGAGAGGAAAGGGTTTATTACCCGAATATAACCCAAAAGAAATTAGCTCGTTATGCGATTGATCAAGGGGCTCATCTTATATTAGGGAGTCATCCACATGTAGTACAAGGTATTGAAAATTATAAAGGTGTTAATATTGTTTATAGTTTAGGTAATTTCTGCTTTGGGGGCAATCGGAATCCCAGTGATAAAGACAGTTTTATTTATCAACAAAGCTTTGAGTTAACGGATAAAGGTATTGTATTAGGTGAAAGTGAAATCATTCCTTGTTCCATTTCTTCAGTAAAAGATAAGAATGACTATAAGCCAACACCTCTTGTAGGTACAGAAAAAGAAAGGCTTTTAAAAAGAATTCAAACGCTTAGCAGAGGAATAAAGTAAAAAACGAAAGACTATTACAGTGGCATCAACCAAAGTAGTAGTTTTTTTATGTAAAAATATTTGGGAATCAAGATAAGAGATGTATAAATAAAAGGTGATTTGGCAACTTTCTAAATAAGATTAACAAAGGAGGAGAACATGAAAAAGCAGATTACCTTAGATGGAGAAAACAGTGATTGGTTTGAAAAAGCCATTTTTGTTTTAAAGGATAAACCCTCTTATATGATTCCTAATAATCTTTTTAAGCATGCAGAAGAGCTTATAGAAAATTATATGAAAAAGAATCCTTCAAAAGCTTATATAAATCACTATGAAAAAATGCAAAGAGCTTATGGAAATAGTAGGCCTATGCATCAAGCATGGGGGAAAAAACAAAACATAGAAATGATAAAAACAAAAAATACCTTAAGAAAACCTCAAGGTATTGATTATTTTTTGAATTTTTGTATAGTGGTATTGAGTATTGGCATTGTTGTGGTACTTAGTTTGATGCTTTTTTAGAAGTTTACACCGTTCCATCCCCAGTTAGCAACTTCTTCATATTTCACATATACAGCGCTAGGAGGGATATGAAGCTCTTTCTCATAAAGGCAGCAGATAGCGGCTGTTACTTCACTTAAGGCAGTCTTAGAAGCAGTACCAAAGATTTTAACTTCTACAAAAGCACCGTATTCAAGCTTGTTCCCTTTAAAATATAAAGAGTAGTTGTCTTCAAAACCAATCATTAGGTAATTTTCGCTTTTGCCTGGGATAAGGGTAATAATTTTACCAAGTTCTGATTTAAGTAGTTCTTTTTTCTCTTCTGTAAGCTTAACAGTTACTTTAGAATCAATAAAAGGCATTTTCATCTTCCTTTCTAAATAGAGATAGTGATAAAGTTTAATTTATATTATAATATATAAATATTCATAAGAAAAGTAAAAGCCTTAAAAGTAAGGAGAAGAGCATGGTGCATAAAGTAACAAAGAAGGTAAAAGACTTTATCGAGGAGCAGGGACTTATTGAAAAAGGAGATACTCTTGTTGTAGGGGTGTCGGGTGGTGCTGATTCAATGATGCTGCTTCACTTTTTATATACGCATCAGTTGTATTATGATATAAGTCTTAAAATAGCTCATGTACATCATGGGATAAGAGAAGAGGCAGAGTTAGATGCTAAGCTTGTTGAAGAGGTTTGTAAAGAGTGGGGACTTGCTTACTTTCGCAAAAATTGTGATGTAAAAGCTACAGCAAAAAAACAAGGTTTGTCTGAGGAAGAGGCAGGACGAAAAGAACGTTATAGTTTCTTTATATCTTTATTAAATCCAAATGATAAAATAGTAACTGCCCATCATATGAATGACCAAGCAGAGACACTGATTATGCGTTTTTTTAGAGGAACAGATTTAAAGGGGCTAGGAGGTATTTTGCCAAAAACACCAGAAATGATAAGACCATTATTATGTCTGGAACGAAGTGAGATTGAAGACTATTGTCAAAAGCAAAAGGTTCCTTTTAGAGAAGATGCGACAAATCTACTGCCTATTTATACAAGAAATAAAATTCGTTTAGAGTGCATACCCTATATACAAGACACTATTAATCCTAATATAGTAAGAACTTTAGGTGAGCATAGTCAGCTTTATAGAGAAAGTGAAACTTTCCTTAAAGAATATACTTTAGAGCGTTTTAAAGAGACTGTTCAAATAGTAGATCAAGCATTAGTTTTTGATTTGGGACTTTTTAGCCAAGAGGCATCCTATATACAAAAGCGTTTAGTCTATCTAGGGATAGAAAAACTCGTAGGAAGTAGCAAAGATATTACACTAAAGCATATACAAAGTAGTATAGCTTTAACACAGCAACAGACAGGTAAGAAAGTGCATTTGCCATATGGAATTGTTGTTAGCAGGCAGTATAATAGGCTTATGCTAACAAAGAAAGAAGGGAAGAAGGAACACGTAAGCTTGAATCAAGCTCTTCAATTAGGTGTTAATCAAGTTGAAGCTTTTCAGATACGTATTACCTTGACTAAAGTAAAAAAAGAAACAATTGAGCAAAAAAATGAAAAGATGTATACTAAATATATCGATTATGGTAAAATAAAAGACAGCTTGCAAATTCGTACAAGACAGCCTCAAGACTATATTGTCACTGCAGGTGGAACAAAAAAAATTAAAAAATTATTTATTGATGATAAGGTTCCAAATGAAAAGAGAGACTATACACCACTTATTACTCAAGGGCAAGAAGTTATATGGGTAGTAGGAGGAAGATTAAATACGGATTATTATATTACTGAAGCAACACAAGAGGTGCTAGAAATAAAATTACAGATGGATGAATCGTAGGAGGTAGTATGTTAAACTTAGAGACGCTTATATCAGAAGCGGATTTACAAAAGCGTATTAAAGAATTAGGAACAGAAATTACCAAGGATTATGAGGGTAAAGAGATTGTTGTGCTTTGTGTACTTAAAGGCGGCGTTATGTTTATGACAGATTTAGCGAAACATATTGGTGTGCCTATGAAAATGGAATTTATGGTAGTTTCTAGCTATGGCGATGAATACAGAAGTAGTGGCGTAGTTAAAATTCTTAAGGATTTAGATGAGCCAATTGAAGGTAAACATATCCTGATTGTAGAAGATATCATTGACTCAGGGCGAACACTCCAATATCTTAGCAATATTCTAAGTGAAAGAAAGCCTGCAAGTATTAAAATTTGTACATTACTTGACAAAAAAGAAGAACGAGTAAGTGATGTGGAAGTAAGCTATATTGGTTTCCCAATTGGTAATGAATTTGTTATTGGGTATGGATTAGACTATAAGCAATACTATAGAAATCTCCCTTATATAGCTGTAAATAAAGAATAATTGGAAAGGAAAATGGAAGGAGGAAATAGAATTTGAAAAAAAATTTAAAGAGCACCTATTTATGGCTAATTATTGTAGGAGTACTTTTCCTAGCTGTATTTTATGGAACAAGTAGAGATACATCTCAAGCAAGTACATCACTTACTTATAGTCAAGTATTAGATGCTATTCAAAACAAACAAATTGAAAAAATTACAGTCGATATATCAGAAGGTTATGCAAAGATTGTAAGTAAGTCTGGGCAAGTAAGTAATATTGATGTAGTACCTTCTGTATTTACGACATACTACCAAAGCTTACCAGAAGATATACGTGCAAGTTTTATCTTTGAAACCAAGCAGACGCAGCCTAGTTTATTCTTACCTATTATGCAAATTGTACTTATAGTAGGGATGTTTATCTTTATCATGGTCTTTTTTGTACAGCAAATGCAAGGCGGTGGTGGAGGCGGCGGTGGTCGTATCATGTCCTTTGGCAAGAGTAAGGCCAAGATGACCATTGACGAAAAAGGAAATATTACCTTTAAGGATGTAGCAGGCTTAGATGAGGAAAAGGAAGAGGTTGCAGAAATTGTAGATTTCCTTAAAAATCAAAGTCGGTATATCCAAGTAGGTGCTAAAATTCCAAAGGGTGTACTTCTTGTAGGACCTCCAGGAACAGGTAAGACCTTACTTGCTAAAGCAGTAGCAGGAGAAGCAGGAGTCCCTTTCTTTAGCATTTCAGGTTCTGACTTTGTAGAAATGTTTGTAGGTGTGGGTGCTTCTCGTGTAAGAGATTTATTCGAACAAGCTAAGAAAAATGCACCTTGTATTGTATTTATTGATGAAATTGATGCCGTAGGGCGTAAACGTGGTGCTGGTCTTGGGGGAGGTCATGATGAAAGGGAACAAACCCTTAATCAACTCCTTGTAGAAATGGATGGTTTTGGTGCCAATGAAGGTGTTATTGTGTTAGCAGCTACCAACCGTGCAGATGTTTTAGACCCTGCTCTTTTAAGACCAGGACGTTTTGATAGGCAAATTGTTGTAGGTAGACCAGACATTAAAGGACGTTCAGCCATTCTAAAAGTACATGCAAAAGGTAAACCACTTCAAGAAGATGTGGATATTGAAACCATTGCCAGAACAACATCAGGTTTTACTGGTGCAGACCTTGCAAACTTAATGAATGAAGCAGCCCTTCTTACAGCTAGACATAACAAGCGTGCTATTGATATGGAAGAGGTTCAAAAGGCTTTTATTAAAATTACAGTAGGTACAGAAAAGAAGAGTCACATTATTACAGATAAAGAAAAACGTATTACAGCTTATCATGAGATAGGGCATGCTCTTATTCATGAAGTATTAGATTTATTAGACCCTGTTCATAGTATATCTATTATTCCTACAGGTTTTGCAGGTGGTTATACAATGCCTATCCCTAAAGAAGATAGAATGTATATGACAAAGACCAAGATGGTTCAAGAGATTATCTCCTTATTAGGTGGCCGTGCAGCAGAAGAAATCGTATTAGGAGATATCACAACAGGTGCTTCTAATGATATTGAAAGAGCAACTCATATTGCAAGGGATATGATTACCAAATATGGTATGAGTGATCTTGGACCTATTAAGTTTGGGGATGAGCAAGAAGAACCATTTTTAGGCAGAGACTTTAATCATATGCGTAATTATAGTGAAGCTTTGGCAACTGAAATCGATAGAAAAATTGGTGAGCTTATTCATGATTGTTATCTCAAAGCAAAAGAAACTCTTGAAAAGCATATCGATATTCTTCATAAGGCATCAGAAGTTCTAATGAAGAAAGAAAAGCTAACAGGTAAAGAGTTTAGGAAGCTTATGAAAGGTGAAGCAATCGATACTGAAAATGTGGCACAATTTAACCTTTTTGACTTTGAAGATAGAAAAGATGTTAAGCAAAGTGAAGAGGTAGAACAAGTTAAAGAAGAGAGAGAAGAGATTAAGGAAGAAGCTATCTCTCCAGTTATAACTTCGGAAGAGAAAGAAGAATAGAGAGTAAAATAAAAAGCCGAAGTATTTTTCGGCTTTTTATTTTTGAAAAATGAGGTGGCATAGTGGTAAATGAAGTACTAACCCTTCTAAAAAATGCAGAAGATTATTTATCTGGTGAAGAAATGAGTAAGGTATTAGGTGTAACAAGAGCAAGTATATGGAAAACGATTAATAAACTTAAAGAGCAAGGCTATACCATTGAATCAAGCACAAGAAAAGGTTATCGTATAAAAGAGGTTCCTAACATTATAACAAAGTCTGAAGTATTAGAGGAGCTTCATACTCAGTTATTAGGTAGAGAGATTGTTTATTACGAAGAGATAAGCTCGACGAATGAAGAGGCAAAACAGTTAGCTAGAGAGGGTTGTCAAGAAGGACTAGTAGTCATTGCCGATCAGCAATTGTTAGGTAAGGGAAGATTAGGGAGGAACTGGTCTTCTCCAGCAGGAACAGGTATATGGATGTCTTTAGTCTTAAGACCTCCTATCTTACCCCTACAAGCTAGTACCCTCACACTGGTGGCAGGATTAAGCCTATGTGAAGCGATAGAAGCTGTAACAGGCTTAGAAGCCCGTATTAAGTGGCCAAATGATATTGTAGTAAATGGCAAAAAGGTATGTGGTATTTTAACGGAGATGAGTGCAGAGCTAGAAGGTATAAAATATGTGATACTTGGTATAGGTATTAATGTGAATACACCCCATTTTCCAGAGGATTTACCGTATGCATCCTCTCTTTATTTGGAAGGAAAGCAGCAATATATTCGGAAAGATATTTTAAAAGAATTTCTTATGCGGTTTGAAAAAGATTATTTTACTTATCTAGAAGTTCCGACATTTCAAAACTTTATTCAGCGTTATGAAGCTAAGTGCATTACTTTAAATAAAAAGGTAAAGATATTAGCCTCTTCACAAGAGTATGTAGCCTATGCAAAGGCCATTACAGAAGAAGGCATGCTTAAAGTAGTGACGGAGCAAGGTGAAGAAAAAATTATCTTAGCAGGAGAGGTATCTGTAAGAGGATTATATGGGTATGTGGATGAGGAGAAAGAAAAAGGAGTATAATAAATGGGAAAAAAAATATTAATCTCTGTATCACCTTATGTTCAGAAGTATTATTTTAATGAAGAGTTTAAGGGGTTACCTGAAAGCATTAAGGATGAGGTGCGAGCTAAGCTTGCTATCATAGCAGAAAAGGTAAATTGTATTATGACACTTGGTTTTAATGAAGAGGGGGAAATCTTCATTGAAGAGCGCTATGAAGATCCTATGAATTATGATGAGATTGGTGCAGGATTAGAAATTAAGAAACTGCAAACAGAAGAAAAAGAAATGTTCCGTTCTCTCAAACTTTGGTATATGATTTATGCAACACAAAACGGACAGATCGTAAGAGAGATTTTAGTTCTTCAACAAGCAAAGAAAAAAGCAGAAGAGATCATTGACTATATCACGGACAAATATGATGAAAAAGCAGGGGAATTTGCAAGGGAACTATTAGCAGAATAATAGTTTTACTTGAAAAAATAAAAAGTATCCCTTATAATTAAAGCGCTAATTAAATAGTATACTTTTTAAGATTAATAGTTAGAGCTAGCAGACACCTTGAGTGTCTGCTTTTTGAAATGTAAAAGACCCGATAAAAGGCCTAAAAGTGAAAGAAGGAATAAACTATGATACTAGTCATTGATGTAGGTAATAGCAATATTGTACTTGGGGCTATGGAAAATGGAAATTTATTAGGCATCTATAGATTAACAACAAGAATGCCTAGGACTTCTGATGAATATGGTGTAATGATGATTGAACTTTTAAGACAAAAGTCTATTACACCTAAAGATATTGAAGCGGTTATTATTTCATCTGTTGTTCCCGATATTATGTATTCACTTAATAACAGTATTAAAAAATACTTTGATAAGACGCCTCTTGTAGTAGGTAAAGGGCTAAAAACAGGTATAGCTATTCGGACAGATAACCCAAGAGAAGTAGGAGCAGACCGCATTGTAAATGCGGTAGCAAGCTTTGAACTTTATGGGCCACCTTGTATGGTCATTGACTTTGGCACAGCTACAACCTATGATATTGTTAATGAAAAAGGAGAATTTATAGGTGGCATTACTTCACCAGGAATACGTATTAGTGCAGATGCACTATGGCGAAGTGCAGCACAGCTTCCTCATATTGAAATTAAAAAAACTAAGAATATTTTAGACTGTAAGAACACTATAACTAGCATGCAAGCAGGACTTGTTTATGGTTATATTGGACAAGTAGAATATATTGTGAATAAAGTAAAGGAAGAATTAAATGCACCTCATCTAAAGGTTATTGCTACTGGAGGTCTTGCAAGAGTCATTCAAGATGGAACAAATGTAATTGATCATTATGATGGGCTTCTTACTCTAAGAGGGTTAGAGCTTATTTACTATAAAAACAGGTAGGAAAAAAATGAAATTTGGAAATATAACAACCCCCAATAATGTATTTTTAGCACCTATGGCTGGCGTAACAGATTTACCTTTTCGCTTACTATGTAAAGAATTTGGGTGTGGTATGCTCTATTCAGAGATGGTGAGTGCTAAAGGACTTTTTTATGAAAATGAAAAGACAAATAACCTTATTTATATTGATCCTAAGGAACATCCTGTAGGGATACAACTTTCAGGGAGTGACCCACAAATTTTAGCTGAGATGGCTAAGAAGATTGCTGAAAGTGAAGTAGACTTTATAGATATTAATATGGGGTGCCCAGCACCTAAAATTACTAAAAATGGAGAAGGTTCAGCGCATCTTAAAAATCCAGAACGTATCGGTGAAATTGTCTATACAGTGGCGAAAGCTCTTCATAAGCCACTTACAGTTAAAATTCGTAAAGGATTTGATGAAGATTCGATTAATGCCCTTGAAGTTGCTAAAATTATTGAAGAAGCGGGAGCAAGTGCTTTAACCTTACATGGGCGTACTCGAGAACAGTTTTACAGTGGTAAAGCAGATTGGGACATTATAAAAGCTGTTAAAGAAAGCATAAGTATACCGCTTATTGGGAATGGAGATATTAAATCTCCAGAAGATGCGAAGAATATGTTAGATTATACCGGCTGCGATGCAGTTATGATTGGTAGAGGAGCCCAAGGTAATCCATGGCTCTTTAAAAGAACGATTCATTATTTAGAGACAGGGGAAATACTGCCTGAACCGAGTTTTGAAGAACGAGCCGAACTTATTTTGAGGCATGCTAAAATGCTTATAGAATATAAAGGTGAATATACGGGTATTCGTGAAATGCGTTCACATTTAACTGCTTATGTAAAAGGTGTTCATGGTGCTGTAGAATTTAGACGCATGCTTACGAGTGTTGAGTCATATGATGATATACAAAGACTTTTAGAGATGTGTCAGGCGAAGATAAACAGTAGGCTGAAAGGTCATATTTAACAATATAAACTAGGTATAGTATTTAAAGCTTAAGGAAATATATAAGCAAACAGAAGGAATTCCAAAGCTAAGTTGACAATATGTGTTACCTAGGGTATAATTGTGAAATTAAAAAATTTAATGCTCACTAGGTAGCGGCGTTTTAAGGCTAGAAAGATATAAAAAACTTCTATTACGTTTATGAAAGGAAGCAAAGAAATGGCAAGTAAAAAAGTATTACTCACCTATGAGGGGATTCAAACATTAGAGGCAGAACTTGAAAATTTAAAGACCGTACGCCGAGCTGATGTAGCTCAAAAATTAAAGGAAGCCAGAGCACAAGGTGACTTATCTGAAAATGCAGAATATGATGCAGCTAAAGAAGAACAAGCAGAAATTGAAACACGTATTGTAGAATTAGAGACGATGTTGAAAAATGCAATGGTTATAGATAGTGATGAAGATACACATGTAGGTGTTGTAAAGCCAGGGTGTAAAGTAAGGCTATATGACTATACTTTTGAAGAAGAAGTATCTTACTTAATTGTTGGTTCTACAGAAGCAGATCCTGCAAATGGTAAGATTTCTAATGAATCACCAGTAGGAGAAGCACTTTTAAATCGTGCAGTAGGAGAAGAAATTGAAGTAGAGACAACTGATGGGGTAGATAAATATAGAATATTAGATATTACAAACTAATAAAGGAAAATGGCAAAGGAGGAACAACATTGTCTGAGCAAATAGAGAGTCAAAATGGATCAGAAGTGCTACAAAACACAAATGAACTTATTAAGGTAAGATATGATAAGTTAAAGGTTTTACAAGAAAAAGATAAGGATCCTTTTAAAATCACCAAATTTAATGTAACAGCTTATAGTGAAAGTGCAAAAAGTGCATTTGAAGCTTTAGAGTTAACAGGTACTTTAGAAGAACATGAGATGTCAGAACGAACACAACTTTCGGTAGCTGGACGCATCATGGCAAAACGTGATATGGGAAAAGCATCTTTCATTACCATTCAAGACCAAGAAGGACGTATCCAATCCTATGTAAGAAAGGATGAGCTTGGTGAAGAGGATTATGCAGATTTCAAAAAGTATGACATTGGGGATATTATTGGAATAGAAGGCTATATTTTTAGGACACAGAAAGGTGAAATTTCTGTAAGAGCAAAATCAGTTAAGCTTTTGTCGAAAAGCTTACAAATTTTACCTGAAAAATATCATGGTTTAAAAGATACAGAGATGCGTTATCGTCAACGCTATGTAGATCTCATTGTAAATCCAGAAGTAAAAGAAACCTTCTTGAAACGTAGTGCCATTATTCGCTCCATGAGAAACTTCTTAGATTCACAAAACTTTATTGAAGTAGAGACACCTGTTCTCCATTCAATTGCAGGTGGAGCGGCTGCACGTCCATTTGTAACCCATCATAATGCACTTGATATAGATATGTATATGCGTATTGCGCCAGAGCTTAAATTAAAACGTCTCATTGTAGGTGGTTTTGACCGTGTTTATGAAATTGGTCGTGTATTCCGTAATGAAGGGATGTCTATTAGACATAATCCAGAGTTTACAATTATGGAATTATACCAAGCTTATGCTGATTATAACGATATGATGGATATCACAGAAGCTCTTATCCGCAATGCTTCTCATGAGGTAAATGGTACAGGAGTTATTGAGTATGATGGTATTACTATCGATTTAGATAAACCTTTTGAAAGGTTAACAATGGTAGATGCTGTAAAGAAATACGCAGGTGTGGACTTTGATGAAATAACTAGCCTAGAAGCAGCGAGAGCTATTGCTAAGGAAAAACATGTAGCTTTTGAGGAGTATCATATGAAAGGTGATATCTTAAATCTCTTCTTTGAAGAATTTGTAGAAGAGCACCTTATCCAACCTACCTTTATTATGGATCATCCAGTAGAAATTTCACCTCTTTCTAAACGTAAGCCAGAAAATCCTGATTACACAGAGCGATTTGAGTTATTCATTGTAGGTCGTGAGCATGCCAATGCATTCTCAGAACTAAATGATCCTATTGACCAAAGAAGCCGTTTCAAACGTCAAGAAGAACTACGTGCAGCAGGTGACGATGAAGCTTGTGAAATTGATGAAGATTTCTTAACAGCACTTGAATATGGATTACCTCCAACAGGAGGTCTTGGAATTGGTGTAGACCGTATAGTTATGTTACTTACAAATTCAGCGTCTATTAGGGATGTTCTACTCTTCCCAACAATGAAACCTTTGGATAAATAAAACGAGTAAAATTTAATTTAAAATATTGCACTTAGAGGACACTTTTCAAAAAATCTTTTGAAAAGTGTCTTTTTGCGTTGGAGTCAAATAATATTAATCACATTTTATTTTGAAGAGAGAATAATGTTGTGCCAGATTTAAAGTAGGCTTTAAATAATTTATCTATTAATAAAGGTAAAAATAGGAATATAGAAATTGTTTACTTTTATATATAAAACATTGCAAAATAATCTAATAATTCTAAAACATTGTAGAAAAAAGTGGTAAATAGTAGTATAATTATTTAATGATAGTTACAAAAAAGTAAATATAAGGTTTTTGATAAATTATTTAGGAGTATATTTATCACATTTAAGGTACAGCTAGACCTAAAAGGAACAAATATATAGGATAAAAACTATTCTAAGAGGTAGGTGAGAATTTTTATGTACATTAGAAGCTGTCATAAAAAAAAATATTATATTAATAATTACATTGCTAATATTAAATATATTATTAGTACTTCTAGGAATATTTGGGAATATAATCTTAGTAAATGAGGTGTTTGAGAAAAATATAGAAAAAGGAATTTCTAAATCTATAGAAAGTGTCAATTACTTGGATAGCATTATATATATAGGAGAAAATATTGTGAATTTTGTGGAAAGGGATTACCGGTATATGAAAAAGATACCGGACGATTTGCTAACTACAAAAGACCTTGTTGATGATACTTTTAAGATGATTAATGAAAACCCCAATTGTTTTTATAATCTCTATATTGCTTGTAATGGTAAAGTGGTAGGTACTAGGGATGAGAGGTATATAAATAGTAATCCTATTGGAAGAGAATGGTATGATCTTGCCATAAGTAGAGGTGACCTTGTAATAACCAATCCTTATGAGGATATTATTACGAAAGAAAAAGTAATTACGATTTCAAAAAAAATTAAAGATACAAATAATTGTGTTGTTGGGTTAGATATTAAGCAGAGTGAAATCAATTCTATATTAAACCAAATGGTAAGAGAGGAAGAGTCGATTGCGGCTGGATTTATATTAAATAGAGAGGGTGTATTTGTAGGGCATACAAATGAAATATTTATAGGAAAGACTATATTTGATCAAAGTATTGACAAGCAGGAACTCATTGCGCCATACATTGAGGATTTATTAATGAAGGAATCTGGAAAAATTGATTTTGATAACATAGGCTTTCCCTATTCGCTTATTTATCATGAGACAAAGTCCGAATGGCATGTTGTATACGTAGTGGACAAAGCAGTTATGAGTACTGCTACCAATGAATACAGTAAGAGACTTATGATAACCTATATATTGTGTGTAGTTTTATTAAATATAGTTATTCTGGTTTATTATACAAAAAGACAAAAAGCAATCCGATTACAAAAAAGAGCAGAGCATGCAGAAAAAGAACTACGAAAATATAAGGAAGATCTTGAAGTTATGGTGGAAACTAAAACAGAAAAAATCAAGATACAAAGTGAAAAACTAAAAACTCTAAATATAGCTATTATTGATAATCTAGCAGATATCGTAGAATTTAGAGACTTAGAATCTGGGCAACATATTAAAAGAATCAAGAGGTTTACATATATCTTAGCAAAAAAGGTAACAGAGTTATATCCAGAATACAAAATAGATGAAGAAAAAATTGATTTACTCTGTAATGCTTCAGCTCTTCATGATATAGGGAAAATAGGGATTTCCGATAGCATACTTTTAAAACCAGGAAAGCTAACGAAAGAAGAGTTTGAAGAAATGAAAACACATACTATTATCGGAGACAATCTCGTATTGAGGATATTAGAGAATTATGATAAGTATCTTGCAAAAATAGGGCATGAAATATGCAGATATCATCATGAAAGATTTGATGGGAGAGGGTATCCAGACGGTTTGAAAGGCGATGCTATTCCTATATGTGCCCAAATTGTTGGAATAGTTGATGTATATGATGCTTTAATAGAAAAAAGAGTATATAAAGAAGCTTTTAGTCATGAGAGAGCCATTCAGATGATAAATGATGGAGAATGTGGGATTTTTTCACCTAAATTACTTCATTGTTTAAATTTAGTAGAAGATGAATTTTATAATATAAGTAAAATGTATGAATGACTTTTGAAAGCATAAAAGAAAATTCAATTTTACAAATAGCTTCATTAAAGGACAAATTTCCTTAGTGAAGCTATTTTTTTGTAAAATATTTAATGCTTTTTTTACATAGCTTATCTTGAATACGACATAAGAGAATGGGTATAATTTAAAGGTACAGTAATTTAGAAATATTCACAATTACTAATAATAATATTAGGCAGAATAAATAGTCGTATCAGAAAATGATATATGATATAATGTAAAGAGTATGAGTAGGAGTGCTAATACGAATGAAAAAATACAAGGTAAAAACACAAAATAGTTACTATCACTACAAGCAGCATAAAATGTGGATGAGAAGGATTTTTGTTATTGTGGCTGCTTTTGGCATTGTAGGATTAGGTGCAGTGATTGTAAATCAAAAAGATAAGAATGTATTAGCTATTCCTGAAATAAAAGCTGTTTGGCTTTTAGAACAAAAAAAAGAAGCAGAGCCTGTTTACTTAAGTGGTAATCAAGTGAAATACGACCTATATAAAGCACCTGAAATAGTAAGGGGGATTTATATCCCGGCTAGCAAAGTAGATAAGTATGAAGACTATATAGCTCTTGCAAAAAAGACACAAGTGAATGCCTTTGTTATAGATGTAAAAAATGATTATGGCTATTTAACCTTTCCCACAAATAATCCTAAATTACAAGAAAAAGGGTGTGTTTTAAAGGAGCCTCCTATTGAGAACTTACCTAGGGTTATGTCGAGACTTTATGAAGAAGGGATTTATCCTATTGCACGTATTGTGGCATTTAAAGATAGTGTGGTAACAAATAAATATCCAGAATTAGCTATACAAGCAAAAAAAGGAGGTATTTATACAAACAGTGTAGGTGATAAATGGCTTAATCCTTATAATAAGGAAAACTGGGAGTATTTACTTGAGATTAGTAAAGAAGCCATTCATATGGGTTTTAAAGAAATACAATTCGACTATATTCGTTTTCATGAATCCATGAATGAAGAGAGAGTTCAGTTAGAACCTAATATAACTAAAACACAGATTATAACTGAGTTTACTAAATATATGCATGAGCAGTTAAAAGCATATGATGTCTATATTTCAGCGGATGTATTTGGGACAATCATCACGAGTAAGATTGATGCGGAAATTGTAGGGCAAGATTTTAAGGAATTATGTAAATATCTTGATTATATTTGTCCTATGGTCTATCCATCTCACTATGGCCCGGGATGCTTTGGAATAGAGTATCCACATCTTGCTCCATATGATATAATATTAAGGTCTATGGAGATAGCACAAGATGAGATCAATAAAAATGAGAGACAAGATAGAAGGGCGATTATTAGACCTTGGTTACAAGATTTTACCATGTCTAAGCAACAGCCTTATCAGCTTTATGGAGAAAAGCAAATTAAAGCCCAAATTCAAGGGACCTATGATGCAGGTCTTTCAGAGTGGTTATTTTGGAATGCAGCAGGTCAATATACTCTTGGGGGACTAATTGGAGATAAGGAGTGAGGGGATTGGTAGACCAAAAGAAAATTATTCTTATGACAAAACTTGCTATATATGAAAAGAATTATGGAAAAGAAGATAGAAGACGTAATCGCTACTATTTAGAGGATTATATTTATATAAAGAACTTTAAAACACGATTGTCAGTTACATTAGTTGTATTCCTTGTTATAGGTTTTCAGTTATTAAAGCTTTTAGAAGAAGGGATTATTATTCCTACATCTTTAATGGAATTTGTTAAGCTATATATAGCACCCTATAGTTTACCTTGGATAGTAATGATGATTATTTACACCATGATTTCTACGGTGATTTATGGAAAACGTTATGCAAGTACACAGAAAAGGCTTATAGGGTACAGAAATTTGCTTAAAAAATTAACAAACTATGAACAAACGAAGAGAAATGAAGAGGGGGTAGAAGATGAAGGGAAATGAAGCTTTATTTATAATGAGACAAAATGTTATTAAGCTATTTAAGCAGTATGAATATATCCTTTTACCTAGCATAAGGTTTGTAATAGCTGTACTCGCTATTAACTTGCTTATAACTACCATAGGTTATGTGGGACCCCTTAGTAAAATACCATTAGTATTATTTATGGCTCTTTTAGCTACGTTCCTACCTGATAAGTGGATGATTTTAGGCTGCGTTATTATTATACCACTTTTTTTAATAAGCAGTAATTTGATATTAAGTGTGATTGTATTCATCTGTTTATGGGTTATGTATTTACTTTTTATGCGCTTATTTCCTAAAGAAAGTCTCCTAATTATTGGAACGATTTTGTGTTTTAGTATGGGACTTGAAATTTTAGTACCTGTTCTTGCAGCTTTATTTGGAAGTTATGTAAGTATTATAGCTATTTTGTTAGGTGTGATTCTTTGGTTTGTAATGCCTCAGATGGCTATTAGTTTACAAACCTCAGGAACTAGTAAAGGTGAAATGATAGATGTACTAACACGTTTCTTTACTGTAGAAATGAAGGGACTTTTTGCTCATAAAACCATGCTTTGTACAATGGTTATTTTCTTTATAGTGTTTTCTATCATCTATATCATTCGTAGACAAGCTTTAGATTATGCACCTTATATTGCAATTAGCATTGGAGCAGTGATGAATTTAGCAGGTTTTGGCCTGGCTATTTTGTTTTTAGATATGAATGTGGGGATGTTAAGTGTTGTACTTATGACAATTTTAGTAACATTAGTAGCTACAATCTGTCAATTTTTCTCCATTGCTCTAGACTACCAAAGAGCGGAAATTGTGAGCTTTGAGGATGAAGAAAATTATTACCATGTAAAGGTTATACCTAAGATTCAAGTAAGCACAAGTAATACAAGGATAAAAACTATTTATAATACTAAAACAGAAAATAAGGATTATATAGAAGATATTTTAAATAGTAGAGTACATTCTGACAAACAAAAACTATTTGAGCACGAATAAAGAGACCTAGGTCTCTTTATTTTTTAATGAATAAAATGTAATAGATATTTTAAGCTTTTTAAGGAATAATAAATGTATAAAAAATTTTATCTGTCGTAGTCCTGTTACATAAAACATGATATAATAAATGCAGATAGCCTATAATAAAGGAGTTTTGTTACGTGGATGTAATTAAAGAGTTTTTTAATCGAATGGCATTTATAAGTCTTCCCCAAATTGGGATAAGAGACATTTTAGATATTCTAGTAGTTGCTTATTTTCTTTACATTGTTTTAATGTGGATTAAAGATACAAGAACATGGGCCCTTTTAAAAGGTGTTGTAATTATTCTAGTAGTGGCTATTCTCTCTTATGTTTTACAATTACATACCGTATGGTGGATTATATCCAACACCATTACAGTAGGTACAATTGTACTTATTGTAGTGTTTCAACCAGAGCTTCGAAGAGCCCTTGAACAAATTGGTAGAGGGAGAATTTTTAACTCCTTATTAAATGCAGGAGATGCAGATGAGGGAGAGCTCACAGATGATGCGATTAATGGTTTGGCAAAGGCTTGTATGCATATGTCTAAATGTAAAACAGGAGCGCTTATCGTTATAGAGCAAGATACCAAATTAGGTGATGTAGAACGAACAGGCATTCCTATTGATGCAGTCATTACAAGTCAGCTTCTTATTAATATATTTGAAAAAAACACACCACTTCATGATGGTGCAGTGATTGTTCGTAATAATCGGGTATCAGCTGCAACTTGTTTCTTACCCTTATCAGATAGTATGGAAATTAGTAAAGACTTAGGAACTAGACATCGTGCTGCTATAGGTTTATCGGAAGTGACCGATGCTATTGTACTAGTTGTCTCGGAGGAAACGGGTAATGTATCTTATGTGCGTAATGGAAAGATCAAAAGAGGTTTAGATATGGAGCTTATCAAAAAAATCTTAACAGCTACCCGTAAGAAGAAACGTAGTGAAATAAAAATGTCAATATGGAAGGGGAAACGAAAAGATGAATAGAATTTTTACTCATAACCTTTCCTGGAAAATAGGATCTTTAGTTTTGGCGGCTATTTTATGGGTTTTTGTTATTAATAGCCAAAATCCTACTCAACCTCAAGAAATAAGAAATATTCCTATTGTTATAAAAGGCTTAGATGAATTAGAAAGCAAAGGTTTTGTACTTAAAAACCAAGATAAAATAAAAGATCAAAAGTTTAAAGCAGTTATTAGAGGACCTCGCTTGCAAGTAGATAAGGTATTAGCAAACAAATCACTCATTAAAGCAACTTTAGACTTAACACCCTATATCAATGAGTTAACTGTAGATTCAATTATTAATGTAGCAGAATACACAGTAACGGTTTCATTAGAAGGAGTAAGTGTTATTAGTACAGCGCCAGAAGTAACAAGTGTAATACTTGAGAAAGAAAAATCTGTAGAAAAGAAGATTACTTATCGTAAGATAGGTGAACCGAAAAATGGGTATATGGACTTAGCACCTATCATTACCCCTAATACAGTAGTATTAAGTGGTGCACAGTCAGATATTGACAATATTAAAGAGGTAAGTGTAGAAATTAATATTGATAAGTTTTCGCAGGATTATCTTATCGATCGTGTACCTATTAAAGTATACGATGCAGAAGGGAAAGAAATAGCCAATCTTAAAAAATCTGTGCAATTAGTAGATGTAAAACTTCCTATAGGGAAGACTAAGACTGTTCCTTTAGAAGCAACTTTTACAGGTACCTTGCCAACAGACTATGTGCATACAAATACGCTGATTAGTCCAAAGGAAATAACCATTGTAGGTAAAGAAGAACTTGTGGATCAAATTGAAAAGATTGAGTTAAAACCCATTAGTCTAGATAATCTTATACAAACAAGTATTATAAAAACAGAGATTGTCCTACCCAAGGGAATTGAGTACATTGATGCAATTGATAAGCAGGTAGATGTTACCTTGGAAATTAAGAAAGAAAATACCTATCCTTTTGATGTATCTACTACAGGAATGCAAATAGAAGTAATAGGTATGAATGAGACATTAGGGTACGAATTATTAACACATCAGATAAGCATTATTTTAAAAGCAACAGCAGAAGAGTTAGTAACATTTGATACGGCTGGGATTACAGGTAAGTTAGATTTAACTGGATTAGATGAAGGGGATTATACAATCCCCATTGAGTTAACAGTTCCTGAAAACTTCGTGATTATGAATAAGCCCATAAATGTAGATATACGCCTTACTCGTATAGTAGAAGTTTCACAAGAAGAAGCAATAGAAGAAGCTGAATAGTAGAAGGAATAAAAGCAGATAACATGAAGGTGTTATCTGCTTTTTTATTTGAGAACATAGAAATATAAAGTATAAAGATTATTATTAAAGTAAAAAGCAATAAAAATACAGTAATTAAAGTAAAAAACTTGTAAAGTGTATTTAAATATTGTATGATTTAAGTGAAATGTATGAATGGTAGTGGAAAGCATAGAGGAGAAAAGAAGATGGCTAAAAGGGTAACAATGGGGGATATTGCAAAAGTTTTAGATGTGAGTATTGTAACGGTTTCTAAGGCTCTTTCTAATAAAGAAGGGGTGAGTGATGAGGTGCGAGAGCGCATTATTAAAAAAGCCCAAGAGATGGGATATGTTTATAATGGTTCTATTAAACAGGTAGAAAAGTTAGAAAGCTATACTGTGGGTATACTTGTACATGAGAAGTTTATGGATTTGTTAGGAAATAGCTTTTATTGGAAAATTTATCAGAGTATTAGTCGTATTTTAAAGGAATACAATTGCTTTGGGATATTGGAACTTATAGATGAGACATGTGAACACACAAGTAAAATGAGTAAGCTTATTACAGAAAATAAGGTAGATGGAATTATTTTATTAGGGCAAATGGCAGACCACTATATAGAAACTTTATACAGTAGCAACCAGTCTACTATCTTATTAGATTTTTATAATGAGAATCCTAGCTATGATACGATAATCAGTGATAGTTTTTATGGGTCCTATATGCTAACAAATCATTTGATTGCAAACGGTCATCAAGAGATAGCTTATGTAGGGGATATTCATGCTACTAGTAGTATTTTAGATCGCTATTTAGGATATTGCAAAGCGTTAATTGAGCATAATCTTTTACTTAAAGATGAGTATGTTTTAAATGATAGGGATAGGGAAGGTAAATTTATTGATATTTCTTTGCCAAAAAAGCTTCCTACAGCCTTTGTCTGTAACTGTGATGAGGTGGCCTATATCCTTATTAATAAGTTGAAAAGTGAAGGCTATAGTATACCTGAGGACATTTCGGTAGTAGGCTTTGATAATTATCTTATCTCTACTCTTATGGACCCTCCTCTTACAACCGTGCAGGTAAATATTGAAGAAATGGCAAAAGCAGCAGTAAAAGCTATTTTAAGAAAGATAAAGGGAAAAGGGAATGGAGTAGAAAGACGAGTGATTAATAATAATATTATATATAGGGGTTCTGTAAAAAATATAAAATAAGAAGAAAAGACTAAGTATAAGTGTATTAAAACTAATATTTAGTCTTTTTTGTTTTTAAATTTACTTAAAAAATAAAAATTAGGAAAATAATCGAATAAAAACAAATAGGAAGGATAAGGATATTCTTTAGAAGAACTACTAATAAATAACGCAGGATATAAAAATTAGTTATAATAAATTACAAATATATATTAAATTAAATAATTTTATAAAAAATTAGTTTAAATTTATAATTTAATATTGCAATTAATTTGTTGATAATATATAATTAATTTAAGTTAAAAACTAAATTAATTAACTTAAATTACATCGGGGTTAAAGCTAAAAATAGAAAGTATATTTTAAGAAAATAAGGGGGAAAAGAAATGAAAGTAAAAAAGATGTTAGCATGTACATTAGGTACGGCTATATTAAGTACGAGTTTAATAGGATGTGGTGGTAAAAAAGAAGAAGCACCTCAGCAAAGTACAGTACCTCAAACACAAACATCAGCAACAGATAGTAATAAAGAAGAAACAGCAGTACCAACAGATATTTCAGGAGAAATTACAGTCCTTACTAATAGAACAGATATTGTTGATACTGTTTTTGTTGAATATGCTAAGAAATTTAATGAAAAGTATCCTAATGTTAAGGTGAACTATGAAAGTATGACAGATTATGAAGGGGATGTACTTGTTCGTATGAGTACAACAGAATACGGTGATGTATTATTATTACCTACTATGGATGCAAAGCAATATCCAGATTTCTTCTTACCATTAGGAGATCAAGCAGAATTAGAAAAAACTTATAGAACATTAACTAAAGCAAGTTTTAATGGTGTATGCTATGGTATTCCAACTTTTTATGTGACAAATGGTATTGTTTATAATAAAAAAGTATTTGAAAATGCAGGTGTAACAGAACTTCCAACAACGCAAGAAGAATTCTTAGCTGCTATGCAAAAGGTTAAAGATAAAGGTGAAGCTATTCCATACTATACTAATTATAAAGATAGTTGGCCACTTAGCCAGTGGGAAGATCTTAGGAATGCTGTAGCTGGTGATCCTGCATACATGAACAATATTGATGAAGATGATACACCATTTTCATCAGGTAAACCACATTATCAAATCTATAAGCTAATGTATGATTTAGCAAATAAAGGACTTATTGAGCCAGACCCTGTGACAACAAACTGGGAACAATCTAAAAAAGATATGGCTGAAGGTAAAATTGGTGCCATGGTACTTGGTGCTTGGGCTGTTTCTCAAATTAAAGATTTATCAGCTACGCCAGAAGATATTGGCTACATGCCATTCCCACAAGCTGCTCCAGATGGTAAGCTCTATGCACCTATTCAACCTGACTATTGCATGGTTATTAATAAAAACACAAAATATCCAGATGCTGCTAAAGCTTACTTATGGTGGTTTATCAATGAATCAGGCTATGCGACTTCTACAAATAATATATCACAAAAAGTGATAGATCCACTCCCAGAGACACTAAAGCCCTTTGAAGAATTAGGTGTAACATTCTTTACAAATGCACAACCAGCTCCAGAAAAAGAAGGTTTGGCAGAAAGAATTGATAATGCAGCTCAAATTGGTTTCTACCAACCAGATTTTAAGACACGTATCATTGATGCAGCAGTAGGAAATACACAAGAAACCTATGATGATATTATGAATGATTTAAATACAAAATGGCAAAAAGGTAAGAAAGAAGTAGCAGCGCAATAGATTAGTTGCTACTTCCTAGCAAGGGAATGGAATGAATAGCCATTCCCTTTTCAGATTATTTGAAAAAGAGTTTTTATAAATATATTTTTGAAGGACTCTTTAAGAGGGGGATAGAATGAACGTAGGTAGGAATACAGTCAAAGAACCAGTAAAAATAAGTAAAGAGTATAAGGTGAATCAGTTTAAAAAAGGAGTTTTTATTAGTGCCTTTGCTAGTGTACCGGTTGCCTTGCTTATTACTTTTTCTTATATTCCGTTATGTAACATGTTTTATTATAGCTTTACATCATGGGATGGACTAGCAAAAACGAAAAAGCTAATAGGTTTTAGTAATTATATTACTATTTTTTCAAATCCGGAGTATTTTATGGTATTTAAAACATCACTTTATTATTTAGTAGGGGCTTTTATACAGATGGCCATTGCCTTATACTTTGCAACATTATTAACCAATAAAGTGAAGGGAGGTAATTTCTTTAAAGGTATATTATTTTTCCCCAATTTAATCAATGGTGTAGCGATTGGAATGGTATTCTTATGTTTTTTTCAAGTAGGTGGAACCTTAGATATGGTACTTAAAGCTTTGGGACTCCAGGATTGGATACATAAATGGCTAGGTGATAGAAGTATTAATAATATGACGTTGGCAGCTACATCTATATGGCGTTATATGGGGTTTAATATGGTTATCTTTGTAGGAGCTATTCAATCTATATCAAGTGAAATCTACGAAGCAGCAGAATTAGATGGTGCTAATAGGTGGCAACAATTTAGATACATTATTATGCCAAGTATTAAACGTATTATCCAGCTTAATTTGCTTTTGGCGATTAACGGGGCTCTTGCTGTATTTGAGATTCCTTATATTATGACAGATGGTAATAATGGAACAGCTACTTTTGTTATTCAGACAATTGATACAGCTTTTAAGTATAAAAAGGTTGGCTTAGCATCAGCTATGGGAATGGTTTTATTCATAATAGTTATTTTAGTAGCTATTATTCAGACGCTATTTTTAAATGATAAAAGAGAGGAGAGACTATGAATAAATTAAAGAGTAACCCGCTGGGATTTTTATTTATAATCATTAAATATATAAGCTTGATAGTAGGAGCTATTATAACCCTCCTTCCTTTAGCAGTTATTTTTTTAGCCTCCTTTAAAACCAGTGCAGAATATGGGTCAACAGGTATATTGGAGCTACCTGCTAGTTTCTTAAACTTTGAAAATTATATCATAGCCTTTACGAAAGGAAACATGCTAGTAGGTTTTGCGAACACCTTTATCAATGTAAGTATTACTTTATTAGGTTCTATGATTTGTGGAACAATGATTGCATATATTCTTCATCGTTTTCAGTTTGCAGGAAGAAAAGTGATATTAGGATTATTTTTAATTGCTACCTTTATACCAGCTATTACAACGCAAGTAGCAACCTTTCAAATTATGAATTACTTTAAGCTATTTAATACACGTTGGTCTGTTATTTTACTGGGTTTAGGAACAGACATTGTATCAGTATATATATTCCTTCAATTTTTAGATGGTATTTCTTATTCCCTTGATGAATCGGCAATGTTAGAAGGAGCTTCTATGCTTAAAATTTATACACGTATTATTTTACCTCTTTTAAAACCTGCTATTGCTACAGCTGTTATTTTAAAAACAGTGAATCTTTACAATGATTTTTACAGTGCCTTTCTTTATATGCCAAAGCAAAGATTACATGTAGTATCCACAGCTCTTTTTAAATTTAAAGGTCCTTATGGGAGTAATTGGGAAGTTATTAGTGCAGGCGTTGTTGTAATTATTGTTCCTACACTTATTCTATTCCTTGCTCTTCAAAAGTACATTTATAATGGTGTAACAGCAGGTTCTGTAAAGTGAGTATTTGGATTTTAAAATAGAAGGTGGAGATTAGGGGAACTAGAATAATTAGACAAAAAGAGAAAACGTAGACTAAGAAGAGCTATTAAATAAAAGGAGAAATAATATGACAGAGATAAAATTATTAGTAGAGGAATTAAATAATATACCATGGCAAGACAAACCTGAGGGATGGGAAAGACCTGTGTGGAGATATACACAAAATCCTATTATTGATAGAAACCCGCTCAAAAATGTAGCACGTATTTTTAATAGTGCAGTAGTGCCTTATCAAGGAGAGTTTATTGGTGTGTTTAGAGGGGAGACACTAACTGGGATTCCTTATCTTTACTTAGGCTATAGTAAGGATGGCATCAATTGGCACTATGAAGAAGAAAAAATTCACTTTGTAGATCAAGAAGGTAATGACTTTATGCCTAAATATGCTTATGATCCACGTCTTATTAAAGTAGAAGACATGTATTATATTATTTGGTGTACAGATTTCTATGGTGCAGCTTTAGGTTTAGCAAAAACAACTGATTTTAAAACTTTTGTGAGGTTAGATAATCCGTTTTTACCTTTTAACCGTAATGGTGTATTTTTCCCAAAGAAGATTAATAATCGTTTTATTCTTCTTTCAAGACCAAGTGATAGCGGGCATACACCTTTTGGAGATATTTTTATTAGTGAGAGTCCAGATTTAGAATTTTGGGGTAAACATAGGCACTTAATGACAAAAGGAACAAACTGGTGGGAATCTCTTAAAATTGGTGGAGGTGCTGCACCTATTGAAACAACAGAAGGATGGCTCCTTTTTTACCATGGTGTAACAGGGACTTGTAATGGTTATGTCTATAGTATGGGAGCAGCTATTTTAGATAATGAGAATCCTTCTATTGTAAAATATCGTTGTCAAAACTTTATCTTAACACCAGAAGAATGGTATGAAGAGAGAGGATTTGTAGGTAATGTAATATTTCCTTGTGCAACCTTACAAGATGGAGCAACAGGTAGGATTGCGATTTACTATGGTGCGGCAGATAGCTATGTAGGATTAGCCTTTACAACGGTGAAAGAGATTGTAAGTTATATTAAAGCAAACCATAGCATTGTTGGAGATGATGAAGAAATAGGTATCCGTTAAGAGAAGGAGTGACACCAGTGATTGCTGAAATAAAACAGAATCTTTTAGAGACGATTTCACCTTTTTGGAAAAAATTAAAAGATGAAAAATGGGGAGGGTTTTATGGTTTAGTCAATTATGATCTAGAGTTAGATAAAAAAGCACCTAAGGGGGTTATTTTAAATTCACGTATACTTTGGTACTTTGCTAATCAATATTTACTACTAGCCAATGAAGAGGATCTAACCTATGCTAGACATGCCTATACTTTTCTAAAAGATTATTGCTTAGATAAAGAGTATGGTGGTGTTTATTGGATGATGAGCTATGATGGAAAGGTGATAGAAGATATGAAACACACCTACAATCAAGCTTTTGCTATTTATGCCTTATCATCCTACTATGATGCTACTAAAGAGCAAGAAGCTCTTGATATAGCTTATACACTTTTTTATAAAATAGAAAAGGTGTGCCGAGAGAAATATGGCTATGGGGAAGCCTTTACAAAGGAGTGGAAGGCAACCTATAACAATAAGCTTTCTGATAATAGATATCTTTGCTCAGAAGGGATAATTGCAGAGAAAACCATGAATACACTTCTACATATACTTGAGGCTTATACAGAATTTTATAGGGTAACAAAAGATAAAAAAGTTAAAGAAAGGCTTGAAGATTTACTCGTTATTTTTAAAAACTATGTGTATAATGAAAACACAGAAAGTTTAGAAGTATTTTTTGATAATCACATGCAGTCTATTACAGACTTACATTCCTATGGACATGATATTGAAGCAGCATGGTTATTAGACCGAGCAGCAGAAATAGTAGAAGAAGAAGCCCTTATCCAAATGACAAAAGCTTATACCATTAAGTTAGCTTATAAAATTAAAGAAGTAGCTTTTGAAGAGGGGGCGCTTAATAATGAACGGTATAAAAAGCAAATAGATAAGACAAAGGTTTGGTGGATTCAATCGGAAGGAATAGTAGGTTTTATCAATGCTTATGAAAAAACAGGGGATGAAGCATTTTTAGAACTTGCAGCTGCCTTATGGCAATATATTCAAACATATCTTATTGATAAAAGGTCTAATAGCGAATGGTATTGGGAAGTAAATGAAAAAGGAGAACCAATAAGTAAAAAGGCTATAGTAGAGCCTTGGAAATGTCCTTATCATAATGGAAGAATGTGCTTTGAAGTAATGAGGAGGAATAAAGATGTTTAAAGAAAATTATGAAAGAGAACTTAAGAAATATGAGACACTTATCCAAAGAGAAAATGTAGTAAGTGATGCGTATAATGGGATTTACGAACGTTATGAATATCCTGTGCTTACAAGGGAACATGCACCACTTATTTGGCGGTATGATTTAAATCCAAAAACAAATCCTTACTTTATGGAACGTTTAGGCATTAACGCTATTTTTAATGCAGGAGCAATAGAGCTAGATGGTAAATTTTATGTTGTAGCTCGGGTAGAGGGCAATGATAGAAAATCTTTTTTTGCAGTGGCAGAGAGTTCTAATGGGGTGGATCATTTTAAGTTTTGGGATTATCCCATCTTACTTCCGGATACAGAAGAAGATGAAACAAATGTGTATGATATGCGCCTTACTAAGCATGAAGACGGTTATATTTATGGTGTCTTTTGTTCTGAAAGTAAAGATAAGAAAAGTAAGGATTTATCAGCAGCAGTCGCACAAGCAGGTATTGTACGTACAAAGGATTTAAAAACATGGGAGAGATTACCGAATCTTAAAACACAAGCTGCTCAACAACGTAATGTTGTATTACATCCTGAATTTGTAGAAGGTCAGTATGCTTTTTATACAAGACCGCAAGATGGCTTTATTGAAACAGGAAGTGGTGGGGGAATTGGTTTTGGAATATGTAAAGATATCACCAATGCACACATTTTAGAAAGGGAAACGCTTATTAATACTAGAAAATATCATACGATTACAGAAGCTAAAAATGGAGCAGGGGCAATACCTATTAAAACAGACAAAGGATGGATTCACATTGCTCATGGGGTGAGAAATACAGCAGCAGGTCTTCGTTATGTTATCTATGTGTTTGTAACAAGTCTAGATGATCCCACAAAATGTATTGCAGAGCCATCTGGTTATTTCATTGCTCCTTTTGGGGAAGAAAGAGTAGGAGATGTATCAAATGTAGTATTTACTAATGGGGCTATTGCTACAGAACAGGGCAGGGTTTATATTTACTATGCTTCTTCTGATACGAGGCTTCATGTGGCAACAACGACTATTCATAGGTTATTAGATTATGCATTTAACACACCACAAGATCCTTTACGTAGTAGTGACTGTGTAAAACAACGTTGTAATCTAGTTGAAGCAAATTTAAAATTTTTAGCTAATCAAATATAATCAAATAAAAAAGTCTAGGTAAGAAACAGGATAATTACTGTTTATCTAGACTTTTTTTGTTGCTAAAAATATTCAATTCTAAAATATTTTGGATAATTTACGAATAGATATAAAATTAACAGTTGAAATAGGAGAGTATAGTATACTAATATAATAGATAAGAAGACTAAGCTATAGGATAAGGAGTTAAGTGAATGAAAGTAATGGGTTCAGGAAGAAATAAAGGCTCTAGTGGTCTATACGTTTATGAAGCATTAAGTGAAAAAATTATCAATTTAGAATGGCTACCAGGGCAAGCTATATCCGAAAAAGAAGTAGCAGAGTGGTTAGGAGTAAGTAAAACCCCTATACGAGATGCTATGAATATGTTAGCGGCCCAAGAGCTTGTGGATGTCTATCCTCAGAGAGGAACTTATATATCCTATATTGATTTAGATTTAGTACAAGAAGTACGTTTTGCAAGGCGTGTATTAGAAGAGGCAGTTTTATTAGAAGCTGTAAAAGAATTTCCAAAGGATAAATTATTTGAATTAGAAACTATTTTAAGTTTATCTAGTTTATCGATTCGCAAAAGAATGTATAGAGAGTTTTTTAAGTATGATGAAGATTTTCACCGTATTTTATTCGAGGGATGTAATAAACGACGTATTTGGCAAAGTACTTATGCCTTAAATGCCCAGTTTAGAAGGCTTAGAATGTTAAGTTTAATAAGTAGTGATGAGCAAAGTTGGAATAAGATTGAAAAAGAACATGAGCAGATGTTCCAAGCTATTGTGAGTAAAGACAGTTCCTTTGTGAAGCAAATTATAGATGATCACCTAAGTCCTGAAAAGAATCCACACACATCACTTATGGAAAAATATCCAGAATACTTTAAACATTGTAAATAAAACAAAGTATAATATAGGCAGAAGGAGGCAACCTTATAAGTAGTTGTCTCCTTTTTTGTGAAAAATACTAAAAAATTTATAAGTAAATATAAAAAATAACTATTGAATAGTATATAAAAATAATGTAATATAAGGGTACTAGAATACTAATATATTAGTCAAAAAACTTTTTTAAATTATTAAAAATAACACATACTTATAAGGAGATGGGCTTATGAAAATGACATTAAGATGGTTTGGACCAGGTTTTGATAGTGTAACGTTAGAACAGATTCGACAAATTCCAGGTGTAAAAGGTGTAATTAGTACATTATATGATGTGCCAGCAGGTGAGGCTTGGACGAGAGAACAAGTAAGAGCACTTAAAGAGACAGTTGAAGCATCAGGACTTGAACTTTCTGGTATTGAAAGTGTCAATATTCATGATGCCATTAAAGTAGGGACGCCAGAACGAGATAAATATATTGCTAATTATATTAAGTCGCTTGAAGCATTAGGAGAAGAAGGTATTGATATGGTATGCTATAACTTCATGCCTGTATTTGACTGGACCCGATCTGACCTAGCAAAAATGAGAGAAGATGGTTCAACCGTTCTTTCGTATGATCAAGAAATAATTGACCAAATTGATCCTACAAGTATGTTCGAAGCACTTGATGGTAAGTCAAATGGTTTTGTACTTCCTGGCTGGGAACCAGAGCGTATGGCAAGAATCAAGGAGCTTTTTGAAATGTATAAAGAGGTGGATGATGAAAAACTTTTTGAAAACCTTGGTTACTTTTTAAAAGCTATTATGCCAACTTGTGAAAAGTACAATATTAAGATGGCGATTCACCCAGATGACCCAGCTTGGTCTGTGTTTGGTTTACCTCGTATTGTCATTAATAAAGAAAATTTATTAAGGCTTGTTAAGCTTGTGGATAGCCCATGTAATGGGGTGACTTTATGTACAGGTTCATTAGGCTCCAATCCAGCAAATGATATCCCAGATGTAATACGTGCGTTAAAAGGAAGAATTCATTTTGCACATGTAAGAAACCTTATTCACCATGCACCAGGTAAATTTGATGAGGCGGCACATCTTTCAAGTGATGGTTCTATGGATATGTTTGAGATTATGAAAGCTTTCTACGAAATTGGGTTCGAGGGACCAATGAGACCTGACCATGGCCGTGCGATTTGGGGAGAGATAGCTATGCCAGGTTATGGATTATATGATAGAGCTTTAGGAGCAACTTATCTAAATGGTTTATGGGAAGCTCTTAGTAAAACACTCAAATAAAACGAATGTCATTAAGAGAATTTATCCAAAAAGTTATAAATACTATAAATGAGGTGATCTGTAATGAAGTTAAGTAATAAAGGGATTGAAAATAGGCAGGAGTGGGAAACCCAAGGTTTTGAACTGCCACACTATGATAGAGAAATTATAAAAAGAAAAACCCTTGAAGCACCTACCTGGTTACACTTTGGAGCAGGGAATATTTTTAGAGGTTTCACAGCAGCTTGCCACCAAACTCTTTTAAACGAAGGAAAGGCGGATACAGGCATTATTGTAGCTGAGGGCTATGATTATGAGTTAATTGATAGAGCCTACAAACCTTATGATGACTTAAGTCTATTAGTTATTCTAAAGGCAGATGGCAGTACAGAGAAAAAAGTGATAGGAAGTGTAGTAGAGTCTTTAAAGGCAGATAGTAACAATGAGAAAGACTGGAATACGCTTAAGGAACTATTTAAAAAACCTTCTTTACAAATGGTAAGTTTTACAATTACTGAAAAAGGGTATAGCCTTAAACAAAATAATGGTGACTATTTTGGTATTGTTGAAAAAGATTTTGAAAAAGGGCCTAGTGAACCTCAATATTTTATGGGAAAATTAACAGCTTTATGTTATGAACGTTATCTAAATGGAAAAAAACCTATTGCTTTAGTCAGTATGGATAACTGTTCACACAATGGAACAAAGCTTTATGAAGCAGTAAGCACGTATGCAAAAGTATGGGCAGAGAAAGGTTTAGTAGAAGCTGACTTTGTAAATTATATTAATAATCCAGAGTGTATATCTTTCCCTTGGAGTATGATTGATAAAATCACACCTCGTCCAGATGCCAGTGTAAAAGCTGACTTAGAACGTTTAGGTTTTGAAGATACAGACATTATCTGTACAGACAAAAATACCTATACAGCTCCATTTGTTAATGCAGAGGCACCACAATACTTAGTTATAGAAGACTTATTCCCTAATGGAAGACCCTGCCTTGAAGAAGCAGGCGTTATTTTTACTGATAGAAAAACAGTTGATAAAGTAGAAAAGATGAAGGTTTGTACGTGTCTTAACCCACTGCATACTGCACTTGCAGTTTATGGTTGTTTACTTTCACATACACTGATTTATGAAGAGATGAGAGATCCACTTCTTAAAAACTTTATTGAAAAGCTAGCTTATGAAGAAGGGATTAAAGTAGTAGTAGACCCAGGCATTATTCGTCCAAGTGACTTTATTAAAGAAGTAATCGAAGTACGTTTTCCTAATCCCTTTATGCCAGATGCACCACAACGTATTGCAACAGATACTTCTCAGAAGCTACCTATTCGTTTTGGTGAAACCATTAAAGCCTATGCAGCAAGGGAAGATCTTGAGGTGGCAGACTTAAAGCTTGTTCCATTGGTACTTGCAGGTTGGTGCAGATACCTTTTAGGTGTAAATGATGAGGGTGAACAATTTGAAATAAGTCCAGATCCAATGCTTGAGGTAGTAAGCAAATATTTAGAAGGCATTAAGTTAGGGGCTAAAGGGCCATTTACCCATCAATTAAAGCCTATTTTAAGTGATAAAACCTTATTTGGAGTAGATCTTTATGAAGTAGGTTTAGGTGAAAAAGTAGAAGGTTATTTTGAAGAATTAGTGGCAGGCATAGGTGCTGTTAAAAGAACTTTAGCAAAGTATACAGCTGAATAGGTTGTAACCATCAGTAAATCAGTTTATAATAAACAGGATAAACTATAATACCTCAAAGAAAGTGAGGAAGTATTGATGGGAAAATTATTTGGAACAGATGGTGTAAGAGGTATAGCAAATACTGAAATTACAGGGAAGTTAGCCTTTCAAGTAGGGCAGGCTGGCGCCTATGTTTTAACTAAAGAAACAAAGAAACAGCCTAAAATTATTGTTGCTAGAGATACACGTATTTCAGGGACAATGTTAGAGGCAGCATTAGTAGCAGGGATTTGTTCAGTAGGAGCAAAAGCCATTTCAATTGGTGTAGTCCCTACACCAGCTGTTGCTTATTTAACACGAGAATTAGATGCGGATGCAGGAGTTATGATTTCGGCATCTCACAATCCTTTAGAGTTTAATGGTATTAAATTCTTCAACTCAGAAGGTTATAAATTAAGAGATGAACTAGAAGAAGAAATAGAGAATCTTATTCTTACAAGAAGTGATAATATTCCTCTTCCTACAGGTGAAAATGTAGGAACCTGGGATATGGATCATTCTGTTATTGAGAAATATATAGATTTTGTATGTAGTACAATTCCTGGTGATCTTAAAGGAGTTAAAGTGCTTATAGACTGTGCCAATGGCGCAGCTTCAGAAATAGCTCCCATTGCACTTGAGAGATTAGGTGCTGATGTAGAGGTGATCCATTACAAACCTAATGGTGTGAATATTAATAAGCTCTGTGGCTCTACCCATATGGGAGATTTGCAAAGACAAGTAGTAGGCCGCAGTATGGAAGTTGGTGTAGCCTTTGATGGTGATGCAGATAGGTGTTTAGCTGTAGATGAAAAAGGTGAAATAATTGATGGTGATCAGATCTTAAGCATCGTGGGACTTGATATGAAGAAATCGGGTACACTAAAGAGAGATACCCTTGTAGCAACTGTTATGAGCAATCTTGGGCTTACTATGATGAGTAAAGAAAAAGGTGTTAATCTTATTCAAACTCGGGTAGGGGATAGATATGTATTAGAAAAGATGCTAAAGCATAACTATAATCTAGGTGGTGAACAATCTGGTCATGTCATTTTTTTAGATTTTAATACAACAGGGGATGGACTCATTACAGCAATTCAGCTTTTATATGTGATGAAGAAAACAGGAAAGCCACTTTCTGAACTTAAAAATTGCATGCAAGTATTTCCACAAGTTCTTGTGAATGCTAAGGTTAAGAATGAAGATAAACATGCTTATTTAGAGGATTTAGAAATTCAACGAGCTATTGAAGAGTTAGAAGAGAAATTTAAAGGTGAAGGAAGAGTACTTATCAGACCTTCTGGAACAGAACCTTTGGTAAGGGTTATGATAGAGGGGAAAGATAAAGCTGTTATTGAAGAGGAAGCTCAAAAATTAGCAGAGCTTATTGAAGAACGTCTTAATTAAATAGCTAGAGGGCATTAAAGAGCTGTTATATTAGTAGAATTTAAAAATACTAGTATAGCAGCTTTTTTATTTCAAAGGTTAGAATGAGGGGAGCCTTATTAATAGGTGAATAGAAAAGGATGTATTACAAAATAATATGTAGTGGGCATATTTATATATTGGAGGTATAAGAAATGATTGAAAAAGAAGAAAGTCAAACATTAAGCTTCCCTCATACAGTTAACAAGGTTGTATCAGAAGGTGGAGAAAATGCTAAAGAAATTACAAAACTTGTAAAGCAAGATGGAAAGGTCATAGGGTATGAGCTTTCAAATGGACAGCACATTTCTGTAGCAGAAGCTATTTCTATGGCAAAAAATAATGAGCTTCAACATGTAGGTGTATCTACTTCTAAAGATGGAAGTGAATACATCCGTTCTTTAGCAGATGGCGATGAATCTAATAATTTAGGAAATTTACCTTCTATTACATTAGAATAAGAAACCATCATTTATTTGTAAAAAAGAAAGAAGCGATAGGGGGGCTATCGCTTAAAAGATATAGAGTCTATTGATTTCTCTAAACAATATTGGGGTTTATGAGATAATTTTAATGGGGAGGAATCATAATTATCTCGTGATTAGTATATCCCTATTAGTATAAAATATGTGACTAGGAATCATTCCTTAATATGGTAATCAAAAATGGGTAATTAAAAAGTGATAACTATGTAATGCCTTCAACTAGGAAGGTAAAATGTAGAAAATAGGATAAATAGACAAAAAACAAAGGGTAATAAAATGGAGACTTATTAATATAATGAGTATGGGGACTAGCATTTTTAGAATAGGTCATAGTTGGTTAAATAGTTAAAGAATTAAAAAATAAAAGTTAAATCAAGTTTAAATAATATATAAAATTTACCTATATACTTAATAGGGGAGAAGCGTATATAATATGAGTAAGGAATGTCCCTCTATTAAGGGACTGAGTAAACTTCAAATAGAAAGCCATAGGTTATATAATTGTATTATGTCACCGTGCATTATACGGAGGGGGTGCCAATATTGAATGAGTACAAAAATAGAGATGAAGATGGAGAAAAAACCATCTACTGTAATTGCTGTGGGCAATCAATTATAAAAAACAATAGAGTGAGTGAATATGTAGATTATCTACATGTTGAAAAGATTTGGAGTTATTTTTCTTCAAAGGATTTGACAGGGCACACTTTTAATATTTGTGAAGGATGTTATGATAAGTGGGTAGATAGTTTTGCTATTCCGGTAGAGGAGCTCGCTATAGAAGAACTTGCTATAGAGGAACTAAGGATTTGTTCGGAGGAAGAAATGGAACAACTTAATAAAGCTTATGCCCAACAATTAGCCAAATAAGGTATACTCTATTTGAGAAGGTAGCCTAATTAATGTAAAAAAGAGATAGGGAATTTCCCTATCTCTTTTTTGCGTTATGCATAATTGATCTAGCTTAGGTAACACTTTAAACAGCAACCTTCATTAAAATCTAGTGTTATCATTGTAACCATTTCTATAAAAGGCTATAATAAAAAAGTAATAAGAAAGGAAAGTGAATATGCTCGATATATGTTTATTAGGGACGGGTGGAATGCTTCCACTTCCAGACAGATACTTAACAGCGTTTTTAGCCAGATTAAATGGTAAAAAACTACTTATTGATTGTGGAGAAGGCACACAAGTAACCATGCGCCTTTTAGGATGGGGGTATAAAACAGTAGATATTATCTGCTTTACTCATTATCATGGAGATCACATAACAGGACTTCCAGGTCTTTTACTTACTATAGGCAATGCAGGAAGAAAAGAGCCTCTTACACTTATTGGACCTCCAGGTTTAAAAAAGGTAGTAGAGGGACTGACTGTAGTTTGCAAGGATTTAGCTTTTGAGCTTAATTTGATAGAATTGCCTTATGAAGAGCAAGAGTTGCAGATAGGAGAATTTTATATTTCTATTTTACCAGTGCCCCATAATGTTAAATGCTTTGCATATACTATTGAAAATAGAAGAAATCCTAAATTTGTAGTAGAAAAGGCAAGGGCTAATAATGTACCTCAAAAGTACTGGAAGACATTACAACAAGGTAAACCAGTAACAGAAGGGAATGTGACTTATACACCGGATATGGTACTTGGACAAGCAAGAAAAGGAATTAAGGTCTCTTATTGTACAGACTGCAGGCCGATACAAGAATTAGAAGACTTTATAAGAGGTGCAGACTTATTTATCTGTGAAGGAATGTATATAGAAGATACGTACTTAGATCAGGTGAAAAAACATAAACACATGTTAAGTAGCGAAGCTGCAAAGCTTGCAAAGGCAGGAAATGTGAAAGAACTGTGGTTAACTCATTTTAGTCCTGCCCTTCCTCATAATTATATGAGTATTGACCATATTAAACCCATATTTAATAATATTCATATTGGTCAAGACCGTATGACAACAACTTTAGAGTTTAGTGAAGAAGAGTAAGAAATAAGTGAAATAGGAACGGGGGGAAATGGATGAAAAAGGGGCTTTTAATACTAGTAATGATTGCTTTATGTGGTATTTATTTTGTCTCCATGCAAAATAGAGGTGCTAAAATCGTTAGAAAAAGTCAAGGAATAAGTGTAGAAGAAAAGCTTAAAAAGGCTCAAGAAGAGATTGTAGGGAAAGATTTTAGTTCACCAACAGATATTATTGAAATGAACAATGAGCTAATGAAGATATTTTATTCAAGCTATAGTGCGGACGAAGATATAAGTACCTATGTCGAGACGATACGTATGCTCTATACAAATGAGTTAAAAGTCTTAAATGAGAAGGCAGAACAGGAAGCAGAATTACGTAGAGAAAGAGCTTTGCATGATTCAAAACCCCTAGTCCTATTATCAAGTGAGATTAAAGAGACTCAATTAAAAGGGAATCAAAATGGCGATGCTTCTAAAGAAGCTTTAAATACGGAGGGGATAGTAAGCGTCTTACATTATACAAATAAACAAGATATTAATCGCGACTATTTTATACAAAAAGAAGACAGTGAGTGGAAAATAGCTGGTTGGGAAGATCGTGTAGATAACATAGAAGAGAAACAAGTGGAGGAATAACAATGAAAAACATCAAAGTACTAGCGATAGAGACTTCTTGTGATGAGACAGCTGCAGCAATAGTGCAAAATGGTAGAGAAGTACTTTCAAGTATTATTTCGACTCAAATTAATCTGCATGAGAAATATGGAGGTGTTGTACCTGAAATTGCATCACGTATGCATGTAGAAAAAATTAACTTAGTGATTAAAGAAGCACTAGAAGCAGCTCATGTTACATTGGATGAGATAGATGTCATTGGGGTAACTTACGGGCCAGGACTTGTAGGAGCTTTACTAGTAGGTGTAGTAGCAGCAAAGTCCATAGCTTTTGCTAAAAACAAACCATTAGTAGGTGTACATCACATAGAGGGGCATATTGCAGCGAATTACATTTCACACCCTGATTTAGAACCACCTTTCCTGTGTTTAGTTGTATCAGGCGGACATACACATCTTGTTAATGTAGAAAGCTATACCCAGTATGAAATTATTGGGAGAACAAGAGATGATGCAGCAGGGGAAGCCTATGATAAAGTAGCACGGGCTATTGGTTTAAGCTATCCTGGTGGGCCTAAAATAGATAAGCTAGCCAAAGAAGGAAATAAAGAGGCTATCAAATTTCCTCGTGCTATGATGGATGAAGGCTATGACTTTAGCTTTAGTGGTGTAAAATCAGCAGTTCTTAACCATGTTAATGGAGCTAAAATGAAAGGGGAAGAAATAAATCAAGCAGACATTGCTGCGGCTTTCCAATCCAGTGTAGTTGACGTATTAGTAGGAAAAACCATGGCATTAGCTAAAGAACGTCACCTAACTAAAGTAGCTCTTGCAGGAGGTGTAGCTTCTAATCAAGGATTAAGAGAAGCTATGGAAGCGGTCTGTACTCAAAACCATATGAAGCTTTATTATCCTGATCAAATACTTTGTACAGATAATGCAGCAATGATTGGATGTGCAGCGTATTATGAATACCTTAAAGGAAGTAGGGCAGGAATGAATCTTAATGCTGTACCCAACCTTCCATTAGGGAAAAAATAAATCAAAGAAAAGGAGGACACAATGAAGCAGATTATTAGAATTCTATTTTCTGGAATCATAGGGGGAATAACTGCACTTGGACTAGTAGAATTAGAAGCTGTTGGTGCGATTACTGTGCCTACAGAGCAGGGAATACTGCGATTATTATATGTTAATAAAGAAATTATAGTATTTATTATGGCCTTTGCACTTATTTATATGACAATAGGTATTCCCATTTCGCAGAAGATAGCTAATAAGATAGAAAGTGCACTTAGTAAATATCCTATGCAAGAAATACTTATGTATATCATTGGTTTGGCTATTGGTTTGGGTGTAGCCAATATGGTTAAAACTGCATTTGCATTAGAAAAAGCAAAACCTATAAGTAATATTTTTATTGTGCTTCTTTACTTAGGTCTAGGTTGCTTTGGTATTTATCTTGTACACATTAAAAAAGAAGAGATAAAAGGATGGATAAGTAAAAAGGGAGAAATCATCCAACCTTCTCACATTAAGCTCTTAGACACGAGTGTTATTATTGATGGTAGGATTTTAGATATTATCCAAACGGGATTCATAGAAGGTAAAATTATTATTCCTTCTTTTGTCCTTGATGAACTAAGGCATATTGCAGATTCATCAGATAGTTTAAAACGTAATAGAGGACGTAGGGGGTTAGATTTATTAAATGAACTTAAAGCTGTAAAAAATATTTCAGTAGAAATACTAGATATTGATTACAGTGAACTTGATGAAGTAGATAGCAAACTTCTTAAGCTTGCTAGCCAGCTCCAAGGGAAAGTAGTTACTAATGATTTTAACCTTAATAAGGTTGCTAAGATTCAAAAGGTTCAAGTGCTCAATATTAATGATTTAGCCAATGCTGTAAAGCCTATTTTGCTTCCAAATGAGGAACTTGTAGTAACGATTGTTAAAGAAGGTAAAGAGCAAGAACAAGGACTTGCTTACTTAAATGATGGTACAATGATTGTAGTAGAAGGTGGCAAAAAATATGTAGGGACAACTATTCAAGTACTTGTTACAACAACTCTTCAAACCTCAGCAGGCAGGATGATTTTTGCAAAGGTTAATCAGAAGGTGTAAACAAAAAAATGAGAAGTAAATTATTTTACAATAAAAGGGTATCTTTTTGATACCCTTTTTAGTATTATTCTAAAAATTCTCAGTTTATCTAGGGGATATAAAATAGGGTTAAGAACTAAGCTACATTTTTCTTCCAAAACAAATAAGCGGCAATCATAAAAGCAATACAAATAATAAGGTACATCCAAAAAAGTGGATTTTGCATACCAACATATAGAATAATAAGTGAGCCAATTGTAGCTAGTAGAGGATTCATTTTACTTTTCCAAAAACCTTTGATTTCACCTTTTAAACCTAACCGAAAAACATGAGCATAAAGCAAGATAAAACCAATATAGTTAAAGGTGATGGCAATTTCTGATACATCGGAGTTAGGTAGTAGATTGTATTTCTGAGTAATATAGTGAAGTAATGTCCAAAACAAGATAATAGCTAGAGCTACCACACCAGAGGTACAAGGTGTTCCAAAACGTGAATGAATCTTAATCATTTTACTAGAACAAGGAAACATTTTACGAAGTCCTAGTGAATAAGGGAGCTGGAAAAGTGCCATCATCAGACCGTTAGCGGTACCAGCAACAGAAATAATAATAAAAACAAGTAAGGCTTTAGCTGCCCAAGGACCAAATAAACTTATAGCTGCATTATTTACGTGTATATCTCCTTGAGTCATAATTGTTTCCGGTCCAAGATAAATACTCATTCCAATAAAGTAAGCTAAATAAATAATGAGGATAAATATAGGAGAAAGAATGAGTGCAAGAGGAATATTTTTTTTAGCATTTTTGATTTCATGAGAGATAGAAGTTGTTACAATCCACCCATCAAAGGCAAAAACAATAGGTGCTAAAGCAGCTATCCAAGAACTTGATTGGATAGTTTCTACATGAGTAACTGTTTCAAATTGAGGGTTTCCAAAGATAAAACCAGAGACCCCAATAAGGATGAGCGGAATAAGTTTGATGATTGTAGCTATATTTTGAAAGTAAGCTGGAATTTTAGTAGAAAGCAAGTTAACGAGAAAGAAAAAAAGGACAGTAGTTAAGCCTATAAGGATATGAATTTCCAGACTTCCTTCTATATTAAATAAAAGACAGCTATAAACACCAACAATGTAACTTACTACCGCAATTAATGTAGGATAGTAGAGAAACATTTGAAACCATCCAAAGGCACAACCAACACCGCCGTTATAGGCGCTTTCAGCGTAGCTTATAATACCACCGGCTGTATCATTACGGGCAGCTAACTCAGCAACAGTTAAACTACCAAAAATAATACTAATGGCAGCAATACAAAAAGCTAAGACACCTAAACCGATATTGCCTCCTGTAGCAATAAGTATATTATCACTTTTGAAAAAGATGCCTGATCCAATAACTACTCCAATAATCATAGCTATGGCAGTAAAAAGGCCATACTTTCTTTGTTTCATAAATAACCTCCTTGAAAAAGTAAAAAATAGGATATACTGTAATTAAATCCTAACAATATGATACTTATTATATAAAGGAAAAAGCAACTTTACAACAAATAATCTACAAAAATCTCCTTTGAAATGATAAACTAAAAAGAAATCTTACTATTTGGATGAAAGAAAACGCGTTTTTGAAAGAAAGTAATCAATAAATGAACAGAGGAGTAAAAGAAATGAATAAAGTGACAGCAATTATTGTGGCTGGTGGTAGCGGTAAAAGGATGGGAACAGCAGTAAAGAAGCAATATATCCAATTAAAAGGGAAGGAGATATTAGCTTATACAATAGAAGCATTTGAAAACTGTTCTTTTATAAATGATATTATTGTAGTAGTGGCAGAAGAAGAAATAGACTATGTGAGAGAAAATATTATTAGGAAATATAAGCTCAATAAGGTAAGTCAAATTGTAGGAGGTGGTAAAGAAAGACAAGATTCTGTTTATAATGGTTTAAAAGCTACCAAAGGTGAAAGTACTTATGTCATGATTCATGATGGGGCAAGACCATTTGTAAAAAAGGAGACAATCTATAAGTGTTTATTAAATACGCAAAAGAATAAGGCAAGTATTGTAGCCGTCCCCGTTAAAGATACCATTAAAGTTTGCAATACTAGGACGCATAGAGTGGAAAGTACACCAGATAGAAAAAAATTATGGAGCATACAAACTCCTCAAAGTTTTGAGTATGAACTTTTAATGAAAGCTTATAGTTATGCAAAGAAACAAAATTTACAAGTAACAGATGATAGTATGATTATAGAGGCATTTGGAGAAGATGTATATATTACTGAAGGAGATTATACAAATATCAAAATAACTACGCCAGAAGATTTAATAATAGGAGAAGTTTTATTACAAAAATAAAAGAGAAATTATGTTATCCAGGTTATAGCCAATAGTCCTAAAAAAATGCAAAAAAAGAGTTGACGTATGACAAATGCTATGCTATATTAAATAAGCACTAACGCGAGCGACTTTGGCTAAAATAGCTAGTCAAAAAACTTTAGAAAAGTTGTTGACAAGAAGCATCAAGTAGTGTAAGATGTATTAAGTCAGCAGCTTGGCTGATTGATAACATAATAAGGAGAGATGGTCGAGTTGGTTTAAGGCACCGGTCTTGAAAACCGGCGAGGGTAACACCTCCCTGGGTTCGAATCCCAGTCTCTCCGTTGATCTGAATAGTTAAGTGTGGAGAAAAATGTGGAGAAGTACCCAAGTGGTCGAAGGGGCTCCCCTGGAAAGGGAGTAGGTCGCGAATAACGGCGCGAGGGTTCGAATCCCTCCTTCTCCGCCATTTAATAAAACAGATTAGTAAATGAACATTGAAAACAAAATAGTAACCATAAAACCAGTCGATTCATAACTTACTTGTAAGTTCAGTGAGTACTATAAAGTACTAAGTAATAAGTCAGCAACCTAGGTTGCATGGACAAACTTTTTTATGAGAGTTTGATCCTGGCTCAGGATGAACGCTGGCGGCGTGCTTAACACATGCAAGTCGAACGAAGC
>NZ_PEDL01000049.1 GCF_002735925.1 Sporanaerobium hydrogeniformans | reverse complement strand
ATAAAAAAATAGGAACAGGATGAATCTTCGGCTAGCAAGTAAGGGAGCTCTTCGCAAGCTTCCTCCACAGGATGGATGTAAAATCTTAGAGAAGTCCTATAGGCTGCTTTTAGGGACGTTATCACAAGTGCCTTTCTTGTGATAGGTAGGACCGTTAGCCTATTGGACTGAACTTAGATTTTACCCATCCGAGGACCGAGAAGCTGGTGAAGAGCTCCCTTACTTGTGGTCCCTGAGAACACCCCCTATTCCTTTCCTTTTAGTAGTCTAACGTGTAAAACACCTCGATAAACTGAAATTTTTAATATTATGTTTATTTATAGTCAAAAAATAGTAGGGGGTAAAAATAAATATTGATTTGCATAAAATAATCTGCTAAAGTATAACAAAAGGGGAGCTTGTAGGACAGGCTGAGAGGAAACTCAAGTTTCGACCCATAACCTGATACAGATAATGCTGGCGTAGGGAAATATTGCTTTATACAAGCTTACAAAGAGCGATGAGTATAAGAGGGATATGTTTTCTAAGCATGTCCCTTTTTTAATGCTTAAAAGCTTAGGAGAGCAAGTAAAAGGCATGTCAATGAGGGAATACATAAACAGAAGATGGAAGGGGAGCGCCTTGCATCGGTCAATAAAAGACAATTAAATAGCGAGGGAGCTCGTGTTTCGAGTTGAGAGGAAGCTTTTGAGCTTCGACCGCCTCAATAAAGCGTATGCTGCATGGGACCTCGCTATTTGTTTGTGCATCCATTTATCTCTAGATAATGTGTTTTGAAGCAAAGGGAGGTAGCCGTAGCATTCAAAATAAATAACAAAAGAGAGGTAAGGAAGATGGAAAAAAGAAGTGTAGTACTAAAAATGACATTGCTTGCCATATTGGTAGCAGTAGGGGTGGTGATTTCGCCTATTTTAAGAGTAGAGGGGATGTGCCCTATGGCTCACTTTATTAATGTGGTGTGTGCTGTACTCCTCGGCCCTTGGTATGCCTTGGGGTGTGCACTAATGATAGGCGTTATTCGTATGTTTTTTATGGGGATTCCCCCCCTTGCATTAACAGGTGCTGTTTTTGGTGCGACTTTATCAGGTATTTTTTATTATTGGTCGAAAGGAAAGATTATAGGAGCAGTGATAGGAGAGATCCTAGGGACAGGGATTATAGGAGCAATGGTTTCTTATCCTGTTATGACACTTTTTTGGGGGAGAACAGATCTTACTTGGTTTTTCTATGTCCCCTCCTTTATAGGTGGTACCCTTATAGGTGGAAGCATTGCTTTTGTATTTTTAGTGGCATTAAAGAAGACAGGACATCTTATTCAATTCCAAAGAAGTTTGGGGGCAAAGGTTTATGATACATCAAAGATTCACACAGGAAATAGCCATTCAGAAACGGCTTAAGGAAATTAAGGATAAAGTAAACAAGGAGAAACCTTTGGTACATTGCTTAACCAATACCATTTCTATAAATGATTGTGCCAATGCCGTACTAGCTCTTGGTGGTAAGCCTATTATGGCTGAGCATCCTAGAGAGGTGAAAGAGGTTACAGTTACTGCCAATGCCCTTGCGCTTAATCTTGGCAACATAACAGATAGCAGGATGGAAGCCATGCTTCTTTCAGCTAAGGTAGCCTATGAAAAGGGAATTCCTTCGATTATTGATTTGGTAGGTGTAGGCTGTAGTAAGTTAAGAAGAGAGTATGCCAAGGAGCTGATTAAAAAGGCACCACCTTCCGTGATTAAAGGTAATATGTCAGAGCTTAAAGCACTTTATGAATTGCCAAGTCATGCCCAGGGCATTGATGTGGGCAAAGAAGATGAGGTAAGGGAAGATAATCTAGAGGAGAATACAGCTTTACTTAGACAACTTTCTAAAGCTACAAAGGCTGTTATTGTAGCCACAGGAGCCATTGATTTAATTGTCTATGAGGAACAAGTTTATCGCATCGATAATGGCTGTGAGATGCTAACGAAGCTAACAGGGACAGGATGTATGCTAAATGTGATGATTGCTACACTGATCTCTACAGGAAAATATGTGGAAGGAGCAGTGCTGGGTACCTTGATGATGGGCATTGCAGGGGAGAGGTCTCAAGAAACAAAAGGTAATGGAAGCTTTAGGGTAGCCTTACTTGATCAACTATGCACGTTAACAGCAGAAGAAATAATAGAAGAGAGCAAGCTTACCATTTATGCTTAATGACAAAAGAAAAGGTGGAAGAAAGATGTCATTTGATTTAACACTTTATTTAGTAACAGACAGTACTGGTTTAGAGGAGGCCTGCTTCCTTCAAAAGGTAGAAAGTGCTTGCAAGGGTGGTGTGACACTTGTGCAGCTGAGGGAAAAAGAACGCCCAGGGAGAGAATACCTTGAAATGGCTCATAAGGTAAAAAAAATAACAGATGCCTATACGATTCCGTTAATCATTGATGACCGGGTAGATGTGGCTTTAGCAGTGGATGCAGCAGGTGTTCATTTAGGTCAAAGTGATTTGCCCATTGATGTAGCTAGGAGGCTTATGGGGCCTGATAAACTAATTGGTGCAACAGCTAAGACAGTAGAACAAGCCTTAAAGGCGGTAAAAGAAGGAGCAGATTACTTAGGTGTAGGTGCTATTTATCCTACTACTACCAAAGTAAAGACTGTCCTAACGAAAGTTTCTACTTTAAATGAGATAGGTGAGGCTGTAGGGTGTCCGATTGTGGCTATTGGTGGACTGAATGGGGAGAACTGTGAGATTTTAAAGGACAGTCCTATTGCTGGGATAGCAGTGGTTTCTGCTTTAATGAAAGCAGAAAATCCAGAGGAAGCAGCTAAACAGTTAAAAGAAAAAATACAAGCTTGGAAAAACAATTTATAAAAAGAAGCTCCTTTTATGATGTGACCCCAATAAGTTAGACTTTTTTGCGTAGTAGTTTTTAACTGCTACGCAATTATTTTATGCTGCCAAGAGACTGAGCCTATATTCTACAGGA
>NZ_PEDL01000048.1 GCF_002735925.1 Sporanaerobium hydrogeniformans | reverse complement strand
GTATTAGCGTTCGTTTCCGAACGTTATCCCCCTCTATAGGGCAGGTTACCCACGCGTTACTCACCCGTCCGCCACTAAGCTTTGGGAGCAAGCTCCCTTAGCTTCGTTCGACTTGCATGTGTTAAGCACGCCGCCAGCGTTCATCCTGAGCCAGGATCAAACTCTCATAAAAAAGTTTGTCCATGCAACCTAAGTTGCTGACTTATTACTTAGTACTTTATAGTACTCACTGAACTTAAAGTTAAGTTCATGAATCGACTGGTTTTATGGTTACTATTTTGTTTTCAATGTTCATTTACTAATTTACTAGTCTCTAAGACTTAGCTGTTTAGGCTTGTTTATTGCCACCAACTCGTATTATATTACACGACTTTTCTACATATGTCAACACTTTCTTTGATTTTTTTTACTTTTTTCACCTAATATACCATTTCTTTTTTCAAAGCGTTGATAATACGAGATTCCTTGTGTTAAACATCCTATATTTTATGTAGTTACTTCCTATTTTATGCATAATTATTTCTATTCCTCATCTAAAAAAGTTATTTTCTTTGCTTATTTTTAATAGCTGCTTGTATAAATTTTAATTGCATCTGAAATTTCTTAGATTCCATCTTAGGAAAGGCCTTAATAAGCCGCCTATGTATAAATCGAGTATTTTCTTGTATCTGATGAAACTCTTCCGACAAACGTTTCAATCCCTTAGATTTTATTTTGTTCTCTTGAATATTTTGACGCAAGAGTATAATTCGATCCTCTAATCTTTCTTCTATATAAAGTTGTTTTTCATCTAAATGCTCTTTTATTTCAATAGAAAGCTCTTTTAATTTTTCAAGTTTTTCGTTTAAATTATAGACTACCTGCACTGTAAGGGTTAAGTCTACAGTTCCAATAATAATAAATAAAATAGCGCATGTTTGTACTACTATATAGGATAATGCTTCAACCAGTTGCTCTATTAAAGGATGTATAAAAAATAGTGTCACTACGCAAAGCCCACCAAACAAAGAGGCATTTAATAAACAAACTCTTCCATTAATATTGTACTTCCTCTTTGAGTAATCCCACCACCTTGCATGAAAAAGCTTTTCCATCACAAAGCTTGTTATATATTCTAACAATCCTGTTAATACTAATCCTACTATAAAAACAAGAAGCACATGATAAGAAAAAGGTTTTAAAATAGTAATAACCAATAATGCTCCAAAACCATATATAGGACATAGGGGTCCATTTAAGAATCCCCTATTAATAAAATGTCTATTGGGAATGGAGCAGTATATAACCTCTGCTATCCATCCTAAAAAACTATATATTATCAAATATAAAAAATCTATATAAAAATCCCCCGTCATACTTTTCCTCCTCTAAAATTTATGTCTTAAGGCTATCTTGCTTTTACACTACTTTATTTCTATTTTATAAAGTTTCTCACTTTTTAGACCTCTTTTATCTATTTATCATAAACTCATTAAGAATTAATGTATTTTAATTTGACAAATTTTACAATTTAGCATAGTCTAATATTATATAACCTATAGAAATAGGAGGGCACTACTATGGATAAGATCATTATAACCATTGGAAGACAGTTTGGAAGTGGAGGACGTTATATCGGCAAAAAGCTAGCTGAAGATTTAAATATCCCTTTTTATGATAAAGAACTCATTGAACTCGCAGCCAAAGAACATGGTATGAGCCCAGAAGTTTTTGCCAATATTGACGAAACAGCTTCTAGTAGTTTTCTTTATTCCTTAGCCATGGGCATCAACACTTTTGGAAGTCGTATATCAACACTTTCTGAAATGCCTCTTACAGACAAACTTTTCATTGCTGAAACGAATACTATTAAAAGAATTGCTACTGAAGGTTCTTGTGTAATTGTAGGAAGATGTGCGGATTATATTTTAGCAGATAATCCTAACTGTATTCATATCTTTGTTCATGGTGATTTTAAAGACCGCGTAAATCGTGCAGTTAGAGACTATGGTGTTCCTGCTGATAAAGCAGAATCTATTATTGCCAAGACAGATAAAAAACGCGCTACTTACTATGAATTTTATTCTAGTCAAAAATGGAGTAAAGCAACTAATTACACTCTCTGCCTAGATAGCTCTGTACTTGGTCTAGACAACTGTGTAGACATTATCAAAGATGTTATAGCCAAACGTCAATAATCTTTCTCTTACAAACTTAAAATTGCTTTAAAAAAGTGCAGATGTATTCTATAAAGAATCACAGCTGCACTTTTTATATTTTACTATCCTACTTTTCCTCCATATTTTCAAAAATCCAATTAAGCTCCTAAAAATATAAAAAAGCTGGTTTGACAGTCCATAAATGACTACTATCAAACCAGCTAAATTTATCAGGGCTACAAGGATTCGAACCTTGGAATGCAGGAATCAAAATCCTGTGCCTTACCGCTTGGCGATAACCCTTCACTATATAACTTAAAACAAATGCGGGCGAAGGGAGTCGAACCCTTACACCCTGCGGCGCTAGATCCTAAGTCTAGTGCGTCTGCCAATTCCGCCACGCCCGCATATAAGTGAGCCACCCGGGAATCGAACCCGGGACAACTTGATTAAAAGTCAAGTGCTCTACCGACTGAGCTAGTGACCCACATCTAATGATTTCCCTTATTAAAAGGAAAATCGGGGTGACAGGACTCGAACCTGCGGCCTCCTGAACCCAAATCAGGCGCTCTAGCCAAACTGAGCCACACCCCGTTTTTTAAGTTGGCAACCATCTACTCTCCCAGTCCGTCTCCAGACAAGTACCATCGACCGACTAAGTCTTAACCATCGTGTTCGGTATGGGAACGTGTGTTTCCCTTAGTCGCATCATCACCAACAAATGACCCATAGGAGAATCGAACTCCTGTTACCGCCGTGAAAGGGCGGTGTCTTAACCGCTTGACCAATGGGCCTTAAACAGCGCGAGACGGGACTCGAACCCGCGACCCTCTCCTTGGCAAGGAGATGCTCTACCAACTGAGCCACTCGCGCATAGCACTTGTTACAACATCGTCAAATGACATGCTTGTGTCACTCAACGAATATAATCATACAAGATATTATTACATATGTCAACTGTTTTTTTATATTTTTTCCAGGCCTCTTTTTGTTTTTATCGACTTTTCCTTTAAGACTTGTTTTTGTGAGATTTTATGTAACATATATGGCACTATAGATTTCATTTTGTTAAGCTAACTCTATAGAACTATTACTTGTAAGCTGAGCCTTAAGGAGAGGTTGGTAAGACACACAAAAGCAAAAAGGGCTCTCAAGTAATTAGGTGAATAATGATTTTATCCAATTTATTATCAAATATACAAGAAATGCTGCAATATATCCTACTATGAAATAAAGGATTGCTTGTTTCCAAATAGATGGCCATGTATCATTATATAAGTTGTTAAGAAATAATCTTGGAAATATACATCCTCCAACTGTTATTCCCATACTTATACCCATTGCACTTTTAAGAGATTTTTTTATCATAACTTATCCTCCGTTTAATCTACAAAATTTCAGTTTGTTGGGGGTGTTTTACACATTAGACTACTAAAAGGAAAGGATAGGGGGTGTTCTCCGGGACCGCAAGTAAGGGAGCTCTTCACCAGCTTCTCGGTCCTCGGATGGGTAAAATCTAAGTTCAGTCCAATAGGCTAACGGTCCTACCTATCACAAGAAAGGCACTTGTGATAACGTCCCTAAAAGCAGCCTATAGGACTTCTCTAAGATTTTACATCCATCCTGTGGAGGAAGCTTGCGAAGAGCTCCCTTACTTGCTAGCCGAAGCTTTATTCTGTTCCTATTTTTTATTTTTTCTTAATTTCCTACTACAGTGATCATGCTATACAGTAAGGCA
>NZ_PEDL01000047.1 GCF_002735925.1 Sporanaerobium hydrogeniformans | reverse complement strand
CACATGACCATGCCAACCTACAGCTTTTTCACCACACATAATACAATTACTTGTTTTATACCTATTCATACAATCCCCTCACCAATCTCTGATTTTATTTGCTATTACTTTCTTTCAGTAGAGGTTGCAAGTACGTTTTAAATATCTCGCATATTGTAACTGCACCATTTGGGTACTCTTTTACAACTTCTATCAACTCACTATCCTCTACGATTTGATCTACTGCGATATAGAAACCTTCTTCGCCGTAATATTCAACATCTTTCACTGCTTCTATTTGCTCATTACATTTATCATCATCATCCGAGTGTTCATAATAATTCTTGATTCTATCAATTGTTTCCTGCTTACTTTTTTCTAAGTTGAATTTACTACGACTAGATATCTTATCTAGCAAATAATACTCATTGATTCTACTCATTAGGTTTAAAAAGCTTTCATGATCGTTGCGTCCCCATGAATACGTATAATCTCCACAATCAGAAACAATTGATAGCGTGTAATTATCATGGTCTAACGAGATACGTGCCCACATACATCTCCAATATAAGTCTGGGTCTTCATCTTTATTAAATCTCATTGCATACGTTGTTATATTAGGTTTAATAACTTTACACTTCATTTTTCATACTCCTCAAATTTGGATTTTAAATTCTCTCATATAGACCACAATAACCATTTTTTACTCTATAAAAAGCAACTGGCTCTTCACCTTCTTGTACAGGTCTTTTCATTTTTTGACATTTACTTTTACTATAAAGATTTTCAAATTCGTCACCACATCCATACATTGGCAAGCCTGTTGATTTACAATACTCTGCCGTATATGTCTTGTAATACTCATTAAATTTTTTCATTTTATCACCTGTCTTTACAAATTCTTATTTTTTATTACACATTTTCTTATAAAATTTATAACCTCTACATATTTATAGACTATTCTAAATTTACATACAATCAAAGGAGGCGACTTATGCGCTTAGATTTTGAACTACTTATCAACATAATGGCATACATTGAAAGCACTTTAGGATTTAAATCCATTCTACCTACTGCACAAGTATGTTTTGCACTACAAAAAGATCATCCTAACATATATAGTGAGTCACAAGTAAAATATGCTATAGCCAAGTTAGAGGAAGCTGGTTTTATAAAGCTGGACGAACGCAAATCTTGCATAGAAGATATTTCATGGGAAGGTCATGTTTTCATCAATAAATTTAGAACTTACCCAAATTGGGGTGCTTATACTGAATGCAAAGACTAAGTTAATTCTTAGTCTTTTTTATTGTGATAGCATATTTTTGATATACATAATTCAAAATTCATTTTGTATTTAGCTACATTATCACCTAACTTGCTAAATTATCTCTTACTTTACTTAGCACTAGTCCTTTGCTTAACTTGTCTTTGCTTATTAACAAATAGCAATCTAGAGATTTACAATATCCTCTTCTAAGCCTTACAGAATTTCTTATCGTATGTACGCATACAAATAACTGTTCCGCTGCCTTTTCAACCCCTAAAAACTCTACTACATCATCATCTTTAACTTTGTAAACGTATTTATAAGTATATGTACTAGGATTTCTTTTTTTGGGCTTATAATTAGCCCTATACCATGCCCTTTCACTTTCTAGCATCTTTTCTCTATTTTCCTGCCTATATTTTTTTCTTTTCTGTGATATGACCTCTTTATTAGTTTGGTAATACCACTTCATGTACTCTGCTTGTGTTGTAAACCCATGAGGGCTTTTTCTTCCCATATGTATTACCTCCATAAATAACATTTATTTTTATTAGGTTATCTATAGTCCTTCCAAGCTACTGTTTTAAAAATAGCTTTATGATTTACCCATCTTGCGAACTTCTTTTGGTATTCATCCATTTTATTAAAAGGCATTACGAATGGATCAACTTTCAGCTCTCTTAATTTTTCTATTCTGTACAAATCTTCCTCTGGTGTGCTCCAATAACCTATAAGTACATAGCACATAATCTTATATGGCTTAATATACTTAGTCATGGTCTTAAGCTGTTCTAGTATATTTTGTTTTGGGTTATCCCATGCTATATGTACTTGCTTATGGTGCTTTAGTTGGTTTAGGTAATATGCCTGTTCCTCGTTCATTATTCTTACATCTACACCATGTAAGTTAACAGGATGTTTCCACTCTAAAAGCTTTTCTATCGCAAATTTCCATTCTGGATTAGCAAAGAAATTATTATCTAATACTTCTATGTGTTTGCCATTCGGATTTAATTCTAGCGGATCTACTGGATGTATATATCCCTCTTTCTCCCTTACTACACAAAACGGACAAATCCTTATACATCCTCTGCTGAAAAACTGCATTGAATAATGATGTTGTGGGTATATGCTGTAATCTAACTTAGTTATAGATTCTATTTGTTGTGATAGTTTACTTGAAATATCAAATCCTGTGCCCCCACGTATTATCTCAGCTTCTGGTGGGTAATAATCATAGTCATTGCTGAAATTAAATAACTTACTAGCATATACCTTTTCTATATTGGCTTCTATATCCATTAAAGGATTTAACCAATCAACATGATCGCCTTTTTGTTTGTGGTATGCAGCTATTTTCATAAGTGCTATGTTTGGCATTTTGCCATCTATATCTAGTAATCTTACTTTCATATCTTTTTAGGAGTTCTCTAGAGATTTAAGGGCCCACTCTTTCCTCCTATTCTTCTTTTAATATTTCAAATGACTCACATTCTCCGTCTACTATTTCTAAATACCCACATTGACAACATCCATTACTACAATTTTTACAATCTTCATTGTCACAATGTACTACCATATTCTCACCTCAACAAAAGTCAATTTTATTTAATACCTCTTAATATGTGAGATATAACTTTCATAGTCCATCCGTCTCCCAATAAACCTGCTGCGGAATTTCTGTCCAATATACTCGTATACCCAACAGGTATTGTCTGAAGCTTTTCTAATTCTTCTTGGTACAAGTATCTAGTGCCGTTGTAGACTCGACAATCCACATTATCTTTTATATAATCAATCTCTTTTGCACTCATGCCTTTAAAGTGTCTATTGTAATGTTTTACACATTCAACATAATGCTCTTGAGACCTAAAAATTAACGTAGTAAATCCAGTAGAATAGTACCTATGAAACATTTTTAATGGTGTAGTCAACGGCCTACTGTCACTTTCTAGTAGACATCTCGATTTTTCTCGATCACTCCAGCCATCTATCAAAATATCATTAAGTTTAACGTTTTCGTTCTTTGGTCGTGTTACACTTGGAATATTGGTCCAATAAAGTCTGTTTCTTAATTGAGCTGAAACTAATTTGCTATTTATATTAATAGGCTCTACTCCTAATAATTGTGTGATCACATCTCTGTCTTTTTTATCCATTCCTCCTACATTTTCTAGAAGGAAGTACTTTGGTTTAGCTTCTTTTAATATTCTGTAATACTCATAAAATAGACTTGATTTATCTCCATCTAAACCTTTTCTATGCTCCTTACACATGGCCACACTTAGATTTTGACAAGGACTTCCTCCGATAAGAATATCTATATTTCCTAAAGAATTTCCGTTAATTTCTGTAACGCTACCGAGTTGTATAGTATCTGGATGATTATGTTGCGTAACTTTAATTGCATCCTCTTTAATTTCACTAGCGTAATATTTATGTACTTTAATCCGAGCATCTATAAAAGCTTCTCTACCACAACTCATTCCATCAAATAAACTTAACACATTCATTTTTTCACAGGAGTAAATAGCTATTTATCGGTCGACCAAACCTCTTTACCCCTTTCTATTTTTTTATTCATACAAAAACTAATTTTATTACTCAAACAATGTGATTTGTGTACCCTTTACGTTAGACCATATAACTTCTATTCTTCGTTTACCTTGTTCGGCTTGTGCATTT
>NZ_PEDL01000046.1 GCF_002735925.1 Sporanaerobium hydrogeniformans | reverse complement strand
AAATAGGAACAGAATAAAGCTTCGGCTAGCAAGTAAGGGAGCTCTTCGCAAGCTTCCTCCACAGGATGGATGTAAAATCTTAGAGAAGTCCTATAGGCTGTTTTTAGGGACGTTATCACAAGTGCCTTTCTTGTGATAGGTAGGACCGTTAGCCTATTGGACTGAACTTAGATTTTACCCATCCGAGGACCGAGAAGCTGGAGAAGAGCTCCCTTACTTGCGGTCCCTGAGAACACCCCCCTATCCCTTTCCTTTTAGTAGTATTATGTGTAAAACACCCCAACAAACTGAAATTTATCACTTTGATAGGAGTAGGCTAAAGTGTTAGCTGTGTGTATACCAAAGAAAGGGAGCTGAGATTTTAGATAAATGTTTGCTAAATGGGATTTGAAAGATTGTTAAAGAGTGGCTGAAAATGCTTTAGGATATCTTTATAGTAGAAAAATAGCAGAGGAGAGATAGGTTGATAGCAAGATAATTTTAAAATAGTGTTGACAAAATGGAAACATTAGAATAATATAAATATTAATTAAATCGGAAGTAAAAGTCTAGGAACAAAAAGAGTACTTATAATAAAGTGTTACAGCGAGTCGGCGATTGGTGTAAGGTCCGATACAGGGAGTTATAAGGAATGGGTTTGGGAGACGCTTGGTGAATAAGAAGTAGCCAATGCCGTAGGTTCTACGTTACAAGGACAGGATATCGTATTTTATATACCGTATCTGTGAAAGATGTGTACTTTAGACCTTGGTCTAAGTGCATAATTTGGGTGGCACCGCGAGCTATATCGTCCCAGAAGTTCTGAGACGATATAGCTTTTTTTATTGCCCAAATGACCCACCATGTTCATAGATCACTCTTTAGGTTTAAAACTAACTAAGTGGAGGGATTTATTATGATGAAAGATGTATTTGGAAGCTTTGGAGGAGCATATGTACCAGAGGCTCAATTAAAGGCACTTAAGGAATTAGAAGAAGTTTTTTTAGAATATAAAGATGATGAAGACTTTAAAAAGGAATTAAACTATTACTTAAAAGATTATGTAGGTAGGCAAACTCCTCTTTACTACGCAGAAAATTTAACAAGAAAATGTGGAGGAGCAAAAATTTACTTGAAGCGAGAAGACCTCAATCATACAGGGGCACATAAAATCAATAATGTACTAGGGCAAATTTTACTTGCTAAACGCATGGGTAAAAAACACGTTATTGCGGAAACGGGTGCAGGTCAGCATGGAGTAGCAACAGCAACAGTAGCAGCTTTAATGGGTATGGAATGTACAGTTTATATGGGAAAAGAGGATATGAAAAGGCAAGCTTTAAATGTGTTCCGTATGGAAATGTTAGGAGCTAAGGTAGTACCTGCCCTTAGCGGTACACAAACCTTAAAAGAAGCAGTAGATGAGGCGATTGCAGCATGGGTAAATTCTTCAGAAGATACCTTTTATGTATTAGGCTCAGCAGTAGGCCCACACCCTTATCCTACTATTGTTAAGCATTTCCAACAGATTATTAGTGAAGAATCTAGAACACAAATCCTTGAGAAGGAAGGCAAACTTCCCAAAGCCATTATTGCCTGTGTAGGAGGGGGGAGCAATGCTATTGGTTCCTTTGCTGCTTATATCGAAGATAGAGATGTATCTCTTATTGGAGTAGAAGCAGCTGGAAAGGGAGTGGATACACCTTATCATGCAGCCACTATTGCCAAAGGGGAGCCAACAATCCTTCATGGAATGAAGACACTTTGTGTTTTAGACGAAAATAAAGAAGTAGCTCCTGTTTATTCTATCTCACCGGGTCTTGACTACCCAGGGGTAGGGCCAGAACATGCTTACCTTAATGAGGTGGGGAGAGCAACTTATGAATCCATTACAGATGATGAAGCTGTAGAAGCGCTTATGACTCTATGTAAAACGGAAGGAATCTTACCAGCTATTGAAAGCTCTCACGCTTTAGCTTATGCCATTCAATATGCAGCTACCTGTAAGCCATCAGATGTCATTATTGTTACCGTATCTGGGCGTGGTGATAAAGACGTAGAAGCTGTTGCTGAATATGTAGGGGTAAAAAATAAATAAATGTAAAGACAGTTAATTTATAGACACACTTGTAGACCGGATATGTGAGCTGACATTAAAGTAAACGTTTAATTAAAGTGAGGATAGTATAGAAAGGGGAAATAACTATGAGTGATGTTCAAATGGAAAAGAGAGAGGTTAGAAAAGTAGAGAGTCAGGGGTTACAGGTTAAGGAATTACTTTTAATAGGCGTATTATTAGCAGCAGGAGCAGTACTTAAAATTTTTTCGAATACGATTATTGCTGGGTTGCCACTTAAACCTAACTTTATTATTGCTATGTATTGCTTGGCTATTTTACTCATAAAACCTAAGCTGATTGAAGCACTTGTTATTGGACTTTTATCGGGAATTATGTGTCAATTCTTACCAGGAAATACGCCGTATGCCAATATCGTAAGTGAAGTAGTAGGAGCTTTTATAATGTTTAGTTTAATGCAGATGCCTTTTGGTTTAAAGCTTGGTAAAGCATCTGTAAAACCATTTATAGTTACTTTCTTAAGTACATTAGCAAGTGGATATACCTTCTTTTTAATGTTAAAAATACTTTTATTAATGGGTATGGATATTAATACCAAGGCTATTATGGCATTTACAATTATTATTTTTGGAACAGCTTTTGTAAATAGTATTTTAGTAACAGTGCTTTATCCTGCACTTAAAGCTGTCACAGGTGATAAAAATGCTTAAAATAAAAAATCTAAGCTTTTCCTATAATCAAAACCAAGAAGAAAAGCAGGCATTAAAAAATATAAATCTTACTATTGAACAAGGAGAATTTGTAGGGGTTATAGGACCTTCGGGGGCAGGAAAGTCTACTTTTACTATGGCACTTAATGGTATCGTTCCTCACTTTTATAATAGTGGAGCCTTTTATGGTATGGTATATGTAGAGGGGCAAGATACAGTAGAAGTAAGTTGCAGCGAGCTTTCTAAAACAGTAGGGAGCGTTTTACAGGATCCTGATACACAGATAGTAACAAGTAAGGTAGAAGATGAAATAGCTTTTGCTTTGGAAAATAAAGGGTTAGAACGTAGAGAAATAGAAGAAAGAATCACAGAGAGCCTGGAGTTATGTGGGATTTCTTCTCTAAGATATCGTCAGACTACTGAATTATCAGGTGGACAGATGCAAAGGGTGGCTATAGCAGCTGCCCTTGCTGAACGTCCTAAGGTGTTAGTGCTTGACGAACCAACAAGTGAACTGGATCCTATAGGAAGTATGCTAATCTTTGAGACTCTTCAAAAGCTAAATAAAGAGCATGGGATGACTATTATTATTGTGGAACAAAAAGTTATGCTGCTTAGCCAGTATTGCAATCGTTTAATGGTAATGAAGGAAGGCAGATTTCTTTTAGATGGCCCCACAAAGCAAATTTTAGAGGAATATAAAAAGCTTGAAGAATTAGGGATCAATTGCCCACGAATAGTAAAATTAGTAGCCTGTTTAAAAGAGGCGGGTCTTTATAAAGGAGATATGCCTACTAATATAGAAGAAACGTGTTCCATTTTAGCAAGTTTATAAAAACTTGAACAGTACTTAAACTTCAACGGAAGGGGTTTAACATGATAGGATTAGAAAATTTAACATATCAATACAATGTTAAGTCGCCCATGATTTTAAAGGGAATTGATTTGCAAATTGCAAGGGGAGAGTTTGTTGCCTTGGTTGGTCAAAATGGAGCTGGAAAAACAACTCTTCTTAGGTTACTTAATGGGCTTCAAAAGCCAACAGATGGAAGAGTACTTGTAAATGGTAAAGATACGAGAGAAACTAAAACAAGTGAAATGGCTCAGACTATAGGCTATCTTTTTCAGAATCCTAACCATCAGATTTTTTGTAAGACAGTTTATGATGAGATTGCTTTTGGACTTAAAGAAAGAAAGAAGGAAAAAAGCGGCATAAGACAAATGGATAAGAAAATCCAAGAAATAGCTGAATTATTAGGGTTACAGGAGATTTTGCAAACAAGTCCTTTTCACTTAAGTAAGGGAGAAAAGCAAAGAGTAGCTCTTGCTTCTATTTTGGCGCTAGAAACAGATATCCTTGTTTTAGATGAACCTACTACAGGTCAGGATTATAAAGAGTGCATGGAAATTATGGCTGTTGTTAAAAAGCTTAATGAAGAGGGAACAACAGTGATTATGGTTTCTCATGATATGGAGGTTGTTTTAGACTTTGCTAAAAGAGTTGTTATACTTCATAATGGGAAAGTATTAGAAGATGGGCGAACAAGTAGCGTTCTCTTTAAAAAGGAAAGTTTAGAGGTAGCAGGATTAAAACCACCACAGCTTTTTGAAGTGATGCTAAGATTAGGAGATGATTTTAGCGGTGCTACAACAGCAGAGGAGATATGTCAAGTGATTAAAAGGAGGAGAGGAAATGAAACAGATACTGCAGTATATTGAGGAAGATTCCTTTTTTCACCATTTACATCCTTTGACAAAGCTTGTATGGGCTATTGCTATGTGCTTAGTTTGTTTTATTTGTTCAAATCTTTATTTTTTGGCTTTTGTTGTTTTGACCAATATAGGCATTGCATGGGGGAGTAAAATCCTAAAGGAAGCCTTGCCTACCTTCAAAATGTTTTTTGTTTTAGGGGCTTTTTTAATGTTGTTTCAAATGCTTTTTATGACGGAAGGTGAGATAGTTTTTAAACTAGGTAACTGGCTTGCCCTAACAGATAAGGGAGTTGAGTCAGGACTTCTTTTAGCGCTTAGGATGAGTGGAGCATTAATCCCTTTATCACTCATGTTAATGCTTACTTCAGTTAATGATTTAGCAGCGGAACTCGTAGAAAAATTACACATACCCTATAAATATACTTTTGTAATGACAACAGCATTAAGATTTATTCCTACCTTTGCTAAGGAAATGGACCAAATTATACAAGCGCAAGTATGCAGGGGATGCGACCTAGATTCTAAAAATTTCTTCAAAAAAGCAAAGGTAATTATACCTATGAGTATTCCCCTTTTAGTTTCTTCGGTGCGCAAAATCGAAAAACAAGCTATGGCACTAGAGATTAAAGGATTCGATGCACCTAATCGGTCTAGGTACCGAGAAGTTACAGCAGGTAAAGGAGATCTAATTATGGGAGTTTACATTATCCTGCTGATGCTTATAAGTATTTTAATTCAATTATAAAAGGAATACCTAGTATTGCTTAGTCTTTAGGCAATACAATCAGGGATCATCTGATAAGGATTTTGTAATTGAAGTATACTAGCATAAATTTCAGTTTGTTGAAGTACCCTTGGCGTCCTAGAAGTCAAGAAAAAGAAGGGGTACCTGTGCGGCCGCAAGAAAGAAGGCTTTTCTCCGGTTTCTGGGTCCTCGCCTTGGCAAACTCTAGGCTCAGTCCTGTAGACTAACGGTCCTACCTATCGCAAGAAGAACGCTTGCGATAACGTCCCTAAAGACAGCCTACAGGCCTTCACCAAGACTTTGCGAAAGTCTGTGGAGGAAACCTGCGAAAAGCCTTCTTTCTTGCTCTCCACTGTAACACGAAAGTTTAAATTTTTTATATTCCTTCTTAAAGACATGAG
>NZ_PEDL01000045.1 GCF_002735925.1 Sporanaerobium hydrogeniformans | reverse complement strand
AGGGAGTGTTCCTCCACCGGATGATGAGCTACCGCTTGAGCCTGAACCACCTCCGCCTGAAGAAGTAGCTTTAACTGTTACTTCCGTCCTAGCACGAAGAGTTGTTCCTTCTACCATTCCTTCTACAACAAATGTACCTGCTTGTGCATATTTTTCTGCTAAAATAGTATCCCATACTACATTTACCATGGCTTTTGTCGTATCACTATAAGTTGCTTCCACTTGCAGCGGTAATTGAGGCTTTGTGCCTGCCATTGTTGTTACTTGCACTGTTTTTAATCCTGTGATTGTAGGTGTAATAACAGGTTTTTCACTAACAGTTACCTCTGCTCTTGCACGAAGTTCTGTTCCCTCTACTGTCCCCTCTACTATAAAGCTGCCTATTATTGCATACTGTTCTTGTAAAACAGCATCCCAAGTCACATTTATATTCCCTGTTGTATTATCACTATAGGTTACCTTCACTGTTTTAGGTAATACTGGAGCTACTCCTATCTCTGTACCTACTTCTACTGATGCAACGCCTGTAATAACTTTTTTAGGCGCATAAACCGAACCATCTGCCAAGATGATGTCATCTGTTACACCTGCCATAGTTGGTTTAATTGCAAGAAGTAGACCGCTTTTTTCATCATAAGGTACTTCATTAATACAGGTTTCACGGTGATAACCAAGACCGCTAGTATAAATACCAAGTGGCATATAGAAACGATGATAAGAAATATAGTATTTACCTGTGTCAGCATCTTGCATCATTGACTGGTGTGCAGTGCCCAACATACCCTTTTCTTTATCCTTTTGTAATAATAAATATTTTTGTGTAACAGGACCATAAGGACTATTCGATGTACCATAGTTTACACGATAGTTCTCACTACCTGTATCATCACACGACCATGTAAAGTGATATGTATCTCCAATTCGTAATACTATAACTGACTCACGGAAGTCGGTTAATCCTTGAAGTAATCGAGTTGTGCCACTCTTAATACTTACTATACCATTATCATTAACTTCCAATTCTGCCACCGCTGCTGAACCATTTCCATAATAAATATAGTGTTTACCATCTATATCTGTAAAAATAGAAGGGTCAATGGCTTGTCCTACTTTTGCTCCTGCTGTATTAGATGAGCTATAAGTAATTAATGGACTAGTCTGCGCACTATATGGTCCTTGTGGTTTATCTGCAACTGCAACGCCTATACTTGAACTACCACTACTTTCCTTCGCACAATAAAAGAAATAATACTTATTACCTATTTTTTCAATGGATGGCGCCCAAGCAGAGCCTATAGACCATGGACTCTTTGGAACGGTATAGTTATGAACTGTATTCATTGCTTCAACTGCATCTTTGTTAACCTCAAGAATAGGTCCTTCGTTATGCCAAGGTCCTTCAAGTGAGTCTGAAGAGAAAGCATAGAATGTAGTCCCACTCCATCCACTAAACCCATCAGTTGTGGGGAATATCCAGTACTTTCCATCAAATTGATCAATATCAGGATCTGCAAACTGTCCTGGTAAAACAGGATTATAAGCAAGCTCCGGAGTTTTAACTACAATCTCTTGAGTGTACTCTTGTGAATTATAAGTATATGTTGCTACTACAGATAAATTTTTACTCAAATCAACTGTGTCACCATTTTTAAAGGATTTACCATCAATTGTTAATGCTACCCTATCTTCCAATAAATCAAGCATTAACGGAATATTAGTAATATCAACTTTTGTAGAAGTATTAGTCTCTTTATCATAGCTATATGCCTTGATAATAGAAATTAATTCATTATTTTCTAATTTACTCAAGATGGTTGTATGTTCATCTAAACCAGCCTCCCCACTCACTGCAGGTATTCCAACTGAAGCACCATTAATTAACGTTGGTGTTGTATTGTTCATTGCTGCAATTTCAACACCACCTAGTGCACGGTCATAGAATTTAATGTTATCATAGCTTCCTTTAAAATATGCATCCCCAGAATAGAACGATTTCCCAAAGAGAATATCTACATTCTCTCCTAAATCACTTAGTTTTGTAGCACTCGTATTATTACTAGCAACAAGCTTGCCATCAACATATAATTTCATCTTATTATCATCAAAGGTAAGGATGACATTCTTCCAGTTACTCACTGCATTTGACACTGTTCCTGCCATCTTAGACTCTGCTGTATAACTACTAGTTGTTATACCCGTATAAAAGTCATTTCCCCTCGCCCTAAAGAACATATACTTATTACTATCTTGTCCAATTGCAAAGGTAAAGAAATTACCACTACTTAATTCCGTTTTAATATCAAAAGAAATAGTAGCCTGGTCAAGGCCGTCCATCCAGCCCGCAGGTAATTTAGCATAACTGCCTGATGTGCCATCGAGTACTAGTTTACCACTAGCCACTGTAGCATTTCCCTTAAGAGTAAGATTGCCATCTACAGTGCTCTCAAAATCTTCACTAAAAAATAGACCATTTTCATCCGAAGCAGGACGTGTTGCTGGTCCTACTAATTCGTCCCCACCAAAAGCTGCTAATATACGTGCTTCTTCCGCTTTAGAAAGACGAAGCACTGAACCATGGCGGAAATTACCATCCTTAAAAGTACTACTCAATCTTTTAAAAGTAAGATTTAAGCTTTCCATATCTTCCTTACTAATCGTAAAACCACGATAAGCGCTATTATCTCCCATAACGCAAATTGTACCGTCTGGCAATTCGTAAGATGTTATACCTTCCATCGAATCAAGTCCTGCTACTGCAGATTTACCACGTGCCATCACACGTTCCCATTCACTACTATTAGGATTATTAACATCATAGGGGGAATCACTTAATGTCTTACAACGATCAATCACAGTTAACCAATCTGAAGTTGAAAAACGGTAATAATAGTCACCAATTTTAGTAATTGATGAATCAATGATATTTACCTCTCCTCCACTTGGATTATCTTCATTAAGCCATACTTGTGGCTCTGTAAATGTGTGAAAATCGCGGGTACGGCAAACATATACACGTAGTGCCCAATCATTTGTCCCATTCTGTCTTTGATCACGTCCTGACCAGTATACAAGATAATCTCCTGTCTCCTCATCATAAATTGCCTCAGGTGCCCATACGCATCCAGCATAAGGAAATCCAGCAAATACTAGCCTAGATTCAGTCCAATTTACCATATCATTAGATTCCCAAACAACTAGCTTTTGACTGGCATTAAGTTGATCCCAAGTTTTACCTGGTGCTGTACCTTCAGCATGTAGGTCAGTACCTAAAATCCAATATTTATCTCCTTCAGCAGAACGTATCAAATGCGGATCACGTACACCTTTAGTCCCACTGCTATTTTGTAAAATATACTGGGAAATATCATTTTGATCTTTATTTAATTTTGTCCAATTTGCTCCGTCGGGGCTGTAGCCATAATAAATCTTTTCATAATCAGTTTCTTTAAAATATGTCCACAGATAACCTGCTGTATATTCTGTGTCTAAATTTTTAGGTTTTGGCTGTACAGTAACATCAAAAACCTTCGTCATTTCTTGCCCATTTAAAGACAGTTTTGCCGTTAACTGAACATTTGCTGGTGTTTGATTAGCCTCTGGGCGATTTACTATCCCCCCATCGTATAATTCACCAATTTGACCGTTATCTGTCACAATCCTGGTATCTGATGACTCCCAATCAATAGTCGAACCATTCGCTCCTTCTCTAACAAGTGGCAAATTACCTCTGACGTCATCTGTATTATAGAGTTCAAGTGCATTATAATCTTCCTTGAGCTTTAATGCTACTTGTCCTGCCTCATCAAGCTGTTTTATAACTGTCGCTGGAAATTGTTTAGTCTGTGTATAAATACCTTTTGTTAATATAGCTGTTAAGATAACTTCTACGTCTTGAGCATCTGCTGCTGGTCGATGTACTATTCCATTATTTTCAATGACTTCTGGTTTATTAGATGTCCAGGTAATAGTACTGCCATATTCTCCTTTAGTTGGAAGTACTAAGTCCTCTGTTACTGCACTTACATCGCCCAAACTAAGTGTATTACAATCTTTTTCAAACATGCTTTGTTCAGTCTCTGAATAAATATCTTTAATTTCCATACTGCTCAGTGCTCTATTGTAAATCTTAAAATCTGATATCTTTCCTTTAAAGTAAGGATCACCTACATAAGGCGCTCTACCAATAAAGTTATAGGTATTTATAATGTCCTTTGGCAGATAAGTCATCCCACTGTTTTCACCTAATTTTTCTCCATCTACATAGATTACACCTGTTTGCCCTGTTTGAGTATAAGTAATGGTTTGCCATACTCCTTTGTTATAGACACTGTTAACTGTTGTATTTTTTTCACCAGACCAACGCGTTTTTGTACTAGCGACTCTAAACTTATCTGTATTTAAAATAAACCCTAAGTAATTTGCATTTTCATTGCTATTTGGGTCTGTAGAGGATCCAAAGTTAAAAATCCATGCAGGATACTTTGCTTTTGTGTCAACGTATACTTGAGCAGATATAGTAATACTGTCTAAACCGGTTAGAATATTTTGTGGCAGTTCTATATAATCATCTACACCATCAAAAGCTATTCCTCCACCACTTACCCAAGTGGCCCCACCTTTTACAGTTGCACTATGTCCATTGCCTGTCCCATCTACTACTGTGCTCCCACTTCCTTCATCGAAGGTATAATATAAAATGGCATCTTCTGCTACTGTCACATTGATTGTATAATCCTTATTATCGTATGTTACAGTAATTGTAGTCTTACCTAAGTTAACTGCCTTTACTATACCCTGTGCATCTACCGTAGCTATGGTTTCATCTGATGATATATAAGTTGATTCAGTTGTTACATTTTCGATTGAGCTATCTTCATTTGTTTTAGTAACTTTTATTGCATGTGTTTTACCTTTAGCTAATGTATATGTTACTGCATCTAATGCAATAGTATATGCATTGGCTGAAGCTGAAGGAATAACACTTACTACGTTTGAAAATTGAGATTCTTCTCCATCAGTAAATGTCATTTTATAATAGTATATTGTTCCTTCTGTTACACTTGTATCTGTATAAGTAGAAGCTCCTCCACTATAAACTTCTGTATAGCTACTATCAGGAGTAGTTGAGCGATATACCGTATATGCTGTAGCACCTACTACATCTTCCCAGTCTAAAGCAACAGATGTAGCTGTTTTTCCTGTACTGGTTAATACTACATTGTTTTCTGGAATGCTTTTTACTCTATACTCACTAACATACATGCTTCCCCAGTTCGTCCTTAACCCTGCTTTACCAGAGCTATATGTATTATCTACTGCACTCATAATTTTTTGATTATCAACATAACCTTCAATTCTATTACCATTAAAGGTCATTTTAAATGTATACCATTGATTGGCATTTAAAGTCATAGGATAGTCTTTTAAAGATTGTGAACCAACTTGTAAGCTAATAGTTTTTGTACCAGGATTATAACCCATTTGATAATATTTACTACTATCTGCTTGCACACGTCCTCTTAGGTTAATCCATGAATCACCTGTAGGCATATATACTTTTGTTTCAATTGTATAATCTGACCAGGCTGTATCTCCTACCGTTAAATAGCCCTCGCTCGCTTTACGTTCATAAAAAAGTGCATCTTTCTCTGCTTCTGTAGGATTCGCTTTTAAACTCCATTCTGCATCCCAAGTTCCTGCATTAATAGACCATGCTTGGCTAGTCGTTTGAGGATTTTGGAATGTATCTTCAAAGAGTAGGATAGACGAACTTGCCCATACATTAACTGGCGTTAATCCTAAAAATGTACTCATTAGTACGGTTAAAGATAATAAAAGTGAAAGTGATTTCCTTCTTATATTTTTCATAATTATCTCCTTAATACTAAAATAAATTCTTTAATTTAAATACGGTGTGAATTTAAGACTTTATTAAGTAGCTCTATAATTCACACCGTATTTCTATTAATTCTTTATTACCTTTGCTTTAATTCATTGTTGGTAATAACTCATTTAACTTAATAATTAAAGTCATCATCTCTGCACGTGTTAATTCTCTTTGTGGTTCCATTGTGGTTGCACTTGTTCCAGATAATAACCCTACACTC
>NZ_PEDL01000044.1 GCF_002735925.1 Sporanaerobium hydrogeniformans | reverse complement strand
AAGGAGGGAGCCGTCTAAGGCAAAACCAATGACTGGGGTGAAGTCGTAACAAGGTAGCCGTATCGGAAGGTGCGGCTGGATCACCTCCTTTCTAAGGAAACAACTGGAATGGTTACTATTTTGTTTTGAATGTTCATGGAAACTCCTGATACGTTGAGTATTAGGAGTTTTTTAGGTTCTTTGTCAATTGTTGGGGTAACCCAAGTATAGAGATTTATAGGCAGCTAGGATAATGGAAAATTATTCTAGCTGTTTTTTGTATTACACATATGTAATATCCTATTTCTAAATCTATTAAAATTACGATAGCCATAGGCATTACGTTTGAGCACTTTAATCTTATTGTTTATACCCTCTGTATAACCATTAGTATAAGAAGTTGTAAATGAATTTAAGATACCTTTCTGCCAATTCAACATAGTTTTAGCTACGTCCGCGAAACGTTGTAAGTTACTGTCTTCGGCAAACAAAATTCAACTTTGCAAGCGTTCTCTAGCTGTTTCATAGTCTTCTGATTCCATAAAATCATAGAAAGTTTCTTTAAGAATGTAGGCTTTAGCCAACTTATCACTTGTATAAAGCATAAAGTTTACTTGACGCTTCTGATCATCAGTTAGATCTTTAAAGTGCTTAATAAGCACAATTCTAGATCTTTTGAAATATTTTCTTCTGTGGTCTGAAAAGTCTTTTTGAACTTCTTTTCTAATAGTTTCAAAAGCCTATAATACTTGTCTTGCATAATGGTATTTGTCTATGACATAAGTTGCAGAACCAAAGAGCTCCTTAGCCAAATCCCTATAAGTTCCCCAAATATCACTGATAAATAGAGTAGTCTTGGAAGTATCAAATTTTAAGAAATAAGAAGTTAAGTCAGTTTTATAGCGATTAGGTAAGATATCTATAATTGTTCTATTTTCAGGATCAGTAATAATGCATTGATATTTCTCATGTCCGGTATTGCCTTTAAATTCATCGATACCTAACACCTTTGGTAATGACTGAGGTGCATAGGATAGGTTATCAAAAATACGAATAACAGTAGTAATAGAAAGGTTTACAGAAGCTGAAACACTTTTAAAAGAATGTGTAGAACTAAGTTGTTGTAAGATATAGAAAGCTAATCTTTTAGTGTGACGATAATACCTGGGAAGAAAGTCTAAAGTCTCATAGAAGCGTTTGCCACAGTCTTTACAGACATATCTTCTTTTACGAAGCAGGAGAATAGTGTTGTTGCCAAAGGCAGGTAGATCTTTAATTGGTTGAAGTCGATAATCATGTACAGCATTTGTAACATGATTACAGCAAGGGCAAGAATGAGGTTTACGTTCCATTTGGATTTCTATAATTGTAGTACCATTATCATCATAAATATCTTTTATTAAAACACCTAATAATCTAAGAAACTTTTGGTAATAATAAGAAGAGAGCATAGTCATCAAATCCTTTCTAGTATGTCGTTGTACTTAGGATTGTTGAATATGCTCTTCTTTTATGCATACATACCCCAACATTTATTATAGAGCCTTTTTATGTAGTTGTAGAGAAAAAACGCGTATTATTACGGAAAAAGTGTAAATAAATAAAAATAATTAAAAAATATTTAAAAATAACGGAAGGTTTGTGTTGAATTTTTTGATTCTTAGGAGTAATATAATTTGTAAAATAGAATAGATTTAGCATTTTAGAGGATGAAAATGGACAATATAATTTATACTATAGGGTATTCTGGTTTTAAAATTGAAGATTTTATAAATACATTAAAGCGGTATTCAATAAAGTGCCTAATAGATGTAAGAAGTATGCCAAATTCAAGGTATTTTCCAGAATATAATAAGGAAACTCTTAGGGAATTTTTAAAAGAGAACAAAATCTTGTATAGGCATTATCCTATGGAATTTGGTGCAAGACAAAATGATACTAGGTATTACCCTAATGGATATTTAGATTTTGATTTGTTTACTAAATCGGAAGCATTTATTCAAGGACAGGAAAAAGTAGAAAAGGGAATGGAATTAGGTTATACCTTTGTATTAATGTGTGCGGAAAAAGATGCTATTGATTGTCATAGATGCATAATGGTTGCAAGGAAATTTTATCAAGTGGGTTATGAAGTAAGAAATATTTTGGATAATGGCAAGTATCAAAGTCAAAAAGAAATTGAGAAAAGACTTATTGAAAAATATTTTCCTAATAGGGATCAAGTATCGCTTCTAAGTCCGGTCTATAATGATGCTGAACTCATTAATCAAGCATATGTAAAAAGAAACAAGGAGATTGGTTATAAAATAGAGGAGGAATAAATAGTGAATATTTATACCATTGGTTTCACTAAAAAGACAGCACGAGAATTCTTCGAAAAAATTTCAGATACACCAGTACAATTAGTATTAGATGTGAGATTAAATAACGTATCACAATTAGCAGGATTCAGTAAGGGAAATGACTTAAAATATTTTCTAGATAAAATATGTAGAGTTCAATATGCACATGATATAAAGTTTGCACCAACCAAAGAAATACTAAAAGATTATAAAGATAAGAAAATGACATGGGAAGAATATGAAAAAAGGTATTTTTCATTAATGCAGGAAAGAGATATTATTACCTACTTTAATAATAAATACTTAAATAAAGATGACAATATTTGTTTATTATGTAGTGAAGCAACACCAGAAAACTGTCACCGTAGGCTACTTGCAGAAATATTAAAAGCTAGTATTGATAATGTAACAATATATCATATATGAGGTGAGTAAATGGGGAAGATAAGATTAATAATTATGACAAAATCATCTAAGTTTGGGGGATATTGTGTTGCAGGGATAAATACAGAAACTGGTGAATGGGTAAGGTTAGTTTCTGATGATGAGAATGCTGTAGGAAGGTCCTTAACTCTTCAAGATATGGAATATAAGGAGGGAAAGTATTGTAATATTTTAGATGAAGTTGAGGTCATAACTAAAGGGAATGAGAGTTGTAACTTACAACCTGAAAATATAATTATTGATACTAGTAAGTATTGGAAGAAAATACAAAGCTTAACAATTAATGATGTTTTAGAAGAGTATGATACAGATCAAGTTCAATACATTTTTGGAAATAGGTATGCCTATGTATCAGAAGAGGTAATTGATGAAGTTGGATATTCATTAGTTTGGATTGCGGTTGAAAATCTAGAAATACATACGGAAGTGAATGATAGCGGAAAGCATAAAGCGAAAGCAAGTTTCACATATAATGGGATAGATTATGAGCATATATCAGTAACAGACCCACAAATATATGGAAATGAAGAAATACAGAATTATGAGGAAGCTATTTTAATATTGAGTTTACCGGCAGGCCCATATAATGGAAAGTATTATAAGTTTATTGCTAAAGTATTTATTTAATATCAGAAGAGATTATTAGATATAGATAGTAGAAATGAGGATATTGTTTCGTGTCCTTATTTGTAGTAATAGACAATTTAATGAATGAATATGTACGGTGATTTTACGGTGAAACTTATTTTTTACGGTGCTAAAACGTAGAAATTATGGAATGCTTATAAATAAAGAATATAGTAATAAAACCCTTGATAACACTAAGCATTGTTGGTGTATCAAGGGTTTTGTTTTAATATCTTAACACACCCTTTAACGGTTTCCTAAACCGTACGTCGTAGGTTGAAATCACCTCACTTACAGTAAATAAAGTCTTGCAATTACTTGGTTTTCAAGAATTGTAGGGCTTTTATTATATAAAAAAGAGAAAATGAGGAACAGAACTAGAGTAATCTGTTTGGGCTAAAAAAATAGTTTGAATTTGTAGAAAAAATACTATTATGAATATTGTCATGATACAATATAATCATAAAATTAACTATAAGGGGGAGAATGATGAAGTTAAGAAATGTTATGGCACTTATCTTAGCCATGGGGATGACAACAAATATATTTGCAAGTGTACGGGATAACATCATCATAATGGGATATGAATACACTCCCATACAAGAGTTTGAGGAGCGAATGGATAATTCTATATTTGAGCCTGTCAAACAGGAAGAATATATTCCTTTTGATACATTTACAAAAAACAATGATACTTATATTTTAGTAAGCGAACTAATGTGTATTGATGATAACTTTAAAGTTACAGAAAAATGGTCGGAGTTAGGTGTTTGCATAAGTTACAAACAAGAAGGGCTAGAAATCCAGTTTACAACGGGCGGAGAAACTTGCTATATCCTACAGGACTATAAGTCTTCTCCCTCTAATTACAAACCTATTTTAAAAGAGGGGAAAATTTATGTACCTTTTAAGCTCATCAAGGAAAAGATAGGATATGATGTGGTCATTCCAAAGCCACCAGTAGTAGAGAAGGTGGAGGTAAATAGGCCAGATGCATTAGAACAGCTTGTTCCAGTGAAAGGAACAACACTTGGATTTGTTCGTATTAATAAAAAATTATGTCAGATGAGATACATCCAATATCAACTAGACAACTTAGTGAATTTAAGTGATTATGCACGCTATATACCTTGTTTATGGTCTTATGACGAGAAGACAAATGTATTAGAGGTAAAACGTGGGAAATATCATTGGGCAGAATTTAAACCTGGAGAGCTTTATTATAATTTAAATGGTTCAACACGAATGTTAGACTTTCCTGTAGAGCGCATAGGTAATGATTTTTATATAGCTATGCATCTTTTGGCAAGAATTAAATCGGATATCTATGCCTATACTTTGGATGGAAAGTATATATCCATTGAAACTCGAGATTTTACGCTAAAACAGCGTGATGCAGAGAGACGAGCATATATAGAGAAGTATGGTGAAGAGGCATGGCAAAGAGAAGAGAGGAATCGAACCTTTTTAGGTGAAAAGGAACTGGACTTAGGCTATTCGTTTACAGATTGGCGAGACACCCTTATTATGATGCCACACAACCCAGATGGAACTATAGCAAGTTTCAGCTATGTACAACCATTGCCACTAGATGTCTCTAAGGAAGCCTTAACAAGAACAGGAAAGAAACTTAAAATGGGACCTTTTACGGTACCACTTTATAAAGGCACTATTAGCTATAATTCACATCCTGCTTATACTAAAGACGAGTTTATTTCAGAGATTAGACATCCATTTGGACTAGGTATTCTATGTCATAAATTGATGGGTAAAGAGTTTATTGAGTTGAGCATTGCTAAAAATGCTGATATAGAACTTGTTATAAAAGAACTTTATACTATTTTTGCGCCACAATTTACAGCTAAGCAAGTTGAACAGCTTTGTAATGAAGCATTTGAGAAGCGTGCTTTGATTAGTAATCAGCTCAGCAAAGAAATAGAGAAGAAAAATTATAGTATTGCTTCCTATTTAAATTATAGAGTTAACAGTAGAGGTGAAAAGTGCTTCGAACGTTTTGAAGTGAGTTATAAATGGGACTGAGTTATTTATGAAAAATATAACTTAGTAGTATGTGATGAGTCAAGATAGTAAGGTGTGAATAAAAAAGGGATGTTGTTATGACGCAACATCCCTTTTTTATGTGCGCCCAACATGGAATCAATCTAACGGGTGAATTATTTTTTAATAAAAAATCATAATTTGAGCAGAATAAATAAAGAAAATACCAATAAATTAAGGAGAGAAGTAAGATGCCAATATTAGAATGCAGTGCTCATAATTGTTCATATAATAGAGAGAATAAATGTTGTCTGGCAAAAATACAAGTGGGTAGACAAGGGGCTAGCAACCCAAAAGATACCTACTGCAATAACTTTACAAGTGGAGAATACACTAATAGTAATGAAGTACATCATACATGTGATACAGTGGATATCACATGTATGGCTGCAGGATGTATTTATAATGATAATAGCAAAGCCGTATGCCGAGCCAATGAAATACAGATGGGGAATAAAGGGGCTTGTTGTCAGGAAGATACAGATTGCTTAAGTTTTGTATGTAGGTAATTAAGCAACAGATAGAGTAGTAGATAGGGAAAATAATCCATAAGTCTATTACTCTATTATTTATTTTAGTTATTTATTAGAAGAATAAGACATAAAAGGAATACAAATGTAAAAAACTCGATTAAAGAAGAGAAAGTAAAAATAATGAAAAGGGGGTTGACGTATGTATGTAGATAGTGTAATATTATAAAGGTCGTCAGCAATGAACGACCTCTATAAGGGTTACGTAAATAACCAACTTGTACTTTGAAAAACAAATACTACGAAATGATAGATTTAAACTTCAAATGCTCACTAGGTGAGCAAGCTAAAATTTATTTTAGCGCCTAATGATAACGCAAGTTGTCAGGGTAACAAACAGGTAATCTGTTGGTTTATATCTACAATTTAACCGATAAATTTATATTCTTTGT
>NZ_PEDL01000043.1 GCF_002735925.1 Sporanaerobium hydrogeniformans | reverse complement strand
GTATTAGCGTTCGTTTCCGAACGTTATCCCCCTCTATAGGGCAGGTTACCCACGCGTTACTCACCCGTCCGCCACTAAGCTTTGGGAGCAAGCTCCCTTAGCTTCGTTCGACTTGCATGTGTTAAGCACGCCGCCAGCGTTCATCCTGAGCCAGGATCAAACTCTCATAAAAAAGTTTGTCCATGCAACTTATGTTGCTGACTTATTACTTAGTACTTTATAGTACTCGTTGAACTTAAAATTAAGTTCATGAATCGACTGGTTTTATGGTTACTATTTTGTTTTCAATGTTCATTATTTACTCATTTTTTGAATGAATAAACTTGTTATCACTTATAGGTGACGACTTGTATTATATTACACGACTTAGCGACACAAGTCAACATCTTTCTTATTATTTTTTTAAGACTTTTATAAATCTTACTCTGTCAATTACATTTTACGCCTCTTAGGCTGTTCTCCTAATACATTATATGGTCTAAACTGCTTATTTTTTATATAACATAAGAAAATAAGTGACATATTTTCCTTAGGATATGTCACTTAATTCTACTTGAAGCTTATAAGCCCCCCATAAATCTTCTCTTTTATAACCTTCTTTTACTTTTTCTTCTTCTTTAAATTCTATAGGAAATTTAAAGACTATCTGTTTTGGATTTATATCTTTTGGTGCGTAAGTAATGCTCCCATTTTGAAGCTTAGCAATTTTTTCTGCCACATTAAGTCCCAAATCCCCACTATTCGTTTCTATTCTTGCTTCTTTTTTTACTGTTTCATTTAATAATTCCTTATACTGAATAGAAATATAAATCATCTCTTTTTCTTCTAATTTGACTAATATTTCTTCCCCCCTATCTACCCTTTTTAAAACATAACTCAAAAGATTAATCATAATTCGTTCTAAACTAGCTGTATCACAGTACATATTCTTTTCTTCAATCGTTGTATCAAAAAGAATAGTAGCTGTTTCTACAAACTGAGCCACCTCAATAGTAATCGTCTCTATAACATCCACTATATTACACTTTTCATAGTTTAGTTGGTAGCTGTCCATATCCATTCGTGTTAAATCAATAAGATCATTGGACATTTTTAGAAGTTTATAGACGCTATTATCTATGTTTTCTATTGCATTTGCTATCACTCTATACGCCTCATCTAATGGATAAGCTATTAAATCCTTTCTTATTAATTGAGATAAAGACAAGATAATATTAAGAGGTGTTTTAAACTCATGAGATAACGTAGTAAAAAATTGATTTTTCATCTTCTCCTTTGCAATAGCAAGTTGAATTTTTTGATTTTTTTCAGCTATCCATTTCTCCTTGGTAATATCCATCCCTATTCCTACTATTACTTCTTTTCCATTAATATGGGTGCTTTTTGTATCCCAACAAGTCCAAATGCATTTTTCATTCGGACAATGATATTCCTGGACATAATGTCGCAGATCACCTGCCTTATTGATATTTAATAGCTTCCAAAAATTCATATGTTGTAATTCTTCTTGGGTATAACCCAAAACTTGTTGCAGTTCTCTGTTTGTCCTCTTGAAATTCCCTTCACTATCCATGATACAAAATAGATTCTTAGAATCTTCAATAAGAAGATGATTTTTTTGTGCTGTTAACCTATACGTTTCTCTATCCTCTATGTATTTTTCTACGAGTAAGTATTTCTTTATAAGAAGAATTAGCTTATCACCTAAATTATAGAAGTGTCCCTTTTCATAAAATAAACTTAAATTATCAGACTTAGTACCATGTATTACTACCCCTAATAAATGTTGATCAATATGAATAGGATAAGCCATTATATAGCTAATTCCTTCCTTTTGCAGAACTCTACGATATTCCCCATTAAGCCTCGTATCAGTTACATCTATTACTTCTTCATAGCCTACAACGTCAATTATTTGTCTAACTATTTCTTCGTTAATATTATAGTTACATGGATGCATCTTATAAGCCTCTGAATACCCTTTAGCAACACTAAGATCAAACATTTGTTTATCCACATCATAATAATAGATGGCTAAAGATACTTTATCCTCATTACTCTTAAAGCTTTCTTGTAATTTATCTAAGATTTTTTTAAATACCTTGTAGTAAATGGGGGATTGGATCTCTTTTTCAAAAATGAATCCTTTCATTTTAGGCACTTCTTTGACTATCTTACTTTCTAAAATACTTTGTTTAATCATTTTCCAGATTAAAATACACCCTTTAACTGTATCATCTTCATTTCTTAGGGGTGTCAATATAACTTCCATCTCTAAATAATAATTAACACCTACTACTTTACAATTATCTGCCCTCGTTATCCCCTCTTCTAATACTTTGCTAATATCTAATCCTAGCTGCTCTATATCGTTTTTCCCAAAAATCTCTTCTATCTGCTTCCCTATAATGTTTTCTTTGATATAACATTGATTGGTAATCTTTTGTATTAATTCACAGGCGTATTCATTAATATAAACATATCTTTTCGAGGTATTTAATATAGTTACCCCTATATTACTATTATCTAATAACTCTTCTAGATCATTTATTGTATGTCTCATGTTCCTCTCTCTTCCTGACTATATATCTGCAAACTCTTTTTCCCAACCTTTTATATCCGTTTCACTAATCTGTTTTATCTCTTTAGTGCTTATCCATCCCTCTCCTATACACGGAAGTTTGATATAAAAACAAGTACCTTGCTCTAATTCACTTACCACTCTTATTTCACCTCTATGTAGTGTTACAAGCCCTTTTACAAGAGCTAACCCTACCCCACTTCCTTCTTTTCTTCGTGTTAATGAATTATATCCTCTTACAAAGCTCTCAAATATTTTATCTAACTTCTCCTTTGGAATCCCTTCCCCTGTATCAGCTACTTCGATAAAAATTTCTTCTTCTTGCTTATTTAGTTTGATATGAATACTTCCTCCTCTTTCTGTATACTTTATCGCATTTGATATTAAGTTAAGAAATATTCTTTGTATTTGTTTTGCATCACAAAAGATAATAACTCTAGTAGTAGGTTTATCTAAACAAAGTTCCAGTCCCTTATCTTCTACATAATTTCGGATAGATGCCACCATATGCTCCATAAGTTGCACTATATCGTAGTATTCTAATTGAAGCTCAAATGCTCCTCTCTCTATTTTATTATTATCTACAAGATTACTCACAAGCCTTTCTAATCTGTTTCCATTCTGTCTAAGCATCCCTATATAGCGCTGCCACCCCTCTTTATTTTCCATCTCCTGATACTCTTTTAGAAAACTTTCAATTACTTCTACGTTCTCTAATAATACGCCTATGGGCTTCTTTAGTTCTTGTGTTGTATAAGTAAGGAAGTCTCCTTTAACACGCTCAAAGGCTATATCTCTTTGCAAATGTACATATTCCTTTCTCATCTTCTTTATCTCTGAAAGATTTCTTCCTCTAATCATAAATTGTTGCATACTAGGAATGTACTTCATATAACAGATCATCTCTTCATAACTTCCTAAATGATTTTTTAAACTTACCTCTTGTTCTATATAATGCAAGCTTTTATCTGTCATAAGCCTACTACATGCTTGCTTAAACCTTAACCTACTCTCAGGATGAATCAAATCTTCCAATGGTCTCTCTGCTAGCTGCTCCATCCTCCATCCTAGGAGTTCTTCCCATTCACTCCCTATATTCATTATCTTTCCATCCTCGTTCATAATAATAACTAATTGCTCTATATGATTCAGTAAAAACTCTAGTTCTTTTTCTCCCTCAAAACGTTTCGCTATTACTTTTTGTGCTTGTTTATAAACCTTTATATACTTTATAACTAGACCTAAATAATAAATATTTCCTCTTATCCCCAAATCTAGTCCTTTCATACGATCAAAAGGTTTGTTATAAAAAATTGTAATAAATCCAATAAATGATCTCCCAATTAAAATAGGGTATATCCTAAGCCCTTTCATCTGCAAACCATTCACTAATTCCTCTAAAATTCCCTTTAATTCATTTATCTTTAAGAAATGACCATAGTATCTTTCTTGTTCTAATAAGTCATTTTTTTTAAGAGGTATAAACTTTTTCTCTAAATCACATAGCATCCCTTCATTTACACTAACTAAAAATTGTAATTGTAACTCCATTTCTTCTTCTTGATTTAAAAATACAGCAATGACATCACCTTTACTTTGAGCAAGAATTTCATCCAATAAACTCTTTACTTCCGATAACCCCTCATTTAAATCAAGTTGTATTTTCCCTGGTATAGTTAACCTTTCTATTAATTTATAGCTCTCTATGAAATAATCTAATAAAAAAGTGTCTGTAGTAATATCTTTTGCTAGATTATAATTTCCCTTTTGCTTACCCTCGCTATCATAACGTGGTATCTGCACGCTTTGATAACAAGGCCTACCATTCGTTTCTCTATCTTTATTAGTTGAATTAAGTGTAGCCCATTGCGTATGATAATTATTATTACCATAAATAATGCTTCCTTTTTCATCATTTATCCATACTAAAAAAGGTAGCTTATCTAAAACCTGCTCTAAATCGCTCAGGGTATAACCTTTATCCATTCTTAATCCTCCTAAAAATTATATTTTTTACATATTTTAGCACTAATTATTCATTTTTTCTATAGTTTTAATTAATTTGTTATAATTTATCGTATATTTAAACTATTCATTATATTCCAGAACACAAAAAAATGTACTATTAGTTATTCTATGATAACTAATAGTACATTTTAAATAAGGTGGGAGATGGGGCTCGAACCCACGACACCTGGAACCACAATCCAGTGCTACTACCAACTGAGCTACACCCACCATCAAATTTGGCAACCACCTACTCTCCCAGTCCGTCTCCAGACAAGTACCATCGGCCGCTTAGGTCTTAACCGTCGTGTTCGGTATGGGAACGGGTGTTTCCCCTAAGCGCATCATCACCAAAAATTTATTTACTGTTGTAACAGTAATATAACTATACATCAATCTCTTACATATGTCAACTACTAAGTTTATCTTTTTACTACATTTTATGATTAAACCATAACTCTAATTCTCTTTCTGCATGCTCTAAAGAATCTGAACCATGGATAAGGTTTCTAGTTACTGTATTAGCATAATCTCCTCTAATCGTCCCTGGGATGGCTTTAAGGGGGTCTTTGTCTCCCATAATACTTCTCATCACTGCAATCACATCTTCACCTTGCACTTCCATAGCCATCACTGGCCCTTCAAGTATATAAGCTACTAGTTCCTCAAAAAATGGCTTGCCTCTATGATCCTCATAATGCTTCTCTATCAGCTCCCTTGTTGGACTAAGTAATTCTGCTTTAGTAATTTTAAAGCCCTTTCGCTCAATCCTTCTGATAATTTCTCCGATTAATCCTCTAGCCACACCATCACTTTTAATCATGATAAACGTTCGCTCCATAGATATCTCTCCCTTTTTATATACTTTCTATTCCTCAGTATAAACTGCTGATAGCTTTTCTATACAAGTTAGTGATTGTCTATATCATTATACCTCTTTTTATTCAATAAATGTTCTTATTCTAAATTTAATATTCCTTTCTGTGGCTATTCTACGACATGCCTCTATTTGCTCTTTTGGAATGATATCTACTACAGAAAAAGTTATATCTTCTATAAATTCCTTTGCCTCCTCTGCAAATTTTAACACTGCATCAAAGGATTCTATTCCAAACCGTGGCCTCACAATCTCCAAATACGCTTCTTTTGTTGGTGCATTTAAACTGATAGAAAGACCATCTACATACCCCTTAAGCAAGTGGGCTGTTGGTTTTTTATGAATAAGATCTGAAAGTCCATTTGTATTAACTCTGATCTTGATATCACTCATACTTCTTACATATTTACAAACTTCAATCACTTCATGAATCCTTATAAGAGGCTCCCCATAACCACAAAACACAAGCTCCTTATAATCCTCTAAGCAAAAGTTTTTAAAATCTTCTATTATTTCTTCTACACTTGGATCATGAGGTAGCCATAAGTTATCTTCTCCATTGACATTGTCATGATCTATCCTAATGCAAAACTTACAAGCGCATGGGCATTTATTGGTTACATTTACATAGAGACTGTCTCCTAATTTATATAAAATAGTCATCCTATATCCCCTTTCAATTGTTGTTTTAGTTTAGCTTTTAAATGAAGTGTATCAAAGGTATATCCTACTGCTAGGAATACAGTTGCACTTCCTATAGGTTGTAAAAGCCCCGCTGGTAATGTCGCAAATGCTGCTATAAAATTACCATATATTATACCTTCTGCTACAATGTAGCCTATTGTCCCTGTGAGCCCTGCTAGGACAAGACCTATGCTATGACGCTTAGTAATAAACTTGTTTGCCTTACAAGTAAAATAAGGCACAAGTAACGGCTTAATAAGCATGGTAGGAAGCATCCAAATGATACAACCTGGAGTTGTAAAATCAGCTAACCCTGCTCCTATAGCACCACTCGCCATGGCGTAAGGCATAGGTAATAGACAGGCTGCTAGATAAATCACGGCATCCCCTACATGGATAATATGGTTGTTACCTCCTATAGGTATATTAATCCTTGTTCCTACGAAGGTAATAGCAGCAAAAAGCGCTGTCATTACCACTAATCGTGTTTTTTCATTTTGTTTCATGTTTCTCCCAACTCCTTTAAAAATACTTCATATAGAATACCTTCTTGTGGACTTATCTCATAGCTAGCTGTATATGCAACTGCTTTAGCAATAAAAGTGCTAGCTGTCTGTACTGCCTTTCTAAGAGATTTTCCTTTAGTAAGCTGTCCTGCTAGTATAGAAGCAAAAATATCCCCTGTTCCACTATAAGAAATACCATTGTAGGCTACCTTTTCTTCAAAAAATTCATTTTTATTAAAGTCCATACCTAAATTACTTACAATTTGCGATCCTTCACTTTGACCTACGCCTGTAATCACAATCTGTTTAGGTCCTAGCTTAGAAAGCTCTTTTGCATATGTATAGATTTTCTCTTTATCTACCCCCCAACTCCAATCATAACCTGTTAAAAGAGCAAACTCTGTCTTATTCGGTGTAATGACTTCAGCATAAGAAATCAATTTCTTCATATAAGAAGGATAATCTTTCTCGTATATGGAATAAAGCATGCCATTGTCTCCCATGACAGGGTCGATAAGTACCAGTGTTGCTTCTTTCTTAAAAAGCTTAATAAATTCAATAATCAGTTCGACTTGCTGTTTAGATCCTAAAAAGCCTGAGTAAATCCCATCAAAGTCATAACCTATTTGCTTCCAATGCTCAAAGTATTCTCTCATGTAAGGTGTAAAATCTAAAAAAGAAAAAGTTTTAAAGCCTGTTTGATTAGAAAGAAGAGCTGTAGGTAAAGGACATGGTTGAAGTCCACAACTTGCTACAATAGAAATGGCTACATTTAACGAGCACCTTCCTATCCCTGATAAATCATTAATAACTGCTATTTTTTCCATTTCTAGTCCTCTCTTCTTCTTATACCCTTTACTTTAATCAACCTTTATATTAAAATAATTGTATGGGTACAATTCCTTTAATAGTTTTGATTAATAGTTGTATTCTTACATATATAAGTTATATTTTCAATACAAAGGAGATATCTTTTTATGAAACACAAAATTGTACGGATACAATTTGATACAAAAAGTGGTGAACCTCTCTACCTTCAACTTTTTCAATACCTTAAAGAATGCATTTTAAATGAAGAAATTATTTATGGGAGTAAGCTTCCTGCTATTCGAAGTTTAGCTAAAGAGTTAGGCGTTAATAACATCACTATTATTAATGCTTATAAACAATTAGAGCTAGCAGGCTATGTAACCTCCAAGCAAGGAAGTGGTTACTATGTGTCTAAACGCCTTCGTACATCTCTCTCCCCCTCTTATACACCTAAAAGTAAAGAGCAAAATGTCATTAACTTTGGTAGTGTTTCTCCTCATCCTGAGATTTTCCCTGTGGAAACCTTTAAACAATATATTACCGAAGCAATTGATAGAGATAAAGGTTTTGCATTTGGTTATCAAGAAATAAATGGTTATTTACCTCTTAGAGAAGTTTTGACTACCTTTTTATCTCAAACCTATAACATTACTACTTGCAAAAAACAAATACAAATCGTTTCTGGTGGTCAGCAAGGCCTTGATATTATCGCCAAAAGTCTTCTTTATTCTGGTGACAGCGTCATTACAGAAAATCCAACCTACAATGGTGCTGTTGAAGTATTTAAGTCACGAGGGTGTCGAACAGTTCCTGTTAATATTCATTCACAAGGTATTAATCTCATTGAATTAGAAAAGAAAGTACGAATATGTAAGCCTAAACTTGTCTATGTTATGCCTAATTATCAAAATCCAACAACCTTCTGTTATAGCAAATCTACGCTTTTAGAACTCTTAAAGCTTGCTGAGACTTATCAGTTTTATATTCTTGAAGAAGATTCTATGTGTGAACTCTCTTATTCTCACAAGACTAATCTCACCCTTAAATCCTTTGATACAAATGATCGAGTAATCTATCTTAAAAGCTTTTCCAAACTCCTTATGCCTGGACTTCGTATGGGCTTTATCATTATGCCATCAACTCTTTGTGAAAGCTTCACTCGTACCAAACAAGCTACAGATATTTCTAGCTCAGGGCTTATTCAAAGAGCACTTGATTTATATTTAAGAAATAATAAATGGTATGAACATATCCTCTATATGAGAGAAATCTATAAAAATAAGTATGAATACATGCTTGAAAAACTAGAAATGCTTGAAAAATACAATATCCAATTTTTTATTCCTGAAGGCGGACTTTGTTTTTGGCTTACCCTTCCACCTCACCTCTCTGCGGAAAAACTCTCTGCGGAATGCTTAAAAAACGGTCTTATTATTTTGCCCTCTCCTATGTATTTTTCTCACTTAGATTCTTTTAAGGATAGACATATCCGCCTTAGCTTTGCTAGTTGTAGCTTTAATGAAATTGAAAAAGGGATAACTATTTTAAGGCACTGTTTAAATACTTTAATGAATTAAACTTTAATAAGTAGAAAAGGACTATCATGCAATTTCATTCATTACATGATAGTCCTTTCTATTTTAAACGCTCCACACGATAGCCAATAAATTTATTAGCTCTCCTATAACCTTCCCTTATCTCCTCCTCTTTAGATAAGGTTTCTCCTGTATGAATATTTAGCATAAGTTGGTCCTGCTCCTCATAATAACGCTCCTTTAAGGCTTCTTCTAGCTGTCCCTGAGTAGCAATGCCACCCTTGTGTAAAATATGTCTTACTTCAAAACCATAAGTAATAAGCCATCTACCGACCAATGCATAGCGATGACATTCTACAGGATTTTGCCTTGCCCCCATAAGTACAATATGGTATCCCTTTTCTAATCCTTTCTTTAACCTTTCTACACCATTTAAAAAGTCACTATCTGTTCTTACCTGTTCAAAATCAGCATATCCCTCTGGTAAATAGAGTGAGCGATTACTGCGTTGAGCTGCAAACTCCTTTCCCATGTAGACATACTTTATGCCATGCTCCATTAAATTTGCACCTATTACATTTTTATCATATTGCTTATTATACTTAGAGTAAGGCGTTCCTCTGATATCTGCCACATATTCAATACCGTATACTTTTATTCTTGAAACAAAGTCTTCCATTGTATAATTCGAATGACCTATTGTATAGATAACCCATTTCATCTTTTAATCCCCTTTTATAGATTCCATACTTTTGTTTATACTTTTACTTAATATGTGCCAATTCATAAAATAGTATGATGTTAAAATGCCTATAACACAAAAAGCCTTATTCAAAAAGCAGTTTTTCTGCTTTTAATAAGGCTTTTTTCACTTATACTCTCAAAAACAAATACTACGACATACTTTGTTTTA
>NZ_PEDL01000042.1 GCF_002735925.1 Sporanaerobium hydrogeniformans | reverse complement strand
ATAAAAAAATAGGAACAGGATGAATCTTCGGCTAGCAAGTAAGGGAGCTCTTCGCAAGCTTCCTCCACAGGATGGATGTAAAATCTTAGAGAAGTCCTATAGGCTGCTTTTAGGGACGTTATCACAAGTGCCTTTCTTGTGATAGGTAGGACCGTTAGCCTATTGGACTGAACTTAGATTTTACCCATCCGAGGACCGAGAAGCTGGTGAAGAGCTCCCTTACTTGCGATCCCTGAGAACACCCCCTATTCCTTTCCTTTTAGTAGTCTAACCTGTAAAACATCTCGATAAACTGAAATTTATAACAGAGATATTCCCCTTAATATCATTTATTCAATCTAAGAATCATGAAATAATTTTCTCATAGCCTACTAAGTCTAACCATCTCCCAAATTTATAACCCACTTCTTTATAATGAGCACATTTTACATATCCCATCTTCTCAAATAATGCCATGCTCCCTGTATTTTCACCACATACAAGAGCTAAGAGTACATGCAGATCTTTTGTTCTCGCCCTATCTTCAATAAAGTTAACAGCTTGTGTTCCAATACCTTTTCCTTCAAAGCCTTGCTTTAAATAAATAGTTATTTCTGCACTCTGATCAAAGGCTTCTCTTACTTTGTACTGGGTTAAAATCACATATCCACAAAGTTCTCCTTCATAATAAATAGTATAGCTTTCATACTTAGGATTATTAAAAATAACAAGTTCTTTCATTTCTTGATAAGAAATATCCCTTTTATGAAAAGTTGCTGTTGAATTTTGAATATAATAGAGATAAATTTCTCTCACACTTTCTATATCTTCTTCTACTATTTTTTCAAAAGTACATTTTTTCATGGCACCTACTCCCTCCTATACTTTTTGAAATTTATTATAAAACAGTTTTTATGAACTGTCACCTTTTGCTACATAAAAAGCTGCTATAAAACCTCTCCTGATTAGAAGAAATAATCCTAGCTTACTTCTTCTTGTACTAAGAGTTGTTTTATAACAGCTTTTTAACTAATGCTGCATATTAGCAAATTTTGTATACTGTCCAAGCCAAACAAGTTCTACTGTACCTGTTGGGCCATTACGTTGTTTTGCTATAATCACTTCACCTACATTTTTCTTTTCAGTATCTGGATTATAGTATTCATCACGATAAAGAAACATAACGACGTCTGCATCCTGTTCAATTGCTCCAGACTCTCTTAAGTCAGAAAGCATAGGTCTATGGTCAGCTCTTGCTTCACAAGCACGTGAAAGCTGTGATAAGGCAATAACTGGTGCATTCATTTCTCTTGCTAAAGCTTTCAGGGAACGTGAAATTTCTGAAATCTCTTGTTGCCTTGAGTCACTTTTAGAATTCCCACTCATAAGCTGCAAGTAGTCAATCATAATAAGGTCTAAACCTTTTTCTAACTTTAATCGACGGCATTTAGCACGCATTTCCATTACAGAAATACCTGGTGTATCATCAATATAAATGCTAGCCGAAGCTAGATTAGGAATGGCCCTTGCTAGCCTATCCCAATCCTCTTTTTCAAGAGAGCCTGTACGCGTCTTTTGTGAATCAACCATAGCCTCTGCACAGAGCATACGACTTACTAATTGATCCTTTGACATTTCTAGGCTAAATACAGCTACGCTCTTTCCGCCTTTAACACCTGCTGCCTGAATAATATTAAGTGCAAAAGCTGTTTTACCCATTGAAGGTCTTGCTGCTACCAAAACAAGGTCTGAAGGCTGTAATCCAGCTGTTTTATAATCTAAATCAATAAATCCTGTAGAAATACCTGTAACCCCACCCTTTGTTTGATGAGCATATTCAATTTTATCAATAGATTCAATAACAATTTCATTAATATGCGAAAAGTCTTCTGTATGCTTATTTTGAATAATATCAAAGATCTGCTTTTCAGCATACCCCATAATATTATCAATCTTTTCATCTCCATCATAGCTTTTTGCAGTGATTTCTTGGCTGACCTTTATAAGCCTTCTAAGAACAGCCTTTTCTTCTACAATCTGAGCATATTGCTTAATATGAGCAGAGGTAGGTACAATATTGGCAATCTCAGCAATATAAGGAAGCCCCCCTATCTGCTCTAGAATGCCCTTTTGTACCAGTTTATTTTGAATTGTAACAAGGTCTATTGGACTACCACTTGTATAGAGTTCCATAATAGCAGCAAATAATTGCTGATGATCAGGTCTATAAAAGTCTTCAGGTTTTAAAATCTCACTTGCTACAACTACGGCTTCATGGTCCATAATAATAGCCCCTAAGACCGACTGCTCTGCCTCTATACTATGTGGAGGAATTTTCATGTTTGATATTTCTTCCATAACGATTCCTCTTCCTTCCCCTTTTACTTCCTTTTAAACTAAGCTTCTACAACAAGTACCGTAATTGTAGCTGTTACAGCTGGATGCAATTTAATAGAAATAGCTTGTCCTCCTAAGCCTTTAATGGCATCCTTTAGTTGGATTTTCTTTTTGTCAACTTCTACACCACATTCTTTCTGAATTGCTTCTGCAATTTCTTTTGATGTAACAGATCCAAATACCTTTCCACCTTCTCCAACCTTTACACCAATTTTAATTGTCTTATCTTTTAGCTTTTCTTCAATACCTTTAGCATTATCAAGCTCTTGTTGTTTTCTTTTATCTTCTGCACGTTGTTCAAGCTTACGCTGATTTATATTTACAGCATTCGCCTCCACAGCTAACCCTTTTGGAAAAAGGGCATTACGTGCATAACCATCTTTTACTTCTAGCATATCACCTTTTTTACCTACTTTTTTTACATCTTGTGTTAAAATAACTTTCATTTTGTTTCACCTTCCTTATAATATTTATCAATCGCTTCTTGAAGCTCCAATTTAGCCTCGTAAGGAGTTACATTCTTAAGTTGTGCACCTGCCACTCCTAAGTGGCCACCTCCTCCTAAAAGCTCCATTATACGCTGAACATTCATATCACCTAAGGCTCTTGCACTAATCATACAATAGTCTTCCTTGGCTGTAATAACAAAAGAAGCTTCTATACCTTTTATGTTTAAAAGTTCATCGGCTACCTGTGCTGCAATAATATGTGGATGTGGTGCTGCACTATCTACCTCTGCTACAGCTATATTGTGTTCCCACATTTCCGCTGCTTTAATAGCTGCTGCTCTTGCTCTATAAGTTTCCATGTCGTTTTGGAAAAGCATCCTCACACGGCTACTATCTGCTCCACTTCGTCTTAAAAAAGCTGCAGCTTCAAAAGTTCTTACTCCTGCTTTAAAAGCAAAGTTCTTAGTATCAATAGTTATCCCTGCAAGTAAGGCATCTGCCTCAATAGGTGTTAATTTAATTTTATCCGTTAAATACACGAGTATTTCTGAAATCATTTCACAGGTAGATGAAATATAAGGTTCTAAATAAGTAAGTACTGCATCTTCTATAAAATCTGTGCTTCTTCTATGGTGGTCAAATACAACAACTTTTTCAGCTTTGTCTAAGAGTGCCTCTTCCTCAAGGTAACTCCTGCGATGGACATCTACAATAACAAGTAATGTATCTTTTTTAATCCCCTCTAGCGCTATTTCCCGGGGAATAAACAAGTCTTCATACTCATTAGATGTCATTATTCTATCATATAAACCTTGTATCGCAAAGGTGGGTTCATCTAAAACAATATGTGCCTTTTTACCCATAATAGCAGCAGCCCGATAAACCCCCATAGCTGCTCCTAGGCAATCCATATCGATGCCTTTATGTCCCATAATATAAACTTTATCACATTCATGTAGCAGTTCTTTAAAGGCATAGGCTTTTATCCTTACCTTTACACGTGCACTCTTTTCTACTTCCTTACTTTTCCCACCAAAGAAAGTATATTTATCATTGTTTTTAATAATGGCTTGGTCACCACCACGTCCTTGAGCAAGATCAAAAGCTGCTCTTGCCTCTTCTCTAGAAGCTGTCAGTGATTCTAAATTATAACCTACACCAATACTAATCGTCGCTGGTAATTCATTCCCTACTTGAATATGCCTCACTTCATCTAAGATGTCAAACTTACGCTCAATCATTGTATCAAGCTCTTTTTTATTAAAAACCATTAAATATTTATCTTTTTCAAAACGCAATATAATGACTTCACGCTCTTTAAACCATAAGTTAATTTTTCGATCAATAATAGCCATAAACATTGGCCTTCTTACTTCTTCTATACTATGCATAATTTCATCATAATTATCAATACATAGATAGCCTAACAGGCAGCGTTGTTGCTTAATACGTTTTTTTAGAAGAAGATTCTCTGTGTAATCCATAAAGTAAAGTACTGTTAATCTTTGTTTTTCAATACGCTCTACTACAATATGATAATCTTTATCTTGTAAATGAATATCTTTAGCTACTGTTCCTTCTTTTTGAAAAAGCTCATTTATTTTTAAATTTTCAAGTCCTGTCTTAATAGACAATCCTATTATTTCTTCTTGCTGCCAAATTTTTTTAAATGCATTATTAGCCCATTTGATTATTCCATTATTTTCGAGGATTACAACAGGAATGTCTGCATGAACAAACAAATTACTTCTTAAATCAGTAAGAATATTTACTTTCTTATCAATTTCTTGTTCTAACAGGCTGCTGAGCCTTTTAGAATAAAACATACTTCCACCAAGTAACACAAGTAAAAGAACAATTAAAAGTGCTGCACCAACTTTAGTAAATAATGCTAATATGCCACATCCTATTGCTAGTACTATACCCACTTGAGCAATTCTTAATAAATCGGTGGTATAAGAAAATTTCCCTTTTCTTCTCTTCATTCTGATTTCTTCTCCTAATCTAAACTATAATATCTGTTTTTCTATAGTTAAAAATAGTATCGAAGCATCCAAACATAGTAAGCATACTAGGATAAATAATAAATAATATACATACTAAGATATAAAGTACCCATTTCACTCCTTTATTCATGGAGCCTTTACTAATAATAGAAATAATAGCCAATGTTCCCACTAACTGCAGTATATTTTGTAAAAATACAATTATATTTGCAGCAACTATTGTTAACCTGTCCCCTTCCATACTAGGAGCTATTGAAAGCAACATCGCTAAAATAAGGATTACAACAACTATTTTAGAAAGCTTGAAAGTTAATAACTGTTCTAATTTGAAAGCTTTTGCTTTTTTAAGGCGTAATACGAGCTGCACTATAAGTAAATTAATAGTTGCAAGAACAACTCCTATAACTAGAAGAAATGCTGGATAAACTTGCTTCATTAAATCTAAGAGCATAGATATTGTACCCTTTATATCTCCTAACTGATTAATTGATTCGGCTGGTACAGTTTCTTTTACTTTTTCAATAGCATCAAAGTAAATTTGCTTTACCTCATCAATGGCGTGAATAAAGGCTGTCCCATAATCTCTGCCTAGATAGGTCATCAAAATACCATAAATAAAAATAGCCCCTATTACTCCTGTTGCTAAGTAAATAATGATATGGGGTAAAGAAATACCTTTTCTATAAGAAAATGCAATGACATAGGCAGGTATACATACGGCAATCAAAAAAACTAAAACTGCCTCTATATTTCCCACTATCATATAAATACCTATGACTGCTGTACTGCAGAATAAAAAATCTACACCTTTAGGTAATGTATTTTTAATTAAGCATATTGTAAATGGCACTGAAAGAAGTGGAAATAAAAACAGACCATAAAATTCATAAGTCCCTAAACTTGCCAAAACAATATATATTAATAAAATACTCAATAATTTCATCATATTTTTAGAGCTCAACTGCATTTCTAGTTATCCCTCCTTTAGCATACGTATAATAAAAATTCATGTCTTTTTATTATACCATATAATAACCTTTTAATACTAGAGGCTTTCATTCGTAAACTCCCTTTATTCTTTAATAAAAGTTTTTTATATCTCTATTTTTGTTATTTAAAATAAGTTTTATAGATAAAAAAAAGCCACTGCTAGGCAGTGGTGTGTGCATTTTGTGTGTGCTTATTTCTCTCTCTAAGTTGTTATTTGATTTAAATTAATCTTGTGTGTATGGTAAAAGTGCGATATGTCTAGCACGTTTGATAGCGATTGTAAGCTTACGTTGTGCTTTCGCAGAGTTACCTGTAATTCTTCTAGGAAGAATTTTACCTCTTTCAGAGATAAATTTCTTTAATGTGTTAATATCTTTATAATTAATTTTCTTGATATTATCACCAGCAAATTGATTTATTTTACGTCTTCTGCGGTTATGTCTTTTTTGCATTGCCATAGTTATTCCCTCCTTCATTTTATTTGTACATTCTTAAATTAAATGGTAAATCGTCATCTTCTTCAATTTGAGTTGGCATAAAGCCACTAATAGAATTACCTGAAGGGGAAGTAGGTGCGGGCTCACTAATTGGTGAATCCACCATTACACCACGAGACTCTGATGAAGATCTACTTTCTGCAAAGTGTTGTTCTTCAACCACCACATCAACAGCCGTATGCTTAACCTTTTGTTGGTCTTCCCAAGTATTTACTTGTAAACGTCCAACAACAGCAACCATTTGCCCTTTTCTAAAATACTTTTCCGCAAACTCACCAGCTTTACCAAATGCAACAATATTAAAAAAGTCTACATCTTGTTCGCCTTGTTTTGCAAATTGTCTTCTAACAGCAAGGCCATAACGTGCTACTGCAACAGGGTTAGCTGATTGTGAATAGCGCACTTCAGGATCTCTGGTTAAACGTCCCATTAATATTACTTTGTTCATGCCTAAGCCCCTTTCTTCAGGAAATTTCCTTATTTATCTTCAAGAGATACGATTAAATAACGAAGAACTGGTTCCATAATACGAACTCTGCTTTCAATTTCTTCTGGTGTAGAAGTCGCAGCGTTGAATTGAATGAAATAGTAGAAACCTTCTCTTTGTTTGCTTATTTCATAAGCAAGTTTTCTTTTACCCCAATCATCCACATTGGTGATTTCTCCACCAAAGCGTGTGATAAGATCTTTTACTTTTTCAAGAGTTTCTAATTTTTGTTCTTCCGCTAAATTTGGGAATAACACAACTGCTAATTCGTAATTTCTCATGTCAGCACCTCCTTTTGGACATTGGCCCTATACCTTAATATTTATATAGAGCAAGGAATACATTACAGTTAATAATAATACCACAAAAACTGCAGTAAGACAAGCTGTTTTCACTTAAAACTTGAGGTAAAAAATACATAAATTAAATTTATTTCGTCTCATTATGCCTTAAAAGCTTTTTAACACTCTTTTCAAACTTCTCTCGTGGAAGCATGATGAGATGATTGCAATTTAAACAACGTAATTTGAAGTCCACACCCACACGTAAGACTTCCCACTCATTCGTCCCACAGGGGTGTGGTTTCTTCATTTGTACTACATCTCCAACTACATAATTCATTTTTACCCTCCTTTGATTAATACCCAGTTTTTTTATTTATTATACATTAAAAATAAAATTATTATAAGAAATATCTTGATTTCCTAAAATTATTTTTTATAATGCAAGCTTTTACTTTATTAGTCATCTTATAAAACGATTTCTTCTAAAATTAGCCTTTTGAAACAGAAATAGTTATTATTTTAATTTTTGACTTAACAATCTTTTAATTCCCCTATATAATAGTTTTAATAAATATATATTGGATGGTGATTTTATGAAAGGTACTGTCGTAGCAACTTGGATTAAAACCTGTAAAAAACTATACGGAGAAGAAATGGTAGAGCAAGCTCTTGAAAAAGTAGGTTGGCAAACCCCCAAAATTTTCTCTCCTATTGAAAATGTAGAGGATGAACGAGTTAAACAATTTATACTTCACTTAGCTGAAAAATCAAAGACTCCTCCTTCTGATCTTTGGCATCTTATCGGCAAGGATAATATTTTAGCCTTTCATGCGGCCTTCCCTTCTTTTTTTAAGCATCATACCATGTATTCTTTTTTAAAGTCCCTTTTTGACATACATGTTGTTATGACTAAAAAATTTGAAGGTGCTAAACCTCCCCTTGTCTCTATCACTCCTGTTTCTAAAACAGAGGCTTTATTTACTTATCAATCTCCCAGGGGAATGTTTGACTACTTTTATGGCCTACTAGACGGTTGTATGTCCTTCTTTAATGAAAAAGTAACAATTACAGAGGTAGAAAAACGTCAAGATTATTTATGTGTTAAGCTAGGCTTTCCACAACCTATTTATGAAGAAAAGAAATACTTTTTTAACCGCCTTCTCTCCTTAGGTTTTATTAAAAGTATTCCCTTAAAAAATGCTTTATTTGTTTTCGTAACTAGTACCCTTGCTTTCCTTTGGCCTTTAGGTCCTGCCCATTGGCTACAAGCAATTGAAATGGGATTAATAAGTGCCTTCTTAACTAGCCTCAGCACTTATCTACTTCTAAAGCCTTATCATTTTATTAAAATGGAGCTTCAACGTTTAATTAATAAAGATTATCTTTATGATAGTGGACTTCATAGTGATGATTTATTTGAAACATTACATAATTTAATTACCAGCTATAAAAAGGGATTACAATCTGACTTCGTAGGCTTTAAAGGTATCACAGATGAAATGGATACATTTGTTCAGGAAATTCAAGGTATTTCTGACAATATGTTAGGTACTTCTGAAGAAATCTCAAACGTAGTAGAACAAGTGGCGGTAGGTGCCATTTCACAGGCAGAAAATACCAATGAAGCTGCTAATGTCCTAAATGAAAATATTAATATTTTAAGGGATATCGTTAAAACAGAAGATATTAATAAGAAAGATTTAGCACTTGCTATGTCTAAAATTAATAATAGCTATGAAAGTGTCAATCGTTCTAGCCAAAATATTTCAAACACTCTTAGCAACTTTACTGCAATTAATCAAAAAAGTGAACAACTTCACCAAAAAGCTAATAATATTACAAATATCGTTGGTATGGTATCTAGCATTGCAGAACAAACCAATTTACTGGCTCTTAATGCCTCTATTGAAGCTGCACGTGCAGGTGAAGAAGGGCGAGGATTTGCTGTTGTAGCAGAAGCTATTCGTAAACTTGCAGAACAGAGTAAAGTGGCTGTTAATGATATTAATAGTAATCTTGATCAATTTCTAGAAGAGATAAACAGTTTCGTTAAATTACTTCAAAAAGAATATTACTCTCTTGAATCAGAAACTCAAAGTTTTGATTTGGTTAAATCCATTAGTTTTGAAGCAAATGAAGCTATTCAAAAAGTTTCTAAATCAATGATAGAAACTATTGTAGCTCTAAAAAATGATGCAGATGATATTTCCAAAGCTTTTATCAATGTTCAATCTTTAGCTGCTATTGCAGAAGAAAACTCTGCTTCCTCTGAAGAGGTAAGCGCTAATGTTACCAAATACACTACTGAAATTAATAAACTCATTTATAATATTCAAGATTTCCAAAGCCTTACTGATTACTTCAAGAAAGAACTTTCTAATTATAAATCTTAGTTCTTTATTGTAATTATGTAACATCTCTATTTTATGACAACCTAAAGCTTTCTGTAAATTTAGGTTGTCTTTTTTGTTTTTCTGTAGTTACTTCTATGAAATTGTCTTTAACTATCTAAGAAATTATATTTTATTACATACAAAAAAGGAACTTAGACTATCTAAGTTCCTTTTTAAAGGCGACAACCAGATTTGAACTGGTGATGAAGGTGTTGCAGACCTCTGCCTTACCACTTGGCTATGTCGCCCTATTAAGCTGGCAACCACTTACTCTCCCAGTCCGTCTCCAGACAAGTACCATCAGCCGATTTAGTCTTAACCGTCGTGTTCGGTATGGGAACGGGTGTTTCCCTAAATCGTATCGTCACCAACAAATGACCCATAGGAGAATCGAACTCCTGTTACCGCCGTGAAAGGGCGGTGTCTTAACCGCTTGACCAATGGGCCTTAATAAACTCCCCGAGTAGGGTTCGAACCTACGACCCTCCGGTTAACAGCCGGATGCTCTGCCGCTGAGCTATCGAGGAATACATATAAATTATATGTAGTAATTAAAAGTTTTATTACTCTTCATTACTTAGTAAGTATAACATTTTGTTTGACTTATGTCAACATTTTATACTCACAAAACTAAACACAATCCTTTAACCTTTTATCGTTAGGTCAAACCCTCGAACCGTTAGTACTTAGTACCTACATGCATTACTGCACTTACAGCCTAAGCCTATCTACCTCATAGTCTCTAAGGGGTCTTACTCCATTTCTGGATGGGAAGTCTTATCTTGAGGGGGGCTTCACGCTTAGATGCCTTCAGCGTTTATCCCTTCCAGACTTGGCTTCTCTGCTATGCCTTTGGTAAGACAACAGATGCACCAGTGGTCCGTTCATCCCGGTCCTCTCGTACTAAGGACAACTCCTCTCAAACTTCCTGCGCCCACGACGGATAGGGACCGAACTG
>NZ_PEDL01000041.1 GCF_002735925.1 Sporanaerobium hydrogeniformans | reverse complement strand
AGTGCAGTAATGCATGTAGGTACTAAGTACTAACGGTTCGAGGGTTTGACCTAACAATAAAAGGTTAAAGGATTGTGTTTAGTTTTGTGAGTATAAAATATTGACATAAGTCAATAGATATGTTATCCTAATAAAGGAAATAATAGTCTATATTCCTCGATAGCTCAGCGGCAGAGCATCCGGCTGTTAACCGGAGGGTCGTAGGTTCGAACCCTACTCGGGGAGTTTAAAAATATAGGGGCATAGTTCAGTTGGTAGAACGTCGGTCTCCAAAACCGAATGTCGTGGGTTCAAGTCCTGCTGCCCCTGCTTAGAAGTTTGGCCCAGTGGTACAGTTGGTTAGCACGCCGCCCTGTCACGGCGGAGGTCGAGGGTTCGAGTCCCTTCTGGGTCGTTAAGTTAAGCAATTAACTTAAAAATTTATAAATAAGGTCGCTTAGCTCAGCTGGGAGAGCACCTGCCTTACAAGCAGGGGGTCATAGGTTCGAGCCCTATAGCGACCATTGTGGCGGAATAGCTCAGTTGGCTAGAGCACACGGTTCATACCCGTGGTGTCGGGGGTTCAAATCCCTCTTCCGCTATTGTCATAATGTACGCCTACATTTACGGTAAAAGTACCGTCGGTGTGGGCGTATATTTTTGTTACGTGAGTTTTAATAATATTTTTTAGGTCTGTATCCCAATTATCAAGGGATGATTTAAAAAGATTGACGAGAGCCTCCTTGCTTACTTTAGCTTGTGAACTACTTTGCCTTAAAATGATATCTTCTAATTCACTTTTACGAATACGAAGGCGAGCGATTTCTTCTTCTAATTCTGGGAAACTAGCACCAGCAAGGACAGCTTTGACACCATTATGAATTTTAGTAGTAATTTCATTTAGCTCCTTTTTTTCTTCTACTAGGTTAGGACTAGCATTATTTACTTGATCAGCGATATATTGAGCCAATTCTTCGACATTAGTTTCTTTTAAATACGACTTTAAGCTTTGTACAACAAAGGTTTCAATGATATCTGCTTTAATATTTTTAGTTTTACAATTGCGAGTACGATATTTATCACCACAGCAATAGTAGCGACTTTCATAGCCACGTGAATTCGTACTGGTGTGACCAACATAAGTTGAACCACATGCTTCACATTCAATAAGTCCACTTAATAAATACTCTCTTTTAGCCTTGTTTGAGGCTCTGCTTTTATTATTTTTCATCCTTGATTGCACCCTTTCCCAAATAGTTCTATCAATTAGAGGAGGTATAAAATCGTCTATGCGTATAGCATTAGGATTATCAATACCACCAGTCCATTTTCTAAAAAGCTTATAGTTTTTCTTATTCCATGTGTAGGTACCAATGTAGCGATCATTTTGAAGAATGACATTAAGGCTATTGCGACACATAACTTTACCACGTTTGCCTTTATAGCCATTTAGTGCTTGTAAAATATCATTGTAACTATCACCTTTAGCGTACATAGTAAATATTTTACGGACAATACTCGCTTCACCAGGATTAATAGTGTACTCTCCATTAACAATATCATAGCCAAGTGGAGGGACACCACCAAGGAAAGCCCCTTTTTTAGCTCTCTCAGCCACACCAGCTAAAGACTTTTTACGTGTATCCAGTACTTGATGTTGCCCAAGACCAACGTTAATCAGTTCCACTAAAAAGTTATTAGGATCAGTAATATCACCAAGTTGTTGATTAGCAGAGATAACAGCTATATTGAGGAGCATCATTTGCTTTCTAAAATCGAACCAATCTCCAACATCACGAGAACCACGACTAATATCATAAATAACAACAGCATCAAACTCATGTCTTTTAGCAGCCGCAATCATATTAAGAAATCCGGGACGATTAGTATTTGTTCCACTGTATGCTTCATCACTGTAAAAAGCGGTAAGTGTAATGTTGTTTTCAGAACAATATTTTTGAATGGCATTAAGCTGATAAGTGATACTGTTTTCAGTTTGGTTATCTGTGCTATAGCGTGTATAAGCAGCAGCGTTCATAAATAAGCTCCTTTCAATATCTATAATTAAGCCACTAAATATAAAAATTAGTGGCTTTTTTTGATATGTATTTATGTAAGGGCTAAGCGTGCTTTTGCCCTTCTAAAGCTGATAATATTTTCCCTTTTTTCTCAGCCTCAAGTTCAATGCGATAGCGTTCAAGTTCTTCTTCGATGTCGGGATAAACAGAGGGAGCTTCATAGGTAACAGTAGCAGCAATCTCATTATCATGAGTAGCGTGTTTAAAAAAGATATTTTTGATCTGAGAGAGGAACTTTAGGCGTGTGTCACGGTCAATATCCATATATGCCTTCATGATATCTAACTCTAAAGGAGATAGATTATTTTTTTGCGCATATTCATCCAATGTCATCGTAGTTGTTTCATTAAACATAGCCCCTTCACCAGTACGAAGCCACTCTTCATTTACATTAAACTCAGAACAAATAAGTTTAACTGTTCTATCTGTAATATTCACTTTACCTTTTTCGATGTCTGCAATAGAAGTTTGTTTTAAACCAATAATTTCCCCAAACTCTTTTTGGGTTTTTTTAAAATTTTTCCTTAAAAATCTTACTCTATCATTCAATTTAACACCTCCTTATTTAAAATATAACGGTAAACGTTAAAAAAGTCAATAAAAATATAAAAATATGTTGACTTTTAATGTTTAACGGTATATTATTTAGATATAACAACGGTAAACGTTAAATATATAAAAAAAGGAGGAAAAATAAGATGAAAACACTTTTAAACAAAAAAGATGTAAATGAATTAGATGTATTAAAAACAGTTCTTGAAGAGTTTACTGCGGAAGAGCAGAAGGACTTATTACTTTTTATGCAAGGAATACGCTTTGCAAAAAAGTTAGAAGAAAAAACACCAGCCTAAAGGAAAGGAGTGAGGAAGATGGAGAAAAGAACTTATGGTGAAATGATTCATGAAGCTATTGAGAAGCATGAAAAAATAACTAAAGATGCATCAGAAAAAGCTAAAAATGAAGAAGAGAATCAAATGAATATTAACCCAGATTGTTACGTAGCAAGAGAAATCATGTATCAAACAGCAGTATTGAAGAACATAGAAAATATGCTCAGGCAATTACTTAAAAGTGGCATGGAGTAACATGCCACTAGGTACTAGATTTCTATTAAATCACTTGATGTTACCAGTTCTTTTAGTCTATCAAACTCAAGGTCAGTCCATTGATGACTATGATTAGTGCAGAAGTTAGTAATTAATTCATTACAAAATACGTCGAATTGATGGATTAGTGATTCAACCATAGTATTTTCTAACTTATCATAGTTGCACACATATACACTTTTAATGCACATTAGATGCGATAATGCGGAAAGTGCATATGTTGTAGCAGCAGTTTGAGAGAACTGAGTATCTTTCATAGCAGAAGCATGGGCATTTTTACAAGCAATCCAACAAGAGTAAAGTTCGCATTTTATAAATCTTATAGGGTCTTGGTATATAGACAATATATTCACCACCTTTCTTTAGTATTTCAGCTTGGCAGAGCTGATAACTTTATTTTAAAGGCAGGAGATAGAAAATTCAATAAATAAAGGAGATAGGTACATGAGAAAAGTAAGGCAAAAAAATATAGATAAGGGTGAGGGGCTAGGTACTTTTGTGGTAGATCCACGAAAGCCACAGCTTACAAAGGAACAGCTAGCAGAAGCGTTGTTTGGAATGACACTAGAAGAGCTAGTAAGAGACATTCGTGAGAATAAAGATGGGAAATGGGATGAGGCTTATCAAAAAAGTACATAATAAAATAATTTTAGATAGGAGGGATAGATATGGAAGACAGGCAAAAGGTTGAGAGAAAGATAAGAATTTTAAAAAGCTACATTGAAGCAGACAGAAGGAAAAAAGACTCTAAGCAATTAGAGGTACATAAAAAGGCACTACAAGAGCAGGAGAAGTATTTACAAGAAATGGGGGGTTAAAGTGATACTTATAGGTGCAGTTTTAATATTAAGTACATCATGGATTTTTGGACAAGAATGGGTAGGTGAAAATGAAAAAAGGAAGAAGAGAAGGGTATGCAGAGAATGACAATAGTTAATCCTCATGGGGAATCTTATAGAGTACCTCTAGAGCGAGCAGGTGCATTTAAAGTGGAAAACATGGGGATAAGCATAGGCATAACAGGTGCAATGGTGGACAAGTTAGGAAGGTACGAAGACACAGGGTTAACACCAGAAGAAATTAAAAGGATAATAGTAGAAAATGGTAAATTACATAAAAAAATTGACTAGGTTTACGGGAATAAACCTAGTCAATAAATGCCATACATACATAAAAAACGATATATAAATTATAGCACATGTATGGCATGAAAAGCAAGTATTTACAAGGATTTAATCGCCTTTTAAAACTTGATAAAGGATATTAACTTAAGAACAACTTAAGGGGTAGATACAGATGCCATATATAGAGAGTAGATGTGTAGCTGGCAAGACAGTGGAAATAGAAAAATACTACACAAGTATGTACAAGAAAAAGGGGTTAAAAAGAGAACAAAAGAAAGAGATTACTAAAGAGGAACAGAAAAAAGTTAATAGTAGGCAAGCAGAAAAGAAGTTAAGGAGATTACTCAATGCTAACTTCCAGGGGGGAGACTTCCATCTAGTTCTTGACTATAGAAAAGAAGATAGACCAAAGAGTAATGAGGAGCTAAAGGAGCATGCAAGAAAATACCTACGTGAACTAAGAAAAGAATATAAGAAATTGGGATTAGAGCTAAAGTATGTGCATGTGATGGAGATAGGAAGTAAAGGAGCAATGCACCACCATTTAGTAATAAACAGTATTGATACAAAGATACTGGCTAGGCTATGGAAGTATGGGAGAGTGCATGTAAACCTACTAGATGAGTCGGGACAGTATAAGAAATTAGCATCCTATCTCATGAAGTACACAGATAGAGTAAGAGGTACAGAGGAGCAGATACAGAGCAAAAGATGGAATAGTAGCAGGAATCTTATTCATCCAGAACCAATAAAGCGAATTATTACTACAAAATCTTGGTATAGAGAAGAAGCCAAAGATGTAAAAGGTTATTACATAGACAAAGAGACAATAGATAAACGTATCCATGAGTTTACCGGATATCCTTACTTTACCTATACATTAGTCAAGATGGAAAGGAGGAGAGAAACATGAATGTAAAGGAATTATTTGAAAGAGCAATAAAGGGATTGGAAGAAGAGAGAGAAGAAGCAAAACACCTAAAAGACTATAAGAGGCAAGAATACTTAGAGAAATTACACAATGTAATAAATTTGTACATGACAACAAGGCATTTTATAGAATTTGACTATACTCTCATGGCAAGAGAGATAGAAAAAGAGGGTAAAGTAAACGGAATGAAGTTAAAGTACCTTACACAGGTAGGGAGAGATGAACATGAATGGATGGAGTTAAGGTGCAGTGATTGTTTCTCCACAACATTTAGAGTCCTAGAGCAAAAAGCATCTATGAAGGAAGGTCATAAGCAGTACTGCATAGAGTGTGCTATATGCAAGAAAAAGACATGGTATCACTTTTTAGACATAAGGATAAAAGAATTAGAAAAGCAAGAGGAGCAGGATATATATGCAGTAGATGAACAAGTAGAAGAAAGTGAGGAAAAGCAGAATGAATGATTTTATGGGAACAGAGTCGCAAGAGCAAATGGTGGTATTTAGATGGGCAGCATATGAAGGTGTAAGAAGACAGGAATTAAAGCTTTTATACCATGTACCCAATGGAGGTAAAAGGGACATAGGAACAGCTAAAAGGCTAAAGATAGAAGGGGTTAAAGCAGGAGTACCAGATATATGTCTCCCGGTATCAAGAGGGGGATATCATGGATTATACATAGAGCTAAAGGTAGGAAAAAATAAGCCTACAGTATTGCAAAGAGAGTGGATAGAAAATCTAAAAAAGGAAGGGTACTTTGTAGAAGTTTGCTATGGGAGTCAAGAAGCAATCAAAGCAATAGAAAGCTATTTACAAATGATGAGGTGATGAGATGAGAGTAATAAGTGTAATTAATTTAAAAGGTGGAGTAGGTAAGACCACAACGAGCGCTAATATAGCCTATGTTCTACATAAGCAGCATGGCTATAGAGTGCTTTTGATTGACAATGACAAGCAAGGTAATCTATCAAGGCTTTTTGGAGCTTATGACGAGGAAGAAGAGTGTGGCATGTCTAGAGTGCTACTAGAGCAGAACCCTAAGCAAATAGTAAAGCATACAAAGTATGAGGGAATAGATATTATTACAGCCAATATGAGCCTTTTAAGAGCAAATTTATTGATTATGAAAAACGATCAAGAGGAGCAGCACACACGCTTAAGACATTACCTCTATCAACTAGATAATAGTAAAACAGAAGGTTGGTATGATTATGTGATTATTGACAATCCACCAACGATAGACATGTGTGTCATTAATGCACTAGCTTGCACAGATGATGTGATTGTACCCGTAAAAGTGGATAAATGGTCACTGGAAGGATTAGAGATTATAACAAACCAAATTGAAGAAACAAAAGAATTTAATCCATGTATTCAGATGTTAGGGGTACTAATCACGGTGTTCAAGAAAAATGACGTTAACCTCTCAGGTGAAGAGTGGATGAGACAAAAAAGTGATTATCCGGTTTTTGATACAAAGATTAGGCAAACAGAGAAAGTAGATGAATCCACATTTTATGAAATGCCAGTGGTGAATTATTCTTTACGTTGTGGAGCAACTAGGGACTATAAGCGTTTTGTTTTAGAGTACTTAGAAAAAACAGAAGAGAGGTAGGTATATGGGAAAATTCAGTATCAATGATTTAATGAACACTAAAAGTAGGGGAGCAGTAAAGGAACTAGGAGCCTACAAGTATATGAAGATGAATACACTTGAACTTATACCTTCCGAAGATAATTTTTACTCTATGAATGAAATAGAGGAACTAGCAGAATCCATACTATTAGTTGGACTACAACAGCCAATAGTATTAGGGAAGGTAGAAGATGAGTATAGGGTAATAAGTGGTCATAGAAGGCTGAGTGCAATGAAAAGGTTATTAGAACAGGGACATAATCAGTTTGAAAAGATTGAATGCTTATACGCTGAGATGTCTGAGTCCATGCTCAACCTATCACTTATAGTAGGCAACGCATTTACTCGTAAGATGACAGATTATGACCTAGTGATGCAAGAGAAGAAGCTTAAAGAAGCTTTACTTAAAGCTAAAGAAGCAGGAGAGATAGAGATAAAGGGAAAGTTAAGGGATTTTATAGCAGAGTTAATGGATGTAAGTCGTACCAAGGTGGGACAAATAGAAGCCATAAATAATAACCTCTCAGATGAAGCGAAAGAAGAGCTTAAAGAGGGCAACATGAACTTCACAACAGCCTATGAAGTGAGCAGATTGACTAAAAAGGAGCAAGAAGAAGTAGTTAATCATATCAAACAAGGCAATAGTGAGGGGGTAAAGGACATCATAGAGGAAAAGAAAGAACAAAAGAGAAAGGAGCAAGAAGAAGAGAAAGTAGAGCCAGTATTAAGGGAACCAGCAGCAAAGGAATTATTAGGACAACCCATAAAGGTGTCAGAAACTGACACCCAATATTATAAGCAAAAGGAATATACACCAGTAGAAATACTTCAAGAACTAATAATAATGAATGAGCTTATAACAGATGAAGAGTTTGAGAAGATAGCAACAATCTTTTATTTATGCAGGGAAAGGAGATAGGCATGGGACAAAAAAGGCTGACCGTAGTGGATGAGCAAACGGGAGAAGTAAAGGAAGATATTAGTTTTAACGGTGGCTATAACATCATGTATACCAATTACCATGATGAGGGAAGAGTCGCAAAAATATTAAAATTAGACAATGCGATGTTTAGCAAGAAGCATTGGATTATGAATGAGTGGTATAAACCTATAGCAAGGGAGCTTATCTACAAATTTAAGGAATTACAGCATATAGCAGAGTACAAGATACTTTTTATAGAGGATAGGAAGTGGGAGCCGGGGGCGGCAGCGTACAACTGGAAAGCTAGAATAAAAAAGACCAATCTAGAGTTTGAAGCAGGCACAGGCTATGACTACATATTAGAGACGAGGAAATATTACACAGAAAAGATAAGTAAAGAACAGTTAGTATTGATGATTTATCACGAGTTAAGGCATATCGGGAAAGATGGGGAAATCATCCACCATGATATTGAGGACTGGAGTGATATAGTAGCCACATTTGGAACACATTGGCATGTAAAGGGGCAAGAAATCCTTTCCATACTAGATGAGGAGTTTGGAGAGGATGATTGGATGCAAGTAATGCCGACAAGAAGGCAAATCACTTTATTTGATAAGGTAAGCAAAGAAGGATGAGTAAGGAGGCAAAAAAATGAAGGGAAAATCAGTAAGAAAGCTAGATCAAACAACAGGAGAAATACTTGATATATATGAAAATGTAGCATTGGCAGCAGAGGAAATAGAGTGTGACACAACAGATATTTATGAAGCAATAAAAAGAAAATGTGTGAGTTCAGGATACAAATGGGAATATGCCAATGAAGGAGATGAAATAACACGTTATAAAAAGGTTAAACGAAAACAGAGAAGAAATAAAGCTTTAAGTAAGCTAGAAGAAAAAGATATTAACCAAAAAGAAAAAGATTATAGAGTGCTTAAAGCTAAAATTGATAGAAACAAAGAAAGCATACAAAAGGGAAGTATTGTAAAGATAGTACGTATAAGCATAGATAATGAACAAAAGGAGCGAATAAGTAAAGAAAAAGGAGAAGTAATAGGAAAGTATAATAATTTCTTTACAGTGGTAGTTAATGGAATGCGTGAAACACATGATTATAGTGAAGATGTAGAAGTAATTTGCTAGTAAAAATAAAGGGGAGGAAGCAGGAAATGAAGTTAAGAACTATGAAGAAGCGCTACAACAACCTAAAAGAAATTACGATGAGATTAAACAAAGAAATTGGAGTTATTCATACAGCATTGGGGAAGAGTGCCGAAAAGAATATACATTTAGCGAGAGAGCAAGCAAAGCTTTATAAGGAAAATCAGCAGCTATCAAGAGCCTATATGAATGCTATAGATGACAATGCAGAGCTAAAAAAAGAAATAAATATTGTTTTGACAGAGAATAAAGAATTAAAGGAAAAGCTTAAAGAGATAACAGCAAATAAATTGATGAGGCTAGTAGCAAAATTCAAGAGGTTTTAATATGTATAGCATAAATAATATACGGATATCAGAGCAGGCCTATAAAGTAGCGAAGGAGCGAGCAGAAGAAGCAAGGATGTATATATGTGAATGGATATCGAAAGCAATATTAGAAAGTGCATTACTGGAAGATCTGACAGAGGACAATGATCAATAAACTTATTAGGAGTGGCTAGGGATGAACATACATAAAACGATAGTTTACACTAAAGAAATTTACGAAAAGGCTAATAAAGCAAATAAGGAGTTACTTAAAGATTATTTAGTTGAATTGAAGTCAAAGAAGCGCAAGCCTAATACATTAGAGCAGTACTTAAGCGATGGAAGGATGCTTATATGTTATGTAGCGAATGAAATGGAGAATAAAAGTTTCTTAGATTTTAATAAAAAGGATTTTAGGCAAGTATCCTTGTGGCTTACTGAGGATAGGCAGGTATCTAATGCAAGGTTTAATAGGGTTTTCGCTCTTATTCATGGAATGATGGAGTACGCAGAGGATGAAGAGGACTACGAATATGAAAAGAACTATGCAAGAAAGATTAAGAACCTTCCCAAAGAGCCAGTCAAAAAGATTACTTTTTTGACAGACATTCAGATATCTAAAATTAGAGGATATTTACTTGAACATAAGATGTATCGTGAATGTGCTTACTTAGATATAAGTTACGATAGTGCAGCACGTATCAACGAAGTAATACAGATGAAAAAGCAAGATTTAGTAGATAACAGATATAGCAATACAGTAGTTGGAAAAAGAGGAAAGCAGTTTAACCTCATTATCCATGACCACAGCATAGAAAGCTTAAGATTATATTTAGAACAGCGAGGAGAAGACCATAAGGAAGAGCTTTGGGTATCTGTTAGGCGAAAAGATCATAAAGTAGTAGGTAAACAAGCAGCCTATGAATGGACTAAGAAAATGTGCAAGATACTTACAGAGCTAGAAGGAAAGCCAATTACATTTTCACCACACTGCTTTAGACATAGTGCATTAGAAAACTATGAGAATGGAACGCACTATATGTGTAGGGTATTAGCAGAGCCTAAGAAGTTTAGTTTAGAAGAACTTAGGGTACTAGCACACCATGACAGCATGGATACTACAAAGAGTTACCTAAAGCCAAAAGAGAACAATGTAATAGAGGGAATGTTTGGAGTAAAGATATCATAACAAATAACTTATTTATTAGATAGGGGGTGTGGGTTTGGGAGCATTAAAGTGGCCAGGTGCCAAATGGAGTATAGCTGATAAGATAGTGCAGCTACTTCCG
>NZ_PEDL01000040.1 GCF_002735925.1 Sporanaerobium hydrogeniformans | reverse complement strand
CCATACTTATTTGCTAAAAACCGTTTTCCTCCTTCGCCATTCATGTATGCATTTACAATTTTTTTCTTGAATTCATAATCATATTTTGCCATAAAAAAACGACCTCCAATTGTTAGATTTTCAGGTCTAACTTTTGGGGGTCGGTTCAGAAGTGACTGCTTTTTTATAGGGCTAAATGCCTAAGTGCATTTTTTCTAGAATTTTAGAAAGGGGGATGTAAAGGATAATAGCTACTATAATAGAAAAGACACCATTAATGAGTGTGGCAGGCAAGCTTATGGCAGAGCCAATAACAGCTGGTACAAAAGTACTTCCCACAAGCAGTAGTTTAAGGGTTCCAAAAAGGAATTCTCCTAATAAATTAAAGGCAATACCTGCTACAGCTCCGATAATAGCATATTGAAGCTTAATAGATAACTTTTTTATAAAGACACAGGTAATACTTAAACCTATACCTAATAAAAAAGAAAAAATGTATAACATAGGGATTACTACAAATTTCTTTTCAATACCTTGGATGGCAATTTCATTTCCAAAGGTTAAAGATACAGCTAAAAGAGCTAGGCCTGCTAAGATGCATACAGTAGCAGCTAAGGCAATCCATTTAAGAGGTGACTTAGCTGCTTTATTATGTCCTTTTGAAGCGATAAGACCAGTAATAAGACCAATACCTAATTTAAGAAGAGCTGTTTTTGGTACACTATCTACATAACCATTCATTAAGTCAAAAAATCCCATCCCTATAGAGCCTGATAAACCACCAATTGTACCGGAAAAGAGAAGTGCAGCTAAAATGACAAACATATTTCCCATATGTAGGAAGGGATTGCCTACAGGGGAAGGAATAGGGATTTTAAAAAAAAGAGCTACGTAGCAAATGGCACTAAAAAGGCCGATAAGTATAATGACTTTAAGAGAAAACCGAGATTGCTTATGATCCATAAAATAAACCTCCTAAAAATAGTTTAATTATAGGTAGTTTTAATTTATTTTGCAAGAGGTACACCGATAAATAAAGTAGATGCGTAATATGAATAAAATATTTGGAAGCTTCATTTGATTTATAAAGTCTGTAAGGTATAATGAATGAGAAGCTTGAAGAGGTAGGAAACCAGGAAGAGGAAGATGAAATGAAAAAGGATGAAAAAAATTATAAAAAGCAATTAGATGCTTATGAAGCTTATTTAGAAGAAAAGAAGTTGCAAGAGGGATTAACGCAAGAAGAGCAAGAGTTGTTGGAGGAAGTAAAGAGTAGGAAAAAGGAGTATAAAGGGTATATAGTGCGTAAGTGGTTCGTACGTATTATTGGTGTTATTACCATTTGTTCTTTACTCTTTTCAGAGGTAAGTATGCCTTTCGAGGAGAGAGTTATTGCTTTTACACCCGTAAAGAATCCTATTGTTATTGAACAAAAAGGAGAGGTTAGAGCACCTTATACACTTACTATAGATGTGCCAAGAGCAATGCTTAGTAGGGATGGCTCCACAGCTTACGAGGTAGAATCTGGAACAGTATTAGTGAAGCCAGGACTCTATTATCTTTCTAAGTTTGATGAAAAGGGAGAAATGTCTTTAGAAGCTTTTGAAATTCCACTACAAAAAGAGGAAATTTGGGAAGTAACTAGTGAAGAAGATTTAGTAGAAGTTTTTAAATATGCTATGGAAAATATGGAAGAGAGTATCGAGCTAAATATTCACAAAGATTGGATGAATGAAGAAACTATTTACAAGGCTATTCAAAAAGTAAGAAGTACCTTTCCTATCACTACTAGGCCTCAGCGTTATGAAATGAACTACACAAAGGAGGCTGTTTATGATAAACATTTACTAAAGATAACCTTTGACTATAATATAGGGGAAAAAGCGGTTAAAGAAAATTACAAACAAAAGCTAGAGGGAATGCTTCAATATATTATGGTTCAAGCTATAGAGCCTCAGATGACGGACTTAGAAAAGGAATATAGTTTATTAGATTATATTGTGAAGAATACAGCTTATTCACAAGATAGGCAAAGTGATGGGGATTATCCACCTCTTACTCATACCATTTATGGAGCTATTGTGGATAATAGGGCTGTTTGTGATGGCTACTCTAAGGAGCTTAATTATCTACTTAATGCAGTAGGTGTACCAAGTCAAATGATTATTGGAGAGTCTAGGAAGCAGGGACATCAGTGGAATTTAGTAGAAATAGGGGGAAGCTATTATCATGTAGATGTAACTTGGGCAGATAGCGGAAGCCTTTTAGAGATGCGCTATATTAATCAAAACGACAAATCTATGCAATTTACACATACATGGGAAAAGGAGAAATACCCTGTTTGTGAAGCTACAGGCTCATTATTAAAGCCTCATTTTGAAACAAAAAACATATTTTTTTCAAAGGATTTATTACCTAAACTAGCTGCTGTTATTCCTGTTAGTATTATCTTTCTGTTTGTATTTAGACGATTAAAGAGAGAAAGTAGCGCCAGCTTAAGAAAACAGCAGGAAGAGGATGAAAAGTAATTTAATGATACAAATTTAATAGATAGAGTCTAAACTATGCAAGAGAAGAATAGGAGAAATGTATGAGTAAGCAAATAGGAAAAAAGATATCTTTGGGTGTGTGTTATTATCCTGAACATTGGGGAAAAGAAATGTGGAAGGACGATTTGCTACGCATGCTTGACCATGGTATACAAACCGTGCGTATTGCGGAATTTGCATGGAGTAAATTTGAATTAACAGAAGGTCAGTTTACGTATGATTTTTTTGATGAATTTTTAGAAATTGCAAAAGAAGTTGGGATGAAGGTGATTTTTTGTACACCAACAGCTACTCCGCCCGCATGGTTAACTAAGGCTTATCCTGAGGTGTTAAATAAAGATATAAATGGTGTGACCTATCAACATGGTGGAAGGCGTCACTATACTTATAACTCACCAAAGTATATTGAATTATGTAAGCGCATTGTTGAGAAGCTGGCCCTTCATTATGCTTCTCATGTAAGCATTATAGGATGGCAGATAGATAATGAGATAAATTGCCATATGGATGTGTTTTATTCAGAGGCAGATACCCATGCATTTAGAGCATATATACAAGAAAAATATAAGACGCTTCATCAGTTAAATGAGGCATGGGGAACTGTTTTTTGGAATCAAACTTATACTAGCTGGGATGAGATTGACTTACCTAAAAGGACACCTATCGCTACAAATAATCCACATTTAATGTTAGATTACATACGTTTTATCTCTGAAAGTGCGCGTCGTTTTGTAAAGATGCAAAGTGATATTTTGAAAAAATATATCAAAAAAGATGATTTTATTACTACCAATGGGATGTTTGATCATTTAGATAATCATCAAATGAGTAAGGAAAGCTTAGATGTCTTTACCTATGATTCCTATCCTAATTTTGCATATTGCTTGAATCAAAAAGCAATACCTGCTAAGAAGTTAAAGGATAGAAATTGGAGTAGAAACTTAACAGAAGTGCGCTCTATTTCTCCTCATTTTGGCATTATGGAACAGCAGTCAGGAGCAAATGGATGGAATACACAGATGGAAACACCTGCACCAAAGCCTGGACAAATGACACTATGGACTTTGCAAAGCATTGCCCATGGTGCAGATTATGTAAGTTTTTTTAGATGGCGAACTTGCACAATAGGAACTGAGATGTATTGGCATGGTATTTTGGATTATTCCAATAGGGATACTAGAAGATTAAAGGAGCTAAAGGATCTTCATCATAAGATAGAGACCATAGAGGAGATTGTAGGTTCAAGGTATGAAGCGCGAGTAGGCATCATCAAAGATTATGATAATGTATGGGATGAGGAGATAGATATTTGGCATAAGAGGATTAATTCAGTGAGCGAGCAAGGTTTATTTGAAGCATTGCAAGGTACTCATACACCCTTTGACTACATTTACCTTACCGACAATACGACTTTACAACAGTTACAATCTTATCAAGTATTATTTTACCCACATGCAATCATTATGACAGAGCAGCGTGCTAGAATTTTAAAAGAATACGTGTGCAATGGAGGGAAGATCATTTTTGGGTGCCATTCCAGTTACAAAGACATAAATGGGAAATGTGTCATGTTAAGATTACCAGGATTATTACAAGACTTAACGGCTACAGATGTAGAGGAGTATTCATTTGTTGCACTTGATGATGAACCTATAGAAATAGAATGGGAAGGCGAGCGAATAGAGGCAAAAGTATTTACAGATTTTATGCAACCTCTAGGAGCAGGTAAGGTGGTAGGGCGATACTGTTCAGGCGAATACGAGGCGACTCCTGCACTTATACAACATGCTTATGGAAAAGGAGAAGTTTATTATTTCGGAAGCACTTTTACGGAAGAAGTTAGTCGGCTATTTTTAAGAAAATTAAGCTTAGAAAATCCATATGAGGATTATATTAGGGTGCCTCAGGAGTGTGAGATAGCTGTAAGAAGTAAAGAAGATAAGAAATATATTTTTATATTAAATTATAGTAAGAAACCAGTAACTGTTGAGTTAAAAAAAGAGATGCTTAATATGTATCACGGAAAAATGGAGCAAGGCATAGTAAGTTTAGAGGGATATGGTAGTAGGGTATTTAAGTGCCTATAAAATTTTAAGTCTATAAAATCACATTTATGTTTAATAAAAGGTATTTATGTTAATATATTAAATAGTAAATGGGATAAATAAGGAGTTAGGTAAGATGAATGCAAAGGAAATACTGAAAAAGTATTATGGTTATGATGCCTTTAGGCCAGGACAAAAAGAATTAATCAATCACATTATAGAGGGTAGGGATGTGATTGGGATTATGCCAACAGGAGGGGGCAAGTCTCTATGCTATCAAATCCCTGCTTTACTTTTAGAGGGTATAACCATTGTTATTTCTCCTTTGATTTCACTGATGAAGGATCAAGTAGATACACTAAAGGAGTATGGCATAAAGGCAGAACTTATAAATAGCACCTTAAGCATGACAGAGTTTAGAGGAATTATGATGGGGGCTAGGGAAAAAGCTTATAAAATCCTTTATGTAGCACCAGAGAGGCTTGAAGCAGAGAGTTTTATAGACCTTTTGAAAGAATTACCTATTTCGCTTATAGCGGTAGATGAAGCGCATTGTGTGAGTCAGTGGGGGCATGACTTTAGACCTAGCTATAGACGTATTAGTCAAATGCTTTCACATTTAGAAAAGCGTCCAGTAGTAGCAGCTTTTACAGCTACGGCAACCCCTTTAGTAAAAGAAGATATTATAAAGCTTTTAAGGTTAGAGCAGCCTTTTGAACTGGTGAGTAATTTTGATCGTCCTAACTTATACTTCGAGGTACGTAAGCCGCAGAATAAACTAGAAGAAATTCGTCAGTATCTCCTTGAAAATAAAGATAAAAGCGGCATTATTTATTGTGCCACACGTAAAAACGTAGAGGAGGTCTGTGAACGTCTTAATCGGCTAGGTATACTAGCCACTAAGTATCATGGAGGACTAGGTGAGCAGGAGAGGTCAGAGAATCAAGAGGATTTTCTCTATGACCGAATGCCTATTATGGTAGCAACTAACGCTTTTGGGATGGGAATTGATAAGCCCAATGTACGCTTTGTACTTCATTACAATATGCCCAAGAATATGGAGAGTTATTATCAAGAAGCTGGAAGGGCAGGTCGAGATGGTGAGGCAGCTGAGTGTATTATGCTTTTTAGCACACAAGATATTATGACCAATCGTTTCCTAATTGAGAATGCTAGCCTTGGAGTAGATCATAGCCAAGATTATCAAAAGCTTAATCACATGGTGGATTATTGTAATACCCAAGGCTGTTTAAGAAGTTATATTTTAACGTATTTTGGACAAGTAGCATTAGAGGAAGACTGTAAACACTGTGGGAATTGTAACAATGAGATAGAAGAAACAGATATCACAAGGGAAGCGCAGATTATCATGAGCTGCGTTAGGCGGATGCGTGAGCAATTTGGAAGTACCTTAGTGACGGATGTATTAAAGGGAGCAAATACTCAAAAGATTAGAGACTTCAACTTTCATGAATTATCTACCTATGGCTTAATGCGGGAATATAGTAAAGAGAGTATTAAAGAGTTGATTTCCTTTCTTATAGCAGAAGGTTATCTTTTATTAGCAGGTAATCAGTATCCTATTTTGAAACTAACTCCTCAAAGTTATCCTGTTTTAAAGGGAGAAGAAAAGATAACTATTAGACGCCTTATTATGAGGCAAAAGGAACTGCCTGAGGAAGTGAGAGTTGAGGCACATGAGTTATTTACACTTTTACGGCAAGAGCGTTACAAATTAGCTAAAGCGCACAAGGTTCAGCCGTTTATGATTTTTCCTGATACTTCGTTGAAAGATATGTGTAAACGGTACCCTATAACAGCAGAAGAGTTTTTGCAGGTATCTGGAGTAGGGGAACATAAACTCCAAAAATACGGCGAAAACTTTATACTACTTATTAAAGAATATGTAGAGACGCACACTATTAAAAAAGAGCTTTCACCATCTATGGCAACTGGTTTTACTATTCCAACTAAATCTGCACCTAGGGATAGCCATAAATTAACTTATTCTCTCTACAGACAAGGATTAACGCTTGAAGAAATTGCGAAAGAGAGGAATCTTACAGAGTTAACTGTAGAAAATCATTTGGTGAAGTGTGTAGAAGAAGGTTTAGAGGTTGATTACGCTGACTTTATTCCAGAAAAATATGAGAAACAAATTATAGAAGCTATTCAAATTTGTGGTACGACACTCTTGAAGCCTATTAAAGAAGCTTTGCCTTCGGAAGTGAGCTATACGGCAATTAAATTTAGTTTATTAAAGCTTAAATAGTAAACTTATAGCTTCCTCTATTTAGATAGTTTTTATAAAATTTATAAAATTTCATAAAAACTAAGCTCTTTCATAGATAATCTAAAAAAAATATAATATACTAGAAAGGTAGGAAAAGTATTCTTACTTTATACCATAATTATTTTAAGGGGGAAATGGAAGATGGTACAAAGAGTACAAGCAAAAACAGATGCAAAAGCACAATTAAGTGGGTATTGGGGGAGAGCAGTAGGTGCTTTTTTACTGGCTAGTTTAGTGATGATGGCAGGATCAGTTATTAGTATGATTCCGTTTGTAGGCTGGATTGGTACAACAATTCTTTCAGGTGTTATGGCACTTGGTATGGCTGTTTTTTCACTTAAATTTACAAGCCAGCAAAAACCAGATGTAGGAGATATTTTCAAAGGTTTTGAGAATTTCTTAAAGGCATGGGGTTTAAGCATTGTTATCGGTATTTTTACAGCTTTATGGTCTTTATTATTAATTATTCCTGGTATTATTAAAGCGATTAGTTATTCTATGGCAATGTATGTTTTAGCTGAAAATCCTGAGATGAGAGTCATGGAAGCTCTTGAAAAAAGTAAACAAATTACTAAGGGTCATAAATGGGAGCTTTTCGTTGTTTCTTTATCTTTCATTGGATGGGGACTTCTTGTTCCTTTTACATTAGGTATTGGAAGTTTATGGCTGGTTCCCTATATGAATATTACTATGGCAAATGTATATAATCAAATTAAGGGTCAAGCTACTACAATAGAGCCACAAGCAGCGACTCATGTAGAAAACAACTTAATGTAATAAATGACTAAGCATAAATAAATAGCAATAAAAGGAGGTCTTATAATACTTAGCTGTAAGTTTTATGAGACCTTTTTTAATGGAGTTTAAAGGGGTGTCTATGCTTTATAAATAAAATTTTTGTAATATTGTGTAGATATACTTTATAGAGTCTTAAAAATTATATATAATAACAGTAATTTTTGAGATGAAAAAGAATAAACAATAGGAGAGAATAGGTAAAGATGAAAGGTGAGCAGACAATATATTTTATGGGTATTAGCATATATTTAAAAGAATTTATGGTGGCTATTTTAGATGGAGAATTAAGGATTTGTCAGCTTACTTGTTTTGGGGCAAAGGAAGTAGTTAACCTAATGGAAGAGCTTAAGCCGAAGGTAATCGCTGTGGATGCGCCCTATAAATTGAGTCAAGGCCTTATGAATAATCCTACCTATAGAAAAACTTTAAAAAAGGGTTTAAGAGGACATTATAATAAACGGGTTTGTGAGTATGAACTCTCTAAGAGGAATATACAAATTTATTCTACGCCACAGCATATTGCTATGCTTAGGGATCTAAAAGAGTGGATGTGGTCAGGATTTGCCCTTTATAAACAAATAGAAGAAGCAAGTTATACTTTGATTACGAGCTTAAGTATTGAACAGCCACAATTTGGTTTTATAGAAGTTTTCTCCCATGGAGCTTATGTAAGTTTACTTAAACATATTCCCAATAAAAAGGAAACCATTATAGGACAAAGAGAGCGAATAGAGGTTTTGGAGAAATGGGGGATCAAGGGAGTCGAAAGATGGCTCTTAAATAAAAAAATCATGCGCCCAGCTAAACTAGATGCATTAGTGGCAGCTTATACAGCCTATTTAACAGCAAAGGGGGAAGTAAGTTTTGTTGGGGAATTAGTAGAAGGGGAAATTGTTTTACCTACCTTAGTATTGAAAGAAACCTATACTTACTCAGAAGCTTATAAAAAACAAAAACATATAAAAGAAAAAGAGAGACAACGTTTACAAAAAGAAGCTATAAGATTTACGCAATTAAAATGGGAAGAAAATCAACTTGTATTATAAACTAGATGTAGCTATAATAGGAAGGCTGATGGTATAAATAGATAAGGTAAATAAAGGAGATTTTTATTAGAAAAGTATATTTTCAAACATGTTATCCACAAAAACAGTGGATAACATGTGGATAAGTCGTTGTTTTTGTGAATGAGGTGTGTATAAAAAAAGCATTTATTAACACCTTTTGTAAAAGCTTGGGGAAATTTTGAGATAAAACAAGGAATAGCCATAAATAATTTACCAAATTTACAATACTAGTCACGTATAGTACAGTGTGTTAAAATAGGCTGAGAAAAAGAGAGACATTATAAGAATAGGAGGCACAAGATGCTATTAAACTATACAAAAAAAGAGCTAGATCAGCTCGCTAAGATCTATCAGGTGAAAGGCGCTTATAAGTTAAAAAAAGCTGAGTTGATTGAAACCTTAATAGATCTTATACCTGCTCATATGGATAAAGCACTTGTTAACCTTAGCAAAGAAGATTTAGTAGCTTTTGAGAAAGTAATAGAAAAAGGTAGCTTAACGGATGAAAGAGAACTGTTGTTAGAGTATGTAAATCTTATTGCATTAGGATTAATTGACTTCTCAGAAGATGAGGAGAAGGTAATAATAAGTGTAGATGAGCGAATAAAAGAAGCTTATCTTAAATTAGATAGGAAGACAATTAAAGATAAAGTTCAGTTAAACAGTCAGTTACGTACTCATGTCATGGGGCTTTTAAATCTTTATGGTGTAGTAGAAATAGAGTGGGCACTATCCCTTTATAATAGGGACTATGAAACACAGTTAACAAGAGAAGAATTTATTGAGTTTATTCAAAAGGATGATGAATTAGCTTCAAGATTAACGGTTGAAGAAGGTTATTTAGCAGATGAAACGGTATATGCTGTAGATAGTAATAATTTAAAGGCCTTTATCCTTGCAACAAAGGATAAACCTTACTTTATACCTGCCAAAGAGTATATTGATAAAATAAGTGATGAAGATTATTACGATAATACCCTTCAAGTACAGGCATTAAAAGCTTATTTAAAAAAGAACTTTATAGAAGATGAAGAAGTTATTGAAGAAGCTGTTTTAGTAGTAACAATGATTGCCCGTGTAGATTGTTCAACTAATGGGTCAGCAACTCATTTGATGTTAGAAGAATGGGCAGCTATGGGAATAGAGATAACTCATCCTATTCAGCAAAGAGAAGCTATAGAACATATTGAGATGGTAGCAAACAATACGCGTAAGTGGATTAATAAAGGGTTTACTAACGATGAAATTCGTCCAGTATCTGTTAAAAATCAACCTATTGTTAAAAAGTTAGATGTAGGACGTAATGCTGCTTGCCCTTGTGGAAGTGGTAAAAAATATAAAAAATGTTGTGGTAGAAATAATTAATAGAACTATTTTTATGAAAAAGCTTACTCTGTAAAAAGTGTTAGGAGAGTAAGCTTTTCCTTATGGTTTAACATTTATCAAAAAAAGTAAAAAAAAGATTGACTTATGCAAAGTAATGAGGTAATATAATACAAGTCGGTAGCGATAAACGCTACAGATAAAGCCAATAAAGATGAACATTGAAAACAAAATAGTAACCATAAAACCAGTCGATTCATGAACTTAACTTTAAGTTCAGTGAGTACTATAAAGTACTAAGTAATAAGTCAGCAACTTAGGTTGCATGGACAAACTTTTTTATGAGAGTTTGATCCTGGCTCAGGATGAACGCTGGCGGCGTGCTTAACACATGCAAGTCGAACGAAGCTAAGGGAGCTTGCTCCCAAAGCTTAGTGGCGGACGGGTGAGTAACGCGTGGGTAACCTGCCCTATAGAGGGGGATAACGTTCGGAAACGAACGCTAATAC
>NZ_PEDL01000003.1 GCF_002735925.1 Sporanaerobium hydrogeniformans | reverse complement strand
GTGAGGTGCAACACTCACTTGCATGGAATTTAATTTGTCAAAAAAAAATTTCAATCCACGCACCTACGTGAGGTGCGACTAAATCTAGGAGATGTTGGTGGTGCATTAGCAGATTTCAATCCACGCACCTACGTGAGGTGCGACTTGAAAAAGTACCATAAAACTTTCTCTTAGTTTATTTCAATCCACGCACCTACGTGAGGTGCGACTATGCAAAATCAATTCTATTTTCCTTATACTCATATTTCAATCCACGCACCTACGTGAGGTGCGACATATCTGTTCCGCCCCCATACTGACTTCCATTTTATTTCAATCCACGCACCTACGTGAGGTGCGACGAAACGTTGGTCTGTGGAAATAACTTCTTCATCAATTTCAATCCACGCACCTACGTGAGGTGCGACTACGAATGTGTACAAGGTAATGTAGTTAAGTATAATTTCAATCCACGCACCTACGTGAGGTGCGACAATGTGGAAAGTCCTACATCAACAATCAACCTGGATTTCAATCCACGCACCTACGTGAGGTGCGACATGTGGACTTAGGATGCCAAAGGCAAAGAGAATTTCAATCCACGCACCTACGTGAGGTGCGACTGTATTACTTAGGAGAGGTTTCTAGTGAGTATATAATTTCAATCCACGCACCTACGTGAGGTGCGACAACATTGCCAAACCTATTAGATGTACAGTTCGAATTTCAATCCACGCACCTACGTGAGGTGCGACTTGAAGGATATGACAAATCCAGTGGATTTACAAGATTTCAATCCACGCACCTACGTGAGGTGCGACTGGGTGTTTATCAACGTCAACAAACCAAACTGCTATTTCAATCCACGCACCTACGTGAGGTGCGACTGCCTTACGACAATGCCCAAGATCATACTAGGAGAATTTCAATCCACGCACCTACGTGAGGTGCGACTTTTAACCCCCGAACAATATACAATTTTTGTATATTTCAATCCACGCACCTACGTGAGGTGCGACATTTTTAGCGGTAAACGAATGGGCATTTGAAGGATTTCAATCCACGCACCTACGTGAGGTGCGACTCTTGATCTCTTTTATTCCAAAGATCCTCTAATTCAATTTCAATCCACGCACCTACGTGAGGTGCGACTAATATTTGACTTGTATAACTTTATCCAACGTAATTTCAATCCACGCACCTACGTGAGGTGCGACCATAGCAAGGGACAATAAAAAAAGAAAAGGGGATTTCAATCCACGCACCTACGTGAGGTGCGACCGCAAAGCTAAAAACTTCTTGGCTAGTCTTAATTTGAAGTAACTAAATCGCATACTTACCTTTTTTTACTCTTTTAAGATAAACCATTTCTATCTTAATTGCTTCCAATATATTGACTAACAATATGCTGCGAAACCTCTAGTAATTTATGTTCACTTTACCTTCGCACTACTATATAATCAATACATCTTCCACATCAAAACTAGACTCTATACCTATATGTTCTACCTTTGTTCTTCCTTTATTACCTAGATTATAATAGCGTATGCTATCTTCTTTAGCGTCAATTACCTTGCTTATCTGTTCTTTCACCTTACATAGAGTGACACTATCTACAATACATTCAAATACGGAGTTTTGCACCCGCTGCCCATAATTCTCACAGATTTTAGCAACTTTTCGTAATCGTTTCTTACCACCTTCGCTCTGGGTAGAAACATCATATGTAATAAGCACAAACATTTATTCACCTACTTTACAATAAATGGAGGGTAATCTTCCATGTCTCCTCTAATGCATCTTGCCATAATTAATGCCTGTGCATAAGGAATCAACCCAACTTCAATTTTTTCTCCTAAAAAAGGATGCGTAATCATATCCTGTTTTCTTTTTTGCCAGTGAGTTAATACGACCTTTCTACTTTCATCATGAAGTAGTACTGCTCCATTTTCTTTTTCAAGAAAATCCTTTTCTGTAATCACACCTGTGTTAATAAGAGTTAACGCTACTCGATCCGCTAAATAGGGTCTTAACTCTTCCATCAAATCTAATGCTAAGCTGTTTCTTCCTGGTCTGTCCCTATGTAAGAAGCCTACTTGCGGGTCTAAACCAACTGTTTCGAGAGCTGAGGTAACATCATGGCTTAATAGGGTATATATAAAAGATAAAAGTGCATTCATTCTATCTAGTGGCGGCCGTTTATTTCTACCTTCAAAATAAAAACTATCTTTATTTTTTAATATTAAAGCATTAAAACAGTCAAAGTATATTTTAGCAGCTATTCCTTCTAGTCCTCTAATAGTATCTACATCCACATCTATAGATTTATTAACTTTTCCAATAATCTCTTGTAGTTGTTCTAAATTTGCTAGATAGTTTGTATCACATAACTCTAAATGTTCCCTTTTAAAACGCATCAGTATGCTTCGGCAATTAAGTAATTTCCCTAATACAAAACCTCTAGCTATATTGCCACTCTTAATCCTATGATCTGACAATCTATATTGCTGCTTTCTTAACAAGACATTACCACTTATTTTTCCATTTACCCTACATAAAAACTTACCATACTCTGTAACAAAAGATAGTCCTATTCCCTTTTCTGCACACATTGCCATCAGCTGTGGGCTTGACCCCTGATATCCAAAACATACAATACCCTCAAGATTATGCGTTGGAATACGCTTTACTTCTTCATCTTTAATCTTAATAGCTATTGTTTCACCAATCTTACTCAAATAAGCATCAGGATGCGTTACATATAATACATTAAGCATTTTTCGCATCGTATTTCTTCCTCTTTCTTTAGCATTTAATAGCTGTATCTATATATTTTTTTAGACTTTTTACCTTGTCAGAAAGGTTAGGAACGCATAAATTATAGAGTGAGCAATTTTTACATCGTGGTTCATACTTTCCTAACGGTGTCTTTTCTTTGGTATAATAGTGATACATTGTTTCTACTAAGTTTTTTACTTCTTCTCTTAAAGTAGTATCTATAATAACCTCTACTCTATGCCTTATCTTCCCATAATAAATGCTACCTTTATGTATTGAAATCTTAAACATTTCTTCAAGGCATATGGCTTGTGCACAAAGTTGAACAAGATCACTATTATTTTCCTTTGGTTGTCCATACTTATATTCCACTGGCTCAATTCTCCACTTGCCTTGTCTTCCTTTTAATATAATCCCATGATCCACTTCGTCTTCTTGCTTATGAAATTCAACAACATCTGCTATTCCTTTTAATTTAAGCTGATGCGATACAAGTGGCATGCTTCTAGAAACAATAAGTGTTCCTCTACTCTCTGTAAAGAAAGGGTCATCTGCTTTTTCATGCATGACTGTCCCACCAAAAGTTCTGGTATTATCTTCCCACTGTTGTTCAATATGTATGAGTCCCCATTGTCTAGGGCAAAAACAAAAGTGTTGAATGCCTGAAAGCATTAAATAATCTTCTTCACCTATCATAATTTTTCAATGAGGCGTACACCTGTTGGTACCTTTTCCAAATCTACAGTTACGCTGTAATCATTAAAATGACGTGCTGGTTTTTCTTCTTTTTTCTGTACCTTAATGGCTTCAAATAAAAGATGAGAAGGTGCATTGCCTAAAGCACTATCATGCTCAAATATATAGAGCTTACGTGTTGCCATCTTGCCTCTTGCCGCTGAATGGTCATGTTCAAAAAGATTCATAAGTGCTTCCCATAATACCTCTAAATCTTCTTCATCAAAGCCTGTCACCTTCTGAGCTAGATGGGCTGAAATATAGCCTTCCACACGATATAATCCATAAGGTACAATTTGTTTTCTTCCCATTTCATGCCCACCTTTAGCTTTTTCTTTTTCATTAGTGGTTGCTACACGTGTAATGGTTAATTCCTGAGGGATAATAGGATCAATACTTCTTGCAAAGTTGATTTGAATAGGCCCCCTAACTTGCCCACAATTTACCTTGGTCGTCATAACAGCACCAAATGCTCTAATATCAAAGAAATTTTTGCACATAAAACCTGTTAATTCTTTTGCCTGTTTTTCATCTTTAGGAAGTTCTTTATCTTTTGGTTCTAGTTCATATGCTTCATATGCTAAACGGTGTTGATCATTTAATAGAACCCCTTCCTTTACGTAAATATTAAAGCCTTCTTCTCCTTCTCTTGTTACCTCTACATAATTACGAATTTTCCTTTTAATACATACATCTGTGACAATACCTAAGCCCGTTTCTGGATCAATACGTGGCATATTGCCTGCATCTGGATCTCCATTTGGATTACCATTCTCTACATCAAATAACATTACAAACTCATATCTTCTTTCAATAGCCATCTTTACATTCCTCCATTTATCTATTTTCTTTTTTGGTATATATATATTGTTTTTGATGATAATATCCTAATATAAACAAGCCTTGGTCATCTAAGCTTAGACTCGTTGGAAATTCTTCTATCTTTTCTAAAATATCTTGACAAAGCTTATCCATGTAATAACTCCCATCTGATTTACTTACCTTTGCGATATGGCTTTGTGCTAATTTTAAAATAGCTGGAAATACAACTTTAGGATTGGTAGCTGCTGATGCAAAATAGCGTTCTCTGAGTCCAGTATTTCCTGCGTCTTGCTGTAATTTTTCTAAAACTGCAAACAACCTTCCTAAATGATATGCGGTGCTTATACTATTTTCATTTAATGCCACTGTTAATTCCCCCTCTTTTTCCATTAATTGATTGATTCTATACTTACGTTTAAGAAAAGCTTTTATATAAGATACCCTTGTAGCGTTTATACACCATTCATCTCCTGCTTCAGCTTTTATACGTATTAATAGATTTGTATAAACACCCTGTGGATAGGTACTCCCTTCTGTAATAGCTGTAAATAATGCATTTTGTGTCACCTTAGGTATATTCTCATTTTTTCCTTGAACTGCCATACTTTTTAAAATATCTCTTATTGCTACGATATTCTTAGCCTTATCTGATTTAACAAGATCCATATCTTCATAATGAAGCTTCATTTTTTCTGCAAAATGTCCAAAAGTATCTTGATACCAAAAACGTATTGAAAGGCGCGCCATATTGGGGGATAATCCCAATATATATACTTTTGTATCTTCTTCTCTTTCTAATATTTCTGCCCCTATATTAAGTCCCATTAAAACACGTTCTAGTATGTTCTTAGTGTGCTCTACTTCATTGTGTTCCATTTGAAGTTCTTTTTTTTCTTCTAGCTGTACGCCACTAAATAACCCCATAAGTACATCTACACTATTACCTGCTATTTCTTTTTCTGTCCAAAACACACATGTGGTATCACCTATAATAAGCCTATTCTTGTTACTAGCAATTAAGCTATTGAGTGCTGTGGTATACTTAAACATTGTTTCTTCTGATATAGGCGCATTATAGGCTTTTTGCACACCATAGGACTCAGCTGAACTCATATTAATACTCGATAAACTCGCTCCAGCTGCTTGAGCACCCATAACTCCTTTTATTAAAGTATGCTTATCGGCTATTTTAACATTGTCTTTTCCAGAAATAAGACACTGCCCTATAACCTTTTCTTTATCACTATTTTCTGCACTATTAGAGTATTTTTCCCAATAATCCCTCACCTCTAGATTTTCATGAATATACCCTTCTTCACCCTCTAATTTAAAAATCATCAATGACCCTTTATAACAATCATGACTTGGGGGAATAAGTAATTCTTCACCTTCAAATACTCTCATGAGAAACTTTTCTACTGCTTGTATTCCTTTATTTTTAAAATCTGAAAACACTTGCTGATGTTTCTCATACATTGCTTCTAAATAGGCTTGATATTGAACAAGTTTTCCTTTAGAGTCTGCTTCTTTACCCACTATATATTTACTTTTATCGCACAATAAATAGGGTTTAATCCCACTTGACCTACCATCTTGAAGTGGAACTGTATGAAATTGTCCTTTCTTTCCTTCTCTTAAATCTAAGATCGTTTTAAAATTTCCCTCCTCATCAATCACAATAGCAAAGTTACATAGAACCTTTGAGTAGCCAAAGGGTGCTACTTCAAAATGTTTATCTTGTACCATAATGTCATAACATTCTTCTAGTGCTTGTAAAATCAACTATTAACCCTCCTTTGTAACTCAGTAGGAATACGAATAACACCATTCTCTAACTGAGCTCTAAAAAATTCTGGTTTCATATTATCTTTAAAGTTAATATCATAAAGCATCCATCCTAAATCTTTTGTAACCTCTATTGGCTTATACTTCTCATCTTCTACTAACTCAAAATACGCTGGAAATTCTCTACATCCCAAATAGGGTTGATTAAAACATTGTCCTGCTCTTGCTCTCCTTAAGAAAATATTATAATGTTTCTCCGGTGTATCCATCTCTCCTGCTTGTGATGTCATTTCAAAATGTGCCTTAATAATATACTCTACATCCTTCAACAGGAGTGTTGCACGTTGTTGTCTATCCTTATTGCTATTGATGTAAATTGCCTTTTTCCCTTTTATGGCTGCATTAACATGAGCTGTAGACAATACAGAGCTTACTTCATTTCTTCTAATAGTAGAAAACGTAATAGGTTTTAAAACCTGTATCTCATCAATAATCCATCTAATTGCAGGCTTGTAGTGTATCGCTTCAATAATCCCCCTTGCTGCTGAAGGTGTTATGACATCATAGCTTACTCTTTCTACTTTCATTTCTGGTCTTGTAAAACATGCTCCATTTCCCCATACCCTTAATTTAACACCATACATTTTTAAGCCTCCTTAAATTACATAGTCAAAATCATCTTGCTCTTTCTTAATAACTAACCCTATATCTTCATTGTAAAACTTTAAATCATCTAATACCATTAAGGTTTCTTCTACTATTCTTAATGCTCCTTCTTCTTTTAACCCATCTAATTCATATCTTTTAACAGATATTGTATAGGAAGCAAGTTTTCTAACAATAGCTTGTACACTATGTGTAAATCTCACTTGTTCTAGCAGTTCATTGACAGACTCCTCATTAGGTATAATCAACGAATAGCCTTGATTGTCTATAAACTTAAAGTTTGTAGATATTTCTTCAAAATTAAATCTAATATCGTATGGGTTTTGTATACCATCAGTGCATAGTTGGAGAATATGATAATAGTCTAGATTTTGATGCGTTATATCAAATAGGTACGTAAAATATTTGCTTATACTAGGCAAATCTAGAAAAGCCTCTTCCTTATTTAAAATCATTTCTCCAATACCTGCAGTAAGGGCTAAATATTCCTTTCCGATATACTCTTCTTCTGGTTTAAATACATAAACTAATCCTTTAGCTAGTTTCCCTTCTCGATTACACCTTCCTGCTGCCTGTACAATAGAATCTATCCCCGTTATACTTCTATATACAATAGGGAAATCAATATCTACTCCAGCTTCTATAAGCTGAGTGGCTATTACCTTGCATGGTTTATCATCTTTTAGCAATTGACGTATACTAGATAATATTGTTTTGCGATGTTTTGGGTACATATTAGTACTTAAATGAAAACAGTTTTCTTCTCCTTCTAGGCGTTCAAAAATTTCTCTTGCGTGTTTCTTAGTATTAACAATACATAAAGCTTGTCTATCTGCTCTTATCTTACAAGCTATTTCTTCTATAGTCTGCTCCCCTAGATAATGCTCCTCTGTACGTTTCAATTCTTCAAACAGCTTGCTTGGATTTTCTATCATTTCTTCTACATTCACTTCTTCTAAGAAAAGTTTATTTTTATGATATTCTGGTTGTGTTGCACTACACAAAACCACAGTACATCCATAATTCACTACTAATTCATTAAGTGCCATTAGACAGGGTTTTATATATTTATTAGGCAAAGATTGTATCTCATCTAAAATAATAATACTTTGTGCTATGTTATGTAGCTTTCTTACCTTTGTAGCCTTATGTGAAAAGAGAGTTTCAAAAAACTGTACATTTGTAGTAACCACTATAGGCTCATGCCAATTTTCTTGAGCAAGTTGAAATTTAACAAGTTCCTCTTGTTTGTTGTACGGATTTTCATAATTGCTATGATGTTCTAATATATGCTCTTTACCTAGTACATCTGCAAATACACTTGCATTCTGTTCAATAATACTCGTAAATGGAATGGCATAAATAATTCTCTTTTGCTTATTAGCAACGGCATGTGTTAAAGCAAAACCTAAAGAGGATAATGTTTTTCCTCCTCCCGTTGGTACAGTTAAGGAATACATTCCTTTTTTTTGCCTTCCTTTATCTAAACAATTTTTTAATATACCTTTTCGTATTTGGTTCAAATGAGATTCTCTTGCATTTGCTGCTAATCTTGTCATATGCTGCTCATAACGTTCTTTGAGCGTTTCCATAGATGTATTGACAGCCATTGCTTTAGTGGCTTCTAGATTAGGGAAATCTTGTGCATCAATTCGATCAGCATCCACTAGACAAGATAATAAAAACCTCGTATAAAACTGTAAGGTAAAACCAACAAATTCCTCCTTTCCTCTTAACTGAAGCTTTAAATCTTGAGGGCTTATAGCTGGTAATACTCCTATTTCTTCTTTCCATGCACTTACATTTGTACTAGGTATTTTTAGTTGTTTACACATTCCCTTTGCTGGTGTTCCATAGTCATGTAATCCACTATGATGTCCATAAACAACATAAGTTAATAATCGGTATAGAGGATTCTTAGTATGCATATAATATTCTTCAAGAATTCTAGCCCCTGCATCTGCATGAGACACACGTATTTTTTCTCCTCGTATGCGCCTTTGAAAATCATCAGAATATTTCCCCACATCATGTAAATAGCCTAATATTGTACCAATTTGTGGAGCTGAAATAGGTTCTACAAAACCTTCGCACAATCTCGCTACGTTTTTTAAATGATCTTTTAAAAATTGATATACAATTTCTTCTTTCTGCTGAACTGATCTACCATAGTATTCCAAAATATCTCCCCTTAATGTTCTAAGATACTAAAATGGCTTCTTAATACATAGACTTTATTTTATTCTATTTCTCTTGTAAGAAATGCTTATTCATATTATTTATCATTATTAATAAATTAAGTGTTCTTATAAAGCCTAATTAATATACACTAGTTAATTTTATATATATTCTAAAATAATTAAATATTTATAATATTATACAGTATTTTGCAGCTATTGCCAATAATATGCATATTTTTTATATACCATTCTTTAAGGTGTTGGATACTTTCTGTAATTAATCCACTCATAAAATCTTACATAACCATCTGCATTATTATGAATTTTAAAAGGTACGGGCACCATTTCTACTTTAACTTCATACACTAATAATGAGCCCTTTTTTGTGGAGGTGTGCCTTATATGCTTCCTCTTTTTTGCTTTTCCTACTTTAGTAGCATCTCTTCTTTTCCTCAACCTCTCTCTTCTGAAGAAGAAAAATATTATTTGGAACGTTATGAACAAGGGGATGAAGAGGCTAAAAATATATTAATCGAACGCAATCTTAGATTGGTGGCACACATCGTTAAAAAATACAGCAATATTAATAATGATATGGACGATCTAATTTCTATCGGTACAATAGGTCTCATTAAAGGCATTACCTCTTTTGATCCTAGCAAATGCACACGCCTTGCTACCTATGCGGCTCGTTGCATAGAAAATGAGATTTTAATGAGTATCCGTTCAACACGTAAGCAACGTTACGAAACTTCCCTTCATGCACCTATCGGTATTGATAAAGAAGGCAATGAAATTAGTTTACTGGATATTCTATGTACGGAAAATGATACCATCTTTGATCAAGTAGACTTTGGTATTGAAATAAAAAAGCTTTACAATCAAATTAAACACCTTCTTAAACCACGTGAAAAAAAAAATTCTTGAGCTCAGATATGGCCTTAATGATGAAGAAGAAAAAACCCAGAGAGAAATTGCTGAAGAAATGGGAATTTCACGTTCTTATGTTTCACGTATTGAGAAAAAGGCAATTAAAAAACTATATAAAGAACTACTGAAATAGTAAAAAGGTCATCCTCTTTAAGCTAAGGATGACCTTTTTATTTATGAACAAGAGCAATAATCTCTTTAAATTTCTTTTATTGGGTAAACTAAACCTCCATAATAATGGGTAAAATCATTGGACTACGCTTTGTTTTTTGCCATACAAATTCACGCAAATCATCTTTAACAATGGTTTTAATTTGTGACCACTCTACAATGTGCTTTTGCTCACATCGCTCTAATGCTTTACGGACTATTGCTTTAGCTTCTTCCATTAGATTTTCTGCTTCTCGTACATAGACGAAACCACGTGAAATAATATCTGGTCCTGCTACTACAAAACCCGATTCTTTTTCTAATGTCATTACGACAATAAGGAGACCATCTTGTGAAAGATGTTTACGATCACGAAGTACAATATTTCCTACATCACCTACGCCTAACCCATCTACAAGGACTTGACCTGATGAAACGGTTCCTGCCATTTTACAGGTATCCTGTGTAAGTTCAGCTACTTCTCCAATAGATAAGATTTGAATATTATTACGTTTCATACCTAGTTCCATAGCTAACTCTGCATGCTTTTGTAAATGACGGTATTCACCATGTACGGGGATAAAAAATTTAGGTTTAACAAGTGCATGAAGAAGCTTTAGTTCCTCTTGTGCTGCATGACCTGAAACATGTGTATCTTCACGAATAACATTTGCCCCTTTTTTTGCCAATTCATTAACTATTTTTGAAACAGTCTTCTCATTTCCAGGTATAGGTGTTGAACTTAAAACAACTACATCACCGGGCTTGATTTCAATTTGTTTATGTTCAGAAGCAGCCATACGTGAAAGAGCAGCCATAGGCTCTCCTTGACTCCCTGTCATAATAATAACAATTTCCTCATCCTTAAAACGCTTTACTTCATTTACATCTATCAAAATCTTTTCAGGAATGGATAAGTAACCTAATTCACTTGCTGTCTTTACTACATTACTCATGCTACGTCCAATAACTGCTACTTTACGCTTAAACTTATCCGCTGCATTAATAATTTGCTGTACACGGTCTACATTAGATGCAAAGGTAGCAACCATGATACGCTTATCTTGATGATTCGTAAAAACATCTTCAAATTTTTGACCTACCATTTTTTCAGATTGAGTAAAACCTGGACGCTCTACATTGGTGCTATCTGCCATTAAAGCTAAAACTTTTTTTTCGTCCTAGCTCTGCTAAACGATGCAAATCAAGAGTTGCACCGCTAATAGGTGTATAATCTACTTTAAAATCCCCTGAATGAATAAGAACACCCATAGGCGTCCCAATAGCTAACATTACGGCATCTGCAATACTATGATTGGAGCGAATAAACTCTACTTTAAAATGTTTTCCTAAAGCAATCGTTTCTCCTGGACTGACATTGATGCGCTCTGTAGAACGTAATAAATTATGCTCTCTCAATTTGTTTTCAACTAAACCAAGAGTTAACTTAGTACCATAAAGTGGGACATTTAACTCTTGTAAAATATAAGGTAACCCCCCAATATGATCCTCATGCCCATGAGTGAGAACAATTCCCCTTACCTTTTGACTATTTTTCACCAAATACGTAATATCTGGTATAACTAAATCGATCCCCAACATTTCATCCTCTGGAAAAGCTAAGCCACAATCAACGACGAAAATATCTTCTTCATATTCAAATACCGTCATGTTTTTTCCAATTTCCCCAAGTCCTCCCAGTGGAATGATGCGCAATTTGCTCTTTGTTTTTTTGGGTACCAAAACTACACCTCCATACTTAACTACTTTCCTCTTTTTTTATTTAGACATTCTTCACACTGCCCATAAAACATCAGATGATGGTCTTGTATTTTAAAATGATATTTGCGCTCAATTTCTGACTCGATTTCTTCTAATAAGTCATTCTCTACTTCAAATACTTTATTACATTTTTCACAAATCAAATGATGATGATGGTGAATCTCTTCTTCTGAGGCAAGCTCAAAGCGACTGCAACCATCATCAAAATTTAGCCGATCGATAATATGCATCTCTTCAAATAATTGAACTGTACGATAAACAGTTGCTAATCCTATTTCAGGATAATTCTCTTTTACCTTCTCATAAAGTTCTTCTGTCGATAAGTGTTCACCTGAATGCTTAATGAGTATGTCTAGTACACTTCGTCGCTGTAAAGTTAGTTTACAGCCTTTTTCTTTGAGTCGTTCTTTAAATGCTGTAACGTCCAACTATTTTTCGCTCCTTATCTATAAAATTTTTCATATTCCCTTAAAGGAAATAGTATTTAAACTTCAATATCGTATTCTTCACTACTCATAAATTCTACAGCTACTCTTTTAAATTCATCTTCTTCTTCCACTAAGACATAGTCTATCTCATCGTCTTTTTCCTCTACCTGTTTTAGGATAGTAGCCACATCTTCTTCATCAACTACTAAAAGGTACTTCGTTCCTTCTAAAACAGCTTCATCCATTACTTCAAAAAGTATTTCTTCTTTTGTCTCTTCATCTACAAATTTAATTTTTTCCATAAAATATCCTCTCTCATTTCTACAACTTAACGTTTTGCATCTAAATAATTTTGTAAAATAATTGTTGCAGCTAATTTATCTATGACATTTTTTCTTTTTTTACGGCTCATGTCTGCATCGATCAATACATTTTCTGCCGCAACCGTACTTAAACGCTCGTCCCAGGTTACTACAGGGATTTTGAGTCTATTTTCTAACTTCTCTTTAAACAAAAGTGTCTTTTCACCTCTTTCACCTAATGTATTATTCATATTTTTAGGAAGTCCAAGAACAATGCTATCTACTTTATAACTTTGACATAACTCGCTAATACGGTTAAGAGTCGGTTTAATATTGGCTTCATCTTGTCTTCTTATAATTTCTAAACCTTGAGCGGTCCACCCTAAAGGATCACTAATCGCCACACCTGTTGTCTTGCTTCCATAATCAAGCCCTAAAATACGCACAAAATACCTCCTAAAAAAAGCTGCAGAACACTATCCTGCAGCCCACTTTTATTGTTTTAAATAGCAAGTCACAAGCTCTTCAAGAATCTCATCTCTTTCTAGCTTACGAATCTTATTTCTTGCACCATTATGACTGGTAATATAAGTTGGGTCTCCTGACATAATATAACCTACAATTTGATTAATAGGGTTGTATCCTTTTTCTTTAAGAGATGTATACACATCTGTAAGTACTTCACGAGTTGAAGCCTTTTCTAAATTCTCTAAATGAAATTGCATTGTTTCATTCATATTTTCCATTATAATCACCTTCCAATACTTACACCTTATATCTCTTAGTATACCATAATATTGAAAAAAACTATAGATAATTACCAAAAATATAAAATGTTTATTTCAATATCAACTGTCCTAATAACTCATCCTCTTTTATACCTGTAATGCGTACATGTTGTAGGGTATTTTCAATATTGCTTTCACTCTCTACATACACTTTTAAATAATTACTGGTAAAGCCAGTAAAGCCTTCTTTGTGTGAATTCTCAAAAAGAACTTCCACCTCTTTGCCTATATGCTGCTTCATAAATGCTTGGTGAAGCTCTTTTTCTATTTGGCTTAACCTTTTAGTTCGCTCTTCTTTTACTTCTGGTGTTATTTGATTAGGCATTTGCGCTGCAGGTGTTCCTTCTCTTTGTGAATAAGGGAAAATGTGGATCTGAGCAAGTTCAGCCTTTTTCACAAAATGAAGAGTTTCCTCAAACTCTTCTTCTGTTTCACCTGGAAATCCTACAATGACATCTGTTGTGATGGCTACATCTGGCCAAACATGGCGTAATTGCTCTACACTTTTTAGGTAATCTGCTGAAGTATACTTACGTTTCATGCGCTTAAGTACTGTATCACTTCCACTTTGTAAAGAAAGATGAAAATGTCTACATAGCTTAGGTAACTCTTTTAGCACTTCTAAAAAAGCATCTGTTACAACACCTGGCTCTATAGAACTCATTCGTATTCGTTCTATACCTTCTATCTCATGTACTTTCTGAAGTAATTGAACAAGATCTGTATTACCTAAATCTTTCCCATAGGAAGCCACATGTATTCCTGTTAACACAATTTCTTTATAACCTAAGTCTGCTAGCCGCTTTGTTTCATCTAGTACACTCTTTTCTTTACGACTCCTAATCTTACCTCTTACATAAGGAATGATACAATACGTACAGTAATTATTACACCCCTCTTGGATTTTAATATAAACACGTGTTCTTTCTCCACGTTCTGAAATTTGCATCTCTTCAAACTCCTCAACAGCCATAATATCTGACACCAGATTAGTAGGAGTATTTTCATGACTTTCAAATTCTTGAACCAGGTGGACAATTTCACTGCGACGATTGGTTCCTACAATAATGTCAATTTCTTCTACTTGTTCTTTAATTGTCTCTCCTGCTATCTGTGCATAACATCCCATTGCAACTAAAATACTTTCCGGATTGATACGCTTGGTTTTACGAAGCATTTGACGACATTTTCTATCACTTAAGTGCGTAACCGTACAAGTGTTTACCACATAAACATGGGCATACTCTTCAAAAGGTACAACCTCATAACCTGCACGTTTAAAATCTTCTAACACTGCTTCTGTATCATACTGATTCACTTTACATCCTAGTGTGTAAAACGCTATTTTTCTCATATTTTCACCTCTTTTATATTGACATCCCCTGACTTAAACTATATGATACTCTTAAATAAGATGCTAAGTAATTGTCTTAATGACAGAACCATCATATATTCTTAAGGAGGTCACCTATGCAATCACTTTATATTTCACTTAATTCTATTGAAAAAGTTAAACAATTTGTTAATCTCATCAATTTATATGAAGGCGATTTTGATTTATCCTCTGGGCGTTATATCATTGATGCTAAATCAATTATGGGTATTTTTAGTCTTGATTTAAGTAAACCGCTTCGCTTGGATATTTATAATAATCCTGAAGAAGATGAGATTGTTTCTAAGTTACAAGTCTTTTTAAGTGAATAATGAAAAGTTATAAAAGTCCACTAAGTGGACTTTTATTATGCTTGTACAATCTCCATTTCACTTATTGCTTTTAACATCATTTCTTCAATAATATCATCTAATAAACGTTCTGAACGCTCAATGCTCTCAAGCTTTGGTTTTGTTTCAGGGTGTTTGGGTACAAAGATGGTACAACAATCCTCATAAGGCAAAATAGAGGTTTCAAATGTATCAATCTTCTTAGAAATTTGAACAATCTCTTCTTTATCAAACCCGATAAGGGGTCTAAAAACAGGCATTTCAACCACATTATCTGTTACCACTAAACTTTGAAGTGTTTGGCTAGCCACCTGTCCAATACTTTCTCCTGTAATCAGTGCCATATTCCCATTCATACGTGCAATACGTTCTGCAATACGCATCATAATACGACGCATAATCAGTGTAAGCTGCTCATGGGGACATTTTTCATAAATAGCCATTTGGATTTCCGTAAAAGGTACAACATGAACGCGTATACCTCCTGTGTACTCAGCCACCTTTTTAGCTAAATCTACCACCTTTTCTTTTGCTCTTTCACTCGTATAAGGAGGGCTATGGAAGTAAACCGCATCTATTTCTACCCCACGCTTAGCTACCATCCAACCTGCAACAGGGCTATCAATTCCACCAGATAAGAGTAAAGAAGCTTTTCCATTAGTACCATAAGGCATACCACCTGCACCTTTATAGGTGGTAGAATACACATACGTATGTGTACGTAGCTCGATCATCAATAAAACTTCAGGATGATGTACGTCTACTTTTACTTTACCTTCTAATTCATTTAAAAGATATTCACCTATTTGTGCATTTACTTCCATAGATTGTAAAGGAAAACGCTTATCTGAACGACGGGTTTCTACTTTAAAACTAATAACTCCCTCTTGACATTTTTCCTTCATATGATGAAGTGCTAAACGTTTGATTGCTTCCATTGAAACTTCTTCTTCTTTTGTTCCATAAGCTACACCTATAATCCCAAAGATGCGCGTCAGCTTATCTATTACTAAATCCTTATCAACTTCTTCTTCCATGGGCTCTACAAGAATACGTCCTTGTTCTTTACGAACGATAAACTGACCAAGTCCCTTCATATTCTTGCGAATAGTATCTACTAACCGATTTTCAAATAGATATCTATTTTTTCCTTTTATGGCAATTTCGCCATATTTAATCAAAAACACATTGTTCACTTTTTATTTCCTCCTAATGTATATCTTCTTAATAAAGCTACCTGTTCCATAAGAATCTGAATGACTTCATCTAATTCCTTAAAGGTCGTATCATGTGAAAAGGAAAAACGCAGGGCACTATCTAGATGTCCAGCTGTTTTCCCAATGGCTACCAATGTTCCACTACTTGCCTTTTTGTGAGAGGAGCAAGCCGATCCAGATGAAACGTAAACTCCTTTTTGTTCTAGCGCATGAAGTAAGACCTCTGCTCGTATATTTTCAAAACTGATGTTCAGAATATGCGGTGCGCCTTCTTCAATAGTGGGTCCATTTATAAAGGTGTCGGGAATAGCATTTAAAATGCCTTCTGCTAGATATTTCTTACAGGCTCTAAAATGAGGTATAATAGTCTTATCATGATCAGACATATACTTGCAAGCTTCATATAAACCCATAATACCAGGTACATTTTCAGTTCCTGAACGTATATTTTTTTGCTGCCCCCCTCCATATAATAAAGAACTCATGCGTATATTTTTATTTTTATACAAGAATCCAACTCCACGAGGTCCATAAAATTTGTGGGCACTAACTGACAAAAGGTCAATTTTCCCTTTTTTCACTTGAATAGGCAATTTCATAAAGGATTGTACGGCATCTACATGAAAAAGGATCTCTTTATTTTGAGCCTTAATAAGTTGTCCTAATAACTCTATGTCCTGCACGGTACCAATTTCATTGTTGACATGCATAATGCTCACAAGTAAAGTTTTATCATCTAATAGACTTTTTAGATGCTCTAGTTGTACATATCCCTGTTCATCTACCTTTACAAAGTGCACTTCAAAACTCTTTTTTTCTAATTCCTTAAAAACTTCTGTTACTGAAGGATGCTCTAAAGGTGTCGTAATAATTTTGTTTGCTCGCCTTTTATAGGCATCACATACACCCAATAAAGCCATATTATTACTTTCCGTTGCACCAGAAGTATAGATAATCTCCTCCGGTAAGCAGCCTAGTTTTTGTGAAAGAAAAGTACTTACTACCTTAATGCTATTTTCTGCTTCTATTCCTTTTTTATGCAACGAAGAGGGATTTCCATAAGTTTGGAGCATTGTTTCATATACTTTTTGAGCAACACATTCTAAAGGTTTTGTAGTTGCTGCATTATCTAAATAAATCTCATTCATGCCTTTTTCTCCCATCTAAAAATAAATAAAAAAGGAGGGCGCTATCCCCTCACTTTTTATCTATTCATAACATTATAAATAGCTTGTAACACACGCGTTTTTTCAAATGGTTTAACGATAAAGTCTTTGGCACCTTGTTTAATGGCCTCAACAACTTTTGAATGTTGTCCCATGGCTGAGCACATGATTATCTTGGTATTAGGGCTTACTTCTAATATTTTATCTATTGCTTGGATACCATCCATCTCTGGCATGGTAATATCGAGTGTTACGATATCAGGTTGTAACATTTTTGCCATCTCAATAGCTTGAAGTCCATTACCTGCTTCCCCTACCACATTAAAACCTGCTTCTGTTAACATTTTTTTAAGTACTGTTCGCATAAAGATTGCATCATCTACTACTAAAAAATTAACGCTTTCCATTCACTAAACACCACCTATCTCATACATAATATTCGCTAATACGACTAATCCGGCAGTCTCGCTTCGAAGAATGCGCTTGCCTAATGTCACAGGCACAATCCCCTTACTTGTAGCTTGTCTAATTTCTTCATCTGTAAAACCACCTTCTGGTCCAATGAAGACCCCCACTGATGCTAAAGGAGTCGTTTTTAAGTATGCCTTTAAAGAGTATTTATCTTCATTTTCAAAAGGAATACAAGCACCTTCTAAGTGGGTCTTGACATAATCAATTGCCTCTTTAAGAGAAAGAGGTCTTTCCACTTGTGGAACAATACCACGCTTACTTTGCTTAGCAGCACTTTCAGCGATTTTATTCCACCTATCTAATTTAGCTTGAAGCTTTTTATCAGATTCAATTTTAACGACACAACGTTCTGTCATTATAGGAATAATGGTAGTCACGCCGATTTCTACACCTTTTTGAATAACAAACTCCATTTTCTCACCTTTAACTAAGGATTGAAATAATACAGTTTTAACGAGTGGTTCTGTATCAGATGACTGTTTGTCAACAATTTTCGTATAAATAATAGTATCCTCTATCTTATTTATTATACACTTGTAGTCAATTCCTTGTCTATCGTTAATTAAAATTTCTTTTTGAATATCTAGACGTAAAACATTTTTAATATGATTCACGTCAGGGCCGATAATATGGATAGTATCCTCTTTGATTTGACACGGTTCTACAAAAAATTTAGCCATGTTCCCTTTCTCCTCTATTCCTCTTTTAAGACAGCTCCTAATGCTATCCAGTCATTTTTTTCTGTAAGGGTATGCACTTTAAAGCCTGCTGTTTCTAATGCACATTTCACTTCTTCTGCCCTTTCTCCAATAATACCGGAAGTAATAAGTTGCCCTCCTGGACGTAAGAAACCTTTTAAAAGCTCTTTCATAGCAATAATAACATCTGCCACAATATTAGCTAAAACAAGATCATATTGGCTGCCTAACTGAATAGTAAAATCATCATCTTCTAAGACATTACCACAATAGACTTGAAAAGTAGTTTCACTCATATGATTTTTTTGCAAGTTATCTCTTGCAATATCTGCTGAATTCTGGTCAATGTCTACCGCGGTCACTTCTTTAGCACCTAATAAAAGTGCAGCAATTGAAAGAATACCACTCCCACATCCCATATCTAAAACACGTTGTCCTTTTATCTCTAATTTTTCTAATTGCTCCATGCAAAGCTGTGTTGAATAATGCTGTCCCGTTCCAAAGCTTGAATTAGGGTCAATCTCAAGGATATAACGCTCTGTAACCTTCTCATACTTCTCCCATGAAGGCTTAATCACAAAATGTTTACCTACTTCAAAAGGCTTAAAATATTTTTTCCAGTTATTTGCCCAATCTTCTTCATTAATATTACCAAGTTCTAATCTCAAATCCCCATATAAGCCCTCTATATCTTCATTTTTAAGACGTGTAAGCGTATTTTTAAGCTCAATAAGCGTTTCGTTTCCTTGCATATTATCAGCTAAATAAATTTTTATACTTGTGGGACAATCTTTAAGTTTTTCCATTTCCTCATCCATATAATCCCACGTAGTTCCTTGCAATGTTAAAAATTCATCATAATCATCAGGATCTTGGATCACAAACCCTGTTACACCTAATTGTAAAAGTAACCCTGTTACAACCTCTAAACCTTGTTTCGAGGTATAAATTGTCGTTTCTAACCAGTTCATCGTTTCATCTCCAAATTTTAGTATCTTCTTTATTATAGGTCAACCACTCCTTTTATTCAAGCATCTATCCCTTTCTTAAAACTCTTCTTAAATTTCAAAAATTTTATTTATATGATTTAAATTTCATCTTTTTTGGTGTATGATAAGGAGTGTTAAGTGTATTTTATATTATGGGAAGGAGGTATCGTCATGTCAATGGGAGGTAATAACGCTCTATATATTGTGCAAATAATATTATCTTATGCTAATATTATTGTAACCACTCTATTCCCTATCGTTGGAATCTATTTTCTTCTCGGACCTGGTGGCAAACTCGTTAAAGCTACAATTGCTTATCTAAATGAACAAACAGCTTCAAAACAATCTGTTTGCACGACTGAATCTACTCTAGCTTCATCTGCTGAGGAAGAAAATAAGAATGAAGAATAGGATTGATAAAAAGAGCTAGTTTCCTTTTGGGACTAGCTCTTTTTATCAATCCTATCTTTATTTCTTAAAACGATTTTTCCACGATTTACGTGTCCCCTCATTACCTTCTCCACTTTCTCCACTCTCAGCTTCAAATTCGCGTAGCAAAGTTTTTTGTTTTTCACTGAGGTTTTTAGGAACTGTAATAAAAACTTCTACATATTGATCACCACGGTATTTTTTATTACGAATATTAGGAATTCCTTTGCCTTGTAATCTAAAAACACTTCCGGTAGCTGTACCAGGTTGAATACTAAACTTAGCACTACCATCCAAAGTTGGAATAGAAAGTTCATCTCCAAGAGCTGCCTGCGCAAAAGAAATGGGCATCTTCATATAAACATCATTACCACGACGTTCGAAAGTAGCATGAGGTTTTACAGAAACGGTTACTAATAAGTCACCATTTTGTGCTCCTACATCTCCTACTTCTCCTTTACCTGAAACACGTAAAGTCTGTCCGTGGTCAATACCTGCTGGAATAGTAATAGTTACTTTTTTAGTTGTCCTTATCTTACCTTGACCGTGACAAGCTTGACAAGGTTCTTTAATAATCTTACCTTGACCATGACAAGCATCACATGTTTGAACACTTTGCATAGCTCCCAAAATAGTACGTTGTGTTACACGAATTTGACCACTACCCCCACATTTGCTACAGGTTGTTGTACTGGTACCTGGCTTAGCCTTTGAACCGTTACAAGTGCTACAGGTTTCAGACGTATTAATAGTTATTTCTTTTTCGCACCCAAAAGCTGCTTCTTCAAAAGAAATTTGAATAGTTTGACGAATATCTGCACCTGGCATTGGACCACGTTGTCTTTGGCGACCTCCTCCAAAAATATCACCAAATACACTTCCAAAAATATCATTCATATCAAATTCTGCACCAAAACCACCACCAAAGCCACCAGCACCACCACCCATTTGGTCAAAGGCGCTATGTCCATAGCGGTCATATGCTGCACGTTTATCTGTATCACTTAAAACCTCATAGGCTTCTGTCACTTCTTTAAACTTAATTTCTGCTTCTTTATTGTCTGGATTGGCATCCGGATGATATTTTTTTGCTAATTTTCGATAAGCTTTTTTTATGTCTGCATCACTAGAAGATTTATCAACTCCTAAGACTTCATAATAATCTCTTTTATCCACGCTTTTCACCACCACAATCCTTCTTTATTTATTTCTCATTGTTCTATCTTACACCATTTATAAGAAGAATACAATTTTCAAGACAGAAACAGTCAAAGAGAGAGTTCTCTTTGACTGTTTGCCTAGGGCTATTTATTCTTCTTTAAAATCGGCATCAATGACGTCATCATTTTGAGCACCACCGGTTGCCCCAGCATTCATATCAGCACCTTGCATATCAGGAGCTGCTTGGCTATACAATTTCTCAGATACAGCATAGAAAGCTTGTGTAAGCTCTTCTTTAGCTGCTTTAAGTTCTTCTACCTGTGCATCAGTCATCGCACCTACTACTGCTTTATCATTCAGTTCTTTAAGTTTTGTTAAGCTTGCTTCGATTTTTGCTTTATCTTCTGCCTGAAGCTTATCTTCCATATCTTTCATCATTTTTTCAGTTTGGAATACCATACTATCCGCTTCATTTTTTACATCAATAGCTTCTTTACGTTTCTTATCTGCTTCTGCAAATTGCTCTGCTTCTTTTACAGCTTTATTAATTTCATCATCACTTAAGTTTGTACTTGCTGTAATGGTAATATGTTGTTCTTTACCTGTACCTAAGTCTTTAGCAGATACTTTAACGATACCATTCGCATCAATATCAAAGGTTACTTCGATTTGTGGTACCCCACGAGGAGCTGGCATGATACCATCTAATTTAAAGTTACCAAGGGTTTTATTGTCATTTGCCATTGGTCTTTCACCTTGAACAACATGGATATCAACGGCTGGTTGATTATCTGCTGCTGTTGAGAAAACTTGTGATTTCTTAGTTGGAATCGTTGTATTTCTTGGAATAATAGCTGTTGCCACACCACCCATTGTTTCAATACCAAGTGTAAGAGGTGTAACGTCAAGAAGAAGGATATCTCCAGAACCTGCTTCACCAGAAAGCTTACCACCTTGGATAGCAGCTCCTACAGCTACACATTCATCTGGATTAATACCTCTAAATGGATCTTTACCTGTTAAACGTTTTACAGCATCTTGAACAGCTGGAATACGTGTAGAACCACCTACTAATAAAACTTTATCCAGTTCAGAAGCATTAATACCTGCATCACTAAGTGCTGTACGAACAGGTACCATTGTACGCTCTACAAGATCAGCTGTAAGCTCATCAAATTTAGCACGTGTAAGCGTTATATCTAAGCTTTGACCTCCTGCACAAATAAATGGGATAAGTATATTTGTACTTGTTTTTTGAGAAAGTTCTTTTTTAGCTGTTTCAGCTGCTTCTTTTAAGCGTTGCATAGCTACTTTATCTTGAGAAAGGTCAATGCCTTCTTGTTTGTTAAATTCTGCAACTAAGTAGTTAATAATTTTTTGATCAAAGTCATCTCCACCCAGGTGATTATCACCACTTGTTGCTAATACTTCAATAACACCGTCTCCAATATCAATAACAGAAACGTCAAAGGTACCACCACCAAGGTCATAAACCATGATTTTTTGTTCATGTTCATTATCTAATCCATAAGCAAGAGCTGCTGCTGTTGGTTCGTTAATAATACGTTTAACATCTAATCCTGCAATTTTACCTGCATCTTTAGTAGCTTGACGCTGACTATCTGTAAAGTAAGCAGGTACTGTAATAACAGCTTCCGTTACACTTTCACCTAGATATGCCTCTGCATCTGCCTTTAATTTTTGAAGGATAATAGCTGAAATCTCTTGTGGAGAAAAAGCTTTATCATCAATTTTCACACGGTAATCTGTTCCCATGTGTCTTTTAATAGAAATAACAGTTCTTTCATGATTCGTTACAGCTTGACGTTTTGCCACGTCACCTACTAGTCTTTCACCTGTTTTACTAAAACCTACCACTGAAGGAGTTGTACGGTTGCCATCTGCATTTACAATAACAACAGGTTTACCACCTTCCATAACTGATACACATGAGTTAGTTGTTCCTAAGTCAATACCTATAATTTTTCCCATAATTGTTTCCTCCTATCATTAATTAGCTACTTTTACCATACTATGTCTAACTACTTTTTCTTTATAGAGATATCCTTTTTGAAGTTCTTCTACAATGATATTTTCACCTACATTTTCATCTTCTATGTGAAAAACTGCATTGTGAAGATTTGGATTAAAAGTTTCATTTACTGCCGGAATAACTGTGACTTGTAAAGTTTCAAGAATACTCATCATTTGCTTGTAAATCATTGAAACACCATCAAAAAACTTCTTATCAGAACTTTCTACTTGAAGTGCTCTTTCAAAATTATCTACAAGTGGAAGTAACTCTTGAATAGTATTACCTACGGCAAAGTCATACATATCTTTTTTTTCCTTTTCACTACGTTTTCTGTAGTTATCAAACTCAGCCATTAAACGTTGTAGTCGTTCGAGATACTCGGCAGCTTTATCTTTGGGTTCTGATTCTATTTTTTCTTCTACTACCTCTGTTTCTTCTACTGTCTCAGCTTCTTCTGCATTTGACTTTGTTTCCTCCACCGATTCGACAGTAGATTCCTCCATCACTATGTCTTCTACTACTTCCTTATTCTCTTCCATTGTGCCACCCTTTCTATGAATCATTTAGTGAACTTAACATACTGGTAATATAATGTGAAACATATTCAAGCACTGAAACAACTTGCCCATAATCCATACGGGTAGGACCAATAATGCCAATGTTACCAAGCGTATAGGGTCCAATAGTATAACTCGTCGTAACAATGCTACAATCCTTCATTGGTGTAAAAATATTTTCTTCACCAATACGGATATTAACTTGGTTACTTGGACTATTATCCAGAAGTTCCATTAAATAAGGCTTCTCTTCTAAAAGCTTAAAGATTTCACGTGTTTTATCTTTATCAGTGAATTCTTGAAAATCTAAAATGTTCGTTGCACCACGAATAAAAACATCAGGAATAGCTTCTTCTTTTAAAATATGATGAATAGCACCTAAAATACTTTCGGCAATGCCACTATATTCCCTTAATTTTTCTTCTATGGAAAGTCTTATTTTATCTAAGCTAATCTCGCTTAAAGTTACACCTTTTAAGCTGTCATTTAAAATATTTGAAAGCACTGTACATAAATTCATATCTAGGGCTTTAGGTGTACGTAGGATATGATTTTTCACACTATTCGTATCTGTTACAATAACACACGCCACACTTCGTTCATCTACAGGTACAAGCTGTAAATGTTTAACCTTAGTTTGGCTCATTGTAGGTGTTGAAGCAATAGTTGCATAATTGGTAAGCATAGAAATCAGTTTCGCTGTCTCTTCGATAAGGGTGTCCATACGCGTTACCTTTTCTTTTATCATCTCTACAATTATTCGTTCCATTTCAGGCTGTAGGCGTGTTCTTTGCATCAGATTGTCTACATATAAGCGGTAACCTTTATCGGAAGGAATCCTTCCGGCGGAAGTGTGAGGTTGCATAATAAATCCAAGCTCTTCAAGATCAGCCATTTCATTACGAATGGTTGCAGAACTAATACCTAAATCATATTTCTTTGAAATGGTTCGTGAACCAACCGGATCACCCGTTTGTATATAATCACGAATGATAGCTTCTAGTATTCTCACTTTTCTTTCATTCATGTCCATATCATCACTTCCTTCCAGCTTGTTAGCACTCACCACTAACGAGTGCTAACTATAGATTAAAGATATCACTATTCTCGGCATCTGTCAATCCTTTCTTTAAATATTTTTTAAGATTATAAGAACGAACTAAACACCACATTACAGATATCCATACCGTAGTCAGATAAAAATAATCTATCTCTATTTTGAACCAACACCTTATAATCTATCCATTTTTTAAGCTGGGAAGGATAGACATTCCAAAGGTCTTGTCCAAATAGAGCTTTAAATTCCGAAAGTGAAATTCCTTCTGTCATACGAAGACCTAAAAACATAAACTCTTCCCTAGCCATTTCTAATGTAAGTGGTTCTATATCTACTCTTAGACTATTTAAATCACCTTTTAATGCCAAATAAGTATCTAAATTAGTTACATTATGGTAACGTGTTTCTTGAAATAAAGAATGCGCTCCAAGTCCTACACCGATATAAGGTTCACGACGCCAATAAAGGCTATTATGACGACTCGGTTTACCTGGCTTAGCCCAATTAGAAATTTCATATTGATGATAGCCTTGTTCCTTGAGGTAAGTTTTTGCCCAATGATACATTTGACGGTCTAATTGCTCGCTTACTTTTTCTAACTGACCTTTAGCTTCTAAATTACCAAAAGGTGTATCTGCTTCTATAATAAGAGCATATAGTGAAAGGTGGGAAAGTTCATAGCTCCCCACACAACGTACACTTTTCTTAAAACTTTCAAAGCTTTGACCTGGCAAGGCAAACATCAAATCTGTACTAATGTCACAGTCTGTTTCTTCTTTTAAAAAACACATACTCTCTTCCCACTGTTTAAAAGTATGAATACGTCCTAATTTTTTAAGAAGCTGATCATCAGTTGTTTGCAATCCCATACTTACTCGGTTGATAGGATGCGCATGAAATACTTTTGTCATCTCCTTAGATAACGTCCCTGGATTAGCTTCAATGGTCCATTCCACGTCCTCTTCTATTTGAAAATATTTTTCCACTGCTTCACAGATTTTATCCAATAAAAGGGGTGGAAGAACCGTAGGGGTCCCTCCACCAATAAAAACGGATTGCAGTGTATAAACTTTACCTAGTTTTTTACCTACTGCCTGTAACTCTGCAATTAAAGCTTCTACATAAGGTGCCTGCATATCTTGTCTGGGAAAAGAAAGGAAGTCACAATAGTAACATTTAGAGTGGCAAAATGGTATATGAATATACAGTCCTATTTTCATACAATCCCTCTATTCATCTAATTTAAGTACACTCATAAAGGCTTCTTGAGGTACTTCTACACTACCTACTTGACGCATACGCTTTTTACCTTCTTTTTGTTTCTCTAACAGTTTACGTTTACGCGAAATATCTCCACCGTAACATTTTGCAAGAACATCTTTACGCATAGCACTGATGGTTTCACGCGCAACAATCTTATTACCAATGGCTGCTTGAATAGGGATTTCAAACAGATGTTTTGGAATTTCTTTCTTAAGCTTTTCTGCAATCTTACGTCCTTTTTCTGCGGCATTGGATTCATGTACAATAAGAGAAAGGGCGTCTACTACTTCTTTATTAACTAAAATATCTAGTTTTACAAGTTTAGATTCTTGATAGCCTTTAAGTTCATAGTCAAAAGAAGCATAACCACGTGTTCTAGATTTTAAAGCATCAAAGAAGTCATAAATGATTTCATTAAGTGGTAAATCATAGGTTAGTACTGCACGTGTGGCCTCTAAATACTCCATACCATGATAGATACCACGTCTTTCTTGGCAAAGTTCCATAACAGCTCCCACATATTCAGAGGGCACAATAATTTTAGCACTCACCATCGGCTCTTCCATATAGGACATACTTGAAGGATCTGGTAAATTAGAAGGATTAGATAGTTCTATCATTTCACCATTCGTTTGATGTACACGATAGATAACATTAGGTGCTGTTGTTACAAGGTCTAGATTATACTCCCGTTCTAATCTTTCCTGAATAATTTCCATATGAAGAAGTCCTAAAAAACCACAGCGGAAACCAAAACCTAAAGCAATAGAAGTCTCTGGTTCAAATACAAGAGCAGCATCATTGAGTTGTAACTTTTCTAGGCTATCACGTAAATCTCCATACTTTGCACCATCTGCAGGATAAAGTCCACAATAAACCATAGGATTGACTTTTTTATAGCCTGGAAGAGGTTCTACTGCTGGATTATTGGCATCGGTTACTGTATCACCTACATGTGTATCTTTTACATTTTTAATACTGGCTGTAATATAGCCTACTTCACCTGCCATCAGTGTTTCACAAGGTCTAAATTGACCTGCCCCAAAAGTACCTGTTTCCACAACCTCAAACTCCGTTTTAGTAGCCATCATACGTATCTTCATACCCTTTTTAATTTTACCTTCCTTAATACGACAGAAGATAATAACCCCTTTGTAAGGATCATATAGAGAGTCAAATATAAGTGCTTTAAGTGGTGCATCCACATCCCCTTGTGGTGCTGGTACTGCTTTTACGATTTTTTCAAGAACAGCTTCAATGTTTAAGCCCGTTTTAGCTGAAATAAGAGGTGCATCACTTGCATCTAACCCTATAATGTCTTCAATTTCATGTTTTACTCGTTCAGGGTCTGCACTCGGTAAATCAATTTTATTGATAACAGGCATAATTTCCAAATCATGCTCAAGAGCTAAATATACATTAGCTAGGGTTTGTGCTTCGATACCTTGAGCCGCATCCACTACTAAAATAGCCCCCTCACAAGCAGCTAAGCTTCTAGATACTTCATAGTTAAAGTCTACATGACCAGGTGTATCTATGAGGTTAAAAATATATTCCTGTCCGTCTTGGGCCTTATAGACTAAACGTACAGATTGAGATTTAATCGTAATACCACGTTCACGTTCGAGATCCATATTATCTAGCACTTGAGCTTGCATTTCACGAGTAGTTAGTGTACCTGTCAGTTGAATAATACGGTCGGCTAACGTACTTTTACCATGATCAATATGTGCAATGATACAAAAATTTCTAATTTTATGTTGCATTGAAAGAGACATTATGCCCCTCCTTCTATCTTTTGTTAGTTTTCGCTCTATTATAGCATAGCCTTTCTTGAAGGTTCAATCTTTTTGCAGTACTTTTGCGATAATATTCGCCATAGGCTCTACTGCATTTAAAGCTTCCTCTCCTGTATTATTTTGATTACCTAGCTCAATAAGTGTGGATAGAGGCTTCATATGTAAACTATAGCGATACGGTTTAAAATAAATTTTTCGTGTTAAACCAGGATAATATTTATAAGCAATAGCTTGCATTTGGAAGGATAATGAAAGATTTTCAGGCAAATAAGGATTTTGTAAATCTTGCATAGGTACTAAATCTCCTGCCATATTACGATTCATACACACACCATTAAAATACATCCACTGAGCAGTGGGTTTGTCATTATATTGTTTAACAAATTTATAGTCACCATCTACCCCATCACGGTGTAAATCAATACACATTTGAATAGAGGGATAAGCCTTTAGAACCTTTTGAATAACAGGTTCCATAATTTCATAACATCCGGTTACATTTTCTGTTTCATCCTTATAAAAACTATCTGTAATATGCAAAGTTTCAATATCATAGCGTGCTTTTAATTCTTTTGCAAGAGCTTCTCCTACATCGACGACTGTTGTCCCACCAACGAATTTTTCCCGAGCATGTGTATGAAAAATGAGAATCTTTGGACCAGGTAAGTTCTCGTCTAATCGTAAGTCTCTTGTCATCAAATCATAAAAATCCCATTGCCTTAAAAAGTCAGCATCTATCTCTAGTACAGCTTCACCTGTTACAAAATTTTTAAGAAGGTAATAGGGATCTTTATAGTTTTCTATCTTTAAATCCTTTTGTGAAACAATTGGTAGTTGGGGTGCATAGTCACTTCCTTCCCTTTCTATATAGGGCAACTCTTGATCTTGCGGGAAGTAACCTGGTAAATCTTCAGTAAATAATCCATTGGTGTAGGTTTTTAACCTCAAACTAGGTAATACGCTTTGCACAAAAGTTAAAGGCTCTTTCCAATAAATGTGAGTTGCTTCATAAAACACTTGCTGAAAAAAGCCCGTATTTGCACACTTAAAACCATATGGCATAGCTTGGCTTACAAGTTGCCAACTTACCTCTTGCTTCTGAAATCCCTGTTCACCTGTTAAGCTCTTTAGAAATAGAAGTGCCAGCATACTGTAAAAAATAAGTTGCTTTATACCTATACCACTTTTTAGATGTTGCATTCTATAGGTTGTTTCTTCTTTTTGCCTCAATCCTGGCCCCCCTTTCACTCTTTACTAGTCTATAAACCTAGTCCACCATTTATGACTAATAGGTATATTTATTTATATCTTCTAAAGTAATACCGGGGTGGACAGCAATATTAATTGCATTAGCAATAATACTTGTTAGATACTCCATTACCTCATCAATGTCTTTAGGTGTTACAAATAAATCTGCTATTTCAGGAAAAATATTTTCACGAATTAATTGATACTTTTCTTGCTCTGTAAGTTCTTTAAGCATATCATAAAAAGGTGAATGTTCTGCTTCTTTTAACATACTTTGTAGCAAGGTATCAAACGTATCAGCAACTAATGTCGTCGTATCTACAACAGTTGGAACACCTATACCGATTACTGGACATCCCATAGACTCTTTATTAAGCTGTTTGCGACAGTTTCCTACACCTGCCCCAGGGGATATGCCTGTATCTGCAATTTGAATAGTCGAGTTGATACGTGAGGCACTACGAGCAGCTAAGGCATCAATGGCAATAATGCAATCGGGTTTTACATGTTCTGCTACCCCACTAATAATTTCAGCTGTTTCAATACCAGTTAGCCCCATTACCCCTGGTGCTAAACTACTTAATTTACACACTGACTCATCAATGGCATTAGGTACTTTGATGCTAAGATGGCGGGTAACGAGAACTTTATTAGCTACTTTAGGACCCAGTGTATCAGGTGTTGCAAAGCGATTACCTAGCCCAATTACTAAAACTTCTAAATATTTATTTTTCTTTTTAGGTAACACAGATTGGAGTGCTTCTGCTACTGCCTGAATAACAAAGTGATGGGCTTCAGGGTCATTTTCTTTAATAGTTGGACTTTCCACTGTAATATAATGTCCTTGAGGTTTACCCATTTGCTCTTCCCCTGTCTTATCTTTAATAATTACTTTTGTAACAGTAAGTCTATGCTCCTCATCTTGCTCAGTTTGCACATCTACACCTGGGATAACGTAATCTTCTTCTTTATTCGCTCTAAGCGTGTTACTAATCTCCAGTGCTAAATCAGTTCGAGGTGACCAATTGTCAAATTTTGTTTTTTTATTCATTCCAATTTCCTTCTTTCCTATTTGCGCACTCAAGGAGTAGCAGAGTTGTTATTTAAATTTTTTAGACTTTCTTTATGTATTTTTACCATAATTTTAGTCTGTATGCATTGACGAGATTCTATTCATACTATATACTGTAGAGTGTTGAAACCGTTCATAATTCCCCAAACCGTGTCCATAGAATATGAATGGAGGGACCATACAATGGCCAATATTAAATCAGCAAAAAAACGTATCCAAGTTATCGCAACAAAAACTGCTCGTAATCGTTCAATTCGTTCAGCAGTAAAAACTCAAATGAAAAAAGTTGTAGTGGCTGTAGAAGCTAACGATTTAACAGCAGCTAATGCAGCTTTAACAGTAGCTGTAAAAGCTATTGATAAAGCTTGTGCAAAAGGTGTTTATCATAAAAACACTGCTGCTCGTAAAAAATCTACACTTGCTCGTTTAGTAAAAACGATTGCATAAGGATGACGTTCCAACAAAAACCCCCTTTAGGAGTTAGACTCCTAAAGGGGGTTTTTGTCTCTTTTTAGGAAAAGCGACTAGACTCTCTTATCCTATCTTAGGTTGGTTTAAACAATTCATAATTAAAACTTCTACGCACTTAACCCCTTCCATTTTTCCTGTTTTAATTGCTTGATCTGTCTCTAAGCAAGCAGCTAAAATAGCTTCCAATTGCTTAAAAGAGTACTTTCTACTTTGCTCAGTGAGTTCTTTCACAGCAAAATAGGGTAGCTTAAGCTGAGTTGCTAACTCCTTTTGTGAAAGATTACGTTTACTACTTAGATATTTTATTTGAAGCATCACACGGTAATGTCTTGCAATAAGCACTAAAATACCAATTGGGGATTCCTTACTCTGAATCATACGATTATAGATGGCTAAAGCTTCACTTGATTCTTTGGCACCTATCTTTTTTACAAGTTCAAAGACCCTTTTCTCTAGAGAAAATATGCAGACTGCATCAATGGCTTCTTGAGTTATTTTTCCCTCTTCTACATAGGTGATAAGTTTCTGAAACTCTGTTAAGATAGCCTCCACATTTTCTGGCATATTCCGTATAAAGTAAAGAAGATTCCCCTTATCCATTTCAAGTCTGTTTTTTTTAAGCTCTTTTTGCAGAATAGTGATAACTTGTTCTTCACCTGGATAGTCACAAACAATGATTGCATAACGTTCTTTAAAGACCTTGTAAAGTTTATTGCGTTTATCCACTTCCTTTTCGTCAACAACTAAAAGAATATACTCAGGTAAATCCTTTATAAGTCCTAAGAAACTATCACTTTCTTCTTTTTTACCTGCTTTAAATAAACCTGAATCCTTTAAGTAAATTAATTTATGCGATGCAAAAAAAGGAAGCGTATTCAATGTATCTTCTAACTTACTAAAGGAAAGGTCTTTAGCTTTTATTTCTACATAATTCATCATATCTTGTTCATCAATGCAGTAGTCTTGCTTAAAAGTTTTAAACCATTTAGCTTTCAACCAATTGTCCTCTCCCATCAAAAGATAACCTTGTGTATTTAACATTTTTGTCATTCTTCTTCCCCCTTTCTATAAGTCCACATTTTTAATGTGTCCCCATCTGTTTCAAATGTAATAGCTCCTCTTTCATCTGTTCTTAAGATAGATATATCTTGAAGCTCTAAACGTCTCAAGACTTCTGCATGAGGGTGTCCGAACCGATTAGCTTTACCACAGCTTATCATAGCATATTTAGGTTTTACTTCATAGAGTGTTTTTTCATGAGTTGATGTACGGGAACCATGATGTGCTATCTTTAAAACATCAATATTTCCTAACTTATTAATGGCTCGCATCTCATCATTTGCTGATAAATCACCTGTCCATAGTGCATTAAATTGTTTATAGCCAATAAAGCAACTAAGAGAATTATCGTTTGAGTTATTGGCTCTTTCTCCTTTAAAAGGCGTCAAAATATGAACCTCTAAAGCTCCTCTTTTAAAATAGTCTCCTCGTATAAGGCGCTGAACGGAAACTTGTTTTTGTTCACATATTTCTAGAAGCTGTTGTTCTAGCTCTGAAGAATCCGTAGCAGATAGAAAAACTTTTTTAATCCGTAAGTTACTTTGTAAAAGTTCCAATACACCACCAATATGGTCAAGATCAGAATGTGAAACAAAAAGAGCATCTATTTGTTTCTTACCTTGATATTTAATAAAGCGTTCTAGTGTCTTGCCTTTTCCTTTATTACCTCCATCAATTACCCAAACCTCTCCATAAGGAGTTGTCATAACCATTCCATCACCTTGTCCCACATAAAGCTGTGTAAATCGAAGAGGTATAGGAAGGAGACTTTGAACAAGGATATATAAACCACTTATAAGGATAGTTCCTTTAAGATAAATGGAGCGTGCATAATAACCTAATAAATAACCTATTATTAAAGTAAACAAAAAATAATAACCTATTAGCTCCCACATATTCGGCCTACCTATACACCATGTCCCTAAAGGCCAACTACAAGCCCACGTTGCTAATTTCTCTACTAATACTAATACACCACACACTGCATCTCCTAACTGAGCTGCTAAAGGCATACAAAAAATGCTCATGCCTATGATCCCCCATCCAATTAAAAGAAGTAATGAAAAAAGAGGAACCAAAAAAGGAGTAAACACTTGTGTTAAAAAAGGAATCTCAAAAAAATGATATGCCAAAAGAGGAGATAGAACAAGCGTTACCATTACCCAACTTAGTAAACTTATTTCCCAATTCTTTAATCTTCGTCCCTTTTCTTCCCATTTTCTTTTAAGGAGCTTACTTAAAAGGAGTGCACCTACCGCACCAAAAGAAAGTTGAAAGCCTGCTTGATAAAGCTGATAAGGTGCGTCTAAAAGAAGAAAAACTGCTGCTATGGCAAGACTTGTCCAATCATCTTCTTGTTCCCACAAACATCTAGCTACGATAAAAAGAGTGCACATCACTGTTGCACGAAGAGTAGGTGTACTACCGCCCATCATAAAAGCATAAAACCAAATCAAACAGCCCGCTACACTATACCTTAAAATATAGTTTAGACCTAACAAACTACCTATTCCTAATAGAAACGTTAAAACCAAACCTACGTGCAAACCAGATATAGCTAAAACATGTACCACTCCCATTTGAGAATAAAGCATATAGGTCGTATCAGGAATTTCTTCGGATTCACCGCCTAATAAAGCTAACATAATTCCTTTATCTTGACTTTTAAAAAGATAATGAATACGTTCTCTTAGCTTCTGCTGCATTTTTTCTAGTATTGTTAACTTATAGCCTAACTGCTTAACTTCTTTTCCTTTTAAATAGCCGATTTGATTTTTGCTTTTTAAATAGTAAGGATAATTCCAATCACTTGGATTCATAGGTGGTAATGGTTTCTCAAGAGTTCCCTTCACCTCTATTAAGTCCCCTTCTTTTATAGTAGCACTTAAAGGTAACCCTACAAGCACATTAGATTTTAAATGTTTGGCTCCCCCTTTTTCATATAAAGCTACTTGTCTAAGCTCAATTTGTTTGTTGTAACTTGTCTCCTTAGATGCTTTGACTATCCCTGTTAAGGTTAGTACCTGCCTTTTTTCTAGCCAACTTTCTTCCTTTACTGTTGAGTTGCCTAATAGCACCCCTAATCCTAAAAGAAAGCAACACAAATAGGCAATGGCCAATTCATATTTTATATACCACCACCCTATGAGGCTTATCAAAAGAAATACTAGCAATAAAAGGAGAAATGGTGCCTTTTGACATACCATTTCTCCCCCTATTATCCCAATAACTATATAAACTGCCCCCCCTACAAGGGGTCTTTTAATCTTTCGCAATGAGTGATTCATCCCTTCCTAGGAATTCACTTAAATCAATATCTTTACTAAACTCACTCTCTTTTTTTCCATCAATCAAAAAAGCAACTTTACGAATATCTGATTTTTTAGGCTCTGGTAAATCTGTTAAAGCATTGACAATAGAATACACCATTAATTTTTTACTAAGCGATGAGGTAAAATGCTTTGATTTGATATCAAAAGATAAGTCCACCTGACAAACACCATCCTTAGTTGTAATGGCATTAAGCTTTGTTTCTTTTGGAAGCGTAGCATGCAATCCCTCTATCTGTGGCCCTTTAATAAGCTCTTCTACCACATAGCGCTCGAGAGGAATGCTGTTGTTAGTTAAAATCATCCTTTCTTCTTTCACTAATGCTGTTCCCTCTGCATTAGCAAAATAAAGCTTAATTTTTTGTTGTGTAGTTGGTGGATTAGGTTCTAAAACATTTGTAACCACATCATTATATGTTACAGCGCCAATTACATCTCCCATTAAATTAGTTAGTGGCTTACCTTTCATAGAAAAATCAACGGCTTTTACAAAGTCTAATTGAGTAAGGGAATAAACAAGTGAAGCACGCGTAGCAATTTGTTCTTGTGGTGAAAGTAGCTCATACGTTCCATCAAAGTTAATACTTACAATCCCATCCTTTAAACTAATAGCATCAATTGGTAAGGTTAATTTTGTTTGTAACGTATTTGTTGTTTGGGCTCCCTTATACAAGGCTTTTATAACCACGTCTAACAATTTATCACTTGGTGTATTGGGTGCCAAATCTACAGCCACATTTTCTGTAATCAAACTTCCATCCTCAGCATTATAAAAATACACTTTTAAACTATTTTCTAACTCTTCTTGATGAACTTGAGATTCACAGCCTACTAAAGCCATGCTTATTAAGCTAAGTCCTAATAATAAGCTAAATATGCGTTTTTTCATCGAGTGCCTCCTTCCCAAACATGGCGAAGAGGTATTTGTATAACAAAGGTAGACCCTTCTCCTTCTTCACTTTCTACTACAATTGCCCCATTATGCATCACAATAGTTTTATAAGTAATGGCAAGACCTAAACCTGTACCTCCTGTTTCACGATTGCGTGTTTTATCCGTACGATAAAACCGTTCAAAGATTTTAGACTGCTCTTCTTTTGCAATCCCAATCCCTGTATCTTTGACTGTAATAAAGACATCCTGTAAATCACTTTGAATAATGACCTTTACTTCCCCACCATTAGGTGTGTATTTAATGGCATTTTCAATAAGATTAGAAATAGCTAAAGTAAATTTCACTTCATCAATTTCTGCTGTAATATCTTTATGACTTTCATAAATTAATTTAATTTCCTTCTTCTTCGCTAGTGGAATAAGTCTTTTGAGTATACCTTGTGTCACATCATTCAGGTTGACCGTATTAATATTGAGTGGGACTTCTCGTTGGTCTAAACGTACTAATGTTAAAAGATCAGAAATAATATTATTTAAACGATCTACTTCTGAATTAATATCTGTAAAAAATTCCTTATACATTTCTACTGGTACATTCTCTTGAAAAATAAGAGACTCTGTCAACACTTTAATTGAAGAAAGGGGCGTTTTTAATTCATGAGATACATTGGATACAAATTCTTGACGTGATTGCTCTACTCGTTGCAATTGCTCAGCCATATGGTTAAATGCATTGCCTAGCTCTGCAATTTCATCCTTCCCTACAACATCTACTTTTTGATCAAGCTGACCTGTTGTAATACGTTGTACAAACTTCATTAAAGTTTTCAAAGGTTTTGTAATCAGTGAGGATGTGACAAAGCATAGAATTCCTACAAATAAACTCGTGACTAAAGAAAGAAGATAAATCTGACTCTTCATGTCAGCTAATGACTTGTATACGGAGTCAATGTTACCAGATAAAATAACAACTCCTAACACTTCATCTTTATTATTTTTATCTGGAACAGAAACAGCAGCATTAATAATAGTTTGATCGCCAAGCTGATATTTCTCTGCACTATCTTTTTTATTAAGTGCATCAAAAATCTGTTTATTCATAATGGTTTTGTTAAGAGCAGTAAAGCTAGAGTCTACTACAACAAAACCATATTTATCCACCACTAAAATACGACAATCAAAGTCTTTTTCCTTACTCATCTCTATGATTCGAGAAGAAAAATAGTTATAATTACTCGCATCTTTTAAGTAATTTCCTTCTTTAGTTTGTATAGACACTAAATTGGCTTTACTGAGCCACTCCTGCTGTGCCTTTTTTACAAAATAAAATTCCATACGACTTAAAAGTACAGAAGAGAAAAAAGTAAGTGGCATAAAACTCACAATGAAGAATAAGACAAGTAGGCGCCATCTTAAGCTTTGAAACCACTTCATTCTAATCTTTAAAATAATAACCTACCCCCCATTTTGTATAGATATATTCAGGTTGTCCTGGATTAGGCTCCACCTTTTCTCTAAGTCTCCTTACATGTACATCCACCGTACGCACATCACCAGGATATTCATGTCCCCAAATAGTATCTAGTAGTTGGTCACGACTATATACTTTACCTGGATGTGTTGCAAAGAGTTCAAGAATATCAAATTCCTTAGCAGTTAAATTGATTTCTTGTTCTTTAATAAATACACGACGACTATTTACTTCTAGACGTAACTCGCCTACTTCAATTACCTTTTTATTAGGTTCCTTTTCAACATGTGTTGATCTTCTCAAAATGGCTTTAATACGTGCTTTTAGCTCCAAAATGTTAAACGGCTTTGTTACATAGTCATCTGCCCCATACTCAAGTCCCATTATTTTATCCATGTCCTCACCTTTAGCAGTTAGCATGATAATGGGAATATTAGAGAACTCTCTTACTAATTGACATACCTCTAATCCATTATATTTAGGTAACATCACATCTAAAATCATTACATCATATTTTCCGTTACGCACATTATTAAGCGCTTCTTCCCCGTCATAAGCTGCATCAACTTCCCAGCCTTCTTGTTCGAGGCTAAACTTGATACCTTTGACAATAAGTTTCTCATCATCTACTACTAAAATTTTACTATTCATTTTAGATCCTCCCTCATTCTATCGTGTCACTAAGTCTCTTATTTTTTCTAAGGTCTTCTCTCCTATTCCAGATATCTGAAGCAACTCATTTATATCCTTAAAGCCACCTTTTTCTTCTCTGTAAGCAACAATGGCTGCTGCTTTGACTTTTCCAATACCTGGCAACTCTTGAAGCTGGGCTTCACTTGCACTATTAATGTTTATTTTTTGACCTTCTTTTGAAGAGACTTCTTGCTTGTTTCCCAAGTACTCTTCTCTATTGTCATATGAATTAGCAAATTTGTCAATTTCTTCTCCAACTTTTGGTACAACTATTTTTTCATGAGGGATAACAGGACTTGCTAGATTTAAATAATAGGGTTCTGCTTCCTCCGTTAAGCCGCCACACATAGTCATCAATTCTGCTAGAATAGCCCCTTCTTTCATGTAATAAACACCTGGCTTAACAACTTCTCCACAAATATAAACAGGTACCTCACGTGTAACTTCTGGTGAAGGCAAGGAAACTTCTACTGTATCTTGAGTTGTTATTTCTTGAACTTGAACTTCCTTAGATACTTGTGCTATTTGTTCCTCCTGTATACATTTATCAACAAGTGGACGCTCTATCTGCTGTACACCGTAACCTATAGCTAGTAGGATACCTATACCTACTAAAAGACCTATGTTTTTGTATTTTTTTTCATCTTTCATTTTTATGCACCTCTTGCATAAAGTTTTAACATTTTTTTAATAAATTAGTCAGTTTACCCTTACTAATTTAAAAGACATTTGTTATAATTGATAAGAGAAAGGGGTCGTCAAACAATGAAATTTAAACGTTTACTTAAACTGAGCCATTATCTACTTGTCTTCAGTTTGTGTGCCCAAAGCTTACTAGCGACAGAGGTTGCTTATCAAGCACCTGCTGTTAGCGCTACTTCTGCTATTTTAATGGATGTTAAATCTAAAACCATTCTTTATCAAAAAAATGCTGAAGATAGGCACTATCCCGCCAGTATTACAAAACTTATGACTGCCCTATTAACCATTGAAAACCTAAAACCTACCGATAGGGTTACCTTTTCTAAAGAAGCTATCTATGGTATTGAAAGAGGAAGCAGCCATATTGCGCTAGATGTTGGCGAGGAAATAACTGTGGACCAAGCTCTTCATGGTTTACTTCTCGAATCTGCCAATGAGGTTGCTAATGGACTTGCAGAAGCTACGAGTGGTAGTATTGAAAATTTTGCAGTACGTATGACAGAACGTGCTAAAGAGTTAGGAGCTAAAAATACAAATTTTATGAATCCTCATGGTCTAGATAATGAAAATCATTATACGACAGCCTATGATATGGCTCTTATTTCTAGTTATTTAATGACTAATTCCTACTTTTTAGAAATTATGAGTCATAAAACTTATCAAATTCCTTATACCAATAAAACAAACGAGGTTCGTTATTTTTCTCAACAACATGGTCTAATGAATGAAAAAAGAAATAGTCGCCTCTATCGACCCGATGTTATTGGTGGAAAAACCGGCTATACAGATATTGCTCGTCATACATTAGTTACTATGGCTAAAAAAGGAGAGGTAGAGCTTGTAGTAGTTATCTTGAAAGCAGATGACAAGGAAATGATGTATGCAGATACCAATGCTTTATTGGACTATGGTTTTAATGCTTATCGTACACTTTCACTTCATAGTCCTCAAACAACATTAAAAACCTTGCCGCTTTATAGTATAAGAAGTGGAGAACTCTATCAAGCTGGTAATGTATCCATTGGTACTCAAAATCCGCTCTCTATTTTAATGCGTAAAGATATTAAAGAACGCGATATTACTACTCAAATGAAACTACCCGATTATTTAACTCTTGGAATAACTAAAGGGAGTACCATTGGGGAAATTACTTATTTATATAAAAGTGAAATTCTTGCTAAAAACACGTTAGTCATTCAAGATATCTCTTATTTACCCTCCCCTTATATCACAGTGTCTCCTACACCTGAGTCACTTTTTCCTATCTCTTATAAAATTCTTTTCGCTATAATCATTACTATTGTAGGAAGTTTATTTCTTTTATTATCCTTTAAATGGAAAAGGAAACGCCATCGTCAAAAAGTCAAGATAAACTTGGACAAACTACTTAAATAATGATAATCAACATAAAAAGGCTTGTTACTTAACCTTTTAGGATTAATAACAAGCCTTTCATCTATTCAAAAGTAAATTTGGGGGCATCCTTCCACAAACGATTTAAACCATAAAACTCTGCTTCTTCCTCATGTAAAATATGAATAATAATGTTACCATAATCCATCAAAATCCATTTTGCAGTCTGATAGCCTTCCTTTTGACGCAAACGGATACCTTCTTCTATGAGCATATCCTCCACATCATTTGCAATAGCTTGAGTTTGCCTGATATTAGAAGCTGTTGCAATAATAAATATATCTGCTAGTGGAGTTAATTCGTGGACATCTAAAACATCAATTCCCTGTATACTTTTCTTATTAATGATTGTAAATATTTTTTTCGCACAATCAAGTATCTCTTTGTTCAAATTGTGTTTGCTCCTTTCGCTCACTTTTAGTCCTAACTTTCTCGTATTCTGCAATTAGCATCGTCGTAATAGGATGTGCCTCCTGCTTTAGTATATTGGTGACATAGTTATAAGAAGAACAGAGCGCTACGTACATTGCTTCATTTAAATCATACATAGCTAAGTGACGAATTTCCTCTTTTGCTTTATACGGGCTACGTCCTGCTTCTGTCATATCTGCTAAATAAATAACCTTTTCTAAATCTGTCATATAAGGTCGTCCAATAGTATGAGAAGCAATACTTTGTAAAACAGAGGGAGTTGTAATGTGCCAATCTCTTTTTAGCAACTCAGCTGCTATTTTACCATGAGCTAAATCAATATGCTTTTCTTCAAAGGCATCTAAAGTAATATCATAAGCCTTACAAAGTTTTCTTTTTTCATCCCCAGAAATCTCTTTTGCTACATCATGAAAAAGTGCTGCTAAAAAGACTTCATCATAGTTTAGTTGATGCACCCTAGCAAATTCCAGAGCCATTTCGATAACTCCTTTTGTATGTGCATAACGTTTAGCGGATAAACGCTTAGCCACATAAGCACACATCTTTTCTCTTTTCTCAGTTGTTAAACAAATGGCATAATGATATAATTTATATTTTTTTATATAATTTTCAACTTCAGGAGGCACTAAATATTTAATAGGCTTTTGATTTTCAATCCGATAACGAATATCAGAAGATGAAATAGCTAAAGCTGGTACCTCAAGAAAATGAATATTCGTCTCATATTTTCTTTTAAGTTCCTCAATTTGTTTAATTAACTCTTCTTTATTATAGCCTGGTCTTGTTACTGCTACAAATTCACAGATTTGCAAAAGCTCCTCTGAAGATTTCCACGTTAATATTTTATGAATGGCATCTGCACCTGTAATAAAATATAGCTTTACCTGTTCACCATAAATTTTTTTAAGTTCTTTAATCGTATCAATGGTATAGGTAACACCTTCTCTATTAATCTCTAATTTAGAGACCTTAAAACTAGGATTAGCTGCTGTTGCAAGTACGGTCATCAAATAGCGATGTTCACTCGTCGTCATATTAATGCTGGCTTTATGAGGGGGATGACCTGTTGGTATAAATAGTACTTCATCAATATCAAATTCCTGTCTTACTTCTTCTGCCGTTACAAGATGTCCAATATGAATAGGATCAAATGTTCCCCCCATTATGGCTAACTTACGCATGGCTCCAAATTGTGAGATCATACAATCTTTCTCTCCTCTTATTATCAGTCTACCCTATATACTTTTCTTATTATAACCTATTTTTATGAATTTGAAAGTCCTAATCCATAAAATCTTCCCTTCTTGTTTTTCTAAAAATAAACTTTTTTATAACATGCTTCTAAAAGCAAAAAAAGTCTTTTCCTCTAGTAGTCTAAACTTACTAAAGAAAAAAACTCTCTTTTATTTTTACTGAGGAAGCATAATTCTATGATTTTCTTTAGAAGGCTTATAGAGCACAATCTTTTTACCAATGATTTGAACAGGTAAAGAATGTGTTCTTTCACTTAACTTCTCACATACATCACGAGGATCTTCCAGACAGTTATTTAAAATACTAATTTTAATTAACTCTCTAGCTTCTAAAGCTAAAGCAATGGCTTCCGTTACTTCTGGTGTTACACCATTTTTGCCAATTTGAAAAATGGGATCTATTTTTTGAGCCAACCCTTTAAGGTAAGCACGTTGTTTACTTGTTAAAGTTTTCATTTTGGATTCTCCTATTTAAAATACTCAAATTCTAAATCATAAATATTAACTACGTCGCTTTCCTCTATTCCAGCGTCTACTAAAGCTTGTATAATCCCTTTATCTCTTAAATATTTCTGGAAGAAAGCAAAACCTTTTTCTGTATCTAATGCCGTATAACCCATCATACGCTCAATAGCCCTACCTTCAACCACATAATAACCTTCACCTGCTTTTGTCACAGTAAATGGTTCGTCATCAGCCTCAGAGTTTTCTTCAAATTCTGGCTCGAAAATAATGGTGTGATCGGGTACTTTTTCAAGAAGCAATCCAATAGCCTTTAATAAGTCTTGTAAATTCTGATTACCTGCTGCTGAAATAGGTATAACTTCTATACCTTGAGGTTCAAATTCTGCCTTTAAGTGTGCTAAATTTTCCTCATAATTTCCTACATCCGTTTTATTGGCTGCAATAAGTTGAGGCTTATTTTTTAAAATCTCTGGATTATAAAGTTTAATTTCTTTTTGAATAGTATAAATATCTTCTACTGGGTCTCTTCCTTCTGTTCCCGCTACATCAACTACGTGGACTAGCACTTTTGTACGTTCCACATGGCGTAAAAAGGAATGACCTAATCCAATTCCCTCTGATGCACCTTCAATAAGTCCAGGGATATCAGCCATTACATAGTGTTTACCATAAGAATTGCTAATAACCCCTAAATTAGGTGCTAAGGTTGTAAAATGATAATTAGCAATTTTAGGTTGTGCATTACTCACCATAGAAAGTAAAGTTGATTTTCCAACATTGGGATAACCTACAAGTCCTACATCCGCAATCATTTTAAGTTCAAGAATAACCCAGTATTCTTTACCTGGTTGTCCTTTCTCTGAATAGCGTGGCGCTTGGCGCGTAGCTGTAGCAAAATGCTGATTACCACGTCCACCTCGTCCCCCACTAAAAACAATTTCTTTTTGATCTATACCATGTAAATCTGTAATAACTTTACCTGTTTCTGCCTCACGAATAATGGTACCTTGGGGTACACGAATAATTAAATCTTGTCCGTCCTTGCCATGGCAACGCTTTTTGCCTCCACTTTCCCCATTTTCTGCTTTATAATGACGATTATGTCGAAAGGCCATTAAGGTATTGACTCCCGGATCCACTTCAAAAATCACATGACCGCCACGTCCACCATCACCGCCATCTGGACCACCATTAGGCACATATTTCTCTCTTCGAAAAGAAACATGTCCGTCACCACCTTTACCTGATTTAACAAATATTTTTACTTTATCAACAAACACAGTATCACTCCTTTCTATCTATAGTTTATACATAAAAAGAAGGTTTCAAACTGTAGTTGAAACCTTCTAAAAGTCTTCTTATGCTTCTTGTGCTACTGGATATACAGAAACTTGTTTTTTATCTCTGCCTTTACGTTCAAATTTAACGCGTCCATCCACTAATGCAAATAACGTATCGTCGCCGCCACGTCCTACATTCTCACCTGGATGAATTTTAGTTCCTCTTTGACGATATAGAATGTTACCAGCTTTTACAAATTGTCCATCTGCTCTTTTCGCACCAAGGCGTTTTGATTCAGAGTCACGACCGTTTTTAGTTGATCCTACCCCTTTTTTATGAGCAAAAAACTGAAGGTCTAAACGTAACATATAATTCACCTCCTATTTAGTTCTAATTTGAATATATTTTTCTCCGTACGTTTCTTGAATAGTCTTAAGACCTAATACCATACTTTTTAAAAGTAATTCGGACTCCTCTTCATATCTTCCTAATTTACGATTAGGAAAAGCAATATCAAGAAGCCCTCTTTTTGAATCCATACTAAGTTCCGTATAAGGCTCCTTAGTATATAAACTAATGGCATTAATTGTATTAATAGTTAACATACTAATTGCGGCACAAACGATGTCTTCACCATGTACTGCAAATCCAGCATGTCCATCTACTTTAAAACGCCAAAGTAAATCATCCTTATAATACAAAGTTACCTTTGTCATACGACTTAAGCTTCAATGGCTGTAATAGTAACTTTTGTGAAAGGTTGACGATGACCACGTTTTTTGTGGTAAGATTTTTTAGATTTGTATTTGTATACGATAATTTTTTTACCTTTACCGTCGCCTACAACATCTGCTTTAACTGTTGCACCACTTACAAAAGGAGTTCCAACTGTTAAAGAATCTTCTTTACCAACAACTAATACGTTGTCGAATACAACTGCTTCACCAGCGGCTACATTTAATTTTTCAACACAAATACTATCTCCAACTTGAACTTTGTATTGTTTGCCACCTGTTTCAATAATTGCGTACATGTGTACACCTCCTTAAACCGAAAACTCGCCGAATACGGTACATCTTGTTGATGTTTTCAACCTCTTCGTGCGGCTTAAAACACTTAAATAGTCTAGCATAGTTCCCCTAGCCTGTCAATAATCAAAACGGTTAAAATTGACATAAAAAAGCTTTTCCTTGAAGTTCTTTTGATTTCTCAAGAAATAATGTCATGTCATACGTCTTTTCTAATTGCTTTAGTATGTCATTTTCTATTAGAAAATCGTAAAGTCTTTCATGACAATGGATATAAAGCTGACGTTGCATCGTTTGCTCATGAAGATTTTTTAACTTTTGCTCCAATAAAAAAGCTTCATACAGCATGTTATAACGCCCTTCTCTTGCTCCACAAACATTACATCCCTCCAATAGCTTTTGTCCCACACTAAGTTGCTTTTTACTTCTCGTACACTGCAAAATACCTAATTCAGTTAATGGATAGACAAGAGTTCTCTTTTCACCATAGGTTTCTAGTATCTTTTTTGCATAATGATAGGCAGCCTCTCTATCCTCAGCTTCTGTCATTTCCACTAAATCCATTAAAATAATTCCTGATAAATTACGCCTTAGTACTTGCAATAGTCCTTCCTGTATAGCAAGCTGATTCAGTTCTAAAATAGCTTGTCTTGCATTTTTAGACAAAATAGCCTTAGCACTATTCACATCGATTACTGTCATAGCTTCTGTACAATCAATAACAATGTTACCCCCATTTTTAAGCCAAATTTTACGTTCAAAAAGCTTATCCCACTGCTTTTGAATCCCATAGACAAAAAAAAGATTACTTTTTTCTGTTAACACTTGTAAATCTAACTTTTTATCTGTATAGCCATATTGATGGCACACTTCTTTTAATTTTTCACTATAATCCGCATCATCACAAATAAGTGTTATTTCATCTTGCATGGTCATATGATCAAAAATCCAACTTAAAGAAGTTGGTAATTCTTCATATAGAATGCTTCCCTTCGAAAGATAATCCTTACTTTTCATAAATTGATCTGCTTTTTGAATTAAATCCTTTAGTTCTTTTTCAAAATCCTCTATCGAACACGTCATAGCCTCTGTTCGAATAATAAATCCATACTCTCTCTTACAACTTTGACGAATCTGCTCTTTAAGTTTTTCTCTTAAAGCAGATTGCTTAATTTTTTTAGATATACTGATACCCGGTTCAAAGGGTAGACAAACCATATAACGACCTTGCATAGACACCTTAGCAGTAAGCTTATTCCCCTTATCTCCTTTATTAAGCCTAGTAACTTGAATAGGAAGGCGCAATCCTTGTTTTAATTTTGCTCTATATTCTTCAGGAATCTGCGCAAAATGTAAAAGACCTTTCTTTTCAGCACCATAGTCCACAAAAACTGCCTTGAGATTTTTAACAATTTGGTCCACCTGTCCTACGAGTATTTTATTTTGCAATTCGGGTTCAAAAGGAGAATCAATGTAAGTGGCTATTAGCTCACCCTCTTGAAGATAGGCCATACGTGTTAATACTCTGCTTTTTTCAATTAAAATAGTCTTTTTCATCCCTATCTCCCATAATGGTCTAAAGGTATATATTCCTTATCATAAGCATATAACTCTTCTCGAGTAATCTCAAAATAATGGTTCTCTTGAACGTCTGTTAAAAGTGCCTTGATGACAAGCTCTGGTTTTAAATTAGCTTCACTTCCTGCTAAAACATGAAGCTTCAGACAAAATGCTTGTTCCTCTTCATTTACTTCTGTTCCTAGAATAAGAGGTTTAATATCTATCTCTTTATTCCCTTTTTTCCCCTTTTTCTCTACTAATAACTGCTGTTGTCCTAAACCTTTTTCAAGTATTTCACATGTTAAATAAGGAAATTCTCTTTTAGGCAAAATCACTTGATAGTCTGCCGCCTTTACTAAACTCATTAAGGAGTCTTTTATATCAGGAGCTCTAAAAATCTCACAAATACGTATACCATCTACTAAAACCTGATTAAGTTGATCCTTCACCCATTCAGGTTCTATTTCCTTCTCAAGAACGATGTCCAAATACTCACCCTTACTGCTCATACCTACTGCCAAAGGAAGAGCAAAATAAATAAGAGAATGAGGACTAAAACCTTGTGAGTATGCAACTGGTATTTTAGCAACCTTTATAGCACGTTGAAATAAGCGTACCGTATCAAGATGCCCTACAAATTTAACAGGGCCTTCTTTAGTAAATTTTAATCTAACCTTCATGACAAACTCCTTTTCCTAACTTATTTGCTCCACATCCTGAACATTTTTCTAGGCAATGAGGAGTGGTACTAGCCGCCTTAGCCTTTTCATTTTCAGCCATTAAGAAACGCTTTGTTACACCAATATCAATGTGTTCCCAAGGCAGAAGCTCCTCATAACTCCGTTCACGTTGTGCATAAAAAGCTAGTTCAATCCCACTGTCTTTAGCTGCTTCTTGCCATTTGTTTTCATCAAAGTGCTCGCTCCAACTATCAAAGGTACAGCCTTTTTGATAGGCTGTATAAAGGAGGTTGCCCACACGTCTATCTCCTCTTGCAATAACAGCCTCTAATACACTCGTTTTAGCATCATGGTGGTTATAGCGAATTTGCCTACGCGTTATAGCATGCTTCAGCAGATTATGCTTGGTCATAAAGCTTTCTGCACTATCTTGTGCTGCCCACTGAAAAGGTGTAAAAGGTTTAGGCACAAAACAAGATGTACTTACTACAAGTTGTAAGCCCGCCTGCCTTTTTTCTTTTTCTACTCCAAAATAAGTTTGTGCTACCTTTTCAGCTAAAGCTGCAATACCTTGTACGTCTTCTACTGTTTCATAAGGCAAACCAAGCATAAAGTAAAGTTTAACCCTATTCCAACCTCCTTCAAAGGCTAGGCGACACCCCTTTAAAATCTCTTCTTCAGAAATATTTTTATTAATCACATCACGCATTTTTTGTGTTCCTGCTTCTGGAGCAAAGGTTAAACTACTTTTTCTCACCTCTTGTACTTTTTGCATAAGATCTACTGAAAAAGCATCTACACGTAAAGACGGTAATGAAATATTTACATACTCCTCATTACACATCCCTATAAGTTCCTCTGCAAAGGCTGGTAACTCTTTATAGTCACTGGTACTTAAAGATGCAAGAGAAATTTCCTCGTACCCTGTTGCTTCTAAAAGTTTTTGAGCATAACCAAGTAATACCTCTTTGCTTTTCTGACGAACAGGACGGTAAATCATACCCGCTTGACAAAAACGACACCCTCGGATACACCCTCTAAACATTTCTAAGGTTACACGGTCATGAATTGCACGAATCCATGGTACAACTTGCTTTTCTGGATAAAAACTCTCATCCATCTTTTCAACAATAACTTTTTTGATAGTATCAGGTGCTTCTTCATAATTTTTCTTACGTTTACTTAAGGTACCATCTTCCTTATATATTTCTTCATAAAAACAAGGAACATAAATACCAGGAATTTTAACAATATGTTTTAAAAAGTCTTGACGACTTCCACCTTCTCGTTTCCATTCCTTATATTTATCCAATAAAGCATCATAGGAAACTTCACCTTCACCAATATAAACAATATCTACAAAGTTAGCTAAAGGTTCAGGATTATACGCACAAGGCCCCCCAACAATAACAAAAGGATGTTCTTCTCTTCTATCCTTACTCCATAAAGGAATCCCACCTAACTCTAGCATGTTTAAGATATTGGTATAACTCATTTCGTATTGTAAGGTAAAGCCTACAAAATCAAAGTCACTAAGTGGGCTATGGCTCTCTAAACTAAAGAGAGGAATCTTTTCTTCTCGCATTATTTTTTCCATATCTACCCAAGGTGCAAAAACTCTTTCACAAAAAGTATCTTCTCTACGATTTAAGAAGTGGTATAAAATTTGCATACCTAAATGACTCATACCTACTTCATAAACATCCGGAAAACAAAAAGCAAAACGGATTGTCTCTTCTTCAATAGTCTTTTTATAACTATTTAATTCTCCTCCAATATAACGCGCTGGTTTATCCACTCTATTTAGAAGTGAATCAGATAAATTAACTGTATTCATTTTTTCCTCCAGTATATTTTCCATTCTATTTTAAAGTATAGTCACGAATCACTTCTCTTCCTTTTTTAACCCACTTTTGTAAATCTTCTATTTCTATATTCTTAGAAATTTCTTGTTGAAAAGTGTCTTTCCATTTCGTGCTTTCTTTAGTATTTAGCACAAGAAACGCTCCTATACCTATTACAGTACAAATGAGTATTTGATTCAAAAGATCATTTGCAAATGTAGTGGGCTCTTCTTTTGGCTTATCTTCCCATGGTCTCTTTCTCTTTACTTCTCCCATTTTCTCACCTCTTGAATATCTTTTATAGTCTATATATATGGGACAAGAAAAAGCTTTATTCTTAAGGCACAAAATAAAAAAAGACTTAAAAAAGTCTTTTATCGCATAACCTCACGCCAACTTAAATCGCCTCTTTCTAAGGCTTTTACAAGGAGTTCAGCTGTTGCTAAATTGGTAGCAATAGGTATATTGTGAATATCACATAATCTTTCTATACTTCCTAAATCTGGTTCGTGAGGTTTCTGAGAAACAGGGTCTCTTAGAAAAATCACCATATCCACTTGATTGTGAGCAATTTGTGCGCCCAACTGCTGTGCCCCACCTAAATGTCCTGCTAAATACTTATAAATATTTAAATTTGTTGCCTCTTCTACGAGTCTTCCCGTTGTTCCAGTCGCATATAAGGTATGCTTCATTAAAATATGGCGATACGCAATTGCGAAATTTTCCATTAACTTTTTCTTTGCATCGTGTGCAATGAGTGCAACGTTCATAGGGTTCAACCTCCTTTAAAACATAGTTTCTTCTTTTGTCATCGCAACATTTAATACTAACCCCATCCCAATCATGTTTGCCCATAAAGAACTCCCACCATAACTAATAAATGGAACGGGTATCCCTGTATTAGGGAGTAAATCGGTAGCTACTCCAATATTAACGAAAGACTGCATAGCAATCATACCGATATAACCTACAACGATAAACTTACCTAAATCATCAGGTGCTCCTCTTGCAATCCATAATCCTCTTAAAATAAAAAGCATCAAGAGTGCTATCACACCTGTAGCTCCAATAAAACCAAACTCTTCACCAATTACAGCAATAATAAAATCATTTTGAGATTCTGGTAAATAATTGAGTTGACTGATAGAACCTTGATAGAGCCCTTTACCTTTAAGCCCACCTGAGCCAATGGCATGAATAGCTTGAGTTGTTTGGTAACGTTCATCTAAGCTATCCCCGCCATGAATCTTATTTACGATACGGTCTCTTTGATACTTAGCAATTAGCTTCTGATCTGGATTCTTTACAATATAAACAAAGGCAACCGTTACAATTAATATGCCTATCCCTACAGCTGAAGCAATATACTTGAAATCGAGTTTGGTTACAAATAATTGTATCATTAAAATAACAACAAGTACAATACTTGTAGACAAATTAGGTTGACGATTAATAAGAATAAAGGGCACAAAGTCAAATGCTCCAATCACTAAAATAGGCCATAATCGATTAATCTTTTTATTGTACTTATCAATTAGTTTGGCACAACATAAAATCATAGCAATTTTAGCAAATTCGGAAGGTTGCAGTTGAAAACCTCCAATCGAAATCCATCTTGCAGCTCCATTTACTTCTTTCCCTAAGAAAAAAACAGATAATAAAACAAGATTAGTAAGCACATAAATAATTAAATACCAATCCCCCAGCATATGATAGTCAATACTCATCACAATTAACATTAAAACAAAACCAATGCCAAAAAAGACAAGCTGTTTTTTGACTAAATCCTCATCGCCAAAGGAAGCTGTTGCACTGCTAATTGCTAATATGCCAATACCTGTTAGTAACATCATTAGAACAATAAGCCAACCATCCATTTGTTTAATTGAAAATTTTTTAAACATAAAAAAATAACGAATCCTTTCCTAGTGCCCCCTATGAAACTCTTAGAGAGTCACTTCACTTTCTTTAAATTCTTAATAGGTATATTGGCGGATAATACAGGTGCCTTTTTGCCACCTTCTTCATATTGCCTATTCGATATTTCAATATTAAAGTCGTCGGTATCAATATCTACATACTTAGATATTACCGCTACAATATCTGCCCGCATCATTTCTAAAAGTTCAGTAGAACAATTCATACGATCATGAATAAGTACCAACTTCAATCGATCCTTTGCTACTGAACTTGATTTATTTCTCTTTCCAAACAAGCTATTAAAGTCCATTACCCCCATCACCTACTCCCTTTATTGATTTCCAAATCCAAATACCTTTTTGATTTTACCTACTAAACCAGTAGAAATATTTAAATCTAAAAATGGACGCTCTAAACCTTGTACGCGATCTGCAATATTACGGAAAGCTTTACTTGCTAAAGAGCTCCCTTCAATAACTGCTGGTTCACCTTTGTTAGTTGTTACAACAATATTTTCATCATCTGGTACAACTCCAATAAGATCAATAGCAAGAATTTCAACTACATCTTCCATTGCCATCATATCTCCACGTTTTACCATATTCATACGTACACGATTGATGATAAGATGAATAGTTGAAACGCCATGGGATTCTAAAAGCCCAATAATACGATCTGCATCTCTTACAGCTGAAACCTCTGGTGTAGTTATAACTAAAGCACGATCTGCACCTGCTATAGCGTTTTTAAAACCTTGTTCGATACCAGCTGGACAATCTAATAAAATATAATCAAAATCCTCTTTTAATGAATCACATAGTTTTTTCATTTGTTCTGGGCTTACTGCATTTTTATCACGTGTCTGAGCAGCTGGTAAAAGAAAAAGTCCTTCAAAACGCTTGTCCTTAATTAAGGCTTGTTTTAAACGGCACCTTCCTTCTACTACATCTACTAAATCATAAACAATTCTATTCTCAAGCCCCATAACAACATCAAGATTGCGAAGTCCAATATCTGCATCCACTAATACGACTTGTTTACCTGCTAATGCTAATGCTGTACCTACATTGGCAGAGGTAGTTGTTTTACCTACACCACCTTTACCAGAGGTAATTACAATTACTTCACTCATTTTTAACCCCCTCTAATTCATTTCTTTTTATTTTAACATATGACTTAATGTTTTTGTATCCATTTGATTGATATAGATTTCTTCTTCATACAAATAAGCCATTTGCATACCACCCTCACCTATATCCATATACTTATTGCCCTGGGGTGACTGAGCAATAATAGAAGCAATACCAATCTGAATAGGTTGCATACTTTGCGCAATCACAAAAGGATGTGAAAAGCTAGGGTCCATGCCTGCATGTACTTTTCCTTTCAACGAACCCATTATAAGGATATTTCCACCTGCTGTTACAAGTCCTCCCGGGTTTACATCACCTAATACAACAACATTTCCACTAGCATGTACATGATTACCTGAACGCACAATACCATAATGAAAATGTGTAAGTGAAGCTTCACCTGATTCAATCTGCTCTTTGATCCATTTCAAATAATCAGTTTCTTTAAACATTTCTTTTTCATTTTCAAACTCATGTACAAAAGAAATATTAACAATATTTTGATTGGCTAAAAGTTCCAAAAGTATCTCTTGCTGTTTTTCGCTTAAAGGTCTTCCTTTAAAACGTAAAGACACTCTAGAGCCTTTAAAAAAGCGTTCAGAATCCTTCAGTTTTTGTTTGAAACACTCCAATACCGCCTCAAAGTTAGCCATTTCATCTAGTAAAACAATAATGCCATCTGCATAACCTTTGAAGACAACTAGATTATCTTGCACCATCTTCCTCCCCCTCTAGTCAACAAATATATTCTCTAAAGTAGCTTGTTTATCTTGACTCTCCTTAAAATAATTTTCCAAAATATCTTTGGCAATCAATTGACTTGTACTACCTAATCCATCTGTGTTGTAAAGTGTGACTACTAATGCGATTTGAGGTGCCTCATAAGGTGCAAACCCCGCAAACCAAGCATGTTCATGTTTACCGTCTTCTGCCGTTCCTGTTTTGGCACCTATCGCTACAGGAAAGTTTTTAAAAATCTCTCTTGCTGTTCCTTCTTCTCCCTGTATTACATCTAGCATACCTTGATGTATAAGGTTCATCGTATAATCGGATACTGTAATATCCCTAATAGGGTGTGGCAAGGTTACTTCATAGAGCGATCGACCTGCTTCATAGCTTCTAATTCCTTGTACCAGTCGTAAATCATAAGTTACTTTTTTATTAGCTATGCCTGCAATATAGCGTACAATTTGCAAAGGAGAAAAAGCATTGTATCCTTGCCCCATGGCAGTACGTACGGTTACTCCATCTGTCCAATTTAATTCTACACCAACAAACAACTCATTGACAATCAAATTTATAATATTTTGTCTTATTTTTGCTACCAGTTGCTCTTTATATGTCTCTATCTTGGTAGGTAATTGATTTTTAGCTAATAGTAAGGCTTTTGCACTTTCTCTTTGATCTGCTTTTCTTATTTGCATACGATAAACCTTCAAAAAAGCTTGCTCATAAGCATCTAATAATTCATCTTCAGGAATTTGATTAATTGCTTGTTTTAAGGACTCATCCAGTGTCTTATCTACATAAATCTCCAGACTTTGAATAAATACACTTTTTACTTTTTGTTCTAAAGAGGTACTCGTCGTTCTCTCCATTGTGTTAACTATAATTTGTTCCATAACCTGAGTAAAATCTTTTGCCACACCTTGCTTAATTTGTGATAAAATCTGTGGTAAAAACACATCATAATGTGGCTCTAAAACCTTTTGCAAAAGTGGTTCTAACTGACGTTTCAATTCATATTGGAATGCTTCTTCTACCTCTAACCTAGTCTCTCCTAATGAATCTGTTAAATAAACACCTTTCTCAAGTTGTGCTTTAAGGGTAGTAAGTAGCTCTTGCTCTTTACTCATTGACAAATCTTTTAACTTATTTAAAACCTGTCTTACACACTGCTTGACTAAATTAAAAGGTGAAGAAATATTAGGCTGTACCTCATCTAGTTCAATTCCTGTTTTTTCACTTAAACCAAACAAATCCGCGTAACGATTTAATGTATTAATTCCTTCAAAATTAGACCCCATCTTTTGAGCTAAGCGATAAGCGACTTCATAAAAATAATAATTGCAAGATACTTCTAAGGCACGGTTTAAATCTACTTCACCATGCCCATTACCTGAAGAACTTAGTACCCAACATCTTGGATAAGGCGCCCCTGCCTGTGTAAAGGTTCCTGTATCATTAATTTTCTCTGTTGGAGTAATCACTCCTTCTTCAAGTCCTGCAATAGCAGTCACCATTTTGTAAGTAGAACCAGGTGCTTTAGCTGTCTTGGTCACACGATTAACTAAAAGGCTACGCTTATCAAACCCATCTGTAAGTTGTGCATAATATGAATTAAAAGAAGTACTTAGCTGATTATTATCAAAAGAAGGATATCCTACTAAACTTAAAACTTCACCTGTCTGTACATCTACCACTGCTGCTGCACCACTACAAGGATCAATTGCAAAGTATTTAGGCTTTAAATAGCCTTTTTCAAGTTGATCTATTAAAAGTTCCTCTGTAGTTCCCTGCTTATTTTTTTGAAATTCACCTAGAACAGAAGGTTCTAGTTTTAAAATTCCTTGCTCATGAAGTATCCACAGAATTTCTTTCTCTGTTAATTTGCCTTCATCAAACCACTCTAAAAGTAACTTCTTAAGAGAAAAGTCTTGTCGCATCAAAGGATCTATTTTGTCGTAAGCTTGTTCCAAAATACTCACTATAGCATGACTCTTTGTCTCTTGAGGTGCTACCTGCAATGCCTTTATATCTAAAATATTACTTTCAATCATAGAACGAATAAGGGTTTTAGCATCTAGAGGAAGCACAGAACCACCTGGGTTTTTAAGACGCATTATAATCGCTTCACTCAGCCTTCTCTCTAAACTATTATACGTAGCCTTTTGTAGGGCTAAATCAAGCGTTAAGTAAATATCTCTTCCTGCTTGCCCTTCTTCTCGACTTAATGTATAAATACGCCTGCCAAAATTATCAACTGCTACCTTTTCAAGCCCTTTTTCACCTTTTAATTTATCTTCCATGGATTGCTCAAGGCCCATTTGTCCAATTAAGTCATTACGCTCATAATTTTTTCCTTGTTTTTGAAGCTGTTCCAACTGATTTTCCGTAATGGTTCGCGTATAACCCAAAAGATTGCCTACTATTTCTCCTTCAGGATAATAACGCAGGGGGATTTGATCGATACTTAATCCTACAAATTTTTCCCTATTTTCTTCTATTTGGCTCATCGTCTTATCAGATACTTTCAAAGCAAGGTTAACCAATTGGTACTGTGAATAGGAGGATTTAAAAATTTCTACACGCAAGGCAATAATTTTTCTTGCTTCCTCATCTGTTAATTGTGGGCTTATTTCAAACTGTTTTTTTAAATATGCCATCCATTCTTGCCCACTATAGGTAAGAAGCTCTTGACGTTGTTCTTCATTTATATAGGGTACATTATAACTAAAACGATTTACTTCATACGTATCTCCTGTTAAAATAAATGGAGCTTTTTGAGAAAGAGGTACATTATCAATAAAGGTATCGTCATTTTGTTCTAATATATTTATGGCTTGTAATAAAGTCTCATTTAGTTTTTCCTTATTAGTAAAAGCTTGTTGGTCAAACTTTAAAACATTAACAGGTTCATTAATGGCTAATGGATTGCCATAACGATCAAAGATAAGTCCACGAGTGGCTGGAATCTCTATGCTTCGTTGTGTTTTATAGTCATATGACTACTATACTCTTCATGATGAATAACCTGAAGATCGTATAACCGTACCACCAACCCTAGAAATAGAAGTCCACTGGTACAGCAGAGGATAAAAAAACGATCATGTAGGAGGGGTATAGGTTCTAAAGCTTGCTTTTTCATCTATACGCCACCTCTATTTAAAAAATATTACGAGTTTTTCTTTCATGCCATTCAATTTTTTCATTAATTAAATAACTTATTTGATACACAACCAAAGAAAGAGTAATGGTATAAATAAGTTCTGGCATAATAAGAGATTTAAAGAAAAAGAAGAAATTAATTTTTCCTCTTAGCATAAACCCAAAAGTGAAAAAGATACTATACACTAAATTACTTGCTAATGTGCATAAAAATGGAATAATAAAATTTTCACGATAAAAATTTCTATTTAATTTGCCAATTATATAGCCAATGCCTCCATAAATGATAGCTGTTGGTCCAACCAATAAACCAAAAGATAGATCATATAAAAGACCTCCTGCAATACCAACCAGAGTTCCCTCTGTGCTCCCTCTTAGCAACGCAAAAGAAACAATAATCATAATCATAAAGTTTGGCAAAATATTACCTATTCTTAAATGCTGAAAAATTGTGGTGCTTAGGACTTGCACCACAACTAATAAAAGGCCGATAACTGTTGTCCTCATCTTACACCCCACTACTGTTCCTGATTTAAGAGAACCAAAACTTGTTCTAAATGTTTAAAATCTACAATGGGCCTAACATAGGCATACTGTGTTAATCCATTTTTACCTGGTACAATTTCCTCTACTGTACCTATTGGAATACCCGTAGGATAATAAATAGAACTGAGATGAGAAGTTACTACTTGGTCACCCTTTACTACTTCAGATTCTACATTGATTTCCAGTTTGCAAAGTCCTTCAGCTGTCATTTCAATATCACCACGTAAAATACCTGTATCACCTGTGCGGACAATTTTTGCACTTACAGAACTTCGATCATCAATAATAGTAAGTACCTTCGAAGAAAAGAGATCCACTTCACTGACACGCCCAACTAGACCACCATTCGCTAAAATAACACCATTATAGGTTATACCTTGATTAAGCCCTTTATCAATTTTAAAAGTCTTATACCAATTTCCATTATCTTTCGCAATAACATTCGCACCTAAACCTTCATAATCACGATAAAGCTGCTTCATCTCCAATAGGCTCTTCAAACTATTATTTTCACTCTTATACTGCACGAGAATACTATTCTCGTAAGAAAGCTTTTGATTTTCCTCTTTTAGGGCCTTGTTTTCTTTTAAAAGTACATCTACATTTTTAAAATAATCCGTAACACCTTGTACCTTTTGTGTAGCATAGAAAAATGCTTTTTCAAAAGGATAAAGGAGAGAGTTTACTCCTGTACTTACTACAGGAATGTTATATCTTTTTCCCAGAAAAATGACAATAAGGAGGATAGAACTTATTACTATACCTACTTTTTTAATTTTTTTTGTTAACTTCAAGGCTATCTCCCCTTGTATTATTTATCATCTGCAAAAAGTACTGCCCACTTTTCAATGTCTTCAAGGGCATAACCTGTTCCTTTTGCTACACAATCTAATGGATCTTCTGCAATTTTAACTGGCATACCTGTTTCTAGGCTAATGAGCGTATCTAAACCTGTTAATAAAGCGCCCCCACCAGTTAACATAATCCCACTTTCCATAATATCTGCTGATAATTCAGGTGGTGTCTTTTCTAAGGTATATTTAATCGCATCAATAATGGCATTAACAGGTTCTTTTATGGCATCTGTTACTTCACTTGAAGTAATAGTTAAAATTTTAGGTAGACCTGTTACAAGATCACGTCCTCTAATATCCATGGTTTGGTCTTCACCTGTTGGATAAGCTGCACCAATAGTAATTTTAATCTGTTCAGCTGTTCGTTCACCAATCATTAAATTATATTCTCTTTTAATATAAGAAACAATATATTCATCAAATTCATCTCCTGCAACACGTAAAGATTTGCTTGCTACAATACCGCCTAGAGAAATAACTGCTACGTCTGTTGTCCCTCCCCCAATGTCAACAACCATATTACCTGTAGGTTCCTCTACACGTAAGTGTGCACCAATAGCTGCTGCCATAGGTTCTTCCATAATAAGAGCTTTTTTAGCACCAGCTTTTTCTGTTGCTTCTTCTACAGCTCTTTTTTCTACAGAAGTAACACCTGAAGGTACACACACAATAACACGTGGTTTAGGTGCAAATATAGATTGTTTATGTGCTTTGCCAATAAAATATCTAAGCATTGCTTCTGTTGTTGCAAAATCTGCAATGACTCCATCTTTAAGTGGGCGAATAGCAACAATGCTTCCAGGTGTACGTCCAATCATTTGTTTTGCTTCATCACCTACTGCTAACACTTCATTCGTTTTTTCTTTTATGGCAACTACGGAAGGTTCATTTACAACTATCCCTTTCCCTTTTACAAATACCAATGTATTGGCGGTTCCAAGGTCAATACCCATATCTTTTCCAAACATCTTCCAATCCTCCTAATTTCATCTATCTTATTGAGTAATGTGTTTTTAATCTCATCTCTACCATCATACAGCCTTTTTTTACCTTTTTCAACCGTTCACTTGGAAAATACACGATAAAACTAAGGTATTTTTTGGAATTTAATCTTCTAAAGGTAACTTTCTTCTTTTAAACTAATGTAACACCTATCACCAATAATGATATGGTCTAAAAGAGGAATACCTATCACTTCTCCTGTTTCTTTAAGTCGTTTGGTAATGTATAAATCTTCTTTACTAGGTGAAGGATCTCCACTAGGGTGATTATGCACTGCAATAATACTATAAGCTGACTTCTGAATGGCTACCTTATAAACCTCACGTGGATGAACAATAGAAGCTGTCAAACTTCCTTGAGAAATTTTTTCATACGTGAGCATTTTAGATTTAGCATCTAATAAAACGACAATAAAAAGTTCCTCTCTACTATGTCTTACTTCCTCCATAAAATATTCTGATACTTGTCGTGGACAAGTAAACTTTTCAGTGGGTTCATAGCGTTGTCTTGCAAGTCGTTTACAGATTTCTAAAAGCGCTAAAATCTGGATTACCTTTACCTTACCCATTCCTTTTATCGTTCTTAGTTCCTCTTCACACCATTGAAAAAGGGAAAGCAGGGAACCATAGGGTGCTTTTTCATTTAAAAGCTTACACGCTAATTCTTCTACATTACAACCTTTGGTACCACTCCTTAAAAGAATGGCAAGTAGCTCATAATCTGTTAAAGCCGTAATACCTAACTGCTCACAACGTTCATAAGGACGGATTGCTGCTGGCAAATCTTGCATGCGCACATCTATCACCCCACTTTCTTATAAGATTATTGCCTTAATTAAAATAATTCATACCAATTTACACAAAAAAAGTAAGCCTTTAAAGGCCTACTTTTTAGTAAAACTTATAAAACTCCATTATTTCTTTATAGAGCCGACAAAGAGGTAATCCCATAACATTATAATAATCACCTTCTATACCTTCAATATAAAGTCCACCTTGCCCTTGTATGCCATAAGCACCCGCTTTATCTAACGGTTCACCTGTTATCACATATGCTGTTACTTCTTCCTCTGACAGTTGTTTCATATGAACCTTGGTTTTTTCACTAAACACCTTTAAAAAACTATCTTGTGCTCTTATAATACAGATACCTGTATAAACAGAATGAACTTTACCTGAAAGCTGATAAAGCATCTTCCTTGCCTCATTTGCATCTTGAGGTTTACCTAAAATATGCTGTTCCAAAGCAACTAATGTATCACAACCAATAATCCATTTGTTAGGATGCTTTCTAGCTACTGCTTCTGCCTTTTGCTTAGCAAGATTTTCAACGTTTTGGCGTGGAGAGAGGGAAGAACAAATTGTCTCTTCCACTTGAGCAACTTCTACCGAAAAGCTAAAAGGAAGTCTTTCTAAAAGTTCCTGCCTACGAGGTGAACTAGAAGCTAAAATCCACTCTATCATTTATCTATCTCCTTTACCTCATATCTTTTTATAAATAAGCACACCTGCTACCATCCCTAGTATACCTGCTAAAGTAATGTTAAGATGTGCTTGAAAAGAAAGCCACATAACACCTAAGTCCAGTTGAATAGGATTATCCAGCCCAAAAACTCCTGCATAATTCATCCACTTTAAAAAACTGACTTGAGCACATAATTCTCCTAAAAAATTACCAACAGTTAAGCCTGCTAGCATACATAATATAAGAATCCATGTATTTGCTGATTTATTGGATGTCATTATCTTCCCCCCAATTTCATTTTCCATTCACCTTAAACATGTTCTAAAAGTAATGCACTAATTGCCTTAGTAGGGCATTTGGTTTCACATTTGCCACATCCTATGCATAGACTTTGATCAATATGAGCAAGGCTATTTTTTACTTTTATCGCATCTACTTCACATTGTTTCATACAAATTCCACACCCAATACACCCCACACTACAAGCAGCTTTTACATCTTTCCCCTTATCTTGAGACATACAACTTACTTGATAAGTTGTATCTTCCGGCAATATTTGAATAATCTCCCTTGGACATTCTTTTTGGCAAGCTCCACAACCTACGCATTTTTCTTTATCGACAACAGGCAGACCGTTCACAATAGTAAGTGCATCAAATTGACATACTTTAACACAACTTCCATAGCCTAAACATCCATAGCTACATACTTTTGGCCCCCCACCAATTAGTTGTGCATCTTGGCAAGTAAGGATACCTTCATACTTAAACTTAAGTTTAGCCACATCCGGGGTTCCCTTGCAACTAATAAAAGCTATTTTTCTAATACTATTTGTTGCCTCAACCCCCATAATTTGAGCAATCTCTGCTATTTGTCCCTTATTACAAACAGGACAAGCATTAACAAGACTTTCACCATTTACTATAGCTTTTGCCAAGGCTTCACATCCGGCAAAACCACACCCTCCACAATTAGCACCAGGCAAACAATCCTTAACAGCTTCTACACGTTCATCTATAGGTACAGCAAACTTCTTTGCTGCAATTCCGAGCCCCACTCCAAATATGAGGCCTAAACCTCCAATACACGAAACAGGAAATAAAATTGCTGATATATCCATCTCTATGCTCCTTCCTATTTAATTAGATTTTGGAAGCCTAAAAAGGCTATAGCCATAAAACCAGCTGTAATAAGCGCAATAGGTAAACCTTTAAAGCCTTCTAAAATATCATTATCTTCTAAACGTTCACGAATACCTGCAAAAAGTACCATAACAAGTGTAAAACCAATAGCTCCACCTACTCCATTTACAATGGATTGAGTAAGGGAATAACCCTTTTGCATATTTAAAATAGCTACTCCAAGAACAGCACAGTTGGTTGTAATAAGTGGAAGATAAACACCTAATGCACTATATAGTGAAGGGCTTACCTTTTGAATGACCATTTCTACAAATTGGACAAGAGATGCAATAACTAAAATAAAAGCTACTGTATAAAGGTATTCTAACTTTAAAGGTACTAATAAAAAATGATAAACTAAATAAGACATCATTGAAGCAAGACCCATTACAAATGTAACAGCGGCACCCATCCCTAGAGAGGTTTCTACCTTTTTGGAGACACCAAGAAATGGGCAAATTCCTAAAAATTTAGTTAGTACAAAGTTATTTACTAACGCTGCACTTAAAAATAATAAAAATAAATTCATGTTTCCCCCTCCTAGTGCTTTTTAGCCTTTAATGTATTTAAAATAGCCATAAGAATACCTAATGTAAAGAAGGCTCCTGGTGCTAAAATCATAATAATAGCGGGTGTATAGCTTTCTGGCATCACATTATTGCCAAAAAGTTGTCCTGCGCCAAGGATCTCGCGAATCATGCCAATAACGGTTAATGATGTAGTAAAACCAAGTCCCATTCCTAAACCATCAAACATAGAAGGAAGAGGTTTATTCTTAAAAGCAAAAGCTTCAGCACGTCCTAAAATGATACAATTTACTACAATCAGTGGAATAAAAAGACCTAAAGCCGCATGCAAACTTGTGATATAAGCTTGAAGTATTAAATCAATAATCGTTACAAAACTTGCAATAATAACGATAAAGGCAGGAATACGAATTTTATTTGGAATACACTTACGTAATAAGGAAATAACTAAATTAGAGCAAATAAGTACTGCTGTTGTAGCAAGCCCCATTCCCACTGCATTTTCTGCACTGGTTGTAACTGCTAAAGTTGGGCACATCCCTAATACTTGTACAAAAGTAGGATTATCCAAAACAATCCCAGCCTTTAATCTTTCTTGTAATGCCTTCATTTAGTTTCCCTCCTTTAAAAGTTCTTTTTGATGATTGAGAACATATTCTGCTACTTGATTCACTCCATCTGTTATTGCCTGTGAAGTAATAGTAGCACCTGTAATAGCTACTATCTCCTCATCAGATGTTGTTTTAGTTACCTTAAGTGGACTCGTTTTATCTATAAATTGGTTAATAAAGCTTGGATTTTTAGCATTTGCGCCTAGTCCAGGTGTTTCAGAATGGGCTAAAATTTGTACTCCCATGATTTTGTTTGCTTTATTGATTCCTACCATTAGTTCAATGCCGCCACCATAACCATTTGTTGTTACTTTTGCCACAATCCCCACACTTTGTCCTTGTTTGGTTCCTACATAAAGGCTACTAATCATAGGGTCATCAATCTCTTCGACTGATACAAAATCATCTGCTTCTTGCAAAAGTTGTCCCATGGCCTCCTTTTCTGCTTTTTCTTTATTGAGGCTAATAATAGGTGTAGTGAGGCTATTAATAAAGCCTAGTGAACCTACACAAATAGCAGTAATGAGAAAAAGTATAGCACCTAATTTTAATTCTTTCATGCCTTTTTCCCTCCCCCAAAACGTTTGGTTTTAACATAACGATCAATTAATGGTACTGTTAAATTCATAATGAGTAAACTGTAACTTACACCTTCTGGATAACCACCAAATAAGCGGATAATAGCAGCAAGAACACCAGCACTTATCGCAAAAATAATTTGCCCTTTAACAGTCATTGGAGATGTTGTATAATCTGTTGCCATAAAGAGCGCACCTAACATAGCTCCTCCTAAAAATAAGGAATAAAAACTCATCTCTATTCCTTGTCCTCCACATAGGGCAGTTACTAAGAAGAGACTCCCTAGGTAAAAAACAGGAATATGCCATCTAATAACGCCTTTAATAAGAAGATACGCTGCACCCAAAAGAAGTGCTAAAGCAGATACTTCACCAATACATCCTCCTATATTCCCTATAAAAGCATCCAGCATGCTCGGTAGCTCATTGTAATTGCCTGCTTTTATTAAGGCAAGGGGTGTAGCTGTTGTCACAGCATCTATGCCGCTTAACCCAGTAGGGGCTGTAAAAGTTGCCACAGCTTGAGGATAAGCTGCTAACAAGAAAGCTCTTGCTGCAAGAGCTGGGTTAATAAAGTTTTGACCAATCCCTCCAAATATTTGCTTAGCCAATATAATTGCTACAAAACTTCCTACTATTACAATAAAAAAGGGTATCTCTGGTGGAAGATTAAAGGCTAATAATAAACCTGTAACCACTGCACTTAAATCTTTTATCGTACTATCTTTTTTAAAGATTTTTTGCCAAAGCCATTCCCAACCTACACAGCAAACCACACTTAACAAAGTCACCCAGAGCGCACGTAAGCCAAAGAAAAGGATACCGGCTAAAAGGGCTGGTATTAAAGCGATGATTACATCATACATAATACTCTTTGTTGTGTGCTTCGCACGTGCATGAGGGGATGGTGAAACAGTTAATATTTTTTCCATCTTCTTATTCTCCTTTTAGTTTATTTCTTTGCACGTAATTGAGCTTTTGCTGTTCGTATACTTTGTACCAACTCGCATTTAGCTGGACAAATAAAGGAACAACAGCCACATTCAATACAATCCATACCATGATGTGCTGTAAAGTTTTCTAATTTATCATGAATAGCACTCCTATGTAAAACATTTGGTATAAGTCCCATCGGACAGACTTGCACACATTTACTACAGCGGATACAATGAGAAGTCTTTTCACCCTTCACCTCTTCTTCTGTAAAGCATAAGATAGCTGAGGTTCCTTTGACAACAGGCACATCAACATCCGAAATAGCCACCCCCATCATCGGACCTCCAGCAATAATTTTAACCGTTCTTTCTTCATCCCACTGTGCATAGTCTAAAATCTCACGATAGGAAGTTCCAGTTCTTACTTTAAGATTACAAGGGTTTTTTACGCCACTTCCTGCTACCGTTATAATACGTCGCATAATAGGTCTACCTTTTGTAACAGCACGCCAAATAGCCACAATAGAATCAATATTCTGTACAATACAACCTACTTCAATAGGCAACTTGCCACTTGGCACCTCTCTGCCTGTCGTAGCATAAATTAAATGTTTCTCAGAACCTTGTGGGTATTTAGTATGGAGTGTACATACCTCTATTCTTGTCATCTCTTTGGCAAGATGTGTTAAATTTTCTATGGCATCCATTTTATTATCTTCGATACCAATCAATGCTTTTGCTTTAGGAAAAACCTGAAGTAGTATTTCAAGACCTGCAATAATTCGCTCTCCTTCTTCTAGCATGACACGATGGTCTGAGGTAAGATAGGGTTCGCACTCTGCCCCATTAATAATAATGAATTCTACTTCCTTATCTTCTGGGATATTCAGTTTAACATGGGTAGGAAAAGCTGCTCCTCCCATACCAACAAGACCTGCTTCCTTTACAATATCTACTAGCTCTTTACGTCCTAAAGATTTTATATCTGGCATTCTATAAGCCTGCAATTCTTGTATTTCCTCATAGAGAAAGTCATTTTCGATGACAATACATTTATCTTTTATACCTCTAAATGTAAGCCTTTCTTCAACTGCTTTTACTGTCCCCGATACACTAGCATGAATAGGGGCAGCCACAAAACCTGTCACCTCTCCAATTTTTTGACCAACATATACATGATCACCCTTTTTTACTAGAGGTGTACAAGGCGCTCCAATATGCTGTGACATAGGATAAACCATTTCACCCTTTGGAGCTAAAATAGTAATGGGTTTATCTTGTGTGGACTCCTTATGATAGTGTGGATGAATTCCTTTTTTAAAGGTTAAACCTTTCATGTTACTCCTCCTTTCAATATTTAAATCACTAATGATATTTAAACCATTATTTACAAATCATGTCAATTATAGCATGGTTATAGCTATTAGACTAGATAATTAAAAAAATAACGTGAATAAGTAAATTTATTATTATTTTGACGCCTCCATTTGGTAAAGTGCCGTAATATTTATTTCAATATAATTTTCTAGCCATGCAATAATCTCTAAATTTTCTATTGGCACACCTTCTAATACCTCTTTAATTTGTTCTGTACTTAATTCAAAACATTTTTCATTATAAAAATGCCTATATGTATAGGTAATCTCAGGCTTTGCCATAATAACTGTACCTAAAGTACTGGCTATATTGCCTAAAGGGAGCCGATCAATATGATTATAAACCAAAGTCGCTTCTAGCTTTGTGCCTCTTCCTAGCTCACTCTCTATCTTAAGCTCCCCTTCACACTCCTTACACAGTTGATATAAAAGTGGGATGCCTAGACCAACTTTGCGTAAAGTACGTGTCGTTACATAAGGATGAATCACTTGGTTACACATTTCTTTACTCATGCCTTTACCATTATCTTCAACCTTTAATATTAATTTATTTTGAAGTACCTGCTCACTCACCTCCAAATGAATGTGAGTAGCTCCTGCTTTAATACTATTTTGCATGATGTCTAATAGATGTAGTGCAAGTTCTCTCATAACTTCCTCCTTTATTCCATAAAAGAAGGAATTAAGATGATTCTTAATTCCTTCTTTTTATTTGTTATCTATTTCACAAGGAGACGTACTTTGATGATGTGCTCCATATTTTCAATGGCTTTTAAGTTGTCTTCTGAAACATAGGTATCTGTATCAATGAGCGTATAAGCAAAATCACCTCGGCTACGATTACTCATATCTCGAATATTAATGCCTTCTCCAGCAATAATAGCTGTTATTTTTCCTAGAATAGCTGGGGTATTTTTATGAATAATAGCAAGGCGACAATTGGATGCCCATGCCATTATACACTCAGGGTAATTTACAGAATTAACAATATTCCCATTTTCCAAATAATCTTTCACTTCTTGAACCGCCATTACAGCACAGTTTTCTTCTGACTCTGGTGTAGAAGCACCTAAGTGAGGAATTGTTAGGATATTAGGATTTCCCATTACTTCTTCTACTGGGAAGTCTGTTACATAAGTTGTAACAATGCCTTCTTCAATAGCTTTTAATAAATCCCCATTATGTACAAGTGTATCTCTAGAGAAATTGAGAAGTCTTACACCTGGTTTCATCTTGCTAAAAGCTTCTTTATTAAACATGTATTTGGTAGCTTCTACAAGAGGTACATGTACAGTAATATAGTCAGCTTCAGCTAATACCTCATCAAGGGATACAGCATGGCGAACATGACGAGAAAGTCCCCAAGCAGCATTAATAGAAATGTAAGGATCATGGCCAATTACCTCCATTCCTAATGCTTGTGCACTATTGGCAACCATAACACCAATTGCCCCTAGTCCAATAACTCCTAGTTTTTTGCCTAAAATTTCTGGTCCTACAAAAGCACCTTTTCCTTTTTCAACTGCTTTTGCTACATCTGTATCTAATGTTTTTGCCCAATTGATCCCCTCTACTACTTTACGTGAAGAAAGGAGCAATCCTGCTAATACTAATTCTTTTACCGCATTAGCATTGGCGCCAGGCGTATTAAAAACAACTATCCCACTTTTTGCACATTCCTCAATTGGAATATTATTCACACCTGCTCCTGCACGTGCAATGGCTTTCACTGTACTAGGTAATGCTATATCATGCATCTTAGCACTGCGTACTAAAACTGCATCTGCACCTTCTAAATTATCTTGAATAGTATAATTATCACCAAAAAGTGCTAAACCTGATTGTGATATTTTATTAAGGGTTTGTATGGTATACATCCTAACTCCTCCTAATTCTCTGCTTCAAATTTTTTCATAAATTCAACTAATTTTTGAATTCCTTCTACTGGCATAGCATTGTAAATACTTGCACGCATACCACCTACACTACGATGACCTTTTAAATTCACAAATCCAGCTGCTGTTGCTTCTTTTACAAATTTAGCATCTAAATCAGCATCACCTGTTACAAAGGTTACATTCATCATTGAGCGGTCTTCCTTAACAGCTGTTCCTTTAAAAAGTTTAGATTGATCTAAGAAATCATAAAGAAGTGCTGCTTTTTCGCGATTAATTTTTTCAAGTACTTCTACGCCACCTTTTGCTTCTATCCACTCAAACATAAGTTTCAACATATAAATACCATAAGTTGGAGGGGTATTGTACATAGAATCATTTTCTACCATTACCTTGTAGTCTAACATAGTAGGTACATTTTCTTTTGCAAAACCTAATAAATCATTACGGATAATCACTAAAGTGACACCTGCTGGTCCGAGATTTTTCTGTGCACCTGCAAAAATAAGACCAAATTGAGATACATCTACTTTTTCAGAAAGAATACAAGAAGACATATCTGCTACTAATGGTACATCACCTGTATCTGGGAACACATTAAATTTTGTCCCATAAATTGTATTGTTGGCACAAATATAAAAATAATCTGCTTCTGGATTTACATCTTCTTTTGTTATCTTTGGAATATAGCTATAGGTATCTGCTTTAGAAGAAGCTACTACTCTTACTTCTCCAAATTTTTTAGCTTCTTTTAAAGCCTTCGACGCAAATTGTCCCGTTTCCATGTAATCTGCTGTGTTGGACTTTCTAAATAAGTTTAGTGGAACCATAGCAAACTGAAGCGAAGCGCCACCTTGTAAAAATAATACCGAATAATTATCTGGAATATCCATTAATTTACGAAGTCTAGCTTCTGTTTCCCCTATTATCGCTTCATAAGGTTTGGAGCGATGACTCATCTCCATAACACTCATTCCACTTGTACCATATTCTACTAATTCTTTTTGTGCTTTTTCTAGTACTTCAAGTGGTAATACACCTGGCCCTGCTGAAAAATTAAATACACGCATTTTATACCCTCCTATTTAGAAATCACATTGACACACAATATGTCGCTATCTTTAAAATTATAGATAATTTTTAGATGTTAGTCAATATTTCGTTCATATTTCTCTACTATTCTTTAACTAAGTGTTGCTACCATCACTGCCTTAATTGTATGCATACGGTTTTCAGCTTCATCAAAAACAACGGAGTAAGGTGCTTCAAAAACTTCTTCTGTTACTTCATTACCTTTAACGGCTGGTAAACAATGCATAAAAATAACTTGTTTATTTTGTGTTTTAGCTATAAGCTCTGTATTTACTTGATAAGGCTTAAGAAGTGCAACGCGTTCTTTTGCTTTCTCTTCTTCTCCCATGGAGCACCAAACGTCTGTATAAATAACATCTGCTCCCTTTACCTCCTCTACATCCTCAGTAATAATAATCTTTGAACCTTCTATTTCGGCATAGCCTCTACAAACCTCAACATGTGCCTCCTCTGGCCATAAAGTCTTAGGTGCAATAACGGCAATATGAATTCCCATTTTAGCACAGCCAATAAGTAAGCTATTTGCCATATTATTACGCCCATCTCCTATATAAACAAACTTCTTCCCTTTTAATGTCCCAACATGCTCTTTCATAGTTAAAAAATCTGCCAAAATTTGAGTTGGATGATAAAGATCTGTTAAACCATTATACACAGGAACTCCACTGTATTTTGCCAAATCCTCTACCACTTGTTGAGAAAAACCACGAAATTCAATAGCATCAAATAAGCGTCCTAATACACGTGCCGTATCTTGTACACTTTCTTTATGACCTAACTGAATATCATCTTTACCTAAGTATTCAGGATGCGCACCTTCATCTACACAGGCTACTGTAAAAGCACAGCGTGTGCGTGTAGAAGGCTTCTCAAAAATAAGTGCTACATTTTTACCTGCTAAAAGCTCCCCCTTAATACCCATGCGCTTTTTAGCTTTTAATTCTGCCGCTAAGTCCAATAAATAAGTAATTTCTTGTTTTGAAAAGTCATGCAAAGTAAGAAAAGATTTTCCTTTTAATCCAAACATACTGAATCCTCCTTGTATATTTATTAAATTTTTGAATATTTATTAGTTTATTATACACTATAATCCTACTTTTTCAATATGCATATAAATTTTTATCGTCTAATTTTTTCTATTTTTAGTTGTTGCTTTTTAGTTATTGCTCCAAAAGAAAAACAAGTGCTTCTTTACAATTCTCTCAGTTGTAAAAAAACACTCGCTCCACTTTTACTTACGATATATATTAAGAATAACATTCTATCCTCTTTTCAACTAGAACCATTTTCCAGTTTTTAGAGGTTTTAAACCCAATAAAGACTATTTGCTTAATTGTTCAAGCTCTTCACTCGTTAATGGACGATAAGCACCTGGCTCTAAATCACTCGGTAACGAAAGTCTTCCCATTTGAATACGCTTTAAGTAAATAACTTTTTTCCCTACTGCTAAAGCCATACGTTTCACTTGATGGAACTTCCCCTCTCTAATCGTCACATGGACTTCTGATTCAGCACCTGTTTTAATAATCTCAAGCTCTGCTGGCTGAAGCTTTGTACCATCTTCTAAAGTCAAACCTTCTCTAAAACGCTCTATATCTTCTCTTCCAACTTCTCCTTCTAGCTTTGCATAATAAACTTTATCCACATGTTTTTTAGGTGAAAGCAATGCATGATTAAGCTGTCCATCATTAGTAAGAATAAGAAGCCCTTCCGTATCTTTATCCAAACGTCCCACAGGACATAAACCTTTATTACGATCAATAGGATCTAATAAATCTAGTACGGTTTCCTGCCTTAAGTCTTCCGTAGCCGTAATATAGCCTGCCGGCTTATAAAGAATATAATAATAGAACTCTTGGTATGAAACATTTTCACCCCTTACTTTTACTTCATCTTCTAGCACATTAATGGAAGTATCTGATTTTTTTATCACTTCACCTTTAACAGTTACCTTGCCTTGTTTAACTAACTTTTGTACTTCACTTCGGCTTCCATACCCTGTATGCACTAAAAAGCGATCTAATCTCATTTTTTTTATTTTCATTATCCTCATCCTTTATCCCATCATTCGCCAACTTGGTGGGTATTCATTTTTAAGCCTGTCATTTTGAGCTTTTACCCAACCTAAAGGATAGCCATCTACTGTTATAACATGATATCCTTTAGGTGCTTCATAGAGAAGCGTTTCTCCCTTTAAATAACGCTTAACAGCTTCATCCTCTGCCTTAAAATCAATGGTATGTTTAAAACAATCCTTTTCATAGCCCAGCACTAAAGCATGGGAAGGTTCAAAACGTTTATTTTTAAGTTCTCCTAATAAAAGACCATTACGAAGAACTCGAAGGCCACTTAAATCGGGGCTTTCCTTTGGGACAGCATAAATTTTACCCTTTACTTCCATCACAGGTGTCTCTAAAGAGATTGTCGTTTCCTTTTCGAAGAATGTAGCCATATCTGGATAATCTTTAATACGTTTTTCTAGAGGCAGATAAGACCTATATTCTTTCTTTTCCCCCTTTTTTTGTAAAAGACATACAAAATGTCCTTCACCTTCTAGATGGTGAGGCCATAATCTAAGTGCATCCTTCAGAGCTTCTCTCGCACCTCCCCATTCAGGATGAGCCTTTTGAATACCACCTTTAGGCGTTAGAGGTATCACTTTAAAATCCGGATGTTTAGTAAGAAATGCTTCCATCATCCCCTCATTTTCTTCCGGCGAGAAGGTACAGGTAGAATAAAGAATCATTCCTTGTGGGCGTAGCATATGTGCCGCATAGTCTAATATCTCACGTTGCAAGTTACAGCAGTGGCTTACTCCATATTTTTCCCAGCTCTTAATGGCTTCTTCACTTTTTTTAAACATCCCTTCACCTGAACAAGGGGCATCAATCAAAATTTTATCAAAATAACCTTCTAATTTGCTAGAAAGACGTTCAGGTGTTTCCGCTGTTACAATTGCATTTCGGATACCAAAGCTTTCAATATTTTTAAGAAGAGCCATTGCTCGGGTGGCACTAATATCATTAGAAACAAGAACCCCCTTTTGACCAAGTCGCGAACCAACCTGAGTGGATTTTCCTCCAGGTGCTGCACATAAATCCAATACACGATCTCCTTCTTCAATAGGAAGATAAGCCCCTGGTGCCATGGCACTAGGTTCTTGAATATAGTAAAGTCCTGCAAAGTAGTAAGGATGCTTAGTAGGCTTTTCCTTAGCTTCATAATAAAAACCTTGCTCACACCAAGGCACTCTTTTTCGTGTTTCAAAGGGGGAGATTCGATTCCATTCCTCCATAGATACTTTTAATGGGTTGATGCGAAAACCTCTACTTTTAGGATGGTTATAAGAAGCTATATAGTGAGCATATTCCTCACCTAATAATTTCCTCATTTTTGTTTCAAATGCAACTGGTAATTTCATGAATATTCCTTTCATCATTTATTGTCCTATCTTCTATTAAACAAAGTGGCTTAAACTCTAAATAATCAGCAGCTACAAGTCGATAAAGTATTCCTTCCTGATAACCTTTTAAAGCCTTCTCCCAGGAAGTAGTATCATGGAGATGTCCATAAACAACCTGTTTCACTGGATACTCTTTAAGAAGTGTGGTAAGTGGTGACTGAGCTTGTCCACCCAAGGTAGGTGGATAGTGGAGCATTACAAGAAGTTCTTCTGCCCCTTCTCTCCTTGCAGCCTCTAAAGAAAGTTTTAAACGTTTTATTTCTCTTATAAATAACTTTTCATCTTGCAAAGTCGTCCCTTCTTGTCCAGGACATAGCCATCCTCTTGTACCACATATTCCCCATTTGCCTAGTATAAACGTATTATTTTGAAGAAATAAAAGTGTCTTAAATCCACTATTATTTAACTTTCTAAGGCTCTGCCACCAATAATCATGATTGCCTTTTATACATATTTTTTTACCTGGGAGTGCATCAATGAAAGCCAAGTCTTTGTACGCCTCAGCAAGGTTCATCCCCCAAGATAAATCACCGGGTAAAAGAATGACATCCTCAGGTTCTATACAAGCCTCCCATGCTTTTTTTAGCTTCTGAGTATGCTGCTCCCAATGGGCTCCAAAAATAGCCATTGGCTTATGGAGAGCTTCACCTAAGTGAAGATCTGCTATTGCCCATATTTTCATTTAAGACCTCCTTCTTTATTTTTTCACTATAACATATTTGCAAAGAGTTGGAAATATCCATTGATTTTTCAGCTTGTTTGATAAGATGATTACAACCTTTAAGTATAAGGAAGAAACCTATTATAATACAAATACTTCCCACCAACCTTAAGGCATTATGATTGAATCGGTAATTAAGACGTTTCATTTTATAATAGTTTTTTCTTTTATAAAAATACACTTTTTCTTTTATCCACTGTTCTAGCTTTAACCCCCTTACCATCCCTACTCTCCTCTCTTTGCTTAATTTTTAAGAAGATTCTGTCCACCTTCTTACAGCTTTTCCTTGTCTATAGTTATAGAGATCTCCTTGCTTTTGTCCACTCTCTTGCATTTCTGCCACAAGGTCATCATGAATCTTCCACCAACTAGTATCCCAATTTGCAAAAATTGTTACCTCTTCTGGCGCTCTGCCTATGAGCCGCTGTACAACAATTTGAGGATTTAGATACCGCAAAAAAAGCTTAACACGCTCTTTGTAACCTTCAAGAGAAAGCATTTCAAAATTTCCTTTTTCATAAGCTTTCGCAAGTGGTGTTCCCTTTATTAAATAAAGTGCATGTAATTTCACATAATCACTTTGGAGTACAGAAAGACACTTAGCTGTCTCTATAGTATCTTGCTCTGTATCCCAAGGTAAATTTAAAATGACGTGAGTACATACCTTAAAGCCATAACTTTTAATCATAAGTATAGCATCTAAATACTCCGCTAATCCATGTCCTCTATTGATTTTTTTAAGCGTATGATAGTTTATTGTTTGCAAACCTAATTCTATACATATTTCCTTTTGGTGCTTAATCGCCCACGCTTTTAAAATCTCTAAGTAGGCTGGATGAATACAGTCAGGACGGGTAGAGACTGCTATTTCCACAATATCTTTATCACGAATGGTCTCTATCACTTGACTGAAGGCTTCTAGAGACATATAAGTATTGCTATAATTTTGAAAATAAGCAATAAACAATCTTGCCTTATAACGTTTTCCCATATAGTCTTTATTCTTCTGAAGCTGTTCAGCTATACTCTCAGTTGCTTCATACATTTCAAAGCCTGTTCCTATGTCTCCACAAAAAGTACATCCTCCACTGCCACACGTTCCGTCCCGATTAGGACAGGTAACAGGAAGCTGAATGGGTAATTTATAAACCTTTTCTCCATATTTTTCACGAAGATAGGTTGAATATTTTAAATAAGTGTCCACACATTAATCCTCTTTTCTTAAGTCCTTAGAAGCCAATACCAAAATAGGTAAAGTGGCTTTTACACAATCTTCCAATTGGTCAAGTGGTAAAGGATTCTCACCTAAACCACATTCTATTGTATATCCAGGCTTTTGGAAGGTCTCAATAAACCAATCTTTATAGCCTCCTGAAGCAGCTTCAGGTTCTGGCGTGTCCAATTGATACCCACTAGCTTCTGAAAACATTTTAGCATATTTTAAACCATTATCAACCTCTAATGCCTTGTAATTCCAATAGATGACTTGCCCTTGACTATGGTACGCTAGTACAAGATCATATTTTTGACGCCGTGTTAAATCTGCCAATGCTTTTGTTTCCTTTTCACTTTCTGGAAAAGGTCCTGCAAAGTAAGCATAACTGGGAATTTTTTGTTTACTCTGCATGGTATACTCTATAAAACCAGCATTATAGTTACGATTAAGATCAACACCTCTTCCATTTGCTTTCCAACGTGTAAAATCTTCCAATCCTTGATTCCACTCTTTTAACCTCCTACCTACTTCACCATCAGGAAGCTTTCCTGCACAGAGTTGTACACCATCTGGATTAACCATCGGTACAAAATCATAGGTTACTTTTTCTAAAAGCTGATAAGCATCTATTCCATATAGTGTTTCTCTCCTTTGAATTGCTTTACTCAGTCTATACATGCTTTCTATTAAAATAAGTGAAGTTAACCACTCATTACCATGGTGACTCCCATTAATATGTATCTTCCTTGAACCTTTTCCTATTCGCACAAGATAAAGAGGATTTCCAAATGTACTTTTTCCACATATACTTTTTTTAAAAAAGGGATAAACTATTGTAAGTTTTTTTAAATCTTTTTCCATTTCAAGCACATCATAAACACCTTGCTTATTGTTTCTTTTTATAAATAGTGTCATTTTTTACCTCTTCTATAGAAGGGTCTCTTTTCATTTATATTGTATTTTCAACGAATTTATGAGTTTTAGTAACTGACTTTTTAACTTCTTTTTATCATTTCAAAGAATTTTTTAAAAGATGCATAAAAAAAAGAGATTATGCCATAATAAGGTTATCCTTATGTTAAACAATACTTACTAGAAAGGTGGCAATAAGGTAATGAAATCTCGTACTTTTGATTATATCGCAATTACACTTATTATTATTGGTGCTATTAACTGGGGACTTGTTGGCTTTTTCCAATTTGACCTAGTAGCCTTTTTATTTGGTGGCATGAGTTCATGGATTAGCCGTGTAATCTATGCAATCATCGGTATCGCAGGCATTTACTGTCTTACTCTTTATGGACGTGTTTACGACCAACCCTATTCTAATAATTAATAAGTCTTTAAAAACCACTTATTTTTAAGTGGTTTTTATTATAACCTTTATTTTTGGTTATATTTACCTAATAGAACCTTATTTCAAAAAAAAATTTTATATTTTTCATAAAAAAAGAGGTATTTGATAAAGTATATGGAATAAATATAATAATAAAATAAATATTTTAAGAGGTGATGTGTTATGATAAAGATTATTGCAGGGCAAAATGGTGAAGGCAAAACCAAAAAGATGATTGATGTTGCCAACACTAAAGTAACAACTCTTAAAGGTCATATCGTTTATATTGATAGCGCTACTACTCATCGCTATGCACTTTCCCATCAAATTCGTTTAATTGAAGCCTCTACCTTCCCTATCCATTCTCCTAATGATTTCTTTGGTTTTCTGTGCGGTGTCCTCTCTAGTAATCATGATATTGAAGCAGTGTTTATTGATGAGCTTATTAAAATCACACATGCTTCTATGGATGATCTTCTCTATTTCTTTGATAAACTTAACACACTCTCTGATAAGTACCAAGTTGAATTCTTTGTAGGTGCCTCTTGTTCTTCCAATGATCTTCCTGCTCATTTAGTGCCTTATCTTATTGCTTAATCTCTCAAAATAATTTCGTTTTATAACTTAAAAGGCACTAAATCCTTGTGATAAAGTGTCTTTTTGTTTTATACTAAGTAAAAATTACTTAATTAAGGAGTTTCATTATGACCGAAAAACTACTTCAACGTTTTTTAACTTACGTACAATACAATACACAGTCTCAAGAAGGAAGTCTTTCCTTTCCTTCTACTGCTTCTCAAATGGATTTTGCAAAGCTCCTTGTTCAAGAGTGTGAAATGTTAGGACTTAAAGATGTACAGCTCGATAACTATGGCTATGTGATGGCTACTTTACCTGCTACAACAGATAAACCTTTGCCTACCATTGGTTTTATTGCCCATATGGATACATCACCAGACTGTAGTGGAAATCAGGTCAAGCCACGTTTAGTTACTTATTCAGGTGGAGATCTTTTCTTAGATGCTGCACATTCCTACTGTTTGTCACCTCAAGATTTTCCTATTTTAGATACTCTTGTTGGTGAAACCCTTATTGTCACTGATGGTACTACCTTATTAGGAGCAGATGATAAATGTGGTATTGCTGAAATTTTAACAGCTATGGAATATCTTCTTTCCCATCCTGAAATCCCTCATGGTACCATTCGTATTGCCTTTACACCAGATGAAGAAATAGGACATGGTGCTGACCACTTTGATGTGGCGCGTTTTGGAGCAGATTTTGCTTATACTGTTGACGGTGGAGAATTAGGTGAATGTGAAATAGAAAATTTTTATGCTGCCTCGGCTAAAATCATTTGCAAAGGACGCAATATTCACCCCGGTTATGCAAAGGGTAAAATGAAAAATAGCCTTACTATTGCAAATGCCTTTCATGCGCTTTTACCAGTGCACGAAGTACCTGAATGTACAAGTGACTATGAAGGCTTCTTTCATCTTCATCATATGGAAGGTACTGTAGAACAAACGACACTCTCTTACATTATTCGTGATTTTGATCAAGACAGCTTTGAAAAACGCAAAATATTTCTTTATCAAATAGCTACTCAGCTTCAAGCTATTTATGGTAAAGAAGCAGTTACTGTTCTCATCACCAATCAATATAACAATATGCGTACAATTATTGAAAAACATCCTCATGTTTTAGCTTTAGCCAAAAAAGCTATGGCTCATTTGGAAATTCCTATCAAAAAGGTACCTATTCGTGGGGGGACAGATGGTGCTCGCCTTTCTTTTATGGGGCTTCCTTGTCCCAACCTTTTTACCGGTGGCTATAACTTTCATAGTCACCTTGAGTTCGCCGTTCTTTCTCATATGGAGGCTGCTACTCAAACCCTTTTACAAATCATTCGTTTAAGTGCCCTTGAATAATAAATGTTAAAGGCTCCTCCTTTATAAAACCTTGCAAAAAGTTTTTTCTTTAATATAAATAGAAGAGAAAACTTTCTATAAAGTTTCTTTATCTAGGAGAAGCCCTTTTATTCTTATTATTTACACTTTACTTTCTTTAAATAAACAAATACTGTAACACTCTGCCAAGTAACGATTTTCATATACTTCACTTCCTGTAAAATTTAAATCCTCGGACATACTAAGATTTGTATCCATCATACAGATCCATTTTGAAGCTGTAGGAGGTAAGTCAAACAATAAAGCATCTGAATAATTATTAATGACAAGATAAAAGGCTTCTTTCTCATGCGTCAAATGATAAGCGATGGTACGTGAATAATACGACCAGTCTGGACGGTTATATTTTACACCATGCCAAGAGACTGTATACTGTCCTTCTTTTTTTATAAATAAAAGTTTTTTTCTAAGAATTATCAATTTTTTTATAAAATATTCTAAATCTTTAAAGTGGGCTGCTCTCTTCCAATCTACCCAAACCAAAGAGCTATTTTGACAAAAAGCATTATTATTACCACCTTGTGTCCGCCCCATTTCATCTCCCATTAAAAGCATAGGTATCCCTTCTGCAAGTAAAAGTAAAGCCATATAATTTTTTATTAAACGTTTACGTTTATTTAAAATGCTTTGTTCTTGTGTTTCTCCTTCAAACCCACAATTCGTACTATAATTGGCATTGTTCCCATCTCTGTTTTCTTCACCATTTTCAAGATTATGCTTTTGTTCATAAGATACCAAATCCCACATTGTAAAACCGTCATGGGCTGTTATAAAATGTATAGCATGGTTACTTCCTTTATAGGTATCTGAAAAATAAACTTCTTTTCCACCTAAACAATCCGCTAAAGATTTTGTTAAACCTTGGTCACCTCTTACACATTTACGAATGGTATCTCTAAAATAATCACTCCATTCTCTAAAATGATAGGGCATACGTCCTACATCATAACTTCCTTTCGCATCCCAGCTCTCACTAATGAGTTTTACATGTGATAAAATAGGATCTTCATTGATATCATTTAACAAGGAACGCACCATCCATTTGCCTTCTACATCTTGCCCTAAAATAGAGGCTAAATCAAAGCGAAAACCATCTACCCCTTGATAAACAACCCAATACCTAAGACTTTCTAAAATAAGGTTTTTAACTACCTGATGATTAGTATTCAAAGTATTTCCTGTACCTGCACAGTTTAAATAGTGACCGTCTTCTGTTAACTTATAATACGTTGCAGATGAAAGCTTTTTGAAACTGGAGTAGCCACTAGCCTCTCCTCCTTCACCTGTATGGTTATACACAACATCTAAAATAATTTCCATTCCCATTTCATGAGCCTTTTCTATTAACTCATGAAACTCATCTAGGACCTCTTCACAATCCTTATGTGTACTATAGCTTTCATCTAGCGCAAAGAAGCTTAGAGAATTGTACCCCCATTCATCTTGAAGCAGCACACCAGTTTCAGGGTGTCTATTTTTAAGTGTATGCCTATTCCACTTAAAGATGGGTAGAAGTTCTATAGTGGTGATACCTAATTCTCTTAAATAGTCTAGTTTTTTACAGAGCCCCTTAAATGTTCCTCTCTCTTCTTCCACCACTCCTGATGTTTCACTTTTAGTAAAATGACCTACATGGAGCTCATAGATAACTGTTTTCTCCCAAGGAATACAAGGCCTTTTTAACTTTGGCAACTTCATTTTTTTTATAACATTTAAGTAATCTCCCTTTGGTCTTTCTCCTACACAGTAACTATATGGATCAATAAGGCACTCGCTCACTTCCCCCTTTTCATCAATAAGTTGCCATGTATAACACATACCTACTTTTATATCCTCTATATAAATATGAAAAATATCCCCTGTGGCATATTGCAATCGATCACACTTCACTTGACAAAGAGGTTTTATTTCCTCTTTATTATTATAAATGGTTAGGAGCATGGCCTCTGCATAATCTGAGAAAATCCCAAATGCTGCACCTTGATTCTCCCAATGACATCCAAGAACGGGTATTCCCCTTCTTATGGTGTACATATGTTAACCTCCTAAATACAACTTCTACTAATAAAATATGGTTTTATGACCCTATTTTACACTATTCAAACATCTTTTTCTATAAAAATAATTTTATATATTTTAAATCGAAAAGTGAGACTTGAAAATCTATTTTTTATATGCTATGATTAGGCATAATAAAATACACTAAATCACTTAGATAAAGTTTAAGTAGAAAAATAAGTTTTGTTCTAGAGAGTGTGTGGTAGGTGAAAACGCATCAAGCTTATTTTTTGAATTACACCTTTGGAGTGATTTTCGGCTATCAACCGTTATCTTGACTGGAGGCAGATTTTTTCTGTAAATTAAGGTGGTACCACGGGTTTTCTCGTCCTTATGGGGGATGAGAAGCCCTTTTTTATTTCAATAATTATATGGAGGTAGAGAAATGAATGTTTTTGATACGTTGATGGAACGTGGTTTTATAGAACAAACCACTCATGAAAAAGAAATTAGAGATCTTTTAGATAAGGAAAAGGTCACTTTTTATATTGGTTTTGACCCTACTGCTGATAGTCTTCATGTAGGGCACTTTGTAACTGTTATGGCAATGAGTCATATGCAAAAAGCTGGTCATAAACCTATTGCTTTATTTGGAGGCGGTACTGGTATGGTAGGCGACCCTACTGGAAAATCGGATATGCGTCAAATGTTAACTGTAGAAATGATTGACCATAATGTAGAGTGCTTTAAAAAACAAATGTCACGTTTTATCAGTTTTGAAAATGATGAGGCCATTATGGTCAATAATGCTGATTGGTTGCGCCATTTAAATTATATTGACTTCTTAAGAGAGGTAGGTGTGCACTTTTCTGTTAATCGCATGCTCACCTTTGAATGTTTTAAACAACGTCTTGAAAAAGGTCTTTCCTTTTTAGAATTTAATTATATGCTTATGCAATCCTATGACTTTTTAGAACTCTACCGTCGTTACAATTGTAAATTACAACTGGGTGGTAACGACCAATGGTCTAATATATTAGGTGGTGTAGAACTTGTTAGAAAACTTCATGGAGATCAATCTTTTGGTATGACCTTCTCCCTGCTTACTAATAGTGAAGGTAAAAAGATGGGAAAAACAGAAAAAGGAGCTATATGGCTTGATCCTGACAAGACATCTCCTTATGAATTCTACCAATATTGGAGAAATGTAGCTGACGCTGATGTTAAACGTTGTTTATCTCTTCTTACTTATGTTCCAATGGAAGAAGTAAATGCTCTTACAGCCGTAGAAGGTTCTGAGATGAATAAGGCTAAAGAGCGCTTAGCCTTTGAAGTAACTCAAATTGTACATGGAGAAGAAGAAGCTCAAAAAGCTCAGGTGGCTGCTAAATCTCTCTTTGGCGGCGCAGCTTCAGGTGGTTCTATCCCTACCACTACTTTGGAAGCAAGTGAATTCGAAGGTGGTATGGACATTATTACTCTTCTTCAAAAAACAAATCTTGTTCCTTCTCGTTCAGAAGCAAGACGTCTTATCCAACAAAATGGTATAAAATTAGACGGTACACCTATTACAGATATAGACTACCTTATTAAAGCAGATGTGGATTTTAAAGAAAATACACTTATGATTCAAAAAGGTAAAAAGATTTTCCATCGTGTAACTCTTAATTAAATAAATTTCTTATCGGTTATAAGAATACGCCTGTACCCTTTCGAAAGTGGTACAGGCGTATTTTATTTTTTATTTGTATCAAAAAGCTGTACATAGCGCAGTAAAAGCACACGAATAAAGGCAGCTATAGGTACGCCTAAAAGCATTCCTAAAAGTCCAAATAAGTTCCCACCAATAACAACAGCTAATAGAACAACCACTGGATGTAGCTTTACACTTTCCCCCACTACTTTAGGTACAATGATCCACCCGTCTAGCTGCTGAATAATCATCAGTGCAATTACACCATAAACGGCTTTCATTGGATTGGGGTCAAGAAGTCCAATAAGTCCTGCAAGTATAAAGCCCACTACTGGTCCAAAATAAGGAATCAGATTAAAAAGACCTGCCACAAGACCAATGATTACTGCAAAATCCAAACGGATTAAAGTTAATGCTAAGCTAGTAAGCACAGCTATGATGACGGTATCTAACAATTGTCCTCTAATATAACCTGAAAAAACACTATCAACATCTCTTCCTAGACTCCTTAAATTGTCACTTGCCTTCTTATGAAACACTGTCTTTAATGTTTTACGCCAAAAGCTCAATACACTTTCTTTATCTTGCAAAAGATAAAAAGCAATAACAAAAGCTAAAACAATATTCATTGCATTGAGTCCTATTGCTTTGATATAATAGAGAAATTTAGCAGATATTAAGTTAAAAATCGCATTAAGCTCACCATATATTCTTTGTACCATTTCTACCTTATTAAGTCCTACTGGCAAGTTTTCTGCCACTTGGGCAACCTGCATGAGCATATTTTCAAAGTATCGTATATATCTATCCATACTTTGCCTAATATTTCTAATAGATGCTGAACCTAACACTTCTTTCATATTGGTTACAATAATTAAAACAAAAAGCCCCACTAAGGCTAAAAGTGTTAAATACGCAAGAAGGGTGGCAAGTGTCCGATGTGAACTCTTTTTAGCCATCTTCTCTTTTTTTGCTTGAATCCCCCCATGAATATTCCATTTTTTAAAATGTGTACTTTGACATTTTCTATGGTAAAAAGAAACAATAGGATCGAGTAAATAGGCAATGATAATGCCTAATAAAAGCGGCATTAAAAGTACCCAAATTCCTACTAGAAGCTTTTTAATGAATAGTGTTACAGCTTGATAATGCCAAATGCCAATAGTTACTGCAACAAAAATTAAAGCGGTAACAAGCGTATAAACTGCTAGTGTAAAGTAATGGTCATTTTTTTCAAATTTCATGGGGTTTCCTCCTTACTGTATACTTGCGAGTAAGTGAAGCAAGTAGTCATAGACTCTTGCCATTGAGGAAATACTTACACGTTCTTCAGGTGAATGAATATCTTTTACATTGGGTCCAAAAGAAATCATATCTAGGTCTGAAATCTTCTCTGCAATAAAGCCACATTCTAGTCCTGCATGAATAGATGTCACATGTGGCTCTTGATCATAAAGCTTTTTATATACTTTTAATGCTAGGTCACGAAGAGTGGATTCCTCACGGTATTCCCATGCTGGATAATCCCCTTGTACAGTAAGCTCTGCACCTAGAAAACGACTGAGTGTTTCCAGTTTAGCTACAATTTCTAATTTTTTAGAAGGCACTGAGCTCCTCACTGCACTTCCTAAACGCACCTTGTCATCTCCTACTTGAAGGATTCCAAGGTTTAAAGAGGTTTGTACAAGTCCCTTCATATTTTGATCAAAACCCATAATACCATTTGGAATGAGCACAAGGGCATCAATTATTTGATCGGTTAAAACTTTTGTAAAAACTTCATCCTTTAAAGTAGTCTCTTCACAGTAGAAACAAATTCCTGCATCTTGAGCTGCAAATTCCTTTTGTATTGTTTCTTGAATACCTAAAACAAGACGTTTTACACGTTCCTTTTGTTCCTTGGAAATAGCTAATACCACTTCACATTCACGAGTAATCACATTATCCTTAGAACCACCTATTAACTCTTGAACTTGGAAAGGAACCTCCTCACGCAAGTTATAAAGAAGTCGCCCCATTAAAAGATGAGCATTCGCTCTTTCAAAATGAATATCTGCTCCCGAATGACCACCTAATAATCCTTTTATAGTAATGCGTAATCCTTCTTCTAATAAAGTCTTCTCTGTTTGTAATGGCAAATCAATATACGCTTTTAATCCACCTGCACAACTTACTAAAAATTCTCCCTCTAAATCTGTATCCAAGTTAATCAGGAGTTTTCCCTCTAAATACTCAGGATGCATATTAGCAACTCCAGTCATACCACGTTCTTCATCTGTTGTCATCAGTATTTCAAGTGCAGGATGTGGATGCTCTGTGTCAGCTAATACTGCCATTTGATAAGCAATGGCAATCCCATTATCTGCACCTAATGTCGTACCACGCGCACGAATATAATCTCCCTCAATATAAAGCTTTAATCCTTCTTTTTCAAAATCATGCACTGTTTCTTTATTTTTCTCACATACCATATCTAAATGCCCTTGTAAAATCACCGTTGGGGCTTTCTCATAACCAGGCGTTGCTGGCTTCTTGATATAGACATTGTACGCTTCATCCTGTTTTACCCAAAAACCTAGATCTGTTGCAAATTGTACCATATAATCACTAATAGCTTTTTCCTTGCCTGACCCTCTGGGAATGCAGCTTATCTCTTCAAAGTAATGAAAAATGTTTTGGGGCTCTAAACCTTTAAGTTGTTGTGTCATTTCCATTCACCTTATCTTCTCTTAATTTTTAACTGTCAGTTTTTAAAACTATGAATTGGAGCAGGTATTCTGCCTCCTCTTGCAATAAAGGCATCACATTTATAGTTATTAACGGGCATAATAGGTGCATAACCTAACAAACCACCAAATTCTACCTGATCACCTACACGCTTCCCTTGAACAGGAATAATACGTACAGCCGTTGTCTTTGCATTAATCATCCCAATAGCCATTTCATCTGCAATAATACCTGAAATAGTTGCTGCACTTGTATCACCGGGAATAGCAATCATATCAAGTCCTACTGAACAAACACAAGTCATCGCTTCTAACTTTTCAAGTGTTAAAGCACCCTTTTCAGCAGCACGAATCATGGCGTGATCTTCACTTACTGGTATAAAGGCACCGCTTAATCCTCCTACAAAAGAAGAAGCCATTACTCCTCCCTTTTTAACACAGTCATTGAGAATAGCAAGTGCTGCTGTTGTCCCTGGAGCACCTGTCATTTCGAGCCCCATTTCTTCTAAGATTTCTGCAATACTATCTCCTACTGCTGGTGTTGGTGCTAATGAAAGATCAATAATGCCAAAAGGTGTATCAAGAAGTCTTGATGCTTCCCGTGCCACCATTTGACCTGTACGTGTAATCTTAAAAGCTGTTTTTTTAATGGCTTCACAAACACTTTCGAAATCTTGTCCTTTTACAGCTTCTAAAGCTTTTTTAACCACACCAGGCCCACTAATTCCTACATTAATGACGGCTTCCCTCTCTCCTACACCATGAAATGCACCTGCCATAAAAGGATTGTCTTCTGGTGCATTACAGAAAACTACAAATTTTGCACAGCCAATACCATCACGATCAGCTGTACGTAGGGATGTCTCACGTATAAGTTCTCCAACACGTTTTACTGCATCCATGTTAATCCCTGTACGCGTGGTTCCTACATTAAGAGAAGAACATACATTGCTTGTCACATCCAGTGCCTCTGGGATAGATTCCATAAGGACAGTATCTGCATTTGAACAGCCTTTATGCACAAGAGCAGAAAATCCACCGATAAAGTTAACACCTACCGTTTGAGCTGCACGGTCGAGAGCCTTTGCAATGGGTACATAGGAGGAACTTTTAGTAGCTCCCCCAATTAAAGCTATAGGTGTAACAGAGATTCGTTTATTTACGATAGGAATACCATATTTCTTAGAAATATCTTCACCTGTAGATACTAATTTTTCAGCACGCTTTGTTATTTTATCATACACATTGTCACACAATTTATTCATATCATCTGTAATACAGTCCATTAAGCTAATACCCATTGTAATCGTACGAATATCTAGGTTTGCTTCCTGAATCATTCGATTAGTTTCTTGTACTTCATATCTTGAAATCATCTTTTTTCCCCTTTGTCTCTTTTATTTCTTTCTAAATACGATGCATACTATTGAAGATATCTTCATGTTGTAATTTAATGTCTACCTCAATGTTTTTTCCAAGTTCACTTAGTTTATCTACGATTTGTGTAAATTCTGTTTCGGTTGCTCCTAAATCCACAATCATCATCATATTAAAGTATCCTTGAAGAATGGTTTGTGATATATCTAATATATTTACATTTTCTTCACTCAGCAAAGTACATACCTTGCCAATAATCCCTACTTTATCTTTTCCTACTACTGTAATAACACCTTTCATTTTCTCCTACCTCCTACTAATTTTTCCAAAATATATCTAATTCATCCTGATTGCATAAATTATCTGTTAAAGCTGCAGCTTTTCCGTTACGTATAAGCTGAATAGTACCTCTTGGTGTACTCAAATCAAAATCTATGTAATCAAAAATATTAGCAAACATATAAGGTACTCCTTTTTGGGGGAGCTCAATAGTTTGTCCATTAACCTTAAGGATTAGTTTTTCCTCTTTCAATTCTTCAGTTGCTACCATAAACTCTTCTTGTGGCTCCCCTGCTGCTCCTTTGAAAGATCCATCTAAAGAAAAACTTTTATTATCTATTAAAAAAGAGTCTTTGTTTTGAAGGATATGCGTTCCTTCTACTAGCTTAAAATCAGAAGTAATTATCTTTTTACTGCCCTCAATTTGTAAAGCATTTAAAAGCTCATCTAAAGTAGAAGGACAAATCACTTCTACTTGATCACCTTCTTGAATGCGATAATTAGTTGGTACATAATCACCATTAACTAAACAAAACGGAATTTGAATCGTTTCTCCTTCCATAAATACAGTTAAATTCTTACCTCCCATATAATCTTTAATAAAGGCTTCTCCATCTTTCCCTTGCAATGCTAGCTCTAAAGTAATCTCATCACCTTCTGTAATGAGGTCATTTATAGTAGCCTTCTTCTGATTAAGCCAGATTTGAGCAGGTATACCTGCTTCTCCTTTAATGCGTACACGTTGCCCATTTAATCTAAACATTAGCGTATTTCCTCGTTTAGGGAAAATAGCTGTATGGCTAATACCTGCTGCAATAATAGCATCACATATTGTTAATTTTTTAGCATTTAGAAGTTGAATCTTTTGACCATTTAAAGTAAGAGTAGTAAACTCACTGTACTTATTTTTCATACTTGTTAAGCAAATTCCTATTGGTGTAATCATATCTGGTGAATTGGTTAAAGAGGCTTCATCCTTTATGGACGATACATGAGATACCTTTCGCATAGCTACTCTTTGAGAGGGGAGCCCTAGTTTCTCTGCTAGCTGACTTTCTACCCCATACATCTCACTTCCTCCACCTACACAAAATACCGCATTAGTAGGTTGTCCACCATTAAGTTCTACCATTTTTTCAGCAATACTTGTAGTAAGAGTTTCTAACGTTGTATGAATGACCTGCTCCAGTTGTGAGACTGTTACCTCTTGTGGGAAGCCTAAAATATCTTCAAAGGCAATCAGTTCACTCTGTTTCATTTCATATTTTATTTTTTCAGCAGTATTAAAATCAACTAAGTAATGATGTACAATGGCTTCTGTGACCTCATCCCCAGCAATAGGAATCATCCCATATGCAACTACACTTCCTTCTCTTGTAATGGCAATATCTGATGTTCCTGCTCCAATATCTACTAAAGCTAAGTTAAGAAGTCTTAAGTTTTCAGGAATAATAGCATTAATGGCTGCAATGGGTTCCAAGGTCAAATGGCTTACTGTTAAGTCACAACGTTCTACTACTGCATACAAACTATCAATAACAGGTTTAGGTAAAAAGGTAGCAATAACCTTTGCTCCAATACTATTTCCCTTATGCCCCTCTAAATTACCCATAACATAACCATCTAAATAATAGTTAATCACTGAATAGGCCACGCAAAAGTATTCTACTTGATGATTCTTTTTTTCCTGCTCCTTCTTAGCTTTTTCTACACCAAATAGCTCTAAGTTATGTATGTCTGTTAAAGCAATTTCTTGTATTTCATTAAAGCTTGTCTCTACAGAAACAATTTGTGTATTCAAGGTTCTACCTGCCGCAGCAATTGCGACCTCTCTCAATGAAATATTTAGTTTCTTTTCAATTCTATTTTTTGCTTCTGCTACAGTTTTAGCCACCTTATGTATATCATGAATTTGACCATCTAGCATAGCTCGTTCTTCATGTGCAATGCGCTCATAAGCAATGGTTACAAACTGCTCTCCTTTTTTATAGCCTACTATGCCAATAACAGTACGTGTACCGATATCTAAGCCAAAAATAAGTTCTTCATTGGTATATTCTTGCATTTGTCTACCTCCTTGTTTCTACTAATTGCCTTAAAGCTGTCGCATGGGTTTTAGGGTGAACAGTGTTTATATAGCATCCTGTAGCTACCTCAAAGCCGCCCATTGGGACTAATCTTGGAATAAGCTGTATATAAAAATGTAAATACGGTTCTTCGTTCATTGCATTACTCATAAAACATATATTATAAGGCACCTTGGGAAGAAGCTCATTATAAGCATTAAGTAACTTCTTTAAGAGTTCTCCTGCACCCTGTAATTCTTTAAGATTAAGCTGACCATATTGAGATTTATGCGTTTTTAGAATGAGCCATGTTTCATGTGTATATTGAGAGACGGCAGGCGCTACAGCCTGCCATTCACTATTTTCTATAATCAGCTCATGTACCTTATCATGAAGCTGCTCACAGATATAACACTGTTTTTCCTCTTCATAATAGTGCATTAAAGCAATGTTTTGTTCTTTTTGTTTTAAAGGAAGGGTATCAAAAGCAGCTATTTGCCAGTGAGAATGTATAATGCTTGCACCTGCACCACTGCCGTTATTCTTAAAAATTTGAGTAAACTTCACTTGAGCATCTTTTTGGAGTTGATACCATCTTTTTTGCATCACTTCTAGAAGAAGTACCCAATGCGCACTTGAAAAATCTTTAGGTTCTTTTTTATGAGACAAAGTATCAATAACTACATCATGAAAACCATAATTTCCTTTAATTGGTTCGCAAAAAGGATACTTATTTTTAACAATACGAATCCTCTCTCTCTCCTCTGGCAAGTGGACTTCCAAGTAAATCTCCTCTAATTGTCTTTCTTTCCCTTTACAAAAAGGACATTTCTCCTTCTCACCCATTATAAAAGGACGTTTTGCTCTATTTTCCGTAATCTTACTATTTCTTTTTAGATAGCTATCTTCTTGAAGCATAGGCATCTTATTCCTCTCCTTCCCCATTTTACATCAATGCTACATTATTGAAAAGTAAACACGCAATAAACTTATTCAATCATCCATTTTTCAATATTTGCAAATACTTGTAAAGGAAGAGGTTGAACAGGACCTTTAATCTTCTTGTGTGTAATAAAAACATTCTTTTTAAAATACAAGCTGATATAAGGTGTTTGCTCCACAAAATATTTTTGTAAATCAGAATAAATACCTATTTTACTAGATTCTGTTGCTAAAAAGGCTTGCCTTAACACTTCATCCATCTTAGTATCATTGAAGCTTACATAATTTTCACCACTTGTAATCATACTAGAGTGTAGGGCAAAACTCAAATCTTCTATATAAGAAAGCTGCCATCCTCCTAAGAAAGCATCAAATTGTTTTGTCTCTATTTTTGATAAATAGGTTTCTTTATCTACCGCTTCAATATGCATATCAATGCCTATCTCTTTATATTGTCTTTTTATCTCTTCTGCTATTTTCATTCGATCCTCATTCTCTATGTTTACTAATAAAGAAAACGAAAAGGGTATACCATTTTTACTTAAAAGTCCTGTTGTTGCATCTTTTTCATAACCTTCTTGTGCAAATAAAAACTTCGCTTTTTCTTTATCATAGTCACAGGGTACTAATGATTTGTCTGCTAGATAAGAATTGGGACGAATGGGAGTATCCGTCACGACTGCATGATCCAAATAGTATAGATTAATCATTTTTTCTCGATCTAGAGCATAAAGTAGTGCTTTTCGCACATTAGGATTTTGAAACATTAAAAGCTTCATATTCATTCCCATAAATTCATAAATATTACTCAGCATCTCATAGGAAGTGGAAGTTTTATCCTTAACATATTTCCCCCATTCTGTTACTTCTGTAAAAATAGCATCTATAAGACCTTGTTTATAAGCATGCAGACTACTCGCTTCATCAGGCACAATCATTACTTCAATTCTCTGTATAGAAGGCCTTCCTTTAAAATAACTTGGGTTTGCCTCTAGTTCTAATTTTTTAGAAGGTGTTAAAGTCACAAACTTATAAGGACCAGATCCAATGGGTGTTATGCTTAAGGAATTATTATCAGGCACATCATAAATATGCTTTGGAATAATAGGAAAAAATAAGGTTTGCAAAATACCACTAAAAGACTGTTTGTAATTAATTTTAAGGGTCGTATCATCTACCTTTTCTACACTAGCAATGTTTTCTACTGCAAGCTTATAAGGTGTCTCCTGTATACTCTGTATTTGATGAATGGTAAAAAGTACATCTTCTGAAGTTAAAGGTTCTCCATCTTGCCAGCGAAGCCCTTGATTTAAAGTAAGTGTTAAAGCTGTATTTGTCTCATTAATTGACCATGAACTTGCTAAGTTTCCACTTATTCGCCCATCTTCTTCGATATTAACAAGGGGATTAAAGATAAGATAAAGAATTTGCTGAACACTTTTTTGTGCAGTATAGAGTGGATTAAGGGAAACAGGTGCTTGCATAGAAAGCTTTAATAGAGGATCTTTCTCAGATACTGTTTGCTTTTTCATTTCGTCACCTTGCTCCTTTATTTCTGGAGAAGTTACTTCATTTGTCTTACTCCCACCTACCTCTTGACTGGTACATCCCATAATTCCTATACATAGACTTAATAGAATTGCTAGCAGTTTATATTTTTTTTCATTCATTATTGCCTCCTTAATCCCCATATAAACATTTATAAAAGGTATAGTACCTCTTTACTTTGTTGATATATTTTTCTGTTTCTTTAAAAGGAATGGTATGTAAATGCTTGCCGTCCAAACTATATGCTAGATTACTACGCCACCTTGCAACATGACCTGAACCTGCGTTGTACGCTGCTAAAGCAAGTTCTAAATCTCCATCATACTGTTTTAAAAGTTTAGCAATATACCAGCATCCAATCTGAATATTAACATCTGGCTTAAAAAGCCTATCATTTGCATAATCTACCAATCCTATTTCTTGAGCTACCCATTCTCCTGTCTTGTCCATAATCTGCATAAGCCCTTTGGCCCCACTTCTTGAAATAGCATCTGTATCATATCTACTTTCTGCTTTTATAATGGCATAAACAATAGCTGGATCCACTCCGTAAAGCTCTGAGTAGTTAAGTACTTGTTGTTTATAGGGTCTTGGATAAATTACAAAAGGAAGAAGAAGTCCTAAACATCCCCCTATGACAAGATAGACTATTAAATACTTTCTCTTTTTCACAAGGTTCTCTCCTTAAAATTGTACAACTATTTTTTTTATCTGTTCACAAGTTTTTTCTAAAGAAATACCATTATCAATTACAAAATCAGCAGCCTCTTGAAATTCTTCCCATTTTTTTTGTGCTTTAAACCGACTGAGGACTTGTTCCTTTGTAAAACCTTCTCTTAGCATTACACGTTTAATGCGTGTCTCTTCATCAGCATAAACAGCTATAATAATATCCATTAATTTACCCAGCCCTACCTCTAAAAGTAGGGCTCCTTCTACTACAATAAAATCATAAGCTGCTTGTTTTTTACACCAATTAATTTGTCTTTCCACTTCTTCACAAATTAAAGGATGGGTCAAAGCATTCAGCTTTTCTAGCTGCTTTGCATCCTTAAAGACAATTTCTCCTAAAGCTTTTCTGACGATTTCCCCTTTACTATCTAGGATACCTTCTCCAAAAGTTTCTATAACTGGTACATAGGCAGGCTGTCCCTTTTTTAAAATCCCATGACCAATACAATCTGCGCTAATTACATAGGTTGCAGTATATTCTCTTATTTTTTCAATAACGGTACTTTTTCCAGCTCCTATTCCACCGATAACACCTATTACTTTCATTTTCTTAACTCCTACTTCACTTCTAACCAATTTTCACCACTATGCACTTCTACCTCTAAAGGTACCAATAATTTTACTGCTTGCTCCATCTCTTCTTTTAAAAGCTTTTTAACAGCCTCTACTTCTGTCAGATGTGCTTCAATCAACAGCTCATCATGCACTGTAAGAATAAGACGTGACTTTCTTTTTTCTTTTTTTAACCTTTGATACACTTTTACCATAGCAATTTTAATAATATCTGCTGAGGTCCCTTGAATAGGTGTATTCATGGCTACACGTTTACCAAATTCACGCATATTATAATTACTTGCTAATATTTCTGGAATCTCACGTTTACGATTAAATAATGTTGTGACATATCCTTTTTTCATAGCAAGGGCTATACACTCTTCTAAATATGCTTTAACCTGTGGATATTTTTCAAAATAGCCGTCAATATAAATTTGAGCTTCCTTAGTAGAGATTTTTAGATCCTCGGAAAGAGAAAAAGCTCCTATCCCATAAATAATACCAAAATTAACGGCCTTTGCATTGCTACGTTGTAAAGGAGTTACTTGATTAAAAGGTATATGAAAAACTTGAGAAGCTGTTAATTTATGGATATCTATATTTTCTTTGAAAGCATTAATAAGCACTTCATCCTGTGCCATATGGGCTAGTACCCTTAGTTCGATTTGTGAATAGTCACCATCTAAGAAAATATAATCCTTAGAAGAAGGAATAAACATCCCTCTAATCTTCTTACCCATTTCAAATTTAACAGGAATGTTTTGCAAATTAGGTTCAGTGCTACTCAAACGCCCTGTTGCTGTAATCGTTTGATTAAAAGTAGAGTGGATTTTATGCTGCTCATCCAATACAGCCATTAAACCATCAACATAAGTAGATTTTAGCTTAATATACTGTCGGTACTCCAATATTTTAGCTACAATAGGATACTCTTTTTGTAAGGTTTCTAGAACTTCTGCCGCTGTGGAATAACCTGTTTTCGTTTTTTTAATAACTGGTAAGTTAAGCTTTTCAAAAAGAATACTACCTAATTGTTTAGGTGAATTAATATTAAAGGCCTCTCCTACTTCTTCATAAATGGTTTTTGTAAGGTCTTCTATTCGTATATCCAATTCCTTACCATAAGCCATTAATCTTTCTTTATCTACTGAGATACCTTGAATTTCCATACTAAAAAGAACTTCAATAAGAGGGAGTTCTATTGTATAGAAAAGTTCCTCCATATTTTCCTGTACTATTTTTTCTTTTAAAAGAGGATAACACGCCCAAAGAAGAGCTGCCGCTCTTCCAAAGTAATTTAGACGCACTCCTTCCTCTAAATCCATCCAACTTTTTTTATTTTTACCCTTTCCTAAAAGAGTTTCTTCTGAAGCTAAGGTTTCTGAGCCTAGCAAATGTTCTTCTATTACTTCCATTGCATAAGAAGACTCTGTTGGATAAAGAAGGTAGGCTGCTATAAAAGGATCAAAACATACACCTTCTATATTGATCCCATAAGGATAAAGTAAATGTTTTAACTTCTTACTATCATGAATAATTTTGGGATAACATTTGTCCTCAAAAAAAGTCTTTAAGAGCTTCTGCATCTGCTCATTTTGAGGACCTACCTCAAAATAAGCAATCTCTTCTTGGGTAGCTATCCCAAATCCCCATTTACTTTCTTCTATAAAATAAGTGACAACAACTTCTTTATCCTTTTGTTCTTCTATAAATTTTTTGAGTTCTAGAAATTCCCAACGACTTATATTTACTTCCTTTTCTTTCTCTTGTCTCTCTTGTGCTTGACGTGGCAAGCGATTTAAAAGTGATTTAAACTCTAGATTTTTAAGAAGATCATAGGCCTCCTCACTTAAAGTGAGGTCATAATGAAAGTCATCCCATTTATAATTTAAAGGTACTTCACAAACAATCGTTGCAAGCATTTTACTATCCCGTGCATCTTGGCTATAAGCTACTAGATTTTCCTTTAACTTTTTTTGTTTTAATTCACTTACATGGTCAAGTAAATTTTCCATACTTCCATATTCTTGAATAAGCTTTATTGCTGTTTTTTCACCAATTCCAGGAACCCCTTTAATATTGTCCGATGTATCTCCCATAAGTCCTTTTACATCTATAAATTGAATAGGAGTTACACCATAAGTAGCTTCTACATCTTTGGCGAAGAAACTTTCAATTTCTGTTCCCGTTTTCTTTGTGCGAGGGATTTTAATTTGAATGTGATCACTTGTAATCTGAAAAAGGTCACGATCTCCTGAAACGACTACTACCTCCATCCCTTCTTTCTCCGCACTTTTAGCAAGTGTACCTAAAACATCATCCGCTTCAAAACCTGGTTTTTCTAACATATGAATAGACATAGCCTCTAATACTTGTTTAATCAGTGGAATTTGGGGCCTTAACTCTTGGGGCATTCCTTTACGATTTCCTTTATATTCTGCTGAAAACTCATGTCTAAAGGTAGGCGCACTTACATCAAAGGCAACTCCCAAATAATCAGGTTTTTCTTTCTCTATAATACTTAATAATATATTTAAAAAACCATAAACAGCATTTGTATAAACGCCCTCTTTGTTAGTTAATAGCGGGATTCCATAAAAAGCGCGATTGGCCATACTATGTCCATCAAATAAAAGTAATTTAGATTTCATTTTACACCTCATCCTCAATCATTACGTCCATTTACATTCCTATAATTTTTATTTATTATAGCATATTTAGTACTTATTTAAACATTAATTTCCAAAGATTCTCCTAACAAAAAAAGAAGTAGTACCTTTTTGACCTACTTCTTCTCTAATTGATGCAATTTAGAAATGAAATCTAATGTTTTAAAAGACTTATCAATATAATAGGATCGGTAATCCTCACTAATATGCTCTAATTCCTTTAATACCTGCTCACTTACTTCAAATTTAAATAATCTCTCAACAGGAGTAGCCATAATATATCGTAATGTATAAAGAGTTCCATAGCTTATTTTTAAAGTATGAATATAATGTTTTTGACAGTTCGAACATAAAATTCCTCCTGCTTCCACATGAAAATCATACGTTGTTTGTTCTGTTTCAGTTAAGAATACTTCACAATCTACACATTTTTTTATTTGTGGCATAAATCCTAGTAATGAAAGAGCTCGTAGTTCAAAAATACGCCTTACTAAACGTAACCTCTTCTCTTCTTGCGATAGATTTTTAAGTGTTATGAGTGTCAGTAGCAAGAGCTCCTCTTGTACTAAAGCTTCCTCTGTAACAGCAGCCACAAACTCTACAATATAACTACTATACGTTAAGCAAAAGAGGTCTTTTCTAAGATCATGAAACATATCTAAGATATCTACACTGAGCAAACGATATGTATCCTTGTATTGGGTGAGCATGAATTCACCATACACAAAAAGTTGAGTGCCCGTAGCTAACCCTCCACTATACTTTTTAGCTTTAGGCGCTAATGCTTGTATTTTTCCCAAATCCTTTGTAAAGAGAGTGACATATTTGTCACTCTCGCCTACAATATATTCTCTTATCACCAGTGCTTTTGTTTTTATTGTCACATCATCTCTTCCACTTCTTGAGTAGACTGAAGAGGCAATGCCTCTATTCTACTATTGTATAAACTTTCATATTCTTTAAAGCCTAAGTACAAGTTAATGTCACCTGTTTTCAAAAAGTAATTCCATAATTCTTGTAACATTTGAAAGACCCCCTATAGAATATCTTACTTATTAAGGTGTACAAATTAAGTCTTTCTATCCTACAAAAAATCTACCAGTACTAGGACCCTTGACATTTTTATTCATCTAACTCTCGTTTATTATAACCGTAATTTTTAATTAAAAAATCACTATCTCTCCAATTTTTCTTAATTTTTACCCATAAAGTTAAATAAACTTTCGAGCCTAATAAACGTTCCATATCAAAACGTGCCTTAGAACCAATCTCTTTGATCATCTGCCCATTCTTCCCAATTACAATTCGTTTATGTGAATCACGCTCACATACAATGGTAGCTTCAATATCCACAATCTCTTTACCTTCTCTTTTAGTCATGGTTTCAATTTCTACTGCAATCCCATGGGGAATTTCTTTATCTAAAAGATGAAGCGCTTTTTCACGAATAATTTCAGCTACTAATTGTCTTTCTGGTTGATCTGTAATCATATCCTCTGGAAAGAACTTAGGCCCTTCTTGCAAATAGCGAGGTAAACACTCTAAAACTGCTTGAATATTGGTCCCTTCATAGGCTGAAAGTGGAATAATTTCTGCAAAATCATATAGGCTACGATAAAGATCTATCGTTTTTAAAACGGCTTCCTTTCCCACACTATCAATCTTATTAATACATAAGAAAACAGGTGTTTGAACAGTCTTTAAGCGTTCAATAATCTCTTCATCACCTTTACCAATATAGGGTTCTGGCTCCACAAGATAAAAAATAGCATCCACTTCATTAAGGGTAGTGGTTGCAGCTTTTACCATATACTCACCTAACTTATTTTTAGGGGTGTGGATACCAGGTGTGTCAATAAAAATAGCTTGAAAAGCATCTGTTGTTAGGATTGTTTGGATACGATTACGTGTTGTTTGGGGTTTGTTAGACATAATGGCTATCTTCTCCCCTATCAATTGATTCATGAGTGTAGATTTACCTACATTGGGTCTTCCAATAATAGATACAAAACCTGATTTAAATGCTAAATTCATTTTTTCCTCCGTTTATTGTTTTTCTTTTATTAAGTCCTTCTTCGTAAAAGTATAGGGAAATACTGTACTAAGTGGCATGGTTTGCATCTCACCCTTTTCATTTTCAAAGATGAGTGTCCCTTCCTCCATAAATTCTGCAATAACTTGTCTGCAAATACCACAAGGATAGGTGATCGCCCCTGAGCTGCTGACAATAGCTATAGCTATAATCTCCTTCTCACCTTCCGATACCGCTTTAAAAATAGCTGTTCGCTCTGCACAGTTGGTGGCACCATAAGAGGCATTTTCAATATTACAACCTGTATAAATTTTTCCTGACTTGCTAAGTACTGCAGCACCTACTTTAAATTGAGAATAAGGAACATAGGCATACGCCATTGCTTCCCTTGCTTTATCTAAAAGTATGTGATAATTTTCCATATAAATCCTCCTTATCGACTTATATCAAGGGTCTCTAAAACTGCTTCTTGCTTTTGCATCATCTCTTCTTCATCCTCTTCATTCATATGGTCGTATCCGAGAAGATGAAACATACTATGTGCTACTAAGAAACATATTTCTCTTTTAAGAGAATGTCCATAGTCTTCTGCTTGCTCTTTTGCCTTATCCACACATAGAACAATATCACCTAGCATCAATTGCTGTGTATCTAGGTTCATGACTTCCATCTCATCGAGATTGCTCCAATCGATTTTACCTTGACCAGTGGCTTCCAACTGAGGAAATGATAGGACATCTGTTGCCTTATCTATTTGGCGATATGCTTTGTTCATTTTTTGTATCTCTTCTTTATTCACGACTGTTAAACTTAATTCTACCTCATAAGGTACCTTTTCCCTTATAAGACACTCTTCTATTACTTGATAGATAAGAGATAGTATCTCCTGATTACTTTCAAAAAAATCATTTTCATCTTCTATATAAATTTGCACTTATTTTTCATCCCTTTCTGGATATTGTACTCTTTCATGATACATACCCTTTAGCATCTTTGTAAAGGACTGTATAATCTTCTCAATATCAGAAATATACAGTTCACATTCATCAAGTTGTCCTTCATCAAGCTTCTGTTTTACCATTTTACGTACTAATTGTTCAATTGTTAAATCTGCACCTAATTTTTCTTGCATGGCTCTTACAGTTGCCTCTACGACATCTGCTAACATCACAAGAGCTGCTTCTTTCGTTTTAGGTTTAGGGCCTTTGTAGCTAAATTGCTCTTCTTTTATTAAATCCCCTTTTTCTTTTTTGGCTTTTACATAAAAAAACTGCATAAGGCCTGTTCCATGATGCTGTGTAATCATATCTTTAATATAGCTCGGCAAACGATACTCATTTGCTAATTTTACCCCACTTGTCACATGAGAAGAAATAACTTCATAGCTTTTAAAAGGATCCATTTGATCATGCGGATTGCCAAGTACCTGATTTTCTTTAAAATAATTACTACAAGTTAATTTTCCTATATCATGATAATAACCACCTACGCGGGCCAAAAGTGGATTCGCCCCAATTACACTCGCAGCTGCTTCTGCTAAATTAGCTACAAGCAAACTGTGATAATAAGTTCCTGTAGCTTCTAAAAGCAAACGTTTTAAAATAGGCTGATTGGGATTTGTAAGCTCTAATAGTTGCATGGGCGTAATATAGCCAAAAGCAGATTCTAAAACAGGTAAACTTCCTACTACAAGTACTACTGAAATAACACCTATTACAAAGGCTATACTTGCTTCTACCCCTATACTCATAGTCATATCCGTTCCGATAAAAAGCTTTAGTGCCATATAAGCTCCAAACTGAATACCTCCTACAAATAAAGCACTTACCATTGTCTTTTTGCGTTCTTGCATATGACTAATAATAAGAATATCTATAATACCTGTTAAAACAAAATAGATAATCGAGATACTATCACTCTTTAAAACCAAAGCACTAAATAATGTCAAAATAATATTTAAAACAATAGCTACTGGTATGCCCATAAGTACTGCTACAAGCATAGGAGCAATACTAAGGGGGATATATACAAAGGGGGCCTTTACTAAAACTCTTACCATCATAATGGATACACTATAGAGAATAAGTAGTAGATTTATTTCTTTCACAGGTAATAATTTAGAATCTAAACCAGACTTATTCGTATAGATTGTCCAAAAGTAAACAACAAATGCTATAAGGAGGAGAACTCCTGCATATTGTTTATAACGGTCATTTTTATTAGTGTCCAGATAACCTACTTTTTCAAGTAATGTATAAATCTCTTCGGTTACAAGCTTTCCCTTTTCTACAATAATTTCTCCAGGTAAAATACAAATGGCTTCTACCTTTTCACGTTCTAACTTTTTAGCTTCTTCTGTAGCTATTTCATCTAATATCACATTGGGCTTAATCACACTTAAGATAATACTTTTAGCAAGACGTTGATGTGCCATACTTAATGTACTTTGGCTTAAAAGACTTCTGATTTCTGCTTCCTTATTGTCATTTTCCTGTATCCCCGCTTGAAAAAGCTCTGCTGCAAGGGCAATGCACGTTTCCTTTATAGCAGCTAGTTCCATTTGTGAGGTGGCTAAAAGATTCTCGAATTCTTCGTTATACAGTGCAACAGGTGCCCTTGCCTTTAGGGCTTCTAATGGTGTTTTATTAAGACGCTCTGCTATATCAGTTGTCTGGATTGTTTGTGTAAAGTTAAATAAGGTTTCCATATCTGAGATGGCTTTTTCCTGTACTTTGATATCCGACTTATAGACAGGCTCTACACTTTTTTCTTGCAGTGCACGTTTTCTTTCTGTTGCTATTTCGTTTTCTACTAAGAAAGGGGCATAATAGGATTCACTTGCAATCTGTCCAACCTGTATGGATACACGTTTTGCAAAAAAGTTACCTGTAATAACTGAAAAAAATGTGGTGCACAATGCAATCGTCAAAAATAAAAGCCACCAATAACCTTTTTTTTTTCATCATTTGTCCCCCTCACACATTTAACACTTTCTTACTTGACTAATCCTATTTTTTCTCGAATGTTTCATACGCCTCTACAATTTTTTGCACAATGGGATGACGTACAACATCTTGCTTCCCTAGATAACAAAAACCTATCTCTTCTACTGGAGCGAGTATCCGCTCCGCCTGTTGCAAGCCACTCTTTTTCTCATTCGGTAAATCAATCTGAGTCAGATCCCCTGTAATCACAACTTTAGAATTAAAACCAATACGTGTCAAAAACATCTTCATTTGCTCAGGTGTTGTATTTTGTGCTTCATCAAGTACGATAAAAGCATTATTCAGTGTACGCCCTCGCATATAAGCCAGTGGTGCTACTTCAATAAGTCCTTTTTCCATATTTTTTTCAAAATTATCAGGTCCCATGATTTCAAACAAAGCATCATAAAGTGGACGTAAATAAGGATCTACCTTACTCTGTAAATCACCTGGTAAAAAACCCAACTTTTCACCCGCTTCAATAGCAGGTCTTGTTAAGATAATCTTACTTACCTCATTTTTTCTAAAAGCGCTTACTGCCATAGCCATAGCCAAATAAGTTTTTCCAGTTCCAGCAGGACCTACTCCAAAAACAACTGTCTTCTTTTTAATTTGCTCCACATAATGGTTTTGACCTGCTGTCTTGCATTTAATGGGTTTGCCTAAATAAGTAAGTGCCACTACTTCATTATTTATTTTTTGTAAATCTTGTTCGTGACTTTTTTTAATCGCATCCATTGTGTATTTGACCATCTGCAAGTCTATCGACTCTCCCTGTTCACAAAAATCCACTAGTTTTTTAAACAGTTGCTTTGCTTTTTTAACAGCTTCTAGATTGCCTGCCAGTTTGATTTTATCATCTCTTAAAATCACACTAACCTCTAATTCTTTTTCAATCAACTTTATATGTTCATCAAACTGCCCAAATACCCCTGCTATATAATAAGAAGGGATTTCAAGTTTTTCTTCTACTTTATTCACTTTGTTTGTCTCCTTCATTTTGCAATTCTACAGCTTGTAATTCTATAGCATATCCAATATCTTCTTCAGCTACAACTTGAAAGCTTGCATGTATAGCATTGCCATTTTTCGTAAAAATGATTTCTCTTTTTAAAATCTCTGCATTAGGAGAGAGTTGCTTACTTATTGCCTCCCATAAACTAACTGTTAAATAATCCTTCGCTTCTTCTTCTGTAATCTTCTTTTTTATAGGTTCATACTCTACTCTTTCTTCCACTTCTAGAGCAAAGGGTAAAGGGAATAGCTTTGTAATACTTAACTGATGACAGGTAATCATTGAATCCCAATTTTTGAAGGTATTCTTCTGGTTCTTCAGAACAAATCTTTGATTAAAAAACTTAAAGCTCCACTTTTTATTAGAACGAGAAGTATAGTTTTTTTCAACTTGTTCTAATTGATAAGCACCTTCGCTACGATAAAATGTCTTACCTTTAATTTGTGCTTTTGCCTGTGTCACATAAAGATTAGGATTATCTGGTCCTAAAGGCATTTGCCCTGATACAAGAACCTCTCCCTTCTTAACAATATCACCTTTTTTAACATAAGGTTTTCCCTTATAAGTAGCAATATAGGTTACTAATGCATCACGTTTAGCTACTAAATGACACGGTGTATGATCTGTATGCATTTCTGGCTTTTTTACCATCTCACTTACTTGTACGACTAAACGTGTTCCTTGAAATTTAATTCCTGTCCATATAATCTCAGGATACTTATTTACAAGAAGTGCCTCGGCTTGTCTTAAATTAAGGCTAGGCTTAAATTGTCCCACGCCATATCCTGCTTCCTCTAAAGTAAGGACAATATCTAAAGCTTGAACCTGTTCATTTCCTTCTACATCCACAAGCCATATAAATGAAGATAAGGCCCACAAAATAGCAATAAATACAAAAATACCTAGTGTAAATACCTTTCTTTTCTTATAACGATGCAGCTTAAAAGGTATACCTATCTTTCGGGCAATGTGTAACTTACAACGTGATTTTTTTGCATAAGGTTTTAGCTTTTTAAAATCACCAATGCTTATCTTAAAACAGAGTCGGTCACTTTGTTTTTTAACATCCCATAAATAAATGCCACCGTGAACAGCTAAATTAATAAAACGCTCAAGTGCAAGGCCTCTTACTTCTACTATAACATACCCACGTAAATAATTCCATATTCCTACAAACAAAGTCCTTACCTCCTTTACAGCTTACTAAAATGAATAACTTGAATTCTTCCCTTAATCGTTAACATTTCAGCGGTCATGCTTTTTGCTTCCAAGGCTTTCCCTTGAATGGTCAATAGACCACATTTTGTTTCCAAACGCATTATTTCCTCTGTGTATTCTATTAAGCGACTGAAATTTTCTATGTTGAGTTCTTTATCACCTACTAAAGTGATAACGGGCAAATCACTTACTACTTCTCTAGGCACCTCTAATGCTTCTGTGAATTGCTCACGTAAATTATAATTTCGCTTAGCTTTATGTGACTTTGCTTGTTTCATCATTGATCCCCTCCTTTTTTATCATATGCATGCCTAAGGACAAGTAGAATAAAAAAGACTTCTAAGCTATAAAAATATAGCCTAGAAGTCTTTAAAGAATAATTTACTTTATTATTTAGCTGCTAACCATGCATCTAATTGAGCTTGTTTTTCAGCCATAATAGCATCTGAACCAGCAGCTTTGAAAGCTTCAATTGCTTTTGGAAGCTCTACTTCTGGGTCAGCTGTACCTGTTTCAAGTGGAGCAACGTATTGATCCCAAATACTTGCACATTGAGCAATTTCTGTTTTAACTTTATCAGGATTGAATACAAAACCTAATGTTTTTGTAGGTGTAGCAGCAGCGTTAAATGCTTCAAATTTTGCCCATTTTTGAGGATCTTCATTATCCATTAAATAGTTGATAAATTGGTTACCATACATCCATCCAAGACCACTACCATATTTTGCACTATCTGGAAGGGCTTTGATTACATTGTCACTTACTTTTTCATAATGAATACCTTCAATACCATAGTTAATTAAGTTATTAAGTGCTGGATCTGTGTTAAATAATTCTAAGAACATTAAAGCTCTTTCAGGATTTTCAGATGTTCTAGAGATAGCTTGCATAGAGCCTGTTGTTTCTCTGTTTGACATAACAGGAGGTGTTAATTCTAATTGCATATATTGTTGACCCATTGCGTTACTTTCTTCTGCATCTTTTCCTGGTTTTAATGAACGAACAGCTGCAAAGATTTTACCTGCTTTTTGGTCAGCAGAATAGTCATTTACAGAAGCTGCATCTTCTCTGATATAACCAGCTTTGTAGAATTTATGCATTAATTTGAAGAATTCTTTTGTTTCTGGAGCTTCAAATTGATTAAATACTTTCATATCTGTTGAATCATTTTTAAGTACACCAATTGTTTTTTCAGCACCAATGAAGTCAAAGTCTAATGTACGGAATGCTGATTCACCAATACATGATTCAAAAGCATACATGTTTGGCTCTTTTTCTTTAATGGTTTGGAAAAATGGTTCCATATCAGCAAGTGTTTTTACGTTTGAGAAATCCATATTGTATTTTTCTGCAATATCTTTACGAATCACTAAGCCCCATTGATGAGCTTTTTCTTTGTTAGCTGGAATAGCGTAGTTAATACCATCAATTTGAGAACCTGCTAAGAAATCTGCGCCTAATAACTCTTGTGTTTTAGGAGCGTATTTAGGAAGTAAATCATTGAGTGGTAAGAATGCACCTTTAGCTGATTGTTGGAAATAATCATTTGCCCAGTTAGCAGTAAAGCAAATATCAAATTTTTCACCTGATGCAATCATTGCTTGTAATTTGTCTGGATAAGAACCCCAGTCAAAACAATTTAATTTGATTGTTGCATTAAGTTTAGTATTATCTGCAAGATATTTGTTAACAGCTTCTTCTACTTTGCCAACATCTTCTTGTGGTCCATTTCCAATAAAGTACCATGTCAATTCTACCTTTTTAGAAGTATCTACGCCAGCTGCATCTGTAGCAGGTGCTTCTGAAGCAGGTGCTTCTGATTTGGTGTCTGCACTTGGTGTTGGTGCTGCTTCCTCTTTCTTTGCGCCACATCCTGCAAGTAACATACTCATTGCACAGATTGTTGTTAACCCAGCTACTAACCCCTTTTTCATTAACTTCATACAATCTCCTCCTAGTTTAACTATAATTTTTAAAATTAAATAGTTTATATCAAACCGCTTATTCTTTTACCCCACCCAACGTAATTCCTTTTTCAAAATAACGTTGAAAGAAAGGATAGCAAAGAATAATGGGTCCAATAGCAACAATTGCCATTGCCATTCTGGCAGCTTCTGATGGAATATCTTTTACAGACTCTGGACTGTTGGCAATAAGTGATAGGTTTGCAATTTTAGCTTGAATCTGATACATCAAATATTGCAAGTTATAAAGCTCTTTTTTAGTGATGTAAAGAAGTGGACCATACCAGTCATTCCAGTACATCAGCATACTAAACATAAGTACGGTTGCTAAAGCAGGTTTAGCAAGTGGTAGTACAATCTGGAAGAAAATTTTAAATTCTCCTGCTCCATCAATTTGGGCTGCTTCAATAAGAGATGTTGACACATTTTGCTTATAAAAAGTTCGGATAATCATAACATAATAAGCACTGAATAAATAAAGCAAAATAAGTGAAAATAGACTATCTTTTAAATGAAGTATGCGTACATAAACCATGTAAGTTGGAACAAGCCCACCTGAAAACATCATGGTAACAACTGCTAAAAAGTTAAAAAAGGCTTTATACTTAAAATCTTCTCTCGAAAGAGGGTACGCGTACAGGGCCATAATCAGTAGTCCAATGGCGCTTCCTACGATTGTAACGAAGATTGTTACACCATAGCCACGTGTAATAGCTGCCATGTTTTTTGCTATATATGCATAAGCTGATAAACTTAACTTTTGCGGAAATAAGGTATATCCTGCCATAGAAATTTGTGTTTCGTCAGTAAATGAAACAGCAAACACAAGAAGTAGAGGATATACACACATAATTGCTGTTATAAAGAAGATGACATTCCAAATTGCATTTGCTGGTTTGGAAATTTGGATGCCTGCTTCTGAAGGTACTTTTTGCTTAGCCATTTGTTCTCCTCCTTCTTAAATCATTGCGCTGTCTTTGTCATATTTTCTTACAATGGCATTGAATGTAAGAATAACTACTAAACCTAAAACTGCTTGATAGAAACCAGCTGCTGACGCGAGTCCAACATCCCCTGTCATAACGAAAGCTCGATAAACATAGGTATCAATGGTGTTCGTCACTGGATGCAAGGTTCCTGTATTACGAGGTACTGTGAAGAATAGTCCCATATCTGTATAAAACATTCTTCCTAATCGAATAAGGACAAGTACTATGGCAAGCGGTATTAAACTTGGTATAGTAATGTGCCAAATTTGCTGAAACCGAGAAGCACCATCTACTGCAGCTGCTTCAAACAATTCTTTGTTAACCCCTACAACAGCTGCAAGATAAACAATAGTATCATATCCCGTCCACTTCCAAGTGTTGACGATAACTAATATATAGGGCCAATACTGAGGTGCTGTAAACCATTGTACACGCTCTTTTCCCATAGCTTGAAGGAACCTATTAACTACACCATATTCGTTACTTAAGAAGCCCCATGCTAAATAACTAATTACAATCCAAGATAAGAAATAAGGGATAAAGAATAAGCTTTGATAAATTTTAGCACCTTTCTTGTTTCTTAATTCATTCAATCCAATTGCAATGGTAACAGGTAACGTTAATCCAATTAAAATAAAAATGACATTGTACCCAATTGTATTACGTGTAATAACCCATGCTGCATCTGTACCAAATAGATACTTAAAGTTATTTAGGCCATTCCACCCGGAACCAAAGAGTTTGGTCACTGTATCCATTTTTCTAAAAGCGAATAAAAGACCAAACATGGGTAAGTAGTTATTAATTGCCATCACTATAAGCCCTGGCAATAGCATAATAAAAAGTGCCTTGTTTTTTACTAATTCATGAAGAAATCCTGTCTTTTTTCGGCTCTTCACTTTAGTCTGTTTATTTTGTCCTAACTCCTGTGTCGTTCTTGTTTGACTACTCATTAGCTCTCACCTCTCCTCACAACTATCTTATAACTTTTGTCTAAAATTCGTAATAGACGATGTTGCTTTTTGTGAATATTTATATAATTACACATTGTATAAAAATTACAACAATTATTTACACTCCTAGTTAGGCATTTTGATACTTTTCATCTCACAAAAAAGCCAATAAACTGTAGTTCATCTCTTCTCTACAGTTTATTGGCTTTTCTTCTAATGATTAAAGTGCTTTTCCTTGTATTCAGTTGGTGTCATATTCGTATACTTTTTAAATATCTTTGAAAAGTAGTGTGGATCTTGCACTCCTACTAACTCTGCAACTTCATAAGTTTTGTATTTATTATCTTGCAAAAGCTCCTTTGCTTTTTCAATACGTACTTCATTTAAATACTCTACAAAATTTTTACCCAATTCCTTTTTAAACATCCGACTCAAATAATAAGTACTCACATAGGTATGCTCTGCTAATTCATTTAAAGTAATAGACATTGCATAGTGATCACCTATGTATTTCATTGCATTTTGGAGAATCTGATTAATATTTTTCTTATTGTATTTATTAATTCGATTAACAATATTGCTAGCCACTTCCTCTAGAAGTTCATGCAAGTCTCCAATATGGGCAGCTGATTCTATCATTTTATAGAGCCCTGATATATCCTTACTAATTTCTCGTTCTGAAGTTTCGAGATTTTTAATAGAAATACGAATGTTGTTGATCTCATAAATTAGATTCCAATAAAAACTTTTAATTTGTTCAGGGTCTCTTCCTGTGTGTAATACTTTGTTTTTAATTTGTTCCAATATTTGAACTACATTTTCTTCATTACCTGTTTTTATGGCTTCACAGAGAATTTTATCATATCCTTCATACTGCCAATTATCTTGATCTTTATAGAAACCATCTAAGTCACGATAAAGAATAATTGAACTATCTCCCATGTAAAAACGATAAGAAAGACCATTTTTACATTCTATTAATTTTTGATGCAAGTCCTCTACAGACTTCCCTTTTGTACTAATGGCAATGGTTACAGTAAAATCAAAGCAACTTTCAACTAATTGCTGTATACTATTTGCCTTTTTATAGACACTATCTACTAGCAATTCACCTTTTTCCATTGGAAGAATGATAAATGCAATTTGTTTATTACTTAGTACAATTTTTTCCACTTTAAAGTCTTCGGCAAACATTTCTTCTACGGTATTAATAACCCCAAATTGATAGAGCTGCCTTTGATACGGTTCCTTTCTCTCTGACTCTTTATCCATTTCAATAATCATCATTACAAAATCATGAATGTCTATTCCATAAAGCTCAAAGCCATCGTTAATTTCGTCTTCATTAATATTAATTTGAAAGATAATATCGTAAAGTAGCTTTTCTTTCAGTAAAGGAATACTCTCCTCAAAGCATTTCTTGAGCTTTGTAATTTCTAATTGGTCTTCTTTTTGATATTTAAGTTCAATAACTGCTCGCTTGACTACTTCACAAATTTCTTCAATACTGGAAGGTTTTAAAATGTAATCAAATGCACCAATCTTAATAGCTTCTTGCATATAAGAAAATTCTCTATAGCCAGATAAAATAATAAACTTACTGTGGGGTACAATGGCTTTTGCCTTTTTTATCAGACTTAAACCATCGATCTCAGGCATGTTAATATCTACAAATACAATATCTGGCTTAAATTCTTCTAACTTCTCAAGCCCATCTACCCCATCCCATGCCTCTCCACATACTTCACATTGAAATTTTTTCCAATTAATAATATTAATTAGTCCTTTTCTAATCGTTGGTTCATCATCAATAATTAGTACTTTAAACATTTATGTGTCCTCCTAACTCATTGTCTAATGGTAATGTCAACTTTATTTTTGTATAGCTTCCATATTCACTTTCTACATTTAATCCATATTGTGGACCAAAAAAGAGCTTAATGCGTGCATTGACATTTTCAAGTCCAATTCCTTTGCGATGCCCCATTAACATGTAATCTGGATTTACTTCTTGGAATTTATTATTAAGCAGTTGTAACTCCTCCTCTTCCATTCCCTTTCCATTATCCATTACTTCTATATATACGGAATCTTCTTGTTTCCTTACAACTAAACGTATAAGTCCCTTTTTACGACTCCGATCAATACCATGGTAAATAGCATTCTCTACTAGAGGCTGTAGTAAAAGTTTTGGTACTTGATGCTGTATAAGATTCTCATCTATTTCTGCTTCATAAGTTAGTCTTTCACCATAACGATTTTTCATAATAAGTATGTAGCTTTCTACATATTTAAGTTCTTGTCTAAGAGGAATGAGGGGACTTCCCTTTCCTATACTTGCTTCCATTATAGAACCTAAAGATGTCACCATATCTCTAATCTCAGGAACATTATTCAGCTGTGCCATCCAATTAATAGATTCTAAAGTATTGAAAAGAAAATGTGGATTAATTTGTGCTTGCAAAGCTTTTAATTCTGCTTCTTTACGCGTTAATTGTTCCTTGTAGACACTATTAACAAGTGTATCTATCTGTATGGACATTTTATTAAAACATTTATTTAAATATCCTAGCTCGTCTTCTCTATCAACAACTACCTCTTGATGTACATTTTCTTCTTCAAATTTTTTAATTCCTTCTACTAATTGCTTAATAGGTGTAATCATATCAATTGCCATTAAAATACTAAAAATAGAAAGAATAAGAATCGTACAAATTACTAAAAGGATAAACCATGTCCTAAAACGATATAGTTCTTCATTCAGCTTACCTAATGAGCTTTCTGTAACAATTTTCCATTCTGGTTGTCCTACTTGCATGTAGCATAAAAGTACGCCATGACTTTTATCTGTATAATAATCACTATTTTTACTACCATTTATGATAAAGTCACTTTTAAAATTGCTTTCTTCTAGCGATGTCGTACCTACAAGCACCTCTTGACTTTGAGTAAGAATAGCTATATTTTGCATGAATTCTGTAGAAAGATCACTGTATACACTACGTAAATAATCACGATTAATTCCAATCACCATAATACCTATCTCATTAAATGTATCTATATCTCTAATAAGTCTTACAAAATAGATATTTTTAACGGCTCCACTTTCTTCTTTATCCAAAAACCAAATAGGCATTTGTTTCCCTTTTACTTCTTTAAACATTTCATCATAAGGTAATTGATCATCTAATCCCACTCTTCCACTACTCAAACTATAGCTATAGCGTTCTCCTATTTTCGATACAAGAGCGATGGATTGAATTTCTTTACGCGACAAGCAAATACGTCTTAATACATTATTAGCATGAATGAATGTATCATATTGATTATCTAATTCCTTTTGACTTAAGGCTTCGTAAATACCTGGATCACACAATAAATCATCTGAAATATCTTCTAGATTACTATAAAAATCATTGAGTCGTAATTTTACCATACTTAGAATATCAATAGAATATTTAATAGACTTATCTTGAATAATCGTACGTGTGTTTCTATAAATCATGATTCCCATAAAAGCGATTGGAATAATAATTTGTACAGAAAAAAGCAAAAGTAATTTTGTTCTAATAGATATTTTTTTATAAAATCTAGAAATCCGATTGAGCATTTAAGCCTCCTAGTCCTTACTTTATTGCACTGTTTTATTTTGCATCTCTTTTTTTACTTGTTCATAAATCTCCTCAGGTGTTATTTCCCCATTAAGCATTTGAGTAAATTGACCAATTATGACTTCTTCCCAAATCACACGGTCAATAAAACTATCTACTGGTCCTACTAACTCTTTTGCAGTTTCCATTAGCTTATCTCCCTTTTGTGTCATGCTCGCTTTATCTTTTTGTTCTGAAGTAAGCTGAATATTGGTTATAAATCCCGTACGTTCAGTAAAAATATCAGAAGCTTCTTTTGAAGTAAGCTTCTTCAAAAGAGCGATACTCTTCTCTCGCAACTTTTCATCCTCCCATGCTTTTTGGCTAATGTGGAAAATACCATTACCACACCCATAAATAATAGCTGTTGGATCAGCCTTCCCTCCCTCTAAACTTGGAAAAGGAATAATATCTACAGTCGTATCGTAATTACTAAGAGCAGAATCTCCAATAAACCAAGATCCTTGTACAATCATAGCTGCTTCCTTTTGAATAAAAAGATCATTTCGGGTTTTATCATCCAGAAGAAGTGTCTTTTCTGGAAAAGCACCTGCTTCATAAAGTGCTTTCATGTAATACATCCCATCAATAAAACACTGTTTAATGCTCCCATCTGGATAAAAAGGATTTTCTACATCTTCTTTTCCACCGAGCTTCATTACAATGTTTTGGTAAATATAACTTCCTTCTGGCGTTGCATTATAAGCAATAGGCACAATATCATGTGCCTTAAAAATTTTAACAGCCTCTAATAATTCCTCAAAATTAGTAGGTGGTTTAACATCATAGGCTAAAAATAAATCTTTATTAATAAATAAACCTTCATAAATAATTTCTAAAGGAATCCCATATATCCGCCCATCTTCTGTGACATAATCCCATGTAGCTTCACGATACAGGTTGTACCAATCAGGATTTGCCTTTAATAAACCTGTTAAATCAGCAACTTCTCCTTTTTGAACGAGAAGCCTAATATCCGAACCAGGCCAAAGGCCAAATACATGAGGCGGATTACCACTTGCGAAATCCGTTTTTAAGATAAATAAAAAATCCTCTCCTGCCATAGATTTATCTTCAATTTCTACATCAGAATGTGTCTGAGTAAACTCCTTTAGAAGCTGCTGGAGTGGTTGAGATTTTGTATCATAAGATGCCCAACTACTAATAAATTGTAATTTTGTTTTTTGCTGAACAGAATCTAAGGATTTCACATTCATTTCCTTCTTTATTTTTGTACTCCCTGACAAATAATAAATAAAGATAAAGATAATACCTAAAATGCTCCCCGTCAAAAAAAGAATATGTTTTTTTCGCATAGATACTCTCCTCATTTTTTGTTAGAAGATTTTTATTCTAAAAATAAAATATTTACTTAATATTTTATCATATAAAATATGATTTTCATATAAATTTTATTGCTTTATTTGACACGTAAAAAAAACCCTGTTCTTTTCCTTTCAAAAGAACAGGGTTGAAACCTTATTGTTTATTTATAATTAACTCACCCTCTTTATAATCTACCTTAAAACAAGAGAACGGTTCAACATCTTCTTGAATCAAATAACGTGCAATGAGTGTCTCTACTTTGCGCTGTAAAAAACGCTTAAGAGGCCTTGCACCAAAAACAGGATCAAATCCCTGTTCAGCAATATACTTTTTAGCTATCTCTGTTAACTCAAGTTCAATCTGTTGAGGCGCTAACCGTTTTTGTAAATCCTTTACAAGAAGCTCCACAATTTGAACAATTTCTTCTTGACGAAGTGGCTTGTAGAGCACAATCTCATCAAGTCGATTTATAAATTCTGGTCTAAAATGTTGTTTGAGTAAGGTATGCACTTTACTTTCTGTTGCTTCACTTAAGCGTCCATCCTCTTCTAATCCCTCTAAAATCATATTGGAACCTATATTAGATGTAAGAATAATAATTGTATTTTTAAAGTCTACTGTACGTCCTTTCGAATCTGTAATATGTCCATCATCTAACACCTGTAACAAGACATTAAATACATCAGGATGTGCTTTTTCTACTTCGTCTAGCAAAAGGACAGCGTAGGGTTTACGTCTTACTGCTTCAGTTAGTTGTCCACCTTCCTCATAGCCTACATAACCAGGAGGTGCACCAATAAGTCTTGCCACTGAATGTTTCTCCATATATTCACTCATGTCTATACGAATCATATTCTGCTCATTATCAAATAAAGCTTCTGATAAAGCCTTTGCAAGCTCCGTTTTACCTACACCTGTTGGTCCCAGAAAGAGAAAAGAACCTATAGGCCTTCTTGGGTCTTTTATACCTGCTCTTGAACGGATGATAGCATCTGTTACTTTTTGAACAGCTTCTTCTTGGCCAATAACACGTTGATGTAAGATGTTATCTAGTTGTAATAATTTATGTCGTTCCCCTTCCATCAACTTGGTTACCGGAATATGTGTCCAACGAGCAATAATCTTTGCAATTTCTTCCTCATTTACTTTATCTCTTAAAAGAGTTGCCTCACCTTTTTTAAAAATCTTTTCTTCTGCCTCTTTAAGCTTATTTTGAAGCATTGGAAGCGTCCCATATTTTAATTCTGCCGCCTTATTGTAATCATAATTACGTTCAGCACGTTGCATCTCATTAGTTGTAGACTCAATCTCTTCTTTTATACGCCTTACAGCTAAAATCATTTCTTTTTCATTTTCCCATTGTGTACGAAGTGTATTAAATTGATCTCTTAATTCAGCCAATTCTTTTTGAGTTTCTTTTAGATTTTGCTTGGAAAGAGTATCTTCTTCCTTCTTTAAAGCAGTCTCTGCAATTTCAAGTTGTAACATCCTTCTAGAAATTTCATCTAATTCAATAGGCATTGAATCCATTTCTGTACGGAGCATAGCACAGGCTTCATCAACAAGGTCAATGGCTTTATCCGGCAAGAAACGATCAGAAATATAACGATTTGATAAGGTTGCTGCTGCAATAAGTGCATTATCCTGAATCTGCACACCATGATAGATTTCGTACCTTTCTTTAATACCACGTAAGATAGCAATGGTATCTTCTACTGTAGGTTCCTCTACCATAACAGGCTGAAAACGTCTTTCAAGCGCTGCATCCTTCTCTATATACTGTCTATATTCATTAAGTGTTGTAGCGCCAATGCAATGAAGTTCCCCACGAGCAAGCATGGGTTTTAAAAGATTTCCTGCATCCATAGACCCTTCTGTCTTACCTGCACCTACAATCGTATGAAGCTCATCGATAAAGAGGATAATTTTACCCTCACTCTTTTTAATCTCTTGTAAAATAGCTTTTAGACGGTCTTCAAATTCACCACGGTACTTAGCACCTGCTATAAGAGCACCCATATCAAGGGCAAATATTTTTCTCTCTTTTAAACTTTCAGGTACATCACCCTGCACAATACGTTGTGCTAACCCTTCAGCAATAGCTGTCTTACCTACTCCTGGCTCACCGATTAAAACAGGATTATTTTTTGTTTTTCGTGATAAGATACGAACAACATTACGAATTTCATTATCTCGTCCAATAACAGGATCAAGCTTTTGGCTTCTTGCACGTTCCACTAAATCATATCCATATTTACTAAGCACATCATACGTTGTTTCAGGATTTTCACTAGTTACTTTGACATTTCCACGTACTTGTTTAAGAACAGCTTCAAATGTTTTTTTCTGAATACCGTAAGCTTTAAGCAGCTGATTTACTTCATAATTGGCATTTTCAATAAGTGCTAACATAAGATGTTCTACTGAAATATAAGCATCTTGCATCTTATTGGCACATTTTTCACTGGCTACTAATACTTTATCTACATCATTTGCTACATAAATTTTATCTGGCTCACGTCCAGGACCACTTACAGTTGGTTTTTTATTTAAACCTTGTTCTGCTTTCTGAATAAAGGACTCTACATCCACATTCATCTTTTCCATAAGTTGTGGAATAAGCCCTTCTTCCTGTGTCAAAAGCGCATACAAAAGATGCTCCTGCTCTATTTGCATATTTTGTTTTTCAATGGCCAGTTGTTGTGCCCGATTGATAACATCCATAGAACGTACTGTTAATTTTTGCATGTTCATTTTCTATTCCTCCTTCTTTATTTAAAGCATAAAGGGTGATTTCTTGATATAATCCCTATAATGTTCGTAGACCTTAAGTCCTGTATAATCAGAATCTTCTAGATGTGAAAAATAAATTTTAAGTCCATCATCAACAGCTTTAATATAACCTGATAAGGCTCTTCCTAATTCTTCTGCACCTATTCCTTGCTGTCTCTGTGTGGATAAAGGTCTTACCCATCTCGTACCTTCTTCTTCATACCAACCTGGTAAAGCCTGTTTTCTCTCAAAGCTCGACCAAATAGTAAAAAATCCCTTTAAATACTGATGAAGTATAGCACTCTGCGTACGTGAAATAACCTTCACCTCACCATAAAATTGATTGCCTTTCCTTCCTAATGTAACTGTATACCGAATAGTAGGGTTATATTTATATTTGAGAATACTCCTAATCGTACATAAACTATCTGAAAGCTGTTCTTGAATTTGGAAATTTTGATAAACCCGTAAAAGTCCTACCATTGTCTCAAAAACTTCCTGCATATGCTGTTGAGGTGTGACAAGAGCAACCTTTTCCGCTAAAATTTGGTTAATTAAATTGGATCGACTCGTATTCATAGAATAAGCAAGCGCATCTACTTGTTCAATAACCTCATCCATCAATACTAGGCTATAAACACTTTTTTTCACTTTCTCACCTCTTTCTAAACAAATTGTAACTTTTTATATTTAATTTGTCAATACTATTATATAACAAGAAAGTCAAATTATTAAATTCTCTTTTTATTATAATTCCCTTTGAATCGGGTAAACTATCTTTAATCTTATTTTGTTAAAAAGGAGTTTTATTATGTATTCATTTTTTACACTTTTTTTATTATGGTTTTCTTTTTTCCCTCTTTCTTTACAAGCAGGCCCTATCCCTTCAAATTCTTCTACCAAAGAGCAAGGTTTACCCATAAATAATATGAAAATTGATTGGTGGCTTGTTCGTGCTAAAAATCATGAACTTCCTGGCTTTAACACTCAATTATCCTTTAAATTAGAGGACTATGATGCCCTTTGTTTAGGTGATACAAGTCGTAAAGTAATTTACCTCACCTTTGATGAAGGGTATGAAAATGGTTATACACCCCAAATATTAGATATTCTTAAAGCTAAAAATGTCCCCGCCATGTTTTTTGTAACTGATCCTTACCTTACTCAGAATCCAGCTATCATTACTCGTATGACGGATGAAGGTCATTTAGTGGTTAATCATTCTGTTCATCATCCTTCTATGCCTAGTATCGCCAATGACCTTGAAAAGTTTAAAAATGAACTTTTAACGGTAGCTACTCATTATAAAGAAATAACTGGAAAAGAAATGCCACCTTTCTTCAGACCACCTATGGGACATTATTCAGAGCGTTCATTGGCACTTACTCAGCAGCTAGGTTATAAAACTGTTTTTTGGAGTTTTGCCTATGCTGATTGGGATCCTAAAAAACAGCCCGAACCTTCCCACGCTAAAACAGTTATGGTAAATGGTCTTCATAATGGTGCCATTTATCTTTTACATGCTGTTTCTAAAACCAATACAGAGGTTCTTGATCCTTTTATTGACGATGCACGTAGCTTGGGCTATACCTTCGAACTATTACCCTACTAAAATTTTTTTGAGCTTTCATTGCTTTGAAGTAATGCTCTATTTCTTACTTATTACAAGAAAGGCTGATGACACTATTTAAGTAAATTACTCTAGTGTTATCAGCCTTTCGTACATCATTACCTAAAATCTCTTTCAAACAAACTTTGTTCTTTACTCAGTTCTTCTAACCTCTCTATTCCCAATCGGCTTAGTAGAGCCTGTAGAACTTCACTATGAATAGGTATTTTTATAACAGATTCATAAGCTGTTTGATTCACAGCTTGTTTTCCTTCTTCCACTGAAATAATCGCCTTAGGGCCTCCCACACAGCCACCTTTACAACCCATTCCTTCGATGAAACTTGCCTTTACTTCTCCTTTGACTAATTCTTCAAGAAGGGACTTACACGCCTTCATTCCATCTGCTTGTTGAGCTGTAAAAAGCTCTCTTTTTTTAGGAAATACCTGATCCACAATATCCCATACCGCTTGTGATACTCCACCTGTTCGTGCATAGAGACGTCCACCTGTGGAAGCATAATCAATAGCTGGTACACCTTTTAAAGACTTTACTTCTATTTCAAAAGCCTCAAAAATAAGTTTTAGCTCTTCAAAAGTTAAAACAGCATCCACTGCACCTACCAAATCTTTTTCCTTAGCTTCAGCTTTTTTTGCCATACAAGGTCCTATAAAAACAACTTTTATTTCTGGAGTAAGAGTCTTTAGAACTCTTCCCATAGCAATCATAGGAGACACAGAAGGTGAAACGTCTTTAATAATACTAGAGTAAACCTTCCTAAGAGCAGCTACCCACATAGGACAACAGCAAGAAGTAATCATAAAGTCACCTTTTTTAGCAACATGCTCACTAAACTCAAGAGCCTCTTTAAGGCTCAGGATATCTGCTGCTATAGCCACTTCCACCATATCTGCAAAACCCAGCTTAATAAAGGCTTCTCTTAATTGATCTAAGCTGATCTCTTTACCAAACTGTCCTGCAATAGCAGGAGCTACAATAGCGATTACCTTTTCTTCTCCTTTAAGCCAGCTTATAAGGGGTAAAAACTGAGGGGTCTCCATATAATTTCCTTTTTCACAAACACTCACACAACACCCACAACTGATACATAAACTTTCATCAATCCATTTCTCCCCTGCTCCATCTCGTATAATTGCATCAAAAGGACAAACACTCTGACATTTACTTTTCTCCCCTTCTCTCTCGCAATCTTCTTTACAAATCCTTACCTTTTGTACAATCTTTTTCCTCACCTGCTGGCGTGTGATGGCATCTAAAAGCTTCTGAGTAAAGAGATAGTCCTCTTCTTCCTCTAAATCTTCCACTCCACAAAGTATACTTAGAACATCTTTTGCTTCTTGCTTATTCTCGAACTCTTCTTTAAGTATTTTTTTAAAGGTTTCTTCAAAATGATTAGTATAATAAGCTTTGATTAGTTCTTTATACACTCTTTGATGTTTCTCCTGCATCCCGTTTCCTTCTTTCATCTTTTTTCTTCTATTTTTAATAAATGACTACTATTTTATTCAAAGCTTCCAACAGAAGAACGCTTATTGTATACGCTTATTATAACCTTAAATTCTTAATTACATAATAATCTTTACTTCAAGGTAATACTGCACTGGTACTATGTCAAGAAGTTAGACACTACAAAAAGAAATTTTCTACTTGAATTTCTGATTAAGTCATTTTGGTGAAATGAAGTAATAAACTACTTTAGGTCTTTCACAAAAATACCCATAGCCTTTTTTAAAATAGCATTTTCTTCTTCAAGGTCACGGAATCTTCCCTCCATGTCACGTACAGTTTATTCATCACTTCTAAGATTACCACTACCTATAAAAGGTGCTATTTGATTTTATTTGTACTTTTGTATCCACTTGCATAATTTTTTATAAACAACACTAGTTCTCTTACAAATTTTGCTGTAGGTTTGTTTAATTCTACTACTTATTTTACAGCATGAAGTTTCTATAATATATTAAAGTTTAAACCGCATAATAATTGCCTGTAAATTCTGTGCTAAATTTGATAATCCATCACTTGAACTTGCTATTTCCTCAACAGAGGCAGTCTGTTCTTCCATGGACGCTGATGCTTGTTGGGTGGCCGCAGAGTTTTCCTCTGCAATACAAGAAAGATTTTGTAAGATAAGGAGTATTTCATTCTTCTTTATTCTCATTTCATCACCTGAAACATTTAATTCTCTAATGGCTTGTTCTGCCTCTTCCATCGCTTGGGCTATTAATTCATATTTATTTTGACTGCTAACTACACTACTTGCCTGTTCTTTTGATATAGAAGATACTCTTGCCATAGTTTTTACAGCGTTTTTAGAATTACTTTGTAATTCATTTACCAATTTATCAATTACCTTTGTAGATGTTCCTGATTGCTCGGCTAATTTTTTTATCTCTTCAGCAACTACTGAAAAGCCTCTTCCCGCTTCACCTGCTCTTGCTGCTTCTATAGCGGCATTTAAGGCCAATAAATTAGTTTGCTCTGCAATAGAAGCAATTACACTACTTGCTTGTCCTATTTCATTTGAACTGTCGTTTGTTTTTAAAACAACTTCATAAATTTCTTTTGTAGCCACATTACTTTCTTCAGTTATTTTTATTAAATTATCAATTTCTTCCAATCCCTTGTTAACAAATATAGTAACCTTTTGATAACTATCGTTCAATTCTCTCATCTGTACTTGATCTTTTTCAATTATTTGTCCTAATACATCTACATTAATGGAACCCTCTTCTGTATTTCGTGCTTGTTTTGTTGCACTTGTTGCTATTTCTTCTACTGTTTTTGATATCTCTTCTGTTGCATTAGCTGATTGTTGAGAGATAGCCGTTAGTTCTTCTGATGCAGCAGTAACTTTCTCTGAAGAATTACTAATCTCCATAATAGTCTCTCTAATACTCACAGTTATACTTTGTAACGCTTTTGCTAGCACCCCTACTTCATCTTTTCTTTTTAAAAATACTTCTGAAATGTTTTCTGTTAAATCCAAACTTGCTAATTTTTTCGAATGATATATTGTGTTTATAATTGGTTTTGTAATAGAATTGCCAATTAAGTAGGTAATAATAACACTCACTATTAAAATAGGAATAATAACTATAAAAATTTCTTTTTGTAGTATTGGAATTGAAGATAAAACTTCATCTTTATTAGCAGTTATAACAAATATCCAATTACTATTTTGGATAGGAGCATATCCAGCATACAAATTGTTTCCATTAATGTAATATGTACCAACACCCTTTTTATCTCTTAATATTCTTTCAAATAGTGTAGCCACTGAAGTCAAATTATTATCAGTTTTTGCTTCTTCAATTGGTGTAAAATGCTTAATTACTTTTTCTCTGTCCGGGTGACCAACCACTGTCCCATTATTATTTATTATGTATCCATATCCCTTATCACCATATGCTACATTATCTGAAATTTCACTCAATGTACTTCCGTCTCTACAACCTAATAATGCCCCTACTACTTTTCCATTTCTTTCAATTGGAGTAGCATACATTAAAACAAGTTCATTGTTTACTTTATTGACCAACAAGTCAGATATATTTATCTCACCATTTAAGGCTTTTTTTACATATTCATCATCACCTAATTGAGTTGTAGTTCCATCTGAATAGTAGGTAGTTCCATCAATTTGAACCACTGCTATATCAAGGAAGTTTGTCCGCTTTACTTGTCTTTGTAATATAGGCTGTTGTATCTTCCAATCCATGCTTCTAATATCATCTCTCAATGCTATCATTTCTAAAGTTTTCTTTTGAATTTCAATTTGGCTACTTGTAAATTTCGCAGCTTCTAGTGACAGTGATTCTAATGATTTTTCTGCTTCTTTTGTAAGAGATTGCCCTGCTCTGTATATACAAACAAGGCCTGTAGAAAAAGTAGATACTAAAATTAATATAGAAAAGCAAATTACTAATTTTATTTTAATGCTCTTCATTTCTGTTCTCCTTTTATTATATCATTTGTTTAAATTCTAATTTAATATAAATTAAATTTTATCCTTTAACCTCAAATTTTTTTGCACAAAATTATTCTTAACATATATTCTTATTATAAATTATCTATACACTACTTAAATGTACTTGCTGCACCCTTGAATTCAGATAAACCTTTCCACCTATAATAATAGGTCTAGAGTATACTTCTATTTCCTTAATGTCACCACTACCAATCTTATGTTTAAAATGAAAATTTTTTCTTGATTCTAATTTTACTTTTCTCATCTCTTCAAATATTTCTTCTTTAGGTAATATATTTATATCTGTTATATTCATCTGCTTTAACTTATCTAAAGTATATTGGTAAAACTCTATAGCACAATCATTAGCATCAATAATACCTCCAGTATTAGGATCAATAATTAACATTACTTCATTACTTTGATTGAAAAATACTCGATAGTTATGTTCTTTATCTTTAATTAAGTTCTTGAATTCACCTAATAAATGATCATTGTCTTGTAAAAATCTAATAAATTTAAAAATCTCTGGTTCATTAATAATAAAGTTTTTAAAGTCTGGTGGGAGTCTAGTGGCTTTAATAAACAATTCATCAATACTAATATTTAGAACTCCTGCTATCTTTATCAAAAGTTCGTCACTCGGAGTAGATTCAATATTATTCTCAAGTTTACTTATATATGGATATCCTACCCTTACCTGTCGTGCAAGTTCTCTCTGTGTCATTTTGCTTTTTCTAACATTTCTTAAATAATCACCAAATTGTTCCATTTAAAATCACTTCCTTTTCTTAATTATACATAATATTGCGTTAATACACAACATAAACAACATTTTAAAAACAAATTTCGACATTAAAACTTTTTTAATCCCTTTCCTTAAAATTTAATCTAAATTAGTAAAATAAATTCCTAAGAAACCTAATTATAAGTGTCAAGATTTAAGAGGTGAAATTTTTTATTCTTTTCTGATATTATACCTTTTTATCTATTATCAATATCTCAATACAATAATCACTCATTAACACAATATCAATATTTATATGGATATCCCTTATCCATTGTATATAATTCATATAAATATATTTCTATAACTTTTTTCCTGTAAATGGCTGACCCTATTTGATTGCGCCCCAGTTCTTTATGCCTCCTTTATCATTTAGTCTTCTTAGACTTGTAATGGTATAGTGAATTTGTAACACTCCTATCTAACAGGTTATAATACCTATACAGATAAAGGAGAGATTACAATACAACGATTTAAGAAAAAAGTAGTAAAACTTCGTATTCAAGATGGTTGTATCATCGCCAGTTTATCCACTGAATTTGGAGCATCTAATGCTACCATTTCTAACTGAGTTGAAAATTAACGACAAGAAAAGGCTAAATTTGAAAAAGAAAATAACTTTCTAAAAAAGCGGCGGCATTCTTTGCAAAGGAAATCCATTAGTGACTTATCGATTCATAGAATAACATCAAGAAGAGTTTGGCATCCGTTGGATGCTTAAAAATGTACGAATGCATGCTACAACTATTTAAAACTTATAAAAACTAAATACCACAAGCAAAAAAAGACGATATGTACCGATTTCTGTATTACAATAAAGCTGACCGAAAGAACAGGTATAAGAGCCCAGAATTAAGGGGTAGGATTAGAATCTTCTATTCAATAAATCAATAAAATCAATATATAGCTCAATTCCTTTATTTTCAATGGTTTTATCAATACTCTTTTGTAATTGCTTCAAAAGGTGACGTCTATAAAAAAAGACACTATCTTGTTAAAATCAGATAGCATCTATTGGAGGCGCTTTTTAGTTGTATGAGTCAACCTACATTCCTGTGGCAGTTCTTCCGACCCTGGTAGGTAGGCATTTAGCTTTTCGGATTGATTCCTAAAATCTGTGTTTGGCATTATTATTAGCAAATAACTGAGATACTCATAAACATTGAGTTTATTAGCTCTTGCAGTTTCTACCAAGGTATAAAGTACAGCATTGGTAGCTACACCCTTAGGTGTATCGACATCTAGCTATGCCCTTCTTGTAACTTACCTGTATTAACTTCAATCTCAAACTTTTCTAGCACTCTTTTCTTCAGGAGCTCTTTCTTATATTTGAAGGTTCTTACAATGTCTCTTACTTCTGCTTCAGCGTCTTTTATAGTAATAAGAAAATCTGTCGTCATCACAATTGGCTCTTGTGTTTTGGGATGCTTAGGATGCTGAATGCCTAATTCTTTTGTAATAAGTAACGTTTCTTGAAGTGGAAAAAGCGGATACTGTTCTCGAATATCAATAACATTCTCTGAGAACTCCAAAAAATAAAAATAATTCCGTTCTATATTAAGTGTTGTATTTCTTTTAGCAATAAAAAAATCATCTTTTAAGCTATTATAGCTCTCAAGATGATTTTTATACAAACTTTATTTAAAATATACAATCTTTGTTTAAAATATATAGGCTTTGTTTAAATCCCACAAATTTTGCAGGTTTTTATTTTAACTTATTCTACTGTTACAGATTTAGCTAAATTTCTTGGTTTATCCACATCATTACCACGTGCGATTGATACATAATACGCAATCAGCTGAGTTGGAATAACTGAAAGTACAGGCATAAGCAAGTCTTCAGTTTCTGGGATGTAGATGATATCATCTGCTACCTTGCCTACTTCACTATGGCCTTCTTTTGTTACAGCAATAACAAAAGCACCTCTAGCTTTTACTTCTTTAATATTTGAAATCATTTTTTCTTCTAGTGCCTTTTGAGTTACTACACAAAGAACAGGAGTACCTTGGTCAATAAGAGCAATGGGACCGTGTTTTAGCTCACCTGCTGCAAAGGCTTCTGTATAAAGATAAGAAATCTCTTTAAGTTTAAGTGCTGCTTCACGTGCTGTTGTATAGTCTATGCCTCTGCCAAGATAGAAAGCACTTGATGTATCTTTAATATCTTCAGCAATAGTTTTGATAGCTTCTTTATTTTCTAGAATTTTTTCTACTAATGGCGCTAAAGCTTCAATGCGATCAATGAGTTCGTGATATCTTTCAAGAGTCACTGTTCCTTTTTTATAAGCAAAATCTAAAGCGATCATATAAAATGCAATCATCTGAGCTGTATACGCTTTAGTAGATGCAACAGCAATCTCAGGTCCAGCCCATGTATAAAAGACATCATGCGCTTCTCTAGCTACTGAAGAACCTACTACATTTGTAATAGCAAGTACTCTTGCCCCTTTAGACTTAGCAAGCTTCATAGCTGCTAGCGTATCTGCGGTTTCTCCTGATTGAGAAACTACAATAAGCAAGGTGTGTTCATCGATGAATGGATCACTGTATCTAAATTCTGAAGCAATATCTACTTCTACTGGGATTTTTGCTAACTTTTCAATGGCATATTTACCTACAAGACCTGCATGAGAAGCTGTACCACATGCTACCACATACATTTTAGTAATAGCTTCCAAATCTTCTTTTGTAAGCTTAATATCATCTAAGTGAATCATACGATTGTTATCTAAACGACGAAGTAGTGTGTCACGAATAGCTTGTGGCTGGTCATAAATTTCTTTCATCATAAAGTGTTCAAAACCACCTTTTGATGCAGCTTCAATATCCCATTCCACACGTACCACTTGTTTGTTTACAGGTTGACCTGTTGCATCTAAAATAGTAATTTTGTCACCTTTTACATAAACAACCTCATCATTTTCTAAATAATACACATCTCGTGTATACTTTAAAATAGCTGGTACGTCTGAAGCAATGAAATATTCACCTTCTCCTAAACCAACAATAAGTGGGCTTTCTTTTCGCACAGCCACTAATTCATCTGGATGTTCTGCGGAAACAACACCTAAGGCATAAGCCCCCCTAAAGCAAGCAACTGCTTTATAAACAGCTTCTAAAAGATCGCCTTCATAAAATTTATCAATTAAATGTACAGCTACTTCTGTATCTGTTTCTGATTGAAAGGTATAACCTTCTTCTAAGAGCATTTCTTTGATTTCCATATAATTCTCAATAATACCATTGTGAACTACTGCAAGCGTTTTTGTAGTATTTAAATGAGGGTGAGAGTTTGCATCAGATGGTGCACCGTGAGTTGCCCAACGGGTATGCCCAACACCAGTACATCCTTGAATGGGACTTTCTTCTAAAACTTCTTCAAGCTTACTGAGCCTTCCTTGTTTTTTAGCAAAGTTTACGACACTTTCTCCATTGACAATAGCCACTCCTGCTGAGTCATATCCTCTGTACTCCAGCTTTGCTAAACCATCCATAATCATTTCTACTGCTTGTTTTTTTCCGATATAACCTACAATTCCGCACATAACAAATAAACCTCCTGATTTTTTAATTTTTAATCAGGGAAATTCACGATAAACCCTTTGTTCTAAAAGTTACCCTTTAGGTTTGTGAGTTTATTTAGGCTGTGAGACCTCTAGAGCATCCGCCGAATTTTCGATCACTCTAGTCCTCGTCAACTTGGAAGCCTCCAAGTTCTGGCGCTTGATATTTTTTATTTCCCATTTGCCTATTATACCATATTATTCTATGTTGAACAGTCTTAATTTTAAAATTGTCCTTTTTAAAATCTTTTTCACTTATATTTGACACTATAAAAAGTAAAACACCGGAGTGCTTTACTTTTTAGGGAGCCAACCTTTAACCGTTTCCTGAATGGCTGCTTTTAACTGTGCAGCTTGTTCTGCACTTAGTTGTTTCATAGCTACACCTTCATCCACTACTTTGAAATACTCATTAAGAACTACTTTTTTAAATTTTTTTGCAGAAATTTTACGTAGCGCTAATACATCTTCAAGCTTTTTACCTTCTTGGATATATGTTAGTAGGTCTTCTTTAGAAACCCCTAAACGGTTTAATGTGGTGGCAATCACTTTGAAGTTGTCTAAAACAAAAGGTTTTGACTGAATAGATTCCTGCGTTGTAGGTGCAGATGAAGGAGCAGGCGTTGTAGATGCTGCTAAACTTGGTAGAGCTAAAAGTCCTGCTAAAGCAATAACACTTATTTTTTTTATTAGTTTCATAAAAGCCTCCTTCTTTTGTGTCTCTAATAGGGTATGATATCTGTCATTTTCTATACTGTAAAAAATACCCAATTTATAAAGTTATTGTATAAAAACACTTTCTTTTGCACAAATTATCACTAACCTCATAGGATTGTATAAGTAAAAGGAGTGCTTTTTATGATGAAACATCTACAATGCAGTAATTGTGGTTATGATATGTACGGTGCAGAGTATATTGCAAATACAGTAGACTCTTCATTGGCTAAAGAGGGACCCATTTATTCCAATGCAGCACTTTTAGACTTAAATACTCGCCCTTACCAAGATATCATCTGTCCTTATTGTAAAACAGTAGGGAGCTGGACAACTTAAATGCAAAAAGAGCATTCTCTCTTTCTTAAATGCAAAGAGGAATGCTCTTTTTTATCTATATTTCAAAGGTCACCACAAAACAATTGTATTTATAATAGCAGGTATAACTTATACTGCGCCCCAACTCATCTACCATTTGTTTCAAAATTTGCTCAGGTTTCCATCTTTGTTCATTGACATTTTTTAAAATAAAGGTTCCTGCCTGTAGCTTCTTTTTCTGAAAATCAGAGATGGCCTCACTCACTTGATTATTTTTTTCAATCTTATAAGTAGCCTTAAAGTTAACAGGCATATAAGGAATTGTATAAGCTAAGGAAATAGCTTTAGGATATTTTATACGTTCCCAAGTATGTGTATTTTCCATAAAACTATCTTGTTCATTAAAATAATTGTAGACTCCTTCTACGGGTTTATCCTCATCTGCCCATGTTGTATCCAAGTGATAATAGGCACCTTGAATTTTAACTAAATTCCATGCATGCCCTACATTACCTAGTGTTGTTCCTATAACAAGTTTAGTAGGTACACCTGCTGCATTTAAAAGATAGCGCATGGCATGGGCATATCCGTCACACACAGCTTTTCCATCTATAAGTGCTCCGTACAAGGTGTGAGAGAGTAAGGTTGGGTTTGCATAACTTTCTCCTTTTACTTCATTGTCAGAATACTCTACATTTTGAATGATATAGTCTGCTAGGGCAAGTTCAATTTGATAGTCTGACATCCCCTTTTCTAAACAGCTCTTTAAAATCTGCACAATCTTTTGGTTCGCTGATTGATCATAAAGCTTTAACGTATTTTTTACTTGTAAAGGATATATAAAACTTAACTCTACTACAGGTTTTTCAACTTTTAAAGAGGGATTATTATACGCTGCATATTTCATACGATTCCCTTGATAGGTTAGCTTAGGATAAGTTTCTACTAAGCGATCAATTGTCTTATTAATAAGTGCACTTAACTCCTCCATATTATAGGTACCGTATGCAAAATTTAATTTTAAAGTAGGTATAAAATCCTCTAGTGCTCCTTTAAGCACCTCTTCTAACTCCGTTTCCTGCTTAATTGTTACTGTTGTAGCTGTTTGTTGACGTAACACTGTTACTTTGTGAATACCTTCTAACACACCCTTTTCATAAAAGCTAATAAAATAACTACCTGGCTTAGAAAGTATTGTCCCATTCTTAACAGGAGTAGCCTCACTCCCATCACGGCTTATAAAAGCCACACCTTTTTCAAAACTTACCTTATATTTCCCTATTGCACTTGTATTTTCGGTTAATAAGCTTGTCTTCCCATAAACTGGAAGAATCATACACCCCCACAAAACGAGAAAAAAGAGATGCTTTTTTATCTGATAACTTTTCATTTTTTCATCCTCCTTACTTGTTTTGCCTTTACTCGCCTACTTTGTTTAGATCTTCAACAATCCATACATCTTCTGTTGTAAAAAAATAATGACCAGATACATAAGGTTGCCCTTCTAAGGTAATACATATCTTACCTATGCCATAGTAGTGACCTATTGTATAGGCAAGACTTTTTAAGGCTAAATACTCCCCCATATGTCCCCAATTCATTTGTGCATAGTTATTACTCATATCAATAGTCACTTGATTTTTTTCTTTATCCACTCTCATATCTAAAAGTTTCGCCTCATTACTTATAGGAGGGATTAACTCTCTATTATGTATCTTATAATAAGCAAAAATCTCATTCCAGCCTTTTATATTCTCTCCATTTGTATAGCTCAGAACTGCCTTCTCGTATTCTAATGCTTCAGTTTCCATATTCCCCATATAAACAGTGATAGATTCTTCTATTTTAGCATCTTTATTTCTTTTTGTTAAGCTACTGTTTTCCCACTTACTACCATAAATGGTACGACACTCTAGACATAGCATGAGAAATGTGATAATAAAAATAAGTACTTTTAATCCTTTTTTATAGACCATGCTGCTCTCCCCCTCGTCCTCTTTATAAAATAACATAAAATCCATAAATTGGAAATATATTTTACTAAATATTTCCAATTTATGGATTTTGAATTTTTAAGAGAACAATAAGGCTACTTTTAACTACATTTATCTATGGGTTCAAACTTTTTTTCTAGTGCCATTAATGCATCCTGTACACTCCAAAAGAATTGCTTTCTTCCTAACCGTTCTTCAAAACCACTACGCTTCATCATGTGATGCACTTTAGGTTGTACTCCCGCAAACATAACGTGTGTACCTTGTTGCTTTAAACTATCACACATTTCTTCTAAAAATTGTACACCTGTTGTATCAATAAGTGGAACGCCACGCATTGAAAAGATAAGTATTCCTAATTCATTAAGACCTAGAATTTGCTCACTAATCTTTTCAGTGGTTGTAAAGAAAATAGGACCTGTCAGGTAAAGAACTTTCGCCTTCTCATGATAGTCTTGCAAAACTAAACCTTGCTCTTTGAGTTTGTCATTCTTAATTTCACTCGCACATATTTCAATATTAGAAATCTTTACCATGAAAATAAGAACAGAAAAGACAACACCAATGACAATAGCAATGGTTAAATCAAAACAAACCGTTGCTATCATTGTAATTAAAAACTGTGCAATAGCTGTTTTAAACTTTTTGTTGAAGATAAAGGCAATACTTTCCCATTCATTCATACGCCAAGCTGTTACTATAAGCACTCCTGCCAAAGCTGAGAGTGGAATTTGCGACATAAGAGGGCCTAGTAAAAACATAGAAAGCACTAAGCCTACTGCATGAAAAATACCTGTTAAACGCGTTTCAAGCCCTGATTTAATGGCCACACTTGTACGCGCAATAGCTGCTGTTGCAGGAACCCCTCCGAAAAAAGGAATAAGTATATTTCCAATGCCTTGAGCAAAAAGTTCACGATCTGCATTAAGCTTTTCACCTTTCATACGTCCTGCTGCTGCCCCACATAATAAACTTTCAATAAGTCCTAATGCAGCTACACTTATAGCTGGTAAAATCAAATCATTGATCTGTCCCCAATGAATAGTATTTAGATGAAGACGTGTACCAGCTACCAATGTTTTAGGGATGGCTCCAACAATGGCTACATCCCATTTAGCAAGTGCGCTTATACCGGTTGCTACACTAATTCCTACTAAAGAGGAAGGGATTTTAGTCCCCCATTTTTTAGGCCATATTAGCATTGTTAGAATGACACTACCACCTAATAGTATGGCATACCTATTAGGGGAAAAGTTTCCATTAAAGTAAGAAAAAAACTTAGAAATAGCATCTCCACCTTGAGATTGAACACCAAAGAAATTATCAAGCTGCCCAAGGGCAATAATAATAGCAATACCTGAGGTAAATCCTGTAATAACAGGTGCTGGTATAAACGAAACTATCTTTCCAAACTTAAAAAAACTAGCTAATAATAGCATAATACCTGCTAATAAGGTTACAACAAAAACACCTTGCATTTCATACTTCTGAACTAATCCAATTAAAATAGCTGTCATTGCCCCAGTAGGCCCTGATATTTGATAAGAAGCACCTGAAAGTGCACTAATAATAAAACCTGCTAATATGGCAGTAATAAGTCCTGCTGCTGCATCTGCACCACTGCTCACACCAAAAGCAAGTGCTAAGGGAAGTGCTACAGCAGCAACTGTTAACCCAGCTAATATATCCTTTGAAAGACGTTTAGCGTTATATCTCCCAAACTCTTGCTTTAAATCCAAAACAAATTGCTTTACCACTTAAATCACCCTATCTCATTTTTTCTTGTTTTCATACGATTTCCATTATACGCCACCCTTTTCATTTTTTCTACTTATACAAAAAATCCTCTTATTTTCGTCTTTTTTACTAGCTTTACACAAAAATGACCTCTTCAATTGGCAATCATTCACCAAATAAAGAGGTCATTTGTTATAGAAGTGATAAAATAAACTGTTTAGCGACTCGCCCTGAACGTCCTCCATGCACCAGCTCCCATTGAATAGCCTTTTCTCTTAATACGTTTTCTGGTAAAACAATACCATGCTTTTGGGCTAAATCTTCTACAATAGTAAGGTAAGCTTTTTGGTCGGGTGATGTAAAGGTTAGTGTCATACCAAAGCGCTCCGATAGAGAAAGCTTTTCTTGACGTGTATCCTTGATATGTACATCTTGTCCCACTCTTTCATCCCATGTCTCACGAATCAGATGACGACGATTCGAAGTGGCATAAATCAGTACGTTATTCGGTTTAATTTCTACACCGCCTTCAATGAGAGCTTTCATATATTTATATTCCGTCTCGAATTCTTCAAAGGATAAATCATCTAAGAAAATAATAAATTTTAGTCCCCTTTTTCTAAGCTCATTGCTGATGGAGTTAAAGTGAAAAAAGTCTGCTTTGGAGAGATCTATCATACGCAACCCCTTCTCTACATAGGTATTTAAAAGTGCCTTAACTAAAGAAGACTTTCCTGTCCCACTATCTCCAAAAAGAAGGACATTATTAGCTACTTTACCTGCCAAAAAATTCTCTGTATTTTTAATAAGTGCTTCTTTCTGATACTCACACCCAATCAGTTCATCTAACATAATAGGATCACATTCACTGATTCCAATAAAACCTGCCTTTTCATTCCACTTAAAAGCTTTATAGCCATTCATCTTTCCTGCTCCATAGAAGTGGTAATACTCTGCTAACTGACGTATGCACATCTTACTATCCGTCACTGTCTCTAGCAATTTTTCTAATACCTCTAAATTCTTCGTCTTATTTCCCTTTATTTCCTCTTTAAAAGGCTGGTGCTTATATAAATAGCATAGCTTTTCTAAATCCCCCCTGGCTAAATCTAGCACCTGCTCATCCATTTGAGCACCTTTCTTTTCTGCCCAAAGAGAAAAAGGATTTTCACTCGTTGCTATGCAATACACTAAATAACTCTCAAAAATGTTCCCTACCAAATCCCATTTATAGCTTTCTTCTAATAAAAGACTTAAGGTCTTCGTATAGAGTGTTTCTTCTCTTTTCATAATAAGTTGCTCTACATTTTGAATAATCGTATTGTTGTTAAATCCCGTATAAAATAAAAAGGACATTTTCTTCTCCTCCTCGTTTTTTCTACTCATCATAGCATAAATTGTCAAATTGTAATAGATTAAATAATAATATTTATATTTTATTGACTCTTTTAAAGTGTATTTATTATAATAGCAAAATAGAAGGTTTTTTATATACCTTTCTGATTAAATCAATAAAAGGAGTATACAGCATGATTTTTTCAAAAAAAATGACCAGCTTGTCTTCTGCAATTTTCTCTGAACTTAACTATAAAAAAGCAGAACTTATGGCTCAAGGTTATGAAATGATTGACTTTAGTATTGGCACCCCTGACATTCCTCCTTCTCCTCAGGTGATGACACTCTTACAAGAAGAATGTAGCAAGCTATCTAACTATAAATATGCCATTAATGATACACCAGAACTTCTAGAAGCAGTGACTTCCTGGTATAAGCACCGTTATGATGTTAATATTTCTTCCCAAGAAGTTGTTTCACTTTTAGGCTCACAAAGTGGTTTTGCCGAACTTGCTCTTTGCCTTATTGATCCTGGTGATACTGTTCTTGTTCCTGTCCCTAGCTATCCTATTTTTAGAATTGGGCCACTTTTAGCAGGTGCACAGCTTCATAAAATGCCTCTTTTAAAAGAAAATAATTTCCTAATCGATTTGGATGCTATTGATGAGGAAGTGGCACGCAAAGCTAAACTCATGATTGTTTCTTATCCCAATAATCCCACTACAGCTATCGCACCTCGTGATTTCTATATAAAGCTAGTTGCTTTTGCTAAAAAATATGATATTATTGTGCTCCATGATAATGCCTATAGTGAGCTCCTTTTTGATGGCTCGGTAGGTGAAAGCTTCTTAAGTATTAAAGGTGCAAAAGATATAGGTATTGAATTTAACTCTCTCTCTAAAACCTATAGCATTCCTGGCTGTCGTATCGCCTTTGCCATTGGTAACCAAGAAATTATTAAGGGACTTCGCATTCTAAAATCCCATGTAGATTATGGGATGTTTCTTCCTTTTCAAAAGGTTGCTACTGCCCTTTTAACAGGCTCTCAAGATTATGTGGAGGTTGTACGTCATACTTACTATGAACGTGGCAAAGTTTTGGTAGAAGGCCTAAGAGAAATTGGATGGGACATCCCACTTCCCCAAGGAAGTATGTTCGTCTGGGCTCCTATCCCTAAACACTACACTTCTTCCCTTGACTTTACTTATGATTTAATGAATAAGGCCCATGTAATGGTGGTACCTGGTATAAGCTTTGGAGAAGAAGGTGAAGGCTTTGTACGCATTGCCCTTGTTGAAACAGAAGATACCATTCGCCGTGCCATTAAAGCCATTAAAAAAAGTGGTTTACTAGAAAAATAGAAATACTTGTTACATAGCAAAAAATTTATAAAGTTAAGCAAAGCACCTTTTAGCCATTTAAGGCGATAAAAAGGTGCTTTATTAGCTCTATTACTCGTTGTCTTTTTAGTTCATTTTAGTCAATCCATACTGTTGTTCCTAAAGGTACATTGTGGTAAATCCATGCACTATCTTCTTCCGAGAGACGAATACACCCATGCGATGCGCGATGCCCTAACTCATACAGCCCTCTGATAATGTATCGTCCTTCTCGATCAAAAAGAACGGAATGATACATGTAGTCTCTAAAAAAAACCATAGCATTTTTGCAACGGTATCCCTTATCCATTCCTATATAAGGAATGGAATATTCTACTTTAAAAATTCCTCTAGGTGTAGGATAACTGTTTTTACCACTGGAGCAAATAAAATTTTTAATAAGCTCCCATCCCTCTTCTTTTTTCTTTAATACATAAGTACGCTGTCGCCTTAAATCCGTCCATAATAGATAAGGTGTACCGCTTTGAAGCTTGTTCAGCTTAACATAGGCTTGTATTTCTTGTGGGGTTGGTTTAGAGGATAAAGTACCACTATCTGGTTCAATCACCAGGCTATTCCATGGTAAGATACGCTTTTCACCTTTTTCATCTAAAACTACATAATAATTTCTTTTTTCTGTACGCCAAACAGGCACTTTCTCTCCTTCCTTCAACATACCTATACTATATTTAAGGGTACCTTTTACGATATAAGGTTTAAAAAGTTCCTTTAAATGTTTGACCTCACTAAGATACGTATAGGCTTTAAAGAGCCTTTCACTTGTCTGTCCATAAAACTCTTTCTCTTCTTGAAATGTTAAACCATTGAGTTTTATCACTATACGTGTGACCAGTCTTTCCCCTTCTAAAAGGGGTTTGCTAAATGTTTCTTTTTCTAAAGTACTATGAGGAGCTATCACAAAGGTAGGCAACTGCTTATAAAGGAACTGCTGGCCATTCCAATAAATCTCTATAAGATCTATCCTTAAAGGATAATCCATTAAATTGGTAATACCGTTTTCTTTTAAAGTATATAAGGCTTCTAAGTTGTCGTAGCGCCAAGTCACCACATAAAGATCGCCTTGCAGACTTACTTGCCACAACGCCTTTAAGGTTTCTATAGGGATAAAGGTATATGCTCCACATTGAAGGCTATAGCTTCTTATATTTCCTACATAAAGCGGGAGTGGATTAAAGTAAGCTATTGCTTGTTCAGCTGGGATAAGTGTTAAGGGTAAAGCTATACTTTCCGAAGGTAAATACCAATAAGTTAAACCTTCTTCCTTTTTATTTGCCACACCCATAGCTTCCAAAGTATTTAAAGAAATATAGGTCTGTCCATAAAATTGATAGGTTGGATAACTCTTCCCTTGATACAAAATCACCTTTTCACTTTCTTCTAAGACATCTAAAGCTATTTTTTCTTTCCAAATAGCCGAATCCTGATTAAGTGGCTTGGCTTCTAAAACTCCCCAGATTAAAGCCCAAATTATAAAAAATAATCCTACTTTTCTGCTCATCTTTCACACTCCATTCCTTTTTAGAATTCCCCAAAAAGGTAACATCTATGAAGTTTTTTTAAAGAAAAGTTATTCGAAATTTCATTAAACTATCCCCTGTTAAAGTCTCTTCTCTTAGTATTTTTTCATTTCCCATTACACAAAGAGAAGCAGATCTCAGAGCTTCTTCTAGATAGACAGCGTAAGATTTTAAATGCTCTGGTGTAAGGCTTAATATTTCTTTACGTTCCTTGGCTAATATCTCCCACGTTATGTCACTTAAAGCATAACTTAAAGCTCTTTCACTACGTTGCTCCGTTGTAAGTGGCATATCCATCGCACCAATGGTACCTATAATCAGTTGATCTAGTTCCTCTTGCTCCATTGAAAGCTCACGCAAAAAAGTGCCTATCTTCTCATAAACTTCCAAAGTTACTTTAAGGTGAGGGTCAGCATAAGAACAAAGAAGTACATTACCTGTGCGATCAATAACTAGATCACAGCCATAGGCTCCCCCTTGCATACGTACCTTCTCCCATAAATAATTACTTTCTAACAAACCACTTATGACATACAAGGCACCATGAAAAGGATACCCTTTCTCTACAAAATTACCGCCCATTGCAACAGTATATAAGGCATGAGAGGTGATATAGGCCTCTTTTTGTGGAGCAAATTGAAAGAGATAGTCTTGCTTCATCAATCTTATGTGTGGTAAAGCCCTTTTAATACGTTCTAAACATCCTCTCACTTTCTCATAATAAGATGGTAAGCTTGTAAAACTTATTGTAAGTGCATCTTGATGAAAAATGCAGCGATAGACCTTCTCAAGCTTTTCACACACCCCTTCAATCCGTTCTTCAAAATGCTCTTCTAACTCTTCTAAAAAATAATAATAAGCCATTCCTCCTACTTGATCCTCATAAGCACCTGCCCATGTAAAATGTTTAAAAAGTCTTTTCATTGCGCGATATTCTGGAGCACTTTCAAAGCTGCGCTTCATTTCATAGTGTACAAAGCGTATCATTTCTTTTATTTTATTTTTTTCTTTAAAGATGGTAGCCGTTACAATCTGTAGCATAAGGTTTGCAAAGTCTTCTAGAACCTCTTTTTCAACCTTTCCACTTATTTTTAAATAAGGTGTTTGTGGACTTTTTAAATAACCTTTTGTATACGTATTTAAACTACAATTAATACCACCCGTTAAGCTGTTAATCCGATTTTCTAAAGCCTCTGCTGAAAGAGTCGTTGTTCCTACATATGTTAAAAGCTGGGTTAGAAGTCCTACATAAGGTAAATCTTCCTCCTGCACATAGGTTGTGTTAAATAGCAAGTGGACGTATACAATGCCCTGTATACCTGCTGTCTCATAAATCACTGGGGTTTGTCCCCAGTTTTCTTGTTGAAAGGTAAAAGAGGGAACTTCCTTCTCTAGATCCTCTTTTTTAAGACAAGGCAAAAGCCCTCTTACTTCTTCTAGCGGCTCCTCTTCTAAACGCTCCTTTAGCTTGCAGATAGCTTGAAGTTCACTAGGTAAAAGTGTTTTTCTTTTGTGATAAAGAGCTTTTCGTTTTCTTTTCTGAAGAGCTTTTGCTTCTTTTTTAGAAGGTGTTAAAACTGTAAGAAGTTGATGAGGATTTTCTAAAAAATAGGTTTGAATAAGAAATTCAAAATACCCTTTATCTACTAAATCTTTAAGTTTATCAAAAGACTCTTCGTAAGCAAGATGTCCAAAAGGCTCTCCCTCATATAGTGCACTATTTAACACCATTTCACCATACAACACCCCTTTTGCTTCATAGGCGTATTCTGCCTCCTTCAAAGAAAAACCTATGGTATGTAAAGAAGCATTGAGCAGTTCCCGATCGATACCTTCTTCTACTAAAGTTTTTAGAGTCTTTTGTATACGCTTTTTGAAAGTTTCTACTTGTTTTTTATCACTTCCTTTTAAGATAATGGAAAAGGTGGGTTGCCTTTTAGCTGTATCATAGCCTCCTTCTTCTAAGCTTTTTCCTATGGGGTTTTCTCCCACTAGTGCCTTGGTAAGAGGAGATGCTGCACTTTTAAGCAGAAGATGTTCTAATACTTCAAAACCTAGTCTAAGCTGTGCATCTTCTGCTTTACCTACGACAAAACTCCATGCCAAATAAGCTTCATCCTCATCATAAAAAGAAGGATAAACTGTATAGTCTATTTGTGGTGTCTTAAAAGGTACTTGCCATAAACGAGACTCTTCTACTGGTTCACTCCTCACACCTCTTAGTGTTTCATTTAAAAGCTTAAGCTGAGTAAGTAAATCACCATTTCCATACAGATAGAGATAGCTATTAGCACCTTGATAATATTTTTGATGAAAAGCTAAAAAATCTTCTTCTTTTAAAGTAACAATTTTTTCTGGTATACCACCCGAATCATAGGCATAGGGCGTATCTGGAAAGAGTTTACGATGGATACTTCTCTGAAGATAAGCACTAGGATCACTATATTCACTTAACATTTCATTATAAACAACACCACTATATTCAAGCCGCTTATGTGATGCATCTAGCTCATAATGCCATCCCTCTTGCTTGAAAAACAAATCATCTTTATAAATAAGAGGATGAAAAACCAAATCCATTAAAACTTCTATTATATGCTGCAAATCTCTTTCATGTAAGGTTGCACCATAATACATTGTCATATCTGGATACGTACAGGCATTAAAGGTCGTACATAAAGAACCTTTTTCAAAAGCTACAAAAGCATCTTTGAGTGGATATTTCTCGGATGCACAACAGACTGCATGCTCTAAAATATGCGCTACACCCGTATCATCACTAGGAGGTGTTTTGAAGCTTACGCTAAATACTTTATGAGGATCTTTATTTTCTAATGCCACAAGTCTTGCACCACTTTGTACATGCTTAAAAACACGACCTATGCTTTCTATTTCCCTGAGTTCTCTCTCTTCTAAGAGCTCGAACCCTTCATATATCTTAAAAACTTCCCAGACCATTCGTTAACCCTTTCCCTCTCTAAGACTGCTCTTATTTTTCTCTATTATAACATACTTTTTACAAGAAGGTGTTTTCGCCTTTTCTAAAGGAAAACATAGCTTTTTTTATCAAATAGACTATAATAATAGTATCTTTAATTTTGTTTTTGAAAGGAGTTATTTCATGACAGTCTCTAATAAAGAACTTCTTCGCCAACATGGCATCAAATATAGTCAGCAAAGAGATATTGTATTAAATCTTCTACGTCATCTTACGAGACCAGCTTCTGTTGAAGAACTCTATACCAAAGCCCTTCCGCTGCATCCTACCATTCATCTTTCCACTGTCTACCGTATTTTAGAAAACTTTGAAGCCCACCATCTTGTAGTACGAAATACTTTATCTGAAGATAAAAAAAATGTTTATGAGCTCTATACACCTGCTCATAAACATTATATGGTTTGTCTTAAATGTCATCAATGCTTTCCTATTCCTGACTGCCCTTGTAATATTCTAGATGAGGCTGTTACAAAAGCTACTGACTTTGAAGTAATTGACCATAAAATTGAAATCTTAGGTTATTGTGCAACCTGTCAATTAAGACATTAGGCACCCTCTTGGGTGCTTTTTATTTTAAGCATATAGGTAATACAAAAGAATATCCCTAATACAAGCACAATGGTTGCACCAGAGGCAGATTCTATAAAATACGAAAGGAGTAGCCCGCTTAGCCCTGCCACAAAAGCAAGTCCAATAGAAAAACCTACATATTGCTTTGTATTGTGGGCAATGTTACGCGAAGCTGCTGCTGGCAAAATAAGTAGGGAACTAATAATGAGTGTACCTACCCATTGAATGGATAACGTCACAATCACTGCCACTAGTAGTGTAAAAAGATATTCCCAAACAGCTAAGGACAGCCCTCTGCTTTTAGCAAGAGAAGGGTTTAAACTTACTAAAAATAACTGGTTAAAACCCAACATCCAAAACAAAAGAACACCTATAAAAGCGAGTGTTAAAAGTCCTAAATCCGTAGGTGTTATGCTAAGTAAATCTCCTATAAGATAAACGGTATACTTTGAAAACCCTCCACGATACGATAAAATAACAATGCCTAAAGCAACTGCCATGGCAGAAAAAACTCCAATAATTGTATCCATAGACGCTGTTTTGGCATTCTTTACCTTCACAATCCCTAATGTAAGTAGGAGAGAAAAAGCCATCATAGACCAAAGGGGCTGTTTAAAGCCTAAGAGTACACCTATGGCAATTCCTGTTAATGCTGAATGACCCAGTGCATCTGAAAAAAAAGCCATCTTATTATTGACTACCATGGTACCTAACATGCCAAATAAAGGACTTACCAATAAAATACCTAAAAGTGCATTTTTCATAAATGTATACTGAGCCCATTCAAAGGGTAGCAAAATATCCATTAAAGCATATATTTTTTCCATCATCCCTTCGCTCCTCCTGCCTTTGAGAAGCTTTGCTTAAAGATAGCTTCTACTTTTGGCTTTTTAAAAACTTCTTTAGGTTTCCCTTTGGCAATTAACTGGCCTTGATGTATTACAATCATTTGATCTGCATAGTGTGCTACTAATTCTAAATCATGCGAAACAAGGACAATGGCTAAATCATACTTTTCTCTAATATGGGATACGGTCTCATAAAACAACTTCAACCCATTTGCATCCATTCCTGCTACAGGTTCATCTAACAATAAAATATTAGGCATAGGCTCTAAGGCAAGCGCCAGCAAAACACGTTGTAGTTCGCCTCCAGAAAGTACCCCAATACGCCTATCCATTAAATACTCTGCTTCTACACGCCTTAAACTTTCCTTTATTTGCTCGCGCATCTTTCTACTCACCCCTAACCAAACAGGGCGTTTGCTCTGAGTTGCAGCAAAAATATCTAGGACACTCACAGGTGAGCTTAAGTCAAATTCTAATTTTTGTGGCACATACCCCATTATAGGTGGATGCATGCCTATCTTATTCGTATTTTGAAAAGCAATCTCTCCTTGGTAAGGTACTTCACCTAAAAGTGCCTTTAAAAGTGTGCTTTTTCCTGCTCCATTCACACCAATCACTGCTACTAATTCTCCACAATGGATGTCCCAATTAATGTTCTTTAAAATACTATTCTTCCCTTTTTTTACAGACATATTGCGAATTTGTGTGAAGCAATGCCCACATGTAGGTTTTTCCATTGTTATGTTCCTTTCTTCTCTTTATTCAAGAGCTTCTTTTAATACAGCTAAATTATTTCTCATAATTTCTAAGTAAGCATCCTCCATCATCGGACCTGTTACAGCAGGATCAAGGACATATACCTGAGCTCCTGTTTCTTTTGCAATGGTTTCTGCAGCTTTAGTTGGATACTGTGGTTCGGCAAAAAGAGCTTTTATACCATAAGCTTTAATTTGTTCTACAGTATCTGCTAACTCTTTAACACTTGGCTGAGAACCAGGCTCTCTTTCTACTACACCAATGATATCAAGACCAAATTCTTCTGCAAAATAAGGAAAAGCTTCATGAAAAGTAACAATTTCTTTTTGGTCAATCTTATCTAGTGTGCTATGCATCTCTTGTTTTAAAGCTTCTAGTTTCTCAGTATAAGCCTTCGCATTGGCTTCATAAAGGGCACTGTGCAAAGGATCTAATTCTTTTAATCCTTCTGCAATGTGATTAACCTGCATGATAGCTTTTGAGATGCTTACCCAAACATGGGGATTGACCTCTTCCCCTTCTTCAATAAGAGGTATTCCTTTACTTGCTTCAATAATAGTTAAGTTCTGAAGCTGAGTAGTTACCTTGTCCATAAAAGCTTCCATATCTGCTCCGTTTATAATAAAGGCATCTGCTTTTTCAAGAAGCTTCATATCCTTTGTCGTTAAACTGTAATCATGTAAGCAACCTGTAATAGGTTCTGTCATGTTAACAAGCTCCACATTGGGTACATCCTTTATCACATTTAATGTAGCAATATATATGGGATAAAAAGAGGTTACTAGCTGCAACTTATCCTCTTTTGTAGAAGGTTCAGCCTTTCCTTGGCAACCTACTAAGCTCCAAACTAATCCTAAGCAGAGTAAAAATATCCATCTTTTGTTCTTTCTTTTTTTCATTTCTTCACTCCTTGTTGCGAATCATTTGCATTTTTCATTATTATACTCTTCTTCTATGAGGTACGCAAGTAGCTCCTTTCTATTCATTCCCTTAAAATTTCCTTTACAAACAGATAGCTCTAAAAAAACACGCCCTCCTTATTTTTAGGAGAGCGTGTTTTCTATTATTGTTCAAATTGCATGTGATATAAATAGGCGTAAACACCGTCTTTAGCAAGAAGTGTCTCATGACTTCCTTTTTCCTTAATCCCTTCTTCTGTCAATACCACAATTTCATCGGCATGGCGAATGGTACTTAAGCGATGTGCAATCACTAAAGTCGTCCGATTCTTGGCAAGCTCATTTAAAGACTGTTGAATAAAACGTTCACTTTCATTATCAAGTGCTGATGTGGCTTCATCTAAAATGAGAAGAGGAGGATTTTTTAGAAAAACACGTGCAATAGAGAGACGCTGCTTTTGTCCACCCGAAAGCTTTACACCTCGTTCTCCAATATACGTATCATAACCGTGAGGTAAACTTTGAACAAAGTCATGAATATGTGCTTTTTTAGCAGCTTCAATAATTTCCTCATCTGTTGCCTCTTGTTTACCATAGGCAATATTCTCTCGTACTGTTCCTGCAAAGAGATAGACATCTTGCTGTACAATGCCTATAGCCTTACGCAATGACTTTTGTGTGAGCCTACGAATATCTCTTCCATCTAGTGTGATACGCCCTTCACTTACCTCATAAAAACGAGGAATAAGTGAACAAAAGGTAGTCTTTCCTCCACCTGATGGTCCTACTAAAGCAATCGTTTTACCTGCTGGGATATGCATATCTATTTGAGATAACACATGTTCTTTATCATCATAGCTAAAAGAAACTCCTTCAAATTGAATAGTACCCTTTACTTCTTTTAATTCTTCTGCATCAGGTGCATCCTGAATATCTGGATGTATATTCATAATTTCTAAAAAGCGTTCAAAACCTGTCATTCCTTTCTGAAATTGCTCTGTAAAGTTTACTAATTTCTCAATAGGGTTTAAAAAAGTATTGATATAGAGAATATAAACGGTTAAGTCAATTAATTGAAGAGAACCTTGTGTGATGAAGATCCCTCCAGCTAGCACAACAGCTAAATAGAGAATTCCTTGAAAGAAGCCATTTCCACTAAAGAAACGACCCATAATTTTATAGCTATCACATTTAGTAGCTAAAAAAGCCGCATTTCCTTCTTCAAACTTAGCCATTTCCTGTTCTTCATTGGCAAAGGATTTCACTACACGTATGCCTCCTAATGCATCTTGAGCAATAGCGTTGACATTGGCAATTTTTTCGCGATTGATGCGAAAAACTTGGCGCATGCGCCGATTATAGGTTGTTGAAAAGATAAGCATTAACAGAGTAAAAAACAAAAGAATGGCTGTTAGCTTATAATTAATAAAACTTAATATGCCAAAGGTCCCTATAAGCTTAATAGCAGAAATAAAAACATCCTCAGGCCCATGATGGGCTAATTCCGAAATATCAAAAAGGTCATTGACAATACGTGACATTAATTTTCCTGTATTGGTTTCATCATAATAAGAAAAGGAAAGCTTCTCCAAGTGTCCAAATAGGTCGCGACGCATATCTGCTTCCATCTTAGCCCCCATAATATGTCCCCAAGAAGTAATAAAATATTGACAAAAATATTTTAAAATGTACAATCCCAGTAGAAGTGCCCCCATAACTAATGTATAGTTTAGCATTACCTCTGGGTTACGGAGTGTATAGACATCCTCCATGAGAAATTTCACAAAAAGCGGAAAGGCCAAATCAATCCCTGATAAAGTAAGGGCACAACACATATCCATCCAAAATAAACCTTGATAGGGTTTATAGTACTTAATAAAAGATTTTAAAGTATTCATTGTTTCACCTACGTCTCTTAAATGTTGTTATCTGTTCTATTATAAAATATTTTTATTCTTTTTTCCAATGACAACCTTTCTAAGTTTTCCTATAAAACCCTTCTCTTTTTAGTTAATTTATAAAATATGATTTGTTAACTTGCCAATTCCCTCTATTTCACATTCAATGACATCTCCCGTTTTTAGGAACTTAGGTGGTTCAAAGCCCATTCCTACTCCTGCTGGCGTCCCCATAGCGATGATCGTTCCTGCCTCAAGTGTCATTCCTTGAGAAAGTTCACTAATCACATGTGCTATGTCAAAAATAAGTAAGCTGGTATTAGCCTTTTGTCTTAGTTCGCCATTTACCTTCGAGGAAATAGCTAAATGGGGTGGTAGGGGAATTTCATCCTTGGTTACAATCCAAGGTCCCATTGGGCAAAAACCATCCAAGCTTTTTCCAAAGTACCACTGCTTATGTCTGGTTTGCAATGTACGAGCACTTATATCATTGATAATAGTATAGCCTAGTACATAATCAAAGGCTTCTTCTTTGCTTACCTTTTTTGCCTCTTTTCCTATGATAATAGCAAGCTCTACTTCATAATCCAAGCTGTCTACAAGTCCTTCATAGCTAGGAATAACCCCTCCATCTTGTACTGCCTCTCTAACACGTTTAGAAAAATAGATGGCATAAGGACGTTCACCACCAAAGGCCTCTTTTTTATAACGTGCTGATTCTTCTGCATGAGCCAGGTAGTTAATCCCTAAGCAAATCACATCTTGTTTTGGTCGAGGAATAGGTGCAAGTAGTTCTACCTCTTTTAGTAAAAAACCTCCCTCTAAATTTTGTTGAAGCTTTTTTTCTATCTGTTCCCACTCTTCTTTCGTTCCTTTTTCAAGCCATTCATTCATGTCTTTGTAGTGAAGTCCCAAAGTACTTAGGCTATATACCTTCTGCTCCTCTTGGCTCAAAACACCTACTTCTTCTTTTTCTCCTCGCTTAAAAGTTAGTAATTTCATTTTCTTTCTCCTTTATGTATAAAATTAGGATTAAACTTTATTATCTCTATCTTAAAGACTCTTCTTCCTCTGTGCAAGATTGCACCCTCTATTTTCTACTTTTTTTCTATATACGTACTTAATCTTTTTAGGTTATAATCAATTTAAAATTAAAGTGTATCTCTATGAAAGGAGTTTTTTTATGGAATGGTTTAAAAAATTTATGCAAGGACGTTACGGTGTGGATCAACTGTCTATCTTTCTCTTGCTTCTCTCCCTACCACTTTCTCTTATTTTAGCATTTATAGATTTCCCCTATCTCTCTCTCATTACGTATGTACCTCTAATACTCTGCTACTTACGTATCTTTTCTAAAAACATCTCAAAAAGACAACAAGAAAACTTCCGTTTTTTGCGTTACTGGTACCCTACTAAAAAGAAGGCTCTGGGTTATTGGTCGCGTTTAAAAGGGATGAAGACCCATCGCTATTATCATTGCCCACAGTGCAAACAAGCTTTACGTGTCCCCAAGGGTCGTGGGAACATCCGTATTACCTGTCCTAAATGCAAAGCGGAATTTAGTAAAAGAACTTAATGACTCTTGACATTTTATCCCGTCACATAGGATAATAATATGTTGTATTGTGAAGAATAAATTTAGTGTGATAAAAAGATAAGGACGGATAAAATGGCGATAGAAAATTTAGAGCATCAAGCTGAAATACAAAAACGTAGAACCTTTGCGATTATCTCTCACCCCGATGCGGGTAAGACAACTTTAACTGAAAAATTTTTACTCTATGGTGGAGCTATTCGTTCCGCTGGTTCAGTTAAGTCACGTCGTTCTCAAAAATATGCTGTGTCTGACTGGATGGAAATTGAAAAGCAAAGGGGTATTTCTGTTACCTCCAGCGTACTTCAGTTTAATTACAACGGCTGTTGTATCAATATCTTAGATACCCCAGGTCACCAAGATTTTAGTGAGGATACGTATCGCACACTGGTTGCTGCTGATAGTGCGGTCATGGTTATTGACGCTGCTAAAGGGGTAGAAGAACAAACCAAGAAACTATTCAAAGTCTGTAAAATGCGAGGTATCCCTATCTTTACTTTTATCAATAAGATGGATGCTCACGGCAAGGATCCTTTTGATCTTTTAGAAGAATTAGAAAATGTCTTAGGGATTCGATCTTACCCTATGGACTTTCCTATTGGAAGTGGTAAAGATTTTAAAGGGGTCTATAATCGTCGTAAAATGCAAATTGAGCTTTTTGATGACAACAATCACGGGGAGTCTATTGCGCAGGCTATAAAAGGAGATCCTTCTGACGAAAAATTTAGTAGCCTCTTAGGAAGTAGCCTTCACGAAAAGCTCCTAGAAGATATTGAACTTCTTGATACGGCAGGAGATGCTTTTGACCTTGAACAAATTTTAGCTGGCGAGTTAACACCTGTTTTTTTTGGAAGTGCCCTGACTAACTTTGGTGTAGAACCTTTCCTTGAAGCCTTTCTAGAGATTACAACCTCTCCACAGCCTCGCCAAAGTAATCTTGGTCCTATCAACCCTACAGCTCCTTATTTTTCTGGATTTATTTTCAAAATCCAAGCTAATATGAATCCTGCTCATCGTGACCGTATTGCTTTCCTTCGCATTTGTTCTGGCAAATTTGAAAAAGGCATGCTTGTTAACCATATACAAAAAGGTAAAAAGGTCAAACTTGCACAACCTCAACAATTTTTAGCTCAAGATCGTGTGACTGTGGAAACTGCTTATGCAGGAGATATCATTGGACTCCATGATCCTGGTATTTTTAATATTGGTGATACTTTGTGTAGTGATGCTATTAACTTAAGGTATGAAGGTATTCCTCAATTTGCTCCTGAGCATTTTATGCGTGTATCGACTCTGAATGCTCTTAAGCGTAAACAGTTTATTAAAGGAATTACTCAATTAGCAGAAGAAGGATCTGTGCAGGTTTTTAAACCTCACTTTTCTGGAACGGAAGAATTAATTATAGGGGTAGTTGGTGTGCTTCAGTTTGAGGTATTAGAATACCGTCTTAAAAATGAATATGGTGTAGACATTAAAACCCAGATGCTTCCTTACCATTTTATTCGTTGGATTGAAATGGAGAACTTTGATTACTCGAGCTTCAAACTCACCTCCGATACGCTCTTAGCCGAAACTGAAGATGGCGATCCTGTTTTGCTTTGCCAATATGAATGGTCCATTAAACAATTAGCTGAACGTAACAGCCAAGCTATCTTTAGAGAAACTCATCTTAAAGCCTAAAAACCAAAAGGTACGCTCCCTCAAAAAGAGGACAGCGTACCTTTTGGTATATATGTTCTATATTTCCCTATTTTTTACAATTCTTCATTTACATTTTTTCTAAAATTGTATAAAATAAAGATACTTTAAGCAAACTAAGACTTATGAAAAGGAGAATGAAAATGAACGTTTTAGAAACCTTGCAAACCAAGGAACTGATTACTGACGACCAAATTCATATCCTAAAAACGTCTATTCGTCAAAAATATCCCTATATCTCCTCTCATGATTCTGCTTGTCTCTTTGCCAAAGCTGTCCACGAACTCCTAAATCAAAATCTTAAAGCCTTTAATAAAGAGGAGTGTCAACGTATTAAAAGAGCTGTGCTTGAGCAAGCAATTACTAGAGATGCTTTTTCTATTAACTACTTGGACATCTTTAAAGTATGTTCTATTTTGCAAGAGGAAAATCCCCTCTTATTAACCCCTATTGCTACTTGGCTAAGTGCCCATCATCCAAAGGCACTGTCAATGAACGAGGTGCAAAATCTTTTAACAGAGCTTACACCTTCTAGGCAGCTTACTCCATCTATAGCTTCTACTAGGCAAACTTCTTATCTACCTCTTTTTATGGAGTTGGTTCGTAAGGTCTGGACTTACTTGAAAACGCATAAAGTCTTGATGCTTCAGAGTGTCACCCTTATCTTTCTTACCTGCACCTTATCTTATTCTTTATACCGTAGCCATGAAGAAAAGCAGCTCTATATAGAAACGATGGAAACCCTAGCGATCCAGCCATTAGCTCCCCCTATCCGTACTGAAAGCAATGAGGAGACTCCTTCTTTAGAGAGTCCATTGCAGCCTGAGCTCCGTTATAAAGACATTGATGAACTTGCACTTACTAATTGGCTTACCAACAAACAATCTCTCCTTGCCAAAACACCTTACTTTGATAGTATCATGGCTGTAGCAGAGGAGTTTAATATCAATCCCTTGCTTCTTTTTGCCATTACAGGTCAAGAACAAGGCTTTGTACCAGTTGATCATCATAAAGCCTCTACTATTGCCAATAACCCCTTTAATGTTTATGGAAGCTGGCAAGACTTCAATACCAATATTACAGATACGTCCCGTATTGCAGCGCGTACTATCTTAAATCTTAGTAAAGATTGTCCACCTGATGAAGATCCTATCAAATGGCTCAATCGCAAATATGCAGAAGATCCTAATTGGCATATTGGTGTTTCTCAAATACTGACACAACTTGAAGAAGTAGCTGGTCAATCTAAGTAGGGCTCTTAAAGAGCCCCTTTATTTTGTCTATATTTATAGGGTGATATCCCTTTTAGTTTTTTAAACACATCTCCAAAATAGTTGCTATCTGAAAAACCACAGGCAAGGGCAATGTCTGTAATGGAAGCCTTGGTTTCTAGCAATAAATGAGAAGCTTCCTTTATGCGTACTTGCCCTATATACTCCTTGAATCCAAACCCCGTTACTTTTTTAAATTTCTTTGAAAAATAAGTTGGACTCATATGCACACGTTCAGCTATTTCTTCTAATGTGAGGGCATCCTCATAATGCTCACAAATGTATTTTGCAGCTTCTTGCATCTTAACATCAACCACATCTTTCACTACATCTTCTTTTTTTTGGAAAGCCTGGCATCTCATTAAAAAAACAAGTAGTTCATAGAAGTGATTACGCTGAAGCATCTCTGAAAACCTATCATGCAGCTCTCCTTCATAAGTTATCTTATCTAAAAGCTCTTCTACATACTTCTTTCTCCCTATAGGGATGGCTAAATGTGCAGTCGTCAAAGCGCTCAAGCTTCCTTCCTTTCCAATATTTTTAAATAAAGGTTCCAAAAAGCAATCTGTAAAATTAATAACTATACGTTCATGAGGTCCATCTCCAATAAAAGTTGTACGATGTAATTCTCCCTTATCAATAATAAGTATATCTCCCTTATCTACTGTGTAAAGTGTATGATTTATAAACATTTTTCTCTTACCTGAAAGAAGATAGTAAATTTCATAATAAGGATGCACATGGGCTGTAGACATCTTAAAAAAAGGCTCCCTTTTAATTCTGTCCATAAAAAAGCTTTGATTTTCCTTCATTAACATCTCTTCACCCCTTTCTCTATTTATTATACAATGTATGGCAAAAAAACAGTAGTGTCTTCTTAAATCCATAGGAAATTCGTAGTACTCCCTTTCTTTTTGTTATATCCTTTAAAAGTAACTACATTGAGAATACCTTTAGGGTATCTTTTAGAAAGGACTTGACTATGAAAACTCCCGAAGCCAACTTGTCTCAAAAAGATCAACAATTTCGTGTTTTTGCCTTAACTGGAAATATGTGGCGCGTTCTCTTACACGTTTGTATGCCTCTTGCACTTTATCAAAGCCTAAACCAGCTTTTCAAAATTTTAGATACTATGATGGCAGCTTCTATCAATGCAGAAGCTGTTTCTGCCGTTGCTTATTTATCACAAATCAATCTAACCCTCTCTGCTATCGGAGGAGGCTTAGCTGTTGGTGCCAGCTTAAAAATTAGTGAGGCCTATGGCGCTGGTAATTATGCCTTGGTTAAGGCAAGAGTGAGCAGTCTCTTTGGTTTATGTGGCTTGCTCAGCGTTATTATTTTGCTATTACTGCCCTTTACGCCTTCTTTTTTAGCCTTTGCTAAAACACCACCTGAACTTATTGCTATTGGTACTTCTTATTTTATTGTTGAACTTATTAGTATGGTTATTAGCTTCTTTAATAATGTTTATATCGCTATTGAACGAGCAAGAGGAAATTCAAAACGCATTCTTTATCTTAATTTCCTTGCTATTTTATTTAAGCTTGCTCTTACAGCCTATTTTGTCTATTTTTTAAATACAGGTATCACTATGATTGCTGTAGCTACAGTGCTTTCTCAACTCCTTATTCTAATAGCTGCCCTTGTTAATTTACGTGAGAAAAACAATGCTTTTAGCTTTTCTTTTAAGGAGATTACCTTTAAAGGTCCTGTTACATGGCCTATGCTAACACTTTCTTTTCCAGTTATCGTAGAAAAAGTAGCTTTTTCCTTAGGAAAGGTAGTTGTCAATTCTATGAGTAGCCACTATGGCACACTTACAGTAGGTGCTTTAGGTATCTCTAACAATTTAGGTGGGATTACTACTAATCCTCAAAATGGCTTTCAAGAGGGAGCAGCAGCTGTAATTAGCCAAAATCTAGGAGCAGGACAGCCTAAAAGAGCCTTAGAAGCTTTCTGGAAACTCCTTGTTCTTAATATCCTCTTAGGCATAATAGGCCAGTTTTTAACACTCAACTTTCTTGCCCCACTTAGTATGTTGTTTGCAGGTTCAGATAGTGAATTCGCTTACCTTATTGCTAAAATTTACCGTTATGAAGCATTAGGTTGTATCCCATTAGGGATTAATGCTGCTGTTATGGCGCTACTCTATGGCTTTGGCTACACTAAACTCACCTTGCTTATTAACTTTTGTCGTGTGTTTATCTTTCGTATTCCTGTTTTATGGTATTTACAAAACTATACCCTACTTGGAAGTGAGAGTGTCGGTGTTGTCATGATGATTAGTAATATACTTACCGGTGCTTTTGCTCTAGTAATTGCTCTTTTAGTTATTATTAAGCTCAAGAAATCGTTAACTTTTACCCCTTTGCCCCTTTAATATTTGACTAAAAATGTCCCTTCGTAACCAAGAAAGTCACGAAGGGACATTTTTACTAAACAACCTGCCAAGGATTTTCCTTTCCTTGTTCCATATAATAGCAAGACTGTAAAGAATGCAAAACCATATCACTAATAGCTTGATCCGTATAAAAAGCCATATGAGGTGTTACTACTACATTAGGAAAGCCTCTGAGTATAAAAAGTTCTCTGTTTTCTACTCTATTATCTTTTAAGTCATAATAATATAAATTAAATTCATTTTCTATCACATCTAAACCCACTGCACCTATTTTCCCATTTTCTAAAGCTTCAATAAGAGCCGTTGAATCAATAAGGGCACCTCGTGCAGTATTGATAATCACTACTTGATCCTTCATTTTTGCTAAACTTTCTTTATTAATTAAGTGATAGTTATCCTTATTTAAATCCATATGTAAAGAAAGTAAATCACATTCTTTATAAAGTGTCTCTAAATCCACATAATCTGCATATTTTTTAGCTTCATCATTAGGGTAAGCATCATAAGCATAGAGCTTACATCCAAAACCGCTTAGATACTGTAAAACCTTTGTTCCAATTTTGCCTGTTCCTAATATGCCAACAGTAAATTGAGAAAGTTCTCTTCCTTGGATGCCTTTTAGTGAAAAATCATTTATCATTGCTCTTTCCATAATGCGTTTCATTTTACGAATAGCCATAAGCATGAGCATAATCGTATAATCAGCGACTCCATGTGGTGAATAAGTGACATTACTTATGTGCATCCCCACTTCTTTGGCACGCTTAATATTCACATGATCATATCCAATGGTACGAGTAGAAATCATCTTTACTCCTAATTCATAAAATTTATCTATGAGAGCGCCATCAATAGGTGTCGTAATAATACTTATATAAGGATAGCCTTCCGCTAAATGAGCATTTTCTAAAGTAGGTGCCTCTCTTGAAATCCCTAATTCAATCCCATATTCTTTAGCATATTTCTGAAAAAATATCTCTTCATCAAAATCTCTATAACTATATACAAATACTTTCATGTTCTTTCCCTCCTTTTTCCTATCTATCATACTACAACCTCTCTAAGTGTTACAACATTTATGAATGTTTATATTATTCCTTTATCACCCTATTTGAAGCCCCCACATATACTAGTAATATATTGCTTATATAAAAGGAGAAAATACATGAATTTTAATCGCAGGCCTTCTACTCAATCCACACCCAACATAACTGGTACACGTACTCAAGGCTACAAAATACCTATCTCTCCCCGAAACAGTCAATCTGCTTCACCTATAACACAGCAGTTAAAAGACTATGGGGCTTATCCTTTTGTTGTAAATATTGATAAAGTAACTGAAGCCAATCAAAATTTCCGTACTACTTTATGGACGGGAAAACACTTACAACTTACCTTAATGAGTCTGCTACCGGGTGAAGAAATTGGCTTAGAAATGCATGAGAATGTAGATCAGTTTTTTCGAATAGAAAAAGGAAAAGCTATTATCATGATGGGAGATAATAGCAGCACTCCTAATTTTCAACAAACTGTATTTGATGATGATGCCTTCATTGTACCAGCAGGTACTTGGCATAATGTAGTAAATATAGGTGTTACCCCCCTTAAGCTTTATACAATCTATGCACCACCCCAGCATCCTTTTGGTACGATCCATCCAACTAAAGCAGATGCACAAGCAGCTGAAAAAAATAAATAAGGAAATAACTAAAGAGGATTTCGAAATGGAATCCTCTTTAGTTATTTCCTTATTTATTTGCTTTTAGTAAAATAAGTTGATAGTTTTTACCTATCAACTCTATAATATATATATGTTTTACTTATCAATCAAAATAGACTATGATAACTATAGAAATATCTTTGGGAGGTAAACAATGAAAAATTCAACAACTGATAAAAATATTTTATGGAAACTCTTTCACGCTACTTTTACATTAAGTGCTTTTACCTTTGGTGGTGGGTTTGTTATTGTTTCTTTAATGAAAAAGAAATTTGTAGAAGAGCTAGGTTGGTTTCAAGAAGAGGAAATGTTAGATATCACAGCTATTGCCCAATCTTCTCCTGGTCCTATTCCTATTAACGCCTCTGTCATTATTGGTTACCGTATGCATGGTCTATTAGGGGCATTAGTTGCCATTTTAGGGACATCCCTTCCCCCTATGATTATCATTTCTATTATTTCTGTTTTCTATCAACAATTTAGAGAAAACACCGTCATTGCAACAGCTTTGCAAGTCATGCGAGCAGGTGTAGCAGCCGTTATCTTTGATGTGGTTCTTAATCTTGCCAAAAATGTGATTCATACACGAAGATTCGTTTATATCTCCGTCATGCTTATTGCCTTTATTTTAACTTTCTTTATGGATGTTAGTGCGATGCTTATCATCTTAGCTTGTCTTGCCATTGGAATCATTGAATTATTATTGGATTTAAATGCAAAAAAAGAAACTACAGGAAGTGAGGGATAAACATGCTCCTTAAATTATTTTTTAGTTTTATACAAGTAGGCTTATTCAGTGTAGGAGGAGGCTATGCTGCTATCCCCTTAATTCAAGACCAAATCGTCAATACCCTCCAGCTTATGACACTGGCTGAATTTACAGATTTAATCACCATTGCTGAAATGACCCCTGGACCTATTTCTATTAATTCAGCTACTTTTGTGGGAACAAGGATTGCTGGTATACCTGGTGCCATTATCTGCACCCTTGGTTGTATACTACCTGCCTTTATTATTTGTTTAACTTTAGCCTTTTTCTATTATAAATATCGACAATTTTCAGGTGTACAAAAAGTACTTGCTGCACTTCGTCCTGCTGTTGTCGCTTTAATTGCTTCTGCTGGTATGGCCATTCTTCTTTTAGCCTTATTTAATGGTGGACTATCTGATATTTCAAGCTCCAATTTCCGTGGTATTGAATGTCTGCTCTTTGTAACTGGCCTATATTGCTTACGTCGATTTAAAGTAAATGCTATTGCCATTATTTTTGGAAGTGGTGTCATTGGCACTTTGCTCTATACTTTTATTTAAATTTATTTTCTATTTAATCATTCTTTTAATCAGTTCTATAAACTGATTAAGCTGAGGAGATATAAACTTGTCTTTATGGTAGATAAGTTGTATCTCTCTTGTTACTTGAATCCCTTTAACAGGAATAACCTTTAGGAGCCCCTCCTGTATCTCTTTTTGAATAATAAGTTTTGACAAAATAGCCAATCCTTTGCCTCCTATTACAGCTTTTTTAATAGGCTCTATATTAGAACTACTCCATTTATGCTCTAATCTAATATTATGCTCTATTAGCAAAAGTTCATATTGGTTTCTAAGGGTGCTACCATCTTCTCTTGCAATATAATTTTCTCCTTCTAATTCAGTTAAGTGAATTTCCTCTCTAGTGTAAAAAGGATGCCCTTTCCCTACCACAATGACCAGTTCATCCATTTGCAATTGACTTCTCATTAAGTCCGTGCTTTGCACTACACCCTCTACAATAGCTAAATCCAACTCACTCACTAGCAGCCTTTTTTCTATATATTCCGTATTGTTAATAACAACACGCAAATCCAATCCTGGAATTAACTTCTCAGCCTCTGACATCAGAGGTTCAAAAAAGCAACTTCCCACGGAGACACTTCCTCCTAGTCGTATTCTTGCTTTACTTCCTACAAACTTCATCGCTAAGTCTAGATTTTCAAAATCTTCTACAATATGCCGAGCATAGCTTAGAAGCTGCTTTCCACTTACTGTTAAATAAATTTTTTGTGCTAATCGCTCAAATAATTTAACTCCATAATACTGTTCAAGCTCCGCAATGGCTTGACTTACAGTAGGCTGAGAAATATATAAAAGCTCTGCTGCCTTACGCATCTTTCCACATTCTGCAACTGTTATAAATATTTTCAAATGCCTAATTGTCATTGGCTTTCCCCCTTTTTCACCTTCTCAGTAGACCTCTTTTACTAGCGTATTTTAACCCCTAATAAATCTTCCCCTTGTTTTAAAGCCTCTCTTTACACTTCACGCCTATAAATGGTTTCTCCTTCTTTAATGGTTTCAAGGACTTGAATATTTTTAATTTCTGCCGGAGCTACTTTTAAGATATTTTTGTCAACGATTACTAAATCAGCTAATTTCCCTTCTTTAATCGTTCCCTTCCTATCCTCTTCAAAGTATTGATAAGCTACATTACAGGTTACTGCTTTCAGCGCATCTAATGGACTTATTTTTTCATGAGCTCCTAATACAATGCCCTTTTGTGTGAGTCTATTTACAGCACACCATATGGTCTCTAACATATTCGGCTCAATAACAGGTGAATCTTGATGGAAGGTATAGCGTATTCCTTTTTCTAAGGCTGATTGGGCAGGACTGATTCGACTTGCTCTCTCTTTTGTAAAATTTTTAATATGAATATCTCCCCAGTGATAAATATGAGAAATAAAAAAGGAAGGAAGCATATCAAGGGCTTTTACTCTTTCCAATTGATCAAGATCAAGTAATTGTGCATGAATCATCACAGCTCTAATATCCTTATTGGAAGGATTTTTTTCTTTAGCTTTTGCATATTGCATGATATATTGTTCACAAGCTGCATCACCATTACAATGAACAAGTATTTGCATATTATCCTTTAATGCACGTTCTAACTTCTTTTCAATTTGTTCATCCTTTTGTGTCCCATAACCATAATAATCCTTTTGCTTACCTACATAAGGAGTACGCATCCACGCAGTACGCCCCTGTGGTGAGCCATCTAAAAAGGTTTTATAACCTCCTATTTTAAAATGATGTGTATAATTCCGTAAACAATTTGCAAACTTTTCTTTTAAAATTTCAACTTTTGATATATCTATATAACCAATAAGATCTATCTTTAACAGATTGGATTGCATTAAATAGTGATAACTTGATACCAGCTGCTCACTTAAGAAACCTTCCTGAGCTGTTGTAATACCATAGCTTGCATAAGCATTTTGTGCCTTCCTCATACTTTCTAGCATTTCTTCGTTAGATACCATAGGAAGTTGTTGGACAGCATGTATATATGCCGTTTCTTCCATATACCCTGTCAGTTGGCCTTCCTTTTTTTCAATTATTCCACCTTCTGGATTGGGCGTTTCAGGTGTAATCCCTAATTCGTTTAAAGCAAGCGTGTTAAAGACACCCATATGACCTGATTTATGTTTAGCAAGAACTGGATTATGGGGTGCTGCTTCATCTAAAAGCTGACGTGTAGGATGTGCTTTTTCATCTAAAAAATGGGGATCATAGCCTTCTGCTTGTACCCATTTACCTGGCGAGATATGATTTTTTTCTATAAACTCCTTAATCGCATCGGCTATTTCAGCAAAGCTTACCATTTCCCTAAGATTTACTTGGTTAAAAGAAATAGCATAGCCAGAAAAATGACTATGTGCATCCATAAAAGAAGGCATTATTGTTTTACCCTCTAAATCGACCTGTTCAACCTCCTTACTCGCTACTTTTAGTAGTTCTTCCTTTGAGCCCACCTTATAGATCTTTCCTTCCTTGATCAGTAGGGCCTCTACATATAAATTTTCTTCCAATGTGAGTATATCTCCATTAAAATAAAGCTTTTCTTTTGCCACCTTATTTGCTCCTTCTATGTCTCTTTTATTCACTCTATTAATTAGTGTGTGCAGTATAGGGAAAAATATGAAATTCTCTCTTTTTCATATATAGAGACATAAAAAGCCAAGGATTTCTCCTCGGCTAATAAAATAATAAAAGGTAACGCTAAGACAAATGCTTCTCTTTATTCAAACATCTCAAATAAAGGCTTAAGGGCTTCATATCCTGTATCAAAAATCTTCTTTGATTTTTCATAGACCTTTTGATTTTCTGAATGGGGTAAGTATTCCTTATTCAACTGAAGAAAGCGTGTCACCTCTTCAAAATCTTTATAAACACCTACCCCTACACCTGCAATCATCGCTGCTGCAATAGAAGTTGCTTCTTCTACATAATTAGGCGTTTGAAGCTTTGCATTAAAAATATCCGATAAAATTTGACAGATGATATCACCTTTGGCGCCTCCACCTGTAAGAATCAGTGTGTTAACGGAAAGGTATTTACGATAAGCCTTTAAAATTAATTCTAGGTTGTAACCTACTCCTTCAATGACTGCACGTATATAATCTTCCTCTTCATGGTGCATTTTTATACCTAAAAATGCACCACTTGTCTGCTCATTCCAACGTGGACTACGTTCACCCAACATATAAGGAAGAAAGATTAGCCCCTTGGCTCCTGCCGGTGAACTCACTATCTTCTCATTTAATTCTGCATAGGACTTATTCTTTCCCATTACTTTTCGAATATAGGCATAGGCACTACCAGCTGCTTGCATCGTCCCACAGGGCATATAATGTCCAGGGATAACATGTGCAAAACAGAAAAATATCTTATCCTCATCTAAGCACTTTTGAGTAGTTGTTCCACCAATCCATGCAGAAGTACCAAAAGTAGCAAACAATTGATTTTCCTGTATACATCCAGCTCCAACTGCGGCACAAGGCCCATCTCCACCTCCACAAACTACTGGAGTTCCTTCACATAAGCCTGTTTCTAAAGCTGCTGCTCTTGTTATTTTTCCTATAATATCTGTGGCGCTATGTAATTCTGGTAATAGCTCTTTTTTGATACCTGCCGCCTCTAATATCTCATCTGACCATTGAAGCTTTTCTAAATCTAGCGCCTGAGTACCAGAGGCATCCGAGTAATCCGTTACGAATCGCCCTGTCAATCGGAACAAGATATAGTCTTTTGCTTGTAAAGATTTATAAGCTTTCTGATAAACCTCGGACTCATTTTCCTTTAACCACATTAATTTTTCAAGTGTATAGCTCGGACTTAGACGATGACCAGTCATCTCATACATTTTATCAAAACCGATTTCTCTTTCTAAATGCTTAGTCTGTTTTATCGCTCTCTGATCTGCCCATATAAGAGAAGGTCGCAATGGTAGCCCCTCTTTATCTACCAAAAGACAACCTTGCATCTGTGCAGAGAAGGAAATCGCTACAACCTCTGTAGGAGTGATCTCCCGCATCACAGTTTTTGTAGCCTCACATACTGCCTTCCACCAGTCATTAGGATTCTGCTCTGCACAGTTTTTTCCAAAGAAATGAACAGCATAAGGAATAGTGCAGCTTGTTACAAGCTTGCCATCTATTGTAAAGAGTGTTGCCTTATTACCAGATGTTCCCAGATCATGTGCAATAATATAATGCCCCATACAAAGCCCCCTCTTCATTGTTTTTTAAAGTTCAAAAATACGTTTACCACCATATGTTTTTTCCCAGTCTGCTGTAAAACCTGTAATTGCTGCATCAATCATTGGATTTTCAACCATTTGTGAATAAAGCTCTGGTGTAGCTGTAACTGCCTCAGCCCCTGCCATTAAGGCATCCATAATCTGTTGTGTATTTTTAAAGCTTGCTGCTAAAATCTTTGTTGAGCAATGATGCAGTTTAAATAAATGGGCTATCTCACTTACTACATTTTTACCTTCCACATTCATATTACTTATACGATTAAAATAAGGTGCTACATAATCTGCTCCTACTGAAGCCGCTATCATAGCTTGCTGAGGCATATAAATGGCAGTTGCCGTAATTTTATATCCTTGCTCTTTCAATCGTTTCATCGTTTCAATACCTACTTCATTTGTAGGTACCTTCATATACGTTTCTTTCCCTAGCTTGCGACTAATAGCCTCGGCTTCTTTTAGCATGTCTTCACTTGTATTTCCTGTTAACTGTACATGTAACTGCTTATGTCCAATAAGTTCTCTAATGGCTTCAAGAAGTGGGAAAAAATCACCTTTCTCACGTGCAAGAATTGTTGGATTAGAGGTCACCCCTGTAATATGATAAATCTTATGATACCTTCTGATATCCTCTAAATGTGCAGTGTCCAATAAAATCTCCATTATCTCAGCTCCTTTTAAAAATAAATCCTTGTAAAGTAAATTATTTTTTAAAACTTTCGTTCGAAATATAAGAATATTACTTTTATAAATAAATTATATTTCGTTATATTTTAATTGTCAATTAAAATTTCCAAACAAAAAAAGAACTTTTTCTTTTTAACTCTTAATAAAGAAAAAGTTCTTTTTACATTTTATCATTTATTTTTCATTTAAAGGAATAGTTATTAACTTTACCTGCGAATTTTCAAGTTCCTTTTGTATCTCTTTTGGGATACCCGAGTCTGTAATTAAGCAGTGGGTTTCACCTAATGTAAATAAAGGCACAACACCACGTCGTAAAAATTTTTCTGATTCTGTAACGACTACTACTTGTTCTGCACTCTCAGCCATATTGCGGACTGTATCCATCACCAAATGGTCAGTACTTGTAAATCCATTCCCCAATAGGTAACCATCTGTTCCCGTAAAAAGTTTATTAACATGAAATAAACGTGCTCCCATCTTGGCAACGGGTCCCACTACTGCTTGTGCTTCTTCAAGATAGTCTCCACCTAGCAATACCAAATTAACATGGGGGTTTTTACCAATATAATCCATCATAAATACTGAGTTGGTTATTATCGTTACCTTCTTCTTTGTCCTACTAATTTCTTCAGCAACTAAAATACAGCAAGACCCCCCCTCCATCATAATTGTTTCCCCATCAGAAACCAAGGAAGCAGCTTTTTTTGCTAAACGACACTTTAGCGCATAATGTCTAGCTAGGCGCTGATATATCCCTTTTTCCTTTACTAAAAAGGCAAATCCCTGCTCCCTTTTAAGAAGCCCTCTTTTTTCTAGTTCACTTAAATCTTTTCGCATAGTAACTAGAGAGACATGACATTTTCTTGCCAGTTCAGTTACTTCCAGTTTTTCATATAGGCTTAATACCTCTAAAATTTCTGATTGTCTCTCTTCAACTTTTCCCATAATTCCTCCCATAACATCACTTATTACTATTTTTTGTTTTTACAGTTATAACCATTTTGTGGCTTAACTTTTTGATCTTCTTTGATTTGAAGTTTTGCTTCATTAGGTGTTAAGCTTGCAAAGCCTTTTTCTTTTGCCATCCTATAACCTCCCATCTTTAATTTTTAGTTAGTATGAAGGTAAATAAGAAATCCTATACATTAAAATGGCTTCTCTATCTGCTGTTTTATTTCATCAGGTACTATCTCACTTAAATAATTGCGTTCTATTATTTGCTTCTCCTGATAGGCCTGCATCATCCTTTTATGAGCTCCTTCTATTTCCTCCTTTAGTTCTCTAGCAGAAAACAAACTACATCCTTGCCCTCTAATAATAACTTGTTCTAATCCATCCGATGTTGCCACTGTTACATGATATTTTGCCTTATGGTCATGTACAAATCTTTCAATATACTGATCTGCTGTTTGTGCTTCTTTGGTATAGACTATATGGATGTTATAATAATCAATTATTTCCACACGGTGTCCTTGCACACGGTAGGCATCGAATACAACAATAACTTGACATTTACGAATACCTTGATAATTACATAAATACTCTAATAATTTTATTCGAGCACCATCCATGTTTTCATTAGCAAGCTCTTTTAGCTCAGGCCATGCAAAAATAATATTATAACCATCTATAAGAAGATATTCTTCCTTTTTCTCTCGATTTTGCTTTGCTACATAGCTAGTAGGTTCGTAATAGCTTTCACGAGCTGTTTTACGTTTCTTCCATACAGATTTTGCTCCTTGATTAGCATAAAAAGTTTTATTTATAATTTGATCTATTTCATCTAACCCTATCCACTTCTCTTCTAACAGTCCTTCTTGATATTTGGCTGTTTGATCTACTCTCTCTTCTTGCCCTTGCTTTAAATAGCTTTCAATATGCATATAGTCTTTTACTTTATCCCAGCTCACTAAAAAGCCACTGCCCTGTGTGCAAAATACGGAACCTGTGGGATTTTCTATATCTCTTTCAGAATCATATCCTATACGCTCTCTCACTTCTTCTGTATTATGACAGGGTTCATATCCTTTTAATGTACAAAATAATCTTCCTTGCCCTTTGGTATAAGCTACTACCTCTTTTTGATAGTTTCTCATGGTAACAACAGGTGCACTCCCAACGAGAGTGATGAACTCACCTTCTGTCTTTAAAATTTCACATGTGCCATGCATCTTTTCAATATCAGTCATCGCACGTCCTACCATTTTTTCGGGTACCTCTAACTGAAAGCCATAATAGGGTTCTAACAAAATGGATTCTGCTTGTTTTAAACCTTGACGTACTGCACGGTAAGTCGCCTCTCTAAAGTCCCCACCCTCTGTATGCTTTTTATGGGCCCTTCCTGAAACAAGAGTTATTCTCATATCTGTAATAGGGGAACCCGTAAGTACACCTTTATGAACTTTTTCTTCTAAATGAGTTTGAATAAGCCTTTGCCAATTTTTTTCTAACAAATCTTCGCTACATTCAAGGGCAAACTGGAGACCACTTCCAAGTTCACCAGGTTCCAACAACAAGTGAACTTCTGCATAATGCCTTAATGGTTCAAAGTGTCCTACACCCTCGACTGTATGAGCTATGGTCTCTTTATAGACAATTTTCCCCTCACCAAATGTAACACACGTACTAAAACGGCTTTCTATAAGGTTCTGTAAAATTTCAATTTGCACTTCTCCCATAATTTGGGCTTGAATTTCCTGTAACTGTTCATCCCAAACAATGCGTAGCTGCGGGTCCTCTTCTTCTAGTTGTCGTAACTTAGGGAGCATAAGTCTTGGATCATGACCCTCTGGAAGTATAATCTGATAAGATAATACAGGCTCTAATAGAGGCTCAAAGCAGGCACTCTCTATACCTAAGCTCTCTCCTGGTCTCGTTTGAGTAAGCCCTGTTACTGCACATATAGAACCTGCTTCGACTTCACTTACAGTCTCAAATTTCTGCCCCGAATAAAGGCGAATCTGAGTTACTTTTTCTTCCCAATTAGAATGGGATAAAATATCTCTTACCTTAAGTTTTCCTCCTATGAGTTTCATATAGGTTAAGCGGTTACCTTGCTCATCTCTAGCTATTTTAAATACCTTGGCTCCAAAAGCTTCTGGATAAGAAGGGCTACTTGTATACTTTTCAATGCCTTGTATAAAATTTTCAACACCTTCTAACTTCAAAGCTGAACCAAAATAGCAAGGAAATACCTGGCGCCTCTTAATGGCTTTGACAATGTGCAACCTATCCATATGCTCTGTTGCCAAATAAGCTTCCATAAGTTCTTCATCACACATAGCTAATTGCTCACTAAAAACAGCTGTATCCTCTTGTTCAAATTCTATACACCTATCATCTAGAGATTCCTTTAGTTCTTTCATTAATTTTTCTTTATGGGTTCCCTGCTGATCCATTTTATTAATAAATACAAAAACAGGTATTTGATACCTGGCAAGAAGTCGCCACAATGTTTGAGTATGTCCTTGCACACCATCTGCACCATTGATCACTAAAATCGCATAATCTAATACTTGAAGTGTTCTCTCCATTTCAGCCGCGAAGTCTATGTGACCTGGTGTATCCAGTAAAGTTATTTGCATTCCTGCTACTTCCAGTATTGCCTGTTTAGAAAAAATGGTAATACCCCTTGCTCTTTCTAAATCATAGGTATCTAGGTAGGCATCTTTATTATCTACTCTTCCAAGCTTACGAATCTTACCACTTAGATAAAGTATACTTTCTGACAAAGTTGTCTTACCGGCATCTACATGTGCTAATATTCCAATGACTAATTTTTTCATACGCTCTTTCAAATCCTTCATTTATGTTATCTATTTCTCATCATATGAGTAACCTCGATTACTATCGCTTGTCTCTTATTACTATCATACCAGTAAGTTGCCCATCTGACAAAGCAAAAATAACCTCTCTTCTTTAGTTATTTTTATTTTCGTTAAGAACTCAGTTTTTTATATCCATAACCTATTCTAACACTGGCATTAATGACTGTTTGATTGATTCCTTTCTACTCTTTACAAAAAGGACTTTCAGGCTTTGAAATTTATAATAAAACTTCAAAACCTGAAAGTCCTCCTTAACAACATTTCTTTAAATTTATGAATATAATTAATATTTAATCTATTTGATTCATTTGAAGCAGTTGATTAAAATCTAGCTGCGTGTCAATATCAAACAGTTCCTTGTGATGGTCTATCTCATACCCAATCACACGCTCTTTATGTCTAGCTATAAGCTGTTTTCCTCCTTCATCCCCACTTAGTCCCATAAGTTCTTCTTTATAGGTCTTAGCAAAGATAACAGGATTGCCCCTTTCTCCTTCATAAACTGGACAGAGTATGGCTGTTTCTTTTGCCTCTAGGGTTTTATACATACCTATCATATTTTCTATTGTTTCTCCTCCTATAAGGGGAGCATCTCCTACAAAAAACATATAAGCATCACAAGGCTGACTTACCTTAACCCCTAATTTAATGGATTCACTGATGCCTCTTTGTGGATTGTTATTTTTTATAAATTTGATGATGCCCTTTATGCTTCTAGCACTACTTACTAAACTAAGAATTTCATCATACTGTGATACGATAATCACTTCATAAAAATCTTGTCTTATTACCTTGTCAATAACATGCATAATAAGTGGTTTTTCTTCATATAAGGCAAGAAGTTTATTTCCTTTAAAACGCTTACTAAACCCAGAAGCTAAAATAATAGCAGTTATTTTCATTGCTTCAGCATACCCATAACAATTTTTTCAGGTGTAATAGGTAATTCCCTAACTGCAACACCTGTTCCATTAAATACAGCATGCGCTAAGGCCGGCGAAGGTGTATTAATAACAACTTCTCCTATGGACTTCGCACCAAATGGTCCTGTTGGTTCATAACTGCTTTCAAAGGCTACACGTATTTTTCCTACATCTAAACGTGATGGGATTTTATACTGCATAAAGGAGTTATTCATCATTTTTCCTTGTGCATTATACTGAATATCTTCATAAAGGGCCATACCGATTCCTTGTACAATACCACCTTCAGCTTGAATTCTAGCTAAAGACGTATTAATCACAGTACCACAGTCTACTACCCCTACATAATCAATGATTTCCATTTCACCTGTTTCTGTATCGATTTCAAGCTCTACAAAACCAGTCATAAAGGGTGGTGGTGAAGTTGGACTGGAATGAGATTTCGTAGCTGATAAATATTCACTCATATTACCGACTACTTGCCCTTCCCCTAATTCTTTAAGGGTTAACACTTTATTTCCATCTGATGTTTCAAATTGTTCTCCTGTAAAAATAATTTCTTCTTTTGAAACCTCCAATACCTTAGCTGCTGCCTTAATCATTTTTTCTTTTAAGGCTTCACACGTATTAATAACTGCTTGACCAGTTAAGTAAGTGGTACTAGAAGCATAGGATCCGGCATCAAATGGTGAGATATCTGTATCCACACCTGTTACAACAATTTTATCCATCTCACAATCTAAACATTCTGCTGCAATTTGAGCAAGGATAGTGTCACAACCTGTTCCCATATCTGTTGCACCAATCATAAGGGTATAAAAACCATCATCTCCAAGTCTAATTTCTACTGCTGCTACGTCAATATTAGCAATAGCTGAACCTTGCATGGTCATCGCCATACCCACTGAGCGCACTTTATTTTTACCTACTTGTTTATAAGGGTATTTCTCATCCCAACCAATGAGCTCTTTTCCTTTTAAAAGACATTCTTTAAGTGCTGTACTTTCCAGCCTATTATCATAATAAGCAGGCATCACTTCGCCTTCTTGTGCAATATTCTTTAAACGCAGTTCAACAGGATCTATACCGAGTTTACTTGCCAACTCATTCATAATACTTTCTAAAGCAAAAATCCCTTGTGTTGCCCCATAACCTCTAAAAGCACCGGCTGACATAGTATTGCTATAAACCACATCATAACTAAATTTAAAGGCCTTTGCTTTATTATAGAGAGGTATGGTCTTATGTCCTGAAAGCCCCACTACAGTAGAAGCATGCTCTCCATAAGCTCCTGTATTGGATAAAGTATAAAGGTCAATAGCTTTAATATTACCTTCCTTATCACTTCCTACTTTAACACGTATTTGCATTTCATGACGGCTTGTAGAGGCTTTAAAAGTTTCTTCTCTTGTAAAGATCATAGCCGCAGGCTTGCCTGTTTTTTGAGTGACAAAGGCTGGGTAAATTTCTGAAACCATGGTTTGTTTCGCTCCAAAGCCACCGCCAATCCTTGGCTTAATGACACGCACCTTTGTTTTAGAAAGTCCTAAAGCTCTTGCTACATGTCGTCTGACATGGAAAGGAATTTGAGTACTAGATACTAAAGTAAGTCTTCCATTATGGTCTAAATAACTATACGTTCTAAAAGTCTCCATCATGGCTTGTGCATTGGCTTTCGTATGATAAACATTTTCAACAATTACATCACTTTCAGCAAAGGCTGCTTCTAAATCCCCATATACCATACTTTCGGAAGCACATAGATTACGCATTCTATCTCCGCCTATTGGGAAATTGTTATGATAATCTTCTTCTGGATGAATAACTATTGGGTGATCTAAGGCCTTAGTAAAATCAAGAACAGGTTCGAATACTTCATACTCTACTTTAATGAGCTTAAATGCTTTACTAATAGCTTCCTCACTTTCCCCCGCTACAATAGCTACTACATCTCCCACATAACGTACATATTCTTCTAATATATAACGGTCATATGGACTTGGCTCTGGATAAGACTGACCTGCCATAGTAAAACGTATACGTGGTACATCTTCATAAGTATAAACTGCTTCTATACCTGGCACCTTAAGTGCAATGGCTTTATTAATACTTTTTATTCTAGCATAAGCATGTGGACTTCTTAATACTTTAACCACGAGGCATTCTTTAGGCAACATATCTGCTGTATAGACTGGTTTTCCTGTTACAAGAGCTGTAGCATCTATTTTCTTTACATCTTTACTTATATATCTCATTTTATGCTTCCTCCTGCAAATAAGCTTGAATGGCACGCAGTTGCCCCATATACCCTGTGCATCTACATAAGTTGCCCGCCAAATATGCTTTGATATCCTGTTCACCAGGATTTTTAAGTTCTCGCTTCATGGCTAATACATTCATAATAAATCCTGGACTACAAAAACCACATTGCTCTGCACCTTCCTTAGCTAAAAAATCACCAAAAACGCGTGCTTCTTCTTCTAATCCCTCTAAAGTGGTCACTTTTTTTCCATGAGCTCTTACTGCTAATACAGCACAGGATAACACAGGTACTCCCTCTAGCCAAACTGTACAAAGCCCACAGTTTGTCGTTTCACATCCTCTTTTTACACTGTAATACCCTTTTGAACGTATATAGTCAATTAGCATCAGGTCTGCTGCTACTTCATCTTCATAAAGCTTCTCATTAATCCATACCCTTATTTTCATTTATCTACCATCCTTACCTCTGTATGATTTATAATCTAAATCGTTTTTCTATTACTAGGTTAAATAAGTTCCTCTAAGCCTCTTCTCACTAATACTTTTGCTAAATGCATGCGATAATCTTTGCTAGCTCTTATATTCGTCCCAAAGTTAAGCTCTCTTACAACAGCTTCTGCAACTTCATCTATTTCACATCCATCTTGAAGCTTTTTCATCCCGCTGTATGCAAGTTTTGCTTTTGATGGTCTAGCACCTACTACAATTTTATAGTGATGGTCTGTCTTACTGATACAAACTGTTAAATTAGGAAAATCTGTGGCTGTCTGACGTTGACATTTATACACAGCTTTTAGGTTTTGTTTCCTTAAAATAAGTTTGACTAAAAGATCTTTCTTAGGAGGTAATTTCATAAATTTTTCTAAAGACATAATGCCTGCCCCGTACAGCTCAACCTTTACATCTAAAGCTAATAAAACTGTTAGAGGATCTGAAAAGCCAAAACGTGAAAAAACACTTCCCCCAATAGTTGCTGTATTTCTAAACTGTGTCCCTACAATATGAGAAAAGGCTTCTTTAAAGAGAGGACCAAAATAGGCTTCTAATACCTTGCTTTCTTCCATTTGTCTCAGGCTAGTCATGGCACCAATTTCAATGACATCTTCTTTTTCTTCAATTTGATTGAGTCCAAGCTGAGATAAATCAATAGCCACAGGCACCCTTTTGTTTTGCATTCTAAGCCACATCATGCCACCTAGAATGCTATTGTTCTTTCCACTTACCAGCTTGTTATAAGCTTCTTCTAAGCTATTTGCTACAAAATACTCCTTAATTGTAATCATATCTACTTCTCCTCTACTTCTGACGATATAAAATACTACTTTCTATGTCTTGATTAAACTCTACCTCTTCCCCATAAGCTTTCTTTAAAAGCTTAATAAGTACTCTTTTAGCCTCTTTTCTATCTTTATCTCCCTCTTCAGTGAGACAAACTACTCCAAGCATTTGCTTATGATGAAGGATAACAATCCGGTCTGCATACTGTAAAGCCAGATTCGGATCATGAATGGCTATTAAAATGGCTTTATTAGCCTGCTCCTTGACCTTCTTTAAGGTATGTAAAAATTCATGCTGGCGTTTAAAATCTAGATAAGCAGTCGGTTCATCTAATAGCATTACACTTGCCTTTTGCATAAGTGCCCTAGCTAGGTAAACCATTTGTCTTTCTCCACCACTTATCTGACTAAGCCGGCTTGCTTTGAGATAACTAAGATTTAAAGCATTTAAAACTTTCTCTACTTCCTCATCATCACTTCTCCTAGGTGTCTGCCAAAAATCTAAATAAGGTGTAATGCCCATTAAAATAAAATCACTTACTGTATAGGATAAGTCATATGCCATCTGTTGTGGCATATAGGCTAGGTTTTGGGCACGCTCCTTAGGTTTCATCTTACTAATAGGTGTATTATTCAAAAAGATGTCTCCTTGAACCACTGGTAAAAGACCAGCTATAGCCTTGATAAGTGTTGTCTTTCCTATTCCATTCAGCCCTAAAACTGCCACAAGTTCACCTTGTTTGATATGTAAACTAAAATCCTCTATAACTACATTTGATCCACGTTTTAGTTTGATATTTTTTATATAAAGACTCATTGCTCTGCCCTGCCTCTTTGATACAATAAATGTGTTAAGAAAGGAGCACCTACAAAGGTGGTTAACACACTTACTGGGATTTCTGCTGCATACAAAGATCTAGCTAATGTGTCTGCCACTAATAATAAAATGGCTCCTATACATAAACTCATAGGCATTTCTTTCTCTAAATTATTACCCACTAAAAGTTTAACAATATGTGGTGCCACTAAGCCAATCCAACTAATCACACCTGCTACTGATACAACAGCTGCTACAAGCAGTGTGACTGCACCAATGGCTATTATTCTAATAGACTTCACATTCACACCTAAAGTGGCAGCTTCTTCATCTCCTAATGTTAAAACCTTAAGAGGCCATCTCAGTATAAATAAAGTAACAATACCTACGCCTATACTAGGCCATATGAGTCCAAATCTTTCCCAGTTTGCTTTATAAAAACCTCCCATCAACCAAAATTCTATAGTAGGAAGTTGTTTATAAGGATCTGCCCCATACTTAAGAAGCATGGTAATGGCTGAAGCAACAGAACTTATAACAATGCCTGCAATAACAAGTCCTAATAACTTATTAGCCTTACTCATCCTTGCCATAATAAGTGCAAGGATAACAGCTACAATACCTCCACAAAAAGCCATCATTTGAAGCGCATGAGGAAACCGTGGAAAAAATAAAATAGCTAAAATAGCTCCCACACCGCATCCTGAACTAACACCTAGTACATCTGGAGACACCAAAGGATTTTGAAATAAACCTTGGTAAATGGTACCAGCCAAAGATAATGCACCTCCACTAAGTATTACAATAACTATACGCGGCAAACGAATTTGCATGATTAAGGTATAAAGAGAAGAGGTGGTATCTCTTCCCAATAGCACCTCTCCTAATTCTTCAAGTGACATAGGATATCTTCCTATCATAAGTGCCATACCGCTTAAAGCTAAAAGTATACCTATTGCAACTAATAACTTCCGCTTATATGGGCACCTCTGAATCATAGTCCCATATCCTCCTGTGTAATCTCGATATCATAAAATGTCTTATAAAAATCTTGTGCATCCTTTGTATAAGCTTCTACTGAATAAAGCTCTGGGTGAAGCTTTTGTGTGAGCCACAATATGCCTAAAATAGATGATGGTGTTGGATAATCCCAAGCTTCTAATACAGAAGGGAAGGTATACACTCTCTCTTCTTTAATAGCACTCACTGATGTTAGCTGTGCATCGCCCGTTAATTCACTCTTATCATAGCTTGCGTAATTCACATTAAATATAAATTCTGGATCCCATGCTAAGATTTGTTCAGCTGATACATTCGCCCAATAACCATCTGTTAACTCTTCAGATACATTTTGACCACCTGCAAGATGAATTAAATCATTTTGATACATATTAGCTGTACAAGTGGTAAAAGCACTTGAACCACCTGACATATAAACGCGAGGTCTTTCCTCTAGCCCTTCAGTTAATTGACGTATTTCACCTATTTTTTCTTCATAGTAACTTAAAAGGGCTCCTGCTCTTTCTTCTTCCCCAATAGCTTTTCCAATTAAGGTAATACACTCTAAAAATTGATCCATACTTTCTGGTTCTACAACGATAATAGGTATATTTAACGCTTCAAATTGTTCTACAAATTCTTCTAAACGGTAAGGTAAGATGACAAGGTCTGGTTTAAGGGCAAGTGTTTCTTCTACACTAATACTCTTACTTGTCCCCACACCTGGTAATTCTAAAAATTCTGGTGCTGCCTTTTTATAAATTTCACGTGTATCTGCTTTCATTTCAAGCCCTACTACTTTATCTTCTGCACCAAGTGCAATCAGTAAGGAGGATGAAATATAATAAGATGATACAATACGATTTATTTCTCTTGGAAATTCTACTGTTCGCCCTAATTGATCAACTACTGTAACTGTTGCTTCGTTTTGCTCTGGCTTACTACTTGCTTGTACATTTTCTATAGGAGCTGATGCTTGCGACTCATCTGTAGATGTATTATTATTAGCACAACCTACTAGACTTGTTCCTATAATTACTAAACTTAATAGTAAACTTACAATTTTTTTAGACATTATTTAAAATCCTCTCTACTTCTTCTTTTATTTTTATATGTACATCAAGTGCATTCTGATGATTTAATATTAAAATCAGTGTATCTTGTCGTTTTTTAATGGCTTCTAACAAAGGAACCTGAACTTGTTGTAAGACACCTAGCACCAGTTTGTTACTATCTAACACTTGCCATACTTGGTGATTAAATCTTGTAGCCATCCTTTCTAATCGTCCTAATTCATCCATTAGTATAATAGACCCAGAGTCTTCCAAACTCTTTCTTAATACCTCAACACCTAACGACTCAAAAGTCTCTGTTACTGGCATGCAGTTTGTTTCACTGGTCTGAATAGATATGGGCATACCATTTCTATACTCCTTCGTTTCTACTCGACCTTTTAAGTAAAATCCCATACGCTGATTTTCTATTTCATACGGCAATGTTTGAAAACCACTTACTTGAAACTTCATTTCTTTAATCAACTTATTGATGAGTGTTGATTTACCGATTTGTTTCTCTCCCGTAATAAATATATTTTTAATCATCTCCTTATACCTCTATAGGTTTCTCACCTCATGTTTATTTTTCCACGAATTATAATAGCATATTTTATATATTGATGTAAATTTTTATCAAAATTTACTATTTTCTGTATTATAACAAAAACATAGAATGTTGATAATTAACAGCATTCACTTTTTTAAAAAGAGCCTTTAGGTATTGAAATTTTATTATAAATTTCAATACCTAAAGGCTCTTTTTAAAAATACAAAACTTATCCTAAAGCTACGTCAAGTAGCATCATTAATGCAAATCCAAGTGCCACACCAATGGTACCTATATTACTATGCTCTCCAGCTTGTGCTTCTGGAATAAGCTCTTCTACTACAACATAAATCATGGCTCCTGCTGCAAATGAAAGGATATAAGGAAGGATTGGCGTAACCAGTGATGTAAGAAGAATCGTTACCACTGCACCAACAGGTTCCACAACTCCCGATAGAAAACCATATTGGAAAGCCTTCTTTTTTGATAATCCACTACTCACCAGTGGCATAGATATAATGGCACCTTCAGGAAAGTTTTGAATAGCAATACCTATTGCTAATGCAAAGGCACCTGCTGCTGAAATAACAGTTGAACCACTGAGCATACCTGCTAATACTACACCAACTGCCATCCCTTCAGGAATATTATGCAAAGTTACTGCTAGCACTAACATAAAAGATTTTCCTAGTTTACTAGGTCTGCCTTCAGGTGCTTCTGAAGCAAAATGAAGATGCGGAATAAGCGTGTCTAGTAGGAGTAAAAAACCAATACCTAGCAAAAAACCAACTACAGCTGGAACCCATGCAATCTTACCATCTGCTTCTGCCATATCAATTGCTGGTATTAGGAGTGACCAAACAGATGCTGCAATCATCACTCCAGATGCAAAGCCAAGTAAGGCCTTTTGCAAACGTGATTTCATTTCACCTTTCATAAAAAACACCATTGCCGCACCCATAGTTGTACCAAATAACGGTATCAAAACACCGATTATAACCTTTATTATAGCATTCAAAGCTCTCACATCCTATTCCTAAATAATTAAGTAATTTTTCTAAGCTAATTCTATACTAAAATCAAAAATTTTTCAATCAACTACCTACTCTTCTATGTAATAAACAAAAATTTTTAGCCTCTCTTTAGCTGAAGAGAAGCTAAAAATTTTTACATCATTAATTCAATTGTTGAAGAGCATTTTTCAAATCCTCTTCCGGTGTACTAATAGGTTTTATATCAAAGGTATCTACTAAATATTGTAAAACATTAGGAGATATAAATGCTGGTAAGCTAGGTCCTAAATATATTCCTTTTATTCCAAGAGACAATAATGCCAATAAATCAGCAACAGCTTTTTGCTCATACCAAGAAAGTACAATAGTTAGTGGCAACGAATTTACATCTGTATCAAAAGCATCTGCAAGAGCAGTAGCTATCCTAACAGCTGAATAAGCATCATTACACTGACCTATATCTAATAATCTTGGTAATCCAGCTACTGTTCCAAATTCTAACTTATTAAATCGATATTTGCCACAAGCTAATGTGAGAATAACACAATCTTCAGGAACCATTTTTGCAAAATCCGTATAATAATTTCTTCCTGGTCTCGCCCCATCACATCCACCTATTAAGAAGAAATGCCTTATTTTTCCTTCTTTAACTGCATTAACAATGGCTTCAGCATGAGATAACGTGGCATGATGCCCAAATCCAACAAGTATTTCCTTTTCCTCTTCATCTTCTTTAAATCCACCTAATGCTAATGCCTTATTAATTATTTCACTAAAATCCTTTGTACCATCTTCTAAAGTATCAATATGTTTTATACCATCCCAACCTACAACACTTGTTGAAAACAGTCTATCTTTATAGGTTTCTCTTGGTCTCATTAAACAATTAGTCGTCATTAAAATACATCCTGGAATACTATCAAACTCACTTTGTTGATTTTGCCATGCAGAACCAAAGTTACCTACTAAATGCTTGTATTTTTTTAATTCAGGATACCCATGTGCTGGGAGCATTTCGCCATGGGTGTAAATATTAATTCCTTTACCTTCTGTTTGCTCTAAAAGCATTTCTAGGTCTCTTAAATCATGTCCAGATACTATAATAAATGGACCTTTTTTTATATTTACATTTACCTTATGAGGTGAAGGATTTTTGTATTGACTTGTATTGGCTTCATCTAAGAGCTGCATTACTTGTACACTCATATCTCCTATCCTCATAGTCATACGTATCATATCCTCTAGGCTTAGATTATCATTTGTAGTAGCTTCCAAACCTAAGAAATAAATAGTATCTACTTGGTCATTGCTATAGTGAATAAACCTTGCTTGATGTCCATAAGCAGCTATGCCTTTTAATCCATATAATACAGTTGACCTTAAGGAGCGAATATCTGCATTCAAACTCTGATCATACATAATCCCTGCTTTTACTGAATCCTTTAACATAGCCTCTTTCGTTTCACTTAGATTATAGGTAGCCTCATTCGGGTACTGTCTCTTTGGTGCTAGGTTTCTTAAATGCTCTTTTATGTTTTGTGATTCCTTCAATAATCTCACATGAACCTCTGCATCAAAGTTCACATTGGTTAATGTGGTAAATAAACTATTTTCTACAAACTTCACGATCTCCTTATCGATGCTTTTGCCTTGCTCAATCAAAGGCTTTGCATAACAAGAGATACCCTTTAATTGATAAATGAGTAAATCCTGTAGATTTGCTATCTCCGGAGTTTTGCCACATACACCACTTTTGGTACAACCTTTTCCTCCTACAGTTTGTTCGCACTGATAACAAAACATTGCATTTTCCATAAATGTGTTCTCCTACTCTCTATTAATTTATTATGCAGTTTCTCCTAATTCCATCAAATCTATCCTCTATTTTTCTAGCAACTCTTTATTTGTAAATAACTATAAACTTAGAATAATTTTATTATTTTAAATATTTAAAATTAATTTATTGACTTTTATATCTTAAGTGCTATATGCTTTTAATAGATTCTATTGTTGGATTTGTGATATGCCCTACAAGGAGATTGTCTATGCTAAGTAAAATTAAAACTAGGAAAATTCAAAAAGTTATTCCCTTCATTCTCTATTTATTTCTAATAGCTCTATTAACTGGCTGTAAGTCTGAGGAAACAGATTTATCTGTAGCTTTAGAACCTAAAATTGAAGATTTTTCGAAGATGGACCACTATTTTAAGGATTATACCTTTGATGTTTCCTATGATGAAAGTATGGAGTACTATCAGCGAACCTATAATATTCAGGGTCAATATGACTTAAATGGCGATGGAAAAGCAGATACGATTAAAGCTGTGTTAAAGGCTAACTATGAGGAGGGATCTTTTATAGAGGTAAATGGTTTAAAGATGGCATTAGAGCCATTCTACCCATCTGGTGAAGTGCGGATTATAGACTTAGATAAAAGAGATAGCTACACAGAGCTTGCTGTATTGGATGACGGACTAAGTGCAGACCCTGCTTTTATATTCTTTCGCTATGATGGAAAAGAACTATGTTCCTTAGGAACAAAAGACAGATATGCAGTGATGGATGGACAAGGAAAATTCATCTCGTGGTTTGACTTAACCAATCATTTTAAACCACAATTCTTTTCTGCATGGGGAGAATATAAAGATAAAGAATATGTTCTAACTCATCATGATGTCGAGCAATACATAGGGAAAACCTATGAAGTGAATGGTACTGGATATTTTGTACCCTTAGCTAAAAGTCCAGAAAACTATTACGAGTACTTTGAGCATATGATATGGGATGCTGAAGCCCTAAGAGAATTTAAAGCAACGAAAATAAAACTCCTTGCTATCTATGTTACTCCTGAAAATCGCACTTTAAACTATTTCTATGTTGAACTACCAGATGGTGAAAAAGGCTTACTCTATTTTTGGATAGGTGATTAATCGTATTAACTAGTTTATAGAGTAAGGGATGACTTAGTGCACTGCTTGACTTTTATTAAACAGTGTGATAGTGTAAAATACAATATTGTAATGCGAAGAAGGAAACAAGTAGAGCAGAGAACGTTTTGCAGGGAGCGTCCGGTTAGTGAAAGGACGTAAACGGGCTGTCTTGAATACATTCCGGAGCAGCTGCCTGAAGACATAATGAGTAGGGTAAGACGGGTATGCCCGATATAGCATTGCGTGTGTGTTGGCACACAAAGAGGAGTATTTTGTGAGAAATACTTAAACCAGAGGTGGTACCACGAAATTTTCGTCCTCTGTCCCTTTTATTAGGGACAGAGGACTTTTATTTTTTACCACATAAACAAACCAAAATGAACGAAGAAACTTATTTAGGAGGCATTTATATGGACATTCAAAAGAAACAAAAGACTGAAGGATTTCATAGTCGTTGGGGATTTATTTTAGCATCTGTAGGCTCTGCTGTAGGAATGGCAAATGTATGGGGATTCCCTAATAAATTAGGAAGCAACGGTGGTGGTGCCTTTTTACTGGTCTATCTCTTTTTTATTTTTATTTTCAGTTATGTAGGTTTACCTGCAGAGTTTGCAATTGGACGCCGTTCCAAAACAGGTACTTTGGGGTCTTACGAAAATGCTTGGAACACACGAAATAAAAAAGCTGGAAAAATAGGTGCCCTTTTAGGCTGGCTACCATTAGCAGGATCGATGTGCATTGCCATAGGCTATGCCGTTATTGTAGCCTATGTATTAAAGGCTCTTGTTAATTCTTTAGACGGCACTTTAATGACAGTGAACACAGGTACATGGTTTGAATCCTTTTCACTTGCACCACATTCTGTGATTCCCTATCATATTATTGTCGTAATCGGTACACTACTCACACTGTTTTTAGGGGCAAAGAGTATTGAAAAAACAAATAAGCTAATGATGCCTTTATTCTTTATAATCTTTATTGTCTTGGCAATCCGTGTTGCACTACTTCCCAATGTAATGGCTGGTTACTTATTTATGCTTATTCCTCGTTGGGAGGCACTCAAAGACCCAATGGTATGGATTGGGGCTATGGGACAAGCCTTCTTTTCTCTGTCCATTACGGGTAGTGGCATGATTGTTTATGGTGCTTATCTAGGAGAAGAGGAGAATGTTATTTCTGTGTCTCGTCAAACTGCTATTTTTGATACCATTGCTGCACTGGTTGCAGCCCTAGTCATTATCCCAGCATGCTTCTCCTACCAACTTGATGTTGGTGCAGGTCCCGGTTTACTTTTTGTTACACTTCCTACTATCCTACAAGATATTCCTATGGGTCGTATTTTTGCAATTATTTTATATGTTGCTATGATTTTTGCAGGCATCAGTTCTTTACAAAATATGTTTGAAGCCGTTGGTGAATCTTTATTACATAAATTCCCTAAATTGAGTCGTACAGCCATCCTTTGTATTTTATGTTTAATTTGTTTAGGCTTTGGCATAAACATGGAGGCTATCTTCCAGTGGGGACCATGGATGGACTTTGTATCTATTTATATCATCCCCATTGGTGCAACATTAGGTGCTGTTTCTTGGTTTTGGGTCATGAAAAAAGAGGATTTACTTACTGAAATCAATAAGGGAAGCGCCAAAAATCAGGGGAATACCTGGTACTTCATCGGTCGCTATGTCTATGTTCCTTTTGCCATACTCCTTTGTTGTGTCGCTTTGTTTATGAAAGTAGCCTTTTAAGAGATTTACAGTCTTTTATTAAAAAAACTATAAGAGGATACCCTACGAATTGCAACGTTGGGTATCCTCGCTTTTTCACTTTATTTATCTTTTAAATCAACTTACTAGCTTACTTCTTCTCTTTTTTGAGTCGGCTTATTTGAATACATCATCTTATCCGCTTTTTTATATAGCTCTTCGAAATTCACGCCATCCATGGGATATAGCGCATATCCTAATGCTACTCTTGCATTTATAGAAACTCCACTAACATCAATAGGCGCTTCTACTTCGTGATAAATTCTTTTTATTATAGTATTCATATCCGTCAGGCTGCTTAAATTACATAGATAAATAACAAATTCATCTCCTCCCCATCTTGCAAGAAGGTTATTACCCCTTATTATTTCCATAAAACGTTTCGATAACTCAATAATCACACCATCCCCTACAAGATGACCATATGTATCATTGATTGATTTAAAGTCATTAATATCTATTACTATAATTGCTTGTACCTTATTCTTTTTATATTTTTTTAGATTTTTTATTACACTTTTTTTAAAAGTACTTTTATTTAAAGCACCTGTCATTATATCTATTTTAGACCTTGTATAACTTTCATAATATTTATTAAGATGCCATAGTATAAACATAAACAAGATAAAACTCAAAAATAGATAGAGTTGATCTGTCGCATCTAATACATATAATTTCTCACCAATGGCTTTCCATCCCTCTTTAGGGTAAATGGCTAATTCCCATTTTTGATTTTCAAAGTTAATGGTATGAGTTATTGAATCGTTTGTATAACATTCTGTATTTCCCCATACAAAATCCTGAAACCCATCACTTTTTTGAGCTTTTATAGCAAAATAATAATCAGGATCATCTGTACTAATACCACAATAGTCCATAACCTTTTCAAAGTCTACCGATACGACACATAGTCCCCAAAACTTTTCTACATTGTCTTTTGTTATAAAAAGAGGTTTGCGATTAAAGATTAATATTCCACCTTGAACAGCTTCTACAGGCCCCTGGATTGTTGTCCGTTTTTCATTTATAGCTTTTTGAATAAATGGATAACGCAGTGGGTCTAGCATCAAATTATGTCCTATTGCTCTTTGGTTTTGCTCTGTTGGGTAAATGAACTTTACAATTCCATTTGGTGCAATAGCAATATTTTGTATAGTACCATGTTTTTGTAAAATCATTTCCGCATATGTTTTTATTAATTCAGAATCATTGGGGTTTATTTTTATAATAAGTTCCAATACTTGAACATACTCAAAACTTTGATTAAGTACCTCCACCAATTGTTGTGAGATATCGTTTATTCTTTGTGAAGCTATGTATTTATTCTTCTGAACTTCTGTTTCAAGCTTTTCTTGTTTCAGTGCTAAATAGGGAAGTAAGAATGATAGAGTAATCAGCATGGATAAAAAAATAGTTATTAATTTTTTCAACATCTTTCACTCCTTTACTTATCTTCACTTCTTAGCATGCATCGTTTTATGTAAATAGTTTGTGTTGTGTTATGTATAAGCATTTTCTCACCTCAATAAAATCTTCTATCTTAATCATACCACAAATATTCTAATAATTATATATTTACACAATACCTTATATATTTCTGCATAGCTAGTAGCTTTTATGTCGCTTCAATTTATCACTATCCATAATACGATACCCTTTCTCTTTATCTTTTTCCAAAATTCCCGACTCACGAAATTGCTTCATAACATATAATACATGACGATAGCTAACATTTAAATATTCTGCGGCATCTGTATGTGAGATCTCATATTTACCGCCTTGTTGATATTGAAGAATAAATGCTGCAAGACGCTTATTCAAAGAATAATTTAAGCTTTCGCTCATCCTATAACTTCTTGATAACAACTTATTAGAAATGTATGTAGCAAAATAAAAGGAAACACTCGCATCTTCTTTACATAGTTTTCTCAATGCTTTTAAATCAAATTCTAAACACGCTATTTCTTGAAGAACTCTATTCTCTTTTATCTCCTTTTCTTCACTGAACAAGGAGATCTCACCTAACCAATCATTTGTCCTAGCAAAGTCAAGAATTGAGCGCCTTCCATTATCATGATCAATATATATCTTTGCAATTCCCGATAAAATGAAATAGCAATTAGTTACTTGGGTATTTATTTTATAAATATTTTCACCTTTAGTGAAAATCCTTTTTGTTCCTTTTTCAGCAATTACTGATGGTATTTCATTGTTAAAAACCATTTATTTTTCTCCTTCTCTATGAGATTTCTCATACTTTATTTTCTGCTTTTATTCTATTATAGAACTACTAAAATAAAATATTTACAAAAGGAGCTACAGATTATGTATGATATCCTCTTAATGGACTTAGATAATACTATTTTAGATTTTAATGCTGCTGAAAAAAACAGCTTTATAAGAATCATAGAAAAATCAGGACTCAACTATACGGATGACCTGTTGCAGAAATACAAAAAAATAAATACTGCTTTATGGGATGACCTTGAGCAAGGGAAAATTACAAAAGAGCTTGTTCTTAATACACGCTTTCAAAAATTCTTTGAACTTTATGGTCTTGAGGTTGATGGTAGGGTTTGGGAAGAAAAATATAGATTTTATCTGGATAACTCTTCTGCACTCATTCCACATGCAAAACACACCTTGGTTGAGCTTAAGAAAAGGGGAAAAAAAATATACTCCGCATCTAACGGCATATACACTACACAGTTAAAACGCTTATCAAATGCTGGCATTATCGACTTGTTTGATGGACATTTTATATCAGATAGAGTAAAACATGAAAAACCATCCTTATATTTTTTTGAATCCTGTATCAAAAATATAGGTACGGTTTCCAAAAGCTCCATACTCATGGTGGGCGATAGTCCCTCTTCTGATATGATAGGAGCAAGGAATTTCGGAATTGACTCCTGTTTTTATCAGCATAAGAAAGATATTACATGTACATATGCTACCTATACTATACATGACATTTCTGAACTTTTAGATATCGTTTAGAGCCGAGCATTGGGTAACAGGAATAATTGCAGCTTATAGGGTAAATAGTACGATATGTGAAATTCTATATAGAGTGGTGGAATAGGATATTTCTTGCCAAAAAAGTCAGTAAGTTGTCATAAACAAACTACTGACTTTTGAAGTGGTTCTGAGGCATCAACTATTTGGATTTATATAAGTTACTATTAAATCTATTATTTTATCTTGTTGCTCTTTTGCTGATATTTCTGCTTGTTTATCTCCCTTTTGTTCTCCATAAAACCCAAACTGAGCATGATTTCCTCCATCAATTTCTACGAAAATAGTATTTTTAGGTAAGTTTCCTTTACTTTCTTCAATGTCCTCTCTAGATGTTAAACCATCATTTTCAGCATATATACTTAATACTTTTTGATTATTGTCTGATAAATCCGTTTTTTTTGCAGGATATGAAGCTAAAAATATTACACCATCAACTATATCTTGCTTTGCTTCTGCATAATACGCTGCACTTACACCCCCCATAGAATGTCCACATACATACCAATTTTTAATTTCATTATTTTTTAATATGAATTCATCTGCCTTATTATTTTCAGTTACTGATAAATTTAAATTCACTTCTGGTATAGCTACTAAATAACCTTTTTTAGATAATTCATTAGCTATATAACTATAACTAAGAGGTTCAACTAACGCCCCTGGATATAGGACAATACCTTTTCCATTGGGCCCATTTTTTGGCTTAAAAACATAAAAGTCATTTTCCTTTGTGCAATCTGTTTCTCCTACTAAAGTAAACACTTCTGAAGTTGGCTTATAGGTATTACTTGTCCATATAAATATACCTACTATACTAAATAGTATCAAAGCTATTAAGCTTGAAATAATATATTTAAATAGTTTTATCTTTTTCATTTTACTCTCCTTGTATAATAAATGAACACTTTCTCTTTTAACTTGATTTTATATTATGATTAAGAAATTTTCAATCAACTAGCCTTCACTTTAATGAATTTATTTCTTATAAACGACCATAAAACTCTTCCCTTTTACAATGTCTTGAATAGTGATTTCTGTAAATCCAACTTGTTTTCCAAATTCTATAAAATCCTCTTGTTCAAAAAATTGGAATCCCTTTTGGGTATAAGATAATTGTTGAAGCCACACTTTTGTATAGACAACATTATAAAATACACCACCTGATTTAAGCGTTCTAAATATCTCTTTAAGACCTTTAAGAGTATCGTTCCAAAAGTAGATTGTATTTATAGATGTCACCACATCAAAAAACTCATTTTCATAGTTCAAATAGCAACAATCACCAATTGATAAATGTATTTTTCCTCCGTCTACTCCTCTTTGATTTCTCTTATTTGCACTTTTCTTCATGTCTTCAGATATATCAATACCAAAAATATTTGCTTGATAGCGTTTATAGAGTTGTTCAACTAGATATCCATTTCCATACCCAATATCAAGAACTTTTGCCTGTTCATTTAAATGAATGTTTGACACAACCTTTCGATACATTGCTTTGTTTATTATATTCATTATAATACAACAACACTTGCCAACAATTCCTCTAGGATTACCAAATTGTGAACCTATATATTCTGAAAATCTGCTCATATTGCCTCCACCACTTACTATTTATCTGTTTCCATAATCTTAAATAATTTTAACATACTTGTAAAGCATTACATTATATCCAAAATAACATCGATAGATTCCTATGTTTTTTAAATGCAAGGCTATCTTTTTTCTTGCCATCTCTTTTTCTCCCTTTCTATTTTTGAGTATACTAAAAACCACCACATTATGCGATGGCTTGAGATATACTGATTCACTTAAGGGCTATCCGCTAAAATCGCAATATTGTTTGACTGAACGAGGCCATCAACTGCTACAAGCCATAACTATCATGCAGAATGTTAGAATTGATTTTATGGAAGAAAACTGTATGGATCACATCTTGTGGGAAAAGGGATTTATTGATTAACCTTACTCACAAAAAAGTGGCTACTTTACTTCTCTGCATTATGCTCTTATAATTTACATATAAGGAGGATGATAATATGAAAGATACAGAAAAAACGATCGGAAATTTAATTGATAAACAAGCCGTTTCGTTCATAAGCTCCATGGATTCGGCTGGTTTCCCTAATACAAAAGCAATGCTACCGCCAAGAAAGAGAGAAGGAATCCGAGTTTTCTATTTTACAACCAACACATCATCCATGCGTGTGACACAGTATAGAGAAAATCCTAATGCCTGTATTTATTTTTGTGATAAACGATTTTTTAGGGGAGTTATGCTAAAGGGCACAATGGAAGTCCTTGAAGATAGCTTAACCAAGGAAATGATTTGGCGTAAAAGCGATACGATGTATTACCCAAAAGGGGTAGCTGATCCAGACTACTGCGTACTGAAATTCACTGCTAATCAAGGACGGTACTACAGTACTTTCAAGTCAGAAGATTTTAATATTTAATGTGCCAAATAAGCTAAATGGAAGCTGAGAAATAAATCTCTGTTTCCATTTTTTACTTTTGTTCGTTTTATTCACTGATATTCACTATTTCAAATAAATTATGTGATTTGTATGTAATAAAGCTTATAAATTCTTCTACATTATAAGACGATAAATCCTTCTTTTGTAAAACAGCAATTCTTTTATTCCAAATTAAGATAAACAAATCCTCTGTGATGAAAATTTTTTCTATTTCACTATAACCAATTGTAACATTTCCTACTAATTGAACTTTATCATTAGTAAAGGTAACTGTAACCATAGGGATTTTTTCATATTCACTAAATAGCTTTATTGCAGCTTTATCAAATGATGTTAGCTTTACCTTTTTCGATTTTCTTGCATACCTAAAATTTAATATTCCTATACCAATTGTAAAGGTACTTACTAGTAACGGTATTAGCATTTCCCTAGGTTCCATTAATGAAGGGATTAATAGAAAAAAACCTAGAATCAGTAATAATATTCCATATAGCTTATATCTACTATGTCGCTTTTTCAGCACTTCTTCGGAGGCTTTTGCCTTCAAGTTCATTTTATCTACACATTTCCACATCTGGGGGTGTTCTGTTCTTGAAACTAATTCTGTTCTCTTTTCTAATGCCTTACTTACTTGTGGCTTGAATGATTTATCATTATACTTAGTTAAAATAAAAATAAACTCCATACATTTCCTCCTATTATATAAATAATCTCTATTCTTCCTTTAATTTTAGAATGGTCTATTTCTTTTACTACTTCAGATTCTAGATTTAATTTATTAATTCTTGTTATTCTGTTTTTTTGTGTACAGAAATCCTTATCCGTGTAGTAACTATAATTATTATCAGTATGAAAATATCTTACCGTCTATAACATATGTACGCTGAGAATACATGTTATTTTCTAATACCTCATATCTATATTATAAATCATTATGCAATAATAATATTTATTAGCTTTTGATACGACATAAGTACATGATCTAATTGAATAGGGCGGGAGAAAATTGGGGTAAGGGTAAGGGGAACTATACCTATTTTTAGGAAAAACCTCATAAATATCTGAATAGACAAAAAACCTCTTGCGGTTATCAGAAATGATAGTCGTAAGAGGTTTTCTTTTTTATTTACGTTTAACCGGTATCCAAATCTCGCTGTAATAATTTTCGTCCTGGACACCGTTTGGATATTCTGTTGGGTCTTCATACATCTCGATACAGTAACCTGCGGCAATTTCGTACTCCTTACAATTTGGTAGCCACTCAGAATAGATTTGTTTATTGACCTTTTGCATCACATCAGGCATCTTGCCCTTGCAGGTAAATACCGCCCATGTGAATTTCGGGATTACCTTTATGGTGAAGTCATCGGGAATTTCCTTTGATGCATCGTAATTATCAGCGATGGTGTATTCAAACTCATTTCCCTCCATAAATTCATCTGCATTGATGCCGTACATGGGGCAGATCGCCTTGCCCTGTGCCATTTGGTGAAACTCGCTCCAAAGCTTTGGTACTTCAGTCATTGCCTCATCATACTTAAATGTTCTTTGCAGTCCCACAACAGTAAAAGCTTCTTTTTCTATAATTTTGTAGTCCATAGAATAGCCTCCTTCTAAAGTGAATTTGACAGAAATCGGTGCAAAAGATTTGATGCTCGCACCGTCTTTCCTCACAGCGGTAGGAGTGCAGCCATGAAAACGAGTAAATGCCTTTGTGAAGCTGTCAGGAGAATCGTAGCCATATTTGACCGCAACATCAATGATTTTTGCTTCTGTTGCCGCAATTTCACTTCCGGCAAGGGCAAGTCGCCTATTTCGGATATAATCGCTTACCGTAAAATCACAGAGCATAGCAAATCCCTTTTGAAAATAGAAGGGCGAGAGGTGCACCTCTTTTGCTATATCTTCCACTGTGATTTCTTCAGCGATATTGTCCTCAATAAAAGTGATAGCATCGCTGATACATTCTGTCCATCTCATGGTTTCACCTCCTATCTGTGATCTCAGTATATTACTTTAGAAGTTATTACTCCCGATTTTTTGTGCTGAGTTTTGTCTTAATCATTTAAAAGTATTTTCAAATCCTACACGGACACATCCATGCGTTTCGAGACTTCATCCATTGACATACCTGAATCCAGAAAACGTTTCACAACCATTTTCATATTTTCGCCAACTTCTATAATATGCCCATCCGGATCATAAAACTTGATGGATCGCTGCCCCCAACTTGCCTCTTTCACTTCTTTATCTAAATACCGTATATCATTGTGGGCTTTCAGCTTTGCGATAAAACAGTCAAAGTCATCTTCCTCAAAATACAGCTCCATATTATGTGGCTCAGATTTTATCACCTTGATATTTCATTTATTGATCACCTTTCTTCAGAAGCCTTTTTATGTAGGCAACATCCACCTGATTCACCGTTTCAAATTCTCTCTTATAAAATATGCTGTAGTTGTTGAACACGCAGGGCAGTTCTTTCGCTTGCTCCAGCGTATCCACTTGATTGAAAATGGCACTGATACCTTCTGTTTCACAAAACACTTTCAGCTTTTCAATGTTTTGATAGACAAATGGGCACTGCATATCGTAGTAAATCGTCAATTCATCGCTGTCTATTTTGCTATTTTTCACTTTCTGTGTAAACCGTGGCATTGCTCCGTCAAAGGAGAGTGCAAGCAGCTCATAGCCGTAATCAGTACTGTCCACAACCTCAAACCCATATTTCTTCACAAACGACTGGTTCGAAAGCCAATTTTTCTGCTTTTTTGCTTAAGGGCTTATATATCCGGCTTTTAATAAAGTAGTAACCCAAAATATGTAACAGTATTCTCTCCGTTAATATATTTAATGTTTGCCGATTTAGCAAGAGCATCGATCCTTATTCCAAAACCCTCAACAGACGGAAAGAGCTTTTCAGGGAATCTACATGGATAATGTGGGTAGGTACAATTACTACATCTGATACAACCTTCATTTGATAATAACAAATAATCCGTTAGTTTCTCTTTCACTAAACTAGCTAGATTGTCACAAACTTTTTTAAACTCTTTGTGCCCAAATAACATACCTTCATAATCAAAAGAATCTTCCAAATTATATTTTGCATTAAAAACTAATGCCATGTCATATTCTAAACTTTTTTCTTTACATTCATCAAACGTACCAATAGCAGGTGGGCAGGCCCACGTAGTGCCGTAGTTTCTACAAACATTACCTTCACACAACCTACGAACTTCACCTGAAAAAATAATCTGTTTTGTATCAATTAACCCATATTGATAAATACCTATTTCTTGTAGTAAAGATTTTTGGAATATCATAATTTACCTCATAAAATTTAATCTTTCATTAAATATATAATTTTACCACATCTCTCCTGACCACACAACCTCACTAAATCCGAAAGACATCTAAATCACTCTGTCACGTCCAAAATCATATCTTTGGACGTGTTTTGCTTCTGGCTCGAATTCTCTCCCAAAAATATCTTATTCAGAAGCCTTCGAGAATATTTTTGTAATCCAATTGGTTCAAGCAAACAGAAAAGGCAGGCTATTCCCTTGGTGGGACAGCCTGCCTTTTCTCAGTCTCATAGAGCTATGTAAATGCTGACTTTCAAACTTATTTCTCTGGAACCTGCTGTATATCACCCTACTGGATAAGGTTAAACCTATTCTTATTATTTAGCCGTTCCAGTTCGCTCATGGTGCAGTCCAGCCTTGTGTCGTGTCACTGGAAATCGCCAGCTCCACAAAGTGGCACAGCACAGCAGATACCTCGGCTCTTGTAGCCGTACCCTGTGAGTCAAAGAGATTGCCATTTTTGCCGCTGATCACGCCTGCCATGTGCATCTGCTTCACGGCTTCCTTTGCGTAGGCATTGATTTTAGCGTTATCGGCAAAGATGTTTTCCACATGAACCTTCGGCAAAGTATAACCCATGGTCTTGGCATAGTTGCTCATAATGACGACCATCTGCTCACGAGTGATGGACTGATCGGGGGCAAACTTTCCATTACCAACCCCGCTTATGATGTTGTTTTTATTTGCCCACTCAATGCAGCCCATATAGTAGGCATCGTCCTTCACATCGCTGAAGCTGCTCTTTGCGTAACCGCTTACATCGGCGTTTGCCAAGCGTCCGAGGGCGGTGACGAACATTCCTCTTGTCATGGTGGTATTCGGGCTGAACTTGGTTTCAGAAGTGCCGCTGAACAATCCACGACTTACTACAAACTCAATATCTTCCTTTGCCCAGTGGCCTGCAATGTCCGTAAATGCCGTATTGGCCTGTTTATAGCCGATACCGTAGGTGGAAAAATGATCGGTGCTGAAACGCAGTACCTTTTCCACACTGTCATAGACCGAGTTTACCAGCCAATGCACCTTGCTGTCCACATACACAGCCTGCACATTCTCGGCCTTTTCATTTACACCGAGGGTATATGGGATGGTTATCGATACGCTGCCTACGCCGAAGCTACTGACTACCTTGCCGTTGCCGTAGTTTACCTTGAGGTCAAATACCGGACGGCTACCAATCGCCTTTTTCGCCTCGGCTGTCAGTTTACCACTATCTGTGCGGATGGCGGTGATATTTACATCAGATTTTGCCTGTCTGTTGATTTCTTTCACAGTTGCCAAGTCCATGCCGACTCTGATGTCAGGATTGTCCACCACCACAACGGTGTTGACGATTTTCTTCGCAATGATAGTATCTTGCACAGCTTTTGGTAGATTGACTGTAACATGAGACCCGGTCTTGCTTCTGGTATCCACATGGAGAACCACCGTGATGCCATTTTGTTCAATGCCGTTTTTCGTGGCTTCAACCAATGCCTTGTCAAAGGCGTCGGTCACACTTTTGTCAATGATGCTCACTGTGACATTGCCTTTGCTGTCCACTGCACCTGGAACCTTGATTTCCCCCTGTGTGGGTGAATTCGGCTTGTCCGATGTGGGTAGGGTGACGATGACAGGACTGCTGTTGTCATTTGAGGAGTTTCCTCCGCCACTTCCAGAGCCACCACCTCCTGTGTAAGTCCAATGGGCATAGTAGATCACATTTGCACTGACGGTTGTGCTTGCGGAGATCTGCGTTCCACCACTTGTCGCCGTGTACCAGCCGTTAAAGCTGTAACTGCCAAAACGTGTCGGTGTTGGGAGTACTCCTACCGCCGTATCGGGTGCAACCGAACGTGAAGCTTCACTGACCGTACCCCCATTCGGGTTGAAGATGACGGTATAGTTGCCCACTGCGTTTACAATGATGGAAACTGCTGCCGTTGCGGTGCGTCCGCCGTCATAAGTGACGGTGATGGTGGCGGTATATGTGCCCACCGCAAGACCCGTTGCAGCCCTTATTTGCCATGAGTTGATGCTGCTGTTGGCAGCAACGAAGGATTGGCCAGAATGTATCGAAAACACGGATGGGTGGTCAGTTGTCACACTGGTAATGATCGCCTGCGCATCGCTGCTGTTGGTGATGACGATATTTTGGTAGGCGGTCGACCTATAACCCACGGTAACGGCGTCAAGAGTGACATCGGTGACGGAAAGGTTGGGTGCGGGTGCAGGTGCACCTGCATTAATGACAACCGCTGTACTATTATTGCTTGCAAAGGAGATGCCCTCTACCGCCTTTTTGCGCACATAGTATGTGTCCGGGACCAAGTTTTCCTTCCATTCATTCTGGGGAATATCCAGCCAAATCCACTGTAGTGGTTCAAGGACCTATACTCGCAATCCGCGATGGTTACTTTTAGCTTGCCGTCATTTGCGCCTGCTGTGGTTTCATGCTCCACCGTATAGTCGCTGTTGGTGGGCGCGGCGGGGCGAACGGGAATGGAAAGCGTCTGAGCGGAGCTGTCCGAGGTGGTAGTACCGTTGCCCTTGCGGACAATGGATACACTTCTTCCCATCCATTGTGAATAGATGGGAAATACTTCGCCGTAGGATATCGTGAACGAAGCGCTGCCGTTAATACTATATTGTCCGTCCGACACAAAACCCGTCAGCGCCTCGCTGACATAGTCAATTTGGATGGAGGGTGTGGGCAGGGGGGTAAGTATGGGTGTCGGCGCGGTTATGTGGATGGTTCGCTCGTTGGATGCAATGCTTACATTGCCCGCTAAATCAGCGGCTTTGGCTGTAATTGTATGCGACTCCACGCTGAGAACAGACGAGGTTATGCTCCAGTTGCCGCCAGCATCGGTGTTCGCTGTACCAAGAACCGTAGCTCCGTCGGTGTCATAGAGACTTACCACGCTGTTTGGCTCCGCCGTTCCCGTAAAGGTTGGGGTAGTGTCGCTTGTTGTGCCGTCTGCACCGGATAATATGACTGGCGCGGACGGAGGCGTCCGGTCAATCGTCACGGAAAAGGGGCTGACAGTGCTTACGGTTATCCCGGAAGAGCTGGCACTCGCAGTGAAGGCATATGTACCCTCCGCCAACGTTGTTCCGGTATAATCGAAGCTCCATGCTCCGGACCCGTCTGCTGATGTGGTGCCGATCCAAATATTGTCTTCGAAAAGTTCGACCATGGCGTTTGGTGTAGAGGTTCCGCTTATGTTCAGCGTGGAATCATTTGTGTACCCGTCGCTCGCCGAAATACCACTATCGTCGCTGACAGCTGTGATGACGGGCCGGACGATGAGGGTCAGTTTTGCCGGATTTGAGGGGATGCTAATCCCTGTGGTGCTAACGACGGCGCGGTACTGATAGCCACCCATCTCTTGGGATGCCCCGGTGATAGATAGCGTCGCCGTTGTGGTGCCGCTGTATACGCCGCCATCCTCGATGTTCTTAAAGCCCGAGCCGTCGTTAAGCTGCCACTGGTATCTTAAATCTATTCCCGTTGCCGCAACTGTGAAGTTGGTATTGTCACCCACGGTGACCGCCGCGTCAGCCGGATGTGTGGTGATGGCTGGGGCATCGTCACTTACCATAACGTTTATATCATGCGCCGCCATTGCCTGCGCCGGTAGCATGATCACAACCATGCATAGCACCAAAAACATACTGAGTATTTTTTTCATAATGTCTATTCCTCCTTGATTCGTAAAATTGGTTTTCCTTGTTCTAAAAGCTTCTCCAGCCTCCCGGTTTCTTCCTCGGTGGCCAGGCGAATATGGTTCTTCTCGCAGTAGGGGCATTCCTTCGCCTCCCCCGCCCGACGGAATAAGAAGCCGCCGTCCTCGTAAATGCCAGCCTGAATATCCATGGTATTGAACTGATTTGCCGCAAAAGCCGGGGGAGGGAGGACAAATAATAAGGCAATGCATAGAATCAGGCCGCTCACTTTTTTGCACATCCGGAACCTCATTTCATGCTGGGCATATCCGCCTTGTCAGCCTGCTCCACAAGATATTCTCTTTGCCGAAAGCCCAGCATCCCGGCGATCATGGAGACCGGGAACATTCGGATTTCACGGTTCAGCTTTGTTACACTGTTGTTGTAGATCAGACGGCTAGTCCGCACCATATTTTCAAAGATCTGCACTGCGTCCATGGTTTTGATGTAATTTTGATTGGCTTTCAGGTCGGGGTACTGCTCCGTTACCATGGCAATCCTGCCCAAGGCTTCGGCAATAATCCCTTCCTGACGCATCACATCATCCGGTGTGGATTTTGCCGTGATGACGCTTCTTCTTGATTTGATTGTCTCAATCAACGTTTCGCTTTCGTACCCCGCATAGCCCTTTGTCAAATCCAAAAGAGCCGTCAGAGCGTCAAAACGGCTTGACAGCTGCACCCCGATCTGGCTCATGGCATTGCTGATATTTTCTTCCAGCACCACCAGTCTGCGCTGGGTGGAGATGATCCATAGAACAATGACCGCAATAATTACGGCGATTGTGATGAAAGTTGGCAGCATAATAAAGTCTCCTTTTTTTATTTTTTAATGGGCAGACAGACTGTGGTTTTGTCCGTCTGTCCATTTTGTTGCCTATATACGTGATTACTCCAATGTGATACTCGGAAGTATATCGGCTAGATTCGCCTCAAGGGAGGAATTTGCTCCTGCGGTGTAAGTAAAAATAATATGTTGCTCGCAATTGTTACGACAATGCTGGCGTTAGGACCTTCAGCCACAGCGTAGCCGTCTTTGTCGTTAAATTCACCAAAATCGCTGGGAACGAGGTAACTTTTTCATTTCTAAATCCTCCGTTTTCTGTTAGGTTGTATAGGGCAAAGTCCCATGCGTTTACTCTATCAAAACCCTGCCACCCAAAACCGTCCGCTACATGAAACATGATTTTTTCAACGCCGCGCAGGTGTCGGTGTGGATGACATGCTGAGCGGGATATACCCGGAGGATGTCAGATTCCACGGCGCGTCCAACAGGTGAGTCTCCACTTTGTATCCTAGCCCACTCTTTTCGCCGATTCTTACCCATTCTGCTGCCGCCCATTGGATGGTCTTATGTTGGAGGGTTGACGCCTGCTCCCATGTGATTTTTGCGTTTGGGCTAGTGTCACCGCCTATGGCAAAGCTTTTGATGGTGTCATTGGTGAAAGCGGAAAATTTGGTACTACTCTTGCTTTTGTTATAGTCCATGAGCTTAATTAAGTAAGAGGTAAACTCTCCATAGGTGGGAACCCCACGCCAATCCATGTTTGGATTGGTAAAGACCCGCCAACCGTATAACCGGTCTATTTTACCAATTAGCATGCTATTGAGTTTGTCATTGGGTATATCACTGTTCCATTTCAACAAATTCTCTTCAGAGTAGGGACCATAGAGCCCTAAAGTGAAGAACACGCCGTCGAGCAATTCTGCCATTTCCATATTATTAATGCTTCTTCCCCAATCCTCAAAGCTAATATTTTTAAGGTAGGGGATGTATTCAGACAGGATCGCCTTTGCCCCGTCCGGATATGTTTTTTCCGCAGGCTTGACCATCATTTTTGGGTTCTCGGCGGGGCGCATCGCAACCTGACTCGTGTCATAGGAATATTCTATTTGCCATAAATAAGGCTGATCCACAGCCGCCACCCGTGCGCTGCCCCCATTCACTTTTGTCAGTCTGGCAGCCCACATATAATACGCTTGGCCTTCATACTTTACCTTTGCCCAGTCGCCCTTTATCTCGGTCACTTCCAGAATGGTGCCTGCCGGAAGCTTTCCGACGATGTCGCCATCCGGCTTTGATCGGTAGACCGGGTTCGTACCGACCTTATACATCGCTCTGTCATCGATTTCGCCCAAAGTTCCCAAATAGCGCCCATCCGGCATTTTTATGGTTATTTCAGCCCAGTCACGATCTACAATGCGTTTTTTCTCAATATAAAATTTCGTATCTCTGCCGCCTTCGCGCAGCACCGCATTCCCTGCGGCATCGATAGTGATAAACGTGTCATGCTGGGTTAGGTAGCCAAGACGGATGCTGTACCAGCCGTTGTCCATCGCATCGTATAATTGATAAGTAGCCGCAACCGGCGTGGGCGCGACCTGCACTGGGGCAACATATTCGCCAGACGATGTAACAGTATACTTTCCCACGATTTGACTTGTTTTTTCGCCCGGAGCAGTCCACCGCAGAGTAATCTCCTGCTTTCCTGCTTTAGTCGCAAATACCGTACCTTGTTTCAACGTCACGTTACCGGAGTTTCTGAAACTGATTTCGTTAGATATGTCCTTTTTTTCGCCACCTATAGTAACCACCGCTTTAATCCCGGTTCGGTCAAATCCCTCGCCAACCGTATATTCGGTTTTTGCTGGGTAGGACAGTATGGTCACATTTATCGCCGCTAGCACCGTTGTGGGGAGCAGGGTTAATACCATGCACAAAGTAAGCAGTATGCCCATAAATCGCTTTTTCATAATTTTTCCTCCTTTATTAATTGAACCAAATAACATCTATTCTCCACATTCAATCTATCAGAAATCTTTCTACAAAACCATTCGCTGCATGAAACATGATTTTTTCGACATGAAACATGATTAGCTCTATATTAAAAATATAGGCTCTATAATAAATGTTGGGGTGTAAATAAAATATGTGTGCATAAAAGAAGAGCATATTCAACAATCCTAAGTATAACGACATACTAGAAAGGATTTGATGACTATGCTCTCTTCTTATTATTCCCAAAAGTTTCTTAAATTATTAGGTGTTTAAAAAAAGATATCTATGATGATGTGGTACCACCATTATAGATATCCAAATGGAAAGAAAACCTCACTGTTGCCCTTGTTGTGGTTATGTCACGAGCACTATACATGATTACCACCTTTAGCCGGTTAAGTATTTATCTGTCTTCGCCAGTAAGCTCATGGCATGAATTCTTCTATTACAACAGTTGTTCGTATATTTAATAATCTGTCTTATAACCCAGTAGTTCTTCCAAAATTACTAGCTATTGATAAATGTTATGTTTCACCCAGCTATAGTACTGCTAAAGACCGCCTAATCAACTGGATTGTTTGTGCTGAAAAGAGTGGTTTGTCTCATTTTGTTACTGCTACTCAAACTATGAATAGCTGAATTAAAGGTATTTTAAATTCATTTGCTACACTTTTTACAAATGGCTATACTTGGGATACCCCAACTGTTGACATAGAACTCCTAAAAAACTTTCACCATAAAAGTGAAAGGTTTTATCTAAACAAAAATTATTTGAATGGTTTATTTTCATCTTTTGGCCCAAGAGTTGCAGTGTATCCGATTCAATTGTAGCAAGAAGATAATTAAAAAAGCTAGCCCATTCCTTAGTAATTGAATCTAGTAATACTTAGATTAAGTTGTTCCGCCATTTCAGCCAAATTACTAGCCATTGCATTAATCTCCTGCATCGAAGCATTTTGTTGTTCCATGGTAGCCGCTAATTCTTGTGTACCGGCCGAAGATTCTTCAGTAATTGCTGCAATATTTTCAACTGCTTTGACAGCTTGTCCGCTTTGTTGATTAATTTGTTTTGCTGCTAATGAAACACCTTGAATCATAATAGACATTTCATCAATAATATCTACTATTGCTTGAAATCCTTCGCCAGTTCTATCGATCACATCAGAACCAGCCTGGACTTCCTGAACTACTTCATTCATAGCGACTTGAGCCTGTTCAGCTTCTGTTTGAACCGCACACGTAATTTGTACAATCTCGTTAGTTGATCTAGCTGCTTGTTCTGCCAACTTGCGTACCTCATCAGCTACTACAGCAAATCCGCGACCTTGTTCACCAGCTCGAGCTGCTTCAATGGCAGCGTTTAAAGCAAGCAAATTCGTTTGCCCTGCGATATCATTGATAACCTGTAGAATTTGGTTAATCTCTTCCGTTTTTTCCCCTAGCTCTTGAATAACAGAAGAAGTATGAGAAACTTTTTCTTCAATTATTCTCATTTGTTTAATCGATTGATGAACATTTTCCAGTCCATTTTTAGAAGCAGCATTTGCTTTTTTGGAACTTTCTGCCATTTCATTACTATCCTGATGAATTGAATCTATATTTCCAGCGACTGTTTGAATGACTGCTAAAGTTTCAATAGCATGGGTTGACTGAGCTGTAGCACCTGAAGCTAATTCTTCTGTTGTCGCTGATACTTGTTCAATGGCCTTTGTCATTTCGGTTGAGGAACCCATCATTTCTTCACTTGAAGCGGCAACTTTCTCGGAAATACTTGCTGCTTCTCGGACTAGATCCCTAATATTATCTGCCATCGTATTAATCGCATGAGTAAGTTGACCAATTTCATCCTGAGAGCGAACTTTTACATGTTCTATAGTTAAATCCCCATCTGCAATACGAGTCGTAACATCTTGTATTTCTTTAATCGGATTAGAGATTTTTCTACCCATAAGCATGGCAATACCAAAGCCCAAAATCACGGAAGTAATCGTTACAATAAACAACACAGGAATCGAGTTAACTACTCTGTTATAGGCTTGAGTGATCGCTTTTTGTTTTTCCTCATTGACCGTATTAATAAGTAAGTTTAAGTTATCGACAACTACTCTCCTTTGAGGTTGAACAATAGACTGATTTAATTCTTGTACCTTATTACTATCTCCCTTTTGAATAGACGGAATCATTTGATTCAAGAAAGTATCATTAAGGATTTGATTAGCCTCTATTACCTGTGAATATAGATTTTTCTGTTCTTCTGTTCTCATAAAGGATTCTATTTTATTAAATAATTCGTCCTGCTTTGTTACCCTATCCTTATAATTATCTATAAATTGGTCATTTGGATTTAAAATATAGTCTAACTGCTGTATACTTTTAGCTCTATGAAGACTAAGAATTTCAGACAAATCTAACGCTCGTTCGGACCTTCTATCCATTTCACCTACATTTTCCTCAATCCCTTTAAGCTGAATATACATAATCCCTAAACCTATTGAAAAATTAACAATAACAGCTAAAAGCCTAAAAATAACTTTCTCCCTATTTTCATTATTTCTCCTCCTAAGTTGCTTAATCTTTCTTATGTATTACCCGTTTAACCCTTATAAACTTAACATTTGGAAACCAGGCGATCATAGTTTACCTAAAACCTTATACCCTAGGCTTTATGTCTTATTCTTTCCAATAGTTTATCTTTATCAAATACAAAATTTTTCTTACGATGTTTTCTAGTGTTTTTAACCCTCTACTTAGAACCTGTATACATACTCCATATAACTATGGCATTACTAACTCCAAAAGTCAATATAGTTTACTAAATAAGAATACTCCAACTTTTCGGTACACCTTAAAAGATTTTTGCTTTCAAAATAATAGAAATTGTAGTCATCCTATCTCGGAAAAGTGTAGCTTCGTATTACTTTTTTGATATTTGTTTTTCTTTGTAATTAAAAAAGTTGTCCCGTACTAATTATTTTTATAACAGCTATAGCATCTGATAAGCTCTCTTCTAAGTAGTCTTTTACTTCTTCCATACTAAACTAGTTATCAGCGCCTGGCTCATTTATCTAATTCCACCTTAATGTACTAAGCTTTGACTATAAATATCAAAATTTTTATGCCATAAATATGTCGCCTTTCAATATATTTAACTCTATTTATTAACTACTTGATGATATTTGTTAATAACAGAAGATTTCTCCCTGCCTTTATCAAAACTTATATCCAGCCATCTACCTCATCTCCACAACCCTAAGCAGATTTTTAAGGTGGACTTGTTCTCTCAATAAATAAAAATAAGGATTCCCGAGGTTAAAAGATTCTGCCGGATAATAAGCAGAAAATCCTTTAATCTCGAAAATCCTATTTTTAACGCATTAGCATCGTCAGATACTTTTCGTATTTTGTTATTTCACAATGGTTTTAACAAACCTCTCAATTACCACTGCAACTTCGGCTCTTGTAGCACTTTCTTGTGGTGCGAAGCTGCCTCCATCTCTGCCTGAGATTATTGTTGTTTCCTGACAATATTTCGCTCCGTCAATTGCCCAAGATGAAATCTTTGTGCTATCGGCATATGTAAGGGAACTGCCAGTAGCCTCTGTCTTTTTTAGAAAGGTTGCAAAGTTTAGCATGATAACTGCCATTTGCTCACGTGTTACTTTATCGTTTGGCGCAAACTTGTTTTCTCCGATGCCCTTTATAATACTGTTTTCATTTGCCCATGCAACATACTTTGCGAAATAATCGTTTGCAGCAACATCAGAAAATGTACTTGTTCCTGAAATGTTACCATAAGAACGCTCATAAAGTCTGCCAATAACCGTTACAAACATTGCTCTTGTCATGCTTTCATTTGGTCCAAACTTATCTTGCGTTGTCCCAAGGAATATTTCTCGCTCAGTAACAAAATCAATGCTTGGTTTTGCCCATGCGATGGTATTATCCACAAAATTCTTTGGATTTTCCTTATACTTTACGTTAACTCCATTAGGTGCAATATATTTATAAAGATTTCCTGCAATCGAAGAAAAACCAATATAAACCTTTCCGTCATTTTGATCGTAGTAAAGAAGTGCAGTTTTCTTTACAAATACAGCATTGATTTTGTGAGTTTTGCTGTCTGTAAAGGTGTACTTTTCATTTGCACCTATGCTCTTTCCATCTACCATGACATCTGCTATTACATATCCATCATTAGGGGTAATGGTAGCAATCTTTTTATCATTGCTAATGGTAATTTTACCACCTTCACTTGGTTCTGTGGTGATTGTTGGTAATGCTACACTCCCCCCTGAATGACCGCCTGAACCGCCGCCCGTTGGTGGTATCACCGGATGCGTAATAGTTTGATATGCTATTGCATAGGTGGAGAATTTCTTGGTGTATATCGTAACAAAATTTCCGCTAACTACAAAATATTCTCCGTCAACTGCATTTGCTAAACCATTTGGCAGTGCTGCAGCTGTACCATTATGTACACGGTAAACTACGAGTCCATCCTTGCCTTGAAGCTCCTCTGGCAGTGGGATAATAATTTCAATTATGCTTGGCAATGTTGACATCTTCGTTGTGCTATTAACAACGCTATTGGTCGTAATTGTTTTTGTAACCGATAAATCAAGATAAAGCCCTACTGTTTTATTGCTTGCTACAGCTGCAATTTTATTTACATCTGCCTGCACGTCATTGACAGCCTTCTTCTCAGCAACGAGCCTAATTTCAACTGCGTTATTTGCAGTCTGGGCATGGATAAGATCCGAGCTGTCAAACTGTACATCAAGATTCCCAACAACAATATCAGGTGTGTTTGCTTCCACCTTAACAACACTGTTTATCTTGCCGTTTGGCATCTTAATTATATCTGATAAGGTATAGTCTGCACTGTTCACAACAATCTTTTTGGTAACAACCATACCATCTTTTTCTAACACAAGGTTATATGTTCCGTTCAGAACCCCTGTAATCGTAAACTTTCCGTCTGCTGTTGTGGTCACACCTTGCAAACCGATTGGAGTTTTCCCCTTCATCAGCTTCACGCTTACACCGCTTGCGTTTTTATCTGCGTTATCAGTAACTATTCCTGAAACAGAATAGGTCGTTTCTGTCCACTGGGCATAAAGAGTTACGTTTGTTCCTGCTGTTTGGGACGGAACGGTGCTACCGGAAGCATAGGCAATACCGCTGCCGTTTGCCGCTGAATTCCAACCGGCAAAGGCGAAGCCTGTTTTGGTAAAGGCATTTGCAGAGACGGTTGTAGCCGTGCCTACATTTGTGGTTTGTGCAATCATACTGCCTGTTCCGCCGTTTGCATGATAAGCCACGGTGTAGGTTTGGGTTGTAGGCTGCTTGATATCAAAGTTACTGCCTGGAATGGTGACATCCTTTGTGAAGCTTCCGCCGCCGTTCGGTAATGTGACTGTAATCGTATAACTGCCGTCCGGTACGTTGTCAATGGTATATTTGCCATCAGTTCCTGTCGTTGCAGGGTTTGGAGTGCCTGCGTTCGGCGTAAGGGTGACAGTTGCTCCGGAAACAAAATTGTTGTTCATGTCCTTAATTGTGCCACTCATTGTGTGAGTAACAGTGCCGCTCCAAAGGGTATTTGAAAATGTCGGGTAATCGTTTGAAACGGCTTTCCATGTATATAGGGTTGTGTTTGCAAGGGTATCAATATTTGCGTTCAGGGTTGAAACAAAGCTTGTGGCTTGCATGTCGCTTTGGTCCATACCCGCTACATTGTCAGTGCCATCTCCAACACCTTTTTTTGCTTGAACTGAGTTATTCACCGTTTGTGCAGCGTTGCTATTCCAATATCCGTTTGTAATTTTGTCGTCTGAATCACGCCCTACCAATCCACCGACCTTAGCATCGATTCCACCAATCAAATTGCTTGTTGCAAAGCAGTTGTTGATTGTTCCACCGAAATTCCAACCGACCAGGCCACCAACCAAGGCACCGTTTTCAGCGGTAATATTTCCGGTCGCATAGCAATTTTGAATCGTTCCTTTATTCATTGCAACCAAACCACCTACGAATGCACCATCCGCATTATAATTTGAATAAATGGTTACATCTTCTACGCCAAGATTTTTAATATCACTCCAAAGAATATAACCAAACAGACTTACATATTTATGTTTACTCTCTGGCTTGCTTACAGAACCAATTGTAATCCCTGTTATTTTATGTCCGTTTCCGTCAAAAGTACCTTGAAAAGGTCTAGAATTAAAATAATTATTATCATAATATCCAATTGGCGTCCAATCTTTTTCAGAAAGATTAATATCCTCACTGAGCTTAATTGTTTTTCCGACGTAATCTTTACCGTGATTAACATTATAGGCGAACTGTGCAAGATCTTCTGCTGTGGTGATGGTTCCACCGTTGTCCCATGTATCGGTAGTTTCGGTTATTCCATCTGCCCAGTTAGAAAGTGTTGCCTTTTCCCCCAGTTCGATGTTCACACCATTTTTCACAAGTATTTTCCCATCTACATTTGTGAATGTGAACTTTGATACATCTGCATAGCTGGCAACTGTCGCTGTTGCAACAGCAGTTCCGTTAGTTGTGGTTGTAAGCCATGCTCCATTGAGTGTAATACTGCCATCTGCCCCTGTAAGCTCTCCTGTAATATTCACCTTTTTGCTTGCCAAGGCATTTAAGGAAACGGTGAGTGTGGGATTCCCGGAAATGTTTAACACACTCGTATTTACACTCGCCAGTGTACCACCAGATATGTTTGATGTAGCCCCACAAACAATAGAAACATTTAACGTTGATGATATTGTGCCTCCAGAAACATTAACTGTGCCACTGTAACTCACTATTGCATATTCAATGCCATTGCCACCTGTCGAAGACACCGCACCACTTAAAACATTGACTGTTCCCACGCCATTGTTCCAGATTGTATAGGCAGTACCAGACACAGTCCCGCCGGAAACTGTAACATTTCCACTGCCCATGTTTAAAATGGTATAACCGTTTGAAGTCACTGTTCCGCCGGAAATAATAACACTGCCACTACTTTTGTTTTCGATTGTACTGGTGAAGCTACTAGTTGTAGACAATACACCGATGGCACCTACGCTTGTATCTTTGACTTCCAAGCTTGCAGTGCCGCTTAGTCTAATCGTGTTTGTATCACTTGAAAGGGTATGTCCGTTTAGGTCAAGAATGATGTCTTCGGCGTCGATGATTACAGGTGCGTTAACCGTAATGTCCCCTCCGAGTTGTATTGTTTCACCGCTTACTGCGTTTGCAATCGCAGTTCTCAGTTTGCTTTCAGTGTCAATGATATTGACTGTCTTTGTCACAAACTCGTTGTTGTCATTTTCCGCAACAGTACAAGTATATTTACTTGTGCCTACGGTTGCATTTACCTCTGTGCCTGTTGCAGGCAGGTAGAGATAGAAATTATCGTCGCCGTCGTGCTTGGCTGGAATATTAAACGCATTGTCATCTACCTTTACCGGTGTTGCCGTATCACTTGTAAAGCTGTCTGCTGGTAGTTTTGCAAGGTAAACAGGGTTTATGCCGTCGGCTGTTGGGGCGGGGTCAATACCCCCATTTGTCACTTTCACCGAACCACCGGTGATGGTGGTGGAACCGCCTTCGCTTCCCGATCCGCCGCCGATGTCTGCACCGCCAGTGCCGCCGATTGCAGTAACAGTACCGCCATTGATGGTAATTTTTCCACCTGTGCCGGCGTTGCCTCCGCCGATGCCCGCACCGCCAGTGCCACCGGTTGCAGTAACAGTACCGCCATTAATGGTAATTTTTCCGCCGCCTACTTCGCCG
>NZ_PEDL01000039.1 GCF_002735925.1 Sporanaerobium hydrogeniformans | reverse complement strand
GAATTATGCAGGAGTTTTTGGGCTGGATAATCCTATTCAACTGGACTTAGGTGTTATGTGGCTTTCTTTTCAAGCACATCTTAACATTACTTTAGCAGGCCTATGGAATCTCGGTCTAAGACCGTTGCTCTTATTTTAAGAAGAGCTTCCTCCGCCATAGGTAATTCTACAAATTTAGTTTCTTGATCACGTGTACATACCATCTTTACTTTCATGCTAACCTCTTCCTTTCTTTATAAGTGAATCCTAGTCTTAGTTTAAGTGTTTTTATTAAAATTATCCCTCCATCCGTTAAGCTCTATAAAACACTTTTTTAGGTTGTCCACATATAGGACAAACATAAGTATCTGGCAGTTGTTCAAAAGAAATATCTCCTTCATAAATATAATGACAAACTGAACACTCATATTGTGTGTTTTGCTCAGGCAGCGCTTGTTGTTCTTCTAAGTTGACCGGTTTTACTTTCCCTGCCTTTAGCTCTCTATAATAAGCATATGTCATGGGTTCAGCATCTAATAATTTAGTTGCCTCTACAACTTCTCCAATAAAAAGAGTATGGGATCCTAAATCTATTTGTTCAATTACCTTACAAGAAAAGGTAGCTATACTGTCCTTTTCAATGACTGGTATACCTAATCTATCTGTTTTGTACGTCATGTTTTGAAATTTATTAGCATTTCGTCCACTTTGAAACCCAAAATGAGCAATCGTTTCTAAAGAAGCATGTTTACCTAAAACAGATACTGTAAATTTCTTAGAAGCATCCACCATATAATGCGTTAAATTACTTTTTAAAACAGTTATACTCACACGTGTTGGCTCTGCAGTAAGCTGCCCACACGTATTGATAATACATGCATTTTTTGCACCATTATTTTCTGCTCCTAAAATAAATATACCATAGGTTAATGTAAATAATGCCGTTTGATCCATCGCCTATTTCCTCCTCTTTGGTCTGATTGTAATTATTTTAACATACTCCAAATAGTTAGTAAATGAGACTTATTATCTATTTCTTAATAAACAATCTCTCTAATAAGCATTCTTTTCATTTAGGAAAGTAATAATTTAACCTATAACTAACCATACTAAATAATATCGTTTTATTATTTTAGCCAAGGAGGACTTTAAATATGTCTCATAAACAAACAAAATCTGCCACTGATAATGCCTGGGTGGGTAATCAAAGTGATGAAGGCACAAATTACTTTCATGATAAAGCAAAGAAGTCTGCTACCAATAACCAATGGGTTTCTACAGGTGTAAGCAAAGGTGATGGCAAATAATTCCTTCGATTTTACACATTATAAACTACAAAGAGCACCTATTCTTTCTAGAATAAATGCCCTTTGTAGTTTACACTCATTACTTATGTTTAAAACTTATTCTCCTGGGTAGATGACTCCCCATTCTTTTCTAAGATAATCCATCATTTCCATTACCCGAATCGTTTCTGCATGTGGCATTGCTTCGCACTCTAATTGACCTGCTTTAATAGCTGCAATAGCATCTATTACCTGATACTCATACCCGCTAATTTGCTCAGGCACCTCCACACATTTAATCATTTCACGCTCCATATTAAAGACACAGACCTTTTCACAGTTATTAATATTTTCAATGATAATAAAGCCTTTGTCTCCATAAATAATTCCCTTCCTATCGGATAAAGCTAAGGCGGTACTATTCAAAACAGCCATCTCTCCTGTTTTATAGGTAAATGTTATGCTATTTTGTAAATCTACACCTGTATCTGATAAAGTAGCAGTAGATGTTATTTTTTCAATTTCATTACCAAATACCATCAGTGCAAAATTGATAGGATAGATGCCTAAGTCAAGAAGTGCACCACCAGCTAACTCTGGTCTTATAATACGCTCTTTTTCCGCAATATTATAACCTAAATTAGCTGTCAGCAGAGCAGGTTTACCAATGATATCACTTTTTATGAGTTCACTAATTAGTTTCCTTGAAGGCATATATCTTGTCCAAATAGCTTCTGTAATAAAAACTCCTTTTTCTTTGGCTAAAGCTAATAATTCTCGTGCTTCTTTTGCATTACGTGTAAAAGCTTTCTCACAAAGTACAGCTTTGCCATGTTCAATACATAACTTAGCGTGTTCATAATGATGAGAGTGAGGAGTTGCAATATAAATGAGCTCTACTTCCTCATCCTTTACTAGTTCCTCATAAGACCCATAGGCTTTTTCACATTGATAACTTTTAGCAAAAGCCTCTGCACGCTCTAAATCCCTCGCTGCCACAGCATAGCAAGTTGCTTCCTCCATCTGATTAAGTGTAGCTGCCATCACCTTTGCAATTTTTCCTGCACCTAAAATACCTATCTTCATCCTCTAGCTCCTTTCTCAATCTTCCTTATTTATATTCTAGTATATACTAATTAGCTCCAAGTATAAACACCTTTTGATTTTGAATCTGAATAGGTTAATGTTTTAGCGGATAAAATACACTATAATTTATACTTTTGGAGGGCTCTATGCGTCAGAAAATACTTATAGTGGGGGCTGGTATTGGGGGACTATGTACTGGAATCAGACTCCTTCATGCAGGTTATCACGTTACGATTTACGAAAAAAATGCCTATCCAGGTGGTGTTCTTCATTCTATCTCAAGTCCTGATGGCCTTTTTAAATGGGACGAAAGTGCTAGCATTGCCATTAATCCCCTCACTTATTTTGAAATTTTTCAGGATGTAGATCGCCGCCCTGAAGACTATTTTCAGTGGCTTCCTCTTCCTTATTACTATCATGTTTTTTGGTCTTCCGCTAAATCTTTAACTTTCAGTGCAAATTTATCTCAAACTCAGACTGCATTAAGTACTTTATTTCCTAAAGATGTGGAAGGGTATACACGGTTTGTATTTGATACGTCTTTAAAGTATTTAAAGAGTAAAAATCATTTACTTAACCGTTCTTTTATAAAAACTAAAGATTGCTTTCACCCACGTACACTCTACCAACTTCTTCAGGTTGCACCCTTTACAACGGCAAGTGATTACATCGCTCACTATATTCATTCTCCAGAACTAAGACAGCTCCTACTTTTTCAGACATTTTTTATGGGAAGCTCCCCTTATAAATTACCTAATACCTATGCAGCTATTCCAGCTCAATCCCAAATTGAAGGCATTATGCATATCAAAGGTGGTCTAAGTGCCTACACCCTTGCATTAGCTAGGTTGTTTAACGAACTAGGTGGAAAGATTTACTATAAGCAACCTATTGACCAAGTAATTACAAAGCATCACGTTGTAAAAGGTGTACGTTGTGGGACTACCTTCATCCCTTCTGACAGAGTGCTACTTAATACAGATTTTCTGTATGCTGTAAACCACCTGTTGCCCACACGCCACATTCCTTCCTTTGAGCTTTCTTGTTCTACCTTTATTATCCATTTAGGGCTTGCTAAAAAATTGAAAGAGTTGGAAGTTCATAATCTGTATATCCATGCTTCTTTTAAGAAGGAGATAGAAAGGATTTTTCAAGGGAAGTTACCCATTTCTCCTTCCTTATATCTTTACTATCCTTCTGCTTTAGATAATAGTTTTTGCCAAAATCCAACTCATTCTATTCTTAATATTATGGTGCGTGTACCTCACCTTCATGCTTCCTCTATAAGCTGGACACCTTACCTCATAGATAGACTTTATCAAACTTGCCTTGCTATCCTGCGTACCCTCCCAGGGTTAGGTGATCTCAATCAGCATATTCTCTATCGCTCTTTTACAACACCCCTTACCTTTGCAAAGAAGTATCATTATACTGCTGGAAGTTGTTTTGGCATTGGTCATACTTTCTTTCAAAGTTTAGTTTTTAGACCTCAAATGAGAGACCCCATTTATGCTAATCTCTACTATGTGGGCTCCTCTATCCATCCAGGTAATGGGGCTTCTATAGTCATGAATGGTGCTAAGCTACTAGCAGACACCATCATCAAAGAGGATGTAGCTCATTGCTCCAAGTAAATAGTTATTCTTGATGATGACATCGCTCTAAGCAAGAAGAACAACTCTTATTACAACTTAAGTCTTTTACTGGTTTGTATTTTGCCTTTGAAATAAGTTGTGTCATCGTTCCCATTGTAGATATCAATTTTTGCAAACTGCTACTTTTCAAGGCTTTCATTACTGAAAAAACAATGTTTATTAGTATTTATCTAAAACTAATTATACTATAAATCACTTTTCCTTTCACTATGCCCTTGAGAATTAAGGAGATTAACAAGGTTTTCCCGCATTCCCTCAGTAACATGGTGATAGTATTTCAAGGTAACTTCTTCTGTTGCATGACCTAATCTTTCTTTTGCTACAACAGCGGGAATATTATGTCCTGCAAGCCAACTAGCATGACTGTGTCTGAGGTTATGGAACTTAAATCCAATATCAAACTCTTTTTCTGCAATTCTACTCAGTACCCGTTCACTGTGTGAGGTTAAGGCTGTGCCGTCAGGTTTGATATTGATAAAATCCAAGTCCTCAACTATAGTTTTTGGTTTATTTCTTCCATTATCTATAGCAATTCGATTGACTTTATAAGCAACTCCGTATTCAGATTTAGATTTTTGTTGTTTTTCTCTCAAATCCTTTAAATGCAGATAAAGACAGCCAGGTAAATCAATGGTTCTAATTGCTGCTTTTGTTTTCAGGTTTCGTAGAACCCACATTTTATCCTCATAAATCAACTGTTTGTTAATGGATAGAGTATGCTTATCCCAGTCTATATCGGATCATAGTAGTCCATATACCTCAGACCTTCTGCAACCTGTGTATGTACCTATAAGGAAAGAGGTAATTAAGTTTGTTGTACTAAATCTTTCCTGAAACCTATCAAGCTCTTGTTCGGTATAGATTTTAATAGCGGTTTCCTCTGTATCTGGTTTAGGTGCTGTTACTTTTGAGATAATGTTTTCTTTAAGGTATTCCTGCTCATGGGCAAACTTCCATAGTACCTTCATAAACTTTAATATGCTGACAATGTAGGTATTGCTATGGGTCTGAGATAAAGAAAAAAGATTTTCGGATAATTCCTTGTATGTAATCTTACCCATTTTAACATTTCCCCAGTTGGGTTCTAAATGATTTTTATAAACAGTTCCATACTTAGTAAGTGTAGATTTTTCTCTATTGTAGACGGCATACTTGTTTATAAACTCATGATAGACCTGTGATAAGGAAACAAATTTATCTTTTGTTATGATTTTTGAAGGTGTAGTTTCAAGTAACAGTAACTTAGTTCTTGCCTTTTTTGCTTCTGTAATAGTGGTAAAACCAGACCTCTCTATATTTTTCCATTTATCTGTAAGTGGGTCTTTGACGTTTATTCTAAAAGAGTATTTTTCACCACGTTTTCTAATTCCCTCAGCCATAAAAACACTTCCCTTCCTTGATTTTAGTCACATGCTAACTCCAGAAATGACTACAGTCAAGGGAAAAGAACATGAAACATAGCAATGACGGGTTGAAGGGAATGTGGATTAAAAAATCAGGGGGAACTCCCACCCTTGGAAGTTAAGAAGTGTTGAAAACTCAAAGAGTTTATATATTTTTCAAGGCACTAATATAGTTTAATATATAGATATATGCTACGCACATATCTATATAACTCCATGTGCCTTTCTCAAAAAATTATTTTTAAAATCTATTTTCACATAAAACTCACTTTATCCCCGTAACTCCAACCAAAACCAACAACAAGGAAAATGACCACCATACCACAATCAATTTATGCAGCAATGACAGTCATTTTTAAACTTCTCCATATTCAATTTTTTCATATTTTTTAAACCTAACCTATCTCAACCTATAATTTACCCAGTCCAGTTTCCTTATCTTCAATTTTAAGCAATATTTTAGAGAGCAGGTATATATACATGACCCAGTAAAGCTTTTTCCACAATCTGAGGACTTACCCCTAAATAGTGTTGTGTAACGGCAACTGAGGAATGTTGTAATAATTCCCGCACAAGTTCAACATTGTACTAATTATCATTGTAAATCGACATAGCAAAGAACTTCCTGAAAGAATGTGTTCCTACATTCTCATATCCAAGATAGCCAACTGCCATTTTCAAGTGTTTCTGTATTCCTCTTATTCCAATGTCAAATAATCTTCTATCTGGTCTTATATTGTTATTCAGAGCGTACTCCTGCAGATAGGTATAGATTTCTGGTGTAATAGTAAAAGTCCTTGGTTTCTTAGTCTTTTGTTCTACAATGTTGAAATGATATCTACCACTTTCTTTCACTATATCCTTTAATTTCAATTGCAGTAGTCACCAATCCTAAGTCCAGTGTTGGCTTGTACCACAAAGGCTGTGGCTATTTTAATATTTGGCTGTACCTTGATACCTTATAGGTAAAGCCGTATTTGATTGTTGAAACTACACTTTCATACTCCTGTTTAGATAAAGCTCTGCATTTTTTATTCATAAAATCACCTCCAAAGTTCTTTAAATTGTATTGATTAGTTCGTATTATTCCCATTATTTTATCTAGGTATCTTGAAACCCTTGATTTACAAGGGCAGTTCGTTTTATATCTATTTTTGCCATTATTGATTTTGTTAGCCAAGTGCATGGCTTTGCCGAAGTTAAGGATTTTGATATGGTGTATATTTTTTAAGATAGAATTGCAACTATGGCTATGCCATAGTTGATTTTAAGATAGAGGTATGCCACCTGATACACCTTATATTTATCTTAAAAAAGATAGAACTTTATAGCTTAATCTATTAGTGATAAATTATTAAGTATAATCAAAAAGACCTCACATTACATAAGGTCTTTTATAAGCTAATGCACAATATTTATGTTTTTATCATGATAATCACATATGCTTTTCTTACATTTCAAAAGGTCAGAATTGAATTGTTCTATTTTATCATAAAGAGTATTCATTTTATCAATCCATTCATTGTACACATTCTCAACAGATATTTCTGCACCTTGATGAAATACGTAACTGACTGCATACATGTTACCAGGTGGGTCTATATAATATTCATTATCACTTTCGACACCAGAATGCTCTTTAATATATTGTTTAGCATCGTTTTCATTATTATAAATATCAATAATATCACCATTACTAGATTTTCTTACTAAATAAGGCGGCATTTTATACATATCTTCAATCTGATATTCAGAAAAGGACGTTATAGCTCTATCAAGTTCCCCTTTATATGTATCAAATGCTAGAGGCAATAGTAAATATTGTTCTGAAAAGTCTTTTATCTTATTGAATTGTAGATTTAGATTGTTTAGGTATTCTTTGTAAGTTAGCAGTGCATATACACAACCTTCGTTATCCTCCAAAATAGTATCTAGGTCAATACCATGGTCTAGCATTTGTTCTTCTGATGGCCAATTAGCATCTGTACAAAAATCAAGTTCATTCGCACGATAAATAGGCAATAAGTCTAATTCATTTAACATTTCAACAATATTGGTAACATTTTTTAGGTTTTTGTTACTTAGATAGGTATATGCCAATATGATTAATCCTGTTGTTAAACCACCAAAAATATTGAGGCAAGTAGAAAAACCAAACTCGTTGTTTCTAATATACAGGAGGTATGCAAAAGAAAGACTTGCTACTAGTGCAGTTGCTATGCCAACAATAAAGATTTTAATAGTTCTGTATTTCCATTTGAGTTTTTTTGGTATTTTGTATTTTCCCATATTCATTCACCTTTATTTTGTGTTGAGTTCTCTGTTCCTTGTTGCATTTGTGAGTTTGTAACGTCACCATAGAAATTGCTTATATAATTTACGATTTGTGGTTCGGATTGTGCTTTTTTCTTTTCTTCTTGCGTGAAGCTTAGTTCTTCGCCTGTTATTCCGTTTTCTTCTAAAATCAAAGACCAATCCAAAATCTTATTCTTTACTTGGTCTATAATATTACTAATCTGATTATGTGGTATAAATAATGTGTATTTTGTATCAAACCCTATAAGCTCAGATATTTTTACATTCACTGAAGCTGGCATAGGCATATTTGCTATCTCATTTTTTAGACTTAGCAAACTACATATACTAGGTATAGACTGATATGTTTTTCTGTTTGTAAATATTTCTTCAAATCTTATATCTTGTATCACAACCGATATCCATCCATGATATGGGTTCCACGCTTTTAGCTCACCATGAAGATTTCTATAATCAGGTATATTGGCTGCATCCTGATAGCCATTTAATTCACAGTTAATCCATTCTTCAAAATCCTTCAATCCTAATTTTCTAGCAACCAAAAGGGCCTTTCTCAACAAAGAAAGAATATCGGAGTTACTATCTACTGCCTGTTGTTGCAATTCTAAAACGATTGACATGCGTAAACCCCCTTACCATATAGGTAATTGCGTAATTAAACCACAAATACCTGTTGCAATCAGACTGCCGGTCACACCAACCGCTAAATCTTTTAGGGTGGAAAGTGCCTCTTTAATTTTTGTGGGTTCTTCTTTGCGGTTCACCATTTCAATAGTTTCTGTAACAATCCTTTTGACTTCCCCTGACCTGTCACCAAAATCCTCGTTGAAGTCACTGTTTTTAAATGATTTATTGATTTTAACAAGCGTTTTTAAAACCTGTTCATAGTCAAAGTTATTATGTATTACCATGCTTTGTGTTGAATTAACAGTCCCTTGCTGAAATTGTGAGTTTGTAACATTACCACCAATATGTAATGTATTATTTGTGACTTGTCCTTTTTCCATATAATCCTCCAATCTAGCAGCTGCATTACCTGCGTCCTGCATTGTTACAAAATAATCTCGTCCTTTACCATAAAGCTTTTCTGCAATCATAAAATCAGGATTTCCATAATCATGCCAATGTCTACGGTCTTCTTTGAAGGTCTTAGGATATTCATTATTATACTCTATGGATTTTCTCCCAATGTTTCTAAGTAATTTAACTTCTTTCTCTGAAATACAATCTTTGTCTATAGCAGTTCTAATTAATCCCAAATCAAATAATATTGTATCGAAGTAAGAAATCGTTGAAAGAATTGTAACCTGAAAGTCATAAGGAACTTTATCCCAATACTTATTTTCCACTAGTTGCTGTTTTCTTTGAATAATAAACTGCTTTCTTTCAGTGGTATATTCTATCCATACATTTATATCGCTCAAAATATCATGTAGCGATTGTTCTTCATACGATGTTGCTCCCCCAATTATCCCTTGTGCCATAATACCACTCCCTCATAATAGTATTTAAAATATATTTTAGTATTAAAACTGAGTTTTAATATATTCAAGTTGGGATTTTAAGCAAGAATACTTTGTTTTATCTGGATACACTATGTCATCTACAATCGGCTGGACCATTTTTCCAAGCATTATAACTGTTAACAAAATACAGATAAATGTTATACTTATTACGACTATTTCAGTAAGGTTTAAGTTATTTAAGATAACTCCGTAAGCCAATGTAATAAAAGGTAAAACAATACCTTGGATAGATATTTTGAATGCAGTTTTATTGGTTTCAGTAGAGCAATATTCAATCAGCCAGTCTAGTCCTTCAACGGTATACAAATTATAAGTATCAGAATTAAGTAACTCAATAAGAGGACTTATTTTTGTATTCTTATAATTTAATACCTTTTCAGCAACTCTCTGGTTCTCTGTTTTCTTTACGTAGATAACCATATATGTAAAATCTATAATTAGTATCAGCAAAGATATAATGGTAATTATATTAAATCTTTGTAGCATTGCAAATATTGAAAGGACTATTGTAGAAACAATTAGTACAACAATCATGAGTATTTCGTTTATCTTTAATTTCTTTCTATTTGCCAAATAGATTTCATTTTTATACTGTTGGAAAAAGTAATAAAACATTGAATACCACCATCCACATTATTTAATATTTTCTTTTGGATATAAGTCATTATTAATATCATATAACAATACTTTTTTGAAATCCAGGATATCTTCTTCATAGATTTCCGGATATGTTTTACCGCATTTAGGACAGATTAGTGTTCCATAACTATAATGAACAGTTGAACCATTAGCATTTTTTGATAACTCACAACCACATTGACAAACTGGTCTTAAATGTATGATTTCATATTGCCTCAAATAGCTATTTAAGTTATAGTCCCATGCAAATATCCATTTTTTATATTTACTTTTTTTGTAATTCAACCATTGCGGGGAATTGTCCACTTTCTCTGAAGAAAAACTATTATATATTTTCTTAACAACCCAAAGACCTATTATTATGAGTATAATGACAAACACAGGAACTTTAAATGTTAGAATAGTTAAAATCCATTCCACAATATTTTTATGACAAGGAGAATAGCCTCAAAAATATTTATTTTCTTATGTATAGAGGTCCCGATAGAAATAATTGCCGTTGCAATAATAGGAGATAAAATACCTATAGCCCATGCATTTGACAATATTTTTTTAATAGATTTCATTTAATCCCACCAATCATTTTTACCTATATTATACCATATATTTCATATTGTTTGACAGATATTGTTTTACTTCAACACATTATTTGATTTTTTAACATAAATACCTATTTCAATGCATATACGACCTCCTTTTGGACAGTTACTTTTATATTAAGTAACAACCAAAAAGGAGGTATTTTTATGAGAAGTAAATTAGCAGTGACAATGATTGTTCCTAAGAAAGCATTTGAGGTTTTAAGTATCATTGCTGAGCAAAATGTATGTGTGAAGTTAGAACTAGATGAAGAAAATAGAGAAATTACATTATCTGCGGATATGACGGATTTTCCTAATTATTCTAATGACGGTGGTTGGGAAGAAATAAATGATTTTCTAAAGGGGGTTGAGTAATATGGCTATTAATCAGGTAGTAACTACAGTTCCTGGGGTTATAGTTTTAAGAGCGGCAAAGGATAAGGCAGGTCAAAAGGCTTGTGCTTATCAGAATTGCCAAATCACTACTAAATGTGTACAGAGCAATATTCAGGCAGTAGATTTTATAGTTACACATGGTAGTTTGAAAGAGGTAGAAAAAGAAACTATAAGATTATTTGAACAAAAACATTTTAAATATTTATTGTTTTATTCTCCTAGGCAATTTACCAGCAATCAAAATGAGTTTATAGAGCTCGTTGAAATGTTGGAGCAGTTCTATGGTATTTATGTAAAGCAACTAAGACCATAAGCATATTCCCAAAATCCATTAGATTTTGAAACTGTCTTTTTATCCTAGAGATTTTGGTACTTCCCGAAATTATAGATTTTGGGAAGTTTTGAAAATGACACTTTAGATATTTTTAGATCATAAGCGTAAACTTTAAACTAAATTTTTCCAGTAACAAAAGCAATAAAAATGGGAAACCTCTATAGTCTAACACTACTCAAACAACGGAGGTTTCCCATGCATATTGCAAAGTTAGTATCTAGACTTTTTAAACTTTTTATACCATCTTTTATTGAAGAAATAGCAAAATCATCTGGTTTTATGAAACGCCATTCCAAACTTCTACCTGAAACCTTTGCTAAAGCAATGACATTGGGGCTTCTAGACGCTAAAAATATTACTGAAGAAGTCATTGCTGAAAAGTGTGCTGTTATCCAAAATGGTGTTTCTTTGACTAAGCAAGCCATTGGTGCTAGATTGCAAGATAGCGAGCTTTTTCTAAAAACATTATTAGAAAAGGCCTTTTCACTCATCTATTCTAATGCTTTAGAAAATCACACTTCATTGCTATTAAAGTATTTCACAGATGTTAAGCTTCTAGATGCTACAACTATTTCTTTACCTGATCAAGTAGCAGATGATTAGGTTGGAATGGGTGGACGTAATGCCAAGTCAGCTCTTAAAATTCAAACGCTTTATAGTGCCATCAATCACTCTATCACCCATTTTGATATTACTTCAGGGGTAACCCATGACACTTTAGCTTTACCTGAAATGATTGAAACTCTTTCAGAAAAAGAATTATTTTTAAC
>NZ_PEDL01000038.1 GCF_002735925.1 Sporanaerobium hydrogeniformans | reverse complement strand
AAGGAGGGAGCCGTCTAAGGCAAAACCAATGACTGGGGTGAAGTCGTAACAAGGTAGCCGTATCGGAAGGTGCGGCTGGATCACCTCCTTTCTAAGGAAACAACTGGAATGGTTACTATTTTGTTTTGAATGTTCATTAGGATAAAAAAGGATAGTTTTAAGTTATTAGATAACTTAAGACTATCCTTTTTTGATGTATAAGGTATAAAATATGTTAAAATTATGTAGATTTTGAAGAAAAATATAAACAAAACAAGAAATATATAATATAATAAATATACAATGCTTACTGTACAAATTGTAATATCTTTTTAAATTTATACAGTAAAGTACCACTACAGATAAGGGAGGCGAGTATATGGTAAATAATGTAAAAATAAAGACAAAGATTATTGTCTTAACCACCTTGATGATGTGTTCTATGATAATTATTGCAGTAACCTCATTATGGAAATATGGTATAGTTCTAGATCATTCCTTGAAAGTGTTAGAAGATAGTATACGAAAGGATTACGATACTGCAATACAGCAGCAAGTAGATAATACTATCTCATTGATACAAACAGTATATGATGACTACAAAGCAGGAACATATACAGAAGAAGAAGCAAAAAGATTAGCAGCTAACTTGGTTAGAAAATTAAGATACGGAGATAAAGGTTATTTTTGGATTGACACTTATGAAGGAGATAACATTGTTCTTTTAGGTTCAGATGTGGAGGGCACCAATAGGCTTGCAGCAGTAGATAGTCAAGGCTATAAAATGGTAGAGAATATAATTAATGTAGGTAAGGAGGGAGGAGGCTTTACTGATTATACCTTCCCAGAAGAAGGTGGAACAGAGTTTTTACCTAAACGTGCCTATAGTAAAGCATTTGCGCCATTTAAGTGGGTGATAGGAACAGGCAACTATACGAATTACATAGATAATTTTATTGAAGAGAATACCAATGAAGTTAAAAAGGAAATAGAAGCTATTAAAGTTCAATTAATGCTTATATTTGTAGTAAGCTTTATAGTATCCTCCATAAGTATTCTTTTCATATTAAAAAGTATTATGAGTGGTTTTAAAGGAGTTGTATCTTATTTTGGTGTGATGGAGCTGGGTAACTTTAGAGAACCTATTCCTCATAAGCTAATAAATAGAAAAGATGATTTTGGCTACTTATCAAATAGTATGCAAAAAATGAAAGACTCCATAGCAAAGCTTATAGCGGAAGCAAAAGAGAGTGTTATGACGAGTGAAGTAATCAATAAAGAAATTAATGAGAGTATTAATAAACTGTATAGGAATATTGAAAGTGTATCTGCCACCTCAGAGGAGTTGGCTGCAGGTATGCAAGAGACATCTGCTTCAACTCAAAGTATGTCAGCAACTATTGAGGAAATAGTGGAGGCATCAAAGTCCATTGCTGAACGCTCACAGGAAGGTGCAGTTAAAGTTGTCTATATGACAGATACTGTAGGAAAGACTAAGGCAGAAGTAGAAGAACTACAAAAAAATGCAATAAACATGAAGGAAGAAATACAAGGTAACCTTAAAGAGGCAATTGCTAAAGCTAAAATAGTTGAAGAAATTGATATATTATCGGAAGTTATTATGAACTTAGCAAATCAGACAGACCTACTGGCACTTAATGCTACAATTGAAGCAGCTAGGGCAGGAGAAGCAGGAAAAGGATTTGCTGTAGTAGCGGAAGAGGTTCGTAAATTAGCTGAACAATCAAAAAATGCTGTAGTTAATATTAAAGGAACAACTAAAGAAGTAACAACGGCTATGAACAATCTAACAGTAAATGCCAATCGGCTACTTGAGTTTGTAGATAAAGATGTATCAAGAGACTATGAAAAATTTCTTGAAGTGACAAATAGTTATAAAGAGGATGCAGACTTCATAGACAATCTAATAAGTGAATTTAGTGCCACAGCAGAAGAATTATCAGCTTCAATAGAGAATGTCCTATCTTCTATTAGTGAGGTTGCAAAGGCTGCTGATGAAGGAGCCCTTGGCATAACAGGCATAGCAACAGCTGCAACAGAAATTCTTGAGGAATCCAATCAAATTATTAGTAATATTAAGCGAGGCGAAGAATATTCGGATAAGCTTATACAAGAGATTAATAAGTTTAATGTTTAAATCAATGAAAGGGACTTTGTATAACTCATTAAATGAGCTGTACAAAGTCCCTTTCATTTTTAATTAAGAAGTAGAATAAAGCTGTGGTGGTAGGTGTATATTGAGAAGAAGCTGAATGGTAGTGCCAGTAGCATCATATGGGATGAAGAGACCATAGTCCATACCGTAGAGGAGCTTGAGTCGATTGTTTACATTTGAAAGACCAATATGCTGGGTATCTGTAGAGGCATTTTTTTCGAAAAGTGCATTTAAAGCTGCAACTTGTTTTGATTTCATAGGTACGCCATTATTGTATAGAGTAATAATAATCTTATCTCCATCTTGCATCACTGTAATACTGATAAAGCGTTCTTCTATAGGCTCTAAGCCATGAATAATAGCATTTTCAATAAGGGGCTGCAAAATGAATTTGGGAATTTTGAGTTCCTTTAGGAGAGGGCCTTTAGGAAAATGATAAGCGATTTTATGGCGCAAGCGGATATTATGTAAGTTAATATATTTTTCAAGATAGAATAATTCTGTTTCCAAGGACACAAAATCGCTGGTATGCCGCAGAGTGAATTGGAGGAGTTCACCTAACTCTTCAATGAGATAAGATACATCCTCAGGCTTATTGGCAATAGCCTTCATACGAATAGACTCGAGTGTATTGTAGAGAAAATGTGGGTTCATTTGGCTTTGCAAAACTTTAAGCTCTGCTTTAATATTCTTATTAGTAATTTCGTTATTAAGATGAAGGAGTTCATTGATACGTGAGGTCATTTGATTAAAGCAAGTAGTAAGATAACCTATTTCATCATGAGTTGTAGGTACGACAATGGTATCAAAAGCTCCTTTTTCTACTGACTGCATACCTTTTGCTAAACGTGCAACAGCTTGTGAAAGTGATTTAGAAATAAAAAGGGCTAATAAGACACCTATAAAAATACAAACTAATACGCTATTAAACATACGTTGGCTAAGATGAGGAAGTCCACTTAATAAATCTTTCTCAGAAATCGTTAAAACGACTGTAAGACCGCTATAAGGGGATTTTTTATAGGTAATAATTTCAGACTCTTGATTTTCCTTTAAATGAAAATAGCCTTGTAAGTTTGAGGTAGCCTTTAAAAAGGCTGTATGATTAGTTTTATATTTAGAGGGATTGCTATAATAAATCGGTACATTGGTACGATCCAATACTACCATATTGTGATTATGAAGAGCATTAATTGTCCCAATTTCTTTAAAAAAGTTAGCTTTAATGTCTATTTTAATTAAGCCTATAGGTTCTTTCTGATCCAAAGATTTAATCTTTCTTACAAAAGAGAGCATCTCACTAGGCATGTAGCTATTAGTTTCATAAGGAGAGACAAGATAAGTCATACTATCACTTTCCCAAAAGGCTTTAAACCAGCTTTCATTTTGAATATCATAACGAGGTAGGAAATTAGAGTTAAAGCCAAAGCTATAATGCTGCTCCTTTAAGTCAGTAATAAACAACCCTAAGATGTTAGGGTTAAAGGAAGTTAGGGAATCAATATAATCTTTGGCAAGGAGATAGCTACTATTAGAGTCAAGTGTTGAGGTTTCTTGTCCTAAAAGAAGCATAGTATGGGGATTGATGATAATAACCTTAGAAAGCGTATCTAAGTCCTCTATTACATAATTAATAGAATCATTTATTTTAGTTACTAAGGTTTCAGAGTAGTCTAGGCTGTTTTCTCTTAATTGCCAAGCCATATATTGGTAAGAGATAATACCTGATAGACTCACACAAATAACAATTAAGATGAAAAAACAAGCTATAATTTTACCTTTAAGTGTATGAAATATTTTTTGATACATAGTTACATCCTTTTAATGAGATTTAGTTTGCTTACGAAATCTAGTAGGGCTTAGACCAACATATTTTTCGAAAACAGTAGAGAAATATTGCGCATTGTTATAACCAAGTTCTTCAGCTATTTCTTGAATTTGCAAGGTAGAATTAAGCAGGAGCAGCTTACCCCTGTCTAGTTTCACAAGTGTAACATAGTCAATAAAGCTAATACCTGTTACTTGCTTAAAGATACGGCTTAAGTAAGACGCATGAATGTGGAAATGCTGAGCGGTTTGCTCACGAGTTATAAGCCCATTTTGTTCTTGAACATAAGCTTTAATTTGTTCAATAAGAAAATCAGTAGAGGTTGTTTTGGTTGCTTTTAGCTGATGAATAAGTTCTAAGGTGCAGGTTAAAACCCAACTTTTTAATTCATGATAATTCTTATAATGCTTTCTAAGATAAGTTACCCGATAAATGTCATAACTAAAAAAGCTGCTTTCCTTAAGGTTAAAGGAGTAAGCTAAGTTTTTAAGATAAACTAGAAGACTAATAGTTTCTATGTAGATTTGATTAGAAGGACATTTCTTTTGGGTAACAAGATAATTAAAGAAGCCATTAATTTGAAGGGTAGCAGCAGGCTCATTTAATTCTTTAACATGATTTAAAATGGCCTCCATATAGGGGCGAGCATCAATAACTTCAGAATAGCTCGGTGCAGTAGACTTATCAAAAACTACTATATTATCAGAGCTATAGAAGGTTTCATTAAGGGCATACAAGGCTTGTTCAAATAAGGTATTTAAAAGACAAATATTATCTGAAATACTACTTACGCCTATAGCTAAAAAGTCACCGATATTAAGGTTTAGAAAGTCAATGAGTTTATGACGCTTTTGCTTTAAATGAGAACCACATGAGCCTCTTAATAAGATGATAAATTTATTGCTTTCGTAAGGAATAAGGGGCTCCATACCCTCCTTCTCAAGATAGGGAGTAAGAGAGGTAGACAGAGATAGGCTAGGGGAAATGGATGGGGGCATTTCTTGGCAGTCTATCAGCATTACTTCATAAAATTCTCTTACACTACTTAAAGGGAAGAGGTGGGTGTTAATATCTTCTTTTGTATGAATCTTTTCTGTACCTTTTAGAAGATCCAGCAGGTATTTTTCTTTTGCAAGAAGAGTAAGAGTCTCTTGCCTTTCTGCATGAGAGAGGTTTTCTCTGATAAGTTTGGTAGCAGCCTCTATTTTTTCTAATAGCTGATTTTTTCGAAGAGGTTTCAAAAGATAGGAAAAGGCACCTTTTTCAATAGCGCCTTGAGCATATTCAAAATCATCATAGCCACTTAAAATAATAATTTTCATATCAGGTACATGTTTTTTAAGGGCATCAAGCATAGATAGCCCATCTAGCTGTGGCATACGAATATCTGTAATCAAAAGGTGAGGCTTTTCTTTTAGTATAAGGTCATAGCCTTCTTTGCCGCTATAAGCACAGCCAGCTACTTCAATGCCTAGAGCTTGCCAGTCTAATATAAAATTCAATCCTTCTACAATGGATTCATCATCGTCTATAAATACAATTTTTAGCATGAGTATACTCCTTTAAAAGTCTACATAAAGGTTAATTATAAGTAAAATGATACAATTTATATAAAAACAAATATTGATTTATGTAAAGTTAGTGTTATTATACCAAAAAAGTGTACAATATCAAATCTTTTGGTAACAATATTGTATATTTCAAGCTTTTTGAAATGGTAACATAATATTAGAAATGAACACTTAGATAAATAATATCAAGGAGGAATTATAATGAACTTAAAGAAATTAGCAGTATTTGGTATGGCAATGACTGTTGGTTTAACTTCTCTTGTAGGTTGTGGATCAAAACAAGAAGGTTCTGAAGCAGCAGCTCAGACAGAAGGTAGTACAGGGAGCAAACAAGAAATTAAAATGTGGTCAAAAGCAAGTGGAACAGACCCTGCACTTGATGCCATTATTACAGCTTTTAATGAAAGTCAAGATAAATATACTGTGAAATATGAAGGTTATGGTGATAACTATGCCAACGTTGTAAATATGGCACTTACTTCTGGTGATGCACCAGATATCTTTGAACTTGGTGGTAACTTTTCAGTACCTACACTTATTGAACAAAAACTGATTGCTCCTGTAGGTGATGTTATTACAGAAGACATGAAAGCAGATATTTTTGAACCTGTTTTTAATCAAATTGAATTATATGGGGATATGTACTCCATTCCAACAAGAGTAACAGCCTTCCGTTTGCTTTACAATAAAGATTTATTCGAAGCAGCTGGTCTTAATCCAGAAGCACCACCAACAACTTTAGAAGAAATGCGTGAAATGGCTAAAATCATCACTGAAAAAGGTGAAGGAAAAAGCTATGGTTTCGGTCTTTACTTAGGAGCAGGAAATATTTGGGAACGTGTACTTGACCCAATGACAGTTGCAGCTAACGTAGCCGGAGAGTATGGTTTTGATTTTACAACAGGTCAGTTTGATATTACAAAACAACAAAGACTTCTTGAGTTTTATGTAGACTTGGCAAAAGATGGTTCTCTTTTCCCAGGCTATGAAACTTTAGCAGTTGATCCAATGCGTTCTAACTTTGCTCAAGGTAATGTAGGTATGTATATTGATGGCAACTGGACATCTGGCCTTTATAGCACACAAATTAAAACAGATATTAATTGGGGAACAGCAGCTATCCCAGTATTTGCAGATGAAACCTATACAAAAGGGTTAGGTTTTGCAGGTGTAGACTTTGCAGTAGCAAGTTCTTCTAAAAATCAAGAAGGTGCAAAAGAGTTTTTAAGATTCCTACTTCAAAATAGTGAGATAGCACAACAATTTAAAGCAGAACCTAAAACATATTTACCAGCTAATGATGTTGCTGCTCTTCCAGTAGAAGAAGCAGGTCTTCAAGGCCTTGAATACAATTTCAAACTAGATGATATTGCACCACTTCCAATGACTATCCAAGATAATATTGCAGTAGAAGGAGATAACAGAAATAAAGTATTTACAAACTTATTCCTTAAAATAGTTACTGGAGAAAATGTCGACTTAACAAAAGAACTTGAAACACTTACACAAAGATACAATGATGCTTTAGCTAAAGCTCTCGAAGCAGGAACAGTTAAAGAATCTGATATTAAAATTGAAGGCTTCAAGTTAGAAGAAAGATAATAGAGGTTATACGACTTAACAAAGATGCAAGGTGTAGGGAGGATTTGTAGAGTACCTATAGCTTGCATTCTTTATGTACAAAAGAGAATTTTAAGGAGGGAAACATATATGGAAGCAGTTCAAAAGAAAAGAAGTTTTCTTAGTAACCTAAAATTACAAACCTATCTGATGATTACACCCACTGTGCTAATGATAGTGTTATTTGGAATTTATCCAATTCTTTATGTGTTATTTTATAGTTTTACTAACTATAATGGGATGTCTGCACCAGATTTTGTGGGCTTTACAAATTATATAAGAGTTTTACAGGATTCTTCTTGGTGGTTAACAGTTAAAAACACTTTCCAAATAGGGATTGTTGTTTCACTTATTCAAGTACCTATTGCTTTAATCCTTGCAATTATGGTATCTGGTAAATTAAAGGCAAGTGGTTTTTTTAGAGCTGTACTTTTTTTGCCAAGTATCACAAGTACCGCCATTATGGGTATTGTGTTTTATTTCTTATTTGCTTCTTATAACGGCTATGTCAATGAAATATTAATAGCTGCAAATATGATTGAAAACCCTATTTCTTGGCTTGGAGATGGCCTTATGGCAAAAGGTGTTATCGTCAGCTTCTTAAGCTGGCATGATATTGGATTTTTTATGCTTTTATTCTTAGCAGCTCTTCAAAAAATACCAGGAGATGTGTATGAAAGTGCTAAAATTGATGGCGCTAACACTCTTCAAACCTTTATGAAAATTACTGTGCCAATGCTTGGCAAAATGTTTCAAATCATTTCAATGTTATCTATTGTTAATGCGCTTAAACTATTTGATTCTGTAAAATCTCTTACAAATGGTGGACCGGGTTCAGATACAGAAGTTATGACTATGTATATTTATCGCTACTTTTTTGAAAACACAGGTATTCCACAGCAAGGTTATGCCAGTGCAGTAAGCATTGTAGCCACACTTATAGTAGGTGGTGTAGCAATTATTTACCTCCTCTTTACTAAGAAAATGAATTATGAAGACTAGAAAGGAGCAGCATCATGATGAATAAAACTTTAAAAAAATTTAGCTTGAGCAAGGTACTTTGCTATGGGCTTTTAATTATTGCAACACTTCTAACGGTTTTTCCGCTTATTTATGCTTTTGGTGGCTCCTTTAAGTCACTAGAAGAATTTTTAAAGGGGGGGACACAAATCTTCCCAACAGAATGGACACTTAGCAACTATGTGACAGCATGGACACAAGCAAACTTTGGAAGATACACGTGGAATAGTATTCAATATACAGCTTTATCAGTAGGTTTAACCGTTTTAACCACAGCAATGACGGGGTATGTGCTTTCTCGTGCAGAATTTAAAGGGAAAAAGCTTCTTCAAGGTTCTATGGGCTTTATGATTTTCCTTATCGGTGCAGTAACTATTTACCCTATCTTTAGATTAAGTAAATCTCTTGGATTATTAAATAGCATATGGGGGATGGTTATTGCACAAGTGGCTTCAGGGCAAGCCATGTTTACAATCATTATTATGGGATACTGTGATGGGATTAGTAAGGAAATAGATGAGGCAGCTAATATAGATGGCACAACTTTTTTTCAAACCTTCTATATGATTATTCTTCCACTCATTAAGCCTATTTTAGCAACTGTTGCTCTTCTTACGTTTAGAGATACCTGGAATAACTTTATGACACCACTTGCCTTTACACTTTCTAAACCAGAGCTTAGACCATTAACTGTAGGAGTTGTTATGCTTAAAGACCAAGGGGATGGGGTAACAGCCTGGAATATCATGTTAGCCGGAACAATTATGGCTCTTGTGCCTATTTTGATAGCCTATGTCTTCCTGAATAAGTACTTCGTAGCAGGAGTCACTGATGGAGCGGTTAAAGGTTAAGGCGATAGTAAAAAAAGAAGATGCTCACAAGGATTAGCAGAAAAGAGGGAAGTAGTATGGAATTAACAGCGCAGGAGCTTAATAAGTTTATTAAAGAAAAAATTAATCCCAGAGTTCAAGGAGACGGCGGAGAGGTAAGCTTCGTGAGTCTGGAGGGGCAAGTATTAACAGTTAAAGTACAAGGTGAGTGTTCACGTTGTCCTTTAACTTCAGGTTGCTTTAAGGACTGGATGGTACAAGAGATTGATAAAGTCTGGAAGAAGCAATTAACAGTTAAAATAATAGTAAAGAAGCCCTATTTTTGGGATAAGTAAGCGAGAGGAGGGGTAAAATTATGGCACACGTAAAAGTTGCAAGACGTTCTATGAGTAAAGAGGAATGGATTTCATTAAGAGCAAAATGGATTAGCTCAAGAGTAATTAAAAAGAGCTTCCACTTAGAGGGGTGGGAGATTCGTGAAGGTAGGCAAGTGACAGAGATGAACTATGAGTTCTATAGTGATGACTATAAGAAGATTCAGGATGGAGAGATGTTCTTCTCACCTGATGGGACCGTTTTCTTACGCAATACGGTTACTCTACCTGAGGAATTAAAGGATGAAGAAGTATGGTTTCAGTTTACAACAGCTTCTGAAATGATCATTAAAGTGAATGGTACATGGGCAGGTGGCTTGGATCCTAATAGGGAGCGTATGCTTCTTAAAAAGGCAGAGGATAAAACGACTACATTTCTATTAGAAATGGAAGGCTATAATCGTTCTAAGCCAGATGATGAACGAAACCCAGAGACTTCACATCTAAGAGGATGTAGGCAAGTCTTTGATGGTGGGAACTTTGTCGTGATTAACCCAGAGATTCAGGCAGCTGTTTACGATCTTAAAATCTTATTAGATGCGATGCAATGTGAGTATATTAATGAAGATGTTATAGAGCTTATCACAAGAGAAACGTATGCAGCACTTAATTATGTGGATTATGAAGAAACAGATGCCAACCTTTATGAAGTAGGTATTCGAAAATTAAAAGAGCATTTACGTACAACTATTTTTGAAAATAAAGATTATGGTAATATAGGAAATGTAGCATTAGTAGCTCATTCACACTTAGATATAGCCTATTACTGGAGAAAGATACATACCGTACAAAAGAATGCTCGTACTTGCCTTATTCAGCTAAGATTAATGGATCGTTATCCAGAATTTAAATATTGTCACACACAAGCATATACTTATGAAATGTTAGAAAAACACTTCCCAGAAATCTTTGAAGAAGTCAAGGCGCGTATTAAAGAAGGACGCTTTGAAGTGGTAGGTGGGATGTATGTAGAACCAGACTGTAATCTTCCAACAGCAGAGTCTATTGTTAGACAGTGTATGTATGGACAACACTATTTTAGAGAAAAATTTGATATAACAGTAGATAACTGTTGGTTACCAGACGTATTTGGAAACTCTTGGATTTTGCCACAAATCCTTCAAAAATCAGGGATGAAATATTTCGTATCCAATAAAATGTCTACATGGAACGATACTAATAAATTTCCCCACAATAACTTTATATGGAAAGGAATTGATGGAACAGAAGTATTAGCATGTGTGCCACCTACTCATTTCATCAGTTGGAATACGCCAGAACAAATTATTGAGAACTGGGAAAGCTTTCAAGATAAAGAGAGCTGTAATGAAACCCTTAATATGTTCGGTTATGGTGACGGTGGAAGTGGTGCGACAGAAGAGATGTTAGAGTTTATGGAAAGACTACCAAACATTCCTTCTCTTCCTAAAACTAGACATATCCGTGGAGATGAGTTCCTAAGAGAGAATTTAGAAGGAAATGATAAGCTGAGTGTGTGGGATGGCGAGCTTTATCTTGAAATGCACCGAGGAACATTTACCACAAGAGGTATTCTTAAAAAATATAATAGGGAACTTGAAATCTTTTTAAGAGATGTAGAAATGCTGAGTAGTATTGCGGCACTTAAAGGTTATGAATATCCTTATGAAATCATTGATAAGTGTTGGAAAAAAGTACTTGTTAATCAATTTCATGACATCTTACCAGGAACACATATTGCACCTGTAGAAAAGGATGCATTAGGAGAATATAAAGAGGTACTAAGTGATTTGACAAAAGTTTTTGAAGAGGTTTCTGCGTTTTTAGGTTTACACCATCCAGAAGGGACGTCTAAACGACTAACAGCTGTAAATACATTAGGTTGGGAAAGAAAAGAAGTATTCTTTATCCCAGGTCAATTTGATGTAAAAACAACTGTAGAAGGAGCTTTTACTCAAAAAGGTACTTTAAAAGGAGAAGAAGGCTTGTGGGTTTCAGGGAAGAAGATACCTGCTTTAGGAAGTCAAGAGCTTGTATTAGGTGAAAGACAAGAAGATAATGTGGCTTGGTATAGTTTCATTGATGGTAAACTTGAAACACCTTTCTATAGGGCTCACCTTCATGAAGATGGGACACTTTCTAGTCTTTATGTAAAAACAGATAAACGTGAACTAGTTGAGGAAAATAAGAAAATCAATGAGCTTAAGATTTATAAGGATAATCCAGGTATGTATGATGCGTGGGATGTGCTTGAGAATTATAAGGAAAGAGAAGATCAAATAGAAGTGGTACGTCCACTTGCTCTTGTAGAAGCAGGGGAAGTATATGTGGCGTTTGAAGTCCAGTTTAAACTTAAATGCTCTATATGGAAACAAACCATTAAATTCTATAAAGATGATAACAAAGTAAGTTTTGAAAACTATGTAGATTGGCAAGAGACAAACAGATTAGCAAAAGCGGAATTTAATCTTAACATTTTATCACGTCATGCCAAGTGTGATACAAGTGCAGGGACAATTGTAAGGGAAACACATAAAAATACCACATGGCAACAAGCGCGCTTTGAAGTATGTACACATAAATGGGTAGACCTTTCTGAGCATGGCTATGGTGTTGCTTTATTAAATGATGGTAAATATGGGGTATCTTTTGATAAAACACAAATCGGCCTATCCTTATTAAGAAGCCCAATTCGTCCTGATCTAAATAGTGATAAAGGCATTCATACCTTTACTTATGTATTAATGCCACATAAAGAAATACTAGAAGACGCAGGTATTATTGAAGCGGCTTGGGCACTTAATACACCTTTACGTTTCTATAGTGAAAGTAAAGAAGCTTTTGAATTTATGCAAATAGAGGGAAATAACCTTCACATACAAGCTGTTAAGCGCCCTCAATATGCTAAAGCAGGAGAAAAGAAACTTATCCTACGCCTTGTTGAACTTAAAGGAGAACGTGGAATAGGTAAAGTGAGCTTTAAGTTACCTATTTATGAAGCTGTTAAGGTAAATCTTTTAGAGGATGCTTTAGAAGAAAAGGACTATAGTATAGATGAAAATAGTTTGGAATTTAAATATAGTCCATTTGAAATTATAAGCTTTGAAATAGCATTTTAGAAACAAAGTAAATCGCCTAATTTACAGAACAGACTCTTGAGTTTTCATCTTTTATGGGATGGAAATAGTTGCTGGGAAAGAAGCAGAGAGTCTCAGTAAATTAGGCGATATCATTTGCAGATACTAGTGAATGAAGTAAAGTTTTTAGGATTTAGAGTAGCTTAATTAGGGAAGAGAATATTTTTTAAAATTATGGTGAAAAAGTGTTGACTTATGTAATGTATTAGTGTATTATTGTAAAAGTCGCTAGTAAATGGCGAGCAAATAGAAGCATCCCAAAGGATGTAGCTATAACTTGTACTTTGAAAAACAAATACTACGAAATGATAGATTTAAACTTCAAATGCTAGTTTAACTAGCAAGCTAAAATTATTTTAGCGCCTAATGATAACGCAAGTTGTCAGGGTAACAAACAGGTAATCTGTTGGTTTATATCTACAATTTAACCGATAAATTTATATTCTTTGTATTCATCATTTATGATGATTAACAAGGCACAAATGACAAACCGTCAACGTAAGTTGAACGGATTAGGTCAAGCTACTAAGAGCGTAGAGTGGATGCCTTGGCACCGAGAGCCGATGAAGGACGTGATAAGC
>NZ_PEDL01000037.1 GCF_002735925.1 Sporanaerobium hydrogeniformans | reverse complement strand
CTCATGTCTTTAAGAAGGAATATAAAAAATTTAAACTTTCGTGTTACAGTGGAGAGCAAGAAAGAAGGCTTTTCGCAGGTTTCCTCCACAGACTTTCGCAAAGTCTTGGTGAAGGCCTGTAGGCTGTCTTTAGGGACGTTATCGCAAGCGTTCTTCTTGCGATAGGTAGGACCGTTAGTCTACAGGACTGAGCCTAGAGTTTGCCAAGGCGAGGACCCAGAAACCGGAGAAAAGCCTTCTTTCTTGCGGCCGCGTAGGCACCCCTTCTTTTTCTTGACTTTTAAATTCCTAAGGGCACCTCAACAAACTGAAATTTTCCTTCTTACCCTATTACTCTATTCTTTCAAATAGTTGTCGTGTTATAATATAAATACATCATTTGATATTTTTTATAAAGTTGAAGATAAAACACGAAAAAATAATCTATCTGGATATAATAAAAATAATTTATAAAAAGTTATGCAAGATAAGGAAGGTTTTATATGAGTAGAAAAAGAAACTTAAAAATGAAAAAAGTAGGGTTAGAACATCTTGCTCAGTATAACCAACTACTAAGATATGTATTTCAAGTAACAGATCAAGACCTTCAGCAAATTGGCTGGGAAGAAAAAGAAATGATCCGCGCTAAATCTCCCACACTTAAACAGGCAGATGTTATGGGATGGTTTGATGGAGATAAACTTATTTCTCAAGTAGCTGTTTACCCTATGCAGGTACGTATATTTGGACATACTTACTCCATGGGAGGACTTACAGGTGTTGGTACTTACCCTGAATATGCCAATCAAGGACTCATGCATAAATTACTCTATGAATCTCTTAAACATATGAAAGAAAAACATCAGACTATTTCTTACCTTTATCCTTATTCTATTCCCTATTATCGTAGAAAAGGTTGGGAAATTATTTCGGATAAAATTACCTTTGAAATTCGTGATTATCAACTTCCTAAAAATAAACGTGTCACTGGAGAAGTTGAACGAGTAGCTATTGAAAGTGATGAGGTTAAAAATGCTTATCATCGTTTTGCACTTCAAACCCATGGTGCTTTACTACGTGATGAACTGGCTTGGAATGAATACTTCCTTTGGGATTCAGATGATTTAATGGCTGCTGTCTACTATAATGACCAAGGTGATCCAGATGGCTATGTACTTTATTGGATTAAAGAAGAAGTTTTCCATATTAAAGATATGATTTTTATTAATGAAGAAGCACGCAGTGGTTTATGGAATTTTATAAGTGCCCATTTTTCTATGATTACAAAGGTTATAGGTAACACTTATACCGATGAACCCCTCGCCTTTTTGCTAGAAGATGCAGATATTAAAGAAAGTATCTCTCCTTATTTTATGGCTCGGATTGTCGACTTAGAGTTGTTTATTTCTCAATATCCTTTTAAACCGGATACTATAGAACGAGAATGGACTTTTATAATGGATGACCCTATTCTTTCTTGGAATCAAGGTCCTTTTAAACTCTCTATTTCTACTGATGGAAAGGGTGAAATAACTCGCACCTCCACTCGAACTCATGATAAAATCGATATTCAAACTATGACAACTATGTTACTAGGCTATAAACGTCCAGACTATCTTCATAAAATTGGTCGCCTTACTTGTAGTGCTGAAACCTTAGATATGTTAGAGGATGCCATTGAGCAACAAACTCCTTATTTTTCTGATTATTTTTAAATACTTCTTTATTAGATGGTTGATGATAAAGAGAAGGCCTAAAAATTTTCGTATATTGAAAATTCTTAGGCCTTCTCTTTTTATAACCTGATTTTATCAACTAACTTCTATACTTCCTTCTCTTAAAGCAAAGGATTAATAGGCTCCCTCCCACTAGGGTTATACCTGCTACAAGTAATAATCCTTTTTCTTCAATTGTTAAAGAGGCCTTCTCTAATTTGTTCATCTCATTAGGCCTTGTTCTGTTTTCCCTGCCAGGACCGTTTTTACTTAAATCTTGAGGTGGTTGATTATTAAATCCTCCTTTTCCCCCACCCATAGAACCTAAGTTGTTTAAATGAACAGTTGTTGCTATACTGCCATAGCTTTCACTAGGCTGCTCTCCACTTAATTGTGCTTTAATACTTGTTGCCCTATCTTTCCCAAATTGAATAAGCTCTGCTACTGCTGTTTGGTATTCTTCATAACTATAAAAAGCCGTAGGGTCTTCCTTAACTGCCTCACTAATAAGTTCATTTACCTTTTGAATAGTTACTTCATATTTTCCATTTTCTACATACTCCGTAACTAATTTATTTAAATAATTATGATACTGCTCTTTGTAAGGCTCTACTTCTAAAAGTTTAGCAATAAGGGGACTATTTTCCATTGAATCTGTTACAGGGGTATCAATGGGGAAGTTAATTGCTTGTGTAGCATTTAAAGAACCATAACCTGCAAAAGCTAAATTATAATCCCAAGGTAAAATTTGTACCTTTCCATTTTCTTCATAGAGATAAAAATTATGTTTCATATTACTTGCATAGCTATCCAAATTCACAATGAAAGTATTAATAGCAAAATAGCGAAGAACCTCATCTACATCAAGATAGTCCTCTAGATTAGTCCCTTCTGATAAATTTTTCATCATATCGACTATCTTTTGCTTATCTGCGTCCGTTGTTTTCTTGAAAATAGTATTATCAAATATACCTGAATAACTAGAAAGTTCATCATCCTTATAAACTAAATTTGTTCCTGATGAACTACCCTTATCTGCACCGAGACCCCCTTGCATCTCTGTTGGTGGAGCCATATCTCCTTGCATTGCTTGATTATTAGGATTATCTGGCATATCTTCTGATGGCTGCATATTACCTTCCATCGCTTCATTATTTAGGTTATCTGGCATACCTCCTGGTGGCTGCATATTGCCTTGCATTGTTTCATTATCTTGATTGCTTGGTCTTTGTATGCCATTTTTCCCTCCTGGAGGCATTTGCCCCATTTGTCCACCTTGTTTATTGCCACCAGCTCCCAATTTATCGCTCTCTACTTTATAGAGATTGCCATCCAAACTACCGTAATTACGTTCAATAAAACTCTCTTCTAGCGTTTCTACTGCTAAATAAACACCCCATACTTCATCATTCACACTTACTTTAGCAAAGGCAAAGCCTGGAGTTGCAATTCCCATACTATTATACATATCATAAGCTAAATACTCTTTCATATAGGTAGCATCACCTATACCATTATTAAGAACCATTTTATCTAGTCCATAAAAGCTCTGCCCTTTGATGTATTCATCAAACTTAATTTTAAAGCTAAAGCGATCTGTGGTACTATCTGAAGCCACCATACTAAGTGAAGAGTTTCCCTTTGCCCGAATCCCTACGGAACTTACTGTTTCACCATTAATTGTTAGGTTCGCTGCTACATATTGTTCATCCATAGCATTTTCTAATAATTCTTCCCACTGCTTTTCATCAATCTCTATATTAATTTCTAATAGTTTCTCTTTATCAAAAATCTTTTCCATATAAATGGCATCATTACTACTTACAGCCTCTATGCTATTTATATTTTTTTGTGAAAGACTATACCCACCAATAAGCCCTATTACTGCAAGAATAATAGTACATAGAGCTAGTGGAAAAATGTGCTTGTCCTTTATCATATTCTATCACCTCTTCACCTACTCTCTACCCCATGTACTCACCATTGTAGCTGACTAAAACAGCATTTTCCACACCATCTATTTGACTAATTTCATTAATAAATCTAGTAGTCATATCTTGTAAACGTAACTCTACGGTAAGTTCAATGCCGTTTCTAGCTGAAACTGTCTTAGATTTTATGACGTGTTTTTTCACACTACTTTTTACTCTCTGCATAACATCTTGTTCTGCTCTATCATCTACACAATTAACTACTAAAATATAAGGGTTATCCCTACTCGTTTTATTCACAAATAAAATCATAATAAGTCCAATAAAGAAAGAACCTATGAGGGCGAGTGGTATAAGTCCTGCTCCTAACACAATCCCTGCACTAATTGCCCAAAAGAGGAAAGCAATGTCAATAGGCTCCTTAACTGCACTTCTAAAACGTACAATAGACAAAGCACCTACCATCCCTAATGAAAGTATCACATTAGAAGTAACTGCTAAAATAATAAGAGTAGTAATCATCGTCATTGCCATCAAAGAAACACCAAAATTACGTGAGTACATGACCCCACTAAAAGTTTTCTTATAAACTGCCATAATAAATAGCCCTAAAGCAAAAGCTAAGGCTAGAGCAATCACCATGTCTAAAAGAGACAAAGAAGTAAGTTTACTTAAAAAGCCATTTTTAAATACATCACTAAAATTAATCGTCTGATTCATCTTTCTTTCCTCCAATTATTATCCATACATTCTACATACTGCATATTTTGAAAAAGCTGTTGCCCTACGCTCATTGGTTTGAATACAGTCCGCTATGATCTGTGGTAAAAATGCATCATATTTAACTTCTAAAATAATATAACGCTTATCCAGTGTCTCCACTGTTAACTTTTCTGTGTTTAAAAAATCCACAGCAAACAATCCCGTTTTAATAGATTTATCAAAGGTAATACGTACATTTCCTGGCTCATAAATATAGGCCTGCCTTACATAGTCCACTATTGTTTTAGGCTTTATGAGCTGTGTTTTCATCTTGACATAAAGCTCATTAAAAAGAGGCTCTGTACTTTCTTTTAAAAAGTCAATTTCCCCTTCTATTAAAAGATTACATTTCTCCTTTGAAATAAAGGTACTGACCTTAGAGCAAAGCCCATTATACTTTGACTTTTTTTCTAAACGAATAAAACTTGTATCATCATTATAATAACGTAAGCGAAATTTTTCCCTATTATTGATACCTAGAAGCTTTTCATTTAAAGCTTTGTCACTATAATTATCAAAGTAGAGACTTCGAATCTTATAGTCTTTGCCTTCTCTAGCATTTTTATCTACATGTGCAATAAACTTTAAACGCTTGCTGATTGCTAAATAATCCGCTTCGTTAATTAAATGCTTGATTTCATGTCTAAATACCATCCTCTTTTCACCTCCTTCTTGCTCGTACATCTAATTATAGGCCGATAACCTTAAACCAATCTTAAAAACTCTCATAAGAAAACTTCATTCTCTTTTTCTTATTTTAAGAATTTTTTAAGTTTCATGTGGTACAATACCTATACAAGTTTAAAAGCATTTCATAGAGAAAGGATATTAGAAAATGCGTATTCTCATTATAGAAGATGAAAAGTATTTAGCCGATGCCCTGGTGCAGATTTTAACACAAAATAAGTATAGTGCAGATGCTGTTTATAATGGTGAGGATGGCCTTGATTATGCTCTAAGCGGCATTTATGACATTATTTTATTAGACATTATGCTTCCTAAGTTAAATGGTCTTGAAGTATTAAAAAATTTGAGAGAAAAGGGACTCCAAACGCCTATTATGCTCCTTACTGCTAAAGGTGAAGTTTCTGATAAAGTTAGTGGTTTAGACCATGGCGCAGATGATTATCTGACCAAGCCTTTTGTTACAGAGGAACTCCTTGCTCGTCTAAGAGCATTATCTCGAAGGCGAGGCGATTTGATTTGTGATGATTCTTTACATTTTAAAGACCTAACTCTTAATCTTTCTACCTACGAATTAAGCTCTTCAACAAAAAGTATTAAATTGGGACTGAAAGAATTTCATATTCTTGAATTTCTCATAAGCCATGGAGAACATGTAGTAAGTAAAGAAGAGTTGTTAGAAAAAATATGGGGCTATGATTCTGATGCGGAGTATAATCATGTAGAAGTCTATATTTCCTTTCTTCGCAAAAAACTTCTTCATTTACAGTCTAAAGTATCTATTCAAACTCAGCGAGGAGTTGGCTACTATTTAGAAGGAGAAAGACATGATTAAAAAATTAAAAAATCGCTTTATCCTTATTACCATGTCGCTTCTTACCTGTATTTTAGTTGCACTCCTTACAAGTATCTGTCTACTCATGTATAACGGTGGTAAAGAACAATCCTTACGTACCCTTCAAGATATCGCCCAAAGGGATGGGATTCCTGAAAAGCTTAAGCCACCGACTATGTTCCCAGTCAAAAAACCTCTTTCTCTTGCTACTCCTCCTCAATTTCCTATGGGAAATCCTAATAGGCATAATAGTTTCTCTGTGAAATGTGACGATTCTAACCAAATGATTTCCCTTCAGCTTAATCTTTGGGACGCAGAAGAGGTAGATCAGCAAAAACTACAGCTCCTTGTTACAAAGGTACATGATTCTCCTAAAACAACTGGTATTATTCAATTAGAAGGACTTGAGCTTCGTTTTCTTAAACAAACTAAACCCTACGGCTCTATTATTGTTTTCCTAGATCGCTCCCTGGAAATAGCAACCTTTAATCGCTTAGTTTTGTCATGTCTTATCATTGGTATTCTCACCCTAGGCATCTTCTTTATCATTAGCTATTATCTTTCTTTATGGGCCATTCGTCCTATGGCCGATGCATGGGAAAAACAAAAACAATTTGTAGCAGATGCCTCTCATGAACTTCGTACACCTTTAACGATCATCTCCGCCAATATAGATGCTGTTCTTAATCAACCACTTGATACAGTTGATAGACAAAGTAAATGGCTTAAGTACATTCAATTTGAAACACGCCGTATGAATAAACTGGTTAATAACCTTTTAGAATTAGCTAAGCTAGATTCCCTTGATTCAAAAGAGAATGCTACTTCTTTTAACCTAAGTGATGTAATGATGAATGTTTGCTTGCCTTTTGAATCCCTCATTTTTGAAGGAGGTAAGACCTTTAATCTCTCTATTGAAGAAAATATCTATTGCTTTGCTAATGAAGATAAACTTAGGCAACTTGCTATCATCCTTTTAGATAATGCAATAAAAAATGCTATTGTAGGTGGTTCTATTGATGTTTCTTTAAAAAAGCATAAAGAAAAGATTTATCTTACTGTAACCAACACAGGTCCCGGGATTCCACCTGAACATTTGCCCCACATTTTTGAACGCTTTTATCGTGCCGATATGTCAAGAGTGCATGAATCAGGTGGATACGGCTTAGGTCTCTCTATTGCCAAAGCTATTGTTTTACAGCACGGCGGAACTATAGAAGCTAAAAGTAGCCTTGAAGGACCCACAAGTTTTGAAATCACCTTACCGACAAAGTTAGGCCGTCCCCCTCGTTAAGTGCCTTTCTTTATACTTAGATCTCTGCTCCAACTTAATATTTACGTAATATTTAAGGGTATCCCATAAACTGGATACCCTTATTTTTATAGATTCTATTGCTTTTTATATAAATATATGTATAATAATTATTACGAACTTGTTACACGTTAAACACTTTTGTAATAAGTTTAAATCCGAATTGAAAGAAGAGGAAAAACATATGAAATTACACAAATCATTATTTATTTTAGCCGCTACGGTAATTGGTTCAGGAGCTACAATGCCTCTCTATGCCAAATCCAATTCGTACTGCCCAGCTAATAAAAAAACTAACGTAAGTCCCCTTTATCAAGTAGAAAATTCTACTACTGATTGTAATTATCGTTTTATCACCCAATCCTTTAAATGTTATAATCTCATGGAACTTATTCAAAACATAAATAGCTCAAATAAACCAGAGATTAACTTCCCTGATTGTAACAAACCTAATATAGAAATACCTAGTACAGAAACACCTGATACAGACAAACCTGGTACAGAAACACCTGATACAGACAAGCCTAGTACAGAAATACCTGATACAGACAAGCCTAGTACAGAAACACCTGATACAGACAAGCCTAGTACAGAAACACCTGATACAGACAAGCCTAGTACAGAAACACCTGATACAGACAAGCCTAGTACAGAAACACCTGCACCTTCACCAGATGTAAATGTTTCTAGTCAAACTGCTTTTGAAAATAAAGTATTAGAACTTGTTAATGTGGAACGAGCAAAACAAGGTTTAAAAGCCCTAACAATGGATGAAAGTGTAAGAAAAGTTGCCCGTGCCAAATCAACAGATATGTCCCAAAAAAACTACTTTAGTCATACGAGTCCAACCTATGGTTCTCCTTTTGATATGCTAAAAAGCTTCGGTATCAGCTATAAAAGTGCCGGTGAAAACATCGCTCAAGGTTATCCAACACCTGAAGCTGTTGTAACAGGTTGGATGAATAGCCCAGGTCACCGTGCGAATATCTTAAATGCTAGCTATACTCATATTGGTGTAGGCTATGAAGCAAACGGTAAATACTGGACTCAACTTTTCATCGGTAAATAAATCATTATTAGATAGTCCTCCTCATATTTTAAGAGCCTTTGCATATAAAGTACTTTAACAAAAAAGTTCTTTTAGCAAAGGCTCTTAACTTTCTATTATTTTTTAAAGCTTTTTATGGTCAATAAGACTATTGATATAGCTTTGCATATAAGGTACCGTCGCACCAAACATAATTACCATTAGACCTGCTAACATAACTGAAAGCTTTTCTTTAATCCATAATTCTTGCTGGATTTTTTGAAGGCCTGCAGCAAATTTAATATGTAGTATTACCATCCCAACAATCCATAAAACCATCATCATACAAAAAATAAATAGTCCAATTAAAAGGCTACTTCCAAAAACACCTGGTTTTCCTAGAGCTTGATAAATAATAAAACCTATTCCTATAAAGGTTGCTGCATAAGCCCCTACTGTACTAATCAACATCTTTTTAGTAAATTCTACATCAAATATCTTTTTACCTATTAATTGATTAAGCCCTTCCATAGAAGTAATTATCCAATAAAGCCCATAAAAACCTAAGGTCACGATATTCAGTAAAAAAACGACTATAAGGTTTCTCTTTTTCATTGCCATTCTCCTTTGAATTTCTTGTGTCTTTTAACCCTCTGGTTTGCTTTTATTATACACAGAATGGCTTTTGTTAGCAAATGAGTTTTACTCTGTCTTAATAGCTGTTAATGCGGATAATTGTGTGGCCCTTTTAGCAGGCATATACCCTGCTAAAAGCCCTATAACTGTTGCAAAAACAATGGAGGCCATTGCTAGCTCTATAGGGATAATAGAAACATACGTTTTATAAGCGGTTGAAGTTCCTACTAAATCTCCAAAAAACTCTAAGCAATAGGTATTTAAAATCCAAGAAATACCATAGCATAGGATCACGCCAAAGACACCACCTAAAAAGCCAATAATAGAAGCTTCTACTAAAAACATTTGTTTAATATCTGAAATAACTGCACCGATAACCTTCATAACTCCAATTTCTCTCGTACGCTCATAAATAGACATCATCATCGTATTGGTAATACCAATGGCTGCTACAATAAGTGAAATGGCACCTATACCCATTAAAATAAGCTGAATGCTTGAAGCCATATTTTGCATTTCGTCAAGAGTATCTTGTGCTCCTGAAGTTTTAAATCCTATACGTTCAATCATGCTTTGAATCATGGGAACTTTATCTGAATCAATAACTTTAACAATAACTGAGTCATAGGTATCTACAGTTGTTTGTGGTGTGCTTCCTGTTTGTTTAGCCGTATGGATAGCCTTTTGCTTAATTAGCTTAAGTACCATCTCTCGTGGCATAAAAATCACGTCATCCGTATCTGTGTTCCCACTTGGTAATACCCCCACAATTTGCACACTAATAGGCTTGGGTGTAGAGGTGGTGCTACTGCTCATTGAAGCACCTGGTCCCATCAATGTATTATTCCCTGTTCGGAAAGTAAAGGTACTAAAACTTAGACTTACTGGGTCATTAAATAAATCATACTCTGTCTCTTCGATTTGTTTAGATTGATTATCCCCCATCCTTGGGTCAAAAGGCATATCTCCTCTCGGCATCATACCATCAGGCATACCCCCACCATTTGTCATCCCATTTCTGTTTGGTATTCCACCTCCACCAGGCATCCCTCCACCAAAGCCACTACTTCGATTGCTGTTACTACCTTTTGAACTATTCGTTTTACTGTCTACTCGCTGACCTTTCTTTACAAGTTGATCTGTAAATTTACCTCCTACTAAAACAACATTTTCTTCACCATCCTCGTAATTTCTTCCCTCTGTAGCCTCATATCCAAGGGCTGTAAGTTCCTCAGCGTCATAACCTATAATGGTTACCTCTCGCATAGTACCGTACCCCCCAACAGTAACAGTCATACTTGTTTCAATACGTGGCATTACTTTTTCTACATACGGCAAACTTTCAAACATGGTAATGGCATCATCATCTAACTCCTCTACTTCCACTAAACTATCCATATCACTTTGCTCTGTAACATGAATAAGGGTAAGAGCTCCCCACTGATTTATCTGATTTTCATAATTTTGATTCATGGCTAAAGCTAAAGAGACCATAAGTACAATAGAAGAAGTACCTATAAGTACACCTAAAATAGTCAGTGCTGAACGAAGTTTGCGCCGCCACAAGCTCCGCACACTCATAAATACTAAATCTAATTTATTCATGCAAATGCATTCCCTTTATTTGTTTTCTTCTCTTAATTACTTTAAAGGTTATAAAAGCACCTGCGGCAACTGCTAGAGCTAAAACTACTATGACCCATTTATTGACACTTTGACTAACATGAGGTGCTCCATTCATTGGCATCCCACTACGTTCCGACATTCCCTCCTTACCATTAGTCATTTCATTTTGATTAGTCGTACGTTCTACTACTTCCATTTCAAAAGGATGACGAATACTTTGCTTTGCACCCGTGTTATCATCGTATTCAATCACTAAAGTAGCTTGTAACTTTCCAGTAGTTATAGGTGTTACGGTTGGTAAATAATATTCCGTTGCACCTTTTGAAAAGGTAGAAAGATAGGACTTATTGTCTTCTACAGCAAAACCTTCTCCTTCAAGGTAGATCATAACGTTATTAATATCTGCTTTACCTGTATTATAAAGCGTTGCTGTAATAGAGGTTCCTCTGCCTTGAGTTAAATTACCTATTTGAATTTGTGCTACATCAATCGCTAATTCTTGTTCTACAGGAATAGCAATGGTTTCAGTACTCGTAAGGATGTTTCCTTTATTATCTTCATAGCTTATGTTGATAGCTATTAAATACGTCTTAGCTGTGGTTGTCCCTAAAGTAGAAAGTTCAATTTGCCTAGTTTGTATTTCTCTAGGTGCCAGCTTGGTTACAAATAAGGTATTACTTCCACTCACAGGTATAAAAATATCTGAGTTAGAATTATTCGAACTATTTGTGCTATTGGAGCTATTCCCCGAACTATTACTTGAGTTATTATTGCTACTTGAATTGTTTGAATCACTTCCATCAATAGTCACTGCCAAATTGTAAATTTCTTTTGAAGAATGCGTATTATAAAAATCAAGACTTAAAAGTGTACTTTCTCCTGCTTTAACAATTTGTGGTGAAAGCTGATATTGTCCAATGATGACACGTGGTTTAGTACTTTCTTCATTCTCTTCATTACTTACACTCACACTGGCATACTGATGAATACTTGTTTTTTCATTGTTGTATTCATATTCTACTAAGATTTCAATAGGATAGGTACTGGTTGTAATATCTTCTGTTGCTGCTAAGGTTACTATATAGTCTCTAGTCTCTCCTTTTTTAATACTTGGGATAACAAATACACTCTGAGACTTAGGAATGATGTTACTTGCTGGGTTTACACTTACCTTAACATTTTTAGCATTTCCTTCACTTTTAATTTGAAAGCTAATAGTGAAGTTTTGGTTTGCCATGTAAGTACCACTTGGACTTTGTACCTTGTTAATACTCATTTCTCCTAATGTACTTAGTGTATCTGTATTGAGATAAATATACTGTGTATCTGTATATTCGTCACCTGCTTCACTTGCATAAGTAAGACCTACTTCTAACAAAATCATATTCGTACTTGTACTACTATCTAACTGAATTTGACTCTCTACAGTAGTTGTACTTCCTGCGGCAAGAGAATTAATGTATTTCACATTGCTATTTCCTATTATAGCTACGTCTTTTTGGTTTTTTATTTGAAGCTTGATATTCTTAGCAAGCTTCCCTCCTGAATTTTTAACTATAAGTTTTAAATCATTTACTTCACCTAATTTAAAAACCTTATCTTTGGCAATACTTAATTCTAAAACAGGTGGGGTAGCTACACTATCCACTTGAAGTTGAAGAATCTGCTTCACCCCATTCATCTCAACATTTATTTTATATGTACCTGCTTTGACGGTACTATCTGCCTCTACAATAAAACTAATCGTCTTGGTTGCTTTCGATTGAATAGTACCTAGTTCAATGTATTGTCCTTCCTTAAGGCTAAGACCGACTACAGAATCCGCCAAGCTGATTTTTACAATCCCATTTTTTACAGCCATGCTACTGCTATTTTTGATTTGTAAAGAAAGCTTTTTAGTTTCTCCCGCCTTAATACTTGCACTCATATTACTTGTTATACTTGAGTCTAATACAAGTGCACCTTGAATATCTGCATTACTAACTGTATCTAATGTAATAGTCTCTTGTACAGATCCACCTTCATACTTCAGAGTAATGAGCATTTCTGAACCACTTCCTGAGTACGTTATACCCCTAAGCGTAGCATATCCAATCTGTCCTGTTGTAAAAGCTGTATCTTCCATATCATTATCATTACCATCCGTAATGGTATAAGAAAATTTATTCTTATCAACTGCTGTTCCACTGACCTCAACACCTGTTATTTTGAGAGGATCTTTACTTGGGCAAAATTTAATTTTTGCATTAATAGCGTCACCTTCTATTAACTTAGAGGTTGTATAGGTTTTATCTAAAATAAGTAGTTTATCTTCTGCCGCAAAACAAGTATACGGCAAAAACATACTAAGTGTAAGTGTCAGTATGAGCATAAAACCTAAGTTTCTAAATCCTTTTTTATAATATAGCATATTGTTTCTCTCCTTTACCTCTTTCTTGATTTAGAGTATATTTAATCTTCTCTACATTGCCGTTTCTCATGGTGACTATTTTACTTGCGTAATCTGCAATTTCTAAATCGTGTGAAACGATAATAAGTGTCTGCTTATATTCCTTGGCAATGCCTGTAATAATGTTCATCACTTCGTAAGTTGTAGCAGTATCCAAATTCCCCGTTGGCTCATCTGCAAATAAAATAGTTGGACGATTTACAAAAGCTCTAGCAATGCTTACTCGTTGCTGTTGCCCCCCACTCATTTCATTGGGCTTATGTCCCAAACGATCTCCAAGACCAACGGCTTTAAGCATCTCTATCGCTCGTTTATCACGTTCTCTTTTAGGGACACCTTGAAAAATAAGAGGTAAGCTCACATTTTCTAAAGCAGTTAATGAGGCAATCAAGTTATAAGCTTGAAAAACAAAACCAATATAACGTTGTCTAAATTTAGCCAACTGTACTTCATCATACTTATGAATCGGACATCCTTTAATTAAGATGGTTCCTGATGTAGGTTTTTCAAGTCCAGCTAACATATTTAGTAAAGTGGATTTACCTGAACCAGAGGTACCAAATAAACAACATATCTCCCCTTCTTCTATTTCCAAACTAAGGTCATCTAATGCAACGACCTTCTCACTTCCCATAATGTAAATTTTCTTCAAATTATCTACTTTTATAATAGCTTCCATATTTTCTCCTTTCTTGTGTGATACTTCAAATGCTTACACTATCTCCTATTCACTTTATGATATAAAACAAATGTCATAAAAATATCATCCAATTATGTGAAATATATGGGAAGTTAAATACTTGATGTATATAAATTTCAGTTTGTTGGGGTGCTCTTAGGAATTGAAAGTCAAGAAAAAGAAGAGGTGTAGACGCGGCCGCAAGAAAGAAGGCTTTTCTCCGGTTTCTGGGTCCTCGCCTTGGCAAACTCTAGGTTCAGTCCTGTAGACTAACGGTCCTACCTATCGCAAGAAGAACGCTTGCGATAACGTCCCTAAAAACAGCCTACAGTCCTTCACCAAGACTTTGCGAAAGTCTGTGGAGGAAACCTGCGAAAAGCCTTCTTTCTTGCTCTGCACTGTGTCACGAAAGTTTAAATTTTTCATA